>JAZKEF010000001.1:0-47704 GCA_040387195.1 Bacteroidota bacterium
CTCCGCTCAGTCACCGGTGGCTGAGCGGAGCCGAAGCCACCGGTATCTTGTATCCCAAATCCCGTATCTTAGCGTACACTATGCCAACATTTGAACAACTCCGCACACTTGCACTTTCGTTTCCCGAGGTAACGGAAGAACCTCACTTTGAAAAAACCTCGTTCAGGGTGAAGAAAAAAATATTTGCAACCTTCGATGCTGAACACAACCGTGCCTGCGTAAAACTATCGGCAATTGACCAGGATGTTTTTTCGGCTTTCGACAATACCATCATGTACCCTATTCCCAATAAATGGGGCAAACTTGGCTGGACATTCATTGAACTGAAAAAAGTGCATAAGGATATGTTGAAAGATGCCGTGACCACGGCTTATTGCGAAGTAGCTCCGGCAAAATTGGCACAACAGGTTGTTAAATAACTGTCGGCAGTCCGTGGTCCGCAGTCCGTGGCGCATCATTATGTAACTTGTATTTATGAACCCGTAACTCAAAACTATATCCATCAACCATGATCCATCAACTATAAACCATGATCACTACCGAAACAGACTCTTTCCTGAAACAATATGATGATGTAATTTATAAACGCGCATTAGCACTCCGGGAAATGGTGTTGGCCAACCTTCCCGATTGTACCGAACTGGTGGATTTTCCCGCAAGGATGATCGCTTATAGTTATGGCCCGAAATATGCGGACTTAATATGCGTAATCATTCCATCCAAAAAGGGATTAAAACTAGGCTTTAACCGTGGCACCAGTTTACCTGACCCGGATGGATTACTGGAAGGCACAGGCAAAATATCACGTTATATCAAAATAGAATCGGATACAGACATACACTCAAAACCCATAAAAGACATGATCCTAAACGCACTCGAGCTATACCTAAAAAACTACAAATCCTAACATCATCTACTCATTCACTCATTTACCAAATATTTATCCAGCCAAAGGCAGGAACCATTAACCTCCCCTACCATGAACAAGACACTTACATTCCTTTTTCTGTGTATGATCTTGCTGCTTAGCACTTCAGTTGGGGCACAGAATCCTCAATCCAAAGCAGACAGTATTGCTGCGCACCGGAAATACCATACATGGAAACCCAATTTTAAAGACTCTATGGACAGGCGATTATTGACTTCAGGTTTCATTGCTCAAGCCTGGGCATTATTGGTAACAGGAGCCTCCGGAAAGGGCACACCCCATAATATTAAAATGGTGACCGAAGGAATGGCAGCCGGACTCGTTGTATGGACAGCTGTTGCAGTGTCAACCGATATTGCTGCTGCATCCATGTTATACATTGCCCTATTCAGCATGCCAACCGCCATTATTATAATTGCCGGAACAGGAATGTTATTTCATGTTATATTCGACCCGCCAAACGGGAAAGGACCACGCGCCAGCACAAATAAGCACTCAATAGACCTTACACTATTAACCGATACAAACTCAATACTACTTTGTGAACACTATGCTTCTTCGTATTCTTTGTGTGAAACAGATAAGAAAGAAGTTGGCAAAAAAAGAATAACTAATAACCCCCATTAACTTAATAACTCAATAACTAATAACTATAACCCTTGACCTCTCCCACCGTAACCAAATCTGTTCATATTCTGGCTCCGGCTTCAACAGTTTGGGCTGCCATTACCGAACCTTCCTTATTGCAACAATGGATGTCGGAATCACCGATAACTGTTACATCCGAAGCAACCGTTGGTGGTATTTTTTTAATCAAAGGAAAGATGAACGGAGCGCCTTATGAAAGCAAAGGATCTATATTGACATGGGAACCTCAACACCATTTTCAATACAGCTATTGGAACAAAATATCACGCATTCCTGATATCCCCGAAAACTATTCCGTGCTTGATTTCACACTCACACCTCAGGAAAACGGAACACTCTTAACCTTCACCCAACATAATTTTATAGGCAAGGCAACCTTTGAACATTCCAATTATTACTGGGGGGTTGCGTTGGTATTGTTGAAACGATTTTTGGAGGGTGGGGAGTAAGGTTATTGGGTTGTGTTCCTTAGAAATATTCGAGTTAAAGTATACGGTTTCGTCTAATACTCACGAACTAGGAAGTTCGCGAGAACGCGGGGCATATGGCTCACCTAGGTCACGGGTATGGTGAACTATATAGCAACATATGGTTCACCTAGTGAGCATATCTCTTTATTTGAGCAAGTAACGGACGGGTCCGTCCGACAACCTACTATATCATATTCAACACAACTAACAGACTACACAATTAACATAATTAACAGACTACATCATTCAACAACTCACATCTCTTCCACTTTCTTCCTTCTGATATCCAGCAGTCGTTGCTCGAAGAATAGCTGTTGTTCCAGGGGATTCACAATCGGGGTGAATTTTTCCAATAAGGCCTCATCATGGTTGATGCGTTTTCCTTCTTTGATATCCACGTGCACAAACCGGATCCACAATAAGGCTTTCAGTCTGCGTTTTTGTTCGTCCCACATCCGCATTTCCACTAAAATATCGGAAGCATTAAACTCCAGCACAGTCGACTGGATCACTACTTTTTCCATCAATGCAGCCGGCATAAAATAGGCAATCTGATTTTGTCCCACCAACCAGCTTTTGCCTGTTTCCTTTGCATAGGAATGTATTTCAAATCCATAATGCTCCATGAGATGATCTTCGCGGGCGTTGATGAAATAATCAAGATACCTTCCGTTGTTGAGGTGGTTGAACGGATCACAATCGGGGAAACGGATCACGTGGGTGCTTTCGGGTGTTTTCATTTTTGGTTATTGCGTTAATTGCTTTTTGCGGTTGGCTATTGGTTGTTGGCAACTGCTGGTAACACAATTAACAGATTACATTATTAACAAACAACACAATTAACAGATTACACTCTCCGTCTTCCTTTTTAACAAACCGGAGGTCTCCTTCGATAAACTCAGGATGACATCCTCTATTGCTGTTGGCTGTTAGCCTCTAGCTATTGGCATCTTCACCGGATATTTACGCCAAAAAACAGACAACATAATTAACAAACAACACAATTAACATTTCCCCACCCAACTCCTATCTTTGCCCCCCATGCACAACACTCCACCGTTTTTTACTCCTTTTGAAACACAGCCGGACGTGAGTGTATTGCCGTTGCAATTTACCCTGATGTTGCACAATACACCACATGCTCTATGCATATTGGCAGCAGCAAACTTACAACACTACCTTCTTACCCAACAGGACTGGAAACATAATTTCGGATTAACACCCGATGAAGATGGCGCCATTATTGGAAAAATGTTTGGGGTATTGGTTGCACAAACACCGGCCGGTGAGGTGGGTTATTTGTGGGGTTTTTCAGGAAAACTTGCAGGCACTAACCAACACTCCCTATTTGTACCACCTGTATTTGACACCCTGGCCGAAGGTGGTTTTCTGGCTCCGGGCATGCGGGAGCTTTCACGGATGAGTGACAAAATCAAACAATTAAAAGCCGAACAGCCCGAAGGTTTTTTAACATCCGTCAAACAACTACAGTCGGACCGGAAAGTATACTCCAATGCATTGCAACGAAAACTGTTCGACCATTATGTTTGTGTGAACCAACAGGGTGAATCCAAAAGTATCCAGGCTATTTTCGAGACCGCTTCGTATAAAAACCCTCCGGCAGGAGCTGCTGAATGTGCTACACCCAAACTCTTGCAGTATGCCTTTTTGAATAACCTCAAACCACTTGCCGTTACCGAATTCTGGTGGGGACAATCACCCAAATCCGATTACTGGAAACACGGGGAGTATTATCCTTGTTGCAAGGAAAAATGCGAACCCATATTGGCACATATGCTGAACGGAATGGAATATTGTTACTCATGATAGTTGTCGGAAAGCACAGGTTAAATGTTATAATGACTTTCGGGAAGATGTCAACTAACAAGGACGTGAGCTAATAGTTTCCCACAGATCACGCAAATAACGCAGAAAGGATCAGCGGCATCTGCGTCCCGCTAAAAGCGGGAGCGGGAAACACAATTACGGAAGACTTTTCTTCACAGAATAAGGTATTGGTATTTCCCTGTTTTATTTGCAATTTAATCCGTGATAATCTGTGGCAAAAAACAAATAGTATCTCATGACCGAAAAAGCACCGCATTCATTTAAAGCAACTATCGAAATTATCGGTGTAAATCCTTATGTGTTTGTACCCAAAAAAATACTGGCTCAACTATTTAAGGAAGCAGGCAAAGACAAAGGAAAGATCCCGGTACGCATGAGCATTGACGGACATGAATTCACTCAAACCTTAATTAAATACAGTGGCTATTGGCGCTTATATTTAAATATGCCCATGCGCAAAGCAGCCGGGAAAGATGTTGGCGATAAGGCACAGTTTGAGATTAAATACGATCCCATAAAAAGAGCAGTACCCATGCATCCCAAACTCAAAAAGGCATTGAAAGAACATCAGGATGCAAAAAAGATTTACGACTCCTTGCGGCCTTCCCTTCAGCTCGAAATTGTGCGGTACATTTCGTTCTTAAAAACTGAAGAGAGCATAGATAAAAACGTGACGCGCGCCATCAACTTCCTGTTAGGCAAAGAACGTTTCATCGGAAGAGATAAACCGCTATAGTTAAGAATTGAACCCTTACAGGGTTCAATATTATTAGGAAGAAGAATGCCAATCAGGGCTATAAAATTGTGTAAATGGGTTGATTTGAAACTGCCGGCCAAGATCCAGCGTGGTGCAGATGACCATTGAATTTTATTTCGAATTTCGTGCTTTATTATTCGAATTTTTCTTGGTGGAATGAATATTAAAACGGTTTCATCAACACGGCATCCAGTTTCAGGTCGTGCGGCTCCGTTGGCACCTGTTCGATATGCTGGAAGGGATAATAAATACCTAGCTTGTGTGCTCCGGAGTGGTTCACCAAAAAATTATCGTAATACCCTCCTCCATACCCCAAACGGTATTGCCTTGCATCAATAGCCAATCCGGGGACGATGATACAATCAAACGACCCTTCATGCACATTGGCTTCAAGCGGATGTTGTGTACCCATAATACCCGTTTCCAGTTCATCCAGAGAAACCAGTCTTCTGTTTTCGAGCTTCCGTTTAGGCAATGTTTTAGGACTTACAACGGTTACGCCCGATTGCAACAAATGATGAAGCAGCGGACGGATATCAATTTCGGAACCCATAGGAATATACGTATGCACCGTGCGGTAATTCCGTTCCGTTATCAGCTGTTGCAATTCACCACACATCCATTGGTCGTACACAGATTTTACAGCTACCTCCAATGCATTGCGTTTGGCAAACATTTCTTTACGTAACAACTTTTTTTGTTCCACTATCATTCCATTGCAAATATATCCAATCCTTCGTCATGAATTTTTGTGTTTCTTTTATAGCTTCGTAACACTAACTTTTTTTACACATCCATGAGTAACCTCTTATTTGAAACATATAACTGGAGCAGCATTCCCAAAACGGAACATCCCGGAGAAACGGGAACTTCCTTTTGGCAAACCGTACAACGGGATGGATTACGTACCCGGATCGTGGAATACTCGGCAGGATACAAAGCCGATCACTGGTGCACCAAGGGACATATTGTACATTGCCTGGAAGGTTCATTTACCAGCGAAATGCACAACGGAGATGCTGTTGTGTTAAGCAAAGGAATGATGTACATCGTTTCCGATGAAAACAGCACCCACCGTTCCACATCCGAAACAGGTGCAACGTTGCTCATTATTGATGGTGATTTTTTACGTTAATTTATTGCTATCCATTTATAGTCATCTAATATATTAAACCACCAAGGACACAAAGTTCTTGATGATAGTGAACCTTGTGCATTCTTTGTGGTCCTTGTGGTTAAATTGAAGTGTTGTTTTGAAAAACCAAAGTCAAAAACTTACATTTACGTTCCTAAAAGTGGATAGTCATTTTATGTTAAGATGCGTATGAAAAAACCTGAAACCATAGATGAATACATGAAAGCCTTTTCGCCACCCGTGAAACATTTATTGCAGCAGGTTCGTGAGGCCATCCAACAAGCCGCTCCCGATGCGGTTGAAACCATCAGTTATGGTATGCCTGCATTTAAAAAAGATAAGGTGCTGGTCTATTTTGCTGCCTATGCACATCATATCGGTTTTTATCCCACAGCTTCGGGCATCAAAAACTTTGAGAAGGATTTTGCCAAATACAACTGGTCGAAAGGTGCGGTACAGTTTCCGTTGGATAAACCGATGCCGGTAAAACTGATTGCCAAAATTGTTGCCTTCCGTGTGAAAGAAACTAAACCTAAAACCGGCAAAAAATAACCGGCAACTAACCGATTCATATTAAACCTATAACTGAACCGCTGCGAACGCTGCGTTCCTTTCGCTGTGAACGTTGCGGTTAATATTGCTTTATTATAAAGGAATAGTCCTTTTTGACATTAGAGTTAAATAGATACCCATAGTCATTTAAAAGAAAATGCCTAGTCTTGCCGAAGCATTTTAACTCCAACCCGTGGTACGAAAAAAAATAGAACGAGGCCTGCGTGTTTCCCGTTATGTGATGTACAAGGAAACACTGGTAGACTATAAAGAACATGTATGGTCCTTTATCGGTGCGTTTGCGGGAATCGGGTTGATTGCTTTTATCCAAAGCCTGTCGCTCAGCCAATCTGAAAACGTTTTTCTAATAGGTTCATTCGGGGCATCCAGCGTCCTTATATACGGAGCCATCCAGAGTCCGCTGGCGCAACCGCGTAATTTAATTGGCGGACATCTCATTTCGGCAATCATCGGTGTTACAGTTTGCAAACTCCTCCCCGATATTATCTGGCTCACAGCACCTATGGCAGTAGCCCTTTCCATTGTGGCCATGCAAATCACCAAAACCCTGCATCCTCCCGGAGGAGCAACCGCATTGATCGCAGTAACCGGCACACCTAAAATCACGGCACTAGGGTATATGTATGTGCTTTCACCCGTGCTCAGCGGCTGTCTCATTTTGCTGGCCATGGCACTTATTTTCAACAATATCACCTCCAATCGCAGGTATCCTACCAACAAACGGTTTACCCAGTACATCAAAAAGGTGTTCATGAAGCGTAAAACGGTATCCTGAAAATGGTTTAAACACATATTCAATAAAGTGACTGCATGTATCCGGGATGTTTTTAGGGCTTTTTTTCCAACAAATCAGGCACACATTTTTTCTTTTTGGCAATTTATATATGTTTGAAGCATGAAGAAATCTTATGCATTGTTTGCAGGACTATTATTAACCGGTTTTGTGTATGCCCAAAAAAAGTATACCGAGCCGACCAAAATATTAAACGGACATACCAACGATGTAAACCTGGTAACCCTTACATCCAAAGGTGACCGCATTGCCACAGGGTCGTGGGATAAAAACATCAATGTGTACGATAGCAGCTTTAATTTATTAAGAACCCTTTCGGGACATTTGTTCCCGATTACCGCTTTACGTTTCCGTGCCGATGGCAAATTGCTGGCAAGCGGCTCAAGCGACAATACGATTGTGATCTGGGATTCATTGTGGCGCAAATCCAGAACATTTGAAGGACACACAGACCAGGTGAATGCCATTTTGTTTGACCGAAGCAACAAATACCTGTTTTCGGGATCTGACGACAGAACCCTGAAAGCATGGGATATCAACAGCGGCAAGGCATTTCGCAATATCAATATCGGGCAGGGTATCAATGCACTTGCCCAAACCAACGACCCACGGTTTATTTATGTGGCAAGCTCCGCTCCGCAAATCAAGGTATACAATTTAGCCAACAGCCAGCTTGCCAAATCATTTGACGGACATGTTGATGCTGTAAATGCCATTGCCATCAGTCCGAACAATAAATTATTACTAAGTGGTTCGAATGATAAAACAGCCCGCATCTGGGATATTGTAACCGGTAAACAAATACGTGCACTTCCTGTAAACTGCTGGAAAGTAACGGCCGTTGCGTTCAGCGAAGACTCCAAACATGCGGTAACAGGTTGTAATGATGGTACCATTAAAGTATGGGAAGTAGAAAGCGGAAAATTGGTTGCCGAAATTGAAAGCAATGAAAATGCGATTAAAGACCTTGCATTCACAGCCAAATTCAAAAACGTTCTGGCCGCCACCATGCTTCGCGAATCAACCAGTTACGGATTGCGCGTATGGCCTTCGGGAATTGAACCACCTGCTAGTAAAATAGTTATGACTGCCAAAGACAGTTTAAAACTCAAAACCGATAGTTTGAAACTCAAACTTCCCAATCCTCCGAAAGTGGCATCCCCTATTCCACCTAAGAAATAAATCAAACCGAGTAAATTGAGGTAATCCACATTATCGCTATTTATAACGGGGAAAAATTACAACAGTCAATTGCGTATTACGTAAAAAAACTTTTACATTCGCGAGCTGAAATTATAAGACCTTAAACCATTTCAAATACACGCCAAATGAGAATCATTACCACTGTATTACGTGCCTTATTTTTTGTTTCACTGTTAAGCATTTCATTTACAGGCTTTTCACAAACAGCTGAAGAAGGAGAAAAATTATTTAGTGCAAACTGTACTTCATGCCACGACATCAACGAAAAAGTTGTTGGGCCTCCTTTGAAAGGTGCACACACTAAACATAAGGAAGATTGGTTGATTAAATGGGTAAAAAATTCTCAAAAATTGATCAAAGCGGGTGATCCGGTAGCTGTTCAGTTGTATAAAGACAACAACGAATCGCCAATGACGGCCTTTGAAAGCCTAAGCGATAACCAGATAAAATCCATTATTGCTTATATTAAGGCTGAAAGCGAAAAAAAGGTTGACATTGCAGGTACCACAACCGGAACCACCTCTACTACAGGAGATGTTCCTCCCGGTGAAAACCCTTACACATCCAGAATCAACTGGTTATTAGTGATTATTGGCGTATTGCTAATTGGTGTAATTGGTCAGGTATTCGGTATCTTAAATAAAGTAAGTGAAATCCAAGGCAAACCGGTAATCAACTGGACCAGTATTAACGGTAAATTGTTACTGGCATTCGTATCCATTGGTATGATTGCCTCTATCTGGGAATTTATAGTACATGGTAAATTAACGGTGTATGCTTACGAAGCAGCAGCCGAGCACGGTGCAGAGTATGATAATATGTTCTTTATCACCGTTGCAATCACCGGAGTTGTATTTGTGATTACACAAGTGTTGTTGTTCTGGTATGGTTACAAATACAAAGCAGATGGTAAACGTAAAGCCGTTTATTATCCTGATAACCACAAATTGGAGTTGATCTGGACCGTAATTCCTGCAATCGTATTAACAGTATTGGTAATCCGTGGATTAAAAACATGGAATGATATCATGAATCACCGTGACGAAAAAGCAACTGTGGTTGAAGTATTTGGATTCCAGTTTGGCTGGAATGCACGTTACGCAGGTGAAGACAATAAATTGGGTAACCACGATTTCCGCCAAATTGGTGTGGTAAATGCGTTGGGTGTTGACCCTAAAGACCCTAAATCGCAGGATGATGTGGTGGTAACCGAATTGCACTTTGCAGCAGGTAAGCCCGTATCGTTGAAGTTCCGCGCTAAAGATGTAATCCACTCCGCATTCCTTCCGCATTTCCGTGTTCAGATGAACGTTGTACCGGGTTTACCTACCCAGTTCAACTTTACACCCACCATCACTACTGCTGAGATGAGAACCAAACTCAACAATCCTAAATTTGATTACATCTTATTGTGTAACAAAATTTGCGGAGGAGCTCACTACCGTATGAAAATGAAAGTAGTTGTAGACTCACCTGAAGATTATGCTAAATGGTTAAGCACCCAACCTAAACTTGTATCGGCAAGTGCTCCGGCTGCAGATTCAACTGCCACAGCTCCTGCAGGTCCACAAGCTTCACTTGTAACACCCGCTACCAAAACCTTAGCAAGCAAATAAGCAATTAATTTTAGTCAAAAAAGAAAGTAACAATAGCATATATGAGTAACTTACATCACGATGACCACAACCATGACTCACACGATCATGGCCATCACAAAGAAACATTCATCTCAAAGTATGTGTTCAGCATGGACCATAAGATGATTGCCAAACAATTCCTGATTACCGGTATTATTATGGGTACATTGGGTATGGCAATGTCGTTATTGTTCCGTATGCAACTCGCTTACCCTGATATGAAACTGCCTTTCCTCGAAAACATTATCGGCCAATGGGGTAAAGATGGTAAGTTGGATCCAAACTTCTACCTGGCTTTGATCACCATTCACGGTACCATCATGGTATTTTATGTGTTAACAGCCGGTTTAAGTGGTACCTTCAGTAATTTGCTTATTCCATTACAGGTGGGAACCCGCGATATGGCATCTCCATTTATGAATATGCTTTCGTACTGGTTCTTCTTTTTATCAAGTGTGGTATTGGTAGCCTCTTTATTTGTAGAAGGCGGACCGGCATCAGCAGGTTGGACCATCTACCCTCCTCTCTCCGCATTACCTAAAGCCATTCCGGGTTCGGCAAGTGGTATGACTTTGTGGTTGGTAGCTATCGTATTGTTTATTGCTTCGGCTTTACTAGGTGGTATCAACTACATCACCACCATTTTGAACATGCGTACCAAAGGAATGAAGATGACCCGTTTACCTTTAACCATCTGGGCATTCTTATTAACAGCGGTTTTAGGTTTATTGTCATTCCCTGTATTATTGGGAGGTTCATTGTTATTGATTTTCGACCGTAGTTTCGGTACATCGTTCTACTTATCCGATATCCCGGCCGATTTAGCCGGTGGTATTGAAAGAACAGGTGGTTCACCGGTATTGTGGCAACATTTATTCTGGTTCTTAGGACATCCGGAAGTATACATCATTTTGTTACCTGCATTGGGTATTACGTCAGAAGTAATTGCCACCAACGCACGTAAACCTATCTTCGGTTACAGAGCGATGATTGGTTCTATTCTGGCCATTGCCGTATTATCATTTATCGTTTGGGGTCACCATATGTTCATCACCGGTATGAATCCGTTCCTGGGTTCGGTGTTTATGTTGGGAACATTGATTATTGCGGTACCTTCAGCCGTTAAAACCTTTAACTACCTTGCTACTTTATGGCAAGGAAACCTGCGCCTTACTCCTGCAATGATGTTTGCCATCGGATTGGTTTCTTTCTTTATCACCGGTGGATTAACAGGTATCTGGTTGGGTAATGCTGCATTGGATATCAACTTACACGATACGTATTTCGTTGTTGCCCACTTCCACTTAGTAATGGGTAGCGCTGCCATTTTTGGTATGATGAGTGGTATTTACCACTGGTACCCTAAAATGTTCAGACGTAAGATGAACGAAACAATGGGACAAATCCACTTCTGGTTAACCATCATCTCTGCCTATTGCGTATTCTTCCCGATGCACTTCTTAGGATTGGCCGGTGTTCCCCGCAGATACTATGCAAACTCGGCCTACGATCAGTTCGACATCTTTGTTGATATGAACCAGTTTATCACCATCGCTGCCCTATTGGGTGGTGCCGCTCAATTGATTTTCTTATGGAACTTCTTTAGCAGCATTCGCAATGGTAAACGTACCGAGCAAAACCCTTGGGATTCGAATACACTTGAGTGGACAGCTCCTATCGAGCATATCCATGGTAACTGGGCCGGTGAATTGCCAACCGTATACCGTTGGCCATACGACTATAGCAAACCGGGTGCAGAAAATGACTTTATTCCACAAAACGTTCCGGATGCCGGACAAGTGGATGAGCAAGCTGAACCTGATCCATCAAAATTTGAGCCGGCTACCAAGTCAACTCATGCAGCAGAAAAAGACAGCGTGTTGTTTTCTGTGGTGAAAAGATGGTTAGGTTTTGCTAATTAATAAATGAACGAATTCAGCACAACATCAGAAAGAAGATTCAGACGATTCGGGATACTTACCATCGCTTCGGTTTTCTTTCTGATTTTTGTGGGAGGATTGGTAAGAAGCACCGGTTCAGGTATGGGTTGCCCCGACTGGCCTAAGTGTTTCGGACAGTGGGTTCCACCTTCCGATATCAGCCAGCTTCCTCCCGATTATAAAGAGCAATTTAAATCAGCCACACATGAAGTTGCCGATTTTGATGTTTACAAAACCTGGACAGAGTATGTAAACAGATTGATTGGTGTTACAACAGGCTTCTTTATTTTCCTCACAGTGTTCTTTGCAGTACCTTATCTTAAGAAAGATAAAACAGTATTCTGGTTAAGCTTTTTAGCCTTCATCCTGGTAGGATTTCAAGGATGGATTGGTGCCAAAGTGGTATCGAGCAACTTGGCTCATTGGATGGTTACCATTCACATGATCATTGCTCTTGTCATTGTGGGTATCCTCATCTATACCATTACGCGTTCGCAGGATTTTGTTGTGCCTCAGCTTAACAATGACCAGTCGCTTAAGGGTATCATGGTTGCTATTTTGTGTGTGTCACTAATCCAAACAGTAAGCGGCACACAGGTTCGCGAAAATGTAGACGGAGTTGCCGCCATGCTTGGAGAACAATACCGCCACCTGTGGGTAAGCGAATTGGGAAACACCTTTTGGTTTCACCGCTCCTTCTCAGTGGTTAGTTTTATCTTAACAATAGTGATGCTCAGTAAATTCAGAAATGCATTTGCGCGCCATTCCATTGTTTACAAAGCAGCCTTAGCGCTCATTCTTCTGGTAAGTGTACAAATTGCAAGTGGCAAAATTTTGGATAACTGGGGATTCCCCAAACAAATCCAAACCATCCACTTGTTTATTGGAAGCCTTATAGTAGGCATCCAGTTGTTTATAACGATTTTGATATTTTCAAAAACAAAACCAGCCTCGCAGGTTGTACAATAAAGACGAATTGAAAACAGTAGCTCAACATAATGAAGAAGTAATTGCAGTTTCCGCCATCAGGCAGAAGGTGCAGGACTATCAGCAATTGGTGAAAACACGTTTGACCCTATTGGTGGTATTCTCGGCAGCAGTTACTTACATGACGGCAGCTAAAGGAGCTATCAACTGGCTTGACCTAACCATACTCAGTACTGGAGGATTTTTAGTGGTAGCCGCCTCCAACGGATTAAACCAGATTATCGAAAAAAACTACGATATCCTGATGGTGCGTACGGCCAACCGACCGGTTGCAACCAACAGGATGAGTGTTACCGAAGCTGCTGTTGCCAGTTCACTGATGGGAATTATAGGTGTAGCCATTATGGGAATTTACCTCAACCAGCTTACCAGCATGCTGGCTTTGGGTTCTTTAATCTCTTACGCATTTATTTACACTCCATTAAAACGTGTTTCTCCAGTATCCGTATTTGTAGGCGCCTTTCCGGGTGCGTTACCTGTACTGATCGGCTGGACAGCTTTCAGCGGAACCATTACAGAAGAAGCGTTGATTTTATTTGGCGTACAGTTTATCTGGCAATTCCCTCACTTCTGGAGCATTGCATGGATATTGGATGAAGACTATAAACGTGCAGGCTTTAAAATGTTGCCTTCATATGGTAAAGACCGTAAAACTGCATTACAAAACCTTGCCTTTGCTTTATTGCTGATCCCTGTTGGCTTCCTCCCTACTCAGGAAGGTTTTACCGGAATAATATCAGGAATGATTGCTATTGGAGCCGGATTGGTGATGACCTATTTCGCCTTCCGTTTATACAAAACATGTGATAACAAAGATGCCAAACGATTGATGTTTGCTTCTTTCCTGTATTTGCCTTTGGTACAAATCGCTTATTTAATTGATAAAATTTAATCGTTTATAAGATGATGACACAAAGTATAAAACCAACACAACAACCCAACGATCCTGAATACGTTATTCATCCCACTAAGTTTGTATTGTGGCTGATGATAGTAGCCAGCGTAATGTTGTTTGCCGCTTTTACCAGTGGATATATTGTACGCAGAGGAGAAGGCAACTGGCTCATTTTCGATTTACCGAAGATGTTTACCTACAACACCATCACCATCGTATTGAGTTCCATCACCATGCAATGGGCGTATTTTTCGGCCAAGAGAGATAACCTCCAAACCCTGAAAGTAATGTTATTGGCTACACTTGCATTGGGTATTACATTTTCTGTAGGCCAATGGTATGCATGGAAAGAGCTGGTAGCAAACAAAATATTTTGGGCAGGCAATCCTTCCGAAAGTTTTATTTATGTTATTTCAGGCGTCCACTTGTTCCACATGCTGGGCGGATTGATTTTCGTAGCCGTTGTTATTGGTAAAACTTTTCAATTCAACGTACATAAAAAAAACCTTTTAAGTATAAATTTGTGCACCACCTACTGGCATTTCCTGGGTTTGGTGTGGGTTTATTTGTACTTCTTTTTCTCACTGAACAGATAATTAAAACATATGTCACACACTACTGCATTAACTACTGAAAAAAAGAACACTTGGGGCGGAGGTAAATCTCCATTCAGCATCAGCTATGGAAAATTAATGATGTGGATCTTCTTGCTATCCGATGCATTCACCTTCTCATCATTGCTGGTTGCCTACGGATTTGTTCGCCACACCTACCCTTCTCCGGTAGCCAACGAAATCGTAAAACCGCTTTCGCACGTGCACGAAAACTTCACCGAACACATGCAGGAAGTAGGATACTTTACAACCGACAAATGGCCTTTACCCGAATTGGTGTTTAACCACTTCCCGTTCATCCATGGTATTCACTTGCCATTGTTCTTCGTAAGTTTGATGACATTCATTCTGATCTTTAGTTCGGTAACCATGGTACTGGCGGTAGAAGCCGGTCACCGCATGGCAAAAAAGGAAGTAGCCATGTATATGGTGCTGACCATTCTTGGTGGTGCTGCCTTCCTTGGCTGTCAGGCATGGGAGTGGACAACCTTTATTACTGAAGGTGCACGTTTGGACCACAATCCGTTCGGACCAATGGCATTTGCGGCTCTCTTCTTTATTGTAACGGGCTTCCATGGATTCCACGTATTTTCGGGAGTAGTGATTAACGTTATTATCTACCTGAATGTATTGGCCGGAACATATGAAAAACGTGGTCACTACGAAATGGTTGAAAAAGTAGGACTTTACTGGCACTTTGTAGATTTAGTATGGGTATTCGTATTTACCTTCTTCTATCTGATATAACAGAACCAACACAAATACACTATTAACATCATTAACATATTACCATAATTAACAGTATCACATATGGAAAACCACGAACACTTAGAACATACAGAATCACCTAAAGACATGAAAAAGAAAATCTGGGTAACATTCTGGATTTTAACGGCACTAACCGTTGTGGATATCGGATTGTACTTTATGCTGATTGAAAACCACTCGATGTGGAAAAATGTATTGTTCATTCTTTTGGGCTTAGTTAAAGCTTACTATATCGTTTCCATCTTTATGCACATGAAATTTGAAGCGAAATGGCTGGTAAACTTCATCATCTATCCAATGCTTTTTGTTGGATTCCTTATTGCATTGATGTTGATTGAAAGTGAATTTACTGCAGCCATCAGATAACCGGAAATGAAAAACAAACGATCTTTTTTTATAGCATTGGGGCTCCTTGTAGCCCCAATTCTTGTTTATTGGGTGCTAAGTTTGGGTACACATAAATTTGCAACATTACCTTATTATGGCGAACGTATTCCACCTGAAGGTGCAAATAAGGACACCATTTATTATACCGTTCCAGATTTCAAACTGGTTTCTCAGTTTGGTGATACCGTGACACACGCAACCGTTGGTAAACGTATTTACATTGCCAATTTCTTTTTTGCACGTTGCAAGGATGTATGCCCGCAAATGAATGCCAAGGTGGAAACCATTTATGCAAAATGTAACGAACTCGCTGCGAAGAAAAAAGAATATGCTGATATCCTTTTTCTCTCCCACTCTGTAGACCCCGAGAATGACTCTGTACCGGTACTAGCTTATTATGCCGAACGTTTTGGCGTAAAAAACAGGAACTGGTTATTCCTTACAGGCTCCAAAGAAGATATGTTTGCTGCGGGACAAGGTTATTTATTGCCTGTTTCCATTGAAGACAAAACGATTGATCACAGCCAGCAGCTATTATTAATCGATGAGGACAAACACATCAGGGGAATTTATGATGGACTTGACGATACCCAAATTAAAAGACTTAGAGAAGATATAGACGTTTTATTAAATGAACACACCACAAAATAACTTAGCAGCCAACGATAAATTATATTTCAGAATCGTGATGACCCTTTCGGTTGTTGTTTTTCTGGCCGTAGTAGTTCTCAACCGCAAATGGCTTCCCCGTCCGGATGAAACCCCTTCATTTGTTTTTGTGCTACCCACCCTTAATGCCATCCTTAATGGAACCTGCAGTGTGTTGCTGCTTGTATCCTTATATTTTATCAAACGAAAAAATATAGCCGCACACAAAGCTGTAAATATTACAACATTCGCCTTGTCGAGCCTCTTTTTGGTTTCGTATGTAACGTTTCACTACTTCGCCAACGAAACCATTTTCCCGCTTGATAATCCGTTACGCCCGGTTTACCTCACCATTTTAATCAGCCATATTATCCTGGCAGCACTGGTATTACCTTTGGTGTTGCTTTCCTTTTACCACGGCTTGCTTATGAATGTAGAGCGTCATAAAAAACTGGTGCGGTGGACGTTTCCCATTTGGCTGTATGTTACGGTAACCGGAGTCATAGTATACCTGATGATCTCTCCGTATTACCAATTTTAAATACTGAGCAGAATCATACTTCTCCCTGCAAGTAATAACTAAGTTTGTATCATGAAAAAAGTAATAAGTATTGTACTTTTCATTGCCCTCGTTGCTCTTTCGCAGGATTTATTGGCACAATGTCCAATGTGTAAAACCTCCCTTGAAGAGGCGCGCAAAAGCGGATCGCAGGTTGGAAGTACACTCAACAATGGCATCTTGTATTTGCTTGCACTGCCTTATACCATAGCTGTAGTATTTGGTTTATTATGGTGGCGCAACAGCCGCCTTAAGAAACAACAAGCCGGCAACGTTTAACAACACCAATAATCTTTCAACTATCATGTGTAATCAATACGTTCCAAACAAAGGTTTAGCTATTCTTAAAGGTAAATGCCCACGCTGCCAAAGTGGAAAAATGTTTAAGCACAATGCCGTTAGTACAAGCTTTATGCAAATGTTTGATGATTGTCCTACCTGTGGATTTCATTTCGAAATTGAACCCGGTTTTTTCTGGGGCGCCATGTATGTGAGTTACGCAATTACAGTAGGCATCATGCTTGTATTGGGTTTGGGTACGCTCATCATCCTCAATGATCCCGACTTTTGGGTATACATTGGGATTATCGTTCCGGCCTTCATCCTGGCAGCACCTTTCACATACAGGTATTCACGGATTCTGATGTTGTATATGTTTTCCCCTGCAAAGTTTGAGGAAAAGTACGCTAACAAATAAGTAGCTGCATCTGTTTAAACTATCTGAATTCTGCTATCTTGCCTCTGCATGATTCATGAATCGCACATCTCTCCTAAACGTATTTCTGCAATCTTTTTATTGCTGTTGTTTTCGTACAACGTTGTGTTCTCTCATGTGAGTTTATGGCTTTGGAAAGTTTACATGAATGAACAAATTGAGGAACTTGCCATAGAACTTCCAAACGAATCACTTGAAAAAATTATGCTGCCTCATAACGGAAGCATCGAACATGAAATAGCATACAATGGCGCTATGTATGATGTTATTCGATACGAACAACACGGTGCAACCATTACCTATTTTTGCGTTAAAGATTTTACTGAAAATATTTTATCGTCCCTGCAAGATGAAAGCCTTTCTGCAAAAAGTAACCTGGCCAGGCAAGCTTGGAAAGGACACGCCAAAAAACTACAGAAAAAGACGGCCGATAACTACACTCCTTCCTGTATTCTCCCAATAATATGCCCCATCCCTAAGTTGCATGTATATGCGCCATCTGATATATCAACATCGGTAATCAGTATTACCATAAACACTCCACCACCGGATAAAGGATGATTTAACCCCTATTCAGATTCTTCCTTTTATCACCTTAATTTTATTTCATGTTAAAAAAAACTGTACCACAAGTACTTGTGATTGTACTGTGTTTGTGCATGAGTGCAACCGCATATGCGCAGTCTATTCTCACCATTATAGATCAAACCACACAACAAAGACTATCCAATGTTGCCATTGAGGAACAATGGACCGACCCACAATCGGGAAAGCTGAATATTATGAAAGGCCAAACCAATACTCTTGGCCAATATGAGCTCCACACCGAAATTACCAAATACAATGGCAGGGTATTTATTAGCCATATGGGTTATCAGCATCGGGCAATTTCTTCATTTGAACTCCTTAACAAAGGTTACACCATTGGGTTACCCCCTGCTCAGGTCCAAATAAATGAAGTTGTTGTTTCAGCTACCAAGTTTGAAGAACAGCAACAGCAGGTTCCCCGTCAGGTCGAAGTAATCCGAAGCCGGGATGTTTCATTTGCCAACCAGCAAAACACAGCAGACCTGTTGCAAAACAGCGGACAGGTATTTGTGCAGAAGAGCCAGATGGGTGGCGGTAGTATTGTAATGCGCGGCTTTGAAGCCAATAAAGTTCTTATGGTGGTTGACGGTGTGCGCATGAATAATGCCATTTACCGTGGTGGCCATTTACAAAACATTTTACGACTGGATCAAAATGTATTGCAGCAAACTGAATTACTTTTCGGTCCCGGCTCTGTAATGTATGGAAGCGATGCTCTTGGTGGTGTGATGCACTTTACCACACTTCAACCCAAACATTCAACATCCGATAAGTTACTGTTCAATCAGCATGCGTCCTATCGTTTTGGTTCAGTTAACACTGAACACAACGCTCATTACGATATCAATATAGGAAGTAAAAAATGGGCTTCACTCACCTCGTTTTCTTTCTCTTCTTTCGGAGATATGAAACAAGGCAACAATCGTTCGGCCAATATGGGAACACTGGGACTCCGGGATTCCGTTCAGGCGCGCATCAACGGACAGGATGTAGCTGTAGTAAATTCGGATAACAACTTACAATCACCCACTGCATACACTCAAATGGACGTAATGCAGAAAATCAGGTTCTCCCCTTCCGAAAAATTAAGCCACACCCTAAACATACAGCTTTCTACCAGCACCGATGTTCCCCGCTATGACAGACTCACAGAAAAAAGAAACGGAATATTCAGCAGTGCAGAATGGTATTATGGACCGGAAACCCGATTACTAGCGGCCTATCATCTTGATCTCAAACAACAAACACAATGGTATGATGATGCAAAGATTACCGGGGCTTATCAATATTTAGAAGAAAGCCGGCACAATCGCAATTTCGGTTCGTCAACCAAAACCAATCGCAACGAATTTGTGCATGTATACTCTGTTAATGCCGATTTCTTAAAACGAATCCAACGCCATTCCCTTCAATATGGAGCCGAGGGCACTTTAAATCAGGTACGTTCAAACGCCAACAGGGAAAACATCAATACAGGGAGCATCAGCAGCCAATCAACCCGTTACCCGGATGGCGGGAGTAGCATGTTGACTGCCGCGGCCTATGTTTCCCATTCCTGGAATATAAACCCTTCACTGATTGTATCTGAAGGGTTACGTTATAGTTTGGTACAACTCGATGCTACTTTCCTCAACAAATCATTCTACTCTTTTTTGCCCAACACCTTGCAACAACGCAACCATGCGGTAAACGGGCAAATTGGTTTAGTGTATTTACCGGGTAAAAACTGGAAATTCTCCACTTCATTATCCAGTGGCTTCAGAGCTCCAAATGTAGATGATGTAGGAAAAATTTTTGATTCACAAAGTGGGTTAACTGCAATCATTCCGAATCCTCAATTGAAACCTGAGAATATTTACACAGCCGAAGCCGGTATCAGTAAAGTATTCGGCAACAAAGTGAAAGTTGAAGTAAATGGATACTATAGTTTGGTTACAGATATCATCTCAATCAAAAAAACCACAGTGAATGGCAGTGATTCTATTGTTTACAATAGTGTAAATACCCTTGTGGTGCAAAACCGGAATGGACAGGAGGCATATATATATGGAACAAGCTTTATGCTAACGGCAGATATTACCAAACACATATCCCTTTCCAATACCTTTAACTATACATACGGACGTATCCGGACAGACAGCTCAGATTATCCACTTGATCACATTCCTCCAGTATTCGGACGTTCAGCAATTCACTTTTCGGCAAACCGCATCCGATCAGAGTTTTTTGTACTTTACAATGGATGGAAACATATTGAAGACTATTACCTGAAAGGTGAAGATAACGAACAATATGCAACAGCCAACGGAATGCCTTCCTGGTATACTTTAAATATCCGTTTAAGTTATGCGTATCCTATCAAACAACAATACAGTATGCAATTACAAACAGGCTGTGAGAATATACTCGACAATAGCTACCGGATTTTTGCCTCAGGTATAAATGCTCCGGGGCGGAATATTTATGCAACCCTGCGTTTCAATTTTTAATATCATCTTTTAGAGTTCAGAATTTAGGACGGAACTACAACTGAGAAAAATAATCCCCATATAGCCATTCAGTAGGTCCCTTCACCTTATCCCATAAGCTATGAATCCTTGCTGTCCGGAAATGTTGGGAATAATTAAAACTGGCACTGTTTTGTACCTTTCATACAAGAGATCAGTTATATTCCGTCCTATTCTTTGATATAGCAACTAAAACAGATGTCAGGCAAAACGATATTCAAAATTCTGTTCATATTCCTTGTAACAATTCTGCTTATGCTGTTGGGTGCTTTTTTGTACGCCCCTTCTTATTTAAATAAGAAGATAACCCGGATGGTAAATAACAATTCAGAATTCTCCATCTCTATCGGTCAGGTTTCAATTAAAGGACTTCGCTCAATTGAATTAGAGAACATTACCTTGCAACATAAACTTGGTAAGAAAAAGTATATAGAGAGCAAAGACTTTCAAACAGATTGGCTTTCAGTTAAGATGGCTTCTTTTGCTATTTATGATATTAACTGGAAACTACTCCTTTTAAACAATCGTTTTTTTGCTGAAAAGGTTCTCCTTGTTTCTCCGGATATTTATGTATTCAGAGACAAACGCATTCCTTCCAAATATAAATACCGTGCATTGCCGGCCACACTGCTGCGCCAAATGAAATTCCAACTTAGCATTCCGGCAATTCAAATAGAGGATGGCAAGATCACATATGAAGAGTTAACCAAAAAGAACAGTGAAAAGATTAAAGTACCTTTTTATCATTTATGGGCTACAATCCATCACCTAAGTACCGACACAATGTACATTGTCGATCATCCCGTAATGTTAATCGATGCAGAAAGCGCAGTATTTGATTCTGTAAAGACCTCCATTTCCTATTCTGCGAATATGCTGAGCCCTAGTGATGCATTTTCGATGAAAGGGACGATAGAATCCTTTTCTGCACAAATGCTCAACAAGTACATCACTTCAGCTACAAGGGTATTCATAAATGATGGTTTTGTGAAAAGCATTGAGTTTACATTTACTGCAAATGAGGATGAAGCAAATGGAACTATGATGATGGACTACCATAACCTTAAAGTTACCATTTTAAAGCAAGAGGAAAAAGGTGAGGTAAAACGCAGAGCATTAAAATCGGCATTGGTCAATCTGTTTATACGCAACGAAGATAAAAAGCAAAAAAAATCGGCATTGCATGAAGCTCCTCCGAATACTCCTATAGTGTCTGGACACACAGGAACTATCCACTTTAAACGCAGAAAAGATCGTTTCATCTTTAATTATTGGTGGAACTCATTCAAATCAGGTGTATCATCCACTATTGTAAAAGCACCTACAAATAAATAACCCGCCAGTATTCATGAGGGTTTTAGGTATTCATATAGCCACCAATGGTATCTTAAAAATTGCTTAATTCATTTTTTTTAGCTCAAAAAACTAGAGAATTGGATTTTATTCCCTTTCTTTGTTGTATAGATAAGCAGCCACTTATCCTTTTAAAAAGCCTATGATACAATAACTACTCAAAATAAGTTATTAAACCAAACCTCTAAACACCCCGAAATGCAAACTGTTAACCCATTCAGAGCAATTCTCTTAGTTCTAGTATTACTTACCCAACTATGGGCATTGCCAGCATATGCCCTTGATCCTCCTGATAGCGTTGAAAAAGCCTTTAAAGAAAAGTTCCCCAATGCTGATGGAAACAAATGGACCCATACAGGTGACAAACCCAGAGAATATGTTGTAGAGTTCAATGAAGGTAACCGCAAAATGAAAGCCTTTTATGATTCTAAGGGAACGCTAATCGAAACCGAATATGAAATTAATCCTGATCAACTTCCGCTTTTGGTGAAGCAAGCTTTGGAAACTCAATTTCAGCATTTCAAAATTCTCAAGAGTTATGTTATCGAAAGAAACGATAACCCTCATGCCTATGAATTAACAATAAAATCAGACGGAGTAAAGACTGTACTGATAATGAGTAAAGATGGGTATATGATTGCACGCTAAGATTGATTCAGGTCTGAAACCCTGGGAATAGCGGCAAACAATAGGAGCAATTCCGGTGGCAAAACTGCCAGTTTTCTCTTTTCAAGATCAATCCACGCTCCATCAACGTTTATTGTTGCGGCTTTTGCACCATCTCCCCTATACATGTGCTGCACAAACGACCAGCGGGATTGATCTCCATTTAATTTACTCAATTCACACGTCATCCGAATGGTATCATGACTCCGTACCTCTTTCAGGTAAATTAACTCCTCCCTGAACAGGATGGGTCCTATTTTATATTTAGCAAATTCTTTCATTCCGCATCCTAACTTCTCCAGCAACTCAAGTCGGGCCTGTGCAGCAAAATCGGCATAGGCCGAATGACGTAGGTGCATATTAGCATCCAGCTGGGACCACATAATTCTACTCTCAAATACAATTGTCTCCATCAGTTTTCTGCCAATAAACTGTTTACCAAATCAACATATCGTTGCATGGCCTCATCGCGTGTTAATCCCTTTTTGGTTGCCCATGCATTGTATTTAGCTGCGGCTATAAAATCAAACATCCCCGGCTTCTCTCCGGTTACATCACCAACTGAAGCTTGTTTGTGAAGGGAATATAAGTTTAACAATACGTCATTTCCGGGACGTTCCTTTAAAGTATGCACATCCTTGGATGCTTGTTCAAATTGCTCTTCGAGTGTCATGTTTATTAATTAATACTGTTGATTATGTTACTTCTGAAATTGGTTATCGCTTAACTTAATAAGCTTGCTAAACTAGTTTAGAAACAATATTTATTTGCTTCAATTAATACGGTTGCCACATTTCTGCGTGCATCTTTTGTATTAAATGGTTCTGTTTTGGTAAATCGCTTTAAACCAAGTAACATCATACGTTGCTCGTCACCTTGCGCAAATCCGTTAATTGCTTCTTTTCCATTTTTATTGATTCTGTCGGCCGCATCTGTTATAAAAACCTTAAACATATCCAGATGCGTTTTGCAAGCTTCTTCTCCGCGCATACTTATCAGTTTTTCGACCCGCAATTGTAATGATTCTGCTAAATATACATCAATAAGCATGTCCGAAATATTCATGAGTATCTCCTGCTCTTTACCCAAATCCATCATCAATTTTTGAGCAGCCCCTCCTGCTACCATCAACACTGCTTTTTTAAAATTGGCGAGGTACTTCTTTTCTTTACTGAACAGCGTCTCTTCTTCTTCGCCAAAGTCAGGAATACTCATCAGTTCCTGCATCACTTTCATTGCCGGTTCCATTAAATTGAGTTCTCCTTTCATGGCACGCTTCAGCATCATATCTACTGTAAGCATCCTGTTAATTTCATTGGTTCCCTCAAAAATCCTGTTGATACGCGAATCCCTGTAAGCTCTTTCCATCGGAGCATCGGCACTGTAGCCCATTCCTCCATATACCTGCACACCTTCATCCACCACAAAATCCAACACCTCACTTCCATTCACTTTAAGCATTGCCGCTTCGGGTGCAAATTGTTCAACACCTTTGAGAATGGCTTTTTCATGCGTCATTCCACCTGCTTCGTAATCATGGATGGCATCTTCAATATTTTGGGTTGCACGATACAAGGCACTTTCACAGGCATAAATCCGGATGGCCTGCTCTGCCAGCTTGTAACGAATAGCACCATATTTTGAAATTGGCCGGCCAAACTGAATTCTTTCATTTGCATACTGAATGGTTTTGCTAGCTGTAGCCTTAGATGCACCCAAAGCGGCTGCAGCCAGTTTTACGCGGCCCATGTTCAAAATATTTACGGCTATTTTAAATCCATTTCCGCGGTCGCTCAGTAGGTTTTCAACCGGAACTTTACAATCAGCAAAAAACACCTGCCGTGTTGAACTTCCTTTAATTCCTAATTTGTGTTCTTCAGGATTTAACGTGATGCCGCCAAAATTTTTCTCCACAATGAAAGCACTTAGGTTCTCGTCATCATCAATCTTTGCAAACACAGTAAATACATCTGCAAACCCTCCGTTGGTAATCCACATCTTTTGTCCGTTCAACACATAGTGTTTTCCATCCTCCGAGAGTTTTGCCTTAGTTTTACCCGAATTGGCATCGCTCCCCGAACCCGGTTCTGTTAAACAATATGCCCCCTTCCATTCACCATTGGCCAGCTTAGGTATGTACTTTTTCTTTTGTTCCTCATTGCCATAATACAAAATAGGCTGCGTCCCTATTCCGGTATGTGCTGCAAATGCAACCGCAAATGAATGGCCGGCACCCAGTGTTTCTGTAGCCAGCATTCCCGTTACAAAATCCTTTTCAAAACCTTCAAGTTGTTCAGGAACATTCAATCCAAGTAACCCCAAATCTGCGGCTTTGTTCATCAAACTTACCATCAGTCCTTCTTCCTGTGCATCAATCCTGTCGAGTATCGGCCATACTTCGGTTGCTAGAAAATCATGACAACTTTGTGCAATCATCTTCTGTTCCTCATTCCATTCTTCGGGAATAAAAATATCATGCGCTGCAGTTTCTTTAATTAAGAACTCGCCTCCTTTAATTGCTTTTTTGGTTGTGGTTTCCATGGTTTGTTTACTTTACTATTTTTCATTATTGACTGAATCCTGATTCATTCTAATCCTAATATCTATAACATGTGGTAGCGCATAATTATGCGCCTCTACAATTACCCTGCGGGTGTTATAACAATTCATATACTCCGGCTACTCCTTGTCCGCCTCCTACACAGGCTGAAACAATTCCGTATTGCTGATTTCGTGAGCGCATTTCGTCCCATAACTGTACACTTAATTTAGCTCCGCTGCAACCCAAGGGATGTCCCAATGCGATAGCCCCTCCGTTTACATTCACGATTTCGGGATTAATATTTAACTGCCTTAATACTGCTAATGATTGAGCTGCAAATGCTTCATTCAACTCTATTTGCTGGATTTGTCCGAGTGACAATCCTGCTTGTTTTAACGCCAATGGAATAGCTTCGACCGGGCCTATTCCCATAATGCGGGGTTCAACTCCACTAGCCGCATAACTCATCATCCTTGCTATGGGTTTAAGGTTTAACTCATTCATCATCTTTTCGCTCATTACAATTACAAACGATGCACCATCTGATGTTTGGGAGGAGTTCCCTGCAGTTACACTTCCACCATTCTTAAAAACCGGTTTTAGTTTAGCTAACCCCTCAATACTTGTATCGGACCGCGGTCCTTCATCTGTATCAACTGTGAATTCCTTTGTTTTACGTTTACCGTTTTCATCAATGTACGTCTCTTTAACAGCTATAGGTACAATCTGATTTTTAAACTTCCCACCTTTAATTGCTGCCATTGCTTTTTGATGAGAGGAATAAGAAAAAGCATCCTGATCTTCTCTCGAAATATGGTATTCTGAGGCTACAGATTCGGCTGTGGCTCCCATGCTGCTATACCAATCAGGATGTTGTTTGGCGATATCGTAATTGAGCACTGTTTTCCATCCAATGGTTGGCACCAGGCTCATGCTTTCTGTTCCACCCGCAATAATACAATCGGCCATGCCTGCATGAATTTTTGCCGATGCAATCGCAATTGTTTCCAATCCGCTCCCGCAGTATCGGTTAACCACCATGCCGGGAACCTTTACGGGCAATGAAAGCAATGAGATCATCCGTCCCATCTGCATACCCTGTTCTGCTTCGGGAACTGCATTGCCAACAATTAAATCATCCACACGTGCCGGATCCAACTCAGGGACTGCAGCCAATAGGTATTTAATAACCTCTGCAGCCAGATCATCCGGACGCGTAAACCGGAATCCCCCTTTGTTAGCTTTCCCAACAGCTGTTCTAAATCCTTTTATAATATATGCATTCATGTTTGTTTCTAATTATGTAATTGGTTAATTGAGTCATTCATTCCCAATTCGTAATTCTTCATTCTCAATTTCTAAGCGGTTTGCCCGTTTTTAAGGTATGTTGAATCCTCTCCAGTGTTTTGCGTTCACCACACAAACTCAAAAAGGCTTCGCGCTCCAGGTCCAGCAGGTATTGTTCGCTCACCAGTTGCGGATAGCTCAAATCTCCGCCACACATAATCCAGGCGAGCTTTTCCGATATTTTTTTATCATGTTCACTGATGTATTCTCCACGTAACATCGAACTGGCTCCAATCTGAAACATTGCCAGTCCTGCTTTGCCCTGCACTCTAATATCTTTCCGCATCACCGGTTGTGTATAGCCCATGTCGGCCAGCTCAATCACCCGCTGTTTGGCATCTGCGATCTGCCTGCGTTCATTCATGCTAATGCGGTCATGTTTGCGGAAAATTCCCATCTCAAGTGCTTCGGCTGCCGAAGTTGCAACTTTGGCCATGGCTATGTTCATGTATGCATTTTGTAAGGTGTTTAGTTCAATATCGCCTTTCTCAAAAGCATCGCTGGCCCGCAGTGTGAGTTCTTTGGTTCCTCCTCCTCCCGGAATGAGGCCTACTCCCATTTCCACCAATCCAATGTATGTTTCGGCAGCTGCCTGCACCGCATCGGCATGCAAGTTAATTTCACATCCGCCACCCAAACTCAACCCATGAGGGGCTGTTACAACTGGGATCGTAGAATAACGAACACGCATCATTGTTTTCTGAAAACTGCGAACCATCAAATCAATTTCATCAAACTCCTGATCGATTGCAAACATGAGCAACATAGCCAGATTTGCACCGGCCGAAAAATTGGGGTCATTGTTTCCGATGACCAGCCCTCTGAAATCAGCCTCAGCAATCTCTATCGACTTATTAAGTGCCGACACAATTTCGCTCCCCATGGTGTTCATCTTGGTCTGGAATTCGAGGTTCAATATGCCGTCTCCCAAATCATGTAACGTAGCTCCGTTGTTACTCCACACTTTGCTGTTGCTGCGGATATGATCAAGTACGATGATCTCACCTGAACCCGGAAGCGGCTTATATGTTTTGCTTGCAATGTGGTAATATTTACGAACACCATTTTCTGTTTTGTAAAATGTATCGGCTCCTGATGCCAGCATTTCGGCAACCCATGCTGCAGGCTCGCGCCCTGCAGTTTTCATCTGCTCCACTGTATGGGCAACTCCAAGTGTATCCCATATTTCAAACGGGCCCAGTTCCCATCCGAAACCTGCACATACTGCCTCATCAATTTGGAACAGATGATCGGCTATTTCGGGAATCCTGTTGGTTACATAAGCAAATGCTCCGAAAAAAGTATGGCGGTAAAATTCACCAGCCTTATCCGTTCCTGCCAGCAATACAGGGAAACGTTTGCGCAAATCATCAATGGGTTTGGTTGCTTCTAGTGTTGCAAATCTTGTTTTCTGCTGCACTCCATATTCAAATGTTTGGAGGTTTAATGAAAGTATTTCCGTTTCACCTGACGCATTTTTAATCTTCTTATAAAAACCTTGTTTGGACTTATCGCCATACCATTTGTTTTCATCCAGTTTTTTCAAATACTCGGGCAACACAAACATATCTTTCGCCTCATCATCTTTTGCATCGACAGCCAGATTATTGGCAACTTTCACCAATGTATCAATACCAACTACATCGGCTGTACGGAATGTTGCCGACTTAGGTCTTCCCACAACAGGGCCGGTTAATTTATCCACTTCTTCAACCGACAACCCTAATTTGGAAGCAGCATGCAACACTTCCATGATAGCATACACCCCAATACGATTGGCAATAAACGCAGGAGTATCTTTACACAGCACAGTGGTTTTACCAAGAAAACGATCACCATATTGCATGTAAAAATCGACTACATCCTTGCGTGTTAAATCTGTAGGAATAATTTCAAGCAACTTTAAATAGCGTGGCGGATTAAAAAAATGTGTACCACAGAAATGTGTCTTAAAATCATCTGTTCTGCCATCCAGCATTAAATGAATAGGAATCCCTGAAGTATTGCTTGAAATGAGGGTACCCGGTTTACGGTATTGTTCTACCTGATCAAATACCTTTTTCTTAATTCCAAGATTTTCCACAACGGCTTCCAATACCCAATCGCAACCTGCGATATCTTTCATATCATCATCAAAATTTCCTATGGTAATATTTGCAATAACTTTGCTATGATACACAGGCGAAGGATTGGCTTTCACAACAGCCTGCAGTGCTTCATTCACAATACGGTTACGAACAGCCTTATGATCTAGATTCATTCCTTTGGCTTTTTCACTTTCAGTTGGTTCTGGAGGAACAATATCGAGCAATAATACCTGCACACCGATATTGGCGAAATGGCAGGCAATGCGCGATCCCATTACCCCTGAACCTAATACTGCTACTTTTCTTATTTTATATTCCATTTTGTGTTGATTCATTGTGCGTTTTCATATCTCTCTACCTTCAATCCCCTTATTACTTAATTCCTTCATTCTTAATCCCAAACTTTGTATCAATCGCAATTGTTGTAATGTCTTCCAGCATAACATGAAACTTTTCCAACTCTGAAGCACTGTATTTATCAGCTATAATTTTATTGAAGTCCTTCACCGTTTTTTTGGAGATTTCTTTTTTCCGTTTCCCTTTTTCGGTTAGCGTCATCCGCACAACACGGGCATCTGCTTTATCTTTTTTTCTTTTAATGATTCCTCGTTCTTCCAGTTGTTTCATGGTGCGACTCAAACTCGTAGCCTCCATGCCAAGCAATGGCCCTATTTGTGTTGAGGGAGTGCCCTCATGGCTGTCAATATTCAACAGAATAAATCCGGTAGTAGTGGTTAACTCGTGATTCACTGCTTCCATATTATACATCCTGCTGATGGCGTGCCAGCTTTGTTTGATACGTGAACAGGTTGTTTCCTTTTTTGCCATGTTATTAGCTCGTTATATGTATATGATGTTACCCTTACTTTAAATTGTGATCTCGGAGCTATATATTTTTTGGATCAGTGCTTCATTGATGCGCAGAATTTCTTTTCGTCTTAAACTCAGTTTAGGAGTGAGCTCTCCTCCATCAATGCTCCACTCATAAGGCAACAGGGCAAACTCTTTGATGGTTTCATATTGCGCAAGGTCCTTATTGGTAACATCAACCTGCTTTTGCATTTTCTTCACAATAAAATCCTTGCTTATCATTTCCTCATTCGTGGTATACGTGATATTGTTACGTTCGCACCAGCCTTTGAGAGCCGCAAACGAAGGGATTATCAATGCTGCCGCAAATTTATGACCCTCTCCAATCACCATTGCCTGTTCGATGTATGGGGATTCTTTAAGCATATTTTCAATTAACTGAGGTGTAATAAACTTACCTCCCGATGTTTTGAAAATTTCTTTTTTACGATCGGTAATTTTCAAAAACCTACCTTCAATTAACTCACCAATATCTCCTGTTTTAAACCAACCATCTTCCATTACTTCAGCAGTTTCTTGGGGTTTCTTATAATAACCCATCATTACGTTCGGGCCTTTTACCATAATCTCACCATCCGCTGCAAATTTTACCTGCACTCCTTTAATAACAGGACCTACAGTTCCGAATCTTACTGAATTGGGTTGAAAAGAATTAACAGCTACCACCGGTGATGTTTCCGTAAGTCCATATCCCTCAAGTACAGGAATCCTTGCTGCGGTAAATACCCTTGCCAATCGTGGTTGAAGTGCTGCACCTCCCGATACTATCACTTCTACTTTACTTCCAAGAGCTTCCCTCCATTTACTAAATATCAGTTTATTGGCAATCTTAAGTTGGAGTTCATACCACCAACCGTTTGCACCATTTTGTTCATAACGCAATCCTAGATTGAGTGCCCAGAAAAATAACTGCTTTTTAATCCCTGTAAGTTCATGTCCTTTTGCAACAATCCGTTCGTACACCTTTTCGAGCAAACGTGGCACTGTGGCAAAACAATGTGGCTGTACTTCCTTAAGGTTATCAGCAATCTTATCCATTGACTCTGCGTAGTAAATGGACAAACCTTTATATAGATACATTACCGTGAGCATACGCTCAAACACATGGTTAAGCGGAAGGAAACTCAATACTTTCCAGTCTGTACCAAAAGTAGCCGCTTCGGAGCTTGCAATGGCATTACTTAGCAGATTATGATGAGAGAGCATGACACCTTTGGGATTACCGGTTGTGCCGGATGTATACAATATGGTAGCACAATCGTGGGTGCCAATACCTGCTTTAATTTCTTCCAACCGGTCCTTCTTTTTGCAACCCTTTCCTTTTTCAAGGAATGAACTCCAATCGGTGGCACCTTCTATTGCATCAAAGGTTATAATATCAATTAGCCCCGGAATCTTATCTTTTACCTGATATACCTTATCATACAATTCCTTGCCCGGAACAAATACATATTTAACCTCGGCATCATTTAATATATATACCAGATCATTCTGACTGATGGTAGGGTATATCGGAACATTGATACATCCGGCTTCCATTATGCCCATATTGGTCATTACCCATTCGGGGCGGTTGGGTGAGATGATGCTCAGCTTATCTCCTTTTTGCAACCCCATATCAAACAAGGCATAACTTATAAGATTGGCATCTTCCAGTACTTCATGTGCGCTGAAACTCGTCCACTTCCCCTTCACTTTATACGTTAACATGTCGGACTTGTTAAATAACTTCTCGTATCTTGGAAGTAAATCAAATAAACGTGTGGGTTCCATCATGATAAAATATTACATTTTTATTATGCATGCATAATATTAAATACTAAATTAGTACTATGGAATTGAAAAATCAAGTAACTGAACAATTAAATATTTCATTGCCCATTATCATGGCTCCCATGTTTCTGGTTTCGAATGAAGCAATGATGAAAGAGTCCATACGGAATGGCATTGCCGGTTGTTTCCCTACCCTTAATTACCGGAAGGAAGGAGAACTAGAAGCAATACTTACTTCACTTAATGAAGAATTAACATTGCACCGCAGCGGAACATATGGTGTAAACCTGATTGTCCAAAAAAGCAATCCGCTTTACGAAAAACACCTTGCTGTTTGTGTTGCCCATAAAGTTCCGTTTTTCATCACCTCGTTGGGTAATCCCAAACAGGTAATAATGGCGGCTCATGCCTACGGTGCCAAAGTATATTGCGATGTAACCAATATTGAACACGCCCAAAAGTGCTACGAACACGGGTGTGATGGGTTCGTTGCTGTTGGGCAGGGTGCCGGAGGACATGCAGGTCCTAATCCGTTGCATATTTTGGTTCCTGCCCTCAAAAAACACTTTCCGGATAAACCAGTGATAGCAGCCGGTGGAATTACAAACGGTACCGCTTTGTTATCCATGCAGGTATTAGGAGCTGATGCCGTTTCTATAGGTACACGTTTTATTAACAGTACAGAATGCAATGTGAATGATGCCTACAAACACGCTATCATAACTGCCCGTATGGATGATATTGTGATGACCGAAAAACTATCGGGAACTCCATGTACAATTATTAATACTGCTACAGCCCAACAAATGGGATATACCCAAAACTGGTTTGAAAAATGGCTGAGCAAAAACAAACGCACCAAAAAGTGGTTTAAGATGCTCATTCAGATCCGGGGAATGAAGAAGCTTGAAAAGTCTGTATTGCCCAACAATTACCAAACCTTGTGGTGTGCAGGAAAATCAGTAGAGTTGATTGATGATATATTGCCTTGTGCTGAAATTATCCATACCATTGAAAAGGAATACAACGAAGCCTTTCTGTTTTTTAACCGCAAAGCCGAAGAAGGCGCAAAAAATATATAAGCCATGAAACAACTATTTACGATTGCCAATAAGGCAAAACACTCTTCCTTTTATTTATGGTTGTTGAATGTGGTGTTGTGGAGGGTGATTCCCTTTAACCGGGTGCATAAAGTTACCATTGAATCCCTATCGGATACCCAGGTTTCCATTTTGCTACCCTACAAAAAATCAAATCAAAATCATTTGAAGGGAATGCATGCCTGCGCATTGGCAACCTTATGCGAGTATGCATGTGGTATTGGATTAATGACAACACTCGACCCTAAACAATACCGCATTATATTAAAGGATATTAAACTTAGTTACCATGCACAGGCCAAAAGTGATGTGCGTGCCTCTTTTGAAATTACCCCAAGCCGCCTAGAGCAAGAAATCCTTTTGCCATTGCAACAAACAGGATTAACAACTCAAACCTACACAGTGCAGGCTTTCGACACAAACAAAAAGCTGATGTGTACAGGTGAAGTGACCTGGCAATTGAAACGTTGGGATAAGGTACGATTTGCGAACTAACGTTTTATCAGTTTCTGGTAATACACCTGATCGCCCGATCTGAATTCAATGGTATAGAATCCACTGGAAAAGTGACTGACATTTAGTTGCGAATGTGTTCTATGTAATTCGGTATTGAATACCGCACGTCCCATTGCATCAAACACTTTCATGGAAACCGATTGACCAACCCTTGATTCAATAGTCAATATATCAGTTACCGGATTGGGAACAACAGCTAACATTTGTGATAATTTAACTTCCGACAAACCTGTTTTCTTCGCGAAAACAACATTGGATTGTGAAGACAGATACTTTCCTGCTGAATCGCATGAACTACCGGGTTTTGTTGAAACCATGTAGAAGGTTTGCTCTTCTGGTGCCTCAATATCTTTATAGGTAGAGACTCCTGCCTGCACTGATGTTATAAGACTGAGATTCCCCGGAGAATTGCCCCTGTATATATCCACTCCACCTTGGATGGCTGCCCAATATAAACTCCATGTATTGCTGAATTCATGAGAAACAGATAAATAAAGAGATTGCACGGATGTTGATTTGGAGGACTCATTCCCACAGGTATCCACTGTTGTAATCACATAACGTTCCGGTTTAATATCCGGAGTTGAGGACGAATCCATGAATGTGTTAAAAGACTTTACCTCACAATTTCCGAGAAAGGTAGAAACACCTCCACCTTGTTCCTTATAAATTCGAAAACTTACCGTTGGAGTTGCATCAACCGGTTTCCATAGAATAATATTCTTATGGCTGATACTATCTACTGTAACACGGCAAAGGGATTGAGGAATTTTATTCACTCCTAACGTGACTTGTTTTAACATTGATGCCATACAGTTATTTGTGTCGGTAACACTATAAGTAACGGTGTATGGCTTAGCTATTGCATATGTTTTAGAAACCATGCTTCCTGTATCTGAGGTTCCATCACCCAAATCCCATTGACGATTGGTATAAATAAATGACGATGTATCGTTAAACACAAATGAATGTCCAATAAAACATTGTGTATCCTTATTAATTGTAAAATCTACAGCATTGGCAAAGATCATTGTGTCGTGTACCTCAATTGTATCATAATAAAATTGGGTACACAGGCTCTCGGTGGATCCATTCGTTGCGGCCAAAATAATTAGGTACTTACCGGTTTCCCTAAATTTCAACAGAGGACATGTTGAAACATTATTAAACTGATATGGATTATTGGTCATTGAAAAATCCCAGGGGTAACGGGATATTTGCCATTGTACCAAACTAGGAGGAACAGCCGGTTTATTATTGGTGTATCCCGGCTTAAAGGATCCACAGTTCATATATCCTTTATGTATATTGAGACTAACCTTCTCTTTTACCCTAATCGCAAATGAACGTGAAACGCGACCGGGATTAGGACAACGGTTATCTTTTGCTGAAACGGTAAAATAATATGGATTTGCACGTTTTAAACTATCGGGCGGTGTCCAGCAAAATTGATATGTTTTTTCTCTTGCTGTTGTAGGTGCAACCAATGTAAAGCTTGCTCCGAGACTTGCCAATGAACTATCCCAGGTTAAGCTTGTTGTATCTGAAACTATGGGAGGAACAAGCTTAAAATCGGTATCTTTTGCCGTTATGGTAAAACATAGCTGCTCACCACCACATACATCCCATGTTAACTGAGGAGCATTGGGATTGATTGGATGGGGAGGATTTGTTATGAACCGAGGCGGATTATTGGGGGTACAATTGCTCAATACAACTGTCTGAACATCTCTTCTGGTTATCCCAAGTATTGTTGGTGTCCCATTTATCATTCTCCATTGTTTGACCTCTACAGCCACCACACCTGTGAAATTCTGTCCGCCCCCATTGCCTGGGGTAAATGAAACATCTCCGGTCAGTGTATCACAACGGATACCTCCTGGAAACTCTGCATTGTAAGCTCCAGTCCATGGCATTGGCTTATCATAATTAAAAGGAACTATATACCCCACCGGAGTTTTAAATGCTTTTAATGCAGGAACAAACCTGTAAGTCAATGAATCACCTTCGGGATCATCTGCTCCATTATTGAACACAAAATTCTCCCCCCCGCATATAGTCATCAGCGGATCGTTTCTGAATTGGGGAGAACTTGAGCATGGACTTAACGGAAGGCAGCGGTTTATAACGGCATCAATATAAAAACCTGAGGTATCGGATGAAACAATGGTATAAATACCTGCACCTCTGCAACAGGTTTCCCAAACAAAACGAACATTGCAACAAGCGGAGGGAATGGTGGAAGTATTTCCCACATTTGCCAATCCTTTAAACTCATATCGCTCGAATGATGGAGAATAGGTACCGGGAGAAACGCAACCCATATTTGTGCATGTGTTTTTAGCTCCCGGACAGGATCCAGCCGCATTCATATCCCTCACATTAACAAGATTCATTGTAACATTCCCATAGTGTTGCTGATTGTAAGGTGAGTCTACTCCATATATATTGATCACTTTTGAACATGGAGCACCACAAGTACCTGTACATAATGAAGGACTTCCATCACAACTCGTATACAGAATCAACGTAACTTCAAAAATTCCGGGTGTTGTGGTACATTTATAGGAAATCTCGGCACCTGCTATCTGGCTTGCAAAAGTGTGAACCGAGGCGAAAAGCATACACAGAAAGAAGACTTTTGTTTTTAAAACAGTCGAAAACATTTTTTTTATGCATTCAGAAAGTACCGACATCTTCGGTATGGCTAAAGGGGATAACCTCGTCATAGTTGTTTGGATATATTTTAGGGTAAGTACGCATAAATAAATGTAGTGTCCAATATAAATTTATAAAGAATACTCTTTAATATTGGTTGAAACATTCCATTATGCATTCAGGCAAATCATACCGACTTTCAGAATTTTTAATCTGGACCAGGCGCAATATCTACTGGTTGATTCTTATTGGCATTATCCCAACTACCCTGTATCAGGCTGCGGGACTTAAATGGATTGCCATTCCATGGACAGTTGTTGCATTGCTCGGAACAGCTACTGCATTTTTGGTGGGGTTTAAAAATACCCAAACCTATAACAGAACCTGGGAGGCCCGGCAAATCTGGGGTTCAATTTTAAACAGCAGTCGGACCTGGGGAACGATGACCCGTGATTTTTTGAATACGCCTGCACAAACCAAATTGTTGCATTACCGCCATTTTGCCTGGCTCACTGCCTTGCGCTACCAGCTAAGGGATGCACGGATATGGGAAACAGCCGCGAATATTTACAACAAGGAGTATCAGCAGTTTTATACCATTCCGGAAAGGGAAACAACGCTGGAATCTGAGCTGGCTAAATATCTTTCTCCTGAAGAGCTCCAGCATATTTTAAGCACCAAAAACAGAGCCGTTCAGATTATGAGTTTACAGTCCAAAACATTGAAGGAGTTATATGACCGTGATGAGATTGACTCGAATCAATTTGTAGCCCTGCACCAGGTGATAAAAGAATTTTATGACCACCAGGGGCGTAGTGAACGTATTAAAAATTTCCCTTACCCAAGACAGTTTGCCACTATCAATTCTCTTTTTATCAAACTCTTTTGTTTTATGCTCCCCTTTAGTATGCTGAAGGAGTTTGACAAACTGAATGAATCAGTGGAGGGTTTGATGAAGGGGAATATGGTTTGGTTGGTTATTCCATTTAGTGTTCTTATTTCTTGGGTGTATACTTCATTGGAGCAAGTTGGTGAAAGCACTGAGAACCCTTTTGAAGGGAGTGCCAATGATGTTCCGATATCGCAAATGAGCAGGACTATTGAAATTGACATGCGTGAAATGCTTGGAGAGAGAGACCTGCCTCCTGCATTGCAACCACGCAACAATATTGTTTTATAACAGCTATAAAAGAAATGAAAAAAAGAGAGAAGCTAAGCATTATTCGTTCCTACTATCCCAATGCTATTACAACGATTGACAGTGTAAACAAACTCATTGATTTTGTTGAAGACAAACTGGATCTTGAACCTAGCCAAATTATGCAGGCTGATAGTATTTGCAGTGATGATGTGAACAGTATTCAATACCCTGCAAGATCGCATGAATTTTTAGGGCCCTTTAAAATGGGAGGATTGGATGGATTTCCGTTTACCGGATTAACAGGCATGGGAGCCTTTGCCAGTCATGTGCCGGATGAAGGTGCTGTTTTTATTTATTATGGTCCGCATATTGGCATTTCCAAAAATGGAACTATAGGTGAGATTAACCGTTTTGGTCAGCAGCATAATACCGCCTGTTGCGGAGCGGCTAAAGGGGCTTTGCATAAACTCATCCACAATGAGATTGCAGCAGGAGCAATTACAGAATTGGATTACCAGATGAATACTATTGAACAAATTCTGTACAAACAGAAGAATCGTATATTGAATGCGTCCAATCAGATATATGAGGCAACTGAAGTTATTTATGAGGCAATAGATGAACGCATCAATGAACTGGTGTCCCAAACACATTACCACTGTAAATATGTTATTCTGATGGGAGCCATCCTTATCAACAGTGATACGGATATGGGGTCGTATACTTCAACCAAACGATTTGATGTGATAGATCTGACAACCGGGGAACGTGAGACTTTGTTGCCGCTCTTTACACTTTAACATTGCATAAAAAAACCTCCGCTTGGGAGTTTTTTTTTACTTTCTTATATCAATCATATTATTTCACGCGCTCCACATAGTCACCTGTGCGGGTATCGATTTTAATTTTTTCGCCTGTTTCAACAAACAACGGAATCATTACATTGGCTCCTGTTTCAACGGTTGCCGGTTTTAAGGTATTGGTTGCTGTATCCCCTTTCACACCCGGTTCGGTATAGGTTACTTCCAATACTACAAAAGTTGGGGCTTCTGCCGAAATAGGTGTTTCTCCTCCTTCGAATGCTACCTTGATCATCATTTCTTCTTTCAGGAATTTTTCGGTATCACCCAATAATGTTCCGTCAATATACACCTGGTCAAATGTTTCAGGATCCATCAATACCATGCTCGAACCATCTTTGTATGAGTATTGCATTTCACGAAACTCCACACGTACAAACTCAATGCTTTCGCCTGCACGGAAACGGTGTTCCATTTGTTTACCACTTTTGGTATTGCGCAATACAACCTGATAAAATGCACGCAAGTTACCCGGGGTACGGTGTTGGTATTCTAAAACCTGGCATAATTCGCCATTGTGACGGATAAATGATCCTTTTGATAAATCTGCTGTAGAAGCCATATTGTATGTATATCTGTTTCGAAAATGAGGTGCGAAAATAAGAAATTTCAGTTAATAAAGTGACTGGTTAATAAGTTAATTGAGGCGTTATGCCTAAACCCATTAGCACGCAATAAACAACCAGTCATTCATCAAGATTACATGAACCCTAATTGCAGTTTAGCGCTTTCGCTCATTAAATCCTGTGACCAGGGCGGCTCAAATACCACCTTTACTTCTACTTCCTTCACTCCTTCAATCAGCCCCAGCTTTTCCTTAATTTCGGCCGGCATGCTTTGCGCTGCGGGACAAAAAGGGGAGGTTAACGACATGATGATTTCAATATTCAACTCATTGGAAACATTGACTTCATAAATCAATCCCAACTCATATATGTTTACCGGAATCTCCGGATCGTAAACCGTTTGCAACACCTGTATAGCTTCATTCTGAACGTCTACAAAGGTTCTTATGGGTTTGGTTGTATCTTCCATTTTATTTTGTCTTTTTACTTTTATTACCCCCTATTAATGGGGTAATTATACTATAATATGCTACCCATACTATCTATGGAGACGCATAATTATGCGTCTTTACAAATTGTTATATGCCAGGGCATATAACTTCATTTGTTTAATCATGCTTGCAAACCCATTGCTACGCTGGCTGCCAATCATCCTACTCATCCCTATTTTATCAATAAAAAATAATTCTGTTTCCAGAATTTCATCAGGGGTTCTGTTATTCCAGATGCTCCACAACAAATACACCAATCCCTTTGTGATTTCGGTATTGCTGTCGGCTTCCATCATCACTTTTCCATTTGTAAAGCTTGGGTACACCCATACTTTGCTTTGGCAACCCTTTACTATATAGTCTTCCGTCTTATGTTCTTCGGGCATGGGTGGTAACTTCTTTCCCAAATCCATTAAATAAAACAAGGTACTTTCCATGTCTCCGTCAAACAGGGAAAAGTTTTCGATGATTTCGTTTTGTATATCGGTTGTTGTTTGCACTACAGATTGTTTTGTATTTAACGTTGGCTAAACTTGATGATTGACTGCAGTGCATCCAACATGGAATCTATTTCTTCTTTCGTATTGTATACAGCAAACGAAACTCTTACGGTTCCTTCCAATCCGAATTGTTGCATGAGGGGTTGGGTGCAATGATGGCCGGTGCGTACAGCGATACCTTTTGCATCGAGCATCATACCAACATCAAAATGATGCATATTGTTTATGGTAAATGATTGCACAGATACTTTTTGTGAGGCAGTTCCTATTAAGGTGATTGGAGCAGCATCGCGTGTATTAGGTTCATTAGACGAATGAGATACATAATTATGCGTCTTTACCAACCCCGCCTCCATTAAACCATTTATAAAATACTGCAGCAAATCGTTCTCATGAGTTGAGATATTTTGCTTGCCTAGTTTATTGACAAAATCCAATGCATATTTAAAAGCGATAACATCACCTATATTGGGTGTACCGGCTTCAAACTTGTATGGTATTTCGTTGTAGGTTGTTCCCGAAAATGAAACTTCTTTTATCATTTCTCCACCACCCTGATATGGAGGCATGTCATCCAGCACTTCGCGTTTACCATATAATACCCCTACTCCGGTCGGGCCATATAGTTTATGAGATGAAATGGTTAAAAAATCACAGTTCAAGTCCTGCACATTTATTTCAAGGTGTGAACCCGCCTGAGCACCATCCAGCAATACCTTAGCACCGACAGCGTGAGCCTTGTCAATAATTGTTTTTACAGGATTTATTGTACCCAATGCATTGCTGGCCCATACACAGGAAACGAATTTCGTTTTGGATGAAAGCATCTTATCATATTCGTCCATGAGCAACTCGCCTGCATCATTAATCGGAATAATTTTCAGAACAGCTTTCTTTTCTTCGCAAATCATTTGCCACGGAACAATATTGCTATGATGCTCCATGGTAGAAATGATTACCTCATCACCAGCTTGCAGAAATTTCTTTCCCCATGTTTGTGCAACAAGGTTGATGCTTTCGGTAACCCCTTTAGTGAAGATACATTCTTCAACTTCGCGGGCATTGATAAATTGCTGAATGGTTTTGCGTGTGTCTTCAAACATTTCGGTGGAACGCGCGGCCAGTGTGTGTGCGGCACGGTGAATGTTTGCATTATCTGTTTCATAATATGCAACCAATCCATCAATTACAGATTGTGGCTTTTGGGTAGTTGCTGCATTATCGAAATAAACCAATGGTTTTCCATTTACCAGCTGATGCAGGATGGGAAACTGTTTTCGGATTGATTCAATATCAATAATAGGTTGGTTCATTTCAGGATTGTACTGAATATCTATTTGTTATGATGTGGAGACGGATAATTATACGTCTCTACGGATTTTTGGAAAACCGTCATTACAATTTTGCATCTATCTGTTCTTCCAACAACACTACCAATTCGGGTATTTTAATTTTTTCCGCTATGTCATCGGCAAATGCATTCAACAACATTTTGCGTGCTGCATCCTCAGGAATACCCCTGCTGCGCAGGTAAAACATCGGCTCTTCATCTAACTGTCCAATTGTTGCTCCATGGGTACACTTCACATCATCGGCAAAAATTTCGAGTTGCGGTTTGGTGTTTACTGTAGCATCATCGCTTAACAATATATTTTGGTTGCGCTGGTATGCATTGGTTTTCTGTGCATCCAAATGCACCATAATTTTACCATTGAACACAGCAGTGGCATGATCCTTTAAAATCCCTTTATACTTCTCGTCACTAAAACAGTTAGGTTTAGCATGATCAACACGCGTATGATTGTCGACAAAATCCTTAGAATCGGTAATGTACAATCCGTACAACAAGCTGTTGCAATTTTCTCCATTCATATAAAAATGAAGATTGTTGCGCACCATTGTTCCATCAAGTGTGAGCGTAACATGGTTGATACTAGTATTGGCTTCCTGAAAAATTTGGGTAAAATTATTCTGATAGCTTTCTCCTGACTGCTGTTGTATTTTATATTGTTCGACATGGGCATTTTCTCCCACATAAATTTCCGTAACTGCGTTGGTAAATGCAGCATTTGCTCCTAAGGCATCATAAACCTCCACCAATGTTACCGATGTACCTTCTTCGGCTACAATTAAATTACGGGGTTGTGCCAACACATTTACTGTTGAAGCATCTGTAATATTTAGAATTACAATCGGATGTTCAACCGTTTTTCCTTTGGGAACAAACACAAATGCACCATCACTCAAAAGAGCTGTATTCAGGGCATTTAAAGCCAGTCCTTCAATCTTTGCGTACTTTCCAAAATGCTTATTGAATGTATCTTTATGTGTATGGCGTTCTATTGCCAGACTACCAATCACAATTGCGTTGTCTTTTTCGATGATAACAGATAGTTCTTTTATAAAAGATCCATTTACAAACACCAAACGATTGGCTGTAATTTTTGAAAAGATTGAATCCTTTACAAACTCATTCACTCCCGATTTGATTTCACATGTTGCCTCAAATAATTTTTCGGTAATAGATTTGAGGTTGGTGTATTTCCACTCTTCGTGTTTGGTTGTAGGAAATCCTAATTTCTCAAACTCTGCAAAAGCCTCTTCACGCAGAGAAAGGAATGAACCTTGCTCAGCCTGATTTTTATATTGATCGAAATCCTTTTTTAACGTTTCTAATAACATTCTTAAAATTCTAAATCTGTAATATCCTTTAGACGCATAGTTATGCGTCTCTTCAGGCGCTGGCGCCTGATTCTACCTCATTTTTGATCCAGTCGTATCCTTTTACTTCCAACTCCTTGGCAAGGCTTGCATCACCACTTTTTACGATGCGACCTTTATACAACACATGTACAAAATCGGGAACGATATAATCCAATAACCGCTGGTAATGGGTAATAACCACAAATGAACGTTTCCCATCCTTCAACTTATTTACTCCGGTTGAAACCAACCGTAAGGCATCAATATCCAATCCTGAATCCGTTTCATCCATGATGGACAATTGTGGCTCAAGCATAGCCATTTGGAATACTTCGTTGCGCTTTTTTTCGCCTCCGCTGAATCCTTCATTTAAACTACGGCTGGTTAACGCCTTATCCATTTCCATCAACTCCATTTTTTCGCGCATAAATTTGAGGAAGTCGGTAGCTTCCATCGGCTCTTGTCCCAGGTATTTGCGTTTTTCGTTGATGGCGGTTTTCAAAAAATTGGTAGTGCTCACCCCCGGAATTTCAACAGGATATTGAAAAGCTAAAAATACACCTTCACGCGCTCTGTCTTCGGGAGCCATCTCCAATAAATCTTTCCCATTGAATGAAACAGAACCACCTGTTACTTCATAATCTGCGCGTCCTGCCAATACACTCGACAAGGTACTTTTTCCGGCACCATTGGGTCCCATGATGGCATGTACTTCACCCGGTTTTACTACCAGGTTAATTCCGTTGAGGATTTTCTTTCCTTCTATTTCTGCTTTTAAATCTTTTATCTCTAACATATGTGCTGTTGGCCGCTGGCTATTAGCTGTTAGCTAAATAACGGTGGCAATTTGTCTTTATCTGTTCGTTAATTATTTCATATACTTCCAGCTAAAAGCCAAAGGCTATTAGCTGAACACTCTTCTATCCTACGGATCCTTCTAAGGAAACTGCCAATAATTTTTGTGCTTCAACGGCAAACTCCATCGGTAACTGGTTTAGTACCTCGCGGCAAAAACCGTTTACGATTAAACCTATTGCCTCTTCTGTTCCTATTCCCCGCTGGTTGCAGTAAAAAATCTGATCTTCACCAATTTTGCTGGTGCTGGCTTCATGCTCCACCATTGCCGACTTGTTATTGATTTCGAGATACGGGAATGTATGCGCTCCACTTCTATCGCCAATCAACATACTGTCACACTGGGTGTGGTTACGCGATTTTTCGGCTTTTTTATTCACTTTCACCAACCCTCTGTATGTGTTGTGTGATTTTCCTGCCGAAATTCCTTTCGAAACGATGCGGCTTTTTGAGTGTTTACCGATATGAATCATTTTGGTTCCGGTATCGGCTTGCTGCATATTGTTGGTAACTGCTACTGAGAAAAACTCTCCTACAGAATAGTCTCCTTTTAAGATACAGCTTGGGTATTTCCACGTAATAGCAGAACCTGTTTCAACCTGTGTCCAGCTAATTTTAGCATAATCGCCCAGGCAGATTCCACGTTTGGTTACAAAGTTAAAAATTCCTCCCTTGCCTTCTTTATCCCCGGGGTACCAATTTTGTACTGTTGAATATTTGATTTCGGCATTGCTTAACGCTACCAGTTCTACCACAGCAGCGTGCAACTGATTTTCATCGCGCATCGGAGCGGTGCATCCTTCAAGGTAACTTACGTAAGCACCTTCATCTGCAATGATGAGGGTACGTTCGAACTGACCAGTATTTTCGGCATTGATGCGGAAGTAGGTAGATAATTCCATAGGACAACGAACGCCTTTGGGAATATATACAAACGATCCATCGCTGAATACGGCTGAGTTAAGTGCTGCAAAGAAATTATCGGTATGTGGAACAACCGAACTAAGGTATTTTTTAACCAAATCAGGGTGTTCGTGAACGGCTTCGCTCATGGAGCAGAAAATCACTCCTTTTTCCCTGAGCTGGTCCTTAAACGTGGTTGCAATGGATACCGAGTCAAATACTGCATCAACGGCAACACCTGTTAAACGTTTTTGTTCGGTTAAGGAAATACCTAATTTTTCAAAGGTTTTCAGCAATTCCGGGTCTACCTGATCGAGACTATCCAGTTTTATCTTCTCCTTGGGAGCTGCATAAAAAATGATATCCTGATAATTGATAGGTGGATATTTAAAATTCTGCCAATTCGGTTCGGGTAGGGTAAGCCAATGTTTGTATGCCTTGAGGCGGTACTCCAGCATCCATTCAGGCTCATTTTTTTTAGCCGAAATAAACCGGATGGTATCTTCGGTAAGCCCTTTGGGGGCTGTATCCATCTCTATATTAGTGGTAAAGCCGTATTTGTATTCCTGGCTAACTACCTGATCTATAATATCTACTTCTTCTGCCATAATTTAGATTGCGAAGGTAAGACAAGTTTTGCACTTATCTATAATTAGTCTAAATTAAAATATAGACATGATAATCACAAGATTAACACTGTCTTACTTAAGAACATTGTGGCTACAATTGAAAATAAAGTCCAATATTCACAGCACCGTAAAACCCATACCCGGCACCTACCCCCGGGACATATGATGTATTGGAGATTTGGGGCAATTCTTTTAGGGGTTCATCGACATGATTGGCTATTCCAAATCCAATATTACAATCCATTTTCAACCGTTTATAGATGGCAAACATCGCTCCCCACTCCATCAAACCACCATGTTCGCTGTAGGTTGATGAATACCGATACTCCTGACTTGTACCCCAATATTTGTCCGCAAACGTGATGTTCAGGTTATGTTTCTGTGTGTAAAAATGGGCCATCAGCCGCACATATTGCAGGTATTTTCCATCCTGATGCTGCTCTTTACCCAAAAAAAATGTTACGCCCGGTTGAAAATAGTAACCGCTGATCCGGTATTCGTGTTCGATATTGGGATCAAGCTCTTTATACCTGGATGGTAATCCAAAGCGAAAAGTGAAGTTTACCCTCTTGTTACCAATTTGCACCGCATAACATGCCGCATCAGAATATCCGTATTGCAAACCGAGTGTATTGAACTGAACCCCCACCAGCAACATCCTGTGATTGGGTTTAATGCTATCTGTTGACTGGGCGTTTACATCCATCAACCTGCACATCAATAATATTGATGAAATGACTTTAAGGTGTAATCTCCACATACATATTATGGTTATCGGGGTTTTCATTCCATCCTATGATTGCTGCATAACTAAATGTAGTGCCGCTAATTCTGGGTGTATGCAGTATATCGAGCGCACTTGTTTCGGTACATCCGTCATCTAAATACACCACTTTGGATGTGTAGGCAATTTCAACGGTTCCGCTTTTACCTCCATCATAAACTATTTTGTATTTGCTGATGGAATCTGCGGGGTTCAATGTGATGTGCGCAGTTTGGCTGTTATAGTTTATTGTTTTTCCAACACTTATTAATTCAATCTTTTCAATCACCGTTGCATTGGTAAACTTAAAATAGAATCCTTTGTTGGCTGAAATATCAGACCTGGTACAACAAGAACTAAGTGTTCTCATCATCACTACTGCCAGGAGTAGGTTGAGGGTTAGGGTTAGGTATATTGATTTCATCTTGCTGTTCACCACCGCAACAAGGCATTACATTTTGGTGACAACGCTTGCACTGGTAGTGACCGTGAATATACACAAATCCAGAAATATTGCCACAATAAGGGCATTGTTCGAAACCGAATTGCATGGTTACTTTTTAACGTTATTGAGTTGATTAAGTTACAAGGGTCAATTAAGTATAATCAAATCCCATACGAAGATAAAAAAAGAGGAGTAAGAAATCCTTACCCCTCTTTTTTTCATTTATAACAAAGTCTACTTCCCTTTTACAATACGCTTCACAATAGATTCTGTTGGCGTAACAATATTGACGAAATAAATTCCGGAGTATGCATCTACTGCAAGCTCATCAATCACAATGGTATTTACACCTTGTTCGAGTTCGATCGGTTTTTCAAATACCAGTCGTCCCTGAATATCGGTTACCCTTAAGGTTGATTTTGCATCGTGTGTTGCATTCACAATTACATTGGTAATATCTGTAAACGGATTCGGAGATACCGACACATGCATGTTGTCCGTTTCTACATCCATGCTTACTGCTACCACTTCAGAGTTTGCGGTGCTGTTATCAAAATCAACTTGGATCAACCGGTAGTATAAAGTAGTTACTCCCATTGATTGTGCGTATGCCGCTGCTTTTGCATCGAGGTAATTGTAGGTTGATACAAGGTTGGTTGTTCCATTACCTTTTACCATTGTTAGATTCTCAAATGTTTGACCATCGGCTGAACGTTGTACCACAAAATGATCATTGTTTATTTCACTTGCAGTTACCCAATTCACTTTCACGTTTTCTTTATGTTTACGAGCTGTGAAGCTTAACATTTCAACAGGTAATACTCCATTGCTTCCAACTCCGAAGATATTGAGTGCAGTGATACCCGAACGTGTTTGTACATAAGGATTTGGTCCGCTGGCTGCCGTTGTGGTAAGGTTGGTTGTCCAGGTAGTTCCATTATGTCTGGCAAGATATGAGGCACTCCTGGTGAAGCCTGATAACTCATCTGTACCTGCCCATTGTAATGTTACTGTTGCATTGCTGCCTCCTGTTGTTCCTTCATTGATAATCCAGGTTCTGTTTACCGCACTTGTTGTAAGTTTCAATCCTGTTGGCGTTGAACCACTGTATGAATTGGTTACACTATCAATTACCCAAACAGTATACACATCCGTTGTTCCTGCATTGATGAGGGTAGCAGGATTGTATGTACTGTTACCAACCGGTAATACTACTGTTCCTGTTTTACCTGTTGACCCAACATTCTGAACAATCACCGTTCCGGTTCCATTGGTTGAAACATAACTTGTAGCTGTTCCTGCTGATGCAAACGATGCATTGCCCAGGGTAAGGTTATTGGTTCCAAGATTCAGTTTTCCATTTATCAAAATCAATGAATCATTTAGTGTTGCTGCTCCTCCCAGATTCACACTGGCTGTATTGTTCAGCTGCACCTTTGCATATGTTCCGGTTGGTAGGGTTTGCACTGAAGTTCCTGATAGAACAATTTTACCATTGGAGTTACTGAATGTTCCACTATTTGTGATGGCGCCAAAAATACTGAGTTGCGAAGTACTTGCATTCAATGTAAGTGTTGCTCCTGTTTGAATGGTGAGATTAGCTGTTTGCTGAGCATCTGTTACCACAGGCATATTAGGTGTACCCGTTGGAATAGTAACATTGGTCGTTGATGTTGGAACAAGCGGACAACTCCAGTTCGCTGTATTGCTCCATGCATTACTTGTCACACCTGTCCATGTTCCGGCCACATTTACTGTAATCTGAACTGCCAAGGTGGTATCCGTTGCACATGAACCTGATGTTACTGCGCGTCTGAACCAGGTTGTTTGCGATAACGATGACGGAACATAGTTCTGTGTATTATTTGTTCCGGATGCCGGAGCGAATCCTGCGGTGGCACTTGTAGTCGAACTTAACCATCCGTAATTATAGGTTGTTCCATTTCCGCCAGTTGCCAATGAACCCGATAATGCAACCGGTACAGAACCTGTACAAATACTTTGTGCAGCACCTGCAGTGTTGGTTGCAATGAGATTGGTAATTGTTACCTGAACGGCCGCACTTGTATCTGAACATGCTCCTGATGTTGTCAATCGTCTGAACCAGGTTGTTACTGTTCTTGTTCCCGGTGCATAACTGATGGTATTGGTTGTTCCGCTTGCTACTGCAAATCCTGCGGTGGCACTTGTGGTTGAACTCAGCCAACTGTATGCATACGTACCTGTTCCACCAGTTGGTACAACTCCAACAATACTGGCAGCCGTGCTACCTGAACAGATGGTTTGTGTTCCTGTTGCTGTATTACCTGCAATGATTGGATTCACGGTTACCTGAA
>JAZKEF010000001.1:47804-92017 GCA_040387195.1 Bacteroidota bacterium
CAGTATTACCTGCAATGATTGGATTCACTGTTACCTGAATTGCTACACTTGTATCTGCGACACATACACCTGATGTTACTACTCTTCTGTACCAATGTGTTTGAGAAAGCACACCCGGTTGATAGTGTTGTGTATTAGTAGTACCCGTTGCTGTGGTAAATCCGGCTGATGCACTTGTGGTTGACGATTGCCAAACGTATGCATATGTTGTTCCATTTCCGCCTGCTGGAAGTGTTCCTGTTAATTGAGCAGGAGAGCTTCCGGAACAGATAGCCGGAACTCCGGATGCTGAATTGTTTGTTACCGGAGCAGTCATTGTTAAATATCCAACGGATGAAGTCAATGATCCGCAATTGGCTGTAACCACAACTGTATACGAACCTGAATCGGTTAATACAGGAGTTGGGATTGTGTAAGACTCAGTGTTTGCTCCACTGATATCTGCTCCATTCTTTTTCCATAGATAAGTGCGGGCTCCGTCTCCAACAGCAACTACCGCGAAGCTAGCAGAAGAACCGATACACCTTGATATGCTCACAGGCTGTGTATTGATAGCTGTTGCTGTTCGGATGCTCATTCGGATAAAATTACTGTTTGCCGTGGCGCTGCTTACACAACTGGCATTAGAGGTAAGAACAACCGTTACCGAATCGCTTGCAACCAATGCGTTGCTGCTGAAAACATTCGAATTGGTTCCGGCATTTATACCATTCACTTTCCATTGGAATGCAGGAGTTGATCCTCCGTTTGAACTAATTGCAGTGAATGTTGCTGTAGTACCTAAACAAATGAACGAGTCTGTAACCGTAATAGAAACAGTAGGTGTAACTGTTGAATTGGAAAGTTTAATACCGTTACTGTTGGTAGTTGCATTTACAAGACAAGGTGTTGCGCTTGAACTTAAGGTTACATAAACAGAATCATTTACTGCAGGAGTAGGTGACACATAGGTATTGCTGTTTGTACCAACATTTACACCATTTAGTACCCATTGATAAGCAGGACTTGATCCTCCGTTAACCGGAATTGCTGTATAAGTAATTGCTCCGAGTCCGCATACCGATGTTGATGATGCGTTAATGGATACCGAAGCAACAATCTGAGGATTCACATTTACCAATAAGGTTCCTGTTGTGTCCGTAACACAAACACCTGAACTCACAACTCGTTTGTACCAGGTTGTTGCAGTGATTGCCGGTGCAGTCAGGTTTTGTGTATTGCTCGAAACAAGGGCACTAAATCCTGCGGTAGCTGAAGTTGTTGAAGCCAACCATTGGTAGGTGTATAGTGTGCCGTCTCCTCCGGTTGGAGTTGATGCCGTAATTACAGCCGGTGCAGTTGTTGCACAAATGGTTTGTGAGGAACCGGTAATGCTATTGGTAGCTATCGGTTGGTCTACAACGATCTGTACTGCTGCTGTTGTATCCTTTGAACATACTCCCGAAGTAACCACTCTTCTGTACCATGAAGTAAGGCTTAACACTCCCGGACTATAATTTTGTGTATTGCTTGAAACAATGGCGCTAAAGCCTGAAGTGGCTGACGTTGTGGAAATCAACCATTGATAAGTGTAGGTAGTGCCATCGCCTCCCGTTGGAAGTGATGCCGTAATTGCCGATGGTGCTGTTGCTGCGCAAATAGTTTGTGTTGAACCAGTAATGCTATTGGTAACAATTGGGTTGGTTATTACTATTTGTAATGCTGCTGTTGTATCCTTCGAACATACTCCCGAGCTAACTACTCTTCTATACCATGTGGTGGTGCTTAATACTGCCGGGCTGTAATTTTGTGTATTGCTTGAAGCAATGGCACTAAATCCTGCGGTAGCTGAAGTTGTTGAAGCCAACCATTGATAAGTGAATACAGCACCATCTCCTCCGGTTGGAGTAGATGCCGTAATCGTGGCCGGTGCCGTGGTTGAGCAAACAGTTTGTGCTGATCCTGTAATTGTATTGTTAGCTATCGGTTGGTCTACAACGATCTGTATTGCAGCTGTCGTGTCCTTCGAACATGCTCCCGAAGCAACTATTCTTCTGTACCATGTAGTTGCGCTTAACGCAGCCGGATTATAGTTTTGGGTGTTGCTTGATGAGATGGCACTAAAGCCGGTTGTAGCTGAACTTGTAGAAGATAACCATTGGTAAGTGTATGTCGTCCCGTCTCCTCCGGTTGCAGTTGATGCAGTAATTGATGAGGGTGTTGTTGCTGCACAAATAGTTTGTGTTGAACCGGTGATGCTATTGGTAGCAATTGGGTTAGTTACTACAATCTGCATGGCTACTGTTGTATCCTTCGAACATACTCCCGATCCTACTACTCTTCTGTACCATGTGGTGGTGCTTAACACTCCCGGACTATAGTTTTGTGTATTGCTTGAAACAATGGCACTAAATCCTGTGGTAGCTGAGGTTGTCGAAATCAACCATTGATAGGTATAAGTCGTTCCGTCTCCTCCGGTTGGAAGTGATGCAGCAAGTGAGGTCGGTGTTGTTCCTGTACAAATAGTTTGTGTGAAACCTGTAATACTATTGGTAGCTATCGGTTGGTCTACAACAATCTGTACTGCTGCTGTTGTATCCTTTGAACATACTCCCGAAGTAACCACTCTTCTGTACCATGAAGTAAGGCTTAACACTCCCGGACTATAATTTTGTGTATTGCTTGAAACAATGGCGCTAAAGCCTGAAGTGGCTGACGTTGTGGAAATCAACCATTGATAAGTGTAGGTAGTGCCATCGCCTCCCGTTGGAAGTGATGCCGTAATTGCCGATGGTGCTGTTGCTGCGCAAATAGTTTGTGTTGAACCAGTAATGCTATTGGTAACAATTGGGTTGGTTATTACTATTTGTAATGCTGCTGTTGTATCCTTCGAACATACTCCCGAGCTAACTACTCTTCTATACCATGTGGTGGTGCTTAATACTGCCGGGCTGTAATTTTGTGTATTGCTTGAAGCAATGGCACTAAATCCTGCGGTAGCTGAAGTTGTTGAAGCCAACCATTGATAAGTGAATACAGCACCATCTCCTCCGGTTGGAGTAGATGCCGTAATCGTGGCCGGTGCCGTGGTTGAGCAAACAGTTTGTGCTGATCCTGTAATTGTATTGTTAGCTATCGGTTGGTCTACAACGATCTGTATTGCAGCTGTCGTGTCCTTCGAACATGCTCCCGAAGCAACTATTCTTCTGTACCATGTAGTTGCGCTTAACGCAGCCGGATTATAGTTTTGGGTGTTGCTTGATGAGATGGCACTAAAGCCGGTTGTAGCTGAACTTGTAGAAGATAACCATTGGTAAGTGTATGTCGTCCCGTCTCCTCCGGTTGCAGTTGATGCAGTAATTGATGAGGGTGTTGTTGCTGCACAAATAGTTTGTGTTGAACCGGTAATTGTATTGGTGGCTACAGGAAGATTTGCCACTACCTGAATAGCAGTTGATGTATCAACGGAAGTAAGTGAAGTAGCTACCCTACGATACCATGTTGTTGCCGAAATAACTGCCGGTGTATAATCCTGTAAGGTACTTGTACCCGATGCAGAAGTATATCCAAGACTTGCACTTGTTGTACTGGTTTGCCACTGATAGGTAATGGTTCCATTTCCTCCTGATGGAACAGAACCCGTTAAAACTGCCGGTGCTGATCCGGTACAAACCGATTGAGCCGACCCGACAGTATTGTTGGAAAGTACTGCAAATACACTCACTTGGATAGCCGATGATGTATCGGTACAAGTTCCTGAAGAAACAACTCTTCTGTACCAGGTATTTTGGGTAAGTGCACCCGGGCTGTAATCTTTTGCAGCCGTAGAACCTGATGCATTTGCAAATCCGGATGTTGCACTTGTGATACTGCTTTGCCATTGATAAATATAAGTAGTACCATCGCCTCCTGTTGGAGTAGATCCTGTTATGGATGCAGGTGTTGAACCTGTAATGATAGACTGTGCTCCTGAAACGGTATTGGTTGCTATTACAGGATTAACAATAATCTGAACAGCTGCTGTTGTGTCTTTATCGCAACCACCCGAAGCCACTACCCTTCTGAACCATGTGGTTTGAACCAATGGTGCAGGACTATAATTCTGACTATTATTGGTTCCCGTTGCCGCGGTGAAATCTGAAGTTGCACTTGTTGTACTGCTCATCCAGGTGTAAGTATATGTTAAACCATCTCCACCAGCAGGACTTGAACCGGCAAGCATTGCAGGAGTTGTATTATGACAGATTGTTTGATTTGCTGTAATAGTATTTCCGGTAACCGGAACTGTGATCGTTACGTTTTGCTGAGTTCTCGGACTAATACATCCTGAAGTTGCATTGCTATCCGCCACATAGTATGTGGTAGTTCCAACTACCAGTGTGGATGGGGTAACCGAAGTTGATCCTACACCACCTGTTGCAGCTGTAAACCATAAGAGGGTAAAACCACCCGTAGCTGTTAATGGAGTTGTTGTAGCATTTTGGCACAACATTACCGGAGAAGTCAATGTTGGAGCGGCCACAAATGCTGAAAACTCATAAGCTCCGATATCCGGGGTGGTAAGGTTTCTGGTAGTTCCGGCAAAGTCTGTGGTTACCGAAGCAATCGGTGTTCCTTTATCATTAAACACGCAAGAGTTTGGGGTAAGTAAGGTAGATGTTAAAAATATAGGATCAGTACTGATAGAGTTTACATCCATTGCAGTTGCTGTTTGAAGCGCGCTCAGGGATGTTAAATCGGTTGTAAGGAAACCCAATACTCCTTGTGCTCCGCTTGCCAGATAACTATTGTTATTGATATTGGTAAAGGCCGTATTGGCTGCTGCCGAATACAGGGAATAATTTTTAGATGCAGTTCCTGAAGCATCTGTATTGTTCAAAGTATTCACCAATGCATTATTACGAATATCCAGTGCTGTTGCTGCACTTCCGATATACAATGCCGTTGAAATACATGAAGCAGCATTTACATAACTACCGGTCATATTCACACTGTTGTGATACAGATTTACACCTCCTGTAGCATCCGTAATCGTAGTTGTCGTTCCCAACACTCCGATACCGATACCCATTGTTGCATGGCTACTAAACGCGGTAGAACTTTTTCCGCCCACGCCATAAATAATATTATTGGCAATGAATGCATTACTTGTTGCGCTTCCTGTTGCAATTGTTATTCCCCGTCCTCCGTATGATGATGCTGAAATTGAAAGTGCTTTACTAATCGTATTGCGCACAACTGTTGGTGAGAGAAACCCTGCTTCCATAGAAATTCCAACAGGAGCTGAGCTTACCGAACTTTCAACGCTCACAGTATTCTGACTTATCAGCCCTTTCACTCCATTACCCAAACGAATACCCATTGCAGTAGTTGTTGTATTCAGTGTAATGGTATTTCCTATGATGGAGATGCTATCCATACCCGTTGCGCTGGCCGCTGCAGATCCGATTGCATAAATACCTACTGAACCTCCAGAGATCGTGTTGTTCTGAATAGTGATTGTATCATTATCGGAACCGGTAGCTCCCGGTGAACCTCCAATTGAAATCCCGTATCCGGTACTAGTAGCACTTGAGCTCAATACACAGTTTTTTACCGTGTTAAACTTAGCACCTGCATCCGTTCCCGAACTTACCATTGCAATGACGGTAGGTGTTGAAGTTGACGTATTGGTTATCGTTAAACTACGATCTGTCCCACCACTGTTACTTCCATCAATGGTAACATAATCTGCTCCATTCAACCTCAATATTGCATTTGAAGAAATTGCACCCGAAATGGTGGTTGTTACACCCGTTGCTGGTTTAATCGTTAACGTATTGGTAGCACTTGATCCTGCCATTGCAGGGATAATGATCGGGAAAATATCTTCCATTGTTGAACTGTAGGATGATGTAAGCTGCATGGTAACCGCACCCGAAATGTCTCTTCCTACCGAACGGTTTGCAGTAGCGGTTGCTCCTGTTCCACCACCTCCGGTAAGCACTACTGTTGGTGCTGAAATATAACCTGTACCTGCAGCAGTTACTTTAATCTGTGTAACGCTTCCTCCCGAAACTATAGCTGTTGCTGTAGCTCCCGATCCTCCGCCTCCTATGAATGAAACAGTAGGTGCTGTTGTATAATCGACTCCACCTGCTGTTACATAAATGGAACGTACGGTATTCACGGTAATATCTCCCATTGCTTCTTTAAGCGAAACATAATTTGCTCCTATGGCAAGACCAGAACCTGTTCCACCTATCATATAATTACCCGAAATCGTTCCGGTAATGGCGAAAGAATTAGGTGTGGTAGGTGCTGCTGTAACAGTGGTCACAGTGTTTCCAGCAAATCCGGTTGAAGGTGATGCAGAAATATTAGGTGTTGCTGCCAAATCTTGCGCAACTACAAAATACTGAATCACATCTCCGAGAGTAACAGAACCTGCATTGAGTATCCCATAATTAAAGGTAAAGGTAAAAGGTGTTGTAGTATTGGTTGCTTCAACCCATTTCCATCCATTTGTACCCAAAGTGTTGGCTCCGAAAACATCATTATCCGTTGCTTTTTTATAATACAACCTTGGAGCTGTTCCTCCTGTAATATTGATATTGGATGCATCTGTAATTGTAACTGAGCTTAATGTAGGATTGCTTGTTGATGTAGTATTACTCAACGCTGTGTAACTGATTGTCGGAGCAGCAAAGTCGGCTCCGCTTTCATACCCTCCGATGGAAGGCGCAGAACCACTGCGTGTAGCACCTGTGAAATCTGTTGTTACTGTTCCGATAGGTGTTCCCGTTGCAAGTACTGGTGAAATGAGTTGTGGAATAAGTACCGTTGAGCTGTTAAATAACGGATCTGCATTGATACTGTTTGCATCCTTTGCCGTTGCTGTTTGCAATGCTGCAAGTGTTGCAACATCTGCACTCAAAAAGCCTAAAACTCCTTGCGTACCTCCAACATAGTAGTTATTGTAATTCAACGTTGTATAAGCTGCATTTGTAGCAGCCGAATACAATGCATAGGCCTTTGATGTGGTTCCTGTTCCTATGTTGTTTAAGGTGTTTACAAAAATATTATTACGGATGTCCAATGTGGTGGCTCCGCTTCCAATAAATATAGCTGTTGTAACGCACGCGCTGGCCGATGTATACGACCCACTTATATTAACAGTATTGTGATACAAACTAATTCCTCCTGCTACTGAAGTAATTGTAGTGCTTGTTCCAATTATTCCAATAGCAATACCTATTGTGGATGAATTGGTAAATGCCGAGAAGTTACTTCCATTGATTCCACCAATAAGATTATTGGAAATAACCAATGCGCTTGCAGCTGTTCCTCCAATGGTAATTCCCCTACCTGCATATCCACCGGTTGCTGTTGTTAGCACTCCTGTAATATTATTTGCATTTACCGTTGATGAAACAAAACCTGTTTCTAGGGAAATACCAACAACCGCACCTGTGGCTGATGACTGCACATTTATGGTATTTCCATTTATGGTTCCGTTTAATCCATTACCAACTTTTATCCCAATAGGACTCCCTAGGGAAGTGTTGATGTTAACTTTGTTTCCGGAAAGCGTCAGATTATCCATTCCGGCAGTGCTTACTGCAGCATTACCTATTGCGTAAATCCCAATAGCCGCAACTGTTATTGTATCATTTTGGATGGTGTTGTTATCGTTATCAGCTCCTGCTGTTCCCGGAGTTGTACCTCCGATAGCAATTCCATATCCAACTGAGCTATTCACTCCTGTACTGATATTACAATTCTTAACTACATTATTGGTAGCTCCCAATCCTGTTCCAAGACTAACTAAAGCAATGCCAGTTGGAGCTGTGGTAGCTGTATTCAAAATGGTTAAACTGCGATCGGTACTACCACTATTGCTTCCATCAATGGTAACATAATCGGCACCATTCAGTCTTATTAATGCACCACTTGTAACAGAACCGCTGATGGTATCCACCACACCTGTTGCAGGTTTAATAGTAAGGGTATTCGAAGCAGTAATTCCCGTCATTGCATTAATGGTAATAGGGAAGGCATCTTCATATGTAGAATTGTAATCGGCACCCAATGCAAATGTTATAGCACCGGTTATTTCTCTCCCGGTAGAAAGGTTTGCGGTTGCAACTGCACCACTCCCTCCACCTCCGGTAAACACAACCGTTGGAGCCGAAATATAATTACTGCCATTGGCGGTTACTTTCACTTGTGTTACAACACCATTGGTGATGACAGCCGTTGCCGTTAAACTGGTTCCTCCGCCTCCTGTAAATGAAACAGTAGGAGCTGTTGTATATCCGGTTCCTCCATTGTTTACATAAACCGATTTCACAATATTGGTATTTATATCAGCCAATGCCTCATTGAGGGATACATATGTTGCTCCTCCTGCAGGACCCGCTCCGGTTCCTCCTATTGTGTATGACCCCGACCAAACCCCAAGTAAATCGTATGAATTCGCAGCAGGTGCTGTGGTAATTGCGGAAACAGATGTACCCACAAAACCTGCTGCCGGTGTTGATCCTATATTTCCTGCAATATCCTGGGCAACTACAAAATACTGGATTGTAGTTCCGGCAGATGCCGAACCACCATTCAATAAACTATAATTAATGGTAAAACTGAAAGGCGAGGACGGACTTGTTGTTTCTACCCATTTCCAGCCGTTGGTTGTATTATCATTGGCACCGAAGGTATTGTTGTCTGTTGCCTTCTTGTAATAAACCCTTGGTGCAGTTGTTAATGTTGTATTAACTCCACCCGGATCTGTAATGGTAGCAGTAAAGGTCCTGTTGGTAAGTACACTGGTACTTGCCAATGAGGTATACAAAATAGTTGGAGATGATAAGTCTCCGGTATTTTCATAAGCTCCCATACGAGGTAACACACGTGTTACGCCATTGATATCGTCAGTGATACCTGCAATCGTTGCTCCTGTGACCAATCCCGTTGTTGGAAACGGTACCAATGAAGTTAAAGAATTATAAATCGGATCTGCCGACACACTGTTCACATCATGTGCAGTTGCTACTGCTTGCCATGCCGCTAATGTGGTATAATTATTTGATGCATTTGTAATCAATACTCCATCTGTTCCCGGTGCATAGTACAAGTTATTATTAACGGTTGCTGCCGTAGGCAACGTACCTGATGATAAGGTACCTGCATATGCTGCTGCATAATTTTTAATGGTTGCCGATCCGGATGTTGTGGTAAATGACCGTTCATTCGAGAACGAGTTGTTTCTGTAGTCACGTGAACCGGTTGTAACAGTGCTGCTAAACGCATGAGATGAAACGGTATTGGCCACACCAGTTCCGCTTATCCGAACTGAGTTGAAATAGAAATTATTCGGAGTTGCAGTGGCAATATCTGAAATTCCTTGTATAATCATTCCATTGGTAATGGTATTGCCGGATCCGTCTGTACCAAGTGAAATTTCATTATTCGAAACCGTACTGATTCCCGAATTAATTCTTAATCCATATAAGGATGCTGTAATTGTATTGGATGCTACACCCATTCCGTATACCCTGTTTTTAGAAACAACATTGGTACCGGTTGTAGGTCCGCTGTAATAAAGACCTGTTACCTGAACGGCTCCCGTTGCAGCTGTATTGGATAAGTTATAAACGGTGTTCTGCGAAATGGATGCCGGAGTAACGGTTGATGCATAAATGATACCGGCAAGTACCTGTGAAATACCCGTTCCTGTGGCCGCTGATGCTGTAGTAAGATCACGTACAGTGTTATTGCTTACCGTGCATGAACCGGTTCCGCTTGCCACCACAATTCCCACCAAAATATTACCCGAAGTAGTTGACGCGTAATTTGTATTGATATTGGCAATAGTATTGTTACTGATAGTAGATGCTGTTGCAGTACCATTATTGATAATCCCCCTCACTGCTGTGGCCGTTGTTGAGGTAGCCGATACAGATATCATATTGATACTATTGGCCAGTGTTGTACTTCCAATTGTATTATTGGTAATGTTCACGGTGGTTCCACCGGAAGCTGCAATTCCGTTAAATCCGGTGGCAAGGTTGGTTGCATTACCAACCATATCTATTCCGGAAATTGTATTATGTGAAAACACAATTGTTCCTCCTGCACCTGACCTTAACGCTATGAATGAACCATTGGCCACTGTTGTGGTTAAGGTAATTGCTCCGTTTACGGTTGCAGAACCAATCGTATTACCGGTACCCAATGCTCCTACATTTACGTTTCCGTTTGCAATATTGATTGCATATATATTATTGGTACTCCATCCACCCGTGAAGTTCCAGTTTGTTAATGTGTTGCTGTGAACTTCAGACGCGGTTCCAACCCCCACCGAAATATCCATTGCATAATACTGGTAGGCTGCTGTTCCGGTTAAGGTCATTGCTGTTCCTCCACAACTTGCTGCAGTACCACCGATATAATTTCCACTGATAATATAACCGCTGGCCGATGTCAAAGAAGCCGTATTCGGTGTAATCCAAAAACCACGTACAGTTTGAGTACCCGAGCCGTAACTTAACGCTTCCGGTTGGTAGATACTATTGTTGGTAATGGTATAGGTATTACATCCGGCCGACACATTGATTCCTGTACTTATCGCTGAAGCCAGGTAAAAACCATATACATTATTATTGGTAAAGGTGTTATTATCATTGTTGGCAGCAGTACCTGCAGTTGTTGCGTTTCCGGAATAAATTCCGGCACCTAAATTTCCGCCAGCACTGATACTATGAATATTACAGAATGATACCATATTGTTATCATTACCATTGCTACCGGCTGTACTGCCAATAGCGATTGCCCCAGGAATACTACCGATAGTTGTAACTGCAGCGTTGCTTGCAGGATTTTGATTGGCCGATTGGACATCCAGGTATGTGAGTGTATTATTGGATGACTCGTTGCGCAACAAAATGGCATTACCCGCGCTGGCCGCTGTTGTACTCGTATTTTGAACTGTTAAATATTTATTGGATCCGGTTCCTCCGGGACGACCATCAATGGTAATATATGTTGCCCCATTGAGATCAATGATTGCTGTTGTATTTGATCCCGTTATTGTAATTGAACGGGTAAAGGAGGCATCAGGTCTTATTGTAACTGTGTTGGTTGTTGATATGCCAGTAACGCCTGCAATGGTTATTGGGAATGTTTCAGAAGTTGAATACAATGTATCCATTAACGAGAATATAACCGGACCCGAAACACCACGTGCAGTCAAATCAATAACTGCATTCGTGAGGGTAGTAAAGTTCGGAGTTACTTGTGATGCACCTACTGCATACGTGCCCGACATCGGCCCCAAAATAACCCTGTTGCCACTTGGAGCACCACCTGTTGGAGTTTTAACACTTCCACCTACAGTTGCATTCACAAATTCTCCATCAATCAAATTACCTGCTACTGCAGCTGCCGATACATCATATGCCAGCCAGAAGTAATTATTTCCCTCTGACAATTGTTGACTTCCTGTTACTGTAAAGTTAGAGGTTGAAGGAGTCGCATTGCTACCAAAAAGAGATGTAGATGAAAACGTTGAAGAAGTATCTGTAAAATAAATCTTAGCGTTGGTAATATCTCCGATGGCTGTAGAACCATTCGCATTCACTGTAAACTGCGTTGCATTGACTGCACTTGCAACTCCCGTGTTTACAATCACCATTCTTAATATTGCCTGATTATTTACTCCTTTCAGTGCCCCGGTTGTTTGTTGCACAGCAGTTGATGAAACATAGGTCATCACAGCTGCCGGAGTACCGTCATATTCATCCGCTCCAATATCCGGAGCTGTTCCGCCTCCGTTTACCTGTGCGGTTAAAGGATAACCTGTTCTCACACCGGTTGTATCATAATCACTTGTTATTCCCGAAATAACAGCACCTCCCGACTCTGTTACATTAGCTGTTGTTGGTGAACTAATATGTAAATCAACAGTTGCTGATGTTCCACTTGCTGCGGTAAAGGAAACGGTATTGTTATAGCTGCCTTCATCCTGACCAATGGCTGTTCTCCATGCATATAAAGTATTTACATCTGCACTGTTATAAAAACCAATTACCCCACCTGTTCCCGATGCCAGGTAAATATTATTATCGATTGTTAATCCCGAAGGGTTAACTGTAGTTCCTGCTACACGTGCAGCATAATGTTTACCACCTGTAGTAGCATTTGAGCGTACATTGTAGAATATATTATTACGGATAATACGTGTTGTTGTAATTGAACTTTGGAAAGCATAGGTATTAGAAGCGGTTGTTTCAACATTCGTTCCTCCTACATATATTGTATTAAAATAGTGGTTGTTTGTTCCTCCGCTTTCTAAGATACCATTGATGGTTGCAGCGGTTGCAACTGAGGCACCCGAAGCATCAATACCCAGGCGAATCATATTATTGCTGTACGTAGCTGTTCCACCCACAACATTGATTCCGTGTATAGATCCTGCTGCGCTTTCATTGTCCAAGCTATGAATCAGGTTTCTGCTGATAGTATTGGTACCACTCGATCCGCTGAATGTAATACCCGCAACTGTAACGGCCGCTGTTGTATTGGTATCCGACAATGAATGGACAATATTCTGCGATACATCATGGTTTGTTGATGTTGCCGAAACAACAATTCCATTCACGGCTGCCGAAGTTGTTGTTCCCGTACCTCCTGCTGCAACTAAATTCCGTACCGTATTACCGGTAATGGTTGATGCCGGAGCGGATGTTAGAATTCCATTTACGATGGTTCCGGTTGCCGAAGAGGCTGACCTGATTGATCCTGCAACGTTACCACCGATTGTATTATTCTGACATGTAAATGTTACACTGGTCGATGTATTTACACGGATACCATAAATATTGGCGGCACCGGTTGATGTATTTCTGGCTGTGATTCCCCCTACCTGGTTATTGTTTGCTGTCCAGTTGGATGATCCAAAATTAAAGATACCCAATACATCCCCTGCCGAAGCTGAACTGGAGCTGAAGGAGATGCTGCCTGTATCGGTCATGCTGCCGATTGTATTGCCACTTACATTACCTACGTTAACTAGGCCGGAAGAAATATAAATACCCTTGAAAGAAGCAGAAGAAGTGGTTCCTGATAGTGGTCCCGAAAGATTGATGGCAGTAATGGTGTTACCCTGTACACTGCTTGCTGTAGTTGTACCAACAGACAAACTGATTCCATTAAATACAGACGAACTGGAAATCCCTACTAAGGTATAAAATCCTGTAGCTGCCGAACTGGTATAACCAATATGGTTACCTGTAATGCTAAAATTATTACCCGATGTATTGCTAATGGCAATTCCCGTATGCGCTGCCCCGGTAGTTTGTGTACGGGTTACCGTTTGAAAAAATTTATTCGATGAAATTGTCCAATCTGTATTACCACCCAGTATAGAGATCCCGATACTTGCCTGAGCTGGATCAAAATAGTTGAAGATGTAATTATTGGTTATTGTATTCGTACTGTTATTTAATGCTGCTGAACCCGTACTTCCCAAGGCATAAATGGCATTGGTTGATGTAGTAGACAGGCTGCCTATATTACATATTTCAATGGTATTGTTATCGTTTCCGGTGGTTCCGGTAGTGGTTCCGAATACAATGGTTCCGGTGGTGGTTCCGGTTGATGCTCCCTGGATAGAATCATATCTAAAAACATTATGGGTTGCATCGTTTACCATTCGCACCGTATATGCAGCACTTGTTGCAGATGTATTTACAATGGTTAACCCTCTTGTTGTACCTGCTCCTCCTGCTCTTCCGTCTATCACATAATTCTTACCTCCGTCAATACTGATAATTCCGGTTGTGGATGACCCTGTAATAACCGGCATTGTTCCGGTAGCCGGCCGGATGGTAATTGTATTGCTTGCTGAATTATTGGATACTTCATTCAACACAATCGGGAAGGCATCCTCCATATCCGAGTTGTAAGTTGATGTCAATTCCAAAACAGTTGCACCCGCCAATGATCTGCTTTCCGACACATTTGCCGTTGCAGTAGCAGCTACTGTTGGTGTGCCCCCTATAAATCCTACAACAGGTGCCGAGGTGTATCCTGAACCGCCTGCTGTTACCATAATTTGCGTTACAACACCTCCCGAAACAACGGCTGTTGCCGCTGCACCGGTTCCTCCACCACCACTCAGGGTAACTGTTGGTACTGAACCATAACCTGAACCTCCTCCGGTAACATATACCGAACGGATGGCTCCTATTTTAGTATCTGCTATTGCTTCTGATAAACTTACATAGTTATTGGAACCCGGACCTGTACTTGTTCCACCAATCGTATATGTACCAGACCATGCACCCAACAGAATAAATTGGTTGGGAGTTGTAGGTGCCGTAGTAATTGAACTTACTGACGAGGCCACAAATCCGGTTGAAGGACTTGCACCAACAATAGGTGTGGGCACTGCTAAATCTTGCGCTACAACAAAATACTGAATAGTATCTCCAACCGAAACAGTTCCGCCATTAAGTATGGTATAATCCAGTGTAAATGCAAAGGGAGAACCCGTGCTTGTGGTGGCAACCCATTTCCATCCATTAGCTGCACTTGTATTAGCCAAGAAAGCATTTGCATCAGATGCTTTTTTATAGTAAATCCTAGGTTTATTGGTTAGAGAATCTACCTTGCTTGGATCCGCGATGGTGGCAAAAGATAGTAAACTTCTTGAGGTACCAACAGGAGCATTGGATAGATTTGTATAACTAAACGAAGGTGGATTTAAATCCAGTGGCTCACCGTCAAACTCATCTGCTCCGATATCCGGAGCACTTCCCCCTCCATTAACCTGACCCGTTAAAGGATATGCTGTTCTGGCATTACCGTCAAAGTCTTCTTCAATTCCTGCAATTGTTGCTCCACCACTTTCTATTTGCGAAGAAGGTGTGCCGGTAATGTGAAAAAAACCGGTATTCGATGCCGTTGAATTTACCATGTTTACTACTTCCGACACAGAATTGGCATCACGGCCTGATACTGTTCCTGCGGTAAACACACCCGCTTTGTAGTCTGCTAATGTAATTGCAGACGAAGTTCCATCAGCATATATCAACCTTGTTGCTCCTGCAGTTCCTGCATAAAACAAATTATTATTCGAGGTACTGGCATAATTGTTCAGTGTATTGGCCGTTCCCACACTTCTTCTGAAAGCAACGGTTTGTCCGGTTCCAGCAGGAGTTGAAATATTATAAATGATATTGTTGCGTAGGTTTAAAACCGCTGTTGTAGCCGTAGCACTTGCCGCATGGTAAATTCCAGATGTACCGAAATTGGTTCCGCTTGAACCTGCATTCAGATGTACCGAATTAAAATATACATTGTAAGTGGAACTTGCAGTGGTAGAACCCACACTTATTCCACGGACAGCATCTGCAGTGTTAGCGGTAGTTGCTCTTAAATCGCCAAGTATGTTATTGTATACGGTAACCGTTGTTCCGCCCGAAAGCGAAATACCGTTCACTCCTGAAGCTCCTGTAAAAGCAGCACTTGCCAATAAATCATATATTTTGTTCTTATGAACAGAAACGGTTGTTCCTCCGCTCACTGATATTCCATTCACAGTAGGTGTTGTTGCTCCCGCATTCGTTAAGGTATTGATACGATTACCGTATGCATTAATTGATGTTCCGGATGAAATACTAAGTCCATTAACGAGAGGAGATGTTGTACCCGATGCAGTAAGCGTATGAATGGTATTCGCATATACATTCGTTGCCACTCCTGCTCCTGTTATACCTAGTCCCAGAACAGTTGATGATGCTCCTGTTGATGACAGTGTATGAATGGTATTATCATTGATATTGATCAGCGTTGACGTATTGGAACAGGTAAAACCCGTAACATTACCACCTGTGCCCGTTGACGATAAACTATTGATGGCATTGCTGGCACATGTAAATGATGCTCCACTGAATGATGAACCAATCGTAAGACCTATAATAGTAGATTGTCCGGTAATATTTGTTATCGTATTATTGGAAATTACAGTGCCTGTTCCAATATAATTAAACAACATTCCTGTAACTGCGCTTGTCCCTCCAGTCCAGTTATTGAATGTATTACCTGTAACCGTTCTTATTGCAGTACTACTGCCACCTCCATCAGTATTGTTAAAACCAATTAATATCGTAGCTCCTGTTACCGCAATATTCGAAAAATTATTATTGGTCATGTTGCCGATTGACCCAATTGCAGCAACAGAGTTTGATGTGAATAATGTTACCGTTCCTCCCGCCCCCGCTTTGTTAAAAGCAGTTACAATGCTGTTGTTGTTAAACGTTTGGGTACTTGAAGAAGTCATGGTATAACCATGGTTGATAAATGTTACCGAGCCGGTGGTATTAATACTAAGATTGGTAAAGGTATTATCACTGATAGTTGCAGTGTTACCGGCAGCAGTTGCACCGGTTAAAGTGAGGTAATTATTGATGCCTGAACCCGCAGTTGAGTAAGTGATACCCCTGATATCGTTTTTACGGATGGCATGTGTAGTAGCAACAGTATTTGTAAGAGAGATGGCAGTTAATGTTCCGGAGTTGGCAACCGCGTAAGTCACAAAGTTCAAAGCTGCCGTCCCCAATGCATTGGTGTCAATAATTGCGGTAGGTGCTGTTCCGGTCATTGCACCCGAAGAGGTGATACCAGTAACAACTGTAGCGGAACCCGAAACATTCATTCCCCTGATTGTATTGTTGTAAATCAACATGTAATTCCCTGTGGCTGCACTTCTGATACCGTTACATGAACTGGTTCCTGTAGCTGTTGTAGCTGTTCCGGTAGCATTGGTAAGATTGGCACCACTCAAAAAATAACCTGTCCTGATATTATTTGCAGTAGTGTTTCCAATGGTATTGCCACTGATGTTAAATGACCCCGAACCCGCAACATCAATACCTGTAAATGTACCTGCTGTAGATGCAGTTCTTGCCGAAGCATCAACACCACCCATTACATTATTCTTGATATTCACCGTATCAGTACCGGTAACATAAATACCAACGATGGCTCCGTTGGCTGTGCTTGCAGTTGTATATATGGAAGATTGTCCGCTTGTTACCCCGATGGTGTTACCTGCTGCAGTTCCTATGTTCACCTTACCTGCGGTAACATTGATACCACACCAAATACCATTGGTGGTTGATGCTCCGCTTGATGTATACAAAGCAAAACCGGCCATGGTATTGTTATCGATTTGGGAAACAACACCTCCGGCTGTAAAATTGCAATTGAGAGCTATATACCTGGTGGCATTGGTTGTACCTGTTGCTGTAAATGAACTTGGAAATGTTCCGGTTGGAGCTACCGAATTACCAATGATGTTGGTTGTTCCCGTACCCGTTGAATTAGCAAACCCAATCACGTTTCCGGTAATCGTATACCCCGATCCGATTTGAATACTTATACCGCTATGCGTGTTTGCAGTGGTATGAATTCTGCTGGCTGTTTGATACAAACGGTTGCTTGTAAGAGCCCATGCCGAGTTCCCTGTTCCTGCCAGCTGAATGCCTGTTGTTGCCGAAGCCGCACTAAAATAATCAAAAACATTATTTGTACTCAATGTGTCGCTGCTATTATCAATAGCCGCACTCGTACCCAATGAGTAAACACCATTAAGCGGTAAATTAGTTCCGGCCGGACCAATATTACAGGTGCTTATTTTATTGCCGTCATTACCGGTTGTGGTTCCTGTACTAAAAAACACCACTCCAAAACTTGTTGTAGATCCGGTAAAACTTACATTGCTTATTTTGTTGTTGGATGCATCGGCAATAAACCTCAGCGTACTGGAAGCTCCTGTCGCAGTGTTAGCAATCGTCAATGTATTACCACCTGTGTTTAATCCGTCAATCGTAACATTATCTGCCCCGTTCAAATCAATCAAATGCCCGGTAATGGCTCCTGTGATGGTGCGCGCAGCACCACCTGTAGGACTGATAGAAATAGCTGAATAACTTGCCAATCCGTTTCCGCTTGCGTTTAATACCGCGGATGCAGCTTCAGTGGTATTGGCAGAAATGCCAAGTGAAATAATACCGGTATGGGTTCCGGCATTAATTGCATCAAATGCGGCTTTTACGGTTGTGTAACCCGCAGATGCTGTACCTCCGGAAGCAGTTACATTCACTTGTGCCCTCGCATTTACAAAGGAGAATAATACAAGCAATACCAACATGGTTCGCTTCAACATAGAACGGTCATTCTTGACTTTACAGGCGTAGCCACGGCCACACACTTGCATAACAGATACAATTTGATTCATATAGATTGTCATTAATAATTTTTGAAACAGCAATACGCGTCACAGACTCACACGCAGGAGTGAACACCTCAGTTGCCAAGAGGAACTAAGTAAAGGGTCAACAGAAAATGTTAGGAACCGACCGGGTGAGGCGGTAAAGGATTATGTGCGATGAGTAAATCGCTCTTAAAAGAAGGGCGGGCTAATTGGTGAGTGAGTAGTAGTGTTTTGTTCATAATGGTTGTTTCTTTCAAATGAAGCTTTGCCATAGGGGGTGGGGTTTAACAATATCGAATGTACACTATTGAAGATTATTAACAAATCAAAACCATGACTATTGTCATTAAAAATAAATTAAAGCTGCTAGTCAATTACTTACAATTAAAATCACCCAAACAATACCCACATTCTACCAAACAGACAATCCAAAAAAGATGACTTACAATAAAAAACTCCATCCTCAAATACATGAAGATGGAGTTTGAATCTCTTTGTGTATGCGTTTCTACTTTATGAAAAAATGAGCCTCAACCTCATACCTTATTTTGATTTTTTGCATCTGCACCGGCTCTCCTCCTCCTGCACTTTCCGTATCCATTGCCATATTGCTCATGGCTTTGTACCTGATGGGTTGATACATGTTTCCATCATTCATTTCTCTGATAAAAACAACATCGCCCAATTGATTGCCAATTGACTCCACCATCAGCTTTGCTTTATTTTTGGCCGCTTTGAGTGCGTTTATTTTTACCTGTTGCCTGTACTCCTGTATCTTGCTGTTATCAGTGCGTTGCAGGTATGCATTTTCAATTCCTTTGTGATCCAATTTTTGCATCAACTCATTATACTTTTCCAAGTTGGGTAATTTAATGCTGTATGTTTTTGCGGCTAAAAAATCGGTACGTTTGCTTTCATTGCGCCAGTAGTTGTAATCGTAATTATAATAAGCATTGGCACCTTCAACCGAAACATTTTTCAGGTCAATTTTTAATGCCGCCAGCGCCTTCTGAAATTCCTTGTCAATTTCATTCATGCTCACTTTGGTGGTTTTATCTTTCATATACTCACGCAGGTTTACACCCAAATACACTTCATCGGGTTCTATGTCCATCTCTGCACTTCCGGTTACTTCAATGGTGCGCGGAACAGGTTTATATTCTGTTTGGGCTATCGTGGAAGCTGTAATACATACAGCTGCCATCAGGATTGCAAATCTTTTCATGTGTTTAACTTGGTTTGGTGATTGCGAATTTACCAATTACTATGCCAAAGCGCTATGCATGCCTTAAGTTATTAATTAATCGCTTTGTTTTTCACCCTGCAATCATTTTATTTGATAACTTAATCAATCCAGAAATGAAAAAATTATTATTCGCGGCATGTGTATTCTCAGTTGTAGTATTAGCAGGATACGGTTGTAAAAAAGACAGTACAACATCATCAACAACAACAAGTACAACTTCTACTACCTCAACCACTTCGGGTAGTGTAAGCAGCGGAACAATGTCGGCTACGGTTAGCGGTACAGCATGGTCTTCGGCTAATGTAGTAAATACCTTATTAATGATTAATGGGCAAGGTAAACGACTCGATCTGAGAGGTACGTCATCCACTGGAAAACAAATCATTCTAACAATGGCTGATGATGATTTTGTAACAGAAACAATGCCTGTGAAAACATATACATTTGATAACGATGATGCCTTGTTTACCTATACGGAAAACGGATCAAGCCAGCATATCCCGATTGAAGGGAGTGTAACGATCTCATCATTCAATGCTACGGCCAAAACATTTACAGGAACGTTTAACTTTAAATCTTTTAAAGTTGGTTCTCCTGATACATTGGTGGTTTCAAACGGTGTATTTTCCAACATGACCTTTGTTGTGTCAAAACAATAAGAGATACATAAGCTTTAATGATGAAAGGGCCATATGAAAACATATGGCCCTTTCATTTTTACAAGCACGGAACAATTACCCACTTGTTTCTCAAGCCCCGGCAGGTATGTCTGTCATATAATTTTATCATTGAAAATGAACGCATTAGATATTTATTTTCGCTCCGGGCATCTTTCCTGCCCTTACTTGCATTCTGACTATTGAACAATGAAACTTTATCCAAAAGAGTTTATCCGTAAATTGGAACATGCCGACAAGGTAACGCAGAAACAGCTGTTTGAGCAGTTGTATGCTCCCATGTTTCGTGTTTGCCAACGGTATATTGTCAAAACGGATGAGGCAGAAGATTGTGTGATGAAGGGTTTCATGAAAGTATTTCAACAGATAAGCAAATTCATTTATGAGGATGAAGAAAGCCTCTTTAAATGGGTACGGAAAATAATGGTAAATGAAACCTTAATGGAAATCAGAAAGAAATACAACTTCTACATGATACCCGAAGAGCAGTTACCGGAAACAATGATTGAAGCAGATGTTTGGAATAAGATGGAAGCAGAGGATTTGAACAATATGATTCTTCGGTTGCCAACCGGTTACCGCACTGTGTTTTCACTATTTGTCGTCGAAGGATTTGAACATAAAGAAATTGCTGCCATGCTGGGCATTACAGAAAGCACGAGTAAAAGTCAGTTGCAAAAAGCGAAAGCAAAATTAAAATTAATGATTGCCCAATCCCCCTTAGCGTATGGAAACATTGGAAGATAATATTGTACAACACAAACTGAGCAGTTTGGATACATTGCCAGAAGGTTATACCCCTAACCTGGAGTCGAAATGGAGCATGTTGGAAGCCGGGTTTGACGGAAACAAAAAACGAATTGTTGCATGGAAACCAATTGCTGCCGCTGCATTGCTTTTATTTTTGGGAGGTGCTGCATTGCTACTTCAGCAAATCAAACCGCAGGCAAAGGCAACTGCTGGCCAATTAAACCCAACCGTAGTTATCGCTCAAACTGTTCCCAAAACGACAACTCCAATACCACAGAAAGCACCCGTTTTAGTAAAACCCGGAAGCATAAAACCACCCACCCAACAACCCCGGTTAGTTGCGCGTATGCCGGAAGTATCCAATAAAATTTGGGAGGTAGAACTTCCTGCCGTTGTTGAGCAGCCACAAGAATCGCAGGTATTCGCTAACACGCCCGTAGTAAAACTAACAAAACAACAATTCGTTGAAATTGACTTTAATGACGTTCCTCCCTCACGGCAATATATAGCTGAACCTGCTATTGCTTTCCGCCCCCTTAAATTTACGATAGGGCCACAAACCAATACTTCAACCAACGATGATCGTTATGAAAACGCTCTTCGCCTTCAAAAAAATTTTTAATACGTAACTCAAATCTTATACACTATGAAAAGAACATTGCTGTTAGCATGCGGGCTTCTTATTGCCCTTTTCCAAACAAACCTGTCGGCTCAAACAAACACCACCGCAGCCGACAAAAGTAAAACTGAGTATTTAAACGACACTCTCATGTTGCTGTTACCCGATGGAAACAAAATGATCATCACCGGAAAACCTCTTAAAACGTTGATGGTTTACACTCAGGCCGACTCGATCAAAGAACTCTTTGTTAACGATTATGAAAAAGCCATTACCTCCGGTACCTTAACGGTTGATGCTCCGCTGATTCATTATTTTGTACATCCTTCGGGCAAGCGCAGATTAAAAGCGGAAGTTGGCGAGTACGCGGATAACAAAGTTGATGTCGCCTACGAGATTACCCGACTCAATCTCGATCTACCCAAATACAGATACCATATCCACGATCTTCAATCAGAAATTGAGTTACAGGTTTATGTTCAGAACCCTGCTCAACTGAGGAATATCCTTTCAAACATCAATGTTACAGCAGCCATTAAAGCAGCCGGCAAAGAGAAACGCCCGTTGCGAAAAATTGTAAAAACAGAAATCGCTGCCAGCAACGGGCAGTTTAAAATAGATGATATAAAAGGTCATACACTACAGTCTATAGAAATAAATCCAATGATTGGGGTAACCCTTATCGGCAATGTAATGGCACCTGTATTGGGAATGAATGCATCCTTTGGTTCAAAAACCAAATATGGCATTAGCTCCTATAAAATCGGATACACATTGTCGGCCTTTCCCATTGTTGGCTTGACAGGTGGCGAAATGAGCAGTGTAGCGTTCATCCAATCACATGAAATCCGCTTCCTCAAAAACCTGAATACTGCAAGCGCAAATAATCCCTTTTGGATGGGAGTACAAGCGGGAATGCTCACCTGCAAGGACCTGGCTGCTTATGACAACGCCATCAAAGCGGGAGTTAGTTTCAACACAGGAAGTTCATTCACGTACTCTTTTGATTATATAAGAGACAACAACAAACACGGAGTATTCGGATTTACGGTGAAGTTGGACTTTTAGATTACCATTACTAAAACACCACACTATTAATCGAAAAAAGCGGAGCTTATACACTCCGCTTTTCTTTTTTAAAATCCTTCATCAAACCGATGGCTTCGACTTCGCTCAGCCAGCGGTTGCATTAGAATTATATATATTTATACCGCAGGCTGAGCGGAGTCAAAGCCTAATTAGAAGCTTGCTCCTGGTAAGCCTCTATCGGCAAACAAGCACAAATAAGGTTACGGTCACCATGTGTATTGTTTACACGTCCTACTGTAGGCCAGAATTTGTTGGCACGCACGTAAGGCAACGGAAACGCTGCTTCCTGACGGCTGTATGTATGACTCCAGTCATCGGCAGTAACCATACTTGCTGTGTGCGGAGCATTTTTTAATACATTGTCTGCTTTATCCGCTGTTCCGTTTTCAATAGCTGTCACCTCGTTTTTAATACCAATCATGGCATCACAAAAACGGTCCAGTTCAGCTTTCGGTTCGCTTTCAGTCGGTTCAATCATAATGGTACCTGCCACCGGGAAACTCATGGTTGGTGCGTGGAATCCATAATCCATCAAACGTTTTGCAATATCTTCCGCTTCAACACCTGTTGCACCTTTGAATATACGTGTATCCAAAATCATTTCGTGCGCACAACGGCCCTTGCTTCCTACGTATAAAATCTGGTAGTGTTTTTCCAAACGGGCTTTGATATAGTTGGCATTGAGGATAGCATACTTTGTTGCATTCTCCAATCCGGCTGTTCCCATCATGCGGATGTATGCGTATGAAATCAATAAGATGGAAGCACTACCCCATGGAGCTGCACTTACCGCACTCATTGATTGCGCTCCACCTTTCATATCCACCACTGCGTGACCCGGCAAGAACGGCACCAAATGTTGTGCAACACCGATCGGGCCCATACCTGGTCCACCGCCACCGTGAGGAATACAGAATGTTTTGTGCAGATTCAGATGGCAAACGTCAGCTCCGATATTAGCCGGACTGGTTAATCCAACCTGTGCATTCATATTGGCTCCGTCCATATATACCTGTCCACCTTTTTGGTGAATGAGGGCACATATTTCGGTGATACGTTCTTCAAAAATTCCGTATGTAGATGGATAGGTAATCATCAAACACGCAAGGTTATCTTTGTGTTCTTCTGCTTTCGCTCTTAAATCGTCAATATCAACGTAACCGTTTTCGAGTGTTTTGGTTACAATAACTTTCATACCAGCCATTGCAGCACTAGCAGGGTTGGTTCCGTGAGCCGAAGAAGGAATCAATGCAATATTGCGGTGACCTTGTCCTATTGATTTTAAGTATTCACGAATTACCATCAATCCTGCATACTCACCCGATGCACCGGAGTTTGGTTGTAAACTCATACCTGCAAATCCTGTTACCTGCTGTAAATAGTCGGAAAGTTCATCAAAAATCTGGGTGTATCCTACAGCCTGATCACGTGGAATGAACGGATGCAACTGACCGAAGCCCGGCATAGTTACCGGAATCATTTCTGCTGTTGCATTCAGTTTCATGGTACACGAACCCAAAGCGATCATGGAGTGGCAAAGTGATAAATCTTTTGCTTCCAATGATTTGATATAACGCAACATTTCATGCTCACTGTGGTGTGAATTAAACACAGGGTGTGTCATAAAATGGCTCTTGCGGATAAGCGTTGACGGCCAGTTTAAGATGACCGTTGATGGTTCGTAGTTGATCGTTTTTCCAGTGAGCACTTCAACCAGTTTATTGATATCGGCCGGAGTATGTGTTTCATCTACCGAAATGCGGATATGGTTTCCATCTGCTTTGTTGATATTGATCTCCGCCTTTTCACAAGCTGCCTGTAATGCATCGGCATCAGCAACTTTTACGGTTATTGTATCGAAATAATTTTGGGTGGTAACTTCTAAACCGGCTGAGGTTAATGCATCGGCAAGCGATCTGGTTAATCCGTGAATACGGCCTGCAATACCTTTTAACCCTTCGGGACCATGGTGCACACCGTACATACTTGCCATTATAGAAAGTAATACCTGTGCAGTACAAATATTGGAAGTTGCTTTTTCGCGTTTGATGTGTTGCTCGCGTGTTTGCAATGCCATGCGCAATGCCGAGTTACCTTGGCTATCAACCGACACCCCGATTAAACGACCCGGCATCTGACGTTTGAAAGCATCCTTGGTAGCAAAAAATCCTGCATGAGGTCCACCGTAACCCATTGGCACCCCAAAACGCTGGGCCGAACCAACTACTGCATCAGCACCCCACTCACCGGGAGGTGTTAACATGGTTAATGCCAGCAAATCGGCAGCTACTGCAACCAACACGTTATTTTTAATGGCCTTAGCCATAAACTCACTATAATCATTTACCTCACCGCTTCCGGCAGGGTATTGCAGCATAGCACCAAAATAGGTATCATCCAATACCACCGTGTTATGGTCGCCTACAATCAGTTCCACACCAATTGGTTCGGTACGTGTTCTTAATACATCAATGGTTTGTGCGAAACATAATTCAGAAACAAAAAACCGTGTTGCTTTTGCATTTTTAGCTTCCGAGTGCAACATGTGCATGGCTTCAGCGGCAGCAGTACCTTCATCCAGCAAACTGGCATTGGCAATTTCCATTCCGGTAAGGTCGATGATCATGGTTTGGTAGTTGAGCAATGCTTCCAAACGGCCCTGGGCAATCTCTGCCTGATAAGGTGTATAGGCAGTGTACCATCCCGGATTTTCAAAAATATTGCGCAATACCACCAATGGAGTATTGGTTCCGTAGTATCCCTGGCCGATAAAGTTCTTGTGTATCTTATTTTTTGAAGCCACTTCGCTTAACATGGCCAGCAATTCAACTTCCGTCATCGGCTCAGGCAATTGCATACGTTGCGAGAGGCGGATATGAGCAGGAATGGTTTCGTCAATCAATTGATCTACCGAGCTTACACCGATGGTTTTAAGCATGGCTTCCGTATCATGTTTCATGGAAGAATTGTGGCGGTAAATAAATTCGTCTTTGTGGTTTGCGTTGATTTGCATATCAAAAAAATATTTAGAATTAGCTGAAAAAAGTTGTGCGAAGCTAATTAATTTACCCTAACAGCCAAACTGATGTTGCGCATGTTTTACACAGTTTTATAAAGGCATTATTAGCAGGCCTGATGCGACACCGACCATTACAAGCCAAGCACGCTTTGGAATTGAAAATAGTGCAACACGTTAGTATTTTATCCCAAACTTCACTTATTTTACAGCACTCGAAACATCAATACTTTACAATATGAAACATACCAGATTTTTGCTCCCCCTTCTTTTCCTTTTTATGACTGCCATTAGTTTTGCCCAAACCGCTCCGAGTGATGCCATTGTAGGTGTTTGGGAAACCGGAACAGGTAAGGCGCGTGTAAACATTACCAAATCGGGGAATTTTTTTTATGGCCGCATTGTATGGCTGAAGGAACCTAAAAATGAACAGGGAAATCCCAAAGTTGATAAAAACAATCCGGATGAAAGCAAACGTGTTGCCCCTCTGCTTGGTTTAAAAATGCTAAGCGGATTTGAATTTAAGGGAGATAATTTATGGGAAGATGGTACCATTTATGACCCTGAAAGCGGAAGCACCTACAACTGCAAAATTAATCTGGAAGATGCCAATACCATGAACATCCGTGGATTTATCGGCATATCTGCATTTGGCAGAACGGATGTCTGGAAACGGCTGGAAATGAAAAAGAAATAGGTTCTGGTTTTTCATCATTAAGGACTTACCAGATTCAGGCTAACCTGAACATACAGCGCATTGCTTAAGGTGTTATCCATGTAATATGCTGTTTTGTCGCCCAAAAACCGGAACGAATCGGATTGGTCGATATTAAAATTATAATTGATGCGGTAACCCAGCTGGGCCGAAATCCAGATAAAATCGGTAATAGCTCTTTCATACGTAATCCGCGGCCTGATTTCTGACCTGCGTAGTTCCAGGTTATTGTATGCAACATTGCTTGTGCGGTTGAGGATAGCATAACTGTTACCTTCCAGTTCATACCCGATAAGCAATAAATTGCGGGGATTAAATGACCTGCGCAGGGCCAGCCTTGCCGGGAACAAAGATTCGATGCCCCATTTTCGGTTTTCGAATGTGTGGTTGAACAATACCAGCGGAATAATTCCATTGGCGCCCGGACGGTAGGTTCTTGACAGTCCCACCGCTATCATGGAGCGGTCACTTCTTTTCCAGCCGAAAAAAGCCGCAACCGTAATTTTAGGATCACCAAGGTAATCCATCAGCTTATCATCATCAAAGGTATAATCACCGTTTGCATCAGCCGATGCAAAACTAAGGATAAAATGTTTTTCATTGAGTGGCTTGAACACGGTTGCATTTAATCCGGAAGTAGTCAGTCCCCGCTCCTTTAAACTTCTTACAACATAATTAGAGTTGTCGTAGGTATCCATTGAATATGCATTCCGCCAATAGGTTACACCCATGTTCACCAACCATTTTGTGTTGGATAACAACGGTACATTCGCAACTACGCGCAGTCCGCCTGCCGATTGAATATCGGCCTTGCCCAATTTGGTATCGGTACCGGTTGCATACGGATCTGTATTGGTGAGTTGCTGCGATAACTGGTAGTCATAACCAATGCTTATCAGTTTATTGGGACTTATTCCCAATACCTTTGAAGTGCAATACCGTTTGGTTCCTGCCGCTGCATCCATATCAGAGAACTGGCTAAAGTCCATCTCTTCTTCTTTTATCGTTGTATCCTGCTGGGCAAATACGCATGTGGTAAGCAAAAGCAATAGGACTAAACCGGCTGTTTGTTTCATTGACTTAAGGTGTTGTTAGCGATTAGAATTTATACAAAAAATTAATCCGCCTTCACTTTTCGAATCTATTCATTAGAATTTTCTCAGCTATTTCTCCTGAACCTCATACATATCCAGTCGCCTGTCTTTCCAGTTGAGCACCGTCCCTGTATTGCGGGCACGTTCGATAGCGGCCAGATCCAGATCGGCAATTACAATGGTTTCGATATTGGTACTGCACTCTCCCGCAATGGCATCTGGTGGAAAAGCAAAATCACTCGGAGTGTAAATTCCCGACTGGGCGTAGTTGATATCCATATTATCTACGGAAGGAATATTACCAATGGTACCTGCAGTTGCCACATAAATCTGGTTTTCCACTGCCCTGCTCTGTGCGCATATTTTCACACGCAAATGTCCGTGTTTTTCATCCGTACTAAATGGCACAAAAACAATCTTTGCACCTTTCTGGCAAGCAATGCGGGTCATTTCCGGAAACTCTACATCGTAACAAATATTGATGGCTACCTTACCGCAATCTGTATTGAACACCTTCACTTCATTGCCCGGCTTTACACCCCACCACTTAGCTTCATTGCTGGTGATGTGAATTTTATACTGCTTCTCATACGTTCCATCACGTTTAAACAAGTAGGATATATTGTATAGATTATCCCCTTCAACTTGCAGGTGTGTTCCCGCAATGATATTGATATTGTATTCCATCGATAAGCGCGAAAACAGGGAAATATAATCCTCTGTATACTCATCCAGTTTACGAATACTGTCTTCGGGACTCATACTTTTGTACTCATGCAGCGAAAGCAGTTGTGTAGTAAACAACTCCGGGAACAAAGCAAAATCTGATTTGTAATTGGATGCCACATCCGTAAAATACTCGCATTGTTGAGCAAACTGTTTAAACGAAGTGATTTTACGTAATTCATATTGAATGCAGCATACCCGTACCTTTTTCATCAACACACTGCGTTCGCGGGTTTCTGGCGTATAATCGAGGTTAATCCATTCCAGCAAGGTTGCGTATCCTTCACTCTCTTTATCATCCGGCAAATAGTCTTTAATAATGCGCTGAATGGTAAAACCCTGACTCAACTGAAAGGTGAGTACTGTATCCTTAATTTTTTTATCAATCACCCGTTTTACATAAGCTCGTACTCCAAATTGCTCACTGTATTTGTGGTAATTAGGCAAACGGCCGCCTATCAGAATTGCCTTCAGGTTTCTGTCCACGCATAATTGCCTGCGCATGTCGTACAAACGTCTGCCAATTTTCAGCCCCTGATAATCGGGATGCACCATTACCTCAATGCCATACAGCGTATCACCTTCCTCATCATGGTTGGTAATAAAACCGTTATCGCATATCTCTTTCCATGTATGGTCATCATCATATTCATCCCAGCTCACAATCAAACTTGTTGCCGAGCCCACAATCTCCCCTTCGTATTCAATGATCTGCATACCATCCGGAAAGTTCTTATACTGACTTTCTAACATCTCATACGTCCATGGTTCCGTGTCCGGAAAACAGATTTTTGAGAGTTTGATAATTTCATCAAAATCACTCTTCTCCGCCAGTCGCTCAATAAGCTTAGGCTTTTTCGAAGAACGTCTTTTCATATTCGGTTTATTGTTCACAATCGTTCGTTTGAAGGTCAAAGATATAAATTTGGAACGATACTCGATACGGGATGCGAGATACCGCACAAATCAGAATATGCCCGTGAACAAAAAACATTTCGCTTTGGTGGTTTCGACTCCGCTCAACAATCTTCCGCTTTCTTCTTTCCTCTTTATACAGTAGTTTAGCCGCAAATTATTTTATACATGACTACGCAAGAAATCATTGAAAACATCTGGAACAACAGGGAATTATTAAAAGAAGCAACCTCACAGGAAACGATCCGTGAGGTTATAGAACTATTGGACAAGGGAAAATTGCGTACTGCAGAACCAACGGCAACAGGTTGGCAAGTGAATGACTGGGTAAAAAAAGCCGTGATTTTGTATTTCCCCATTCAGCAAATGGAAACCATTGAAGTGGGACCGTTTGAGTTTCATGACAAAATGAAATTGAAGAAAAATTATGCCGAGCAAGGTGTACGTGTGGTGCCACATGCAGTTGCGCGTTACGGTGCATTTTTGCAAAAAGGGGTAATCCTTATGCCGAGTTATGTAAACATTGGTGCTTATGTAGATGAGGGAACTATGGTGGATACCTGGGCAACGGTTGGAAGCTGTGCACAAATCGGGAAACATGTTCACTTGAGTGGTGGTGTGGGCATTGGTGGCGTGCTGGAGCCCGTACAAGCAGCACCGGTAATTATTGAAGATAACTGTTTCATCGGTTCACGCTGTATCGTTGTTGAAGGAGTTAGAGTTGAAAAAGAAGCTGTACTTGGTGCAGGTGTAACTTTAACCATGAGCACAAAAATTATTGACGTTACGGGTAATGAGCCGGTTGAATACAAAGGAGTGGTACCTCCCCGTTCGGTAGTGATTCCGGGTAGCTATACCAAAAAATTTGCTGCCGGTGAATTCCAGGTACCGTGTGCATTGATTATCGGGCAACGCAAAGCATCAACTGATACGAAGACTTCGTTGAATGATGCTTTAAGAGAGTATAATGTAGCTGTGTAAAGATAGAGATTAGAGGATAGAAGTTGGAGGATGGAAGAGAATTTTGGATATTGAGAAGTGGAATCTTTCGACAACGTCACTCATGACAAAGTCTTCGGTGAAAGACTTCGGTAAACTCAGTCTGACATTCGGTCCAATTTGATACGCATATCTATTTAACAACCAGAAATGAATCCATTATTATCCAACATCGAGCATCCAGTATCGCTTATCCGGAATCCGGAATCGCGGATCTTGCGCATAGGCCTTGATGCCAAGCGTGCGTTCAACAACGGAACCGGACTGGGTAATTATTCCCGCTTTGTGATTAATGGATTGCTGAAATATTTTCCACAACACGAATATTTCCTGTTTACCCCCGGAATCAAACCCGAATTCGAGCAATTTTATACTCCTTCAACTAACGTAAATCTTGTTACCCCTGATAGTTTTCTGGGCAAAACCTTTTCTTCCTTGTGGCGCACCTATGCCATTGCCGATATGTGTAATGAGTTAAAACTCGATGTATTCCATGGATTGAGCAATGAATTACCCGTGGGGATTGAATCGTTTACCGGAAAAAAAATTGCAACCCTCCACGATCTGATTTTTTTACGCTACCCCAATTATTACGGAAACATCGACAGGTATATTTATACCCGTAAGTTTAAATATGCATGTGAGCAAGCGGATATTGTACTGGCTGCAAGCGAACAAACAAAACAAGATATTGTTCACTACTTTGGCACACCTAAAGAAAAGATCAAAGCGGCTTATCAGAATTGCGATGACAGATTCGGACAACCTGCTACACCCGAACAAAAACAATCCGTAACCACAACATACGCATTACCTGAGTTGTTTGCCTTATGTGTTGGCACCATTGAACAACGCAAAAATCAGCTTACGGTTCTCAAAGCTTTTCACGCGCTGGATCATCCTACAATGAAGCTGGTGTTCATCGGAAAACAAACACCGTATACCAACCAGCTTACTGCCTATATTGAACAACACGGACTTCAGGATAAGGTGATCTTTCTCCAAGGGATTCCCCTCTCCCATTTGCCTGTTATATATCAACTATCGGGCATGTTCATCTATGCTTCCGAATTTGAGGGGTTCGGAATTCCGGTGCTGGAGGGTTTGCGCAGCGGAGTACCCGTGATTGCCGCCAATGCCTCAAGTTTGCCGGAGGTTGGTGGAAATTCAGCACACTATTTTGAACCAAATGATGTTTCGGGGTTATTGAGTTGTATGAAAACTGTTTTAACATCCAAAACCAATAGTGCCAACCTGAAGGAGCACTTGCAACAATTTGATACAAGTATCCTTATTGAATCGTTGATGAAGGTATACCGGTCCTAAGTTACCCACATTTACCCTGTGTATTATGCGACAAACAACTCTTAAAGAAAGTGTATTTTCGTATCAGTAAAACTTTGCAACAGTGATATCAGAACAACCTATCAAAAAAAGACGTAAAATCTCTTACCTGCCGTCCATCATCAGCATTTCGCTAGTGCTGTTCATGATGGGAATATTTGGTATCATTCTTATTAATGGAAACAAACTCTCCAAACATTTACTGGAGAATTTTCAACTTACCGTTTTTTTTAATGAAGACGCATCGGAAGCGGATATCCAAAACATCAATCGCCAGATTGCGGCCAGTGAGTACGCAAAAAAAACTATTTATGTAAGCAAGGAGGCGGCTGCCAAAACATTTGCAGCTGAAACGGGACAGGACTTTGTTACGTTTCTCGGATTCAATCCACTTTTGCCATCAGTTGAATTATTTGTGAAATCAAAGTATGCCAATGCCGAAACCATCAAACAAATTGAAATGGAGTTAAGGAGGAACAAGGCCGTTCAGGATGTGGTGTACCAGTCATCCATCATTGATGAAATCCATAAAAACATCAGAACCATCGGATCTACCTTAACTTTAATCAGCCTGGTATTTCTGCTGATTGCGGTTACCCTGATCAATAATACCATCAGGTTAAACTTATTTGCCCGCAGGTTTATCATTAAAAGTATGCAAATGGTGGGTGCCACGCACTGGTTCATTATTAAACCCTTTGCATTCAGATCATTCCTGCATGGCTTATACGGAGGGATTATTTCCTGTATACTATTGGGTTTACTGCTTTACTGGATGCCTTTCTGGGTTCCGGATATCAAGGCATTATACGATAATTCGCAGTTTGCAATATTGTTTGTTGTGGTTATTATTGCAGGTATCATCATCAGCATGGTTAGCAGCATGATTTCAACCAACAGGTACCTGCGCATGAAAATTGATGATTTATATTAAACTAAAACAACATGGCTGATAAAAAAGCACCCGTAAAAAAAGCACCTGAAAAAGTTGCTGTAAAACCAGAAAACGTATCATTTGCTTTCGGAAAAGAAAACTACACCATCATGGCTATCGGATTGGTGGTTATCATCATCGGATTTTTTTTGATGGGAGGTAAAGAAGATATTTTCAGTACTACCAAATTAACCGTGGCTCCTATTGTGGTAGTTCTTGGTTTCTTAATTGAGGTGGCTGCTATCATGCGTAAGTCTAAAGACTAATCCATACCTATTCATGAGTATTCTTCAGGCTGTTATCCTCGCTATTGTTGAGGGGCTTACAGAGTTTCTGCCTGTATCGTCAACAGGGCATATGATTATTGCATCCAGCATGATGGGCATTGCTTCCGATAACTTTGTGAAAATGTTTACGGTCGCCATTCAGCTTGGAGCCATTCTTTCGGTAATTGTATTGTACTGGCGCAAGTTTTTGCAATCCATCCAATTCTACATCACTTTAATCGTAGCCTTTATTCCCGCTGCTGTTTTTGGAAAACTGTTTAACGACCAGATTGATGCCCTGCTCGAAAATGCACTGGTGGTGGGCATTTCGCTGCTGCTCGGAGGTATTGTATTGTTGTTTATTGATAAATGGTTCGGGCATACGGAACACAATGATGAAGTGACCTATCCCAAAGCCTTTAAAATAGGCATGTTTCAGGTTATAGCGATGATTCCGGGTGTATCACGCTCGGCAGCTACCATTATCGGAGCATTGCAACAAAAACTATCGCGCCAAGCGGCAGCCGAATTCTCCTTCTTTCTGGCCGTACCTACCATGTTTGCAGCAACTGCCTACAAACTTTACAAATACATTAAGGAAGGCGGATCCTTTGGCTCGGAAGAGATCACCGTATTAGCCATTGGAAATGTTGTTGCCTTTATTGTTGCCATGATTGCCATCAAAGCTTTTATTAGTTATTTAACCAAATACGGATTCAAAATATTCGGCTGGTACCGCATCATTGTTGGTGCAATCATCATTGCACTCTATGCAATGGGCTATAATCTTGAGGTTATTTAAAACTTTAATTTGCTCATAATGAAGAGTGCGAACTATTTTCACCTCTTTTTTTACGCAAAGGTTTGACAAATTGAAAAACGTTCTTATTTTTGCATCCCGTTAACGAAAGAGCGAAAGCACAAAAGTTAGCAATGATTCAGTAGCTCAGCTGGTAGAGCATTACACTTTTAATGTAGGGGTCCTGGGTTCGAGTCCCAGCTGGATCACAAAAAAAGCACCTAAATCAGGTGCTTTTTTTATGCGCATATATCTCAAGCCTTTTTCCTTTATTATTTCCAGTTTAAACAAAAAAGGTGATACGTTTCCATACCACCTTTACATGCATAATTTAAATCTTATCAGGTAAGATCAAACCTATCCAGGTTCATTACCTTGCTCCATGCCGCCACAAAATCATTCACAAATTTTGCCTTGGCATCGCTGCTTGCATATACTTCGGCTAAAGCCCTGAGTTCTGCATTGGAACCAAAGATCAGATCTACGCGTGTTGCGGTCCATTTCTTCTCTCCAGTGGTACGATCACTTCCTTCGAATACATCTTTCAATTCTGATGTTGCCTTCCATGTTGTTTGCATATCGAGCAGGTTCAGGAAAAAATCGTTGCTGAGAGTATCCTTTTGTTTGGTAAACACCCCATGAACGGTTTGATTGGCATTTGCATTGAGTACACGCATACCTCCAACAAGCACGGTCATTTCCGGAGCAGTGAGGGTTAACAGTTGTGCTTTATCTACCAGCACCTCTTCTGCCGATACCGTGTATTTAGTTTTGGTATAGTTGCGGAATCCATCAGCAGCGTGTTCCAGCACTGCAAATGAAGCTACATCGGTTTGTTCCTGCGAAGTATCTGATCGTCCGGGTGCAAACGGAACTTTCACTTCGTGTCCTGCATTTTTTGCTGCTTTTTCAATGGCTGCACATCCTCCCAGTACAATTAAGTCGGCAAGTGAAACTTTTTTTCCACCTGTTTGAGCTGTGTTGAAAGTTGTTTGGATAACCTCCAGTGCTATAAGAACTTTTGCAAGCTGTGCAGGGTTGTTTACCTCCCAGTCCTTTTGTGGAGCAAGACGGATGCGTGCACCATTTGCACCACCGCGTTTATCGGAACCTCTGAAAGTAGATGCCGAAGCCCAGGCTGTACTCACCAGTTCTGCTATCGAAAGACTGGAATCAAGTATCGCTGTTTTTAGTGAAGCAATATCCGTTTCATCAATGAGTTTATGTGTAACAGCAGGAACAGGATCCTGCCAGATTAGCTGTTCCTTAGGAACCTCATTCCCCAGGTAACGGGAAATAGGTCCCATATCGCGGTGGGTGAGTTTGAACCACGCACGAGCAAATGCATCTGCAAGTTTATCAGGGTTCTCATAAAAATGCCGTGCAATTTTTTCATATACGGGATCTGCTCTCAGGGCAAGATCGGCTGTAAGCATGGTGGGTGCATGACTTTTGGCCGGGTTATGTGCATCGGGCACTGTGCCTGCTCCTGCACCACCTTTAGGTTTCCATTGTTGTGCACCGGCCGGACTTTTGGTCAATTCCCATTCGTATCCAAATAGGTTTTCAAAATAATTGTTGCTCCATTTTGTGGGAGTGGTTGTCCATGCACCTTCCAAACCACTGGTAATAGTGTTCTCTCCATTACCGCTGCCCAACGAATTTTTCCAACCCAGGCCTTGTTCTTCGATGCTTGCAGCAGCAGGTTCGGCACCCACATATTTACCGGCATCACCGGCACCGTGTGTTTTACCGAAGGTGTGACCTCCTGCAATCAATGCAACTGTTTCTTCATCGTCCATTGCCATGCGGCCAAATGTTTCCCGAATATCACGGGCTGATGCCAGCGGATCAGGATTTCCGTTAGGGCCTTCCGGATTTACGTAAATCAATCCCATCTGCACAGCGGCAAGCGGATTTTCAAGTTCACGGTCACCAGTATATCGTTTATCTTCCAACCATTTGCCTTCCGATCCCCAGTAAATTTCTTCTTCGGGTTGCCATACATCTTCCCGTCCTCCTGCAAAGCCAAATGTTTTAAAATTCATCGATTCAAGTGCACAGTTACCTGCAAGAATCATGAGATCGGCCCATGAAATTTTCCTACCATATTTTTGTTTAACCGGCCACAAAAGCAAACGTGCTTTATCGAGATTTACATTATCAGGCCAGCTATTTAAAGGTTCAAAACGCTGTGTTCCAGACCCTGCACCGCCACGACCATCCCCTATGCGGTAGGTGCCTGCACTGTGCCATGCCATGCGAATAAACAGCGGACCATAATGCCCGAAGTCGGCCGGCCACCAATCTTGTGACTTGGTCATCAACTCAATGATGTCCTTTTTCAAGGCTTTCAGATCAAGGCTTTTAAACTCCTTTGCATAATCAAACTGCTCACCCATCGGATTCGCAAGCGGAGAGTTCTGCCGGAGAATATTCAACTTCAACTGATTGGGCCACCAATCGCGGTTACTTGTTCCGTTCCCTGCAGTTTGTTTGGGAGTGCCATGATGGAACGGGCATTTTGCATCTCCGTTCGCATTGTCTGATGTGTTAGAATGAGGATCCTTTTCCATAAGGTATTAATTATTAATGTTGTTCAGAATTATATTTTTAACAGATTCGTTAGCGGCACCAATCTTATTCGCAAACAATGTCAATCCCTTCCAGAATTTACATTGTGCTTTCATATAATGCTTTGTTAAAATTAAAAAACTTAACGTTAAAATGGCAAGATTGTTTAACCAATTTTTATCATATCAAGACTTTACCGGAAACACCCTACTTTAGATTATTTGTTTTCTTGTGTAAATCCAATTCGCTTTCGGGGAACCTCAGGAGTATATAATAATTCTTTAAGTGTTTTAAAAACAACCTGAATGTCTTTGTCTATTTTATCTCCTTTCAATTCCTGTTTCATCATTCTGCTTTCCAGTTGTTCCAGTTTCAGCAAAATATCTTTATGGGTCGCGAGCATTTCTCTCAACTTGGTATACACCCTCATTATAGCAATATTAACCTGAACAGCAGTGCTGCTGCTTAATACGCTTGATAGCATTAATACCCCATGCTCGGTAAAGGCATAAGGTAATGTTCTCCTCCCTCCCCAACTTGAGGTCGCAAATTGCGACCTCAAGTTGGGGAGGTCTTCCTCATTGATTTGAAACATAAAATCTTCCGGAAATCTCTCCGGATTTCGTTTCACTTGTTCGTTCAACCGTTTGGTGGCAACACCATATAATGCCGCAAGATCTTCATCAAGCATCACTTTCTGATTACGTAAAAAGTAGATTTTGCTTAATACGAGCGTTTCGGTAACAGGAATCTCTGTTGGCATGGGATTGGGGTTAACGTATTTTTATAAGGGTAAGGTTAGGAGAGAAAAAGGAGATTTCTTTGTGTGAATGAATCTGTGACAGAAACATCATATCAAAGTATTATCTAGAAAGGTTCAGGGATGGAAAACCTTGTGACTGTTGATAAAATAGATTTCTCACTTCGTCCCATAGTTTCCATGATCAATGCAAGATTGTTACAGGACAGAAATACCTTTTCCAGCAGTGCAAGCTCCTCAACGGGCCATGGTTCATTCGCCCTGAAATATTGTTTTCTGAGTTCCTTCAATGCATCGGAAGTCAGCTCTGTCGGTTTTTGAAATGGAAGGGAACGCACCGATTTCTTCAACTCATCCCATTCGCTTTCCGCTAGTTTATTAAATGCCGGTTGTGCAAAATACCGCTCCACCACTTCCAGTTTTGCCAGACGTTCAGTTTCCGACAATTCCGATTGTTCTTTCCTTACTTCTTTTAATGCTTTCTCTACAGGTTCGTATATCGGATTGATTCGTCTTCTGATTTCTTCATAACTCATCAGTCCTTGCAGCACTCCAAAAAACGAAACCTGCTTACCAATGCTGTAATACCTTACGGAGGTATCTCCCGCCAGTACATTGCCGACAACAGCAGCACTAAACCTTAACTTCTTTTCATCCAGTTCGGCTTTGTAAGCCATCAGTCTTTCGGGAGCCAGCAACTCTGCTACATTGATTCCCGGTTTAACACCCGTTTCCTGTTGTTGCAAGAGTTGTAAAAACCGTTGTCCGTATTTTTCCATCTTACTCTGCGACACACCTGATACTGCCAGCATGGCTGATTCCGATTGCGGCATTTTTTCAACCATATCATTGAGGGTAGTGTCATGAAAAATGACATAGGGAGGCAACTTTTCTTCATCTGCAATACGTTTGCGCAAGCGCCTGAGTTGTTCAAACAAAGGCACGTCTCCGTATGCAACGTTGCTTTCTTCAAACACCATATTATCCATCATCCGGTCTGATCGTCTTCGGTCTCTTCTCGGTGTATAGTCAATTTCAACGGGTTCATTTAAATAGAGTTTGCCCACTCCTTTTAAAATGCTTTCCCCGAATGAAGTGATCTGTAACACGTTTCCTTTGTCGTATGCAATTTCAAACACACCCAACTGAATCATCTGCAGCAAATACGACTGCCAGATCCTTGCACTCACATCCGATCCGGCTCCGTATGTTTTAATCCGGTCGAGTTTGCGTTCTGTAATTCCTGCATGTTTCATTCCACGCAACACATCAATGAGTAAATGCGAACCTACCTGCTCTCCTATTTGCTGAATGCGCATTAATGCTGAAAGAGCCTTTTGGGCCAACAGTGTTCCGTCAGCCTGCGTGGACGGATGATTGCATACATCACAGTTTCCACAATTTTCGGTGAGCTGCTGCCCGAAATAGTTTAACAGGATCCGCCTGCGACAATGTTTGGCTTCGGCAAACTCCTGCATCCGTGTAAGCTTCTCCACATTAATTTCGGGCTGGCCGCTTTGTTGGGCAAATGAACGCAACATCATCAGATCGCCCAAGGCATAATAGAGAATGGTATCACAAGGCATGCCGTCTCTCCCGCCACGGCCAATTTCCTGGTAATAACTCTCTATCGACTTGGGCAAATTATAATGCATCACAAAACGGACATTGCTTTTATCAATGCCCATTCCGAAAGCAATGGTGGCACATACCACCTGAATATTGTCGTTCAAAAAATCTTCCTGTACTTTACTGCGCTCCTCATTTCCCATGCCTGCATGATACGCACGAGCATTGATACCAATCTCTGTGAGTTCATGCGCAATGAGCTCCGTATTGGCGCGTGACGTACAATACACGATACCATTTTCATTAGGGTGTTTATCGAGGAATGCAGCCATGTCGCGCAACTTTTCCTTTTTGTTCAAACCCGCTTTAACCGTTAAACTCAAATTGGGTCTGTCGAAGGAGGATACAAATTGCCTGGGAGTTCTTAGGCCCAGCAATTGCAGAATATCGGTTCGGGTAATTTTATCCGCTGTGGCGGTGAGGGCCATCATGGGTAAGGTTGGAAAAACGGCTCTTAGTTTATAAAGCTCTTTATATTCAGGACGGAAATCATGTCCCCAAGACGAAACACAATGTGCTTCATCAATAGCGATTAAGGAAAGGGGGATCCGCTTGAGAACATGTTCCAATGTAGACAATACTTTCTCGGGCGACATATAAAGCAATTTTATCTGGCCGTGGAAACAGCGCGCTGCTATTTCACTTTCCTGATCCACACTCAGACTGCTGTTCATAAATGCTGCATCAATGCCGTTGGCGACCAAGGCATCCACCTGATCTTTCATGAGAGAAATGAGTGGTGACACAACAAGTGTGACGCCCTCTTTGAGTAATGCCGGAATCTGGTAACAGATGCTTTTTCCACCACCGGTGGGCATGAGTACCAAACAATCGTTTCCTTCCGAAACATGGCTGATTACCTCAGCTTGTTGTCCGCGGAATTGATCATAACCAAAATATTTTTTAAGAAGCTGTTCAGGTTGGGTTGGAGTTGAAACGTTCATGCGATTCAAATATGGGATAATTATTGTCGTTGGGGAAATTTATTGTCGTGAGAAAATGGTTGCCCGCTGATCTCGCAGATTTCGCGGATTCTTTTCTGCGTTATTCGCGTGATCTGCGGGAACCACTCTTAGAGCTTATTCACTTTTCTAAAGATATTCTTGTCTATTTCAGTAGTATTAAAATTGATTAATAAGCCAAGTTTCTTATTGGAAAGTTTAAGGTAGGATAACAATTGTTTATGATGGACTTCCGCCAAATGTTCAACAGATTTTATTTCAATGATTACTGTTCCATTGACCAGTAAATCAATCCGAAACCCTAAATCAAGTTTTACTTCTTTATAATAAACAGGTAAAGGAATCTGATTTTCGACTGTGAGCCCAATTAGTGTTAGTTCATGTTTAAGTACATTTTCATACACTGATTCAAGCAAACCAGGACCGAGGTGATTATATACTGTAAATACTGCACCCCGAATAGCGAATGAAATCTCATTTTCTGTCATGTTCGGATTTGTCGTGAGGAAAAGGGTTTCCCGCTCCCGCCTTGCGGGACGCAGATTTCGCGGATTCTTTTCTGCGTTATTCGCGTCCCGCAAGGCGGGAGCGGGAACCCTCTCTGTGTTAGTCTTTCTTGCCGCCCAGCATGAGCAGTTCATTCACTACAATTTCCGTTACGTAACGTTTTACACCATCTTTATCGGTGTAGTTACGGGAGTGGATCTTGCCTTCAATTGCGACTTCACTTCCCTTTTTGAGGTACTTGGCAATCACATCGGCTTGTTTGCCCCATGCTACCAGGTTATGCCATTGGGTTTCGGTGACCTTCTCTCCTTTTTCATTTTTGTAACTCTCGGAGGTAGCCAATGAAAACTTAGCTAATTTTTTGCCTGCGTTCAGGTCTTTTACATCGGGGTTTTGTCCCAGGTTGCCAATGAGGCGAACATTGTTTCTGAGGTTCATAATACTTGTTGTTTAAAAAACGTAAATAATAAAAAAGAACGTCCGTACACTCCTTATCTCGCTGGTACCATTACGAATAGGGCAATGCAGAGAACGTTGTCGGTAATTGACGGAGCGAAGATGAACCGGCCTGTAAACCCGAACCGTATAGTAAACGGATATAAACGAAAAGAAACGTTTGTACACGTATCCATTTTTTTTGAACACTTGCGTATATTAGTTGCGCATATTTCTAAGTTATAAGCAATCTTAGGACAAGACAAAAATGACACAATATTCAAAGAACGACTTAATGAAAATTGCAATTGAAGAGCATTTAAAGTGTTCTAAATTTCCACGAGTCGGTGCAGTAATTACAAAAAATGGAATATTACTTTCAACTGGACACCGTGGAGAAAGAAAAGGAATACACGCTGAGAGAATTGCTATTGAAAAATTAAGTAAAGAAGAGTTACAAGGTTCAACAATCTATACGACATTGGAACCCTGCGTTACTATACAGCCGGGACAAAGTACAGAATGTTGTGCTGACTTAATTATAAAATCTGGAATTAGAGAAGCGGTTATTGGTGTTCTAGACCCCAATGGCACAATATATTCAGAAGGGTTCAGAAAATTATTAGAAAACAAAGTAAGCGTTGGTTTTTTCAATCGTAGCTTACGAAAAGCAGTTGAAGAAGAAACCTTTGAATATGGGGACATTCATAAGTTGATTGGTCCAGGAAAAAGACGAATCCCAGTTATTCATAGTGGCACTCATTTGGACGTTCAATTTTCAGATACTGACACAAGAACAATAAGTATTCGTTGGAGTACACTACAACCTCAACACGGTATTGTCGACTTATTAAGCGAAAACGGAGCTGTGAGAATTGCATCAGGCGCAACAAATTTTTCTGATATTACCGACCCAATGGTTTTTAGATTTCCAAGCCATTTCGCAAGACTAAGTAAAGGAATGATTGCTATTGTTAAACCAAATAATGCGACATTTTGTGTTCTTTTTAAACTTCTTGAATTATTCGACAACGACATATTATTTCAATGGGAGATAAGGAATGAATAATACAGCTTATAACAGGCGTTTGGCAAAATTTATAAGCATTTATGAGACAACACTTGGAATTTATGAACAGAGATGAAATAATTAATCACGAACTTGGACACGGTATAATTGCTTTTATATTTCACGGAGACTATTACAATTTTGAAGGAATAAAGTTGGAATTAGTTGAGAAATTAAACGCGAGCGATTCAGCCTACACAATATCCAAACCTGTAGACGATTTGAGTAGCAAGGTGGACAATGACAATCATTTAGCTGCGTCTGTAGATGGACTACTTCTACTCGGTGGAGTTGCAGGACTGACGGTTTTTTCTAGAAATCAGAAACCAAATGAATCATCAAATAATGATTACAAAAACATATTCGACTTTAGAGGATCTGAAGGAGATTGTGAGATTATCGAAAGAGGAAATCGACCATATGGTTGGTATCTGAAAAATGCGTTAAATAACGACAAGGAAAGGATTGATATTCGAAATGCAAGATTATTAAACTTATTAAGCAATATCCTTGAACAACAAGAAATTTTAAATGCCGTTGCATTTTTTAAAAACGAATTAAACTCAAAAAACGAATTAACAATTGACGACTTCGGAAACGCACTAGATTCAAGTTTTATTTCTCAAACAAAAACAGAGATAATAAAATTTATAAAAACTGGATTGGGGAAACCAATTTTGGTAGACTAAATGAAAACTGCTTATAACAGGCGTTTGGCAAAAGTGGCGGTTCAGTACTCCGCAGACACATTTGTGGTTAATCAAATTTTGGTTCTCAGCATCAACATTTGTAGTGGAAATCGCCACCTTCGCCAAGCGCCAAAACGTTAGCTGCGATTTTAATGAATAGACTCTTATTGACATTTATTCCCTTCTTGATTTCAAGCATTGTGTTTGGACAAAATCCATTCACGACATTCAAGATAGAAAAGAAGGACTTAGTTATTATAAGTATTGGACAGCTAGGTCCAATGTCGAACCATTATGACAGACTCGCGCCAAAGTACAATTTTAACTACGACAATTGGGGAGAACCAAATCTTACTCAAATTGAATTAGACAGTATTTGGGCACACAACGAAAAAGTTGACTCTATTCTTAATGTTATTAATGGAAAGGATTGGAGTCACAGGTTTAATGAGGAAGTAAAACAAATTTATAAAAGAGATTCAATCGTTATAGCCAATCTTAAGACTCATAAGTTTATCAAACAAGGATTAGCTAAACAAAAAAAGTATGGAAACGGCTTTATCTACTTTGTTGACTCTACTTTAACCGAGGACATATACCGAATTCAGGTTCTTGGCTACCTTAATGACCACTATTCTAACAGAGGTAGCTATTACCGTGTTCTCATGCGTTATTCAGACAAAAAGATACTTTCCATTGACGACAGTATTATCAAAATTTCCAAACCAATTATTAAGACACTCTCAATACCAATTGCAAATAGCACAGACACTTCATACTGGTATAAACATACGAATTTTATCATTCGCGATTTAGACGAAGAGGACTTAAAATTAACAAAGGAATATTACCATCTTAGAATATGGACAGAGAAACAATTCATTGATCTCTCATACAATTTTAGAGGATACGAGTTTGCAACCATTACTAACTTCACGACATCAAAAAAGACAGGAAAAATTCACTCGCATACAGACATTGTAAATGAAGACTCAATTTTAATTCTTGTTGACAGCATCGGTCTATTAGCAATTCCCTCTGAAAATGAAATATCATGTTGGGGAAAAAGATTAGGAAGTCCTATGGTTCATAATTGTAATGATGGGATTACATACTTAATAGAATTCTCCTCCGATACAACTTATTCATTCAAGAGTTATTCATGCCCAAGCGGATGGAATTGCAATGAAGCGGCTAAAATTGATTCGTTTTTCAAACAACTTGAACACCTTTTAAAACTTGAACAGAGGTTCGATAAATTCATACAATCACTACCAAAAGACTGTTACGACAACGGAATGATTTATTTACGTTGCACAGACAAAAAGTCGACAAGAAAGAAAAACCGCAGCTAACACACGTCTTGCGCCATTGCCGGTGACGTTCTAAAATGAAACTTTTATGTACGCAAAATATTTTATCTTGGTTGACAGTTTCTGCTACGCAATCGGCAACGACCACAAAGCCCGAAAACGTCAGGTGCAACCATAACAGAACACACGTCTAAACTAAAAATGACAAACGAAAAAAATGAACACAGAATTTAAGAATTGCCAGTCTTGTGGAATGCCATTAAAACGAGACGAAAAAGGAGGTGGAACAAATGAAGACAAAAGCATTAGCAAAAAGTATTGTTCCTACTGCTATGAAAATGGTGAATTTATTTACAAAGGAAATAATGTTTTAGAATTTCAAGAATACTGCAAACAAAAAATGATGGAAGGCGGACATTCAAGATTTTTCTCTTGGCTTTTTACAAGAGGGATGAAACGATTAGATAGGTGGAAAACAATTAAAGACTGAAACCAATAAAAAGTTATTGCCAAAGATTGAGATACTTTGAGAAAAAGAAGAAGACAACTTTTATTTTTATCTTAGCCTGATAAGTAATACTCACTCACCTATGACAACAAAAAACCATTTCATGTTAGTGATAATTGTTTTCTGCCTTTTTGCCTGCAGGAACACAACAGAACATAAAAATGGCAAGATACCACAGGCGAACAAATTGACAGTTGAACAATTGTTTCCAGAGAACAGCATTGGCATTGCTTACCTAGATACAATAATTGACGATACCTATTCGCTGACAATCAGATTTCCCAACTTCAATCTTCCGGATAGTATATTACCCCGCGATACCGCCAGCTATGGCAAAGACATA
>JAZKEF010000001.1:92027-97500 GCA_040387195.1 Bacteroidota bacterium
GACATACCGATTGATTTACCTCCCCAAACAATTATATTATTTGACGACAAGGGAGAAATTATTACCATCACAAATGCCACAGGTTGTATATCAGCATTTTGGTGCGAAAATGACGGTGGTATACAATACGAACCTACTTACAGACTAACGGTTGACAAAAATTATTGTAAAAGGAGACCTGCCCTACAAGACACCAAACGGCTTGGAAAAATCTCTTGTTTTGCAATCATAAACCACAACTCATATCAGTTTAAAAGTTTTTATCCTGCAACCGGAAAGGAATCTCAACATGTAATCATGCGGGGTCGCCTTTCCAATGATTATATTGGTTACGCCTCTACGATACAAGACAGCATTTACACCTATTACGACAGAAATGCTCAGATAACTATCGAGCAAGACGATTCGGGCATGACAGATTATTGTATAATGCTTCAGGTATACAACAGCAGACAAGAGTTTGAATTGGGTTGCTGCGGGCCTTAATGAAAACATGAACTATATATGGCAACGGACAACGTACAAAAACTTATAGGCTTACTCGACCAAGCGGTACAACTAGCAGGACAATTTTCTGAAGGATACTCCGTACTAACAAGATCATCATTACTCCGGACGATAACAGTATCATACAAAAATTAACTCCGTAAATGCATACAGACCTGAATAACTTTTACCTGAACAAAGATGAACCTAACAGAGGTTGCCTGCTTGCGTTGAGAAGCCTCATTCTTTCGCAAGACCCGACCATTACCGAAACAATAAAGTACGGCATGCCCTGCTTTTGTTACCATCAGAAAATGTTCTGTTACCTGTGGACTGACAAAAAAACAACAGAACCTTACCTGCTGATGGTGGAAGGTAAACACCTTGACCACCCCGGATTAGAAGAAGGCACCCGTTCCCGTATGAAAATTTTACGGATAAACCCACATAAGGACCTGCCGGTAATGACGATTGAAGGTATCTTGCAACAAGCAATGGATCTCTATAGAACAGGAGTTATTAAAATATAATTGCATAACTTAGTCTTGTTTAAACTGCAAACATGAGTAATTTACATCACCCATATAAATAATCTGCAACGAATGAATATCATCGATAACAAACAAATCAGTTCCGGAACAAGACTTGGTGCAATGGTATTAGACCATGTGTTTATGACAATGATTGCAATGGTATTTTTTATTCCAAGCATGATTGTTGGTTTTGCAAAAGCATTTAACACAAGCCATGAAGAGATAGGTCCAACTTTTGGGGGCGGAACGTTGGCTTACATAAGTCTGGTTGGGTTTGCCTTATATGTTTGCAAAGACTGCATCAACGGAAGGAGCATTGCAAAACGAATCTTAAAATTACAGGTGGTGGATAACACAACAGGGCAAGTTGCCGGTCCATTGAAGTGTCTCATTCGAAACATCCTTATTGTGATCTGGCCGATTGAAGCAATCATTGCTTTAACAAACCCGGAGAGACGACTCGGTGATCGGGTTGCAGGAACTAAACTTGTGGTATTTGACCCATTACTTATACAGCCTAAAGTACCTATTGTACAGGCTTTAACTGCTGTAACAATAGCTTATGGGCTTATATTCTTAACAACGCTTCCATTTAAAGGACTCATGTCTTTATTGGAAGAACCGAAAAAGAATTACACTAAAGATTCTTTTAATCAACAATCAAGTACAGAATTGGAACAATTACTCACCGACACTTTAGGACAATATTTAACGCCAAGTGTCAAAGTTTACGACAAAACAGAAAATAAAAACCAAAAATACATTTCCATCATTTTACAATTGAAAGAAAACTATTTGGCGGACGAGGACACATACGAAGAGCTTAACTCATTAACAACAGCTTTGATCTATTCGAAATATCCGAAAGAAACTTTTACCGGACAACTAAAGTATATTTTTCAAACCACCGGGCATATGCAAAGTACATCAATCAATTTGGGAGTAGAAAACACCGAAGAACCAGTTGAATAGGACCTTACTTTAGCAATTCCTTCAAATTAACTTTACCAACCAATAACACATCACATGGATTATGCAAGAGTTTTTGCAATGTCGTTTGCAAGTATTTATCCGCTGTACATAACTAAAATTGAGCGAAAAGGTCGCAGCATTGCAGAATTGGATGAAGTACTATTATGGCTTACAGGGTATACCCAAAAATCCTTGCAGGAACAAATTGACAAGAAAGTAGACTTAAAAACTTTTTTTGCGCAGGCCCCAATGCTCCATCCGAATGTTTCCAAAATTACGGGTGTGATTTGTGGATACCGTGTAGAAGATATTGAAGACCCGCTGATGCAAAAAATCCGGTACATGGATAAACTCGTGGATGAACTGGCCAAAGGAAGAAAAATGGAGAAGATCCTAAGGAAGTAATAGCGTTCACGATATTTATAACCACAGATTTCACCGATTTATGAATGAAAAGAAGAGCAGTCAACATTAGCACAGAGGAATGTGTACATTCGCTGTAAACAATACATTTAGTTAATTACTCCAACAATTAATCTGTGCTAATCAGTGGCAATACTTACAGAATACTCTGAACATTGAATTAGTGTAATCAGCGGCAAAACACCAACACGACCATCGAATCACACGAACACATCATCAAACACTTTGAGCAGTTTATTCAGGCAACTGATAATCTGAAGGTTGAACTATTGAAACGAGTGGCGGTAGTATCTTTCAAAAAGGGAGCGATTCTTATTGACGCAACAGGTGTGAGCACCAAAAGCTACTATATCCTTGATGGTTTAACCCGGACGTATTTCTTAAAGAATGAGAAGCCCGTTATCGAGTATTTTTCTTCCAAAAACGAATGGGCTAATTCTCCCCGGAGTTGGCGTACCGGTAAATCCGATATCTATTATGTGGATGCTATTGAAGACACAACTGCTTTGTGTATCCATGTTGAGGATATGGCCTTTTTATTCAACAATTTTCCTGAACTGGATCGATACGGAAGACTATCGATGATTACCTTACTCGACCATTTGATGGAACGGATAACCTCTTTCAGGTTTACTACTGCAAGGGAAAAATATATGCATTTCAAACAAACCTACCCTACTATTTATCACCGCATTCCATTAGGCATGGTGGCTTCATACTTGGGCATCTCACAGGAAACCCTGAGCCGTATCAGAGGCAACAAATGATTATTTGACTTAGGTCAAAAGGAATTGATAAACCCATCCTATACTTTTGCCATCATGAAACGATGAGAATAGAATGACGCGAGTGAAAGGTTTCCCGCTGATCTCGGAGATGCCGCTGATCTTTCCTGCATAATCTACGAGATCAGCGGGAAACCCCATTCCGCAAGACTTCTCCTTTATGCATGACAACACCACATAACAAAAACATATGACACCTAGAATTGAAACACTCACCGAGAAAAAATTAATTGGTCAGCACCTCACCATGAGCTTAGCAGGAAACAAAACAGGCGAACTCTGGAAAACCTTTATGCCCAGACGCAGGGAAATAACTAACGCTGTAAGTCCGGATTTGATTTCCATGCAGGTGTATTCGCCCACCCACTTTCTCGATTTTAAACCAACTAATACTTTCGAAAAGTGGGCCACTGTTGAAGTAACCGATTTTGACAAGGTGCCTGATGGAATGGAAACATTTACCTTACAGGGTGGATTGTATGCTGTATTCCATTATGTAGGTTCGAGCAGCGACACAAGCATATTTCAATACATCTTTGGTACATGGTTGCCTAACTCATTTTATAGATTAGACGACCGTCCACATTTTGAAGTACTGGGCGAAAAATACAAAAACAACGACCCCAATTCGGAAGAAGAAATCTGGATCCCCATCAAGCAGAAATAACACCGGAGGAAAAGCCACAGATTTTCACAGATTAAGGGATTCTTTTCCAAACTAATCAGTGATAATCTGTGGCAAACACCCTCCCGACAAACGTTTTTCTTACAGGTAACTGAGCCACCATTGTTCCTTGTGGTTTTGTTTATACTTGTCGTACCATTTACAAATGGGATACAACAATACGAGCACGCAAATCCACACAATATAAACGCCCCCTAACTCAAAACCTTCACCGGGCGCCACAAACATAAACGGAAAATGACTTCCAGTGTGAGCGGCATCGGCAAGTGAATGTCCACGTGCAAAAAAAGCTACCGTGGCAAGGATATGTATGACATAAATATGCAGGATGTAGTAGAAAAATGCTGTGCGGCCAAACACAGTCATCACTTTTGAAAAACCATTTTGGATGCGTTCCAGCCAAGCCAGCAACAACAATGCAACGGAAATGGTTAAACAAATGTACAGCAACGATGGAGGGTACTTTTGCACGCTCACAAATGAGAACAACGTAAACAATCCATCTTTTTGTTCGCTCCAGTCTGTTGGGTTTCCATATATATTACTGTACCGCAATACAACAAAAACCAACAACAATACACCACCCATGGCTACAAGAATCCGCTTGCGTTGTGCTGCTGAGTATGCTGGTGTAAAAAAGATGCCCAAACCATAACCCAGCATCATTAATCCCGCCCATGGCACAAACGGATATACGAGTATAGCAGAATGATTTTCGGTGATCGGATAAAATGTAAAAGCTCCCCGATGCAGTATATCCCACCAGAAGTTAGACTCAAAACCTGGTGCCTGTTCAATGGTATCCAATATATTATGCCCGGCTACAATCACAATACCCAATCCTAAAATGATGGGATACGAAACACGCAGCAGCAATAACAATCCGAGCACAACCATGCTGATACCGATTGCCCAGATTACCTGAAACGGGATAAACACAAAGTTGGGATTGAATGTCCAGCCAAATGCCACAATAGTCCACTCGGCCACAATAAGCCAGCATCCACGTTTCAGGACAAACAAACCCAACTCTCTGGACGTTTTTCGCTGGCTTTGCAGGTAAATGGATGTGCCGGAAAGGAATACAAAAACAGGTGCACAAAAATGGGTGATCCACCGGGTGAAAAACAACAACGGATAGGTTGTCTGCAAATCGAGCGGATCACCGGTATTGGCTCCGATGTGGAAATAATCGCGTACATGATCCAATGCCATAAGCAGCATTACCATACCCCGCAGGATGTCGATAGATTCTATTCGTTTGGTTTGTATCTGTGTCATAAGCCGAAGAGGTTGGAGTTCGGGAGTAGGACAATATTAGCACAAAATGCTAAAAGGATTGTTGTGTAATAATAATTTTAGGGCACAAGGGTTAGACTCCAATCTGTGAAGTTTGCAACTTGCTTTATAGCAAGTCACAGACTTGCTTGTGTACACTGTTTGAAGTTACAAACTTCAAACAACAGGACCTATGCTCTGTGAAGTTTGCAACTTCACAGAAACAACCGTCTGCAAGTTTGCAACTTGCTTTACGGCAAGTCACAGACTTGCTTGTGTACACTGTTTGAAGTTACAAACTTCAAACAACA
>JAZKEF010000001.1:97600-109429 GCA_040387195.1 Bacteroidota bacterium
GGTCAACCTTCAAACAACAGGTTCAAATTTATTTTATATATTCGATTCCGCACTTTACACTGTAGCAATCAATTTAATAACACACACTGATGGAAAACTGGAACAGAACAGGAAAGATTAAAGCCCTTGTGCTTGCTCTTATTGCATTGTATAATATTCTTATTCCTCTCGGAGCGCATGTGGAACAAGGGATTGCAATGATTGTAATGCCTTTGGTTTTTGCAAGCCTCGCCATTCCTTTGGTTGCCAAATTTAACGGAGCGCTTGGACGTGAAATTATTGAACCACACTGGAACGACAACCCACTTCTACTGAATCGTCCTCTCTCCTTTTTTCATTTCGGTGCGTTCTTTTTCCTCACCGTTGGATGCAGCATGCTTATTGGTACGGGAATAAAATTTCAGACACTCAACTCTTTCGGACTCACATCCATTTCGTTCGGACTTGGTATTTTAACAGGCATCTGGCTTACGCTAAAATGGAGGAGATCAAAGTAAATCAAAACCATCCGATGATTTTACATATTAACGAAAATACCCGGCTTGAACTCACCGCTCCCCAACATGCGGAAGCACTCTTTGATGCGGTAGATGCCAACCGCAAACACTTATCTGAATTTTTACCATGGGTCCCAAACATGCAATCGGTGGATGATTTCAGAAACTATATCAAACGCTGTGAATTCTTACATGCACAGCAAGAGGAAGTGAGTTTTGTAATTAAACAGAACGATACGCTCGTTGGACGGATCGGATTGCATTATATGAACAAACAAAACAGGTTTGCTTCCATCGGATACTGGCTTATTGCCGATGCTGCCGGAAAGGGAATAATCACCCAATCGTGCAGGGAGCTTATCACTTATGGCTTCAGCGAATTGGGTTTGCACCGCATAGAAATCAAGGCCGCAGTTGAAAACCATAAAAGCCGCGCCATACCGGAAAAATTGGGATTTAAGCAAGAAGGTATTTTAAGGGAAGCCGAATGGGTAAACGATAGGTTTCTAGATTTATATGTATATGCAATGCTGGCTCCGGAGTGGAATTCGTAAGTTAAGCCCCCACTCCTTCCACTGTGAGCGTTGTGGTTAAAATTTGTATATTCAACATTCAAACCCGATTGAACCATGAAACAATTGTTGCTTGTTATGCTACTGCTCACCTTGCATGTGGTGACAGCAAGGTCGGAAGACTTTCTGAAAAAGCTTCCGCCAACCTTTGTCGGAAATGAGATCATTCCTTCATCAGATGGAGGATATGTTATTGCCGGGAGCATTTTCTCCTCTCTCCACAACAGTGAAGACCTTGCGGTGATACGCACCAATGCAGCAGGTGAGATCTTATGGTCATTCTCCTACGGAGAAAAGCAGGACGATAAGGCTACTTCCATTATTCAAACCACGGATGGAAGTTTTGTTGCTGTTGGCACATTTGGAACCGTATTGAATGGTACTGAGCTCACTTCTGCACTGATGCTAAAAATTGATGCAACAGGTGCTGTGCAATGGAAAAAAACCTGGGGCGATTCAAAAAACTGTACAGGTATTGCTGTTATGGAAAAAGCTGATTTGAGTTTGGTACTACTTGCTAGTACAGAATGGATGAAAGGGGAACAACAGGTAAGGGATGTATTGCTTATGCACCTGCGGTCAACAGGTGAAACCATCACCACTACCACCCTTGAAACTCCCGACTTTGATTTTACAAGTGTTTTCGCGCAGCTGCATTCCACATCATTACTGATTTCAACGCAAACCTTAAAAGGACTGTTGCTTACCATGATGAATGAAACGTTAACCGTGCAATGGTCGAAAGAGCTTTCGACCAACTGGACAGATATTCCAAGAACCATATATGTACGGCAGGACTCAACCCTGGTAATTATAGGCAGCACCGGTGAAGTTCGCGGTGGCGCAATGGGAAAGATTTTCTTTATGCATGTAAGCCGAGAAGGCAAAGTATTAACCCGTAAAGAAATTGGCGATAACCATTCTTCTGTGGTAATAACTGCTGCGTATCACCATCCATCGGGTGGATATATACTGTGCGGCACAAAAAGATCAACCGGTTATCCGGAAGTTTATATTGTAAAACTGACTGAGACCGGAGACCTTATGTGGGGAAACCAGATAAACGGCACTTGGGAACAAGGAGGTGGCGGCACTTCCATTAAACCTGCAGCGGATGGCGAACTGATATTAACAGGCTTTGAAAACCACAGTGGCAGTCATGATGGATTTATGATGAACCTGAAATCCAACGGACAATCCGACAAAAACAGACACCGTGATTAACCTATCAACATCCTTTTACAACATGGCGAATATCTATTTTAGTTGGTGCATGAAATACCCGTTCCTTGTGCTGTTTGCTTTTCACATGAATTGTGTGAGCGCCCAGCAACATCTTCTTCAATATGTAAAGCCTATTATTGGCACCGAAAAAATGGGCCATACCTATCCGGGTGCTACGGTACCTTTCGGATCGGTACAGCTCAGTCCTGAAACGGATACACTTTCCTATGAAGCCAATGGAAAGTACAATGGCGATGTATACAAATACTGCGCTGGTTATAAGTATGAAGACAAAACCATCGTGGGTTTCAGCCATACACATTTCAGCGGTACAGGACATTCCGACCTTGGCGATTTTTTACTGATGCCCACACAGGGAAAGCTGCAACTGAATCCGGGAATAGCATCCGACCCTAAAAGTGGTTACCGTTCTGCCTACTCTCATACCAACGAAATTGCCGAAGCGGGTTATTATAAAGTAAAACTGGATGATGATAATATCACAGCCGAACTCACCACCACTACACGCGTTGGCATGCATCAATATACTTTTCCCCAATCGGATGAAAGCCATATCATCTTTGATTTGATGGCTGGTATTTATAATTACGAAAATAAAAATGTGTGGACATATGTAAGAGTTGTGAATGATACGCTGGTTACAGGATACCGCCAAACAACAGGTTGGGCCCGCACACGAACGGTATACTTTGCCATGACCTTTTCAAAACCATTTACCGGCTACGGACAACAAAACGAAGACCCGAAACAAGCCTACAGAGGTTTCTGGAGAAAGTTTGACCAAACGCACAACTTCCCTGAAATAGCAGGCAGAAGGATTCGCATGTTCTTTGATTTCAACACAGCTGTGTCCGAAAAAATAAAAATCAAGTTTGCACTTTCTTCCGTGAGTCAGGCCAATGCGTTGGAAAACATGCAAGCTGAAATCAACCATTGGGATTTTGACAACGTAAAACGTGATGCTCAGCAATTATGGAACAGCGAACTTCAGAAAATAACCATTGACGCACCGGCAGATACCAAGGTGAATTTTTACACTGCCATGTATCACACCTTCATCAACCCTACCTTGTATACGGATGTAAACGGCCAATACAAAGGACTGGATCAGGATGTACATACTGCAACAGGGTTTACCAATTACAGCACATTTTCTTTGTGGGATACCTATCGCGCTTTGCATCCCTTGTTCAATATCATCCAACCAAAACGCAACAATGATATGCTAAGATCGATGATGGCACATTACAACCAGAGCGCCTTGCATATGTTGCCCATCTGGTCGCATTACGCAAACGACAACTGGTGCATGAGTGGCTACCACAGTGTTTCGGTGATTGCCGATGCTATTGTAAAAGGTGTGTACACCGGAGATGCCAACGAAGCTTTGAATGCATGTGTGGCAACCGCTACGCACCGAAACTATGAAGGCATTGGGTTATACATGGATAGTGGTTTTATTCCGGCCGAGAAGAGCAATGTCTCCGTTTCAAATACTCTGGAGTACGCATACGATGACTGGTGCATTGCGCAACTCGCCAAAAAAATCAACAGGCACGATGTGTATGAAACATTTATGAAACGCTCCGCCAACTGGCAACACAACCTGAACCCAAGCACCGGATTCATGCAACCCAAACTGGCTGATGGAACCTTTAAGCAACCGTTTGATATCCTCTCCACACATGGACAAGGTTTTATTGAAGGCAACAGTTGGAACTACAGCTTTTTTGTTCCGCATCAACCCACAGAACTCATTAAACAGATGGGAGGTGATAAAATAGTTGTATCACGTTTGGATACGTTATTCTCCATGTATTTACCCGATGCCTTTTTTGCCGAAACGGAAGACATTACCCGCGAAGGCATTATGGGCGGGTATGTACACGGCAATGAACCAGCACACCATGTTGCCTACTTATACAACTGGACCACCCAACCCTGGAAAACACAATACCACGTACGCAACATTTTGAAGAAACAATACAAACCTACCTCTGATGGTTTGGGAGGAAACGATGACTGCGGACAAATGAGTGCATGGTACCTGTTCTCTTCACTCGGTTTTTACCCTGTGGCTCCCGGCTCGATGCAATATGCCATTGGTTCTCCTGCTGTATACAAAGCAGTATTAAAATTAGAAAATGGCAACACATTTACCATTGATGTGGTGAACCAAAGCGAGAAGAATGTGTATGTGCAGAAAGTATTACTGAATGGAAAGCCGCTGAACTCTTTGTTTTTGGAACATGAGGCTATTACTAAAGGAGGAGCATTAACTTTTTATATGGGAGCGAAGGCGAAAATGCAATAGTTGTATGGATCCGGAATAATGCAATTGCACAAGCCGAAATTTTATTTACCTATTTTGTTTATCTTAGTTAATGATTACCCGCCTCTAAATTGGAAACAACTACTTAAATGAAACCAATCATCTTGTTCTTATTAATGGCCTTTAACACCTCCATTGATTATTTAACTGAGAGTCGGGGAAAGCTTAGCTTTTTGCAGGCAGATGAAAAAATAACCGTGGAGCAATTTGTGCTGTTTTCAAAACAATTAGATTACAGAACCCAAATTAACCTGAAATCCCGGCTTGATTCAATGGAATCCTGGAATCTGGATATTTTATATATAGAGGAATATTATTTCCCCAAAACAGATTCTTTCCTGGTGAAGGAGTACTATTTTTCTTCTATCAGAGAAAAAGAAGCAGAAAAAACTACCAAAAATTACTGTCCGGAAAATTACTATGAGAATGGAAAAAGTGAATCAAAATATTTCTTCTATCATGAAGACAGTAAGGAGCATCTTACATCCATACGAAAACATATCAAAACCAGAAATCTTATTGACCAGATCTCACCTGTGGTAAAAAAAGAAGTTTTTACTTCCGGTTGCGGTACGTTTGCAAGGATTTCGGCCAAACATATCGAGAAAGATAGAAGGGTCATGGAAAAAAAATACCACAAGCCGCTTATGCCAGACTATTACCTCATCGAAACGTTCATCGAAAAGAAAGCGTTTATTCTTTCCTTTCAGACTCCTGTTAAAACAAAACATCAGGTCATTATGGAGGCACATCCATTTTGAAGTCATATGCTCGTGAACTGGAGACTTTGGACTACGGAAAATTCATTCATATCATGGATGCAGAGGGCAACAAGATTGAACTCCGGGAACCCTGCTGATAGCTTATCAAAAAATCAAATCCACTCCAACTATGGCATACAATGAAAAACTAGCAAACCGCATCCGTGAAGCACTGCAGAACCAACCCCGTGTTGAAGAGAAAGCAATGATGGACGGATTGACCTTTATGGTTAATGATAAAATGTGCGTGGGCATCATCAAGGATGAGATGATGTGCCGCATTGACCCCATCCTGCATGAAACTGCAGTTGAAAAAACCGGGTGCCGTACCATGGATTTTACTAAGCGACCCATGATAGGATACGTAATGGTTGATGACACAGGAATGAAAACCAAAAAAGATTTTGAGTATTGGATATCCTTATGTTTGGAATTTAACAGCAAGGCAAAGTCATCCAAAAAGAAAAAGTAAGATTATATTGATTCATATTAAAAAACACACGCATATGAAAACAATGACTTGTAAACAATTGGGAGGAGCCTGCGATCTGGCTTTTTATGCCGATACTTTTGAAGAGATGGCAGCGCAAAGCAAAAAACATGGAATGGAAATGTTCCAGCTTGGTGACAAGGCCCATCTTGAAGCTATGAGTTCCATGCAGGAGCTCATGAAAACACCAGACGCCATGAAAGAGTGGTTTGACAACAAACGAAAAGAATTTGAGGCATTGTGATAAGCCGCAGATTGCGCTAATTTCAAAACCCGTTAGAATAGAAAATACGATGCGATATACAGACAATAACCTAAACCTGGCCAGTCTGGCACAACGTATCTTAACAGTTATGATCGACATGGTTACTTACTTCATTATTTGGATTTTGGTAACTGTTAGCTTAATACATTTTGGATTTGACCAAACTTATACAACCGCAACAGGCGAACAATTCATACTGCTTCCGTTAATCACTTTGGTTCCTGTTTTTTGGGGTTATTATATATTGACTGAATATCCATTTCAAAAGACCTTAGGGAAACTCTTAACTAAAACGAAAGTAGTTTCATTGACCGGTCATAGACCGACACTTAAACAAATAATCCTGAGAACACTGTGCAGAAGTATCCCTTTTGAGTATTTCTCCTATCTTGTAACAGTAGAGGGAATACATGACAAGCTTTCTAAAACACGGGTTGTTACAATTTGATCATAACATGCAAGACTTCATTGACCAGGCGCGTAAAAACGGTGTGATACTTCTTGATACAGGAAGATGCCAGTGTTGCGGTGCCGATTATCCAAGAGGCATTTTTGATTGCATGGACAACTATAACAACGGACTGGAGCTGTTGGACTTTACGAATGCGTCATATCACCCCTCCCGTTTTTTAAGTGTGGATGCACATGCCTTGCAACACCCTGAAATCCATGGACGGTGGAGCAATCATTTTCACCTTACCCGGCTCCATTTAATCCTTGCTTTACAACAACAATGGGATTATTCAAAGTCTCCCCTACTAAGTGCTTATTTAAATGAGTATAAAGCAAACAGTCCGGACGAATTTCTTCTTGTTCCTCAACCCCAGAAAAGAGGTACACGCACTGCAAAAGACTTAGCTCAGGCAACAGCACCGGAAGAATGTGTTGCACTCATCCGGGAATGGGCTGAAGATGTTTACCATGCATGGAGTGCAAATGATGCGTTGATTGGCCCTATTGCAGACGGATTTATTGCACAACTTAACCGCAGGGATTGAGTATATTGGTTTCACCAAATTTCAAACATTCCACATGACCAAACTTAAAGCAAGATTGACGCTCACCTTTTGCGTTATACTAATGAACCTGATTATTGCCAGCGCACAGCAAACAACGGAATCCAAACAATTGCGGAATGATATAACGCAAATGGATAGTTTGCTGTTTTCGGCATACAACACACAGAACCTTGCTGCCTTTACATCCATGTTCACCGAAGACCTGGAATGGTTTCAGGATAATGGTGGGCTACTTACTGCAAAAACAGTTTTTGCCACCATGGAAGCGAATTTCAAACAGGAACATAAACTGTCCCGGCAATTGGTAACAGGCAGTCTGGAAGTCCACACCATTAAAAATTATGGCGCCATCGAAATTGGCAGCCACACATTCAGGCATATGGAAAACGGGAAAGAAATAGTAGCAACATTCAAATTCCTGATGATCTGGAAAAAGACAGATAAAGGGTGGAAAGTATCAAGGGTTGTGAGTTATGATCATTAACGCTGCAAAATATATTATCGAATTACCAGCTTCACATTTTTATTACCTTGTCCGGTATTGATTTTTGCCAGATACACACCTTTATCCAAAAACGATAAATCCATTGTGTGCTGATACAACCCACCAGTATGTTTGGCATCTGAATGATATACTGATTTACCTGAAACATCCTGAACTTCTATTTCAATAGAAGCTGATGATGTTTCAAATTGAAGATTGACCAAACCGCTCGTTGGATTGGGGAACATACTCAACCGGGTTATCGAACTAACTGCAGGTATACCCGTTTTAATGTTTTGGACTATATTGGAAGTAGTGATTGAGTATTGTCTTTTGTGATACATGGAGGGATCACAGATAATACCAAAATCAACTGCTACCATATAATAATAGACTCCGGCAGGTGCTGTTAAATCCGTGTAGGAATGAATTGACCCCTGAACAGATGTTAAAAGAGACATGCCTGCAAGTGATGTTCCTCTGTATATATGGATAGTATTAACCGGTAACCCATCGTATGATTCCCATTGGAGATTCCAACTATTTCCTGATCCCGGACTTACACTTAAGTGAAGTGTTTTGTGTGCTTTCGACTGTGAATTTATATCGGTACAAGTATCAGTGACAGGTAATATCTTATAACGGTCTGACTTCACACCTGGATTAGACAGTGTATCAATAAAGACACCCAGCGAATCAGCAGAAACAAATCCAATATTTGCATATACATTCGAAACATTACTCTCTTTGTATATATTGTAACCTTGCTGCGGAAGTTTGGCCGAACGCTCCCATATTATCATGTTTTTTCCGGTAAAGCTATCAACTGTAACAAGACAAATTTCCTGAGGAGGAATACTCGGAATGAATACAGTTTCAGATAATGTATCTGAGCATGAATTACTTGTTGCGGTTAACTTTATGTTATAACTTCCACCGTTTGCATATGAATGAGTGGGATGCTGAAGTGATGAACCACTCCCATCACCAAAGTCCCATAAGTAACTCAGTGTGCCGGATGCGATTGACGAGGCGTCAGTTATTATAAATTGATTTCCGGTTAAACATTGTTGTTGTTTATTGATGGTAAAAGCTGTAACAGGTTTCGGCTTTACTGTCACCGTCATGGTAGCAGAGTCTTTACATCCTCTGGTGTTGGTAGAAATCAACTTTATTACATAGTTAGATGCTATATTATAATTTACATTTGGATCTTTTAGCACCGAAATTGTTCCATTCCCAAAATCCCAAAAATGGCTGAGTGTGCCACTGGTTACACTAGATGTATTTTTTAACTCAAACTGCTTCCCTAAGCATTGTGAAGGAGGTATTCCGGCAGTGAATACTATATAAAATTTTTCTGTTACAATACTCTTGCTGCCCGTTGTAATTTTCATAACAGCTTTAGGTATCCTGCCTTGACCAGAACGTCCTAACTGCCAGTAGCTGTTTCCACCCCACGTCCAAATTTTTTCATCTTTCTTTAAGGCTATTGTATGGGTATATCCTCCGGAAATGTTTAGCCAACTGCTGTCTGATCCAATTTGGACCGGATTGAGCTTTTTTACTAAGGAGCTGTCACCTAATTGTCCGTTTGTATTGTCGCCCCAAGCCCACAAAGTTCCGTCCTTTTTTATTGCTACTGAGTGCAGCTGTGCGGCAACAATCAATTTCCATCCGGTATCAATACCTATCTGTACCGGACTACTCTTCAATATTGAAGTTCCGTCTCCCAATTGTCCGCTCGAATTATAGCCCCACGCCCATAAGCTTCCATCTTTTTTAATAGCGATGCTATGACTGCCACCTGCAGAGATGGATAACCAGGTTGTATCATTCCCTATTCTTACCGGACTGTTCCGTTGAGTGGTTGAACCATCTCCCAGTCGCCCCGAACCATTATGCCCCCATGCCCATAAGCTACCATCCTTTTTAATACCCATACTGTGATAATAACCCGCAGAAATGGTTACCCAATTTGTATCTGTTCCTATTTTTACCGGAATATTTCGCTGTATTACAGTACCATCACCTAACTGTCCCAAATTATTAATACCCCATGCCCACAATGTTCCATCACTCTGTAATGCCAATGTATGAGAATACCCTCCACTTATCGCTATCCATTGAGTACTTGATCCGATTTTTTTAGGTTGTAACACGCGAAGTAGTATCGTACCATCTCCAACTTGCCCCCACTCATTAAATCCCCATGCCCACAATGTTCCATCTGTTTTCAGACCTAAGGAATGTGACATGCCTAATGCCGTTTTTACCCATGTTGTATCTGTCCCTATCCGGATTGGCAAGTTTTCATGAACAAGTAGTCCGTTACCTAATTGTCCGTTCTGGTTTGCTCCCCATGCCCATAAACTTCCATCCTTTTTAATATTTAAAGAATGGTAGCCACCTCCCATACCGATTTTAGCCCAATCCATAGCAGAATCGGTTTGTGTTACTGTATAGGTTGTATTAACTGCCGGAGTAGCCACAACACTAGGGCCGTAAGACACTGGAAATCCTGCGGCATTCCAAACAAATGAAGAATGTGCTCCGGATACCGATAATGTAACCGGTGCGTATTTGCAAACAGTATCATCGCTGGAATTAATGATAACGGTTTGTGCATTTGAATTAGATACAAAACAACATGCAAGGAGTAAGCAAAAAATAAATGTTTTCATCAGGGTTTTACATTAGGGTGTAAATATATGAAAAATAACACTTTACGCGGCTTTTTATACAGGAATCCTTTTCAACGTCTCCAATAAATACGCCCAGTATTTTTGTACCGAACTAATCTGCACTTGTTCATCAGGTGAATGTGCTCCTGTAATATTGGGACCGAAAGAAATCATTTCCATCTCAGGATAGTTGGTTCCGAGGATTCCGCATTCCAAACCCGCATGGCAGGCGTTTACGTGGGCTTCTTCGTGGTACAACTCCTTGTATAAATCGGCCATCAGTTTCACAATGGGTGATTCCGGTTTGGGTGTCCAGCCAGGATACGAACCGGTAAGGGTAACGTTGGCTTTTAACAACCCCATCGCCTCTTTAAGTTTGTTGGCCAGTTCCATTTTTTCAGCATCAACGGAACTGCGCGTTAAACACTGAATGCTGTAGGTTCCGCCTTTCACCAAAACCCTTGCAACATTGTTTGAGGTTTGAACCAACCCTTCAATATCCGGACTCATGGCATATACTCCATTTACCATAACCGACAATGCACGCAATACGTTGTGCTGGAAAGCTGTTTCAAAAACCATTTCGGGTGTCGGTATAAATACTACACTCAAACTTAAATTTGGATCTGTGCTGCCTTTTTCAGCTTTAATAACAGCTTCTCGTTCGGCAATAAAAGCCATAAACGAATCTTTATGCGAAGCCATGATTGCCAATTCGGCAACCGATTCGCGTGGAATGGCATTGCGTAAACTTCCGCCATCAATGGATGCAATATGAGCACCCATTTTATCGGCACGCATCAATAGACCATTCATTTGCATGTTTGCATTCGCTCTGCCTTTATGAATATCCATTCCCGAATGTCCGCCTGTTAATCCTTTAATCGAAACGGCAACCCCAATAAAGTCACCCTCCAGTTTTTGAGTAGCATATGTTCCGGTTCCGGTAACATCAATTCCTCCCGCACAACCGATTGTCAATTCATGGTCGTCTTCGGTATCCAGGTTGAGCATGTATTTAGCCGAAAGTAATCCGCCTTTTAATCCTAATGCTCCCGTCATTCCTGTTTCTTCGTCAATGGTAAACAATGCCTCCAAAGCCGGGTGAGGAATATCTGTTGAAGATAACAATGCCATGATGCTGGCCACTCCAATGCCATTATCGGCTCCCAATGTAGTTCCGTTGGCTTTCACAAAATCGCCATCCACCAGCATCTCAATTCCCTGTGTCAGGAAATCAAATTGTGTGCTTGCATTTTTTTGGTGCACCATATCCAGATGGCTTTGCAAACACACCGTAGCCCGGTCTTCCATTCCTTTGGTGGCAGGCTTTTTGATGATCACATTTCCGAGATCATCTTTAATCGTTTCCAATCCAAGTGATTTCCCAAATGCCATTGCAAACTCGATTACCCGTTCTTCTTTTTTGGATGGACGTGGCACGGCATTCAAATCCGCAAAATGATTCCACATAGCCTTA
>JAZKEF010000001.1:109439-117482 GCA_040387195.1 Bacteroidota bacterium
TCTAAATTTCTTATTGCTGTACTCATATTAGTCTTCTTCGTAAAATTCAATTAAAGATGCAATGTACTGGTCATTCCAGCCATCCACCAAATCATTATAATCATCATCGGGAATATTGGTATGTCTAACCTCCAGTGAGGTTTCACCTTTATCATTGTGCAACTTCAGGGTAACGATGGACGGTTCTTCCTGCTCCCCGAAATACCATTGCTGCACAATCTTTTTTCCTTCTTCAAACTCCAGATTTTTCCCCACAATAGCACCATCCCATAATGAAAACTCGCTGCCCGGAACCGTACTCATTTCCACTTTGTTCCCTGTCCATAACTGAATGGTACCTTCGTGGGTAAGCGCGGCATAAACCTCATCGGGTGGCGCGGGAATGGAATAATACTTTTTAAAATCTTTCATGCTTTGGCTGTTACTGACTCTGCTTTTTCATGACAAATGTAACCGTTTTATATACATCCGCTACATATCATCACATCGGCACCACGTTAAATCGTGGCATGCATGCGGGCAATATACAATCTGCACATTCTCATTGCCCTGAAAGGACATTTTTCTTCCTAATTATATTGAACCCTGTGAGGGTTCCATTCTTTCATCTCCACATCTCCGCATTTGCACCACGCTGAATCGTGGCAAGCATCTTCATATCACCTACACCTCTTTCATCGATAACGCAATCCGCTTCCTAACAAGGTCTACCTCGATTACTTTTACCTGAACATGCTGTTGCAATTTCACTACTTCATTCGGGTCGTTTACAAAACGATTGGCCAGTTGCGAAATGTGAACCATTCCATCTTGTTTCACTCCCACATCCACAAAACATCCAAACTTAGTAATATTGGTTACAATTCCCGGGAGCACCATACCTAAGGATAAATCTTCGGGCTTTTTTACGTTGGCAAACTCAAACGTCTTGAGTTGTTCGCGCGGGTCGCGTCCCGGTTTGGCAAGTTCCTTCAAAATATCGGTGATGGTAGGTAATCCGGCCTTTTCGGTTACATACTTTTTAGGATCAATTTGCTTGCGCAACGATTCATTTTGGATCAGGTCCATTACCGTACAGGATAGGTCCTTGGCCATTTGCTCCACAATACCATAACTCTCGGGATGGACTGCGCTGTTATCGAGTGCATTTTTTGCATTCGGAATCCGGAGGAAACCTGCGCTTTGCTCAAACGCTTTATCTCCCAACCGTGCAACCTTTTTTAAGGCCGCCCTGCTTTTAAATGCTCCGTTCTCGTTGCGGTAGTTTATAATATTTTGAGCTATGGTTGGTCCCAGTCCCGACACATAGGTAAGCAAACTTTTGCTTGCGGTATTGATATTTACCCCAACTGTGTTTACGCAACTTTCCACCACTGCATCCAGCTGACGTTTCAATTTAACCTGGTGCACATCGTGCTGGTATTGCCCCACACCAATCGACTTGGCATCAATCTTCACCAACTCTGCAAGTGGATCCGCCAGCCGTCTGCCGATGGATACAGAACCCCTCACTGTAACATCCTTATCCGGAAATTCTTCACGAGCTACTTCCGATGCCGAATACACCGAAGCACCACTTTCATTCACCATGAAGATCTGTACTTCCTTTGCAAACGGAATGCTGCGCACAATCTCTTCGGTTTCCCTTCCGGCTGTTCCGTTTCCGATGGCTATGGCTTCTATTTTAAATTTATCAACCAACTTAGTGATGGTTGCAATGGCACCGTACACATCGCGTTGCGGTTCATGCGGGTAAATGATTTCATCGGCCAGCAACGCCCCTTCTTCATTTAAACAAACCACTTTACAACCCGACCTGAAACCGGGGTCGAGGGCCAGAATCCGCTTGCTGCCCAATGGTGCCGACAGCAATAACTGACGCAGGTTTTCGGCAAACACCAGAATAGCCTCATCATCGGCCCTGTCTTTGGCAATGGTGCGGAATTCATTTTCAATAGAGGGTGCAAGCAATCGGTCGTAACAATCTGTAATGGCTTCTGATACCTGTTTGCTGGCTGCTGTATTTTTTTTGATAAACAACTCATCCAGTTTATCCAGCACCACATCCTCATCGGGCTTAATGGTAAGTTTCAAAAATCCTTCATCCTCTCCCCTGAACATAGCCAGCAACCTGTGTGAAGGACATTTTTTCAACGGCTCATCAAATTCAAAATAATCCAGATATTTAGTTGCTTCGGCCTGTTTGCTTCTGTACACCTTGGTATAAATAACCGAAAAACGTTCGAACTGATTCCGGACAATGGCACGTGCCTGCGCATCTTCATTAATCCGTTCGGCAATGATATCGCGCGCACCTTCCAGTACATCGGCAATCGTAGTTACTTTATCATTTAGGAATTTGGATGCTTCAACTTCTACATCCTTATCAAGTTCCAGCGAAAGCCAATCTGCCAATGGCTCCAATCCGTTTTCCCTCGCAATGGTTGCGCGTGTTTTACGTTTGGGTTTGTAGGGCAGGTATAAATCCTCGAGTTCGGGTGAATCCCAGCAGTTGTTAATTTTTGATTCCAGTTCAGGTGTGAGTTTACCCTGCTCGGTAATGATGTCAACAATATACTTTTTGCGTTGCTCGAGCTCGCGGTATTTTTCGGTAGTTAACTTTACTTTTTCAATCTGTACCTCATCCAAACCATGCGTCATCTCCTTACGGTAACGGGAGATAAAAGGAACCGTAGAACCTTCATCCAACAACTGAACGGTGGACGTAACTTGTTTGTGGGTAATGCCAAGAACATTGGCAATAAGGGAATAAATCTTACTGTCGTACATGCTTATTTATATCTGAATGCTATTAATTTTTTTGCTTTGAGAGAAGTGAATCCAACGATTCCCAATGTCATGCATCCTCCGAATATTACGGATGGAATGGTGCCCAGTAACCTTGCTGCCAATCCACTTTCGAATGCTCCTATTTCATTTGACGAACCGATGAACATGGTATTTACTGCCGATACGCGGCCCCGCATATGGTCGGGTGTTTCGAGCTGGAGAATATTACCGCGGATGACCACACTCACACTGTCAAATGCTCCGCTTAGGAAAAGCAGGAACAAGGAAAGATACAAAGACGTGGAGAGTGCAAAACCAATCATGCACAACCCGAATGCAGCTACGCAATACAACAATACCATACCGGGCTTTTCAATCTGCCTGCGTACGGATAACCAGATCATGGTAATGCTTGCGCCTAATGATGGTGCGGCCCGCAACATGCCCAATCCCTGAGGACCGACCTGTAATATTTCATCTGCAAATACCGGAAGCAATGCTACAGCTCCTCCAAATAGCACGGCAAACAAATCGAGTGAAATGGCACTTAGGATGACTTTGTTATCAAACACATATTTGATTCCTTCTTTGAGTCGTGTTGAAATAGTTTCGTTCACAATAGCAGGTGTAATGGGTTTGGATTGAATGCTGAACAAAGTAACAAATGCAACTAATAATGAAATTAACACGATCCAAAAGGTGGATGTAATACCGATGGCCGCATACAACAAACCACCCAACGCTGGGCCAATGATAGAGGCTATTTGCCAGGCCGAGCTATTTAATGTGGACGCCTTGGTAAGTTGTTCTTTTTTTACCAGTTGATACAAAAAAGAAAATGCCGTTGGAGAAAAAAATCCACGCGCAAATCCACTCAGGAAAATAAAAAAGTACATTCCTTTAATGCTGTAGGATGACCCGATACCAATCACAAAATCGTCCATGGATACAAGCAGCAACCCAACGGAACAACCAAAAATGCATAGCAAACTTTTGAGCAAAATATTACGCTTGTTGCTGATGTCGGCCACATGGCCTGCATACAATGCAATGCTGATGGCCGGAATGGCTTCCGCAAGTCCGATGAGGCCGAGGGAAAAGGGATCTTTGGTTAATTTATACAATTGCCACCCTACAATGACTGCTTGTATTTGCAGGGCTATGGTCAAAAAAATACGCGCGGCCAAAAAGAAACTGTATTCTTTGTTCTGCAATAACTGAAAGGTTTCCTTACGTGACGACATCCGTTCTGATTAGCGTTTAATATATTCTTCGTAATATAATTGTTCGTAAACACGTGCTTGTTTTTCCATCTGCCTAAACTGAGACGAATCACCTGATGATACAATACGTTGTTTGCTTTCCTGATCGAACACCAAGCTACCTTGTGGTTTGATGATGCCAATTCCATCATTGTACACAAACGTGGCAAACGGTTGGTAAGCCGAATCCAAAAAATTACGGCTCCAGTTAAATCCTTTTGCCGGAAGATGCAATTGATGCAACAAGGTAGCAGCAATATCTACCTGACCGGCCACCGTATGATTCACTGTGCCTTTATATTCTTTCATTAATGCTCCTCCTGCGATTAGAAACGGAATGCGGAACCTTTGCGGATCATAGGCTAATCTGTTCTTTGGCCACTGGTGACCATGATCGGATAAAATGATGAATACGGTATTGTTGTACCAGGCTTGTTGTTTGGCCTTTACAAAAAAATCACCCAGCGCCTTGTCGGCAAAATTTACCGAGTTGCGGTACAAATTCGGGTCATCATCACCGGCAAATATGGGATTATGATGTGGCACATTAAATGGTTCATGGCTACTAAGCGTAAGTACCGTTGTAAAGAACGGAGCCTTGTTCTTACCTATCCCATCCAGTACCTTTTCCCACAATACATCATCATGCACACCCCATTCGGCCTGTTGTTTATTCAATGGAAAATTATTCAAGTCTACAATTTCCTCATAGCCAGCGCTCAGCCAATACCCTTTCATATTGGCAAACTCCGATGCTCCGCCATAATAAAATGAGGAGCCGTAACCCAGCTGTTTTAAGGCGGATGGAATGGATGGCAATGAGGTGAACTTTTGAATATTATTGATAATGGAACTGCGCGCCAACGAAGGTTGCGAACTGATGATGGCTGCCAATCCTTTATCCGTGCGATTGCCGTTTGCATAAAATTGATCAAACAACAATCCTTCCTTGCACAATGCATTCAGGTTGGGAGTCACATCCTGCTCACCACCCAATGGTGCAATCACATCAGCAGTCCATCCTTCCAGCACCACCAGTACTATGTTGGGGGTTGACTGATTGAACAATTTTTCACTTAGGGTAGGTTGTGTAAACCAAACATCTGCAATGGCCTGAGCTTCGCTATTATCCAAAAACAGATACGGATTGTGTTTGGTGTCTTCAGAACTTTCGACAAACGAAGCCAGCAAATTCCAGGTGGTATTGATGGCCACATGGTTCAAGAAAATATTGGATGAATAAAATGCCGAGCTCTGATTGATAGCTGCTTTCCCCACGCCTCCACGTATTCCTAAAAACAACAACGCTAATAGCAGCATGGTATAAACGGGTGGTTGCCATTTTTTTACATCATCATTCAGCTCATTCAATCCTTTCATTCCTCTCGAATACATGAAATACGCACTAGCGGAAAATCCAAGAATAATCAATACGAATTTCAGCATTGAGCCGCCCGATGAAAATACCAGCATCTCTTTGGGAAAGCGGGCGAACGAGGATGCATATCCATTGAGCTTTTGTCCCCAATGTTGATAGAGTTCCCCATCGGCCAGGGTAACAAAAACAACCACACTTAACAACAGTATATTGTATGTTTTAAGTATCTTATTGAGCAGCTTTTTTTGTTTGGTATAATGTCCGGCAAACCATAACAGCACAGGTAAAACGGTAACATAACAGGTCATGGAAATATCAAGCAAGAGGCCATGGTAAAAAGAGATCCAAAGGTCGGAAGCATCAATGGCAGATGCCTGACTCCAGTTGAGGATAATGAATACCACCCTTGCCAACACAAAAATCACATACCAGAAAAGAAAATAGCGGAGTAAACTCGACAGGTTTTTAATCACGTTTCGAAAATAACAAAAACCCTGCGTTGGCTAAAGTGTTGTGAATAACTTACCGTATTCCCCTGCGATTGAGCTCCCGCTGGTATTTGCGGGCATTTACCTGATGTTGACTAAACGTTGCCGCAAAATTGTGAAAGCCCGAAAAATCTTCCTTCGCACAGAAATAAATATACCGGTGTTTTTGCAGATTCAGCACTGCATCAATTGCTTGCACCGATGGCACACAAATCGGTCCGGGAATCAAGCCTGCATATTTGTATGTATTATAAGGCGATTCAATATGCAGCATAGCTCCCGCAACACGCCTGATTGATTTATCATTTACTGCATACAAAATGGTAGGATCGGCCTGAAACGGCATTCCCTTTTGCAAGCGGTTATAATACACTCCTGCTACCACGGGCATCTCTGCTTTCTGATAGGTTTCCTTTTGCACAATGGAAGCAAGAATGCTTACCTGTTGTAACGTCAGCCCCAATGCCGTTGCTTTTGTTTTACGTTCATCATTCCAAAATGCATTGTACTCCCTTTTCATCCGTAGCAGTAAATCTTCGGCAGGTGTATTCCAGTAAAAATTATAGGTATTGGGAATAAATAATGAAACACTATTGAGGGTGTCAAGGCCTATATCTTCAAATATGGAAGCATCATTCATCAACTGCACCAACTCATTACTATCTGCTTCCAGCAATGTACTCCAGAAACGCACTAAGTCTTCCTTGCGTTCGGCATATTTAAATGTTACATCAACAGGAGTTTGTTTTCCGGATGCCATTAACCGAAGCAATTTATAATTACTTGTGGAGGCGTCCACTTCATATCTTCCGGGCTTCAGTTTGCTTTCAAACCCTAATATTTTCAACACCCTTACAAATGTTTCGGGGTGACGGAACAAGCCACTCTTTTTCCAGTTTGCTTCGTTTTGCTCCAGAGTTAAACGAGTGCCAACATAAACGTATGCCTTCTTGCCTTCAGGCAGTTTGATATTACTTGCCAAAACATCTTCATAAATCTTAAGAGCAGCTGCAATTAGAATGAGCGTAACCAATGAGAAAACAGTATACCATACTTTCCTCTTAAAACTCATGTTTGTTTTTTTTGCTGCCATCTTTTGTGTTTAGAGTTGCTCCAGCAGTTGTTTTACCTGAGTATTCGCTGGGTTACGTTTCAGCAGTTGTTTAAGAATGGTTTTAGCCTCACCGGTATTCCCTAAGTAATTATACAAACCGGCTTTGTTCAGCAATGCCTGTTCAAAGTCGGGATTTAATGCCAGTGCATCATTATAATATTTCATGGCTAGTTGGGTATTGCCTTGTTTTAAGTAGGCGAACCCGATATTGGTAAGTGCTGTTGCTTGTTTTGGATTCCGTTTGAGTGATGAGGCTAGTGTATTGATTCCTCCTGTTACATTGTCCAACTCAATTTGAATGGTCCCCAGCTTATTCATAAAATCAAGATTGGCCGGGGCAAGTTGAACAGCCCGGTTATACCATCCTTCGGCTTGTTGTGGCACTCCCGTATTTTGATAAGCCTGACCTATGCGGTAACAGGTCCATGCATTGTTACATCCACTTACATTCATACTTCTCGACTGTTGCATAATGGCATTATAATCTTGCCGCAAATAGAAAAAATGAATCCGCGAATCGATAAGATCAGTTTCGATGATTCCTTTTTCTTCCTGCAAATATTTTTGAGCGGAATCAAGCGATGTGGCTTCACCATCAAATTTTTCAAAATACGAAAGGTAGGCTTTACTCCTGGTGAATGCATCCGACTGGGGATTGTTGATGCAGTATATTCCTGCAAATTCTTTCAACGCTTCTTTCTGTTGTTGCTTTACCGGAACCCTGATCCAATGGTCGGTTACCGTTACGTGTGGAATATCAATAGTACCCGATTTAGGCATGTGGCAGCCCCAGCAGTTATCATTTGCAACTTTGCGCACACGTAACTTTTCGGTGCAGGCCGATTGCATGTTGTGACAGTTGCCGCATGCATTATTAAAAACCTGTTTACCTGTTACTTTTACACTCACGTGCGGATTGTGGCAGGTAATGCATGTGAGTTTTGCATTATGGGTTCCTTTTTTTTCAACTGCGGATTGCCCTGAAAGGAAACATTTGCTCATTTGCAACCG
>JAZKEF010000001.1:117492-143678 GCA_040387195.1 Bacteroidota bacterium
CGTTGTGCATGTGAGGCCATGATAAACTCATCTTCCTTTCCTTTGTATTTAGGCATGTAAATATCAACCACGGTCGACAAATCCATACCCGGACGAAAATCGCGGAATGTTTTACCGGGTTTCAATACAGTATTTCCCTGGAGGTGGCAACGCTGGCATACATCTATCTGACGCTCCCAAACCAGCTTCTTCGGGTTTACAATCGTGTAATCAATTTGTGTTGCAGTATCAACCCGGTGGCCGGCAAGTTTTTCTTTGACGTGGACTTCTCCCGGACCATGGCATCTTTCACAATCTATTCCCTGTGCTACAGTATTAAACTTATTGGTTGAGTTTTCTTCGAATTGCGGAAGTGCATTGTGGCAACTCATACATTCAAATCCTATTGCCCTGTCGAACCTTACATTGCGCCCGTTTTCATATCCCGGAGGCAAATCCCATTTGCGTTTTTGAGCATACCATGTCAGAGGCATCTGGTAAATGTATCCATCAACATTCATCATATGCGAATTGGTGTGTTGCCCCGATCCTACAATATAATCAACACGCTCCTCACGTTTGTATATAGTATCTTTTCCACTCAACCTGAATTCGGTAATGAACATATATTCTCCTTTCCAAGACGGTGTATAATACATGTTGTTAAACTTATCATACACCACATGTTTCCTAGAAAAATCTGCAGCTGATTTTGCGCGGGTAGCCAAATCAAATGATTGTCCCATTCCCGTTTGAATGAAGGTTTTGTAAATATCGTTATGGCAACTTCTGCAGGTTTCAATGCCAACATACTTCACCGTATCGTTATGGTTGAGGTAGGTGTTGGGTGGAGATTTAGGTGCAGTTGGTTTGGAATCGCAAAATACATTCAATAACATAACGCCTGCTGAAAGCAGAAACAGGATTGTGATGTATATGTTGCGTGTTAATTTCATTCGTTCTCTCTTCAATTTACCAGTATTAATAACTTTCCGCTCCTTGTGCTATTAGTAACAGTAATTTATCTCAGGTTGTTGTAAATAGCTGAAATCAATGTTGTTTGAGGACTTCTGTTACATTCTGAGACAATCGTAATGCGTACTCCGTTTCCACTCTTTGTTCCATAAAGGGATGTTGATACACTAGAAGAGTCTGCATATTCAGCTATTAAATAGTTGTTAGTGTTTTTTTCGATAATCCTTGTCTTCAGTCTGGTATTATTGGAAAGATACCACTCTGCATCCCAATTATAAAAAAGTCTGATAAAGTCATCTCCTTCTAAGTTGTTCTTATTAAAAGAAGACGTGCCTCTTGAACCGTTGAATATAAACAGTCTTTGATTCAAAGAGTCAGAAAAGATATTGTCACGGCTACTTTTGTCAAATCCGATGAATTTCCATTCACCGGGTATTTCAATAGTAAAGCCATAATCTCCAATATGCGAAAAATTTGTACTTTTTGAGCCTGGTGCATACGCACAATTGGTCAGAGAAATATGTTGAGTATGCGGCCTCGTCAAACAGGAAGTTACTATAAAAGCAAGAACGATAGCTGTTAAATATTGGGTTTTCATATTGTATTCATTACTGCTAACAAAAAAATAGCAGCAACCTTTTAAAGTATTGCTGCTATTCAACTATATTAATTAAAGACTAAGCAAATTTTTCTCTCCACTCAATCATGCCGCCCAACAGGTTGCGAACGTTCGTGAATCCGTTTTCCATCATGAACATTTTTGCATTCCCGCTGCGGTTTCCCGAGCGGCAGTGAAGAATGATCTCTTCATTTTTAAGGTGAGCCAATTCATCCAGTTTGTAAGGAATCTCGCCCAGCGGAATCAATTGTGCTCCAATGTTAAACTCTTCAAATTCGTGAACTTCACGAACATCAATAATGATAAGGTTTTCACCTTTATCCATTCTCTCTTTCAATTCCTGGCAAGTAATGTCTGTCATGCGTTAGTATATTATAAGTAGTTTTTCAATAGCTGTTTGTCCTGTTGACGGCTGCGTTACTTTTACAAGATACATTCCCTCCGACAACGCTGGCAAATGTAATTCATTTTGAGAAATTGTTTCAGCCACGATCACTTTCCCGGTAAGGTCCATCAATTCAACATATGGTTGTTCCTTGTTTGGTAGTTTAATGGTCACCTGTGAAGTAGCCGGATTCGGATACAGGCTTACGTTCAATTTTTCGGCAACAAGCTCATGAGCTAATCCCACCGGAGGATTAAGCCATTTACCCATAATGGGACGAATCATTAATGCTCCGGATAATGCTGTACGTTCCCAGATGCCAACCTCATCAATTTTAAAGTAGGCATTGGGATTTATCCGGCTTCCGTTGCGCACATAGTTTTCATCCATTCCCATATTGAGGTTAAAAATTTCCGACTGTTCCCATCCGATGTAAAATGTTCCGGCCGGAAGTGCAAGAGGTTGGTCAAATTGCAGGTAATAAAAACCATTGCGTGTATTGGTATACGTGGGTCTTGTTTGCAGTACCTTTTTTAAGGGCGCTTCTCCCGTTCCGTTTCCATTGGTCCCTATATTGCTCCACACCACAAGTGTAAACTTTTGGTTGCTCACATCAATGGATGATTGATTGAAAAACATGCTCATTCCAAACAAGGTATCCGGTACATCCAGTGAATAACCAATGGCAACCGCTCCCGCTTTGTTCTTCACGCCATAACCCACTTCGGCCGTTCCGTCATCATATGCAAAATAGTTGCTGAAAATGGTATTCACAGAAAGGGTATCGTTAGCCGAAATATTATCAATCGTATTGTTGGAGTTTACATAATACTTGGAGCGGAACACCAATGAATCGGCAACCACCACAGTATTGAGCGACACAACTGAATTAACCAGAGCCTTTGCTGTACTTGCTCCCGCAACATTCCCCAAAGAGTTTGCAAAGGAGTCGATACGAGCACCTGATGGTTCAAAAACCGCACGGGCAAAGTTCAATGGATTCGGACCGGTATTATTGTTCCGCAAGTTGATATCCTGAACCGAATTGGTATGCGCCACCGGGTTTGCCGAAAACTGTTTGCGCGTCATGGAAGAATAGTTTCTGAGCAGTGATGGCGGATTATTGGTTAAGGCAAAATCGAAATAGAACTCATCCGGCCTGCGTCCTCTGTCCAAGCGGATATAATCCAGGTGCCAGTTATCAATATTACCTGTTTTACTTCCTATGTTTTTGAAACGGAACTGAAAATCATCGTGCAAATAAGCAGAATCCACAAAGATGGAAATCTGGGTAAATGTATCAACCGGATAAATCTTTGCCGATCCGTTCCATACCGTTTGCCATGCACTGCTATTCAGCCGGTCGCTCCTGAACTCCAGAATAAGCGAATCCGTATCATTGGGTTTATCACCCAGTCCCTGCGGTTCGATATAAAAACTCAGGTACACCGAATCGGTACGAACCAATCCACTGAGGTTAATAGCCTGACTGGTCAACGTATCATTGTACCCATTTCCGGAACCGTAGGGATTGCCTCTGAAATCAAGTCCGTCAAAGGTTGCAACATTTACGCTCGGTTGCCCTATTGCAAAATCATTATTGATATATACCTGTTTATCCTTCCACAAGCGGGTTGCAGGAAACAAGGAACTCGTTGAAAAGTCTTCAATAAATGGTATGGCCAGTTTACTGCTGATGTTAAATCCGGTAGCAATAAACTGCAACGTATCATTAACCGAATAATTGCATTTATTGATAAGCCTGAACTGGAAATTAGCATGTCTGTAACGGCCCAGGTTAATCTGGTATACGAACGTCCGGAATGAAGTGGATACAATGGTTCCGGCTTGTAATACCCTGATCCAATCACCCGTATTGTTCAGGAACTCAAGCACCAAACTATCGGTATTATCTGCAGCCGGCATGGATTTGTACATAAAACGCAGGTAAACCGAATCCGTTGATGCAAATTTTGTAACGTCAACCGGTTGTGAGTGGAGGGTATCTGCAAAACCATTATTGGCATACGCTGTACTATCGGTATTGAACTTATCGAACACCACAACTTTTGTTCCGGGTAAACCCAGATCCCGGTTGATGCCCGTTTGTGCTTGCTGCCAGTATTGTTTAACAGGGAATAAGGTATCGGTTACACCGATGGTGAAATTGTCATAAAACGGCAATTCCAGCTTATCGGCCAACACCACATTGTGCAGCAAAAATGTTTCGGTATCTGAAGGGCCCGAACTACTGTATGCTTTAAAACGAAAGGAGAAATTTGGATTTTGGTACGTAGCAAAATCAATTGGAATGCGTACATCAACTTTAGGAATGATATTATCAGGCGATTTCCAGATACTTTGGTAAGTTCCAGAAGAAGTGATGATTTCAAGCGTTAAAGAATCTCCAGCTTCCCAGGTTGCTCCGGTTTGGTATGCAAAAGCTATAAACAATTGTCCGTTTGATGCGCGGATGTCGATATTTTTGGATAACAATACATCCGTTTCTCCATACACTCCCGAACCTCCGTTATAAACTGTTCCTGCGGCATTGCGGGCATTAAAAACTGCTATTCTGTTGAGAAGCGTCACATTCTTGAGTGCCCATAAAGAATCGCTCAGCAATCCTGCCATCCCAACAAACCGGTCGATAAACGGGAAACGGTCGCTTTCAGATGTCTTGCCCATTGTTCTTTTTCCAAAAGGGGATTTCACAGCCGTGGTTGCCTGAATAACCTCCCGCAACTTTGGATTGGAGGTTAACGGAATTTTTTCTTCTCCACTTATTTGGGCAATTAACGAAGTACTAAATACGATGAACCCTGAGAGTAAATAAAAGCGTATGTGTTTTCTCATTCCTGTTTTAAAAATAAGTCGATGGTCTGTCCCGACCCCACCATTACTCCTTCGGCAAACGCAGGTGTTTGTCTCACCACTTTTGCAGAAGCTGAATCTTTCACCGAACCCTGGTACACAACCGACCCTACACCTAACGCTGAGCTTGCCAATAAATTGCGGGCTTCTTCCAGTGTCATTCCAGTTAAATCCGGTAAGGAAACATCTCCCTGTCCGAGTCCGTCACCCAACACCAGATCGATAGTAGATCCTTTGGGGATTTTAGTTCCTGCCGATGTGTTTTGGTTTCCATACAACTGCTCCAGCACCACATTTTGTGCAATGTCGGGTTTGTAAATTAATCGTCCTACTTTGAGTCCCACACTTTGCAGCATAACCTGTGCCTGACGTAACGAAACATCAATCAGGTTGGGAATATTTACCAGCGGGGCTTTGTTGCTGTTGAGCGTGATGTATACAATCCGTCCTTCCTTGACTTTGGATTGGGGGGAAGGGTTTTGATCCAATACACTGTTTTTGGGTTTATCTTCAAAAAACAAGGAATCGGTGATAATAAATTTCAGGTTCTTTGATGCAAGCAATGCTTCCGCATCTTCCATTTTAAGTCCTGTAATATCAGGCACGGTTAACGACTCACCGTGGCGGGTAGAATTATTGAGCACGAATGATACACCTGTAAACAGGATAATCACCACAATACCTATGGCCAGTAGATTGGCCGAAATGACTTTAATAAATTGATTCATCTGCTTCCAAATATGCGGTTTTAGGAGGGAAACGCAAAACGTGGATTAAAAGTGTTGTGTCAAAAAATCTTCACAGTTGCTCACCGGTATTTTAGAGAAGTGAAAATCACCTGTATCTTCTGTAATAATATACTTGCAATCTGCATTCAGGGCCGAGTAATATTCCAAGCCATCTTCAACATCAAGCACTTTGGGGTTTTCCATTGTATCGAACACCACCCGGTGATCTGTAGTAGAAATTCGCAATCTTTCAGCTAACAACAGCATTTTGTCCTTAGCATGTTTCGCTCCGCTCTTTTTTTCGGAAAAATAAAAGGCAATTGCCAAACATATGGGAGATGTCCAAACTTCATAGCCTGGGTGATCCGCTAACGAAATAACCCTAGCCGCGTAGGTGAAGGTTGGGTATTCTTTGTTGAGAACAGCCACCAGCACATTGGCATCCACAAACAGCCTCATTTTTTTCTTGATTTAAAAAACGCATCTTTTAAATCTTTCCGTTTTTGAGGTTTGGTGCCATACTCAGGCTTACCTTCTGCTACCACATTTACCCATTCGGAAATAGGCATCTCTTCGAGCGTTATGTAATTTTGGCTGGTGATCTGGGTGTATAAAAATTCCGTGAGGCGCGATAAACTGATATTATTATCACTCGCATATTGTTTGGCTTTTTTGATGACCTCTTCATCAAAACTCAGGGTTATTTTGGCATCCATAAGGGTAATTATATTTTATACGACAAACTTAAAAAAGTTATACGTATAAAGCAAGTTACTCACTTAAAAAATCAGCGAAATCTGCGGGCAACAACTTGCTCGCGTCTATTCTCCAAAACAAAAAAGTCTTCCGATATGGGTTTCTCGCAGATCACTGATGACGCAGATCAATTCCTTTTCACACGCTCCTTACCAAATTCCAATATGGCATCGATAAACTCATATGGCTTATACCCATTGAGTGCACACTGGTGGAAAATGGCTGTTGCGGGTGTCATCCCAGGTAAGGAGTTTACTTCAATAAACACCACCTCGGGTTTGTTCTTTTTATCAATACGCACAAAGGCATCAATGCGGCAATAACCTTCCACTTTCAACACTTTGGCTCCTGCAACCAGTACTTTTTGCACTTCCTTGCTGATGGTATTACGGATGGTTGGATTTTTATGGTAACGGGCAGGTGTGATGTTTTGTCCCTGTCCGGCCAGAAATTTTTCTTCGAGTGAAAGGATCTCACTTTCGGCTAATGTTTCAGATGGTTCAAATGACTCATATACCAGCTTTCCTTTTTTATCATACGAGGTGAGCATGCCACCCGTAATCTCAAGAAAATGAACGGCACTGTTTTTCTCTACAAACTTCTCAACAAGGAAATAATTTTTCTTCGGAAATTCTTCCTTCGGTTTCAATCCCAGCTTTTCAGCCAGTTTTGGAGGCATCATCAGATTAGCCCTGAACACACCCTCTGCATAATTCAACAACTCCTGACGGGTTTTAATCTTTTTCACGGCCGAACTGCAACCATCATCAGCAGGTTTGGCAATAAGCGGGTAACCTACCTTTTCAATATCGGCAACAATCTTTTTGCTGTTCTTTTTCCATTCGTTTTCATACACTAAAAACTGATCGGCAACATAAAATCCATGCTTCTTCAACAACTGATTGGTGGTAAATTTATTGATGGTGATTTGGGAGCTTTCCACTCCCGAACCATTAAATGGAATCTTATACTTAATCAACTCTTTTTGCACGGTGCCATCCTCTCCCGGCCGTCCATGTAAACCAATAAACACTAAATCGGCTAGCTTCGAGAGGTCTTTGTAACTAATTTGTTTAGGTGTAAACAGATTGGTTTCATTTCCGAAACGTGTGATGATGGATTTGCAATCGGCAATGATTTTATCAACCACAGCAGCGCGTTTAAAGTGTTCTGCTTTTTCCTTGATATCATCCGCATTATCCTTGAGCATAACATTAATCGGAATCTGGTACAGTTGATGTGCCTGATCATTGCCCGTAACGAATACCGGGAACGGCTGGTATTTGGCAGAAGACGCCAATTTCTCATAAATATTCCTACCGCTCTCAACGGAGATATGTCGCTCGGTGGAATATCCACCCATAAACACCGCCACACGTTTTTTTGTTGACTTTTTCGATTTATTATTGGTGATGTCACGATCCACTTGTTGCAGCAAACTGCGGTACTCATGATGGACAGGCAAGGTATGCACACGTTCGCTCAATGATGTGCGCAAAATATACGTGAGGAACTGAGACGGATTCAAACCGATTTCGGCAGCCTGGTGAAAAAAGAATGAGGAGGGCATCATGCCCGATGTAGTGTTTGGGTCATTCAAAAACAATTCTCCCTTTGCATTGATAAATCCATCGATGCGTGCATATACATTAAAGTGAAAAAAGCTGAACAACTCCACACATGCTTTGCGAATGCGTTGCACATCTTTCTCGGGTAAATCAATGGGTGTGATTTTGCGCGATAATCCGGGAAGGTATTTTGAACGGTAATCGTATACTTCTTTTCCCTTTACAATTTCGGTAGGTGGTAATGCAATCGGATTTCTGTCTGCATCCTGCAATACGATACAAGAAAACTCGCGGCCATCAATAAAGGATTCAATCAAACATTCGGTTTCGCTGTATACGCCTTCGAGCAAAATGCTTTTGTTGGTTTTAAGGTATTTATCCAATACTGAAATCAACACATCCGGATGGTATATTACTTTACCATTGGTTATCAATGGCAAACCAATTCCTTCTTTTACATCACTCATTTTTTGAATGAACGAAACCCTATCGGCACCTTTTTGGGTGTTCCATTCCTGCTGTGTAAGCGTTTGCATGAAAAAACTCTTTTGAATGGCCTTTTCAAATTCGGCTAAGTTGTTTTCGGCAATCACACTCACTCCCACCGATGACCCCTGATTGGCAGGTTTAATTACAAACGGCAGACCCACTTTGGTTTGCAGTTCGCGGAATATCCTTTTGGTATCTCCCTTCAACCATTCTGCTTTTTGCAACGAACTCCATTTCGGACTGTTAAATCCTGCATGTTGCATCATGGATTTTTGCACCTTTTTGTGCATCCCTATAGCCGAAGGCAAAATCCCCGAACCGGTATACGGAATGTTGTTCCACTCCAGCAATCCCTGAATAGTACCATCTTCACCAAAACTTCCATGGAGTGCTAAAAAAGCCATATCCATATATTGTTTCAGCTCTTCTGCTCTCAATATTTTACCAAGTGTAGCAGCCATTTTACGGCCATTATCCCTGTATGCTTCTTCAATACTTTCGGCATAAATCTGAATGGTATTTTTCGAATCCTTTAAATATTGAACAGGAGGATAAAAATCGCGGATGCTGCCTTTGTATATATACTTCCAGTCGAGCAGGATGAAGTTATTAAAGCTATCCACAAAAATGGGAACTGCCTCAAACAATGATTTATCCAGGTTATCATAAACCGTTCTGCCACCTGCAAAACTTACCTCACGTTCGCGCGAATTGCCTCCGAAAAAAATACCAACTTTTATCATGTTTTTCCTTTTAGGTTACAGCAAACCTGCGGCATTGCATGTAACAAGACAAATATATATTGTTTTACCTGAGATTACCCCTTGTGGAAATGTGTGCAAATCATGGCACGATGTATGTTTTATTATCAAAGTTTTTATATTTGACCTTTGTACGAATCCAAATCCATTTCTAACTACATGAAAAAAATACTAACCTTACTTTGTTTAGTTGTGAGTTTAACCGCAATGGCACAAAGCAAACAAACCATGCCCGAGATTATGTTGAAAGATGTAAAAGGCAAGGTTAAAAACGTAAACGACTATTCTAAATCAGGCAAAATCACCATTATCTCTTTTTGGGCAACCTGGTGTACTCCCTGCAAAAAGGAGCTTTCCAACTTAAATGAGTTGTATGACGACTGGAAAGTAAAATACAACCTCGAACTGGTAGCCATATCAACCGACAATTCCCGTAATGTACCAAAGGTAAAACCGTTTGTAGACGGACAAGGCTGGGATTTTGACTGTTTACTGGATGTTAACGAGGATCTGAAAAGAGCATTGAATGCTCCCTTAATTCCATACACAGTATTATTGGATGCAAACGGCCATATTGTATACACCCACACCGGATACATTGAAGGTGATGAGTTTACACTCGAAGAAAAAATCAAAGCATTGGTTCCTGCTAAATAAGTTTCAACCATCCAAAAAGAAAGCGGTCAACTAATTTGATCGCTTTTTTTATGCCGTTTTGCGAAAGAATTGCGGGTTGCGAGTTGTTCATTACGAGTTGTATACCTACTGCATACCTTCTTCTTTACCTATAATCAACATCCCGGATGTCTGCTTCTCCCGCATCCAGCGGGACAGCATGACAATATTCTTCCTTCGTGTCTTTCCTCTTCTTTTCGAATTTCGTGCTTTGAATTTCGAATTTAATTTGCCTACTTTTTCAACTTAGCCGGGTTCTCCGTTACAAACGCTTTCCAGCTGTTATAACTTTTACCACCGGGTAAGGCTGTTTTGCTGCTTTGTAAAAAATGGCAATATGCTGCTGCCAAACCATCCGTGGCATCCAGGAATTCGGGTGTTTCTTTAAACTTGAGCAGGCGCTGAATCATAGCCGCAACCTGTTCTTTGGAAGCATTTCCGTTTCCGGTAATGGATTGTTTGATCTTTTTGGGTGAGTACTCATTCACCTGCATCTGCCGGCTCACGGCTGCAGCTATGGCCACCCCTTGTGCCCGTCCGAGTTTGAGCATCGACTGCACATTCTTCCCGAAAAACGGGGCTTCAATGGCCAGCTCATCGGGGTGGTACTGGTCGATTAAACTCTGGGTGCGTTCAAATATTTTTTGCAACTTGAGCATCGGATCATTAATCTTACCAAGCTTAACCACTCCCAAACTAATAACCGAGGCTTCCTTTTTGGTAATACCGATGAGTCCGTAGCCCATCACAATAGTACCGGGGTCGATGCCCAAAATAATGCGCTCGTATGATTTAATGGTTTTTAGTTCGTCCACACTCAAATTTCTTATGCAAATGCGATACTTTCGCACAGCCGCAAATTAGTAAAATACAATTGAAACTTTTTGAAACATATCAACCGAAACTCCTGAGTGCCGCCAAAATTATACTGGTAGCGGGCACACTTGGTTTCATTGTATACAAGCTCTTTTTTGCATACGATATCCAGAATATTGTTGCAAGCTCCTCTTTTACATGGACAACAACCAATATAATATTGCTTGCATCCGTGTTCATACTGGTGATTCCCAATATTGCCCTCGAAGGACGTAAATGGATGTTGACGATGAGGCAATATGAGCCTGTTCGTTTTATACAAGCCATTAAATCCGTTACGGCAGGTATTGCTCTTGGTATTATCACCCCAAACCGTGTGGGCGATTTTGCCGGCAAGGCGTTGTTTTTGCAATCGTATGATAAAATCAAAGGTGCCGTTGTTTCCTTTATTGGCAGCATTGCCCAAACGCTTTCCATAATTTTTTGCGGAAGCTTTGGGTTATGGACTCTGGCCTTTCAGCAAGGTTATATTTCATCCACCCTTTTTTATGCAGGCCTTTTTGCTTTACCGGTATTGCTAGCACTGCTGTTTTATGTATACATCAATATCCATTGGTTGCATTATATTATTCGGTGGAAAAAAGCTAAACCATTTATCGATGCATTCACGCACTACACCGGTCGTGAGCTCTCTTCCCTATTCCTGCTTTCCATGTTGCGGTTTGGTATCTTTAACTTTCAATACTTTTTACTGCTGCACTTTTTTGGTGTACCCATTGCGGCCGCTGATGCCTTTCCTGCCTTGTTTGCCATCTTTGTAGTACAGGCCTTTGTGCCTTCTTTTATTCTCATTGAAATGGGAGTGAGGGGTGCAACTGCCTTGTTTTTTCTCGGACTATTCTCAACCAATTCATCAGGCATATTATTGGCCGCCTATACTTTGTGGATCATAAATATTATGTTGCCGGGATTAATGGGACTGTTTTTCATTCTTAAACTTAAATGGCGCTCGGCTGCATGATTGTAATTTCCTCGATACTGTTACTGTTTTATGTGAGCCTGATTCTTGCCTACTTTGTAGCCTGGAAACGCATTGCTTATTTCAGGTATATTGAAACCGCAACCCACGAAACCTTCAGCATCCTGGTAGCCATGCGTAACGAAGAGGCCGTGGTATACGATTGTTTGAACAGCATCGTAAGCCAGCAATACCCATCACCGGATTTTGAAGTGATTGTGATTGATGACCATTCCACGGATGGGACTTCGGATGCAGTGAATCGTTTCATCACAGCACACCCGCAATACAGGGTGCGTTTGCTGCATATGCAGAATGACCCTTTGCGCGGCCACAAGAAAAAGGCAGCCATCACATACGGTATCTCCCAGACAACAGGTAATTATATCATCCTCACCGATGCCGATTGCACAAGGGGAAAAAATTGGCTGGCTACCATCAACAGTTTTATTGCACACACACAATCCAAAATGATCTACGCCCCGGTATTGTTTAAGGCGCATTCCTTATTTGAAAAACTGCAATCGCTGGAGTTTGCCGGATTAGTAGCCATAGGCGGGGCCGCCATCGAAATTAAAAACCCCAACATGTGCAGCGCTTCCAACCTCATTTTCGAAAAAAAGGTATTTTACGAAGTGGACGGATACAGTGGTTCTGAAAATACGGCCAGTGGTGATGATGAATTTTTATTGCACAAAGTGTTTAAGAAACATCCCAACCATATCCGTTTCCTCAAACACCGCGATGCCATTGTTACCACCAGTGCCAATACCACCATTGTGGAACTGATTAACCAGCGCAGGCGTTGGGTTTCCAAAAGCACCAAATACGACAACTGGCATATAACCGCTATTTTGGTAGCTGCCTATATTTTTAACTTATCTATTTTGCTCAACCTTATTATCAACCCATTAACCGGATTGATTTTACTGGGCATAAAGGCATTGACAGAAGGGTTGTTTCTGTTTGATGTACTCAAATTTTTTAAGCGCAAAACATACATCTTATTTTTACCTTTGGCCGAACCCTTCCATATTTTATATGTACTTATTATTGGCATCTGGGCCAATATCGGAACGTATAACTGGAAAGACCGAAACGTAAAATAGCTTTAAACCCATAACCCATGAGCGAGCAGTTATCCGATATTGAATACGATATTTTAAACGCAATATATTTTGTTGAGCCTTTTCAGAATATTCTGGATGAATGTAAGGCTCCCGAAAAAATTGTTGCCGATGTGCTTAAACAATTAATTGCCAAAAAGTACGTTTCCCCCATGCAGTTTAATGAAGACACGCAAGAGTATGTGCGCACCTATTTCTACGATAGCGATGATATGCGCGCTTACCATTATCTTGCCACTAAGGAAGGATTGATGATTCATAATTCCAGGTAAAACACGTAGCCAAAACACCAACTAAACCAATACAAGTATGTGGGAAGATGATGATGACTTCAGTGATGAAGATTATAAAAAAGAACACGACCGTGTAGAGAATCTGCCCATCGTACAAAAAGCAAACGAACTCTTTGAGCTGGTGAATGCCCTCATCGAAACATTTGATATAAAAGACAAGGAAGGCGAAGAAGACCTGCCTTTTGATGATGAAGCAGCAGATGAAGAAGAGGATGAGTTTTTTGACGAAGAGGATTTTAATGATGATGATGACGCAGAAGAGCTGGATGAAGAAGATGTGAAAAGTTTTGGTGAACATTACAAAAGCATCATGATGGAAGATGTGATGATCATCAATGCCAAACTGCGCGGTGCCGAAGGTGGCGACCTCTACTCCATCCGCATGGAAAATGCAGTTCTCATTAAAGTGCATGCCATGAGTCTGCTCACCGCAACATCCGGATTAAAGATGATGGGATTATCCAACAACAAATACCTGCAACTGCTGCGCGATGAGATTGAAGAATTCCGCAAGCTGTTTGTGGAATGGATCAACACCTTCGACAAAACCCACGACATCCCCGATGGCTGGGGTTTATTTTTTGACCCGAATATTGACTATAAAAACTTTGAAGACGAGGAGTGAAAATTGCGAGTTGCGGGTTATTTATTGCGGGTTGATATCCTAATAAACAATTTCTAACTTCCAACTTCCATTCTCCAACATCTAACCTCCATCTTCTAACATCCAACATCTCAATTCTCCATTCACAAATCTCAAATCCAAATGAAAGCAATCATACTCGAAGAACTCAACCAACGTCTTAGTATTTCCGAAACTCCCATCCCTGAGCTTGCTCCGCATGAAGCATTGGTACGGGTGCATGCAGCGGCTTTTAACCACCGCGATTTATGGATCCAGAAAGGGCAATATGCCGGCATTCGTTTTCCCATTATTTTGGGAGCAGATGGCAGTGGTGTAGTTGAAAAAGTGGGGAATGCCGTTGGGCAAAACTGGGTAGGAAAAGAAGTGATCATGAACCCGAGCATGAACTGGGGAAATGATCCGCGCGTGCAAGCCAAAGATTATGTGATACTGGGAACTCCGCACAACGGCACCTTTGCCGAATATGTAAAAACAGATGCACGTTTGTTGTTTGAAAAACCTGCGCACCTTTCCTTTGAACAGGCTGCAGCTTTGCCTTTGGCAGGACTCACAGGTTTCCGTGCGCTGATGAAACGTGCTGCAGCCAAACAGGGCGAAACCGTTCTCATTACCGGTATTGGTGGTGGGGTGGCATTGCAGTGTGTTCAGTTTGCCATTGCTGCAGGGTGCAATACATATGTTACTTCGGGCGATGAATCCAAACTGGAACAAGCACTTAAAATGGGTGCCAAAGGTGGTGCCAATTATAAAACTGCCGACTGGAATAAAGAGCTCAAAAAACAAAGCGGTGGATTTGATGCCATTGTTGACAGCAGCGGTGGCGATACGTTTGCCAAGTTGGTAGATATGGCCAAACCCGCAGGACGCATAGCCATGTACGGTGCCACGCTGGGACCATTCAACAGCGGAGTGCCGGCCAAAATTTTCTGGAAACAACTCGATATTCTGGGTTCCACCATGGGCAATGATGAAGAGTTTGCCGAAATGGTAACGTTTGTAAACCACCACCAGATTGTACCTGTTGTGGATTCTGTTTTTCCTATGGATCAGGCACAGGCCGCTCTCGAAAAAATGGCCAAAAGCGAACAGCTGGGTAAGATTGTGCTAAAAATTGTATCCTGAATTTCTCACAGAGCGCACTCCCTTTTCTTCATTCATTATTCTTTCCATTATTTCGAGATTCGGTATTCAATATTTTTCCCTAGGTTAGAACAATGAAACAACTCCGCCTGCTGCTCTTATTTTCTTTTCTTTCCAATATAGGTATTGCACAGCAATCGAGTCCGTTGGCCGACAGTTTACTTAAGGTATTGCCGGGCACTGAAGATACACTCCGCGTGCAGGTATTGAATGACCTGTGTTATGAATTCGCTTTTATTGATCCGCAAAAAGGCAAGGAATATGGTTACACCGCACTGGAGCTTGCCAATCAGATTCACTATGATTTAGGTTCTGCCAAAGCTTTGATTCGCCTGGGTATCATTTATGATGTTACCGCACAATTCGACAGTTCCATATCGTGTTATTTGCAATCGGGTGTGTATTATGCGCGCATTAATAACCTCAAAGGAAAAGGAAGTGCCATCAACAATATCGGAATGTTGTATGCCACCAAAGGACAATTCAGCAAAGCACTGGGGAATTATTTTGCTGCACTCAAGATATTTGAATCCATCAATGAAGAAAACTTCCGCGGCAATTGCCTCAACAATATTGGCATTGTATACTCCGACCTATATCAATACAAACACGCTCAAACTTATTTTAAACAAGCCATCACCATTTACCAACGCACCGGAAACAAAGCAGCGCTAGCATCTACTTATACGAATTTGGGTCGCAACTACAGCGACCTGGATCTGCATGACTCTGCCCTGTATTATTTTGAAAAATCCATGGTGCTCGAAAAAGAGTTGAACAATATTTATGGCCTGGGAATTTTATACAACAATCTGGCGATTACGTACAAGGATAAAAAGGATCCTGAAAAAGGATTGTTCTACCTGCACGAATCGCTGAAGATCAAAAAACAACTGGATGATAAAACAGGAGAGGCCTCTACCCTGCTGAACATTTCGGATGCATACGCGCAGGAGGGCAATACCAAACAAGCCGAAAAATATTTGCTCGAATCGCACAACCTTGCACTCACTCTCAACAGCTACCGTATCCTTCGCAAATCGGGATACCAGTTGTACAAACTCTACAAAACACAGGGCAATTATGCAAAAGCCATTCAGTATGTGGATGTATACTCCATGGCGCGCGACTCGGCCATCAATGAAGAAAGTGCAAGGGAAATAGCATCACTGGAAGCTCGGTATGAATCGGAGAAAAAAGCACTGGCGCTCGAAAAAAAGGATCTTGAATTGAAGAATGCCAATTTTGAAATCACGCATAAACAAAACACCATCATCATCCTCATTGCCACCTGTACACTCATTTTATTAAGCAGTGTGTTACTTTACAATCAATACCGGCACAAACAACAACAGGCGATGGCACAACAGCTGCTCCAGCAACAGGAACTGCGCAACAAAGCCATTATTGAAGCCGAAGAAAAAGAACGTATCCGCATTGCACGCGAATTGCATGATGGAATCGGCCAGCAATTAAGTGCTGCCAAAATGAACCTGTCGGCATTCGAAGCATCCATCGGTACTGAACATAAGGAGAAGTACCGGAGCCTAATGGACCTGGTGGATGATGCCGTAAAAGAAGTGCGCACCATTTCACATAACATGATGCCCAATGCATTGTTGCGTTCAGGACTCTCCAGTGCTGTGAGGGAATTTGTAAACAAACTCAGTATCACCGATGCACTCAAAATTGACCTGCAAATTGTGGGATTGAATACCCGGCTCGAAAGTGCTGCCGAGAGTGTGTTGTACCGCGTGATTCAGGAATGTGTGAGCAACATCATCAAACATGCCGATGCCTCTCATATCAATATTCAACTCATTAAACACGATACCCATTTAAACCTCCTGATTGAGGATAACGGCAAAGGATTCGAAACCTCCAATCTGGAAAAATTTGAAGGTATCGGATTAAAAAATATCATTTCACGCGTGCAATACCTTGATGGGACCATAGACTTCGACTCCATGCCCGGCCGCGGAACTACAATTGTGGTGGATGTACCTTGTTAGCGGGATACACGATGCACGATACATGATAAAAGAAAATGGAATGTAAGGTGCCTGAGCCCGCATAGCGGATCAGTCGAAGGCACCGGGACGATGTTGGCTGTTCGGGACTGCGTCCCGAAACGTGAATCAACCCATTATTTGCACCACGCTGAATCGTGGCAGGCATTTTGGATCATCGCATCTGCATATCTGCACATTTCTTCTTAACTTAGCACCATGTCAAACATTAACCTCATCATCGAAGAACGTGCTGCCAGCATTGGCAAATTTATGGTTGGACGACTGCTCCCCTTTCGCCAGAAACGAATGGTTGGGCCGTTTATTTACATCGACCATATGGGACCGGTAAAATTGAACGAACGCGAAAGTTTCGACATCCTCCCACACCCTCACATCGGACTGTCGACCCTTACGTTTTTGTTTGAAGGAAACATCATGCACCGCGATACATTGGGCACGGAAATGGAAATCAAACCGGGAGCGGTAAACTGGATGACTGCCGGAAAAGGCATCGTGCATTCGGAACGTACTCCCGACTATATGCGCCACTCCGATAAATCAATGCACGGATTGCAGATTTGGGTGGCATTGCCCAAAGCACTGGAACAAATGGACCCGGAGTTTTTTCATGTTGAAGCATCGCAAATCCCTGCATGGAATGATGGCGACCTACAATTTAAACTCGTAGCTGGTGAAGCATTCGGCAGAAAATCGCCCGTTCCTGTTTACAGCAAATTGTTTATGATCGAGATCAAAAGCACATCCGCACAAACCGTAAGCATCGGAAACGAACTGTATGGAGAATCGGGATTATACATCCTGGAAGGATCCGTTGAAAGCGAAGGCAATGTATTTGGTCCGAAACAATTGCTCATCGCCAACGACAGCAAACTTTGTTCGTTCAACATTGGTGCCAACAGCACCCTTTATATTTTCGGTGGTGAACCCTTCCCCGAAGAACGCCATATCGACTGGAACTTCGTCTCCTCCGACAAACAACTCATCACCGAAGCCAAACAAAAATGGATTGACCAAAACTTTGATAAAATACCGGGTGATGATGTTGAATTTGTGCCTTATCCTGGCCTTCGACCATTTACTTCGTAAAGCTCAGGCACCTTGCATTTTGTTTATTGGCATCATCTATTGTTGTCTTCGGCTCCGCTCAGACAACGGCATCATGTCCGCACCATGCTGAATTGTGGCCTACATTTTCCATGCCCTGTATGGGCATTCCCCTTCCTATTGACATTGAACCCCGCAGTGGTTCCCTTTCTGCACATTTCCCCTTCATTTGCACATCTGCACATTTCCTCCTTAACTTAGTAACCTAAATAACTATACACTACACCCATGGAATTTGGTTTAATCACCTTTGCAGATATGTTGCCTGAAACCCTCCCGGGGACGGGCGTAAACGGTCACCAGCGTTTAAAAGAACTGATGGAAGAAATACAACTGGCCGACCAATTGGGGCTGGATGTATTTGGTGTGGGCGAACACCACCGCCCCGATTACGCTGTTTCGGCACCTGCCGTTATTCTGGCTGCGGCTGCGGTTACCACCAAACAGATTAAACTCTCGAGCGCTGTTACGGTGTTGAGCTCGGATGATCCGGTGCGGGTGTTTCAGCAATTTGCTACTGTAGATCTATTATCAAATGGCCGCGCAGAAATTATGGCGGGCCGTGGTTCGTTCATCGAATCGTTTCCGCTGTTTGGCAATAACCTGGATGATTACGATGAACTGTTTACCGAAAAACTGAACCTGTTGCTCGAGCTCAATGAAGAGACAATGATCAACTGGCAGGGAAAATTGCGTCCCTCCATTCACAACCGCGGTGTGTATCCGCGTCCGTACCAGGCAAAGATTCCGATCTGGATTGCAGCAGGTGGCACTCCCGCTTCGGCTATTCGTGCAGCTAAGTTACAGTTACCGTTAACGCTTGCCATTATTGGCGGTTTACCCGAACAGTTTGTTCCGTTCATCAACCTCTACAAAGAAACCGCACGTGCCGAAGGACATGATGTTAGCAAATTGCAGATCGGTGTGAACAATCATTTTTATGTGGGTGAAGATTCGCAACAGGCAGCATCCGAATTTTTCCCTTACTATGCCGAGATCATGGGAAGGATTGGTAAGGAACGCGGATGGCCTCCGCTTACCACGCACCAGTATGAATATTTACGCTCGGCCAAGGGTGCATTGATGGTGGGCAGCGAACAACAAGTGATCGATAAGATCCTGTACCAGCATGAACTGTTTGGCAATACCCGCTTTATGGCGCAGGCCAGTGTAGGAACCGTTCCCCACGCCCTCACCATGAAATCCATTGAACGTTTCGGTACCAAAGTAGTGCCTGCAGTTAAAAAGGCACTGCAACAATCCTAATATCATAAACACAACCATGATCCATATCTCCTCCCGTATTGGCAAAGACCGGTACAAAGTTGACATCAAATCCCCTTCGGGAAATACGGTGATTGCCGATGAACCCGCTTCGGTTGGCGGGCAGGATCTCGGATTCTCACCAAGGGAATTGCTGGTAGCCTCACTTGCTGCATGCACATCAGCAACGTTGCGCATGTATGCCGACCATAAAGGCTGGGACCTGCAAACGGTAGAACTGGAAATGGACCTGGAACGCGATGATGCCAGCAACCGAACCCAGATCATCCGTAACCTGAAGCTCACCGGAACACTTGATGAAACCCAACGCGCCCGATTGCTTGCTGTGGCCAACAGTTGCCCTGTACACAAGATCCTGAGCAACCCAATTGATATTGAAACAGTGTTGGTTTAGGTGCGGTTGAAATGAAGCCCCGCTTGAATGTTGTCGCGGACGTATCGTCCGTGACTTGCTCAAATGAAGAGATATACTCACTAGGATCTCGTTTTATATGCAGCGATATCGTTAACCATACCTGCGACCTAAGTTAACCATATGCCTGTTGAAGGTTGTCGCGGACGTATCGTCCGTGACTTGCTCAAATGAAGAGATATGCCCACCAAGATCCGGTTATAGATGCAGCTATATCGTTAACCATACCCTTGACCTAGGTGAACATATGCCGCTACATAGTTAACCATACCCTTGACCTAGGTGAACCATATCCCGATACATGGTTAACCATACCCATGACCTAGGTGAACCATATGCCGATATAAAGTTAACCATGCCCGCGACCTAGGTGAACCATATGCCGCTACATAGTTAACCATACCCTTGACCTAGGTGAACCATATCCCGATACATGGTTAACCATACCCATGACCTAGGTGAACCATATGCCGATACATAGTTAGCCATACCAATGACCTAGGTGAACTATACCCCGATACATGGTGAACCATACCAATGACCTAGGAGAACCATATGCAACTACATAATTAACTATACCCACGACCATAACTAGTTGTATATCGCTGCACAACCGGTTGTACCTGCTACCACACCTCATTTACCTTCATACCTAAACATTATCAATCAGTTACCATAACCCACATTCACCATACGATTGTTTGATAACAGCATACCTGCAGTTTTCGGAAACTTCTGTTATCTTGTCCATGCCTATAAAACAACTTAACAATGAACAAAACACGTATTGAAGCATTCAGTGATGGCGTATTGGCCATTATCATCACCATTATGGTACTCGAAATCAAGATTCCGCATGAGGTAAGTCTGGAAGCGCTCACCAAACTCCTGCCGGTATTCTCCAGTTACTTTTTAAGTTTTCTGTTTATCGGCCTCTACTGGGCAAACCACCACCATGTATTTCACACGGTAAAAAAGGTAAACAGCAAAATCATCTGGGCCAATATGGGGTTGTTGTTTTCACTCTCCCTCATTCCATTTACAACTGGATGGATGGGCGAAAACCATTATGCAGAACTCCCGGTAGCGCTGTATTGCATTAACTTGTTTGTTTGCGGAGTGGCAGCCTACATTTTACAACTTGCCATCACCCACGGACTACCTGAGGAGGATAGCGTTTTTGTGGTCATCAAAAGCAATATGCGAAAAACAGTCATCTCCGTTATGATGAACATTATCTCCATTCCCTGTGCCTTTTTCTATCCCATGGTTTCGCTTTTCCTCATTGCCATCCTGGTTATTATGTGGATTATTCCTGATAAAAGGATTGAACAATTGATGGCGGAAGAATACGCTTCTTAGGAGAATTGTCCTTTACGGTATCAAAATCTTAAAATCTATGAAAGCACGAGTAAATTGTGGGCATAATGATTATTCCTATTACACATCAAGCAAAACGGGGAAAATAAGTAGATACTGCAAGACTTGTCAAAGAATTCGTGCTAACAATTACCTGAGTAGAATTCACTCTGCAGAGGGCAAACATACCAGAAAAGAATAGCGTGATCTTTTATCAGGTATTGATTCATGCCCAAAATGCAATAAAAAATGGTCAGAAATTCCCCCTCGACCAAACAAAAGATACAAACAAGTTTGGACAAAAGACCACATAGTTCCTCTAATCAAAGGAGGTAAAAATTCAATTGATAATATCCAGCCGTTATGCTATCTATGTAATTTCAGTAAAGGAAGTAGTAGCACCTAGCTGAGTCTTTTGTAATTTAACAATTAAATATTAGTTTCATGTTTCCAACCAATGCGACCAACGTGAAATACCCACATAATAAAAATGAAACCATCTGCACCACATACCCTCAAAGACGGGGACCAATGCAAGGTCATTGGCGGCACCCATATTGGAAAATCGGGAACGGTTCGGGACATCCACACCAGCAAAACAGGTCATATCACCATCACCGTTGAACAGGCAAACGGAGTGCGGTTCAAAACACTTGGTAAAAATGTGGTTGTGGAAGCCGTTGGATAACGCCACTGATTAATATTGAAATAAAAACAATTTACTATGAGCTTGGGTTTATACATAATCTGTGTTCATTTCCCTTCTAATGAATCTGTGCTAATCTGTGGCAAACAAACACACAACAAGAACATCTTTATGAAACATAAAATTGCATTCGCATTGATCATGGGAATCATCACCACGTGTATTATTTCCTTCGTACTTGTTTCTGTCAACATCGGATTCACGGATTCCTTTCTGCGGATCTGGCTGCGGTCGTGGGGCATTGCTTATATTGCTGTTATTCCGGCTATCCTCATCATTGCCCCCCTTGTTCAGAAATTAGTGGATAAGCTTTTCTCAAAGAAGGAATAAACCGACCCTTACATTTCTAATCCGTTGCCTTCGACCATTTCCACTTCGTGGAGCTCAGGCAACTGCATTCGATTTTTTTTATTCGCAATTCTTTACAAATCGGTGCGGTTTTATATCAGCGGCATCTGCGAGATCTGCGGGAGATAATCTCTTGCGGTAGTGCACGGTCGACTGTGAAAGGTTGCCCGCAGATCGCGCTGATGCCGCAGATTTTTAATATTTAATCCTCCCTGCTTTAAGTATTGAATTGTCTGATCCATTGTATACCTTGCATCAGCATTCAAAAGCACATACCATGAAAATCACCAAACACTTTTTTCCCCTTATTATAGCAGTACTTTTAACACTTACCATCAATGCCTGCAAAGATTGCGATGACGAAGATCCGCGTGCAAAAATCATCAATAACGGAGCGCAAAAAGCCAGCGTGCAGATCAAAACTTCGGGAGGAAATACGGTAAACATCAACAATGTGGATCCGGGCACCGCTTCTCCTAATGCGAGTTATGCATCAGGTATTGTGATGTTCACCATCAAGGTCAACAATATTGATTATTCAACCATAGTGGAGATGTACAACTGCCACGACTACGAGATTGCTATTGACGCAAACAACGTAATCACCACAAAATCAGTCGACCGGAACGATTGATATCCGATACGGGATACGAGACACCGGATTCAAGATGCCGGTAAAAAAATGTAAGGTATTGAGCTCCGCGAAGCGGAATAACCCCGTCCGAAACCAACGGGGATGGATGCAAGATGACCCACATATCGCTTCATATTTAACTTGCCGGAGGTCTCACTTCGATAAACTCAGTATGACAATACTCCAATCCAACATCCACAATTCGAAATCCGCAATCCCTTAATATCCTAATCCCGTCCTCTTTCCTTATCTTCACATCCGGTTAAAAACACCCGTTATGAAAGATTATGAAGTATGGCAGATGATTTCCAAACACCTGGCCAAAGAGGATTCAGAAGAGGAGAAGCAGGTATTCACCACTTGGCTTCAGGAAAACGAAAGCAACCAACACTATTTTACCAAGCTCAAAAAAGTGTGGGACTCTGATAGCGTGGAGGAAGAAAAAATAACCGATATCCCCATCCTGAGTTTTTGGAAAAAGCTCACCATTCCCAATACCATCGACTTCATCACCAAACAAGCACTCGGAAATATCATTGGACTTTCGGTGGGTGTATGGGTATCCTCTACGTTCACGCATAAAGTCATAGAACGCAAAAGCTGGCATAACCTGTTTGGGCTCACCCACCGCAAAACCACCGTGGTGAATGATATTCCGCATTGGCTGCAAACCGTTATTTCTATCATGGTAGGTTATATCGCACTGGAGCTGGTACATTATTTTCTCACCAGCAAAAGGGTCGTTTTTGCAGTAAAACAACTGAAGGAATGGATAAGACGTTACCGTGCCAACAGGCAATTGAAATGATGCACTATCTGAGATAAAAAGAAAACGAAATGCAAGGTGCCTGAGCCCGCGTAACGTAATATTCACGGTGGTTGAGCGGTCCGATAGTTATCGGACGAAACCACCGGGAATGAATATTTGCTCCACGCTGAATCGTGGCAAGCATTTTTATTGCTCTGAGGGGACATTATTCGTCCTAATAATATTGAACCCTTAGAGGGTTCCCTTCCTTCAATCCGATATCCACAATCCGACATCCGTTATCCTGTATCGAGCATCGCGGATCATTCTTGCACAACTTCCCAATTTATACTATGTTAGTTGCATGAAATATTTGTTGAGTTGGATCCTCCTGTGCTGCCTGCCTTTTTTAGGTTGGGCTCAAAAAGAGCGGATCCGATTTATGGTTGACAGCATGATACAGGTTGCACAAGCTGCTCCTGCGGATACCATTCAGGGCAACCGATATTGTGTGATCAGTGCTTATTACCGGCAGCTTGATGCAGAGAAGGCCATTGAGTGGGGACAAAAAGCCATTAACCTTTCGGAGCAAATCCATTTTGAGCGCGGACTGTTATGCGGTTATAACAACCAGGGCATTGCATATTACACTCAGGGAAAATACAGGTCTTCCATCGAAGCATTTTCCAGGTATAAAGATGTATGCATCCGGCTCAACGATTCGGTAAACATTGCGTGGGGGTACAACAATATCGGCAACGTATACATTGACCTTGCGCAGTATGACACTACGCTGTTGTATTACGACAGTGCCTTCCGCGTAAGAGTATTGCTTAAGGATAGTGATGCCATTGCACAAAGTCTTTCCAACTACGGATACATCAATAAGGAACTGGGCAACTATACTGCGGCACTGGTTGATCTGTACAATGCCATCCGCATCCTGGAACCGTTGCAGGATGAAAACAGCCTGTCATATGCCTATGATTTTATCGGTTCGGTGTATAGTTTGCGGAAACAATATGTGTATTCGCTCACCTATTACCAAAAAGCACTCGGGTTGTATGTGAAGCTGAACAACCGATACGGACAAGCTATTTCACTCCATTCCATCGGAACCAACCATTACGAACTGGGGCAACAACAACAGGGCAAACATTATTTGCAGCAGGCCTATGCCATGTATCTCGACATGAAGGATATTCGTCAGCTTGCCATTATTACCGCTACCTTAAGCAATATAAACCTTACTGAAGGCAAGACGGACTCTGCCGAATATTTCGCGCAACAGTCCATACAATACCACAAACAAACCGACAACAAACGCATGCTTGCTTCGGCTTACCTTGCACTGGCCAAGGTACAATCGGCACAGGGTAAATCTGCGGCTGCATTGCAACAGGCACAACAAGCACTGCAATTATGTACCGAAACCGGAGAACGGAATACACGCAAGGAAACACTGTTGCTGCTGAGTGAACTGCACGCACGCACAGGCTCATCTGCGCAAGCATATACTTTCAGGTTACAATATGATGCACTCAAGGACTCCATTTTAAATGAACACTCTGAAAAGACAATTGCAGAACTGGAAACCAAATATGAAACCGCACAAAAGGATTCGGAAATTATAAGACAGGCTGCAGAAATAAGTAAAAAAGAGTGGCAGTTAGGCTCGGCCATTCTTGTGTTTGCGGCTATATTGGCCTTCGCTGGGTTGTATTATAACCGCTACCGGCTCACCCAAAAAATTGCATTGAAGCAGGAACGACTGGAACAGCAGGAGTTGCGCAACAAAGCCATCATTGAAGCCGAAGAAAAGGAACGTATTAGGATTGCTCGCGAGCTGCATGATGGTATAGGACAACAGCTGAGTGCCGCCAAGATGAATCTTTCGGCCTTTGAATCTTCCATTGAAGAAAGCAAAAAAGACAACTACCGGCAATTGATGGAACTAGTAGATGATGCCGTGAAAGAAGTGAGAACCATTTCGCACAACATGATCCCGAATGCATTGTTACGTTCCGGATTATCAAGTGCCGTGAGAGAGTTTGTAAACAAGCTTGGTTTAACTAATACGCTTAAGGTAGACCTGCATATTGTGGGATTAAACGACCGCCTCGACAGTTCGGTTGAAACGGTATTGTACCGCGTAATCCAGGAATGTGTAAGCAATATCATCAAACATGCCGAAGCTTCGCATATCAATATCCAACTCATCAAACATGAAACACACCTCAACCTGATGATCGAAGACAACGGCAAAGGATTCGATACCCAAAAGCTCGCCAATTTTGAAGGAATCGGAATCAAGAACATTGTATCCCGCGTGATGTACCTGAACGGAACAGTTGACTTCGACTCCACCCCCGGCAACGGCACCACGGTGGTGATTGATATTCCGTTGGGGAGCGATGTGAAGAGTTAATGGGTTATTGAGTGAATAAGTTATGCTGTATTTGTAAAAAAGCCAACAGCAAACCGCCAGCAGCTTCCTCATTGCCTACTCGGTATTTAATACTGTAATCTGTTAATTATGTTGAATGGGTTAATGGGTATCCTTCATCTTTAGTTTGCCTACTGCTTACTTTCCCCCTTGCCTACTTGGTATTTGTTAATTATGTAATCTGTTAATTATGTTGAAAGTGTTAATAGGTATCCTTCATCTTTAGTTTGCCTACTGCTTACTTTCCCCCTTGCCTACTTGGT
>JAZKEF010000001.1:143778-179705 GCA_040387195.1 Bacteroidota bacterium
ATAGGTATCCTTCATCTTTAGTTTGCCTACTGCTTACTTTCCCCCTTGCCTACTTTCACGTGCCAAAAGCCAACAGCAAACCGCCAGCAGCTTCTTCACATTGCCGTAACATCAAAACCCATATATTTGCTCAAAATACGTGTCTTGAAAAAGAAAATTGCCTTTATCATCAATCCCATTTCGGGTGGTATCAACAAAGAGAAATTCCCTTCGCTGATTGGTCGTTACCTGGATCGTAACCAATTTGAGGTAGAGATCAACTTTACCCGTTCGGCCGAGCATAACCTGGAGCTTGCTCAACAGGCGGTGGAGCAGAAAAAGGATGTAGTGATAGCTGTGGGTGGTGATGGAACCATTAACAATATTGCCAAATACATGGTGAATACAGGCATTATGTTCGGCATTGTACCGCAGGGTTCGGGCAACGGACTGGCACGTCACCTGCGCATTCCGCTCGATAATGTAAAAGCACTTAAAATCATCAACAAACTGCACCGCAAAAACATTGATGCGGGCATGGCCAATGATCATTTTTTCTTGAATGTGGCCGGAGCAGGTTTTGATGCACATGTAAGCTGGATGTTTGCCAATGCGCCCAAACGTGGTTTTTGGTCGTACACTAAAATTACCCTGAGCGAATTCGCCAACTACAAACCGCAAACCTATGAGTTGATCGTGGATGGCGAGACTGTAACACAGGATGCCTTCATCATATGCGTGGCCAATGGTTCCCAATACGGCAACAACGCGTTCATTGCACCACAGGCCAACCTGGATGACGGGTTGTTCGACATCAGTGTAATGAAACCCTTTAAGGTGCACCAGATGCCGATTATCGGGTTGGAGATGTTCATGAAAAAATACAATAACTCCCGTTATGTAGATGCGCTCAAAGGTGAGAACATCATCATCAAACGAGCCCATAAAGGTGTATTCAATATTGACGGAGAACCCATCATGATGGATAAGGACATCCATATTAGAATGTTACCCGAGGCGTTGAAAGTGATTGTTCCGTAGCCCGGTAAGCGGTTTATAGGCGTTTCATGATAAATAAAGCCTACATTCGTAGCTTATTTATAAACATGAAATTTTCAGAATTAAACTTAATTGATCCGATACTTAAGGCCTTGAATGAAGAAGGATACGAAACCCCCACTCCTATTCAGCAGCAGGCTATACCACCGTTATTAGCAGGAAAAGATTTATTGGGATGTGCCCAAACCGGAACCGGAAAAACAGCAGCCTTTGCTATTCCAATCATTCAATTGCTGTACAATGCGCGCGAAACTGATCGCAAACGTAAATTAACATCTACCCTTATCCTTACGCCTACACGCGAACTGGCTATCCAGATCGGTGAGAGTTTTGCCGCCTACGGAAAACATACCGGCTTAAAACATGCCGTTATTTTTGGTGGAGTATCGCAACACGGACAAACCAATGCATTAAAATACGGAATCGACATTTTGATAGCCACCCCGGGACGTTTGCTGGACCTGATGAACCAGGGATTTGTAGACTTAAACCATATCAAATTTTTTGTACTGGATGAAGCCGACCGCATGCTTGATATGGGATTTGTACATGATGTAAAAAAGGTGTTGACCAAATTACCACGTGAACGTCAATCATTGTTCTTCTCGGCTACCATGCCCGATGTGATTACCAAACTTGCCGATACGATTTTACGCAACCCGGTAAGAGTTGAAGTAACGCCTGTTTCATCAACTGCCGATACCATTCAGCAGGGTGTGTATTTTGTAGACAAGGGAAATAAAAAACTATTGCTGATTGATCTATTGAAGGATCAGACCATGAAAAGTGTGCTGGTATTTGCACGTACCAAACATGGTTGCGACCGCATTGCCCGCGACCTGGTGAAACATGGATTTAAGGTGGCTGCCATCCATGGCGATAAATCACAAAATGCACGTCAGCACGCGCTAAGCGATTTTAAAGCCGGAAAGATCCGTACCCTTATAGCAACCGATATTGCAGCGCGTGGTATTGATGTAGATAACCTTTCGCATGTAATCAATTATGAAATGCCCAATGTTCCCGAAACGTATGTTCACCGTATTGGCAGAACAGGGCGTGCAGGTGCCAATGGCGTAGCTTATTCATTCTGCGATGCCGAAGAAAAAGCATACTTAAAGGACATTCAGAAACTGATTGGCAAAGCTCTTCCAGTAATGGATGACCATGATTATCCGATGAAAGACTTTAACCCGACACCTGCACCGAAACAACCACAGGGCCGGAGAAATGATGGCGGTGGCAGAACCAACGACCGTAAACGTCCGCAGCAAGCTAATGCAGCCAACAAGGACCGCAAACCTTTCAGACGGGGTACCCGCTAAGCAGCACTCTCAAACTTTAAACCTAACACCTTTAAACTATGAGCAACAAGAATAAAAACAAAGACGGAGTGGTATACAGTACCAGCAACGATTTTGAATACCAATATGAGCAGGAGGAAGCGGCATCAACCCTTCCTCCGCAACAACAAAACATCAAACTTTTCCTCGACCGCAAAGGTGGCGGCAAGCTGGTATCGCGCATTCACGGCTTCATAGGGTCGGATAGCGATTTAACAACACTGGGATCTTCCATCAAAAAAATATGTGGTGTAGGCGGTTCCATTAAGGATGGTGAAATTTTGATTCAGGGAGATTTAAGAGATAAGATTTTAGCATACCTTGCAAAAGAGGGTTATAAGGCCAAAAAAGCTGGTGGTTAAAACCTCATTAAATTTGAGACATACAGACCTGTATGTTTTAATTTAGTTTACATTAGCAAGGCAAAACCTAATAAAGGAATGAATATACTGGTTATTGAAGACGAGCCTAAAGTTGCAGCCTTTATACAAGAAGGACTTGAAGAAGAGCAGCACCAAACCACTGTTGTATATGATGGTCATTTCGGATTAAAAATGGCTACCGAAAAATCCTATGACATTATCATCATGGATATTCTCATTCCGTACATCAACGGACTGGATTTATGTTCTCAAATACGGGAGAAAGGTGTAACCACCCCTATTCTGATGTTGTCGGCCCTGGGTTCTACCGATGATAAAGTAGTAGGATTGGATGCAGGTGCCGATGATTACCTGGTGAAACCATTTGAGTTTAAAGAACTGCTTGCACGCATCCGGGCATTATCCAAACGCTCGGTAAAATCAGAAGTGGACATGCACCTATTAACAATTGCCGATCTTTCCATGGACTTGGATAAGCGCACCGTGACTAGAGCTGATAAACATATTGACCTTACCGCCAAAGAATTTTTATTGCTGGAGTATTTTCTCCGCAACAAGGGCCGCGTGATCTCACGTACCGAAATTGCCCAGAAAGTATGGGGCATCAGCTTTGATACCGGAACCAATGTGATTGATGTGTATGTAAACTTTTTACGCAAGAAGATCGACAAGGATTTTGACATCAAACTCATTCACACAATTATAGGAATGGGTTACACGTTACGTGTGGAGCAACATTAATGCGCTAACGAAAGCCCATGAATATTAAGTTCAAACTTGCCTTTTGGTTTACCCTGTTTGTAGCCCTCATTTTATGCAGCAGCTTTTATATCGTTTACCAAAACTACTCGGTATACCGGCAAAATAATTTTTACGAACGCCTTTATGACCGCGCCAATTATATCACCAAGGCACTGCTGGATACACGTCACCTCGATGACCAGACCATTGAAACCATTAATGCTTATACCCAAAGTGTTTCGCCCAACCTGGAGATCTCATTATACAGCCTCGAAGGCGAACTGATCCAAACAGTAGGCAACCCTATTCCATTGAATATTTTTCAGGAAAATTTAAAACAGCCCGACCCTTACTTTGAGAAACAGCTTAATGATACACAATACATAGGATTCATATACCTGGATGGAGCAACAACGTTAATTTCCATAGCTTCTTCGTATGATAAAACCGGCTTCAAAAAAGTAACGTTCCTGCGCAATTTGTTCCTCATTATTTTGGGGATGAGTATTTTTACAACGGCCATTGCCGGATGGTGGTTTGCACGTTTCTCCCTGCGCCCCATGAATGCTGTAGTTGCCGATGTGGAAAATATAACCGCAACAAACCTGCATAGCCGGCTCTCGGTTACCAGCCCCAATGATGAGGTAGCACAATTGGCCAAAACATTTAACAATATGCTCGATCGTCTCGAAGGAGCATTTGAGTTGCAAAAAGATTTTGTATCCAATGCCTCTCATGAATTCAGGACCCCGCTCACTTCGATGAAAGGACAGATCCAGGTTGCCTTGCTGAAGGAACGTAGTCCGGCCGAATATAAAAAACTGTTGCAATCGCTCAACGATGACATCAATAACAATATCGGATTACTGAATGCGTTGCAGGATTTAGCCAAGGCCAATGCCGATTTTCCGATGAAATCCTTTTACAGATTACCAATACTGGATGTATTGATTGATGCGCAAAAGGAACTTACCAAAGGCAAGCCTCACTACTCCATTAACATATCGGTAAGTGAACCTTTAGAATATCAGGAAATGCTGTATTGCACAGGTGACGTAAACCTGCTTAAATCGGCTTTTATGAACCTTATGGATAATGGCTGCAAATTCTCGCCCGACAATAAAGTGCAGGTTAAAGTCATTCCTGATTCAGATACTATTTGCCTGCTGTTTGCAGATGAAGGTGTAGGAATCCACTCTTCGGACATACCGCACATTTTCGAACCCTTTTTCAGAAGTAATGATACCCGCAATATCAGCGGGCATGGTATCGGACTTTCGCTGGTAAAACGGGTTATTGAATTGCACAACGGAATTGTTACCGTAATGTCTCAACCCGGAACCGGTACTACCTTTAAGGTTTTTATCCCAACTTCGTTCGATAGTACCGGCACCTGATTTTATTTCAGATACGTATTAAAATAATCTGTTACTTTTTGCATCAGGTGAACCCTATCCTTGCCCAGTACATTGTGTTTATGTTCAGGGTACACAAAATAGTCTACCTGCACACCTTCATCCACACACTTTTTGATATAGGATAAACTGTGCTGCCACAATACCACATCATCATCGGTACCATGAATCACCATCAGTTTCCCTTTCAGGTTTTTCGCATAATTGGTGAGGTCTGCATCTTTATATCCTTCCGCATTTTCCTGCGGTTTATCCATATACCGTTCGGTATACATAATTTCATACAATGCCCAGTCAATTACAGGACCTCCGGCAACACCAACTTTAAAAACATCACTGCGGGTCATCAAACCAATGCTCATAAATCCGCCAAAACTCCATCCGAACACACCCAAACGCGAGGCATCAACATACCGTTGCTTCTTTAAAAAATTCACACCTGCCAGCTGATCGGCACGCTCTACAGTTCCAAGCTTACGGAAAGTCGTCTGTTCAAACTCGGCTCCCCTGTTACCCGAACCTCTATTATCAATGGTAAACACAACATAACCCTGTTGCGCCATCATGTATAACCACATATCGGCACCACCCAGCCAGTTATTGGTTACCAACTGCACATGCGGACCACCATATACATACACAATGGTTGGGTACTTGCGAGTGGAGTCAAACTGTGGAGGGTAAAACATGCGGTAATTCAACGTGGTTGTTTGGTCATCCGACATCATTGTTCCTAATTTTATTCCGCAAGGTTTATAAGCTGCAAGCGGATTGGGTGCCGTTAATAACAAGGCAAGTTCATTTCCTTTGCTATCGGCCAGTATTGTTTTACGTGGTGTAGTGGAGTTGCTGTAGGTATCAATAAAATAATTACCGTCTTCGCTCACCACAACTGAATGGATGCCGGGAGCATTGGTGAGTTGTTTTACCTTTCCGGTTGCAATTTCCACACTAAAAAACTGACGCTCCATTCCATTGTTGGTAGCAGCCATGTAAAATGCATTGTTTCCTGCAGCATCAAAGCCCATCAATTCGGTAACATTGTTTTTAGCCGTAGTTAACTGGCGAATCATTTTACCTCTCAGGTCATACAGGTACATCTGGTTATATCCATCTCTTTCACTCATCCAGATAAACTTTCCGTTGTCATTTGGGATAAAGGTCATCGGATGCTGAGGCTCTACATACTTAGGGTGTGTTTCGGTAAACAATGTTTTTACAAACACACCGCTGCGACCGTCATACTGATTGAGCTTCATTTCATTTTGTGCACGGTTTACCACCGCTATAAAGATGGCATCCTGCTCCGGGCTCCATGCTACATTGGTAAGGTATTGCTCCGAATTTGCATCGGCCTGCACTTCAAATTGGCGGCTAGCTGTATAATCCTGCACAAACAATTTAACTGTATGGCTTTGTCCGCCAGCCATCGGGTATTTAATGCGTTCAAATCCTCCCGGTTTGGTTTCAAAATTCATCAGCTCATAATCCGTAACTCCTCCTTCCAGCATTTTATAATAAGCGAGTTTGGTTCCTTTGGGCGCCCAAAATAATCCCTTATCAATTCCGAACTCACTTCGGTGAACCGTTTTCCCATTCACTACACCATATCCGCCATCTTTGGTAATCATGGATGCACGGATCGAACCATCGTTATCGGCTTGTTTTTTTAAGTATTCATCTTTTTTAAGCCAGGTATTCGTATCAAATACACATACATTATTATCCTCTACAAATGCCGTTTTTAAGGATACCGGATGGAACTGAACATCCGTGGCTTCTTTGGGAACCTTGGTAACTGTTGTTGCTACCCTGGATTTCACATTCATGGTATAATATGCATTGCTGTAAAAAAAACGAAACTTATCGAGGTCCAGCCATGTGATAAATGGTAACCGTTGCGGAACAGGAACATCAATTTCGAGTGTCTTGAACAATACCCCGAAGTCATCAATCGAAAATACAGTATCCCGTTTACCTGTTGCTGCATCCTGCTGAATGATCTTTTCTTTCCCATCCACTTTGCTCACATAACTGAAAACAGATGTTCCCTTAATCCATTGTAGCTGCATGAGCCTGTCGGGAGCAAGTGACGTGCGCTGTTTCATAACAGCATCCTCGGTGGTGAGCATTTTGTTTTGCGCCCATGAGCATACAGACAGGCTTGCTAACAATAGAAATGAAAATACTTTTTGCTGGTTCATACGGTAACTAAAAAAATGATACGCCCAAATAACGGAATTTCCTGCATTAATACCGGGCATTTTTGATGAATGTTAATTGTTGTTGGGGAAGTGCATAAACAAAAAAAAGACTGATCCGGGAGGATCAGCCTTTTTAGCCCTATGAAATCAATCTAAACCCCTTTGGATTGAAATCATATGCAAGATGGTATTTTTTTTAACACGATGCAACTATTTTTTGTAAAAAAAATCAGATGGTTCAAAATCAAAAAGATGGGAGGCTCTTTCGGCCTCAAAAGGGGGTATTCGGGTCAACCATATTCCCCGGCTATAAGAATGGAACAGTACCCTTTTACACAAAAAAAAGACTGATCCGGGAGGATCAGCCTTTTTAGCCCTATGAAATCAATCTAAACCCCTTTGGATTGAAATCGGGTGCAAGATGATATTTTTTTTAACACCATGCAACTATTTTTTTTAAAGGGTTACACATTGAAACGAAAATGCATAATATCTCCGTCAACAACGGTATACTCTTTTCCTTCCACACGCATTCTGCCTGCTTCTTTTACAGCTGCTTCGGAACCATGTTGCACATAATCCGCATAACTGATTACCTCAGCGCGGATAAATCCTTTCTCAAAATCGGTATGGATTACCCCGGCAGCTTGTGGCGCTTTAAAGCCATTGGTGATGGTCCAGGCCCTTACTTCCTGCACACCTGCAGTAAAATAGGTAATCAGGTTCAACAATTTGTAAGCCGATTTAATCAATTTGGCTACACCTGATTCGTTCAGACCCAGGTCGGCCAAAAACGCCACCCTATCGTCATAACTTTCCAACTGAGCAATATCCGCTTCAATGGCAGCACTGATCATAATCAACTCCGCTCCTTCTCCCTTGATGGCCTCTTTTACCATTTCCACATATTTATTTCCGGAAACCACACTGCCTTCATCCACGTTGCATACATACATTACCGGTTTGGCGGTAAGCAACATCAGGTCTTCAATATGCTTTTTGTCTTCTTCCGCAACCTGGGCATTACGTGCCGATTTTCCCTGCTCCAGGTGAGCCTTATATACCAGCAATACTGCTTCGGCTTTGGACGCATCCTTATCTCCGGTTTTTGCTGCACGGCTAACCTTTTGCAATTTTTTCTCAACCGCATCCAGGTCTTTTAACTGCAGTTCGGTATCAATAATTTCCTTGTCGCGGATAGGATTAACCGATCCGTCAACATGAATAATATTATCATCATCAAAACAACGCAACACATGCAGAATGGCATCTGTTTCGCGGATGTTTGCCAAAAACTGGTTCCCCAAGCCTTCTCCTTTGCTTGCTCCTTTTACCAATCCGGCAATGTCCACAATCTCTACAGTTGTAGGCAAAATACGCTGAGGGTTTACAAATTTAGCCAGTTCATTGAGGCGTTCATCCGGAACGGTAATTACTCCCACATTAGGCTCGATGGTACAAAACGGAAAATTTGCAGCCTGTGCTTTTGCATTGCTTAAGCAGTTGAACAAGGTTGATTTTCCTACATTGGGCAAGCCCACAATTCCACATTTCATATATTGTCGTTTTATTACGTTTACCGTCTAACGTTTTACTCGTTTGCCGTTTTACGTTTCTTGTTGGTTTGGTTTATTATTTTCTATCTTTAAATTTGAACCCTTTAAATTCAGATTGGTTCAAATACATCATCAGTCCTTTTATCTTTGCCTTTGCATCTTCCGCTTTGTTATAGGTTACATCAAATTCTTCCTGGTTAATATAACCCCAATCCAATGCCCTGTATAATTGCGATTGCGTTTCTCCACATGACCCTTTCGATATCGAAAGAAACTGTAAAAACTCATTCTTTCCCTCTCTTTCAAACCCTTCAGCAATATTATCCATCACTGATCCCGAAGCATTTTTAATTTGTTTAACCAAACCAAAATCTTCTGCAAATGCAGGTTTAACAGTTAGAGCATGAACTTGCCGACAAAGCTCTCTTGCTTTTTGCCATGCACCTATTTCTTCAAATCGATTAAACGTTGCCATAATCTTGGGGTTAAAATTTCAAAACGTCAACCTGCAAACATCAAACGTTTTTAACGTCCATTTATAATTTGCTTCATGTCTGAAATAAGTTTTTCGGCAAGGTGGTTGGCTGTTGCTTCACTCTGGCTTTCGGCATAAATGCGGATAATCGGTTCAGTATTGGACCTGCGTAAATGCACCCATTCTTTATCGAACTCAATCTTCACTCCGTCAACCGTATTGATCGGTTGTTTTTTATACTTCTCTTTTACCTTTTCCATCAACTCATCAATATTGATTTCGGGCGTGAGTTCAATCTTGTTTTTAGAGATATAATAGTCGGGGTAACTTGCACGCAAAATGGAACACAACTTATTTGATTTTGCATAGTGTGATAGAAACAATGCAATACCTGCCAGTGCATCGCGGCCGTAGTGCAGCTCGGGAACAATGATTCCGCCATTGCCTTCGCCACCGATAACTGCATTGGTTTCTTTCATCATCTTCACCACGTTTACTTCCCCTACCGCACTTGCCGAGTATGTTCCTCCATGTTTTTCGGTAACATCTCTCAACGCACGTGTTGATGATAAGTTGGAAACCGTATTTCCTTTTTTATGGCTCAATACATAATCTGCTACAGCAACCAGGGTATACTCTTCTCCAAACATGCTGCCATCTTCACATACAAGTGCCAGGCGGTCTACATCCGGATCCACCACAATTCCCAGATCGGCTTTTGACCGTTTGACCTGTGAAGAGATTTCCGTTAAATGCTCCGGCAAGGGTTCGGGGTTATGCGGAAATTTACCATCGGGTGTGCAATACAACTCAATGATTTCCTTTACGCCCAACGCTCTTAATAACATCGGCACGGCAATTCCTCCGGTGGAGTTTACGGCATCAACTGCTATTTTTAGCTTTTTTGCCTTAATCGCCTCTACATCCACCAACTCCATTGCCAGAATCTGGTCAATATGTTTTTGGATATAATCTTTCTTTTCTACTACAGTTCCCAGCTTATCAACTTCAGCAAATACAAAGGCATCGGCATCGCCCATGGCAAGAACCTGTTTACCTATTTCATCGCTTATAAACTCCCCTGCACTGTTGAGCAACTTCAAGGCATTCCACTGCTTCGGATTGTGGCTTGCCGTAAGGATAATTCCCCCGTCTGCCTTTTCTGCCGTTACCGCCATCTCTACAGTAGGTGTAGTGGATAATCCAAGATCAATCACATTGATACCTAATCCCTGAAGGGTTCCAATGACCAGTTTGTTCACCATATCACCGCTCATACGGGCATCGCGGCCTATTACGATTGTACAGTCTTGTTTATCACCTTTCATTAAGGTTCCGAATGCTGCTGTAAATTTTACAATATCAGTCGGAGTAAGGGCATCACCCGGTTTACCGCCAATGGTTCCTCTGATTCCTGAAATAGATTTAATTAGTGTCACTTGTTTATATAGGTTTATTAGGGCTGCAAATTTAGCCTTAACCCTTAAACTCACAAGTAAATAGGATAAGTTATTGACTACTAACACAAAGCATTTCAAGAGTTGGTGATTACCCTTGTTATAATGTAAACTTGTACCTGCATGGGACTTCAAAAAGAATGGTTTAGTGAATGGTTTAACTCACCTTATTATCATATCCTGTATCAAAACAGGGATGAAAAAGAAGCTGAGTTTTTTTTGCAGAATGTTGTCCGTAAACTTGAGTTGTTGCCCGAGCATCGCATCATTGATTTAGCTTGTGGTAAAGGGCGTCATGCAATCTACCTCAACTCGCTGGGATTTGATGTTACCGGAGTTGACCTTGCCTGCCAGAGTATTGATATCGCAAAAAAACAAGCCAATAACCGTTTACATTTTGAAGTTCAGGATTTGCGCAACCTTCACACAGACCAACCCTATGATATTGCCTTAAACTTATTTACAAGCTTTGGTTATTTTCAATCACTGGAAGAGGATGAGCTGGTGGTTCAAAACATTCACTCCATACTCAAACCCAAAGGTCGTTTACTGATTGATTTTATGAATGCCGAATGTGTGATTCAAAACCTGGTAGAGCGCGAAAGCAAAACCATCAACAATATTCAGTTTCACATCAGCAAATGGGTGGAGAACGGTTTTATCCATAAAAAAATTGACGTGCAGGATTCGAATTGTTCCTTTGAGTTTACCGAGAAGGTGCAGGCCTTGCAGTTCAAAGACTTTCAAAACATTCTTCACAAAATGCAGTTTACCATTTTAGATACTTATGGAAACTATGCACTCGAACCATTTAAAGCCGGTTCATCCGAAAGGTTAATCATCGTTGCACAAAAAAATGATTGAATACCTCGCACACCTCGACAGGGAATGGTTTATAGCCATTAATACCGGAATGCAACATTCTTTTTGGGATGTGGTATGCCCTTTTATGCGCCACCAGAAAAACTGGTATGTCCTGTATGGTTTGATCCTGTTAGTATGCTATAAAATATGGGGCACAAAAACCGGGTGGATCTTGCTGGGCGCAACCATGTTGATACTGGTAAGTGATCAGGTAAGTGCCAACCTCATAAAAAATACCGTACAGCGGTTACGTCCATGCAACGAGCCATCACTTGCGGGCATGGTAAGGACTCTGGCGGGTTGCGGAAAAGGATACAGTTTTATTTCGGCACATGCTACCAATCATTTTGCCATTGCCGTATTTTTCTCAATACTGTTCAGCAACCGGTTTAAATGGATATGGTTCGTTGCAGTTCCCTGGGCAGCATTGATTGCTTTTTCGCAGGTGTATGTTGGCGTACATTATCCGCTCGATGTACTTTGCGGTGCACTGTTGGGTAGTTTGCTGGGGTACCTTGCCGGTTTTATCATCAACAAAAAAATCCTAACACCACATGTTTAACTGGGTCATCCTATTATTGTTTGCTGCTCCTTTTACCGGAGGTTTTCTTGCCATTCACTCGGGTTATAAAAACGAGAATATCTTAAAGGTATTTCTCGCCTTTGCCGGTGGCTATATTTTTGCCATTACCATTTTGCATCTGCTCCCCGAAATATTCAGCGAGGGCAATAGCAATACATCCATTATAGTGCTGGCCGGATTTTTCTTCCAGGTATTCATCAGCCGGTTTTCGGATGGAGCGGAACATGGCCATTTGCATGTACACAAACACAACCACAATATGGCCTTACCCCTGGGATTGTTTTTGAGTATGTGCTTGCACTCCTTTACCGAAGGTCTGCCGTTGGGACTGATTCGGAACAATTCGATGGCCATTGGTATTGCATTGCACGAACTCCCCGCAGCTTTTGCCCTGATGAGTATTTTGGGAAGTGAACATATCAAAAAATCAACTGTATGGATATTGCTGATTGTGTATGCACTGATGGCTCCATCCGGGATGCTCATCAGTTCCTCTCTGAGCAGCACCCTACCCGATTATATTTTTAGCCGCGTGCTGGCGTTTGTGGCAGGAATCTTCTTGTTCATCTCCACCACCATTTTATTTGAGAACAGTGAGAACCACCATTTCAGCGAACGCAAACTGTTAGCGATTCTGGCCGGTGTGGGAATGGCATTGGTTATCGGATGGATGGTGCACTAGGGCTTAAACATCCTTCTACGTTTTGCTGTTAACAAAAAGGCCACCCGGAATATATCGGATGGCCTTGCACAGTGTCATATTGACTTTAAACTACGTCTCTATTTTCTGGGCATCAATTTAGCGTCTACCTTTACCTCAATCTCTTCGGCTATATTGGACACCACCAATTTGGGGATTTCAATTTTATGATCTTCCACCCTTACCTTAAATGCCGAAGTCAGGGTTATGCTTCCGTCTTTTACCGTAATGGCACCCGGAATGGTTCTTTCACGCTCCACTCCATGCACATTCAACTTACCTGTAACGGTAACTTTGTATTCTCCATCTTTCGACAAATCAATATCCTCATTGATCTTACCCTTGAAGGTACTTTGAGGATATTTTTCACTCTCTATATACTTTTCGTTAAAATGTTCCTCCATTAATTTGTTGTGAAACTTAAACGATCTATTGCCCACACTAAACGCCAACTCCCTTGTTTTTGCATTGAGAACACTCAGTGTTTGACTGGATTGGGCTTCTATATTTTCGACCGGAGTTTTGGAGAAAAACCCAAGTGATCCCACTGCCGTGGAGAACAATTGTGCCTGCGCTCCGAAAACCATGAGCGCTAGTGATGTTATTGTTAATACTGTTCTTTTCATAGTGTTTACCATTTGCGTGACCGGTCGAATGAGAATGTGCGGGAAAGATTGAACCCAAACCTAAGTTCTTTAAAAGCTATGGCATTCGAATTCCGTGCCACAAATTGCTGTTCGATTAATCCGGTGGCGTTTGTAAAATGTAATTGAAATACGTGACCTCCCGTTTCGATATCAAAACCAAAGGCAACGGCATCATAGTAAGAAGGATCTCCACTGAATGTTTTGGGTTGATCCCTGCCATTCAAACGGGGAATATATTCAATATTAAAACGCGTGCTCCGTGTAATCTTAACTGAAGCACCCACACCTACCGCGAAAATATCATTGGGTGTTGCCTTGTCGGGCACCAGGTTATAATGCACCATAGTTGGCGATACAATCATCGAAAAATGTTCGTTGAACTTGCGGGTAAAAATAACCTGCGCACAATATGCCAGGCGTGATGAAAACAAGTTGTTACGGGTTGGATCCTGCCACTCAAGTGTATTAATCGCAGTGCTTCCAAACAATCCGATGCTTACCGGATGGCCTTTTTGCTGTTGTTGCAGCAGTTGGTATTTCAAAAATCCATCGTAGGATTTACCGGTTGTGCTCCGGCCTACACCCAACATTAAACGATCGGTAAGGCCGTATTCAAAACCAAGTCTCATAACTGCTCCATCCAAACCAAACATATCATATGCTCCGTTCTGGATGGAATTAAACCTGTGCTGAATGCGAAAGTCGAGGTGTTTGGCTTTCATGGTTTCATTTGACTGCAAATTAACCACGCGGGTTGATTTGAAGGTTGCATAAACCGGAGTTGGTTTTTGCGGATTTTCTTTATCAAGCATGTTGAGCAAATCATCCTGAGCCTTTGCTGCAAAAACGCATAATATAACCAGAGCTGATAGTAGGTGCTTTTTCATATTCACTGTGTCTTAATTATTTGGGGTACCGGCATCAATCCAGCTTTGTAATTTGGCAATATTGGCATTTGATAATGGAGCGGCTGCAGGCATGCTTTTCTCATCAATAGCGCGCACTTTTACACGGGCAATATTGTTGGTGAGCTTGGCATAATCCGACAGGTCTGGAATTTGTGCACCCGCCATATGGCAACCGGATGATGCGCAGTTGGCTGCTATCATGGGTTGTATATCCGAAGCGTAAGAAACAACAGTAGTGGCTGTTGTACTGGTTGTGGAGGTAGTGGCATTCGGATACAACTCCTCTTCATTGTCGTAATAACACCCCGTGAGTAGTGTAAATCCAATCAGTGTCAGGTAAATTTTATTCATATGGTTTGATTCGTGTGTAAGCTAAATGAAAATGTACGTTGTTTGGTTGGTTTAGGTTTGTCGGGCTGCCAATCCTTGAATGGAAATCTCTTTTACTCATTCAATTATAATACAATTGTTGTAGAGATAGCAATATAGCTGAATGCGTTGCACAAATCACCCCAAACACTGCTATATGATTGATTGTGAACCTAAATTATCTGCAAACAAACACAACGACTAAAACTCCGAAGCCTTCATGAAGCCAAGCAATTCGGCATTTCCCGATGAGCGGATTTCTTCCTTGCGTCCCTCCCACCATTTTTGTCCTTTGTGAATAAACACAATATTATCCCCCATCTCAAACAAACTCTTCATATCATGGGTATTGATGATGGTGGTGATATCGTATTCAATGGTTAACTCTTTAATCAACTCATCAATTAGGCGTGAAGTAATGGGATCCAGTCCCGAATTGGGTTCATCGCAAAACAGGTATTTAGGATTCAACGCAATGGCGCGGGCAATACCCACACGTTTTTTCATTCCACCGCTAATGGATGAAGGGAACAATTTATTTACATTCTCGAGGTTAACGCGTTTCAGACAAAAGTTCACCCGCTCAATAACCTCAGCAGGACTCATTTTGGTAAACATGCGCAAAGGAAAAGCAATATTGTCCTCCACATTTAATGAATCGAATAACGCTGTTCCCTGAAACAACATTCCGATTTCCTGGCGAATCTCCTTTTTCTGATTATAATCCATGGCCACAAAATCACGGTTCTCATAGCTTATTTCGCCATTATCGACCTCAACCAGGCCTACCATACATTTCATGAGTACACTTTTTCCGCTTCCGCTGGCACCAATCACAAAGTTGCACTGCCCTTTATTAAAATGAGCCGAAACACCTTTTAATACATGTTTCTCGCCAAACGATTTATTGATATTCTGAATAGTAATCATCTTAGCGCTGCAATAACAATTGAGAAATTAAATAATCAAAAAAGATAATGCCCAAACAACTGAACACAACCGCTTTGGTACTGGATTGCCCTACTTCCAGGGCTCCTCCTTCTGTTTTGTATCCATGGAAAGACGAAATGCTGGTAATGAGAAAAGCAAACGTTAACGACTTGATCATAGCAAAAGCTACTGAAAACGGAATAAAATCGGAACGCAACCCCTTTACAAAATATTCAATGCTGATGATACCCGACATTTCACCGGAGATGGCTCCACCAATAAGGGAAAGTCCCATAGCATAAACTACCAGCAATGGAATGGTGATTACGCCTGCAGTAATTTTAGGCAATACCAGGTAATTCCGCGAGTTCACACCCATAATTTCTAACGCATCAACCTGTTCTGTTACTTTCATGGTACCGATTTCGGAAGCTATTGATGAACCCACCTTTCCTGCCAATACTAAACAGGTTACAGTCGGTGAAAATTCCAGGATGTTTGAATCCCTTACAATACGACCGATAATATAATCGGGCACAAGACCCGACACCAGTTGATACCCAATATGTACGGTGGATACGGCACCTGTAAAAACAGAAATGAGCGAAACAATGCCAAATGAACCGACACCAATCGAATCCATTTCCACCAACGTTTGTTTAAGAAATACCCTGAGTTTTTCGGGGCGGGAGAAAAGACTGATTAAAAAAAGGACGTATTGCCCTATAAATTCAAAAAACTTCATATGTTATTAAACCTTTTGCGAAAATGCATGTAAATATATTAATCCGTACAAGTATTTTTGGCTTTTAATTAAAAATCATGCCTTCATCTCAAAAAGTTATTGTTGTTACCGGATGCACCAAAGGAATTGGCCGAGCGATCTGCGATCATTTTGCAGCGCAGGGATTCAGCGTGGCGGGTTATGCCCGTAGTACCGATGATGTAAAAGAGATGCAGGAATCGTTAGCAGCCTTATACCCGCAGCAGCAGTTTTACATCACAACTGCCGATGCTTCGAACAAACAGGATGTGTTATCCTTTGCAGAAACTGTTTTAACAAAATTTCCAACCATTGATGTATTGGTAAACAGTGCAGGTACTTTTCTTCCCGGAAGTATTATGGAAGAAAAAGACGGCACACTCGAAACCCTGATGGAGACCAATGTTTACAGTGCGTATTATATTACACGTGCCTTGCGTTCAAACATCAGCCGGAACATTTTTAACATCTGCTCTATTGCCAGTTTACAGGCTTATCCTGCAGGAGCGTCATACACCATTTCAAAGTTTGCACTGCTGGGGTTCAGCAAACAACTGAGAGAAGAACTTATGAAAACTTCGATTAAGGTTACCTCTGTGATGCCGGGTGCGGTATTAACGAACTCATGGAAAGACACTGATTTACCCGACAGCCGTTTTATCCAACCCGAAGATATTGGCAAAATGATTTATTCGGTATATGAACTGAGTGACGGTGCAGTTGTTGAAGACTTAATCATCAGACCGCAACTCGGAGATATATAAAGAAATGCGGAGTGCGGAGTGAGCAAAAATGCGAAATAAATCAAGAAAGAAAAAAGAACACCCAGGAGCAATAACAAAATAAAGATGCGATATTCATCAACTATAATTGGTGAACTATCAACCATGAACACAGCAAAATGACATCATACATCAATAGTTTTACTCAATACACCCGAAGAAAAACGTCAACCGTAAAAGTGGGCGATGTACTTATCGGCAGTGACTACCCTATCAGGATCCAATCCATGACTACTACCGATACCATGGATACTGAGAAATCAGTCGCGCAAATAATACGCATGGTGGAGGCCGGATGTGAATTGGTTCGCCTTACGGCCCCAAGCATGAAGGAAGCAGAGAACCTTGCCAATATCAAAGCAGAACTAAACACAAAAGGGATTTATGTTCCATTGGTTGCCGATATACATTTTACACCCAATGCAGCCGAAATAGCTGCGCGTATTGTTGAAAAGGTGCGGGTTAATCCGGGTAACTACGTAGACAAAAAGAAATTTGAACTGATTGAATACACCGATGCCGATTATGCAGAAGAACTGGACCGCATCCGTACAAAGTTTACCCCGCTGGTTAATATTTGTAAAGAATACGGAACCGCCATGCGAATTGGCACCAACCATGGTTCGTTGAGCGATAGGATTATGAGCCGTTATGGAGATACGGCTCATGGAATGGTGGAAAGTGCCATGGAGTTTTTACGCATTTGTGAAGATGAAAACTTCCACAACATTGTGCTTTCCATGAAGTCGAGCAACCCGCAAGTGATGGTGGAAGCCTACCGTTTGCTGGTAAAAACGATGAACGAAAACAATATGTATTACCCGCTGCACTTAGGCGTAACAGAAGCCGGTGATGGCGATGACGGGCGTATTAAATCGGCATTAGGTATTGGAAGTTTACTGGAAGATGGCATTGGCGATACTATTCGTGTATCCTTAACCGAGGACCCTGAGTTTGAAGTCCCTGTTGCCCAAAAGCTGGTTGATCGCTACACCCAAAGAGCTTCCCATGCTCCGGTTGCTTTTGCATTGCCGGCAGATAGTGCCGCATCTTCATGGAATCCTTTTGTATATACCAAACGTATTACACAGGAAGTGTCGGTACTGGGCGGACATAATGTACCGCGCATCATAGCCGATTACAGCAATATGGTGGAGTTAAAACCGGAAGACCTTGCAGCTGCCGGACATTTGTATGACGCAGGCCTTGATAAATGGCATATGAGTGATATGGGCTGCGACTTTATTTACCGGGGGGGCAACATTACCTCCTTTATGTTGCCCAATGGTGTAAAAGGAATTTATGACCACATGATCTGGAATGCGTTAACGGATAAACTGAATAACTTCCCGCTATTTAGCCTCACACAATATCTTTCGGCCGTTTCCACTTCCCAAACATTAAATTTTGTGCAGGTTTATACGCATGAACTGAGTGCTGAAATTATACAGGCATTGGCAGGAAGACACAATGTAACCTTGCTGCTGGAAACAGATAATGAACATGTTGTTGCTGATTTACGCAATGTTTTTATACGGTTCGGGCAACTGGGGCTCAATCATCCTGTAGTGCTCAAACGCAGGTATACTACTTCCGATGAGGAACAATTTATGCTGTTTGCATCAACCGATACAGGAAGTTTATTTACAGACGGATTTGGTGACGGCATCCTGTTAAATGCTCCAAATATTGACCGTAATAGGATTAACCAGATAGGGTTCGGAATTTTACAGGCGGCCCGGGCACGTATTACCAAAACAGAATATATCAGCTGCCCGAGTTGTGGACGAACCTTGTTTGACCTGCAGGAAACAACAGCCCTTATCCGCAAGCATACCGATCACCTGAAAGGGGTAAAAATTGCCATTATGGGCTGTATTGTAAACGGACCCGGAGAAATGGCCGATGCCGACTATGGATATGTGGGGTCGGGACCCGGTAAAATTACACTCTATAAAGGTAAGGAAGTTGTAAAAAAAGGGGTGAATAAAGAGACCGCAGTACAAGAACTGATTGGTATCATTAAGGAAGATGGCTGTTGGGTTGAGAGAACATAGATGCAACCCTTAAAATAAGTGTTGGGTCTTTACTAAAAAAATAGTGTTTTGCAGGTAAGTCTTTTTTTATATACTTGCATTTTACTACAATTAACAAAACTTAAACAAACACATATGAAAAAGTTAATTTTTACTGCATTGTCTGCTCTGGTGTCCGGTGGATTGTTTGCGCAAACATTCTCGACACCCGCTGAACCGAAATTTCAGTATTCTCCGGTTCAAAAACCTCAAGCTACACGCTTAAACAAAACCAATATCTCTGACTGGTATAACCACTTGGATTTTATTGCAAAATCTAACGTAAGTGCATCACTTACCGGATCTTGGGCTTTTTCTTATGGCGATACCCTTCCTAAATTGTTATTCTCTACGGGAGAGCCTTCAAATCCTACATGGATGGGCTTTGGACAAGTATTGGATCCAAAAGATGATTTGATCGACTTAACAGATAACCCGGGTATCAAACTTTCTAAATATGTAAGCTACAGAGTGGATTCACTTCGTTTCACTTATTGCTACGTAAGAAATGTAGATTCAATTGATGACGGAATGGGGGGCAAAATGTTGCTTACAGATACCATGTTCGTTTACCAATACAAAGGTAGCCAAATCTCTAAAAACTCATTTACCGGTAGCGGTAACAAATTGGCTTTGGTAGGCTGGAATACAGGTACTCGTAAAGGTAACAACTACTACAAAGTAGATACTATCCTTTTGAATGCCAATACAGGTACCGGATTGTCATTATCTGACAACAATATTCCTGAAGGTAAAGTTACCAGCAAGTTATTGTCGTTGCCTACAGACAGTACTACATTTAAAGTAAATGCCAACAAAGGGTTAGAAGCGAACAACCTTGTTGGAGCATTGATCGTGTTCAAATCAGGTCAGGCTTCCACTTACAATGGCAACCAGGATACACTTGTATTGTTGAACCAAAAAACTGATCCACTTCCTCCGGGAACAAGAAGAGGTAACTTCTTAATGTTCTTTACTCAACGTAACGAGGGTGTAGATAACTTTGCAAACCCTACTTTCTACAATACTTCACAACTTCCTGTTAAATGGGCTGCTTATGGTCAAAACGCAGGATGGGCTAACGGTATGGTTTCCGGTAATGCATTTGTTCAGGAAGCATTCGTTGATTTCGATTTCTTGTTATCAACTACATCTGACAACGTTGGTATCAGCGAATTGAAAAATGATGTATTTGCAGCAAGTAGCGTTTATCCTAACCCTGCAAACTCAACAGATAAAATTTTGGTTGCCTTCAACTTGAAAACTGATGCTACCGTTAACGTTTCGATCGTTAACCTGATGGGTCAGGAAGTTAAGAAAATGGATAGCAAAAACTACCCTTCAGGTTCTAGCGTTGCTGAATTTGACTTAGCAGGTATGAAAGCCGGTGTATACATGGTTAACATGACTGTTAACGGTGTTAGCCAAGCTAAAAAATTGATCATCACTGAATAATCAGTAAATAATCATCCAACAAAAAAAAGCGGGCTCCTGATGGAACCCGCTTTTTTTATGACTAATCCTTTCTCTCTCATCTGCCTTCCTCAATTCTTCAAATCCCAAACTCTGTCCTCTAACATACAATCTGTACATTCCTATCTTCCGGCTTCTCCATTCGTAAATTTAACGCTTTCCTCATCATTCCTGAGGTCTGCTTCTCCCGTTTATAGCGGGATCAGCATGACATACATTCTATCCTCCAACCTCTTCCTCTCCTTCTTCACCATTTGTTCCTTCCTCTGTTTTGTTCTTCTCATCAATCCATTTGCGCAGCCATTTAATACCCAAATTTGCAATGGCGTACTTTACTGTTGAACCAATTACTTTAGCATTAATAGGACTTCCTTTGGCTGTTCCTTTGATTACTTCGGTTATTACCGGCAACAATCCCGGTTGAATAAGTCCCAGTGCTGTACCCAGCCAGGCACTGTTCCGGAATGGATTCAGTTGTTCCCAAATCATTCCCCGGTAATTGTGTTTTAAGTATATCCAGCTGTTTTCCAGTTGTTCTTCTTTAGCCTCCAATTGAAGCCGTATACGCTCCCGCTCTACCCTCAGGTCAGAGAGGTTCTGAATTTTTCTAGGCTTCATCTGATTCATACATTATGTTAATGATCTGATTGGCTACAGGAGTTTGAATAAGTTTATCCTTAAGCAACAATACCAAAATGATGAGCACCAGGTAAAATCCTGTAACAACCGCAAATCCCCACATTAAACTTCCCAGCATATTGCCAAAAAAGAAACCCATGACCAAACTGGCAAACAACACCACCATAAACAGCATTACCAACACAATCACACCGGTGATCATCTTACTGAAAATAAGAGCCGTTTTTTCGGTAAAATCCGCCTTGAGCAAATCAAGTCGCAGTTGTATATATTCTGAAAGTTGCTGTTTCGTTTTATCAGCAAACTCTTCTACATGTTTTTCTTCTGCTTGCTTATCCATTGTCTTCTGATTTTTTGTGTGGTGCTGATGCTAACCGTTTACTAATTTCATCTGCAAGTTCGCTGGCCTTCTCTTTTGTTTTCGCAACCAACTCCTTACCTTCCTTTGAGGTAAACAGCCAGGTAAGACCTGCGCCAATAATGGCACCTAATACTACACCAAGTCCCGTCTTATTTTTCATCATCGAAATACTTTCCTCGAATATACACATAAAGATGCGTACTTTTATGGCATCGAATGAACCGTATACATGGAAATAAATAAAGTACTCCTCAAAAGATGGATGGCATTTGCCGCCCTAAATCTGTTTGGTCTTTTTTTAATTTACGAGCTTCATAATTTCATTGCTCCCTTTTTAGGGTCTGTTATTTTTTATGTCCTGTTTTCGGACATGATGGACAATCTTACCCTGAAGCGAAAATGGAAAGAATCACTCGCAGCCTTGCTCATTATTTTCCTTTCATTCATTATCATCCTCATTCCGATACTTGTTTTATGTTATTTACTGTATGCCAAAATATCTCAGGTATTAAATGACCCTGCCTCCATGGTAAACGTATTGCATATGTTGGGGAACAACATTAAAGACCTTACAGGCATTGAAATTTTCAGCGGACAAAATCTGGAAGGGATTAAAGTTCGTGCCGGAAATCTTATTCCATCCTTTCTCAATCAGCTGATGTGGACGCTTGGAAATATCGGAATCATGTACTTTGTACTGTATTATTTATTGATGAAAAGAGAACATGTTAGCCTTGAGGTTACCAATTACCTTCCATTTGATGATGCCAATATAAAAATCCTGTCAACCGAACTTAAGTCGATGACCTTATCAAACGTTATTGGAGTTCCGGCCATTGCCATCATTCAGGGAACAGCAGCAGGACTGGGCTATTGGATATTCGGGGTAAGTGAACCTGTATTTTGGGCTGTGATTACAGCATTTGTTTCATTGCTGCCATTGGTGGGTTCCACGCTGGTGTGGGCACCTGCAGGTGTTTTTTTGGTGGCGTTGGGTAATACCTGGGAAGGAATCGGTTTATTGGTTTACGGTGCTTTGGTAATCATCAATATTGATAATGTTACCCGTTTTGCCATTCAGAAAAGGTTTGCAGATGTACATCCACTAATAACGGTTTTTGGAGTCATCATCGGGTTGGATTTGTTCGGATTACCCGGAATCATTTTTGGACCGCTCATGTTCTCTTACTTCATCATCTTCATTAAAATGTACCGAAAGGTTTACAATGTTAGTATTAAATAAGTTCAACTCATTCGCTCCATCAAATCAATGGCTGTGGCTTTGAGTGCTTCCTTATTACTTTCGTTTACCGCTAATCCGGCAAGTGCAGCAAATGCTTTTTCCAAATAATCTGCCTTTAACTGATTGGCAATTGCTTTCACTTTTAATTGCTTATAAATACTGAGCACACCTGTTATTTTATCTGCTTCGCTGGTCGACAATAGCAATTGGTCGAGTTTCTCGCGGGTGGTCGCATCGGCCAATTCAATTGCTTTAATGAGCAGCAATGTTTTTTTGTTGGCTGCAATATCTCCTCCTATTTTTTTCCCAACTTTATCACCCTCTCCAAACGAGTCCAGCAGGTCATCCTGGATCTGAAAAGCAATACCAATGTTTTTTCCGAAATTGTATAAATGGTTTGCCTGCTCATCCGGTGCATTCGCTACCAGCGCCCCAAGTTTTAATGAGGCACCCAGCAAAACCGCAGTTTTCAGGGTAATCATGTGAATGTATTCATCAACACTTACATCCGAACGTGTTTCAAAATTCATATCAATCTGCTGACCTTCGCATACCTCAACAGCTGTTGCGTTAAATACTTCGAGCAATTCCTTTAAGCGCGTAGTTTTGGTTTCGCACAACAATTGAATGGCTTTAATCATCATCATATCTCCGCTCAAAATCCCCACTGTTTCATTCCACTTTGTATGCACCGTTGGTTTTCCCCTCCTGATAGCTGCCTTATCCATGATATCATCGTGTACAAGCGTAAAATTATGAAAAATCTCAACTGCCAGGGCGGCAGGAATCGCTTCATCCGTATCCGATCCGAAAAGGTCGCAGGCCATCATTACCAATACAGGTCGTAGGCGTTTACCGCCCAACGATAGCATATAAGCCAACGGATCATATAATTCCCTTGGGTTTCCATCAAAGGATAATGATGCAATGCGTTGTTCAATTACGGTATAAAAGTCTTTGTATGTTTTCATGTGTTTATGGTTCACGGTTCATAGATAATGGTTGATAGCTAACTGTGCATAGATGATACTATGAACTGTGAACCATCAACTATGAACTAAATAGCTACCGGAGCTTTAATGGCAGGGTGTGGATTGTAATTTTCCAAGGTGAAATCCTCGTAGGTAAAGTCGAAAATGGATGTAATTGCCGGATTCACTCTCATGGTTGGATAATCGCGCGGGTCGCGGCTAAGCTGTAATTCAACCTGCTCAAAATGATTCGAATAAATATGGGCATCACCAAACGTATGAATAAAATCTCCGGCCTGCAATCCGCATACCTGTGCAATCATCATAGTAAGCAAGGCATACGAAGCGATATTAAACGGAACGCCTAAAAACATATCAGCACTCCTTTGGTAAAGCTGGCAGCTCAATTTCCCATCGGCCACATAAAACTGAAAGAATGCGTGACATGGCATCAAAGCCATCTTATTTAAGTCGGCCACGTTCCAAGCGCTCACAATCATCCTGCGGGAATCCGGATTTTTTTTGATCGTTTCCATAACCTCACTTAACTGATCAATATGTTTTCCATCGGCTGCAGGCCAGCTGCGCCATTGGTAACCGTATACAGGCCCCAGGTTTCCGTCCTTATCAGCCCACTCATCCCAAATACTTACGCCATTATCTTTCAAGTATTTTGTATTTGTTTCGCCTTTAATAAACCACAGCAACTCATGAATGATGGATTTTAGGTGTACCTTTTTGGTAGTTACCATCGGAAAACCCTGTTGCAGGTCAAAACGCAGCTGGGCGCCAAAAACGCTTCTGGTTCCCGTTCCTGTACGGTCTGCTTTAAAGGTTCCCGTTTCATAAATATGCTTAAGAAGAACTTCGTACTGATTCATGATTCAAATGTCAGGTATTCGCTGTAAAAGTTCTCCTGATATTTTCAACATTGCGCGTACGTGTTTCACCATCACTATTGGCTATCTCCCTCATAAAGTATCCCTTGGGCCGTTTTTGAAAGGATTTTAGATTGCAGTAGCTAAAATGAATTCTATTGTTATTTTTGTTGACTCTTAAAACCTACAGAAAACGAAATTATGGCAGAAGTTATACGCATGCCCAAAATGAGCGATACAATGACCGAAGGTGTTATTGTGGCTTGGCATAAAAAAGTTGGAGATGATGTAAAGTCGGGTGATATATTGGCCGAAGTGGAAACCGATAAGGCAACCATGGAGCTTGAAAACTATGTAAAAGGAACCCTTTTACATATTGGTATTGAAGCGGGCCAATCCGTTCCTGTAGATGCCGTTATTGCTATTGTAGGTGCAAAGGGTGAGGATGTAAGCGCATTGTTAAATGCAGCTCCGACAGCCGCTGCTCCTGCACCATCTGCCCCGGCAGCAGAAACTCCGGTTGCAGAAACGCCAGCCCCACAATCCCAAATCCCAAATCCCAAATCAGAAATCGTTTCAGGCGACTCTCGTCTAAAAGCGTCTCCCCTTGCGAAAAAAATTGCTGAAGAAAAAGGTGTTGATATCAGCAAAGTATCAGGATCCGGAGATAATGGACGTATTATAAAAAAAGACGTTGAAAGTTACAGCCCTGCTGCTGCTGCATCGGCAAACAAACCCTCCATTACCCTGCCTTCGGTGGTGGGTACCGAAAGTTTTGATGAGGTTTCCGTATCGCAAATGCGTAAAGCAATTGCACGCAGGTTGAGCGAAAGCAAAAATGGTGCTCCGCATTTTTACCTTACCATGGCTATCAATATGGATAAAGTGATTGAAGCCCGTAAAGCTATGAACGATATCAGTCCTGTGAAAATTTCCGTAAATGATATCATCATTAAAGCTGTTGCAGCTTCATTAAGAGCCAATCCGAAAGCAAACTCATCATGGCTGGGTGATAAGATCCGCATGAACCACCATATCCATATCGGAGTAGCTGTGGCCATTGAAGACGGACTGATTGTACCGGTAGTGAAATTTGCCGACAATAAAACCATCTCGCATATCAGTGCCGAGGTAAAAGAACTGGCAGCAAGAGCCAAAAGCAAAAAACTGCAGCCTAACGAATTTGAAGGAAGTACCTTCTCCATCTCCAATCTGGGAATGTTCGGCATCGAACAGTTTACGGCCATCATCAACCCGCCTGAGTCATGCATTCTGGCAGTAGGTGCTGCAAGTGAAACGGTTATTGTTGAAAACGGACAAATGAAAGTAGCCAATATCATGAAAGTAACATTATCATGCGATCACCGTTCGGTTGATGGTGCGGTAGGTTCTGCGTTCCTGCAAACATTAAAAGACATGCTGGAAAACCCGGTACGTTTACTGGTGTAATTTCTTAAACAACTATATTTAAATCCTGCATTGATACCCTTCGGTGCAGGATTTTTTTACCCTATGAATTTAACCCCGAATGAAGCACCCCATATATCTATATCGTTCTGAGAACTCTTTTCATCTCTTCGAGTTTAAAAGTGAAGGTCCAAATGGCTGTGTAAGTAAAATTGTCGAGTACTCGGAAACAGCTACAAAAAATGTATACAACCTGGGATTTGGCGATTATAATGAGTCGACAAAAGAAGTAGATGATTTTTCAATAACCAACAATGGAGATAGTCTAAAGGTTTTGGCAACTGTAGCCTCAACCGTATCCGCATTTTTAGAACATCATCCCCAAGCATTAATTTTTGCAACAGGCAGTACAAAATCCCGGACACGTTTATATCGAATTGGCATTAGTAATAACTTTCCCGCTATTTCAAAAGACTTCCTGATTTTGGGACTCAATAAAGCCGGTAATTGGGAACATTTTGTAGTTGGAGCAGATTATGAGGCCTTTTTATTATCAAAAAATAAAAATATCTTTGACATATGACTTTAAAACAGTTACATCATTCTAAAATACCCATAATTGCTTTCGACAAAAAACTCGAAAAGCTAAAAGGCCGGGTTTTGTTTCCTGAAAAGCTTAGTAAGGCAAATGAGATCTTGTCGAAAACACGAATTCCCAAACTTAAATAAACGAATATTTTATATATCAAATCCTGCATTGATACCCTTCGGTGCAGGATTTTTTATTTCGGAATAATTGACGACTTTGCTAACATAATAGCTTAGGAAACAACATATCATGAAAAAAGTCTGCTCTTTATTCTTATTGCTTACCACATTGGTATTTGCAGACGTGCGTGCTCAGGATCTGGATGATGGCCAGATCCCTTTTTATGCAGAACCTTATTACCGCTATAAACCTTTAAAAGTAAACATCGGAAAATACAGCGATGAACTGCGCACAACTGATACCACAGCATTGCTGGCTTTAGCCGATTCTATCAGATCTCATATCGACAGCGTTACCATCGAAACATTATATATTCTTTCAGTACGATTGTTCGATTTAGGAAAAAAAGACGAATCTTTCTATTGGTTTCATACGGCCAAGACAAGAGCCCGGATATTCAGTGAATTGTTGGACCCGAAGTGGATTGGCGCTATGGGTTCAGTAGCATTTGAACGCAAGCAGTTGTTTGTTTCATTCAATCAGATTGTGGGTGTATATATTAACGGTTATGGATTTAATGATGTGGAAAAAGGTGCTTCCATCATGGAAAAAGTAAAGGAAGAAGTGAAATCCATTCAACCCTACAAAGATGTATACAATACGATGTTGTTTCTGCCCGACTCATCCATCATCCCCCTCAAAGTGAAAAAGGAAAAAGAACTGGAAGACGCGGTTGTTTATTACCGAACCCATAAAGAAGAGATCAAAAAGAAACGAATTGAGGCGGGTATTCAGGACAAATACTAAATGAGAATGCGAAGTGACAAAAGTGCGAAATAAAGCAATGAAGAATCTTGATAATAACTTCAGCAAATGAAAATACACAAGAAGCTCTTTATTTACCTATTCTTAAGCTTCATTGGCTTTACCGTCATTGGTACCTTATCACACGAACTTGGGCATTTTGCAGTGGCTAAGTACCTAGGATATAATATGCGAATTAACTATGGGCAGACGCTCTGGGATAATGATTCCATAATGGATTTCATGTCATCCACATCGATTAAATATCGGGAGCAACTTAACCAGGACCTTGACTTTCCCGGCAAGGAAAAGTACTTCGCCCTAAGAAAACAATATACGCGCGATTCCTTTTGGATAACACTTGGAGGCCCCATGCAAACTTTGTTAACCGGGTCGATTGGTTTAGTGCTTTTAAGTTTTGCATACAAACGCAAAAAACACGCAGAACAATTATCTTTAACGATTTGGTTGTTCATTTTTATGTCGTTGTTCTGGCTGCGGCAAACTGCTAATCTTGTTATGTTCTATAAATCTTATTTTTTCAAGGGGAAGTTGTCCATGCGAGGAGATGAAGCTAAATTATCCAGTAATTTGGAACTGCCGGTTTGGTCGTTGGACGTTGTTACAGGAATTTTAGGCGTAATAGTTCTACTGTTCATCGTATTCAAAATAGTACCGAAACCAACGCGCTTCACCTTTTTACTGGCAGGATTGTTTGGCGGAATAACCGGTTATGTTTTATGGTTAGAAACAGTTGGCCCCATATTAATGCCATAACAAAACCCGCAATAAAAAACCCGTAACCCACAACCTTTCAGCATTTAGCAATAAAATTTTGTATTCTCGGGAAAGTAACTTAAACTTGCATGTGGATGATTCTTATCCACGCCTAAAAACAATCCAACCGTTTTTATTTTTTCAAAACAAACAATCGAAAGATTCTGCGTTGCAACAATTTCATTTAAGATAATACCTATTTCATGTACGAAATTACGACATTGAACGACATGCTTATGTCAGAGCTCAAAGAAGCTGCCGCTACCCTCAACATCGAAAAGATTGACGATTACAGCAAACAAGAGTTAATTCAAAAAATTATTGACGCCCAGGAAAATGGTGCGGAACCAACTAAAAAAAGAAGAGGTCGCCCCAAAGCCGAAAAAATTGAAAAAGGTGAACCTGCCGAAAAAAGAGAACGCATTGTAAAAATTGCAGCTCCTAAAAAAGCAATAGAAGAAGTACCGGAAACGGTACATGAAGATAAACAACCGGAAACATCGGAAAGTCCTATGCCTCCTGTAATGGAAGCAGCCGGTGAATTACAGGCTCCGCAAACCGGTGAAACAGTATTCGGTTCAACCGAACATCCTCAATCAAACGAAGGATCGGAAGAACAACAGAACAATCGCAAAAACCAGCAAAACAATGAGCGTGACAGTAAACGTCAGGAACGTTTTGAGCGCATGCAGCAACAAAATAATTTATTGCAGGAACTGGAAGGCATTGTTAGTTCGGAAGGTGTGCTTGAACTGATTCAGGATGGCTACGGCTTTTTGCGTTCATCCGATTACAACTATATGTCGTCACCGGATGATGTGTATGTTTCCCCATCACAAATTAAACTGATGGGATTAAAAACCGGAGATACCGTTCGCGGAACTATCCGCCCACCGAAAGAAGGTGAAAAATATTTTGCCCTGATTAAAGTTGATTCAGTGAACGGCCGTAAACCATCTGAGATTCGCGACCGTGTAGCATTCGAACATTTAACCCCGCTTTTCCCTGACGAAAAACTAAAATTGGGCGATACTACCTCCTACTCTACCAGGATTATCGATATGCTGGCTCCCATTGGTAAAGGTCAGCGCGGATTGATTGTGGCACAACCTAAAACAGGTAAAACCATTTTATTAAAAGAAGTTGCCAACGCCATTGCCAAAAACCATCCCGAAGTATATTTAATAATTCTATTAATTGATGAACGTCCGGAAGAGGTTACCGATATGCAACGCAGCGTAAGAGCTGAAGTAGTTGCATCCACCTTTGACGAGCCTGCAGAAAAACATGTGAAACTTGCCAATATTGTTTTGGAAAAGGCTAAACGTATGACCGAGTGCGGACATGATGTGGTTATTTTATTAGACTCAATTACCCGTATGGCACGTGCTTTCAATACTGCACAACCCGCCTCCGGTAAAATTCTATCGGGTGGTGTGGATGCAAATGCTTTGCATAAACCAAAACGTTTCTTCGGAGCGGCACGTAAAATTGAAAACGGTGGTTCATTAACCATCATTGCAACTGCCTTGATTGATACCGGTTCGAAAATGGATGAAGTAATCTTTGAAGAGTTCAAAGGTACAGGTAATATGGAATTGCAATTGGATCGTAAGTTATCAAACAAACGTATCTACCCAGCTATTGATATTGTTGCATCAAGTACACGTAGAGAAGATCTATTGCTGGATAAAGCAACCTTGCAGCGCACATGGGTATTACGTAACCATATTGCAGATATGAACGCAGAAGAAGCCATGAACCTGTTGTTGAGAAACATGAAAAACACCAATAGCAATGAGGAGTTTCTGGCTTCCATGAACGGATAGCTTCTACCGATAACTATCGGTACGCTCAGCTACCGATTCAGATGCACTCAGCTAACGGGGCATGAAAAAAGTATCAACATGAAACATTGATACTTTTTTTATGTTGACTGACTAAAATCAGCAAACGATTTTTCGGAAATGTGATTTTATAGAAAGTACTTTGATGCTTCATTAACCAATAATTTTATAACCAAATAATTTAATAACTAAAACATGACAATGTTAGTAGGCAAAAAAGCACCTTCGTTTAAAGCAGCAGCAGTTGTTAACGGTGGCGACTTTGAAGACGATTTCTCATTAGACCAGTACATCGGTAAAAAGCATGTATTGTTTTTCTTTTACCCATTGGATTTTACGTTTGTTTGTCCAACAGAAATCATTGCATTTCAAAAAAGAATGCAGGATTTCAATGACCGCAATGTAGAAGTAATCGGCTGTTCAATCGACTCTAAATTCTCTCACTGGGCTTGGTTGACTACCCCGCAAAATAAAGGTGGTATTGAAGGTGTAAAATTCCCGTTAGTAGCCGATGTTACCAAAACCATTGCCTTGAACTACGGAGTATTGGCAGGTCATTATGATTATAATGAAGATGGCAACATGGTTTGGATTGGCAACCAGGGTGAAGATGCAGTAGCATACCGTGGTTTGTTCCTGATCGATAAAGCAGGAATCGTTCGTCACCAGGTGGTAAATGACCTTCCTTTGGGACGCAGCGTGGATGAGGCTTTGCGCATGATTGATGCTTTACAGTTCTTTGAAGAAAAAGGAGAAGTTTGTCCGGCCGACTGGAGCAAAGGAAAAGAAGGTTTAAAAGATACCGCGCAAGGAATCGCAACTTACCTTTCTGCACAATAATTATTAATATAGAGCATACCCAAAATCCCCTTTTTCAGCAATGCGAAAGGGGATTTTTTTTGGGCATCTGTGGACTCACCATGGAGTACAAAGCCCACAAAACGTTGTCTTGGGATATCAGTTTCTCCTGTCGTTTATTGTTTTCCTGACTTTTCCATCGAAAGAAGATGCTTCTTTCCATTTACCTTCGTGTGAGATTCTCAAACGACTTTTCAAATCTCAAATTATGGCGATTTTGCTATATAATTATTGGCACCAAACCCATATACTTGCATACTATACTTACGATTAAAACAGAACACTATTAGAGTTATGACAACTTCTCAACAATCCGGACCGATGAATAAAAGAAACTTATTACAACAGAAACGTGAAGAAGCATTATTGGGAGGCGGACAAGCCCGCATTGATTCCCAACATAAAAAAGGAAAGTTAACTGCACGGGAGCGCGTACATTTTTTGCTCGACGAAGGAAGTTTTGAAGAAATAGGAGCATTTGTTCAGCACCGTTCCAAAGATTTCGGAATGGAAAAACAGCAATTTTTAGGTGATGGAGTGGTAACAGGATATGGAACCATCAGCGGCCGTTTGGTATATGTGTTCTCCCAGGACTTTACTGTATTTGGCGGTTCGTTAAGTGAAACACATGCCGAAAAAATTTGCAAGCTGATGGATATGGCCATGAAAGCCGGAGCACCCATTATCGGATTAAATGATTCGGGAGGAGCACGTATTCAGGAAGGCGTTGTATCATTAGGTGGTTATGCCGATATCTTTTTCCGCAACACCATGGCCAGTGGAGTGATTCCGCAAATTTCCGCCATTATGGGTCCATGTGCGGGTGGTGCCGTTTATAGTCCTGCCATTACCGATTTTATCATGATGGTTGAAAACACTTCTTACATGTTTGTAACGGGACCAAACGTAGTTAAGACAGTAACACATGAGGAAGTAACTTCTGAAGAATTAGGTGGAGCATCTGTTCATTCCACTAAAAGTGGTGTAGCACATTTTACGGCAGCCAATGAAATTGATTGCATCAACCAGCTCAAAAAATTGATAAGTTATATTCCAGAGAACTGTGAAGAGCAAACGCCTAAACTTCCATATGAAGCAGCAGATGAAATGCGTCCTGCCCTGAAAGATCTGGTTCCGGAAAACGCCAACCAGCCATACGACATGCGCGAGGTCATTGAGCAAATTTCTGATGAAGGTTCGTTTTATGAGGTACATAAAAACTATGCTGAAAATATTGTGGTGGGATTTGCCCGTTTAGCAGGCCGTAGTATTGGCATTGTAGGCAATCAGCCTTCTCAGCTAGCAGGCTGTTTAGATATCCATGCCTCTCAAAAAGGTGCACGCTTCGTACGTTTCTGTGATGCGTTCAATATTCCATTGCTAGTATTTGAAGACGTTCCCGGCTTTTTGCCAGGCACAGATCAAGAGTGGAATGCCATTATTACAAATGGAGCCAAACTGTTATACGCATTCTGTGAGGCTACTGTTCCGCGTGTTACAGTGATAACCCGCAAAGCATATGGTGGAGCTTACGATGTAATGAACTCCAAACACATTGGTTGTGATATGAACTTTGCCTGGCCTACAGCCGAAATTGCTGTAATGGGAGCCAAGGGTGCTGCCGAAATTATCTTTAAAAAAGAAATTGACGGTGCTCCCGATCATGCGGCTGAACTTGCTTCCAAGGAAAAGGAATACGGAGATATTTTTGCCAATCCTTACCGTGCTGCAGAGCGTGGTTTTATTGATGAGGTAATATTCCCGGAAGAAACACGTTTGAAGTTGATCAAGGCATTTAAAATGCTGGAAAATAAAGTTGCCAACTTACCACGTAAAAAACATGGAAACATACCACTTTAAGAAATTGAGAATTGGGAATTGGGTCCCGATAGCTATCGGGATGAGAATTAACAAAGTCGCAAGAACAATTGCATGTCTTCGTTTTGTTGCCTACTTCATAATCTCCCCTTTGCCTACTTTTTCAATTGTCAAGCTGAGTTCATCGAAGCTCGCGACCATGCTCGCGATGTTCATATTTGCATCGTTTCAGTTAACTGCTGCGGAGAATGAACAACGTGTGCCTTCAACAATCAGCAATGTTACGGTATTTTTAAATCAGGCTCAGGTTACACGTATTGCGAAAGTAAACCTGCAGGCGGGCGTTACCAATCTTGTTTTCGATAAGGTATCACCATTTATCAACCTCAACAGCATTCAGGTAAAAACAGAAAGCAATGTGGTATTGTTATCGGTGAGCCAGCGTAATAATTATATTGAAAAAGAGGAGAAGCCTGCATTTATTACAGAAATTGAGGATACGATTGAGGCCGTAAACAATCAGTTGCAGTTGCTCCGGATTAAACGTGAATCCCTTCAAATGGAACGCGAGGTAATGCAGGCCAATAAAAAAATAGGTGGTGATAACTCCGGAATGAAGGTGGAGGATCTGGAAGATGCACTGCAGCTTTATCGTAAACGTACTGCCGAAACCGGAGAAGAACTATTGAAGCTTACCTATGCTGAACAAAAGCTCAACCTCATTAAACAGAAATTCCAACTCAAACTGGATGAATACAATAGCAATGAAAACAGCACTGCCGAAATTGTGGTAACCGTTAAAACGCTTGTTGCTGTAACGAATGCCAAAATTGAATGGGATTACCTGGTGAGCAATGCAAGCTGGAAACCTTTTTATGATGTTCGCGTAAAAGACACCAAAAGTGAATTACAACTGGTGAGCAAAGCCTACATTACTCAGGGAACAGGAGAAAGCTGGAAAAATGTGATTCTGAAATTAAGCACCTCAAACCCGAATGAAAGCGGGACCAAACCTGAATTACAAACCAATTATCTGGTATACGGAAATCCAACTGTACAAAACAGACCATACAAGGCTCTATCGGAAGTAGTTGTAAAACGTAAAACATCTGCTCCAACACAAGACCTTGCATACTCAACCGGAGTTGCCGAGGTGCAGCAAACAGCGGTGAACATTGAATTTACTGTAACCTCGGCCTACACGATTCCAAGTGATAATACACCGCATCAGGTAGACTTAACTACAACCAATCTCAAAGCGGAATACGCATATGGTTCTGTTCCCAAACTTGATAAGGACGCATTTGTTACCGCGAGGGTTGCCGGAAATGATTTGGTAAACCAAGTGAGTGGTGAGGCAAATATCTATTTTGACGGAACATTTGTGGGCAAAACATTCATCAATGGCACCACCAGCGATTCCATGCTTATTTCATTGGGAAGAGACAAACGCATTCAAATCCAACGTATACTGTTGAAGGATTTTAGCAGCAAGTCTTTTTCGGGAAGCACCAAAAAAGAATTGAACACATGGGAAATAAACTTGCGCAATACCCGCAAAGAACCGGTTGTCATTATCATTGAAGACCAGATTCCGGTATCGACTGATAAAGAGATTGAAATAAAACTACTGAATGGTGGAGGTTCTTATTTTGATGAAACCACCGGAAAACTTACTTGGAAACTTACACTGGAAGCAGAAAAATCTCAATCTGTAAGGTTTAGTTTTGAGGTAAAATATCCGAAAGAAAAAATCATCTTACCATATTAACAAAAGGGCGCTTGTCGCCCTTTTTAGTTACCTTGTGGCCATGAGCATTGATAGCGTTTTACAATCCATTCAGCAGCATACGCCAAGGCATCCGCTCCTGCTGCGGGAATTGGTTGCTGAGGTCGGAAAACAACCTTCACACATCGAGGATCTGTTGGCACTTCTCAGAAATAATGATGCTGCTAAACTCCGTTTAAAATTATACGTAGAACGTGTTTTTGTACATAAGGATATATCCTACTGTTTAATAGAATCCGGCATATCCAACAGGGTGGGATTTACAGCCGAAATTTTCAGAAAACTCAAACACAAGATACTTCCGGAAACCGGTGATATCAGCACTTTGCATGAAACGTTGTTTCGCATATCCGACTTTGATGTTTTCAATGCTGAACAACTAACAGAACTATTCAGTGTTTTAGATATTGAGGTTGATTTTAACACTACCTTCCTTAAAAATGAATTGATTGATGCCATTGAGGTACTATCCTATCGTATTACTGCTACTGCCATCGAAAGTGAGTTTATTGCACGTTTCAAGAACAATCAAACCGTGCGGTCCTTCATCCGTCAAAATAAGGAAATTCATGCACTCATTGCACAACATGTATTGGGTATTCAGTTTAATCCTCATCTTGTTTCACATATAAAATCACTGCTCAATGATTCGGTAAAAGATATTGCCAAACTAAGAAGAGGTGCGCGGCATCAGGGTGTCAGTTTACAACTCTCCTACTCCTTACACCGTATCGTTCAACAAATAGAACGCTTGCATTTATTGCTGGATATATACCTTCAACCAAAACTTACATCACAACAGCTAGCCGGTTTCATCAAAAAAATATGCATTCATCAGCAACAAAAAAATAGCATCCGAAGCTTGCTCAATGAAACAACTTATTTACTGGCATTTCAGATAGCTGAACACGAAAGTAAAACCGGTGAACACTATATTGCCGAAAACCGCCTGGAGTTCCGGAAAATGTTCGTCTCTTCCTGCATCGGAGGTATTGTTGCCGTATGGATGGCATTGGTTAAAATCCTCCTGCATCATTTTTCCTTTGCAGCCTTTTGGCAATCGTTTTCCTACAGCTTAAATTATGCCATGGGCTTTGTGGGTATTCAGGTAATGCATGGT
>JAZKEF010000001.1:179715-184462 GCA_040387195.1 Bacteroidota bacterium
AAACAACCGGCCATGACAGCGGCTACAATTGCACACTCTCTTGATACCAAAGACAGTTCCCAGCAACATGCTATCAAAGGACTGGCATTAATGATTGGTAAAGTATCAAGAAGCCAGTTTATTTCCTTTGCAGGGAATTTAGTGATTGTATTTCCATTAGCCGGTAGCATTGCCTTGCTGTGGCAATTCATATCAGGCTCATCAATGGTTAGTGAACATATTGCCCGGAAATTGCTTAATGATGTACATCCATTTTCCAACCCAACATGGATATATGCAGGAATTACAGGTGTAATGCTCTTTGCATCGGGAATTATTTCGGGATATTACGACAACAAAGTTATTTACAGCAATATTCCATCCCGTTTAAGGCGACATGCTTTTCTTCAAAAAATACTCAGCAAACGAAACCTCATCCGGTTTTCCAAATACATTGAGTTCAATTTCGGAAGCCTGGTTGGTAATATTTACCTCGGTTTCTTTTTAGGAATGGCCGGTTTTTTCGGGTTCATCTTTGGCCTTCCATTCGATATCCGACATATTACCATTGCCTCCGCCAATTATGCGGTTGCTGTTGTCTCCATGTTCCCTCAGCTCAATTGGAACCATGCCCTCATTTGTTTACTTGGTGTGATGGGCATAGGCTTTTTCAATTTTGTGGTCAGTTTCAGTCTTGCACTTTTTGTTGCCATACGTTCCCGTAACGTAAAATTCGGGGAGCTCAACAAACTAATCTACTTTACATTCTTATATTTTCGAAAACACCCTGCCGACTTTTTCTTTTCGCCAAAACAGGAAAGAAACACGGCAGACTTTTAACTTTGTACACATGGGCATTAAATCATTTTTAGCCAAACCATTTGCAGCTTATATCGCATCCAAAGTTAAAAAGGATGCACAACGGGCCATTGCCGATCAGGAAAAAACATTCAACTACCTGATAAAAAAAGGAACGCAAACACTATTTGGCAAAGATCATTCATTCGGCTCCATTCATTCCTATGATGATTTTAAGAACGCTGTTCCGGTGCGCGATTATGAAGGCATTAAATCCTATATCGACAAAGCTGTTGCCGGTGAAGTAAGTGTGTTGTGGCCGGGAAAACCATTGTACTGGAGCAAAACATCAGGCACTACTTCGGGTGTTAAATATATTCCTATTACCAACGACTCTATTCATATCACATTAACTCAGCCCGCAATGCGTTGTTGTGTTACATAGCAGAAACCGGCAATGCTGATTTTGTGGATGGTAAATTGATTTTTTTATCGGGAAGTCCAGTGCTCGAAGAAAAAAACGGAACTCCTGTTGGTCGGCTGAGTGGCATTGTAAACCATCATGTGCCGAAGTATCTGCGTAGAAACCAAATGCCTTCCTACCTCACCAATTGTATAGAAGATTGGGAGCAAAAAGTGGATGCAATTGTGGACGAAACGTTTACGGAAAACATGACCCTCATTAGCGGAATTCCTCCCTGGGTGCAAATGTATTTTGATAAGCTCATTACCAAGAGCGGAGGACAAAAAGTAAAAAGCATCTTTCCCAACTTCAATCTGTTTGTTTACGGAGGGGTAAACTTCGAACCATACAGGGCTCGAATTGAAGAAAGTATTGGTAAAAAAATAGATACACTGGAAACGTATCCTGCAAGTGAAGGATTCATTGCTTATCAGGATTCGCAAACCGAAAAAGGATTATTGCTCCTGACCAATAATGGAATGTTTTATGAGTTTATTCCCGTGGATGAGTTCTTCAATGAACACCCTACCCGTGTTTCATTAAAGGATATTGAACTTCATAAGAACTATGCAATCATACTGAACACCAATGCCGGCCTGTTTGGCTACAATATTGGCGACACCGTTAAATTTATTTCCAAGGATCCGTATCGGATTCTGGTTACCGGACGCATCAAACATTACATCTCAGCATTTGGAGAACATGTAATCGGAGAAGAAGTAGAACAGGCCTTGCTCTCTGTTGCCAAACAAGAGGGCATTGAGATCATAGAGTTTACGGTTGCTCCACAGGTAACACCCTCGGAAGGAGGCTTGCCCTACCACGAATGGTTTGTTGAGTTTGGAACCATGCCACAAAACATGGAATCATTTACCTCAAAAGTTGATGCAGCCATGCAACATAAAAATATTTATTACAAAGATCTGATCACAGGAAGTATTTTACGTCCTTTGGTGTTACGTAGTTTGCCACAACATGCATTCATTGAATACATGAAAAGTGAAGGCAAATTAGGTGGACAAAACAAAGTCCCCCGATTAAGCAATGACCGTAAAATTGCAGATAAGCTGAACAGATTAATTTCATAAAACAAAAAACACAACGTTCTTTGCGCTTCTGCGTTTAATAAGACCACATGACAGATAAAAAGAAAATAGCCATTTTAGGCAGCACTGGTTCAATAGGCACGCAAGCTTTGGAAATTGCCCGTGAGCAAAAGGATAAAATTGAGATTGAAGTTCTGACAGCAAATTCCAATGCCAATCTACTGATAGCACAAGCCAAAGAATTCAACCCTAACCATGTTGTAATTGCCGATGAAAGCAAGTACCAGCAAGTAAAGGATGCTTTAGCGGGAGATGATATTAAAGTATTTGCCGGCAGCAAGGCAATTGCTGATATTATGGACATCACCTCGGCCGATACCGTTCTAACGGCAATGGTAGGTTACAGCGGTCTGTTGCCAACCATCAAAGCCATACAAAACAAAAAACGCATTGCCCTGGCTAATAAAGAAACGCTGGTTGTTGCAGGCGAACTGATTACCAAACTTTGTGCGGAACATCGTGTTGACCTCATCCCGGTTGATTCGGAACATTCGGCCATTTTTCAATGTTTGGTGGGTGAGGATTTAAACACCATCGAAAATATTATTTTAACGGCAAGCGGAGGTCCTTTCAGAGGCAAAAAAAGGAGTGACCTAGCCGAAGTAACCAAAGCACAAGCCCTTAAACACCCCAACTGGACAATGGGAGCCAAAATAACCATTGATTCGGCAACATTGATGAACAAAGGCCTTGAAGTGATTGAGGCAAAGTGGTTGTTTGGGGTTCAGGGAAAAAACATCAAAGCGGTGGTGCATCCGCAAAGTATCATCCACAGCATGGTAGAGTTTACAGATGGAAGCATCAAAGCACAGATGGGATTACCCGATATGAAACTTCCCATCCATTACGCATTTTTCTTCCCCAGCAGGATCCATACAGACTTTAAACGGTTAAGTTTCACAGAAATGAATACCCTCACCTTTGAAGAGCCTGATCCTGAAACTTTCCGTAACCTTGGTTTGGCATACGAAGCCATGGATAAAGGTGGCAATATGGCATGTATTCTGAATGCTGCCAATGAAGTGGCAGTGGATGCTTTTTTGAAAGATAAAATCAAGTTTTTGCAGATTGCCGAGCTGAATGAGCGCTGTATGAACGCGGTTTCGTTTATTGCAGATCCTACAATAAACGATTACATTGCAACTGATACGGAAACCCGAAAAATAGCCCTGTCATTCCTATGAGAACATATCCTTCAAACCCATTTTCCTTTGTACAGTATATTTCACTGCTCTGTTTTATTTTTGCAGCTCCAATTATAGGGTCTGGACAGGAAGCTATTCTTCCTGCTGGTGGAGATGCCACTGGCGTAAATGGATCTGCCAGCTACAGTTTAGGCCAATTGTTTTATAGCACTATAGAAAATAACACCGGTTCCGTTTCTCTAGGAGTACAGTTGTGTTATGAAATATCTGTTGTAACCAAAATCGAGGAAACGGAAAACATCCGAATTGAGTGCGCTGTATCTCCAAATCCGGTCACAGACATTATAAAGTTAACTATTCAACATCCGTCCCATTCAAGATTAAGTTATACCCTCTATAATTCAATTGGTCAGATTATCGTCGATAAATCCATCATTAAAGAAGGGGAAGCGTTCATTTCAATGTCTGCATTAACTCCTTCACTATATTATTTAGAAATAAAAACAGATACTCAACCCATTAAAACATTTAAAATTATTAAAAACTAGCCCTTATGTACAAAACTCTTTTATTGTCTATCTTATTTGGAATAAGCCTTTCGATCTTTGCTCAAACACCTCAAAAAATGAGCTACCAGTCTGTCGTTAGAGATTCCACAGGTAAATTAATCGTCAATAAGTTTATAGGTTTGAGAATCAGTATCCTTCAACATTCTATTACCGGAACTATTGTATACACCGAAAGTCAAAGAATTAAAACTAATTCCAATGGGCTTTTTTCTACAGAAATAGGAGGAGGCACATCCTTTAATTCGATTAACTGGGCTAACGGACCTTATTTTTTTAAGACAGAAACAGATCCTAATGACGGCACCAACTATTCTATTTCCGGAATAAGCCAGTTATTAAGTGTTCCTTTCGCATTGTTATCAGAGAAAGCCCTTGTAGCCGATGCCGCAAAATTTGCTCAAAAATCGGATTCCTCGGCATTTTCGACAAAGGCTACACAGGCTAAATTTGCAGATTCAACAGCTTTTGCAATGAAGTCGGATTCAGCGGCATTTTCGACTAAAGCTACATGGGCTAAGCAGTCAGACTCAACAATATTTGCAAATAAGTCTGATTCGGCTGCTTTCTCGGCAAAATCCGCTTGGGCTAAACTCGCAGATACTGCAACTTTTGCAAAGAAGTCGGATTCAGCTGCATTTTCGACTAAAGCTACATGGGCTAAGCAGTCAGACTCAACAATATTTGCAA
>JAZKEF010000001.1:184562-233623 GCA_040387195.1 Bacteroidota bacterium
TAAGTCTGATTCGGCTGCTTTCTCGGCAAAATCCGCTTGGGCTAAACTCGCAGATTCAACAGCTTTTGCAAAGAAGACTGACTCCGCTACCTTCTCATCAAAAGCTGCCTGGGCTAAACTTGCGGATTCCACAGTTTTTGCAAAAAAAGCAGACACAGCAAAAATTTGCATAACCCATATTTACGACACAATAATTACCACCACATATGCTGATACAGCAAAATATGCATCGGACATAAACAAAGGGGCCCTGATTTATGACAAACAAATCAGATTTAAAGTTGGGGATGGTATAAGCACTTCAAGTACAAGCTATTCTCTAGTATCAAAATTAATCAAATTCAGAAAAACGGACTTTATAGGAGTTGATTCTTTGATCTTTGTTGCAAGCCCATACACAAGTGGCGGTGGAAACTTTGCTGAGGTTGAGCTTTATAACTTTACAGATAATGTTGTCGTTTCAAATTCTATATTAAGTTCAAATACAAACTCTGCCTCTGCTCTTTCACTTCAAACCGGAAACTTGTTTAATAATATTCCCGATAAGGAAATTACACTCGGAATAAGGTGTAGAAGTACTGTTAATGGGCAATTTGCATCGGCAGGATTTGAACAATGGATCTTCTTATACCGAAGATAATATACCAACAGAAATATTTTAGAATCTCTGCCCTCGAAACCATACTTTTGCAGCTCTTTAACCACTAAAACTAACATGCAAGGATTGATCATGGCGGCCCAGCTTATTGCGGGCATTTCTATACTGGTAATTTTACACGAACTCGGACATTTTTGGGCAGCACGTGCCTTCGGTATTAAGGTAGAAAAATTCTACCTATTCTTTGATGCATGGGGTAAAAAACTCTTCAGCATTCAGATTGGGGAAACCGAATACGGTATCGGTTGGTTGCCATTGGGCGGTTATGTAAAAATAGCCGGAATGATTGATGAAAGTATGGATACCGAAGCGATGGCTAAACCGGCAGAACCTTGGGAATTCAGAAGCAAACCGGCATGGCAGCGTTTAATTGTAATGATTGGTGGTGTGGTCATGAATATCCTCACAGGTATTGTCATTTTTGCACTTATCTCATACACATACGGTGAAAAATATACTGTAAACAGCTCCCTCACGCATGGTGTTGTGGCCTCTGATTTTGCCAAACATGTTGGTTTTAAAGACGGAGACAAACTGCAATCGGTAAACGGAAAAGAGATTAAGTATTTTGAAGATGCCCTGAGTTCGGAAGAGATATTAGGCGAAAACACAACCTACCTTGTTACCCGCAACGATTCAGAAGTGGCAGTTGTGTTACCTAAGGATTTTGCCAAACAATATGCTTCGGTTGGAAAGCTTGATTTTCTGTCGCCCCGTTACGCCTTTACAGTTGGAGACCTTGTAAGTGGTTTTCCTGCGGAGAAAGCGGGTGTACAAAAAGGAGACCGTCTGCTTCATATCGATACTATTCCTGTACAATTTTTCGACCAGTTGCAGGTTGCTTTGAAAGCCGTTGCAGGCAAGCAGGCTCAAATAACCTTGCTTCGTGGCAATGATACCTTAAGCATGCCTGTAGAAGTTACCACAGATGGTAAAATAGGCTTCACTCCTATCCCACAGGAACTTGTTTATGATTCGGTTAAATTTGGTTTGGCTGAATCATTCCCTAAGGGCGTTGATAAAGCTTATGAAACCATTTCGGTACAAATAAAAGGCTGGGGCAAAATTTTCAGCGGTGATATTCCGGCCAACAAAGCCGTTTCTGGCCCGATCGGGATTGCAAAATTTTATGGCGGAGAATTGATTTGGAGCCGTTTCTGGTTGTTTACCGCCCTCATTTCACTTGGACTTGCCTTCATGAATATATTGCCCATTCCTGCATTAGATGGCGGACATGTAGTTCTATTGCTCATTGAAATGGTTACCGGCCGGCCTATCAGCACCAAAGCCATGGAACGTGTTCAAACCGTTGGTATGGTCATTCTGCTCTCGTTGATGGTGCTCATTTTCGGGAATGATCTCATCGGATTATTCATCAAATAACAAGACCTTTTCTCTTAATACAACTTCGTACTATCACTGGTGAGTTTATGCACCTTTGTGCATGTAAATGTGGATTTCAACTGCAACATAACCAGTTACATTTGAACATCTGATACAACCCAAGATGAAAAAACTGCTATTCGCTTTATTGCTGGCATATGGTTTTATGTCCATGGCACAACCTACAACATCCGATACCGCTAAGGTAATACCTGCCCGTATTCTCATTGTTCCGCATCAAACCATGATGCATTTCAGTGATGCCGATGAAGATATTTCACGTTTCAGTCACAAGGATGTTAGCCAGGTAAGAAATGCCTTGCGTTTGGATCTGGAATCGAATGTGCACCACCAGTTGCTGGCAAACTTTGATGCAATCAGTTTATTGCGATCCACAACCACCAATGGCGAAGAGGACCTTAACAAGATATATGCAGCCACACGTTACACAATCTATTCACGTCAGTTGCAGGAAGAGTATCATGCCGAAAAAAAATCACCCATAACGACATCTTTAAAAAACATCAGTTCCACATTTAAACGCAAAAACAAAGAACAAACCTTTTGGGTAAGTGATTCATCAGTAATGCTGGGAGCAATTGGCAACAGGGAATTGTTTCAATACCTGCACAAAAAATACAATGAAAAATACATCCTGTTCATTACACAGTTTGAGATCAATACCTCTAACAAAAACAGCATCGAATGGCTTAAGCAATCGTATACGCGCGAATACACTGTTCACTACAACCTGTTTGATTATACAGGAGCATTGATCCGTGCCGAAATGATTACCATAAAAGCGGGAAATGAAAACACTCCCGCAGAAATCAAAAGCAAATACTTAATACTACTCGCGCAACGACTGAAAGAAATTGTGCAGGTAGCCAATAACTAAACATGAGCACATTAAAACTTGGAGATAAGGTTCGTTTTGTAAACGAAAACATGCAGGGTGTGGTAACCAATATTAACGGAAAAATTATTGGTGTAACCATTGAAGATGATTTTGAAATTCCGGTTGCATCCAATGAGGTAGTGAAGATTGAAGAAGTGGTGGCTAAAAAGGATGAGCCTGTCTTTATCACTAAAAAATCGAATTTTGTAAAAGTACACTCAGGTATTCATATTGCCTTTGAACGCCTAAGCGAAACTGCACTTGAACTTAAATTACACAATTCGGAAAGCGATATCATATCTTTCGCTTACTTTCAAAAAAACAACCAAACATTTGAGCTCAGGCAACAAGGAACGATAGCTTTGGAAACCTATATTTCTTTAGGGAAATTCAATCTGGAACAGTTTAATACCTGGCCCGAAATGGCTTTTCAACTGATGTTTGTGAACGAAAGTGGTAATGATTTCAAGCCCCAACTAATCAAAACAATGAAGATGAATGCCAAGGAATTCCACGCCAGTTTCAGGCAATGTTATTTTCTGGGTAAACAAGCATACACCTTCCGTATTGATGAGGCAATTAACAAAACAGATATTCAAAAATTATTGAATAAGGATTTTAGCGAGCCTACTTCTAAAGCATCCTTTGTAACTGAAGAATCCCTCAACAAAAAACCGCAACCTGTTGTGGATCTCCATATTGAAAAACTAACCGATCGTTCAGCAGAATTAAGTGCACAGGATATACTCGACCTCCAAATGAAAGTGTTCTCCAAAAGTCTGGAGATGGCCCATGTGCACCAGATGCAGAAGATTGTATTCATTCATGGAATCGGGAATCACTTCCTTAAAAACAAACTCAAAAATTACCTGACCCAGCAAAAAAGCATTGTCAAAAAATACCAGGATGCCGATATGGTAAAGTTTGGCGGTGGAGCCACAGAAGTAATTTTGATTTGAGATATATGCAGGACGAATATTGAAATCCTTAATTTCTCAATTCTCAATTCTCTAATCTCAACTCTTAATTGCCTTTGGGTCCTTTCGGTTGGAGTGGTCTGATCTCGAGGTTTACCGTATGGAAGTTATCCGGCATTTCGATGGCCTGGATAATACTTAACGCAACATCTTCAGGCATCAGCATATAATCGTGCGGTTGAATACCCGGACTGTTTCTGAAAAAATCTGTTTTTACCGAACCCGGATACAGGCAGGTAACTTTAACACGAAAGTCGCGCACCTCTCTGAACAAAGATTCACTCAACCCTTTCACAGCCCATTTAGAGGCACAATATGCGGCAACCTGAGCCATTCCTTCCAACGCAGCAGTAGATGCGATGTTAATGATATGTCCGTATTGAGCAGCTTTCATTTTAGGAAGTGCTTCCCTGCAACAATAAATGGTTCCGTTTACGTTGGTTTCAAACATTTCCTGTATTTCAGTCAGGGGCATTTCTTCCAATAGTCCAAAATATCCCAATCCTGAATTATTCAATAAAATATGGACGGTATCATTCGTTTGGGCGTATACCTTACCGAATGCGTTTTGCACTTCTGCATGGTTGCGCACATCGCAGAAAATAAATGTATAGTTGGGATGTGTAATCGTGTTGTTTCTGCCTAACCCGAATACCTTAGCTCCTTTGGCCAATAAAGCATTGGCCGTTGCATATCCTATTCCTTTGCTTACTCCGGTGATGATGGCTATTTTATTATTGATTTCCATGGAACAAAACTAATCAATGTTGCATAAAAAAGGCCATCAGTCAACTGACTGATGGCCTAAAAAATTAAAAAAAAGAGACTATTTCTTAATCTCAAATGTGTTCATGAATGCGGTGGTGAAGTTTCCTTTTTTGAAATCCTCATTTTGCATCAATTGGATATGCAATGGAATAGTAGTTTTGATACCCGGGCCTTCGATGATAAATTCACCTAAGGCACGTTCCATTTTAATAATTGCCTCTTCGCGTGTTTGTGCAAACACAATCAGTTTGGCAATCATTGAATCATAGTTGGAAGGAATGGTGTAACCTGCATAAATATGCGTATCAACGCGCACCCCATGTCCACCCGGTTTGTGCAAGTATTCAATTTTACCCGGAGTAGGGCGGAAATTATTCAATGGATCTTCAGCATTGATACGGCACTCGATAGCATGGCGGAAAGGGAAATAATTCTTCCCACTGATTGGCACACCTGCTGCAATCAAAATCTGCTCTTTTACGAGGTCATAGTTGATTACTTCTTCTGTTACCGGATGTTCCACCTGAATACGGGTATTCATTTCCATGAAATAGAAATTGCGGTGTTTATCAACCAAAAATTCAATGGTTCCTAAACCTTCGTAATTGATTGCTTTAGCTCCTTTTACGGCAGCTTCACCCATACGCTCGCGCAACTCTTCGGTTACAAATGGTGAGGGAGCTTCCTCTACCAGTTTCTGGTGTCTGCGTTGGATTGAACAATCACGTTCACTCAAGTGGCATACGTTTCCGTATTGATCACCTGCAAGCTGTATTTCAATATGGCGCGGCTCTTCAATGTATTTTTCCATGTACATACCATCGTTTCCGAAGGCAGCCAGCGATTCCTGTTTAGCACTGTCCCAGTTTTTCTCAAACTCGTCATCTTGCCATATAATCCGCATTCCACGTCCACCACCACCGGCAGTTGCTTTAATAATAACAGGGTATCCTATTTCTTTCGCCAGTGCACGGCCTTCATCAGCACTTGCAAGCAAACCATCAGATCCGGGAATAACAGGTACACCTGCTTTTTTCATGGTATCCTTTGCATTTGACTTATCACCCATCTGATTGATCATTTCGGGTGATGCTCCAATAAATTTGATTCCATGATCGCGGCAGATTCCTGAAAACTTGGCGTTCTCGGAAAGGAAACCATAACCCGGATGAATGGCATCGGCATTGGTTATTTCGGCAGCAGCAATAATGCTGGCCATATTTAAATATGATTGTGGTGAAGGTGCAGGGCCAATACACACGGCCTCATCAGCAAAGCGCACATGCAAACTGTCCTTATCGGCTGTAGAGTATACGGCTACCGTTTTAATCCCCATTTCCCGTGCCGTACGTATTACACGTAGAGCAATCTCACCACGATTTGCAATCAGTATTTTTTTAAACATATATCTATGAATGTGTAGATGTGGAAATGTGTAGATATGCAAATGAGAATATCATCTTCACATTTGTACATCTACGAATATGCACATTGTGATTATTTAGGTTCTACCAGGAATAACGGTTGATCATACTCCACCGGTGAAGCATTTTCTACCAGTATTTTTACGATTGTACCTGAAACTTCTGATTCGATTTCGTTGAACAATTTCATTGCCTCAACGATACACAATACCGATCCTACTTTGATTTCGTCACCTACGTTTACAAAAGCAGGCTTATCAGGTGTTGAGGATTTGTAAAACGTACCAATCATTGGAGATTTAATGGTAATCAGATTTCCTGTGTTGGCAACGGGGGCGGCAGGTGCTACCGGGGCGGCAGGAACATTTACCTGAATAGGTGCTGGTGCCTGTTGAATGGCAGGAGCTGCTTGCACGTATGTGGTCCTCTCCTCAATTTTTTTGATGGCAATCTTAAAATCACCTTTCTCCACTTCAACTTCCGAAACTTCCGCTTCAGATACCAGTTTAATGAGTTCTTTAATCTCTTTTAGTTCCATGACAGGATTAGTTTATTGATATCAAATGTATAGAAAATTTAAAAATCTCAACGATTCTTATTTATTTTTAATGAGCCTTAAGTAATTGTGATACAACTAGCTGTTGTAAGCCCATTTGAGGTAGATGGCACCCCATGTAAATCCTCCTCCGAAAGCAGACAATATGATATTATCTCCCTTTTTCAATTTCTTTTCCCATTCCCATAAGCACAGAGGCAGGGTTCCGTTGGTGGTATTACCGAAATGGTCAATATTAACCATTACTTTTTCTTTAGATAACCCCATGCGTTCGGCTGTTGCGTCAATAATGCGCAAGTTTGCCTGATGTGGTACAAGCCATGCCACATCATCAGCAGTGAGGTTGTTGCGCTCCATTATTTGTGCAGATACGTCAGCCATGCCACTCACCGCATACTTAAACACGGTTTTACCGTCCTGGTATACGTAATGTTCCTTTGCGTCAATCGTTTCATGTGTTGGTGGTTTAAGTGAACCTCCGGCCTTTTGGTGCAGGAAATGGCGACCATATCCGTCAATCTTGAGGATACTATCCATTACTCCGTAACCTTCTTCATTAGGCTCAAGCAATACGCAGCCCAATCCGTCACCAAAAATAATACAGGTGTTACGATCAGTATAATCAATGATAGACGACATTTTATCACCTCCAATGACCAATACTTTTTTATACTTACCGCTTTCAACAAACTTAGCACCTGTTTCGAGGGCAAACAAAAAGCCTGAACAAGCTGCGGCAAGATCAAATCCGAATGCATTTTTTGCTCCTATTTTATCTGCCAGAATACATGCAGATGAAGGAAAAATAAGATCCGGAGTAACTGTTGCAAAAACAATCAGATCAATATCATTGGCTGTGATGCCACGTTTTTCCAACAATCCTTTTACAGCCTCTACCGCCATGTCCGAAGTTGCCAGTGCGGGATCTTTAAGAATACGTCTCTCACTGATGCCCGTTCGGGTTAAGATCCACTCATCAGAGGTATCAACCATCTTTTCCAAATCCTTATTGGTAAGCAAATCAGGCGGAACATAACCGTTCACACATGTTATAGCGGCTGTAATTTTATTCATTATTGAGTTGGTGGAACAAGGTTTTTAAACTCTTCGCGAATGATTTCGCAAAGTTTTGAATTGACTACATCTCTTGCCGAATAAATCATGTTCATAAACGCTTTTGCATTGGAGATTCCATGACCAATGATAACTGGAGCATTTACACCCAAAATAGGTGTTCCACCATAATTTTCATAGTTCATGCTGTCAAAATACTCATCGTTGATACCACGCTTTTTCATAACATAGTATACTGATTCAAAGGTTTTAAGGACAACATTTCCTACAAACCCTTCGCAAACGATTACATCACAACGGTCAGATAAAAAATCGCGCCCTTCAACGTTTCCGATAAAGTTAAATTGCTCCGACTCCTCCAGTATATGGTGAGCCGAAATCGTTACCAGATTACCCTTTTCCTTTTCTTCACCGATGCTCAGCAATCCAACGCGCGGGTTTTCAATACCCATCACATTTTTAGCCATCAGGTAACCCAATACGGCAAATTGGTATAATACATCCGGCTTACAGTCGGCATTGGCACCTGCATCCAGCAACAATCCAAACTTACCGTTAGGTTTTGGAATAATGGCCGTAATGCTAGGGCGGATAACTCCTTCAATAGGTTTTACGGAAAACATGGCTCCAACGAGCATAGCTCCTGTATTTCCGGCACTTACAAAGGCATCAAGTTCCTTTTTTGCAAGCATTCCGAATCCGATTGAGATACTTGAGTTGCGTTTTTGTGATATCGCTTTGGTAGGATGTTCTCCCATACCAATTACCTCCGTGGTATGAACAAAATCAAAGGCCTCTTCGGTCAGTCCATGTTCTTTTACAAGAGCCAGTGCCTGATCCTTATCGCCAATAAGAACGATACGTTCGTCCGATTTTAATCCATGGTATGCTTGAACAGCGCCCGCGACAGCTTCTTTGGGGGCGAAATCGCCACCCATTACATCAAATCCAATTCTCATTTAATAATTGTTTGGTAAAACAATTATACGTCTTTTTTCATATCAGGAAAAACATGTTTTCCTTTATAGAAACCGTCAGCAGTAACGCGGTGTCTCAAATGTGTTTCACCTGAAGTTACATCTACTGTTAATGAAGGAGTTGCTCCTTTGTAGTGTGTTCTTCTCTTGTCTCTGCGCGAGTTCGAAATTTTTCGTTTAGGATTAGGCATAGTAGTATACTTTACTGTTTGTTATTAATTATTAAATATTCCTTTTAGTTTATCCCAGGTTGGGTTCGTTGTATCGTCATCTTGCTCCTCTTCTGCTGCTGCATGCGACAACTCTTCCAGCTTGGCAATCACTTCTTTATTACATTTTTTGCTTCCACTCATCTCACAGGTTTTACGTGTAGGAATGGACAACATTACACTTTCATACAGGTATTGTGTCAAATCATATTCAATCACTTTCTCCGTGATGTAAATAATCTCATCATCATCGTAGTTTTCCGTTTCGCTTACCTTTATCAACAATTTAAACTCCTCATCCACAGGTAATTCAAAATCCTCCAGGCACACATCACACTCACAAACCACGCTACCCTTCAGGTGAAACTTTAGTTCATACATGGATTCTACCTTAAATAGCTTGAGTGTAGCCATAACATTTGCATGTGTTATGGATGCTCCTTCTATTTTGGCAAAAAATTCGTCATTCAACGGGAATGTATATTCATTCATCCCCATCCGAACTTTATTAAACTCCAATATGTAATCTTTCGACTTCAAAACTTCACAGAAAGCCTGCGAAGATATGCTTTTGTGTCTAAAAAATACAAATTGTAGTAAAAAATAGCCCACAAAACGCTGCTCAGGGTGTTCAAAACGCTTATGGATTGCCACTTAACGGCTTAAGAAAAAAATTGCACCCTTTTGTTTTATTTACCATACAATCTTACTTAAATTTGGGAGATTAATCGCGTATCGAATGGAGGAATTATCAAAATCAGGCTTCAGCGAACTGGCTCGTCAGGCCACTTTACAGCCAAAAGAGGCCTTAGTTGATGTAAAAAAGCCAAACCAGACTCTCTATATTGGGGTTCCTAAGGAATGTACCTTGCAGGAAAGCCGGGTGGCTCTTACCCCATCCTCTGTTAATTTACTGGTAAACAATGGCAATGAGGTATGGATTGAAACCGGAGCGGGCAAAGAGTCCAAGTTTACCGACAAGGAATACAGTGAAGCCGGTGCCAAAATATGCTACAGCCGTGATGAAGTATATAAAGCAGACGCTATTGTAAAGGTGGAACCTCTCTCTGATGAGGAAATCCAGTTGATGAGACCCAACCAGTTGTTGATTTCCGCCATCCAGCTAAGTAATAAATCAGAAAGTTATATCCGTTCCCTGATGGGCAAAAAGATTTCGGCTATTGCATTTGAATACCTGAAATCGGCTGATGATATTTACCCTGTGGTACGCAGTATGAGTGAAATTGCCGGAACATCCGCTATTTCTGTGGCTGCCGAGTACCTATGTACTACCCGAGGGGGCAAAGGCGAAATGCTTGGAGGGGTTACCGGTATACCGCCTACCGAAATTGTAATTGTAGGAGCCGGAACTGTTGGTGAATATGCAGCCCGGGCTGCTTTAGGCTTTGGCGCTACTGTTAAAGTATTTGACAACTCACTCGAAAAGCTCCGTAAATTGCAAAACAACCTCGGGGTTAAAATTTTCACTTCACTTCTTCATCCTAAAATTTTGCAAAAAGCCCTGGTTTCGGCCGATGTTGCCATTGGCTGCCTATGGAGCGAAGAAGGCAGGAGTCCGGCAGTGGTTACCGAAGAAATGGTGACTAAAATGAAGCCGCTTGCGGTTATTGTCGACATCTGTATTGATCAGGGAGGTTGTTTTGAAACTTCGGAGCTTACCAGTCACCAACAACCTACTTTTATAAAACACGATGTGATTCACTATTGCGTTCCCAATATCTCATCGCGCGTGAGCCGTACGGCCAGTTATGCTTTAAGCAATATCCTCACCCCTATTTTACTTGATATTTCGGAGTCAGGTTCTATCACAGACTACATCTGGGCTCACCAATATGCACGCAGCGGGGTATATATTTATAAAGGCAACCTCACCAATAAACATATTGGAAAACGATTGAATATTTACCAAAAGGATATTGATTTGCTGATTGCTGCACACGCCTGAGGAAATGAGTAACTGAGTGATGATCGGGAATGAGTATATAGCGATGTGCCAATTAAAAAGTAAACACCTATGAATGCAGACCCTATACCGAAGCCTGAACACAGAGGCCGGATCCGTAAATTGTTTGGTAAAGAGCTCTTTATTTTAAAACGCAGGCTACATTGGTTAACCAGTTCAGAAAAGTTTGCACACACCATTCAATCACCACAATTACCTGTTTCCATTTTCACCCATCAATCATTTTTACTACGTCCGCTTAGGGATGTTGACATGCTGCTTCAACATAACAAAGTAACCAACTTAAGATTAGCCATAGCGCCTATTGACGGCATTGTTATTAAACCCGGAGAAACATTTTCACTGTGGAAACTGGTTGGGAGACCCACTGCAGCAAAAGGGTATCTGGAGGGACTTACCTTAGAGAATGGAAAAATAGCTAAAGGTATTGGAGGAGGCCTCTGTCAATTGGGGAATTTGTTGTATTGGATGATTCTTCACAGCCAATTGCATATTTCGGAGAGGTGGAGACATGGTTATGATGTGTTTCCTGATATTAACCGAACCATCCCTTTCGGATGTGGAGCAACCCTGTCCTATAATTACGTTGATCTTAAGATTACCAACACCACTCCTTTCCTGTTTCAAATCCGCCTTTGGTTAGATGCCGAATACCTGCATGGCGAATTGTTATGTGAACAGCAGAATCCCTATTCCTATACCATTTTTGAGACTGACCATATCATCAAACAACAATGGTGGGGTGGCTACACCCGACACAACAAGATATGGAAACAACGTGTACATAAAGATACAGGAGAACAAACCGAAGAAATGGTTACCCAAAACCACGCAATTATGATGTATAATCCTTTACTTGAAAAATAAACTCTATTCTTCTTCCGGTGAGGTTTGTTTGTTATGATACATATCCATTGCTGTAAGCATGGCAAAACCTCCCCAGAACAATACCGCAATCTTATCGGTTTCGCTGTAGTTGTTCATTAACCCATGTACAAAGTAGGTTATCATTCCCAGGGTGATTGCCAGCGACATTAATCTTACTCTTGGTTTGCGGGCGGTGTAGAATAGATTAAATCCTGTATTTAATACATGATAGAATAGATAAAGAATTGTCAGCATTCCAATCAATCCCATTTCACATAATGGATTAAGGTATTCACTGTGCGAATTTCCTCCATCACCAAAATCGGTACTGATTACGGTGCGGTATTTGGCAAGTTGAAATGGTGCATATTCAAACTTGTAAGTTCCCGGTCCCCAACCAAACACCGGTCGTTCCTTAAACATTTCGATGGCACACACCCAGCGGTTGATCCGTTCGGCATTGGATGCATCTGTTTTGATATTGGAAATGGAGTTAATGTGTTCGGAGAAATCTTTACTCGACTCATCTTGGTTACGCGACATCAGGTATACGATCTGGCTGGAGAAAATTAATCCGATCACGGTTGTCACCACAATCATGATCAACAACGATTTAAGCCGGATTCTTGCCAGCAACGGAATCAACGCCATTACTGCCGCTGCTATGCTGATCCAGGCAGCACGGGTATAAGAATAAAAAAGTCCCGTAAGCAGAAGTGCCAATACACTCAAAACCGTTGGCCAGGCCAGCACCTTCATCCCGAATTTAGCGGGAAACAGCAGATAAATAAATAATAGCGGAACAAAAAAAGCGATAGCCGCGGCATATACGCCATGGCCTACATAAAACGGTTGCTGAATGGTAAAAGAATAATGCTGATCGAAGTTGTAGGCACTGTGTTTAATGAGTGTATAAACGACTACACCGCACAACGGAATAATATACAACCATAAGTATTTTTGAATGTTTCCAAACTTTCGGAACAAGGCTACACCCAAAAAGTAGAATACCACAACAAACCAAAAACGCGACAGGAAATATTTAAAAGAAACCATGGGGGCCTCGCTGCTGAAACTGGTAATAAGCACCCAGCTCAGGTAGATCAGTACTGCTTTGGAAATAGGGTGTTTGAACACCTCGTAATCGTATTCGGAATGAATGAGGAACTTAAAGATGGTAAGCGCCATGATGAGCATAATAAGAGGCTCACCGGGCAAACTGATTCCTAACCCGAAACCAATATCATCAATATTAACTGATACAGGAATAAGGAAGCATAATACCAGCAATAAAATATCCAGCTTAAATACGATAAGAAAACTGAACAGCAATAAAAACGGAAGCAGGTTAATCCATGGGAAATCAAATGGGATGGCAAGGGTGTTAATAGCAATAAATGCTAAACTAATCCCATAAAATACCCGGTTTTTAGCCGCTTCCTGAAGCATTTATTGTGCTGATTTATGCTCCTTGAACTTCTCTGAAACCACAATAGCAATACATGCCATTACAAAAGCAGATAACACCGAAAGCAATACGATGATTGAACGCACAGGCGTTGCTTTCTGATCAGGGGCATACGCTCTTCCAACAATAAAAATATTGCTCAACTCACCACGTGCATCTACTTTGGATTGCTCCAACCGCATCCGCAACTCCGATAAATTTTCGGCCTCATACCTTAGCATCTGATATACCAGGGTATACTCACCACTGTATTCACCTAACGTTTTACGCTGAGCACTCGATGGCCCTCCCGAAGATTCCGACAAACGGATCGATTGTTCCGGAAGTGCATAGACTCCTTTTTCACCCATGCTTTTCATCACCTGTTTCAGTGAGTCAATCATGGCTACCTTGTTAACATATTCGGTGGCAATAATATCGTGTGCCTGCAATGCAACACGTCTTTTAATTTCTGTTTTAATGGTATCCGCCATCATCATCACACCATTGGCAATGTCGGCACTCATTTGCGGATTCTCATCCAACACACTAATCTCAATAGAGTTAAAGTCGGTACGTTTTACCTTGATATTTTTATTGTACAAGATGTCCACCAAATAGTTTTTATTGGCATTTTTCGGATCAATATGGTAATGTTCAATCAGGTTAAACTTATTGATGATGCGGGCTTTCAAATCCCCCGACTCCAGCAATTGCATAAACTGTTCGGTTTCCTCCACTTCACCAAACATGAGCGGGTCGCGTGCTTTTTCGCGGAGTTTAAAAAACAAGGCTGATGAAATGGAGTTAACCGTTCCGGGGTAAAAGGTTGCTGCCGACCTGAATTTAGGCGTTATAAGCCACGGACCTGACGCCAGATACGAAAGTGCCGCTGCGGTAAAACAGATAATGAGCAATTGCTTTTTCCATTTATATAAAAAAGCCAAGACTTCTATAAATTCAAAATTATACTGACTGCGTTTCTGATTCATCGGTTGAGTTGTGATTGGCACAAAAATATAAAAAAATCTCCCCTATCAAAGGGAGTTATTCCCGTAAACGTTTGAAAGCTCTTTTCAGTGTATCGGCATCCATAATTTGCAATACAAGAGTAAACACTCCGGCAACGAATACGTATCCGATAAGGAGAACAGGTGTGACAAATAGTTCCCTACTTTTCACAAATAGCAGTCCGGCAAAACATAAAAAACCGAAAACAGGAAACTTGAGCAAATGCACAACATTCATGCTCAACGGCAAATGGGTAAGGGCCACATAGGTGTTGGCCGCGGCAATAATGGAGTGGGTGATTAAAGCAACCAGAGCTGCCCCCTGTGCTCCGTAACGTGGTATTACATAGAGATTGGCTGCAACATTAAACACCAAACCAACAAAGGCAATGCGAATCAGAATCTCCATTTTCCCCTTGGCTGTAACCAATGTTCCAAACACGTACATCACCGACAGCGGCAATATGGATGAAATACACAACCTGAAAACGCTGACATGGTAGTCATCGTTTTCTGAATATAGTAACTCCATAAGCTCGGCTCCGTAAACATAACAATACACCACCCCCATAATAGCCGGAATAAGCAATACCAGCATGGCCAGCTTCACCATTGGCGTAAGCGACTGACGCTTTTTAATGATGGAGGAAAACATCGGCAACAACAATCCGCTGACCAATACTGCCATCATATTCACGGCCTCAAGCAACCGTGTACTCTGAGCATAGATACCATTTTCGGTATCCCCTTGTGGTGCCAGTTTTTTAATTAGTAATATATCCAGACGGGTATATAACATCATCAATAATACCAGCAAAGCAAAGGGAAGTGATTTATAAAAAACCGGTTTAACCTGCTCCCATTGTACTGTAAACTGTATTGCTCTTAAACGGGGTAACAGGGCTCCGAAACTTACTATCATAGCTGTGAGGTAACCAACGCTTTGAACATACACAAAACCGTCAATACTAATGTCCGTTGTCCATAAAAACAGCATAGCCGTTCCTCCTATCAACATGGTAAGCCTGTCGACAGCCGAGATATAAGCATCCGTACGGTAAAGCTGCAGGCCTGTAAGTGTGCTCCTGAAATAGGTTGAAGCATAAGCCATACATTGATTCAAACTCAGGATGAGCAACAAATACAATTCATGTACACCAAAACCATACAAAACACCAAACAATAATGTGAGCACCAGGTAGCCAATTCCCAACAAGGCCTTAAGAGCGAGTAACGGAACAAATTGCCTCTGTAGCCTGCCGGGATTGTGTGCTAAACTCGAAGAGTTATAATTGTTAATACCAAAATCGAGCAATAAACCCAAGATAAGCGAGAAGGTAAACAGGTTGGTATAAATCCCATACTGTTCAAGCCCGAGCCTATTTTGGAAGGTTCGGTCGATACCCAAAATCCACAGCGGCTTTACAAGCAGGTTAACGCCCAAGGTAATTACTAAATTGGATAGAAACTTCTTTTGCATACCAAATGGAATCGGTAAATGTAAACATTATACTTTATCATTGCAATGCATGAAGTCCTTTAGCAAAACATGGCCTGAGAAATTGGTTTACTTTGTATCGATGTTGCTCACCAAGGCAATTAACCGAAACAGGGATGTTAAGGCATATCTGCCCATGCATATTCTGTGCATCCGCCAGGATGAGATTGGCGACATGTGTTATACCCTGCATGTATTCACCATGCTTCATGCACAATTTCCGGATGCAAAAATAACTTTACTGTGCAAACCCTCAGCCATTACACTCCTGAACAACAATCCTGCAATCACCCATCTTACCTCCAATTTCGGTGACCTTATACACCGGTATGATATGATTATTGATTTGCGTGGCACATGGCACAGCATCTTCTTTGCCTTTACACATTGGCCCAAGGTAAGGCTCGACCGGGCTACGGTGCGGTTTGCCAATAGCCAATCTGGACAACATCCTCACGAAGTGCTAACCAATTTACAGGTTGTGGCTCCTGTAATTGATGATCAAAACCGGAATACCACTCCCCATATTTATACCAGCAAACAGGACCGGAAAAAGGCTGAGGATTTTTTAATTGATCATAATATCGGGGCATTTGTGCTGTTGCACACCGGGGCTCGCAAAGCATTGCGCAGGTGGAATCAGTATGCAGAACTTGCCTCCTATTTTAAAAAAGAAAAAAACTTTGATATCGTTTTTACAGGTGATAAGTCGGAAGTAAAAGACATCAAACAACTCCAGTCCAAACTTTCCTTTGAAACCCATTCGATAGCCGGATTTTTTAACCTTACCGAACTTTCGGCCCTTGCTGCACTGAGTACATTATATGTTGGAAATGAAAGTGGCCCGTTGCACATTGCGGCAGTAAGCGGGGCCAAATGTATAGGCTTGTACGGACCGGGGGAGCCATTTGTGTTTTATCCCTGGGGCAACCAATCAGCTGTATTGCATTATGTACTCGAATGCAACCCATGCGACCAGATACATTGTGTACACCCTGATAATCCTTGTATCAGCCGCATAACACTTGCAGAGGTTATTGAAAAAGCCGAAAGTTTATTATCTTGAACCAACAGATGGGACTCAAACGTTTTTTCCAGAAAGGCATTATAGAAGCCGGTTGCGATGAAGCCGGTAGAGGCTGTTTGGCCGGTCCGGTGTTTGCCGCTGCGGTTATTCTGGATGAACGCAAACCGATTTTAGGATTGGATGATTCCAAAAAACTTACTGATAAAAAGAGAGTATTACTGCGTGCCGAAATTGAAGAAAAGGCATTGAGCTTTGGTGTGGCCATGCTCACCAATCAGGAAATTGACCAGCATAATATCTTGCGTGCATCCTTTTTGGCTATGCACCGCGCCATTGAAAAACTAAGCGGGGAGCCCGAGTTGTTGCTCATTGACGGTAACCGTTTTATTCCGTTCAAAAAAATCCAGCACGAGTGTATTGTGAAGGGGGATGCCAAATACCAAAGCATTGCTGCTGCTAGCATTTTGGCCAAAACATACCGCGATGATTTTATGCGCGACCTCCATACACAGCATCCGCATTATGGTTGGGATCACAATATGGGGTATCCAACAGTTGTTCATAGAACTGGAATTAAACAACATGGCATCACTCCTTTTCATCGGTTAACATTTACCTTACTCAACGATCAATTAAGCCTCGAGTTATAATGTTTTTCACTTTCCATAACACCATCGAATTATTGGGCATTGTTGCTTTCGGAGTTTCCGGTGCTTTATCGGCCATGCAAAAACGGCTCGATATTTTTGGGGTGTTGGTAATCACATTTATTACCGCAATAGGTGGAGGAACCTTGCGGGATATGCTTATCGGCAGTTTACCTGTTGCATGGATCCTCGACTTACAAGCCATCACCACCCTGCTTATTGCTTATTTGCTGGCATTGTTCTTCAATAAATATATTCGGTTGTATACCCATTTATTATTCTGGCTCGACACCGCAGGACTTGCACTCTTCTGTGTAGTTGCCATAGATAAGGGTATTGCCTTTCAGCTACACCCGATGGTTTGTGTTGCCCTTGGAACTATTACAGGATGTTTTGGAGGAATTTTCAGGGATGTGGTGCTGAATGAAATTCCGTATGTATTTCGGAAAGATGTATATGCTTCTGCATGTATTGCAGGAGGCATTGTATTTTTCGGACTGATGCAGTTTATTGATGACCGAAACCTCATCAGTATCCTTTCAGGTGTTGTAATTGCCGTTATCCGGATTGGTGCAAAATATTTCGGATTGCACATGCCGGATATATATGGTGGGAAGAAAATGCGAAATTCGGAATGAGCAAAAAATGTGGAATAGTAATGAAAATCCGGCTCCGTTAGACAGCTCCTAATCAAACAAACTACCTTCTAATCAGGAATGAGGGAAAGTGTTGTATTCCTCCTTCAGTCCTTACTACTTTTTCTACTTTGGAAAAAGGAGAGCCCCTCCAACACCATGTTTCAAATTTATTCAGCAGTTCCTCCTCTCCTTCTACTTCGCAGTATACATCACCATTGGGTTCATTGCGCACAAATCCTTTCAAGCTCAATTGTTCGGCCTGTTCAACTGTGTATTTCCTAAAGAAAACACCCTGTACTTTTCCCGATATCGTTATGTTGTAATGTTTCATTGTTGGATGTTGGATGTTTCGGGATCTGTCCCGAAACAATTTACCTTATTTGTGCGTCTGCACATCATCATATCTTCACATTCTTATCACCCTGAAGGGGCATTGTTCTTACTCTCAATATTGAATCCCGCAGGGATTCTTTTTCTTTCATCTGCACATTTACTTATCTATTACTTCTTTCATCAACTCCTCACAGCTTCGTTCCAGCATATCAAATACTTCTGCAAAACCATCTATTTCTCCGAAATACGGATCCGGAACTTCAGCATTCGGGTATTTTGTATCATAAGCGCGCATGAGCTTCAGTTTTGCTTTATGGGTATCCGGCTTCAGTTTTTGAATATTGATCATATTCTCTTTATCCATTGCAAGAATATAATCGAAGGTATCAAAATCATTCTTGCTAAAAACCCTAGCCTTATGTGTTAATTTAATGCCGCGTTCCCTGCAGGTTTCTTGCGCACGTTTATCGGGTAATTCTCCAATATGGTATGCTCCTGTTCCTGCTGAATCCACAAAAATTCGTTCACTTAATCCCGCATCATCCACCATTCGCTGAAAAATACCATGTGCCATAGGTGATCTGCAAATATTTCCCAAACATACAAAGAGTACTTTTTTCATTGTACAATATTAAAAAAATTACGTTTGTGTAACTAAAGAGAATACTTGTGTAGAAAATATTGCCCACTGTGTAACTGCAAGGTAAAACTGCCATTTAATCTATTCGTCAGAAGAATCATTCCATGCAAAATCAGGTAACTTGCACACTGATATAATACCCTTTAACAAATCCTTGTTAAGGATAATGTACAACTACTAATGACAACAAATATGAAGAAGGTTAATTTGATTTTATGTACCATCATGCTGGGAGTAGCAATGATGATGAATGCCTGTAAGAAGGACTCGAAAGAAGCTTCATACCCTTATGCAATGAGAATGACTGATGCTCCGGGAGACTATGATGCAGTGTACGTTGATATAATAGGTGTGGAAGTTACAGGTGGCGATGGCAAAGCTGTATTGTTAAATGTAAACCCCGGAATTTATAACCTGCTTGATTTCTCAAACGGAAAAGACACATTGATTGCTTCAAGTACGCTCGGTGTTTCAACTGTATCACAAATCAGGCTGATTCTCGGACCAAACAACTCAATCGTGGTAGACAGTGTAACTTACCCTTTGAGTACACCAAGTGCCGAACAATCGGGATTAAAACTACAGGTGCATCAACAGTTACAGGATGGTGTTTTATATACTGTACTGCTTGACTTTGATGCCAACAAATCGATTGTGGAAACCGGTAACAACACGTATAAGCTTAAACCTGTAATCCGTACCATTGAAAAAGCCATCTCTGGTTCCATAAGTGGTAATATTACACCCGCAGTTCCTTATGCTGCAGTAACTGCCGTATCAGCATCGAGCGAAACCTATACAACCGTAACCAACAAGGATGGATATTTTGTGTTAGGTGGTCTTCCTGCCGGAACATATGCCGTGACTATTAATCCTGCGGCTCCGCTTAATGATAAAACCATAAACAGTGTTGTTGTTACAATAGGAGCAACCACCAGTTTAGGTTCGATCCAATTGTAATTATCGATTTTTTTATAGCTTTTACAAAAGCCTGCAATCATCAGCATTGCAGGCTTTTTTTTGCCTGCATTTTCATGACAGATTACGAAACTGTAGTATTACTTTTACAGCATACTTTTTAAACATGAACTGGATACTCTTAATTATTGCCGGATTATTTGAAGTAGGATTTGCAACCTGTCTGGGTAAAGCAAAGGAACATACCGGCACTCCTGCACTGATGTGGATGCTTGGTTTTTTTGCATGTTTATCGGTGAGCATGTTTTTGTTATATAAAGTTACCCAAACCTTACCCATCGGAACTGCCTATGCAGTATGGACAGGTATTGGGGCTGTTGGAACTGTATTGGTTGGCATATTTATTTTTAAGGAGCCGGCTGATTTTTGGCGGGTATTTTTTATTGTAACCCTGATTGCTTCCATTGTGGGTTTGAAAGCCGTTTCTCACTAAGTCCTTAAAATTTCTTTAGAAAAACTTGCGTAGCTAAATAACTACATATACATTTGTAGCCAAATAACTACACAATGAATTTAAGACGTGATGTATTTCAAGCCATAGCCGACCCTACCCGAAGGGCGATACTCTTATTGGTGACCACACAATCGATGACTGCTGGTGCAATTGCGTCCAACTTTGATACGGCAAGACCTACTGTTTCCAAACACCTGCAAATACTTACCGAATGTGAATTGCTTGAGCCGGAACAAAACGGACGTGAGGTTTATTACCATATCAATGCAACAAAGATGAAAGAGGTGGCTAACTTTATTGAACCCTTCCGAAAAATGTGGGACGACCGGTTTAATAAATTGGAAGCAGTTATGAAAAAATATTCCAAATAATTACGAACAAATACTATCATATGGAACTCAAAACTCAGATTACATCAGAAGAAGGCAAACATGATCTGTTTATAAACAGGGAATTTGACCTGCCGGTAGCATTACTTTTTAAAGCTTATTCGGAAGCCGAAATTGTGGAACAATGGATGAGCACAAAAGTGCTGAAGCTCGAAAGTAAAAAGCATGGCAGCTACCAGTTTGAAACAACTGATGATAACGGTAATATTGTATTCAAAGCAAATGGTGTGATACATGAATTTACTCCGAACAGCAATATTACACGCACATTTGAAATGGAGAATACCTCCTTTCCGATCCAGCTTGAGTTTCTGGAATTCAATAAAATTACGGATACCACCAGCAAATTAACAATACAGATCATTTACAGATCGGTTGCACACAGAGACCAAATGTTAAAACTCCCTTTTGCATATGGTCTTAATATGGCACATAACAAGTTGCAGGAAATCGTAAACAAACTAATCTAAAACACTATGACAAAAAGAAACAAAATCATGTATTGGGTTGCTACCTTATGGCTTGCATTGGGAATGACCTCAACCGGAATTGTTCAACTATTACAAGTGGACGAAGAAGTTTCGAGAATGGAACGTTTGGGCTTTCCCGTGTATTCACTAACCATACTCGGGGTATGGAAAATATTGGGCGTAATTGCGGTTCTTGTTCCAAGGTTTCCATTAATAAAAGAATGGGCGTATGCCGGTTTTTTCTTTAACATGACTGGCGCGTTGTTTGCTCATATTGCAATGGGCAGTGGTATGAATGAAATATTTCCTCCGATATTACTTCTGATACTTACGGTAACATCATGGTATTTCAGACCGGATGATAGAAGATTTCCAACACCTCTAGTAAATTCGAATATTTAATTTCGTATACTCCAACCCGCAATAAATAACCAGTAACTAATTACACAATCATGAATAACCCGAAAAAAAAACTACCCTCAGAACGATATGATGCTTTGCTGAAAGAGCTAAAAGTCCGTTTTGACAAAAACATGAACCGCCATAAAGGTATTGACTGGGATAAAGTGCAGGCGAAGCTTGAAAAGAATCCTTCCAAAATGTGGTCGCTAAATGAAATGGAAATAACGGATGGAGAACCCGATGTTGTGGGGTATGATAAAAAGACAGGCGATTATATTTTTTACGATTGTTCCGCAGAAAGTCCGAAGGGTCGTAGAAGTATTTGTTATGACCACCAGGCTCTGGAATCGCGCAAGGAACATAAGCCTGCAAACAGCGCAATGGAAATGGCATCCGACATGGGCATTGAGATTTTAACGGAAGAGCAATACAAGGAATTGCAGCAAATTGGAAAGTTTGATACCAAAACCTCAAGCTGGGTAAAAACACCTGCTGCTATCCGCAAACTGGGTGGTGCCCTTTTTTGTGATTACCGCTATGCAACCGTTTTTACCTATCACAACGGAGCCGAATCCTATTACGCTGCAAGAGGATTCAGGGGTTCGTTGCGAGTGTGAATTTTGTCTATTTGAATACCATTTCCTTCAGATTATCCTGCCTGCCCATATGAATCCTAAAGTTGATTTTTTCTTTCAGAACGCCAACAACTGGCAGTCGGCAGTGGAACAATTGCGAATGATCGTGCTCGACTGCGGGCTCACCGAGGAACTCAAGTGGGGAGTTCCCTGTTATACATTTCAGGAGAGCAATATTGTACTCATACATACATTCAAAGAGTATTGTGCATTGTTATTTTTTAAGGGCGCACTGTTACCTGACCCCAAGGGTATTCTAATACAACAAACAAAAAATGTGCAGGCTGCTCGGCAAATCCGGTTCACCCATGTTTTGGAAATTGCAGAGTTGGCTCCTACCCTTAAAATGTATATCGAGGAGGCCATTCAAGTAGAAAAAGCCGGATTGAAGGTAGAACTTAAAAAGCCTGAAGCATATGCTGTTGCTCCGGAATTTCAATATCAATTGGATCTCGTTCCTGGTTTAAAAGCGGCCTTTCAAGCATTGACTCCCGGGCGTCAAAGAGGATACTTGTTGTTTTTTGCTGCTCCCAAACAATCCAAAACCCGCGAATCAAGGGTTGAAAAATGGATTCCGCATATTCTTGATGGAAAGGGATTAAATGATTAGTACCTTTGAGTTGAACAGATTAACTTAACATATGAAACGTTCAACCTTTTTGCTAGTTACAGCATTAGTGTCATTTACATTCGGCACACTGTTCTTTTTTATGCCAAATCTGATAGCCGGTATGATGAGTATTGAGGCCACTCCACAAATATTATCGGTATACAGAGGCATGGGAGGATTGATTATAGGCGGTGGAATTATCAACTACTTCCTCCGCAATCAGCATAATTCTGAAATATTAACCGGACTCTTTCTCACAAATATGTTAACCCATTTTCTTGGCTTATCTGCAGATTTATGGGGCGTTGCCGATGGTGTTTTATCCATCAGTAAAATGGCCCTTATAGAAGTTATGCATCTGTTTATCGGAATTGGTTCATTCATTTATTTACTCAAAATGAGAACCGGCCCCAAACAATTTGAGAAGCTTAAAACAAAATAAAGACATAAGAAAATACTCCTCCGTTCTCTCTACTTTATCTTTTTAGTTAACCAATGATCGTATCAATAGTTATTATCATAACTATTCGCAACCCGTTTCCGGATGCTTTTTTCATTTTTCTCAAAACCTCCCTACCCCAATTGTATCAGCTATTACGCCCTTTGTTGTCATGAAAACAAACACCTGATTCGTAAAACAGATGGTGCTTAATTGAAATATTTAGTTATATTTTTGTAATGATCATCAGCAACCCACTGCTAAGCCTAGCAACATTGCTGATTCCTTTTTTGCCGGACACTAAACGTGACCGGTCTGCTCCTTAAAAGTATGGTTCGTTATGGTCTATGAAACAAAGAAAAACAGTTCTTTTTCTTATGTCCAACCATTTAATCCCATTGCTTATGAGGAATTTTACACTTAGCCGAAACATTGTCTTTGTTTTTTTTCTACTTGTTTGCTCTTTTCAATCGTATTCCCAGTGTCCTATTACAGGCGACAGTACTGTATGCGCGGGGGATATTAAAACATACAGCACTTCACTTACAGGTCCCTATACCTATCAGTGGAATGCGTATGGAGGTGTGTCCATTGGAAGCGGCACTTCGGTGAGCATTACATGGGGAAGCACACTTACCGGTCAGGTAACTTTAGTGGTGCGCGATATTGTCAATAATATTGTGTGCACTTCGCTGCTTAACGTAACCATTATGGGGAAACCCATGCCATGGATTTTGCCATCGGTAATGGTGGGTTGTGGTGGCCCTGGCGGCTCGGCAGGAGGCGATCCGCAAGGACGCAAAGACGATGAGTGTCTGAATATTTGTGATTCTACCTGGGTTACCTACAGTACTCCCAATCATACCGGAAGTACTTATGCATGGGTCATTTCAGGCACTGCAACATACACTCCATCAACAAGCAATTCGATAACTGTATTCTGGACAGGTGCAGGCAGTGGTTCTGTACAGGTAACCGAAACCAATATAAACGGATGCGTTGGTATTGATAAAGTTTGCGTAAAAATTGTTGCCAAACCTCATGCTTTATTCACGTCATTAAATACTCCGGTGGCAGGTGTCATCAATGCCTGCAAAAACCAACCTATTCAGTTCATCGACCAATCGTTTGCAGGTGCAGGAACACCCTTGGCTTCCTGGGAATGGCAATGGGGTGATGCAAGTACAACAGCAGGTTCGTATCCCGGTTCTGCAGATGCCACGCATGCATATAGTTCAGGAGGAACATATCAGGTATTGCTTATTGTAGAGAATGAATGCCATTGCAAGGACACATTCAAAATGACCGTTCAGGTTTCTGCTATTCCCGGTCCTGAAATTTTCTGTATCAGTACCGTATGTCCCGATGCCATTGTTACCTATCATACCGGCCCTGCCTGCCCCACTGCGGTATATCACTGGTCGGTAACCAACGGTACCATCCAGGGTGATAGTACCGATTCTGTTGTTACGGTTATGTGGGGATCAACAGGTCCCGGCATTTTAACATTGTCGGTTACGGGTTGCGGAGGAATCTGTACCACACCCTCCTCTGTTTTTGTGCCCATCATTGTGCCCAATGCACAGATCAGCGGCAAATCATCGGTGTGTTTCGGTGAATGTGTGAAATACCATATCAGCTGCGACATTCCTATTGACAGCATCGTATGGCATGTACCACCCGGAGTAACACTCACAACGGATACCATCAATGTACATGATATCATATTGTGTTTTTACAATTCTACGTTCGTCTCTGGAAATATTGTTGTGGAGTATTACCATAAAATTCCCGGAAGTACAGAAGGCATGTCGTGCGGTGGGCAATCCATTCTCAATATCAAACAACGACCTAAATTGTTTCTTTCCGCACCACAACAGATTTGCGATAAATCAACACTCACCGTTTTTCCATCCCCGGCTACGGCAGCAAACCTTGTATGGACCATCACCAACCCTCTTGGTAACGTTACCTATTTTACTACCACACTTTCTTCATCATCCAACTTAATGGTGAACTGGACATATGGGCCCGGGGATTTTATCATTCATGCAAAAGATACTACCGGACAGTATTGCAACAGTCCGCAGCAGATTAACCTTACGGTAAATCCGCTTCCTCCGAAACCGGATTCCATTGCAGGACCCAATCCGGTTTGTCCTGGTGTTCCGTATACCTATCTAGCCTTCCAAACCTCATCAGCTTACACGGTAATGTGGTCGGTTCAAAACGGCATACCGGTAAGCGGTGCGGGTAACACCATCAGCGTAATCTGGAATGCAACAGGTCCGTACATCCTCAAGGCGGTACAAATAGATCCGCTTACGGGTTGCGCTTCCGATACCTTAAGAGACACCATCCAAAGTATTTTACCACTGACGGCATCACCTATATTGGGTGACACTTCGGCATGTGCAAACAATAACTCAACCCATTTTCTGGGAGTAACGGGAGACGATTTCACCTGGTCCATTTCACCAACCATAGCCGGAAGTATTGTGTCGGGTCAGCATACTTCAACCATCTCCATTTTATGGAATAACTATTCGGGACCTGCTACAATCAGTGTTATCCGAAAAGTATGCGGACAAACCGTCACCAGCAATAAAACAATCATGATCAGCATGCCGCCCGTACCCGTTATTTCGGCACCGGCTACTATCTGTGCGGGCGTTGGTGCAAGCATGAGTGCAACACCTGCAGCATTGAGTTACAACTGGAATTTCGGTGATGGTTTTACATCTACCGCTGCGAGCCCTACACATGTTTACCAGTCGGCAGGAAATTATATCATCACACTTACCGTAACCTATGGAGGCAATTGTGTGGGTGTTGCAACTGCAACCAAAACAATCATGATTAACCCGAAACCGAATATTACTATTTCTACTCCTGACCCTAATCTCTTCTGTGGTCCGGTGAGCATGGTAAATATGTATGTTGCAGGTCCGGTTGCAGGTGTAACCTATAACTGGTATAAGTCTCCTTCCACATTGCTAACAGGAGGAACAAGTTACAGCACCAATGTTCTGGGTTCTTATTTTGTGGTTGGGGTAAATAGTTTTGGTTGTGCCGATACGAGTAATGTCATTCCTATCGATACCGTTTGCGATACCTGTTCGGCCAATCCGGCCTATACTGTCGATTTCAGCCGTATACGTTTGGGTTGCAATAAGGATACCTTTAATGGAACATATACTGTAGGAGCCATTAATCCAAGATGGAACTTTGATGATCCATTCAGCGGATCCAACACGGCAACCGGAAACAATACTTCACACACATTCTCCGAACCCGGTTATTACAGGGTACAATTTTGTGTTGATGTTCCGAATATGTCGGGAACAGGATTCTGTAAGATCTGCAAAATGAAAGTAGATACGGTTCAATACGTTCCCGATTTTTATGATTCACTCTATTGCGTATCGGGGATTGATTCTGTTAAAATCAAGTTTACCAAACGACTCTCAACTTTACCGGTTCCTTCATATAGCTGGCTGGTCAATCCTGGTGGATACACAAGTAGTCTGGCCAATCCCTTATTCACACTTCCTCCGGGAACCTATACAGTTTCGTTAACGGTAGCAGGCACGTGTGTTATAACCAAATCTATTACCATTCCCGGTTTCCCTAATGCTTCTTTCAATGCCAATGATTCCATTTGCGTGCAGGCCGGAATACTGTTTACCAATACAAGTACCGGCAGTTATACGCAGTCGTTGTGGAATTTTGGTGACGGGGCATCATCTCTTGTTACTTCACCAACACGTGTGTATGCAACAGCAGGATTATTTCTAGCTACCTTAAAAATTACCAATGCATTTGGTTGTGTGGATTCCACCTTTAAGGCAGTACGTGTACTTCCGAATACGTTGGGTGGAATTATTTCGGTAACCGGTGATACCATATTGTGCGAAGGAGATAGCACGAAACTCACGGTAAATGTTACCGGTGGATATCCTGCATACAATTATCTATGGTCGACATTGAATACCACTCCAAGCATATATGCAAAATATACAGGAGCGTATTCTGTGGATATTACCGATTCAAAATCATGCTTCTTTAAAACACCGTCCAAAAATATTCTGGTCAATCCTGTACCTCGTCCACAAATTAGTGGCAAAGACCATTTATGTTTAAACGACCAACAAGTGTTTGCAGTGAACTATCCGGCATCAGGATTTACAATTACCTGGACGCTGGATACTACGGTTCAACCCGGTTCATTTACGCAGTTTAATTTCTTTGCTTCCTTCCCTACTTTGGGTGCTCACACACTTTATGTAACGGTGGTTTCGGCTGCCGGATGTGTTGGCAAGGATAGTTTTAACTTCGTTGTGCATCCACTGCCGAATGCTGCCATCCTGAGTTCGGGAACATTGTGCGAAGGCCAGACAAACCTATTGGTTGGCGTAACGTCATCAACCAATGTGATGAATACGTACTGGAACACCGGACTCCTCAATGATTCACTTTACACCAGCATACCGGGGCCTTACACATACACCGTTGTTGATACATTCGGATGTAAAGCTACAGCAACTAAAATGGTGAACCCATTGCCTGATTTCTGTGGAATGGTTACCGGTTGTTATGAAATTTGCGACAGCATCAAACAGCTGGTGTGGTTTGCTCCTCCGGGTTATGCTGCTTACCAGTGGTACTTCAATGGAAACCCGATTACAGGTGCAAACTCCGATACCATTCATATTCCGTTATACCAGGCAGGAACCTATCAGGTATTGGTGACAACTGCAGCGGGATGTAAAAAACTATCCGATCCAATTGAACTTACATTTGTAAAATGTACACAATGTGCATTGAGGGTTGTACCGGATATTCATTGCGGACCGGTGAACAGTTCGGGACAACAAACGTATACTGTTTCCCTTGGATTGAACAATACATTGGGCGCGGGCTCAGGTATTACCGTAACATCAACGGCAGGTTCGGTGAGTGGATTATCTCCTGTGGTGCTTCCGGCAGGAGGCAATACGGTTTCATTCACCTTTACCGACCTTTCACCAATGGATACTATTGCCTGTTTTACCATTATTATTTACAACGGCAATGCAAAATGTGATACCACCATTTGTATCAAATTGCCTCCATGCAAAGGAAAATGTGAGGAACAGATTAAAGTTACCCAAATAGAATGTGCCGGATATGATGCATTGGGCAACCCGATGTATTCTTTCTGTGCAGATGTTACATGGGGCGGAAGCAGTGGATCAACACTTACGCTCAGTACTGCGACAGGAAACTTCTCCCCTAATCCGGTTACGGTTAACAATGGCTTCCAGTCACTCTGCTTCACGTATATTGATTACCCTCCGTATGCTGCCAACGCTACTTTCTACTTCAATTTTTATGATCCTGCTACAGGTCTTAACTGTGTGGATTCTGTGAAGAGAGATTATAAACCTTGTAAAGATACCTGCAGTGTGAGTGTGTATGCATTGTGTGCACATTGTGAATTTAAAGAGAAAGGTGTGAGTACCTATAATATTGAAGTTACGGTGCTCAATCCTTTCAGCAGTGGTACAGTGAGTGTATTGCCTATTAGTGCGGGTACTTTTGGATCCATTACTCCTAACCCGATTGGTCCCGGCTTGCAAACATTCAATATTGTGTTCACCGACAGTCTGCCTGCCGATTCTATTATTTGCTTCCGTATATTGATAGCAGACGGATTTGGCAAAACCTGTTGGGAAGATGTATGTGTATACTTGCCACCATGCGACCACACCGGAATGGAAATTACCATGGCCGATAAAGTTCGCATTGCTATAGCTCCTAACCCGGCAAGCGATCACTTTAAAGTTTACTACACTGTTCCATACATCAATGAGGAATTCTCTATTGAAATCACCGATGTGTCGGGCAAACTGATGCACCAAACGGAACTCAAGAACAGGAATGGAGTGCAGGAGTTTACCGACCTGCAGATGAGTGAAGGAGTATATTTTATAAACATCAAAACACCAACGAGGGTATTGGGCTACCAACGTTTGATGATCATCAAGTAATCAATTTCCACAAGGAGGTTGTACAAAAAGGGTTGCTTCCAATTGGGAAGCAACCCTTTTTATTATCATTGTTTCTCTTTAGTATTGAAATGACCAATTTGCATTTCGCTCACATAAAACACAAAAAATATGTTAGGCTCCTTAATCGCAGATAACAATAAGAATAATGGCTGAAGATGTATTAGCTAAAGAATTTGCAGCACGATATGGAATGACTCCTGATTTACATATACCGATTGCGGCAAGGACAATTGATGCCATATCAACATATATAGGAACTTTCTCACGCATTTTCCCAAACTCAGATAATGCATTGATGGTAACTCCTTATTCCATACCCCTGCCAAATAAAAAACTACCCATCTGGAAAGTAAAAGGGGTAGAGATCCTTCACTCGCATAGGCAGGTTTGGGTACGTGTTAACTACACAAACTATCGAAAAGCGTATGCTCATGCATTTCCAGAAGAAGAAATAAACGATCTTGTTGTTGATCATGTAATGAACAGGAGAGTTGCCCGACTCAAAGGATATGAATATTTAAGGGTTACATTGATATCAAGGGCAGCAAATTCAAGCAGCGGAAACTTCACAGAAAAGTATGGTTTTGCTTATCATAAGTCCCAACATTCAAAATATCTGGATATCGAAAAACAACCTTCCATTCAATATTGTGATAAGGCCGACATAGTTAAAATGCTAAATATAAATACGGGAGGTAAAATACAAGAAGGCATCAATGAGGTGCTCTATTATTTTTATGAACAATAAACAATATCCATGCAGAACCACTCTTGTTACACTTTATTTTTATCTTCGGAAATAAGAAACAAGCAGCTATGAAAAAAGAAACACAGAAAGAGGAACCGGAAACTTTTTGTCCGACCAGCAGTAAGGATTGGCGGCAATGGTTGAAAAAAAACCACCGCACCAAACAATCCATTTGGCTGCTGTATCATAAAAAAGATTCGGGCATTCCAAGCATTAGCCACAGTGAAGCAGTTGATGAGGCGCTTTGTTTCGGATGGATTGACAGTACCCGAAGATCCGTTGACGAACATACGTTCATACAATTTTTTTGCAAACGAAAACCCAAAAGTGTATGGTCGAAAATAAACAAGGCTAAAATTGAGCGATTAACGGAAGAAGGACTGATTGCCCCGGCAGGATATGAAAGTATTGAAACGGCAAAACAAAACGGGTCGTGGGCAATTCTGGATGATGTGGAAGAATTAACCATTCCCAGGGACCTTGACAAAATATTTAAAACCCATAAAGGATCTAAAGACTTTTTCATGAGTTTAAGTAAGTCGGTTAGAAAGGCGATGTTACAATGGATTGTTCTTGCCAAACGACCTGAAACACGTGAGAAAAGAATGGAAGAAATCGCTTCGCTTGCGGCTCAAAAACTGAAGCCGAAGCAATTTTAAACTCCCATAAAATGTTGCTCCCATTATGGAGTCCGTCCCTCTAAATTCTAAAACACCTCTAAGAAAAAGTAAAAACAGGCACTAAACTTGTGACCTTATTCTTTCTAATATTTGAGCTATGAAAGAATATAATTATTTAGCCGTTATCACCTCCGCAATAGCCGGATTTGCACTCGATTTTGTTTGGTTCACTATGGTATTCCGAACTGCATACATGGAAGACCTGGCAAGAACCAAAGAACAACTTGATCAGGGACCAAGTATGGTTCCTTCATTCATCATTCAATTAGCAGGGAATTTAGTATTAGCCTTTGTTTTAGCCTGGCTCATCAACAAATTGAATTATGAGACAATAGTCCAAACGTTACGATTATGCTTATTGGTATGGATTGGATTTGTTGTAGCCATTATAGGACCTATGTATGCTTTCCAGGCTTTTCCTTTCCGGTTCTTTTTAGTCATCACGATTGGTTACCTGATCCCTATTTTGGTATCCGGAATGATATTAACGGCTTGGAAGAAATAAAACCTATTTCAATCCTATATAGAGAAGCACCACAGGTAACGTTACGGTAATAAACATTGTTATTTTTTGAAAGTCAACCTTACTAAGATTCACCAGGTCATTTGAACATTCGATACACGACTCTATATTAATCAGTATATCGTTTTTAGTATAAGCAGCGGATAATTGCATATGTTTACCCAGTGCTCTTCTTCCATTAACCGGAGTAGTATAAATAGATAGCGTTTTCCTGTCTACAACACGGTATACATAAACAAAAACATTCATGGTATCATTTACCAGTTTAACGTTATATGGTTGAATACCCAATTCCTTTTCCACTTCGGTTTTAGTCATGCCCGGTTTTAATTTCATCACTTTTTCAAGCGAAGTATATTTGGGTGATTGCACAATGCATGAACTGAAGAACAAACCAATTATGATGAGAATGACACTTTGAATTTTCATATTGCAAACATACTAACTTAGGAATATTTGTTCCTACTCAGATTAAAACGATACATCAATTTTTTTGCCAATCAAAACAATTTCCTGCTTAACCGGCATGAAGTGCTTCCATCAGATAACATTACTTTAAGACACACTTTTTGTGGATTTAATTACCCGACTTGTTCAACTCAACCTAACTCATAAAAAAGGCTTAAAGCGAATTCTCGCTCTAAGCCTTTTCTTTCAACACAATATGGACGTCTGCTTCGATTAACTCAGCATGACATTCTCCCTACATCTCGATACAATCCTTCGGATCACTCGAAGTGACTATTCTTTATCCAAAAACGGATAGCGGTAATCGGTTGGTGCGGCAAATGTTTCTTTGATCGTTCTCATGGAAGTCCAGCGCAGCAAGTTAACCATCGCTCCTGCTTTATCATTGGTACCGCTTGCACGTGCACCTCCGAAAGGTTGTTGTCCTACAACTGCACCTGTTGGTTTATCATTAATGTAGAAGTTACCGGCAGCGTTGCGCAATTTTTTTGTTGCCAGCTCAATTGCATATCTATCTTCGGCAATAATAGAACCTGTTAAAGCATACTCCGAAGTTGAATCCACCAATGCCAATGTTTCTTCAAATTTTTCGGCATCGTAAACATATACAGTCAATACAGGACCGAAGATTTCCTCACACATGGTTTTGTACTTAGGATCTTTGGTAACGATAACTGTTGGTGCAACAAAATATCCTGAAGATTTATCATATGTCCCTCCTGCAATGATTTCACAGCTGGCATCTTTCTTGGCATCCTCAATATAGTTTGCAATTTTATCGAATGACTTTTCGTCAATCACAGCATTAATGAAATTACCAAAATCTTCAGTAGGACCCATTTTAAACGTAGCCATATCTGCGATCATTTTTGCTTTAACAGCAGGCCATAGGTTTGACGGCACATACACACGTGAAGCAGCCGAACATTTTTGTCCCTGATATTCAAATGCACCACGAACAATCGCAGTAGCTGTCATTTCAGGCTCAGCACTTTTGTGAATCATGATAAAATCCTTACCACCTGTTTCACCTACAATGCGAGGGTATGTTTTAAATTTATGGATATTGTTGCCTATTGATTTCCAAACATTCTGGAATACTCCGGTTGAACCTGTAAAGTGGATTCCCGCAAAATCGGGGTGAGAGAAAATCACTTCACCAGCGTCAGGACCACTTACATATACCAGGTTAATTACGCCATCCGGCAAACCTGCTTTTTTAAAGATTTCCATCAGCACATTGGCTGCATATACTTGTGTATTGGCAGGTTTCCATACCACCACGTTACCCATCATGGCAGCCGAAGTAGGTAAGTTACCTGCAATTGCCGTAAAGTTGAAAGGAGTCAATGCAAACACAAAACCTTCCAATGCACGGTATTCAATGCGGTTCCACATGCCTTTACCCGACACAGGCTGGTCGCGGTAAATCTGGGTCATAAAGTTAACGTTGAAACGCAGGAAGTCAATCAGCTCGCAAGCTGCATCAATCTCCGCTTGGTATGCATTTTTGCTTTGTCCCAGCATGGTAGCAGCATTCAATTTAGCGCGGTACGGACCGGCAATTAAATCTGCAGCACGCAAAAAGATAGCAGCACGTTGTTCCCAAGGCAGGTCTTCCCATTTGCTTTTTGCGGCAAGCGCAGCATCAATCGCTTTGCTTACATGGCCCTTATCGCCCTGGTGAAAATGCCCTAATGTATGTTTATGATCGTGAGGAGGAGCCATTCTCATTTTGGTTCCGGTTCTTACTTCTTCACTTCCAATGTACATAGGTACATCCAGTTCTTTACTGCGGGCTTCGGCTAAAGCAGCTTTTAATTCAGCACGTTCTTTACTGCCCGGTGCATAGTTCAAAACCGGTTCGTTAATGGGTGCCGGTACGTTAAAAAATCCGTTCATGTGTATGGTTATTAGTTAATATGTTATTGGTTAAGAAGGTTAATTATGCCGGCCGGTCTTTTAAGTTGAGTAAATTCAACTCGCAACCCGCAATAAACAACCCGCAACTCTTATTTGCAGCGCGAATATACTTGCCTCCGGCAAAACAACAAAGGTGATAATTAGCAGGTGAGGCTGCACTTCGGCCGGAGACATGATTCCCAATACTTGATTCTCGATAGTTAATGCCCAATGCGGGATGCAGGATAAAAGAAAAATAGAAGGCCCCTGAGCTCAGGGAATAGGTGGCTATACCTGAACATATGGCTGACTATACCTACATTTGCCGCATGTCGCTCGAATTGCACCTTACCAAAGACCAATCGCATACACTTTATGTTCCTGAACTGGACGAAACTTACCATTCCCGTAACGGAGCCTTGGAAGAAGCGATGTATGTTTATATCGGCAGGGGGCTGTTGGACTGGCTGTTGCTGGAAGAGGGTCGGCAGTCCTTAGTCCGTGGTCCGCAGTTGGAGGAAAATGGTTTCCCGAATACAAATCTCCCGAACGAAACAGCCGACTGCGGACTGCGGACTGCAGACTCCTCCCGCAAGAAATTATCGCTGCTTGAGGTTGGTTTTGGTACCGGGTTGAACGCATGGCTTACCGCTAGGGAAGCTCAAAAGTTGGGAGTCTATTGTGTTTACCATTCCCTGGAAACCGTTCCACTTCCTTTAGACCTGATCGGACAATTGAACTATACAAAGGATGCTTCGGAAGCGCATAAAGACCTCTTCCAACAGTTGCACCAAGCCGAGTGGAATAAAAACATTGAGGTCGCACCTAACTTTACATTAACCAAATGGCATGTTTCGTTGCAGGACTTCACTCCTTCTCAAACCTTTGACGTGATTTATTTTGATGCCTTTGCTCCCGAAAAACAACCCGAGCTCTGGACGAAAGAAATCTTTCAAAAATTATATGATTCTTTGAACGAAAATGGGGTAATTGTAACTTACTCAAGCAAGGGTGATGTTAAACGGATGTGGAAGGAAATCGGATTTGAGGTAGAACGTTTACCCGGACCACCGATGAAGAGGCATATGCTCAAGGGGAGGAAATAGCTGTTGGCTGTTAGCGCCCCAAAATTGCTTTTTACACGAAGAGCACGAAGAAGAAGTAGGCAATGGGAAAGTAGGCAGTAGGCAAACTAATGATGGGTAATAACTGATTCAACATAATTAACAGATTATACAATTAACATACATAAGGGGCAGTGTCAGTTCGAATTAATCGAGAACAGGCAGTAGGCAAACTAATGATGAAAGACAAATCAACATCATTAACAGATTACATAATTAAGAAACCGCATACCCTATTAACTCAATAACCAAATAACTTATTAACCCATTAACGAAATAACTGCAATGAACAAACCCAAAACCGTAAACACGTTAATCATTGGTCAGGGACTTGCAGGGAGTTTGGTGGCCTGGGAGCTGATGCGCAAAGGGGAGACTGTAGCTGTTGTGGATGAAGGGTTGCTTGTTACTTCGAGTAAGGTTGCTGCAGGAATGTTTAACCCGATTAACACCAAACGATTTACAGTTTCAAACAATGCTGAGGCGAATATCAATGTCGCCCTTGAGATTTATGGTTCGATGGAAAAAGAATTGGGTATTACATTGATTCACCGCCAAACCATTTACAATGTGTTCGGCAATACCAAAGAAGGAAACGACTTTACCCTTAAATCCGACCATCCCTTTTTCAAACAATACACCAACCCCAATCCTGTTAAGGAGGCACATATTATTCAACCTTTCGGAGCATTTGAGGTTGGGTTAAGCGGTTGGATTGACTTAAAGAAGATGTTGTCGGCCCTGCGTAAACATATTGCAGAGACACACACCTTGCTGGAAGAAAAGTTTGACTATCTCCAACTTACATACGACTCGGGATCATGGCACTATCAAAATATTGAAGCTGCTGCTGTGGTATTTTGTGAAGGATACAAAGCCAACCAGAATCCCTTTTTTTCCGAACTCAACATCATTCCCTGCAAAGGTGATGTGTTGGAATTTGAAGCTCCCGGTTTGCAACTTACACGTGTGGTGAAAAAGGGGATCTACATTGTTTCATTGGGTGATGGAAGATTCAGGTGTGGCAGTATGTATAAATGGGAGAATGATGATACCACACCGCAACAAGCCGACCTTGATGAGCTGAAACAAAAAATTGAACTGCTCATTGATGTTCCTTTTACTATCACCAAACATGAAACCGGCATAAGACCCACCACCAAAACCCGCGATACGCTTTTTCTTCAGCATCCGTCATTACCCAATATGTATGTGGTGAACGGATTGGGAACAAAAGGGGTGATTAATGGAGTGAAGGTGGTGAGGGAATTGTTAGAAAATAAAGCCAATGCCTAATGAAAGATTTATGTACACCGGTAATGTTCCGTAACCTTGTCCGGGAGTGTATTTAGAAAATGCATCTACTCCTTTTAACACATCTTCAAATGGATTTACATTCATTGGCTTATATCCCGTTTCTCCCGCTATCGTTAACAGAAAATTATCTACCAATATAACTCCGATTACAAATTCATATTCCAATCCGAAAGCATAATAGGTTTCCTGAGGCGCAATAGAAACTGAACTCCAACCATTAGAAATATTGCGACTATATGCAAGATTACTTCGTGATGTTACAAGATACACTCCATGACTCATAAATCCATATGGAGCGACCTTCGAATAAAACAACCAACCGGCTTTAAGATAGTTTCCCTCAATATTGTACGAATGCGTTCCCTTGGTGCTTATGCTGCTTTGAATATCAAGAGGAAGTATCCTTTTCTCATAATTGTATCTTCCGTACTTAATGCCGAAGGACCGCGCTCCCTTATTGATAAACTTATATGTTCCCTCAATCAATGATTCTTTATCAATTCTGATTTCCGTTCCAAGGATATGTTTCCACGGATGGTGCTTTTTCTCTCTCTCCTTTTCTTGCGCCCAAACACACTGGCAGTTAATCAGGAACAACATAAACAATATAAAGGATTGCTTATTCATTACTATTTAAGTTGAAGGGTACGGGTAGTTGTTACTTTATAATCATATAAGGATCCCGTTGATGTAACTTGCGTCACCTTTGTTTGTATATAGGCACTATCAAACGTATGCGAAATCAATACCGGATCTTTTATGCTCATAGATATGGATTCAGTGCCACATTCAGGATCTGTATATTCAGGTATTGTTTGAATTATTTCATAAATGAGAGTATCCCAACCTTTCTTTGTCTGAATGTAAACTATGGTTTGTGGAGGATCTAAAAACCACTTCCACTCCATTGTATTTGTATCCGGAAATTCAGTTAGCTGGTGACCCGGAAAAATAACCTGTTGGAAAATATCCGTTGAATCTACCAATCCGATATTAAAAATATGCTCATATTCATATTTATCAGCAAAAAAACCATCACTTCCATCACCACCCGTGCAGCACTTGCAACAACTTTGCAGAGATACTATCATCACTGTGATCACGCACAACAAAACCGTTTTGACAAGTTGTTTCTTTTGCATCACCTTTATCTATTTGATAATTTTATATCCAATACCAATCCAACAACCAACATAACACGCATCATAAATAGTATATCCCTGACCCGGTCTATAATATGTTTCAGCCAACTCATATGGAACCTCAGGTTGATCTGCTAACAAAAATTTGCAGTTTACACCCAACATGGTTGAAAAGCTCAATATCCATCTTTCTTTAAAATAGAATTTCTGTTGATTCACCAATTCCATTGATAAGTGATGTCTTGTAATGCTAGAATTCTTAAGTCTGGATTCAACTGGAAGATTGCCATTCACAACCAGTTGATGATGGCTCCATCCATAATTGATTCCGATACAATTAACATTGGTGTGTTTCTTAAAGGAAGTCGCAATAAAAAAAGCAGGCCTAAACGCCCATGAAGACACCTCATAATTCATTGTAACATTTATGTACTGTTTCCCCGAATCGAAGTATGTTCCATCCTGCTCATCCATCGAATATTGCCCTCCATTAACCGCTAATTGGAAACCATAACCACTTTCATGCGTTAAGGCAGCATTTACCTCCAGCGGCAATCTGTCAAATACTCTACACGAAACTCCTGCTTCCAATGCATATTTTCCAAATTCGGGTAACATATGTTGACTGAACCCTGATTTGCTCAATGCTATCAGTATGGTTACAATTAAAATTTTGCAGAGGCTTTCCTGTGTATTGATCAATCCACGAAACAATCGAATCAACAGTGTGCTATTGGACACGGTTTCCTGAACACCGCACAACAAGTGAATAACTAATACACCAAAAAAATTTACATGTATTAAATTGCGTTTCATAGTAACAGCAATATAAAACAATATGCTCAATTGGCAAATCGAACAACTCCGGCTCAACCTTAAGTATACGTGGAAGCTTTCACGCAACGCAACTGATTTTAAGTTGAACAATATTATCACTGTTGGTGATGGCACACATTCGGGTAAAGGAGAAGTTGCACCCAATATCCGGTACAATGAAACACCGGAATTAATGCTGAGTGAGTTTAACCGTTTTGCAAAAACTGCTCCTGCAACCCTGGTTCACATTGAAGAATTGACCGAATTATTGGATAGTTTAAAACTTCCGAATGCCTTACGGTTTGGTATCGAGAGTGCCTATATTCATTTCCGTTGCGCACAAAGCGGAGAGTCTGTTTGCGATTATTTAGGCGTGCAGCAACCACAACCTCTTGCTACTTCTTTTTCATTGCCTATTATGCCTGCCGATGAAATTGCTGCTTTTTACAAACAACACCAACTTGATCGTTTTAAACGACTGAAGTTAAAAGTGAATGCAGAGTATGCCCATGATTTGTTGCAAGCCTTAACCAAAGTATCAAACCAACCGTTGATTATTGATGCCAACGAAGGATGGACAAATCCGGATGAGCTTATCTCTTTCCTGCATGAACTCAAACCTTACAATATTGATGTGATTGAACAACCCATGCCGGCTGGTAAACATGATGAATATATTTATGTAAAAAAACACTCCCCCTTTTTACTGATAGCTGATGAAAGCGTATGCGACCATGCCGATTACGAACAACTCAAACACCAGTTCCATGGTATCAACATGAAGCTGATGAAGGCTGGAGGTTATATCAACGGATTACGTTTATTGAACGAAGCTGTAAAACACAATATGCATACCATGGTGGGATGTATGATCGAAACTTCATTGGGAATATCCAGCGCCATGAACTTATGTGCCGGAGTTGAGTTTGTAGACCTCGATGGATTTATGATCGTAAAAGACGAACCATTCGGCCTCATCCGGGAAACGAATGGAACACTTGAAAGAAGTTGAGATTTACGAACGGAGAATTAGAGGATGGAAGTTAGACGTTGGATAAAGAAAGAACAAGATAACGTAAGCTGCCTGAGCTCCGTGAAGCGGAATGGTCGAAGGCAGCGGATGAGAAGTTGGATAGTTTGCCGACTTACTCATTAATTTAATCAACACAATCAATTACTCCAATAACCTCTTAACCCAATATTTATCCAGCCAAAGGCAGGAACCTATTAACCTAAGTCCCGAAGGGACAATGTTTACACCCGTTTCCACAGCAATATCCGCGGAGTTTGTGGTAGGTTTCGGTAAACACCCAGTAACCTTGTTCATTAATATAATAATGCACTCCTTCTATCATCTCTTCACGCGAAGGCAGTTTGTTTTCCTGCTCCGTTATCATGGATAATAAAAATAAAAACCTCCTGTGATCAGTCCGGCTTTAAAATCACCTATCAATGATCCGCTGCTGCGGTAACGATATACCACCGATTGCTGCACAAAATCCTTCACATCGCTTACATACAATTCGTTGGTTTTGGGATCCACTCCCAACCCATAAAAATTCTGGTTGCCTGCCATTACCAATGGTTTAGTTGCAACCACCTGATCGGCAATACCCATTACAAACACATGCTTGCTTAACCAGTATAATTTGGTCTTTGCATTATTCATACGTAGCCTGGAAACATTCATTTCAGAAAAATTCAGGGGGAAGTTCTGTTCAACCGTATTAGAGATCGGATTGAGACGTTGCAATGCAGGGTGAATGCTCCTTGTCATATCACCATTGCACAACACCCATATCTTGTTGTTGGCATCCACCTGAATGCCGATAGAACCATATGCACACTTAATAGTATCGGTAATGGCATTGGTAGCAATATCAATCCCCAGAATATAATTCTTCTTGAGATTGGTAACGTATACCTTATTGTTGAGCAGCACCATTTCGTCCATCCAGCCATCCATGCGGATACTGTCGGTAATGGTATGTGTGTTTAAATCTACAATACGAATCTGATTGCAGTAATACTCCGTAACATATGCTTTGGTCGGACTCACGGCAAGCATATACCTTGGCGACCTGAAACCGGTGATGGTGGCAATGGATTGATAATTTTCGGGATCCACCACCTCTATTTTTTGTGAATTGTTTACCACCAGGTAAGCTTTGCCATAGGCCACGGTTACCGACTGAAACACATCACCCAGCTTGCGGTTATTCGTTTTTTCGAACACATCCGGGTAAATAATATCCTTGTTAAAATCATACACGGTAAGCGATGAATTGCCAAATTGAAAATTACCTTCATTCACCATCATAATGGAACCTTTGATGGGTGGTGGCAATATGATATCATCATTGGCTTTGGGCTTGGTATCACACGAAACCAACCCAAGCAATGTGGCAAAAACAGTTATCAGTATAATTCTTACTTTCATATCCTTATAAGTGTGCCCAAACAGGGCTTGTGGTTGCATCCAATGTTACACTGTCCCGAAAGCTTTCGGGACAGTGTAACATCCGGCAAACACAACTTTATTGTTTCAATAATTTTTTCGTAGCCACACCTTCCGATGTTTCTACGCGTACAAGGTACATTCCAGTTTTCAAAGATTCAATGCTTACGGTTGTATTGTTTGCTTCAACATCAGACTCAAGCAACGTTCTGCCATTCAAATCCATGATGGTTACCTTGGCTCTTTCGTTGGTTTCGATGTTGATGCTGTGTTGAGCCGGATTCGGATACATGCTTACTGCTATTGTTCCGTTGTTTTCCGTCAAACCACCCATCATATCATACTTGAAATTATCAATGGCAAAAAATCCGGGAGTGTTCATTCCAAATTGTCCAACATCGCTTGAGCTTAACACAAACACCAGGCTATCGGCCGTTTTGATTTTAGCCAGATCCACATATAACCAATCTTTCAGAATATAATCCTTGCTATTATCTGCAAAACGGTAATCTGCAAGGTATACATTTACACTATCTACCAACGTGCCACTATCCCATGTATGATAGCCCTTAATGGTTAACATAAAAAAGTCGGAATCATTCCCCGTTACACCACCGAATTTTTTGGCAAACGCATCGCCATTCTTCATGCTCAATGCGGCATAGGTCGAGTTGGTTACGTAAATTCCTTTTACAACTGTGGTTATATCCATCATCAGCGGTGCCTGGATAGTCGATCTGTTTTGTGCTACAGCATATGTTTTTGACGTATCTGCACCTTTTCCGGCATAAGCACTGTATAAGTTCTCATATCCCGGTGTGGTGGTATCCGCCATGTTTGAAATGGCAAATCCGCTGCTCCAGTAATCACCAAAACCTGATACGCTATAGCTGTTGAAGTATTTCACATTTTGCTCCATAAATACATTGTTCAGTTTTACATTACGTTTGTTCCAGAATTTACCCGGAGCCAGTGTTAAGTTTTCAAAATCGGCCGTATCGCTATCGGTTATCACATCATCCATACAAAAGAACGTTGGTGTATTGATCCCAAACTGTCCGTTATCACTTGATGACAAACTAAACCACAATGAATCGGCATTCCCCAGAGAGGTAAGGTCAACCCATTTCCAGGTGTTCAGGATATAATCAAGGCTATCGGTAGCTGAACGAAAATCAGACAGGTAACAATTTACACTGTCTGTTCCTTCGATACCGTTCAAAAACTTCCGGATGGTTACCACAAAAAAATCGGGATCAGTTCCGTTGGTTCCACCAAACTTCTTGGCAACATTGTCACCGTTTTTCATGCTCAGAGCAGCATAGGTTCCATTGGTAAGGTATAATCCTTTCACCGCTTTGCCTTTGTCGGCACCCGTCATCCGCAGGAAACTGTTTTGTTGCCCCACAGCATATTTTGCCGAAGCATTGTTGCCGGTTTTGGTGTAAGCTGCATACATATTGGTGTACCCTGTAGTGGTATCATTTTGCATGGTAGAGTAACACCAGCCATGACTCCAGTATGAAAAATCCGTTTCGTATGTATTGGGAAACTCAACTTTGCCACTGCTGAATACAGCATCAACTGGTGCACCCGAACCATTCATTACGGAATTGGGATCGAGGTTGAATGTTTCGAATGTTGAAACATATTGTGCAGAAGCGGTGAAGGCTCCGAAGCTCAGCAATACTGCTGCTAATCGTGTGTAGTGTTTTTTCATAAACATTATATTTTGATTGTAATTGTTGTTAAAAAATGACGCCCGGGCATAGGGCGGTCTGCGATGGCCTGATAGGATACATTATACAGGTTCAATACCTGCGCACTCCATACCAGGTTGTATTGTTTCCAGGTAAACATCTTACCTGCTGATACCGAAGCCAACTGATAATCATCCAGCCATTGGGTATTATCTGTAGCGGTAAAACGGATACCGGTGTATTGATGACCGTATGCCATAAACGCGTTGCGATAGGTTGCCGTAAACTGGTGTTGCTGAGTAACCCGCGGTACATAAATCAGTTGTTTATCAAGCGAACCATCATCCAGCAGTATTGTTTCGCTGTTGGTTGATACCACAAGGTTTACACTGCCTATGTATTTGAATTGCACTTTACCCACCGGAACCTGTATTGTTCCCATACCTTCCAAGCCTCTGCTCCATACACTCTTTACATTTTTCGGAGCCCAATCGAGCAATGCCGGTTGCCATACGATCCAGTTTCGGATATTGCGGTTAAAACCTGTAAGGGTAATTGAGGTCCGCACTGTTTTAAAGGTCCGATTCAACGCTACACTCAACTCTTCCGACCATCCTGTTTCGGGTTGCAGGTTATGATTCACTCCCGAAATCCAGTAACGTTGATTAAGGGTGGGTACGCGGTAAGAACGGGAAACATTACCGAATACTTTCAACCATTGGGCAACCTGCCACTCTGCTCCTATGGATGGCATGATCGGGGCAAAGGTACCACTCACCCGTTCCTCACGTAGACTCAGTGTGGTGGTTACATTTTTGATAACCGATTGTGTTTTATAGGATATAAACAGGGACGAGCGGTTCAAGTCCTTCCATCCGCCATACCCCCTGGAGAAGGCAATGGAATACGTATTGTTCACACCAATATTCAGGAAATGTTTTTCGTGTAAACGGATGCGGGATTCTGCTTCGGTGATATTGGTTTTACTCTGGTTATTGCCGTTTAGAAATGTATTGGTAGGGTCCTGAAAATTGATGGTTTCATCCAGGTAAGCTGAACGGATCATCCACTCGGTTCGGTTCCGTTTCAATTTCCACTCCGCAGTGGTGCGGTATATTTCGTCCTGCTGAAAGGCCTTTTGCAAGGGTACACTCAAAGTTGGCGGAATATTGCGGTCGGCATACTGGTACCAGAAGTTGATATTCAATTCCTGCAGAGGAGTGAGTTTGATATACTGCTCAGCCATGAAACCGGTTTGTTTCAATTGTGCATTGGTCAGCTTAGTTTGAGGCTTATCTGCTAGAAAGGTATTGGTGTACGTAAAATTATTTTGCGCATCCAGCTTAAACCATTTCATGGTAGTGTACCATTTTTTGCTGCCATAACTCACTGAAGCCTGTTTACGCACACTTTCAAAACTACCGATCTGTGTCCCGGCCGAAGCATGGAAACCGCTGTTATATTTTGCAAATGACTGCAACTGCACAATACCACCCACTGCTCCACTGCCAAACAAGGCACCGTTTCCTCCATACTGAATACTCACCTTATCGGCAGCATCCGCATTGAGTAGCGAAAAATCCACTTCACCCAACATTGGATTTTGCAGGTTAAACCCTTTCCATAATACTGCAGTATGGGCAGCATCCGCCCCCCTGAAAGAACTGGTGGCCAATCCCGGACCATATGATTTAATAAATACCTGGCTTTGTGCTCCCAGCAAATCGGCCAGCGATTGTGTACGGAACATGATGCCTGCCACCGAATCAATGGTTTGTGTTTTGATACCGGTGCTGAACTGCTCAAAACGGGAGGATGTAACCGTTACTTCACGCAACAGCAGCGAGTCACCTTGCTGCGCCCGGGCAACAACACAACACAAAAGCATACATACCAACGTTCGTAGTCTGATCATGGTTCAAACACTAAGCAGCTGCATGGAAATAAGGAGTGAAAAAACCGTGAACCCGAATGGTTGGCCGATTTGATCATTACGCCTTTCTCCCGAAAGCTACATGATGAATGTTATACCGGCAGGTCTTCTGACTTACACCTGTTCTGTCTGCCTTCCCATCCGCCAGTTGACGTACAGTGACATTAGTGACAAAACATGAAGGAGAAAATTCGAATACCAAAATTCTACATTCGAAAGAAAAACCAAAGACATAATTCTTTGTATTCTTTTCGAATTTCGGGATTTGAATTTCGAATTTACACCCTCCGGGTGTTCACAGCAGCGGGAACTGTTCCTGATTTTAACAGGATTCCCTTTTAATTCCGAACATGAATTCGGAAACCGTTAACGGGCGCAAAACTAATCGAAAATTTGATTTGTGGAACGTCACTTCCACAAAATAGTTGAAAATACGCAAGGCTGTAGGGGAAAGAATTGAAAGGTGCTGACTTTTCTTGTTTCTATAGCTTATACCTTTTCCCATATATTTACACTATCCAATACAAACCCACTATGACCAACCTTACCCTAAGACCAACCGAACTTTCAGACATCGAAACTTTCTTTCAATACCAGTTGGATGAAGAAGCTGGTTACCTTGCTGCCTTTATGCCTAAGGATCATACAAACAAAGCAGCTTATATTGAAAAGTGGACGCGGTTCCTTGATGATCCGACCATTAACCAGCAAACCATCCTTATGGATGACAAGATTGTTGGAACTGTTGCAAAATTTGTGATGCATGGAAATAATGAAATTACGTATTGGATTGATAAACCATTATGGGGACAAGGTATTGCTTCAATCGCACTCCAAGCTCTTTTAGATATTGAACACGCAAGACCTATTCACGGACATGTAGCTTTTGATAATTATGGGTCGCAAAAAGTACTGGAGAAATGTGGGTTCGTAAAAATTGGTACCGACAAAGGATTTGCCAATGCACGGCAGGCCGAGATTGAGGAATACATATACAGGCTGGATTAGTGGTATGAACCGGCAATTATATTCCTGTTGCTTTTCTCCATCCTTTTGTTATTTTTACGTTACGTTAACCTAATATACTATGGGATTTACATCTATACAATATGTACTGTCGGGATTCGCTCCCACCATCATTGATCATACCTACTTGCTGGAAGAATCAATTTTGCAGGATGGAGATTCAACACAAATTGCAGTCGAGTTATTGCAAGACTAACCTACTCACAAACCAACCTAAAAAACAAATACAATGGATGCACAAAAAGTAGACATGTTCATGATGGCCAATGCGAAATTTTTCGAGAGCCACCAACTTACCTTAATCAGAGAACGCCTTATTTCTCTTGATGATTCGAAATGGGCCATGATTTCAACTGTTCAGTTGAAAGATCCCACAACCAGTTTAATTGTTTCCATTCTTGCCGGTTCATTCGGTATCGACCGTTTTATTATCGGGGATACAGGGTTGGGCGTTGGAAAATTGTTAACCTGCGGTGGCTTTGGCATCTGGGCCATCATCGACTGGTTTATGATCATGGGTGCTACCCGTGAAAAAAACATGCAAAAAATCCAACAGTTCTTACACTAATACGGTATGAAGCAGAAGCTATACATTGTACTGTTTATAGCTTGTGTGGCAGGGTATGGATGGCTTTACCTGAATGCACAATATCCTCCGGATGAGGTGCATTCCATCGGCTTTTGCCCGGTGAAACATTTCACTACCATACCCTGCCCTTCCTGCGGTTCTACAAGGTCGGTGCTATTTATACTTGACGGACAGTTTGCGGATGCTCTTCTGATGAATCCACTCGGATATATCGTTGCGTTGCTGATGCTGTGTTTGCCGTTATGGATATTGACCGACCTTATTACCCGCAAACAATCCCTGTACACGCTGTACACCAAAACCGAAACATATTTACGCAAAGCCGGATATGCCATTCCGCTCACCGCACTGGTGGTGCTGAACTGGATCTGGAACATCACCAAAGGACTATGACTACGGAAAATACTTTTGCCTACCCACCCGGTGAGCACGAAGCGGAAAAAGCTTCCAACAGTTACCTCATGTCGCTGATTGCGCTGATGGTAGGGTTACCATTACCCATTATTAACCTGGTGGCAACCCTCATTTTTTACTTAGGCAACCGCAAGGGCACCTATTTTGTGAGGTGGCATTGCACACAGGCATTGCTTTCCCAGGCATCCATGTTGTTTATTAACAGCTATGGTTTCTGGTGGACCGTTTCCATATTGTTTTCGGATGAATCCATTACAGGCAATTATATTGCTTATATGATAGCTGCCATCCTCTTTAATATTACCGAATTTATTGTCACCATATACACTGCCGTGCAAACACGCAAAGGACTGCATGTGGAATGGTGGTTTTACGGACCGCTCACATCATTGATATGCAAACCAACACGCTGACCAAACTTATTTTCCAGGGATTAACAATCATCGTATTGTTTTTTGCCACCTGGTATATCCTCTCCCGTTTCGACTGGATGACTATTTTGAATGTAGAAAAGGTAACCGACAAAACAGAAGCTAAACTGGGTGACCTGTTTTGGGAAGTGTTTCAGAAAACAGAAAAGGAAACCAAAAACCCTGAGGTAATTGCCGCCATTGATAGCATTGTAACCAAAATTTGTGTAGGCAATGATATCGACCGGGAATTCATTAAGGTGCATGTATTGTTAAAAGAAGATGTAAATGCCTTTGCCTTGCCTAACGGCCACCTGGTGGTGTTCAGCGGACTGGTAACAGCCTCCGAAAACCCGGAAGAAGTGAGTGGTGTGCTTGGACATGAACTGGCTCACATCCAGTTAAAACATGTGATGAAAAAACTTATGAAAGAAGTGGGCCTCTCCGTATTGGTTTCAATGACAACCGGTAATGGTGGCGGTGGGGAAATGATTAAAGAAACAGCCAAAATGCTATCGTCAACTGCATTCGACAGAAGTCTGGAGAAAGAAGCCGACATGAAAGCGGTGGATTATATGATCAAGGCAGACATCAACCCCGAACCCTTTGCAGATTTTTTATACCGCCTCGCTGATATTCCCGATGAAATTGCCAAATATACACAATGGATCAGCACTCATCCGGAGTCGAAAGAACGTGCCGCCTATATCCGTGAATATGCAAAAGGCAAAAAACACAGCACCTTCAAACCCATACTGGCTCCCGAAACATGGGATATGCTGAAAGACAAACTGGAGGATTAATAATCCCGTCAAGATAGTATAAGCCGCTGATTACGCTAATTAAAATGATTTTCAATTTAATGAATTCGCGTAATCTGCGGCTCTAATATCCCTAAGTTGTCGCGGACGTGCCGTCCGTGACTTGCCTATTTGAAGCATAATATTTAAATGTAGTAACTCATCTGATTGACCCCGGTTTGTATACTTCGTTTCAACATTCCGTTTCATTCATCCTTATCATTCTAAATTCACACGGACGGCCGTGAACTTAAAAATACACGTTGAATTAATTTTTGAAATTAATCTGTGATAATCTGTGGCAAAAAAACACGATAGATTATTTATCAAACGACAAGTTGGTGATGCCGGTTAAAATGCTTGTTGCTTCAGGTCCGCAAACACGTTCTTCAAAGCGGGAGGTTTTATAGTTCCGTTCCAGTTCCGCCTTATTGGTATGTTGGTAATCCAGCGTATCATTTTTAGATTCTTTCGCTGCAGTGAGTATGTATGTGCCGGTTTGTTTGCCCGTAACAGGAACATCGGTCCCCACCTCATCAATGCTCATCTTACCAAACCACATCTGACCCGCGCCATTCAGCAATGCTCCAAATCCCATAGCCTTGGCATCGGCAGGCACATCCAGCACAATTTCATATTCTCTCCAGCCGGTTGTAGCCTTTACTCCCCTGTCTTCCATATTATCAAAATATTGCATCCTAGCAGAATCAGGCTGGTCGATGCGCATCCAGAAACCGGCCCAACCCGTTACATCTTTGGTTTGAATAGAGCCTTTCAACCTGATCCGTTTGCCGCGGTACGCATCCACCGAACAATACTGCGCCATGATACCACAATCTCCAGTATCGGGAGCATCAGTGCACTTAATAGTTGCCACTTTGTTACCTTCAAGCTGTACGCCTTCATCCATACCAATTTCATACACGGATGGAACCCAGGTCTGATACCACCCGATTGGTACTTGCAACTTTTTTTCATTGGAATTGCAACTGATAGCAATCCATACAAAAGCTAAACATACACTGCTTAGCAAAAAAAGGTTGGTTCTGTTTTGATTCATACTGTTAAGATAAGTTTGTTACATAGCGTAGTGAAAATACTAAATCGTATCCTGAATCCCTGTATACACGCAACTTCTTTTATGGTTCAAAAAATGGATAGCGAAGTATCCCCTAAGTTGTCGCGGACGTGCCGTCCGTGACTTGCTCATTTAAAGCATAACATTCAAATTTAACCCCATAGTTCAGTCTTCCGAACAACCGGAAGGGCAACTAACCTAAGATAACTAACTACCTGATAATGTTTGCTAAACAGACCATAATGAAGATAGTACAAAGGTGTTTTAAAAGAGGTTGAAACTAAATTAAGTTTAGCAAAAAGGTATTTTAAAATAGGTTGAAACTAAATTAAGTTTAGCAAAAAGGTATTTTAAAATAGGTTGAAACTGAATTAAGTTTAGCAAAAAGGTATTTTAAAATAGGTTGAAACTGAATTAAAATAGGAAAAAGGTGTTTTAAAATAGGTTGAAACTAAATTAAGTTTAGCAAAAAGGTATTTTAAAATAGG
>JAZKEF010000001.1:233723-241954 GCA_040387195.1 Bacteroidota bacterium
CTAAATTAAGTTTAGCAAAAAGGTATTTTAAAATAGGTTGAAACTGAATTAAGTTAGGAAAAAGGTGTTTTAAAACAGGATGAAACTAAATTAAAACGGGAGTGCTCGGGAGTGCTCAATTAACTGTGTCAGTGTTTAATAATCTCTCTGCAAAATAGATATTTAGTACCCTAAGTTGTCGCGGACGTGCCGTCCGTGACTTGCTCATTTAAAACATAACATTCAAATTTAACTCCTGCTCTAATTGGTCCCCCAAGTTGTCGCGGACGTGCCGTCCGTGACTTGCTTACTTGAAACATAACGCACAGTTTGAACTCCTTTCCTAATTGGTAACAGTTTGCCTGCTTCGTTTCAACATACCACTAATTTCAAACTAACCGTTCTAAATTCACACGGACTGCACGTCCGAGAACATTGGCAGGTCACGGACGGTACAACACCTTCTAATGGCTAGCTTCTTCGCCAACCGCTTTCCCGCCCCTTATGCTTATGTTTGCACCACAACAGTTACTCCCCATGCAAACAGACGATTTAGTAAAACAAATAAGTTTCATCCAAGAGATCGATAAGTTGAAATATATTCAGCGCAGAACTAAATTATTTAACAGCGACCGACACGAAAATGATGCAGAGCATAGCTGGCATTTAGCTATGATGACAATCGTGCTGGCCGAGCATTCGGACAAACCTATTGATGTACTTAAAGTGCTAAAAATGGTCCTCATTCACGACATTGTAGAAATTGATGCGGGCGACACTTTTATCTACGACTCACAAAAAAACCACACCAATACAGACGAAGAACGAATAGCTGCCAACCGCATATTCGGTCTGTTACCGGCAGCGCAGGCAGCCGAATTTATTGCCATCTGGGAAGAATTTGAAGAGGGTATAACCAATGAAGCCAAGTTTGCCAAGTCGATGGACAGGCTGGAACCCTTGTTGCAAAACGTAGCAAACAACGGTGGCACCTGGGCAGAATTCAACGTCCCATATCAAAACGTGTACGATAAGAAAAAGGCAATTAAAAACGGATCAACATCCATTTGGAACTTTGCAGAAACGTTATTAAACGAAAGTGTAGAAAAAGGTATTCTCATCAAAAAAACAGACTAACCGGAATGAGAATAAATTGTGTATTGCCGGATAACTAGTTGTACCCGTCAACATAACTGGCTTTGTCCATACCTAAACACAATCAATCAATTAGCAATAATCATACAACCTTACTATTGTTTGGTACAGACTTTAAAGTGCCATTTTAGATGAAAGGACTGTTGGTTTGATAAAATGTGCAATTGCAATTACCTTGCTTGTGGATTTATGGTATTCATGTTTAACTAACATACATCCACAACACACATTGATACATAACCCATGAGACCATCGAAGAGTGAGTAACGATACTTCCCCAAATCAACCAATGACACATACAACCATGCACACAACACTGAACTATTGTATTGCATTGGTTTGGGTGGTGAACGGATTATTGTGTAAGGTTCTCAACCTTGTTCCCCGCCATGAACAAATTGTTGCAAGGATCTTAGGAAATGATTATTCACGCTTGCTCACAATCACCATCGGTTTATTGGAAGTTGTCATGGCCATTTGGATTGTAAGTGGTTTTAAAGCCCGGATACAAACGGTTGTTCAAATCGGCATCATCGCTACCATGAACATTCTTGAATTTATACTGGTTCCTGATCTATTGCTGTGGGGAAGAATGAACCTGGTAGTTGCCTGCCTGCTCATTTTGGTTATCTGGTACAATGAATATATACTCAACAAAAACACAATCCGGTAAACACGATGTTATCATTTCTGAAAAACCATCCTTTTGCCGTTGAGGCATTTTTTGAAAGTTCGCTGGTGTTAACTTTTGCAGTTCCGAAAGAAGAACTCCAGTCGTTGATTCCGGAATGTTTAACACTTGATACCTTTCAGGATAAATGGGCCTTTATAGCCATTGCGATGGTACAAACCAAAGACCTGCGACCAAAAGGGTTTCCACCATTTATGGGCAACGACTTTTTTCTGATAGGCTATCGCATATTTGTGCGGTATCAAACTAAGGCCGGAAAAAATTTACGAGGCTTATACATCCTTAAATCCGAAACAGACAAAAAGAAAATGGCCTTCATGGGGAATATATTCACCCATTACAATTACACAACAACAGATATCAACCGTACTGAACTGGATCATACAACAGTGATCAGTTCCCTTGCTTCCAACTTTACGGTAACACTGGATAATGCTGCAACTGACATTTCCTTACCCGCACAGTCGCCTTTTGCAAACTGGCAGGAAGCTCGGAGGTTTGCAGGTCCCCTTCCTTTTACATTCACCTATAATGCGCATACAAAAGAAGTGCTCATCATTGAAGGGGTAAGGGAAAACTGGACACCTCATCCTGCAAAAATTAGCAATTATGATTTTGCATTTTTAAACTCACTGAAACTTGAACACTCCTGTTTAGCGAATGCTTTTATGATTCAAAACATTCCATATTATTGGAAAAAAGGAAGGATGGAACAATGGAAATAAAAAGGAGACCGTTTCAGGGAGTATTAAACATCCTGAGTTTTAACAGGCACTTTTATGCAATCGGTCTGGGATTGTTGGCTTTGATCATTACCAGTCACGTGTTCATTGAGTGGTCCGATCTTTTATACGGGGTGATTATTGCATCTTTCCTGTATGGCCTACTCATGCCTCTGCTGGTTTCTGCGTACGTGTATGATTTTTCGGGGTATTACAGCCTTCATTGGTTGCAACAATATGCACTTACGGATTCAGGAAACAACCAACTGCTGAACATCAATGCAGGATTTGACGAAACAAGTTTCATCATCAAAAAATATTTTCCATTATCACACTTACGCGTATTCGATTTTTACAATGCAACACAACATACCGAACCTGCCATTGTAAGGGCACGAAAAGTGAGCCTGGTATACCCGGATACCCAACGCATAACCACGGCTGCAATACCGGTACCTGATCAGTCTGTTGATATCATCTTCCTGCTTTCGGCTGCGCACGAAATCCGCTCCCATGAAGAGAAGATTCAATTCCTGAAAGAATGCCATAGGGTTTGCAAACCCACCGGGAAGGTAGTGATGGTGGAACACCTGCGTGATTTTCCTAATTTCCTTGCTTTCTCAGTAGGCTTTACCCATTTTTTCTCACGCAAAACCTGGAAAAATGCTTTTGAAAATGCAGGATTTTCTTCCTGTACTGAACGTAAATTTACGCCCTTTATGTCTATCTTTACTTGCTATCTTTAATCCCATAACCGCATGCATCTTCACCTGAAAATTATCGGAGTTCTGTTGGTTGTACTGGCTTTGATACATATCATCTTTCCAAAGTACTTTAATTGGGACAAAGAACTCAAATCATTGAGCCTGATTAACCGCCAGATGATGAATATTCATATGTTCTTTATTGCGTTGACAGTATTACTGATGGGTGTGCTTTGTTTGACGTCTTCAAGCGAACTCATTGAAACAGCTCTTGGAAAAAAGATCTCACTTGGACTTGGTGTATTCTGGATGATCCGGTTATACATTCAGTTTTTTGGATACTCATCCGTTTTATGGAAAGGCAAGACTTTCGAAACAAGTATCCACATTCTATTTTCGGCACTTTGGCTCTACCTGAGTATTGTCTTTTTAGCGATTTATTTTTATTGACAACCACATTTCAATCATTCATATAAACACCATTCATGAAACTTAAACTCTATCAAATAGACGCATTTACCGACAAGGTATTTTCCGGAAACCCTGCTGCAGTTTGTCCGCTTACCGAATGGCTGAGTGACCATATGCTCCAACAGATTGCCATGGAAAACAACCTTGCCGAAACGGCATTTTACGTGAAACAAGGTCATCAATACATCATACGGTGGTTTACGCCTACTGTTGAAGTTGACCTTTGCGGACATGCAACACTTGCGGCTGCTTACGTATTATTTAATCACGAAAACCATACAGAACCCATCATTCATTTCTTTTCTCCGAGGAGCGGTGAGTTAACTGTAACACGCAAAGAGGAAATGCTTACACTCAATTTTCCGACCGATGTTTTTGAACCAGTACCGGTAACAGATGAAATAGCGGCCTGCTTTAATGTGAAACCTTCAGCTGCATTTAAGGGAAAAACAGATTTTTTATTTGTGTTAGAAACCGAAGATCAAATACGGAATCTCACTCCTGCATATGATCATATTTCGAAGCTGGAGGGTCGTGGGGTCATTGTAACGGCTAAAGGGAACAGTGTTGATTTTGTATCGCGTTTTTTTGCACCACAATCGGGTATTGATGAAGATCCCGTTACAGGATCGGCACATACCACACTCACTCCGTATTGGGCCAAACAACTCAACAAAACTGAATTGACAGCCATGCAACTTTCGGCCCGCACCGGAAAACTGCTATGCACGTACCTGAACGACCGGGTTGAAATAAGCGGCCAAGGAAAATTGTATTTAACCGGGGAAATACATCCGGAATAATACCTCAATAACCAGTAACCTTCAGGGTTGCCCTTACACTACTTTTTTGTATATTCGAATGAATGCTTCGTCAGAAGTTTGTTATAGACTCAAACATTAACCCGTAACAGTATGATTAGATCTACACTCACACTTCTTACCCTATTGCTCACAACCCTTGGTTATGCTCAGGTTATCAGTACCAAATATTATGCAAACGAGTGGAGCGACAAAGAAGTGAGTCAGGAAAAAGCAAAGTTTGTAGAAACCGTTTCCAAGGATAAAACAGGAGCCGTAACCACCGAACTGCGGAACATTAAAAAGAATACCATTGTAAGCAGTGAAACCTACAAGGATGAAGAACCTTATGGCATCTGGATTTACCAGCATAGCAAAGGAACGGATGAACTGGATTATAACTTCCCGCTTAACTATGATCCCTTAACCTGCGAAGACAGTATTCCGGGAGTAACGGACTACTTTGCCGACAATGATAAGCTGAAGTACAGGGCTCCCTATGTTGAAAACGGATTATCCATTGACATGTTCATTGCAAAAAATGTGTTGTATCCTGTAATGGCACGTGAAAACGGAATTGAAGGAAAAATCATTCTCCGGTTTACCATTTCGGAGCAGGGAAACACCGAAAATGTGGTGATCGTACGCGGCTCCCATATTGTGCTCGACAAGGAAGCATCAAGGGTTGTACGCGCACTGAAGTTCAGCAATCCTCCAATGTTAAATGGCAAGCGGCAAAACATCTGCTTTACCTTACCTATTGCCTTTCAATTAAAGTAGCAGTGCCTGATAATCATTTGTTATTTTAATCACAGCGGATTGTCTTTTACAAAAAAACTTGCTGACTCTTCTCTTTCATTCTATTTTGCACCTCATCTTACAGGAGTATGCAAAAAGAGAAAGTCATTTTTAACTGGAGCGGTGGCAAGGATTCCGCCTTGTGTTTATATAAACTGTTGCAGGCCGATACCCATGAAATACTGTGTTTGCTGACCAGTGTGAATGCCGAATACCAGCGCATTTCCATGCATGGCGTGCGCGTTGAATTACTCGAGGCACAAGCCACCAGCATCGGGTTGCCCTTGCAGCAATTGCTTATTCCCGAGATGCCTACCATGGAAGTATATGAAACGGTGATGAAAGAAGCGTTAACAACACTCACCCGACAAGGTGCTACAACATCCGTATTCGGTGATATTTTTTTGGAAGATTTGCGCAAATACCGTGAAGATAAGCTGGCAGAACTGAACCTGAAAGGATTGTTTCCACTTTGGAAAATTCCCACCCATACACTCATTCGCGAATTCCTGGCACTGGGATTTAAAACCATTACCACCTGTGTAAATGAAAAATACCTGGACCAACGTTTTGTTGGAAGGATCATTGACGAAGACTTTCTGAATGACCTTCCACCCAATGTTGACCCTTGCGGAGAAAACGGAGAATTCCACACCTTCGTGTTTGATGGTCCTCTTTTTAAAAAACCGATTCCGTTTAAGATCGGTGAAATTGTACACCGCTCCTACACACCAGCTAAACAACAAGACAATTCCTCCTACGATTGCAACGCAGAAGAAACGGTAACACCTTACGATTATGGATTTTGGTATTGTGATTTGACGCTGGAAGAATGAAGAGAATGATCTTTAGGGATGATGAGAATAGGGGAATAATCTATTGTAATCTGAATGCAAAGGTGCCTGAGCTTGTGCAGCAATAGTCGAAGGTATTTTTGCATGCTTGAAAAGACAAAATCCTTTCCTATCTCTGTAGTGTTATGGAATACCACACCTACCCGCCACCACCCGACTTGCTGCCTTTTGTAAAGTGCTACTGGACACTGGAAGCATCGGAAGAACTGAAACCGGAGAGACAACGGATCGTGCCTGACGGATGCATGGAGATGATTTTTCAATGCGGAGACGTCTACAAACAGTATACAACTGCCGATACTTTTCTGCTACAACCCCGGAGTTTTGTGTTCGGACAAATTACCCAAACACTGGAAATTGAACCAACAGGAAACACCCAAACATTTGCTGTCCGTTTCCACCCTGATGGTTTTAAACCCTTTGCCACTATACCACTTTCGGCTATGGAAAACAGGGCCGTTCCGCTGGAGGAACTGTTTGGTGCTGATGGTTTAGAACTGGAAACAACCATGCTTGCGGCACACAAAACCGAAGAGCGTATGATTATTGCAGCCAACTTTTTGCATGCCCGTTTGCAAACACCCTATACAATTGATAAGATCACGCAGGAATGTGTTTCAACTATCTTAGCATTACATGGACAACTTTCTGTAGGAGCATTATCGGAAACCGTAAATGTGCACCGCAGGCAACTGGAGCGCAAATTTGCCGATGCCATAGGATTGAGTCCGAAACAACTTGCCAAAATGATCCGGTTGCAAACAGCACTCAAACAACTTGCAGGCAATCCCGGCATTTCGCTCACGGAGCTGGCGCATGAGGGTTTGTATTATGACCAGGCCCATTTCATCAAGGACTTTAAGGAATTTACCGGAACCACACCCAAACAATTTTACGGTGGCCGGTTATTATTTACTTCGCTTTTTTCCGAATAATCCCTGTCGCATTTTTACAATTTTAGACAAGGTGGTTATTTCACTTTTGACAGCAAAAAAATATATCCATGAAAAAACACATCAATCTACTGCTTATCCTATCGGGTGCATTATGCTCCTGCAACAATCAACCTTCAGCCGCTAAGCCGGAACCGACATCCTATACCCAGCTGGCCATGGCAAAACAATTATTGGGGAACTGGCAAAACCAATTTCCTGAAGGAGTAGCTGCCGAAAGCTGGGAACAACTCAATGATTCCACCTATGCCGGAAAAAGTTTTGTGGTAATGGGAGCTGATACCGTATCATCCGAAACCCTTGTGTTGCAACAAAGGGGAAAAGAGGTATTGTATATCCCAACTGTGAAAGACCAAAACAATGGGGAATCCGTATCCTTTTTACTCACCTCATTAAATGATAAACAACTGGTATTTGAAAATCCGAAGCATGACTTCCCGCAAAAAATATCCTATACCTTCATCAGCAATGATTCGGTGGTAGCTGAAATTTCGGGAAACATTGATGGAAAACCTAAAGCCGAACAATTCCCGATGAAACGGGTTAAATAAACTTCACATTATTATATTCATAAGGCACAGGGATACATTCCTGTGCCTTTATTTTTTTAGTGCGAATCCCATCAAACAAAAGGCATCGGAAGAACATGACCTATTGTTTTTCTTTTCCCCAAAATCAGCTACCTTGGCTTCCTTAAGAATCAAAGCTATGTTAGAACTACTCAAACAACCCTGGCCGTGGTATGTGGCAGGACCGCTTATCGGACTTGTTGTTCCCTTTTTACTCATTATAGGTAATAAGTCGTTTGGCATCAGCTCCAACCTCCGACATATCTGTGCGGCAGCCATTCCTGCTAAAATTCCTTTTTTCCAATACGACTGGAAGAAAGAATTGTGGAACCTGTTTTTGGTATTTGGTGTATTTGTTGGAGGCGTAATTGCGATTCAGTTTTTATCGACTTCGGACCCAATTGTGGTGAATCCCGAATTAACCAGGGAACTTGCACAATATGGTATTACCAATTTTGATAACCTGGTTCCTGTCGATATCATAAACTGGCAATCGTTGTTATCCATCAAAGGATTATTGCTAATGGTGATGGGC
>JAZKEF010000001.1:241964-305838 GCA_040387195.1 Bacteroidota bacterium
TTTGTAGGATTCGGAACCCGGTATGCAGGTGGCTGCACCAGCGGACATGCCATTTCCGGACTTTCTACCCTGCAATTGCCATCATTGATTGCAACATGCTGTTTTATGGCGGGTGGGTTCATCACAGCCAACCTTATTTTACCATTTATTCTTTCCCTCTAACCGCGCATCCACATGAACACACAAAATACAGACTTTGAAGTACGCTCACTGGATACAACCATTGAGTATATCCAACCTAAGTGGTATCACTATATTAAGTATATCCTCACAGGTATCGTCTTCGGCATTATCCTCGTGAAAGCAGAAATTATCAGCTGGTTCCGCATTCAGGAAATGTTCCGCATGCAATCTTTTCATATGTATGGTGTAATTGGCAGTGCCGTGGTGGTAGGTATCATTTCGGTATGGCTTATTAAGAAGTTTAACGTAAAAACCATTGATGGTGAAGTGATAGAGTTTCACCATAAAACCTTTAACAAAGGCCAAATTTATGGTAGCCTGTTGTTCGGGTTAGGTTGGGCAATTACGGGTGCATGTCCAGGACCATTGTTCGCCCAGATAGGAACAGGAGCTTCGGTTATCATCATCACCCTGCTGAGCGCAATAGCAGGAACATGGACCTACGGTTATTTCAGGGAAAAACTACCTCACTAAATTTTTACCCTTGAACAAACCGCTCACTCAACCCGAAACCGATTCCATCATCAAACTTATTTGCCGGATGATGGGGCTCATCGGCTGCCTGATTGTCGGATTATGCCTGGCTGCAATCCTAATCATTCTTCGTCCGACATTCACATCATCTTCCAAACCTGAGGGTTCACTTAATCCGGTGCCCGACTCAACCGCATTCTGGAAACCTGCCGATATAACAACCATAACGGACCCAGCGCAAAAGAAACTGGTAACGTATGGTAAAGACCTGATTGTGCATACGGCAAAATATCTTGGTCCGCATGGCAGCATCTCCCAACAAACCAATGGCATGAATTGCCAGAACTGCCACCTCGAAGCCGGTACCAAAGCATGGGGAAACAATTACGGATCGGTGTATGCCACGTACCCCAAATACAGGGCACGGAGCGGCACACAGGAAAACATCATGAAACGTATCAATGATTGTATTGAACGCAGTTTGAACGGCACCGCACTTGATAGCCAAAGTAAGGAAATGCTTGCCCTCAAAGCTTACATTGAATACATTGGCAAGGATGTTCCGAAGGGGACAAAACCAAAGGGAGCAGGTATTAAAGATTTAGCCTTTTTAGATCGCCCGGCTGATGCAATAAAAGGCGCAATCCTTTTTGCTGAGAAATGCCAGCGTTGCCATATGGCAAATGGTGAAGGGGTATTAACAGCTGACAAAACAGAGTACACCTATCCTCCACTCTGGGGCAAACATTCATACAATATTGGTGCGGGCTTATACCGCATGAGCCGTTTTGCGGGATACATCAAATACAATATGCCACAAGGGGCTACTTTTAAAAACCCGCAACTGAGCGATGCCGAAGCGTGGGATCTTGCTGCATATGTAAACTCGCAACAACGTCCGGCAAAAGACCTGAGCACCGACTGGCCGAAATTAGCAGAGAAACCTGTTGATCATCCTTTCGGTCCTTATGCCGATGCCTTTTCCGAACAGCAACATAAATACGGTCCTTACCAACCCATTGACGACTTCAAAAAAAGTCTCGCCAAAAAATAATCTATTGATGAAGAAGCAACCCAACAGAAGAAATTTCATAAAATCAATCGGGGCATTAAGCCTTGCCGCAACCGCGCTGCCTCTTACTACCCTGGCTTCCGAAACTGCTATGGAACAGGATGCGGATGCTTCTGCTCCGGCAACTCCTGCAAAAACAACCATTAGTATTTTACAAACCACCGATGTGCATTGCCAGATCCATCCGCATGATGAATTGTTTTGGGAAAACGGCAAAAGTGTGTTTCGCAAAACGGGTGGATATGCATACATGGCCACCATGCTCAATCAACTCAAAAAAGCAAATCCGAATACGTATACGATTGATACCGGTGATATGTTTCAGGGCAGTGAGCTTAGTGTAAAAACTACCGGCAAGGCTTTTGTACCCTTGTTAAATGCCATGAATTATGATTTGTTTCTTCCCGGAAACTGGGAAGTGATTTATGGCAAACGTAACATGCAAACATTAATGGGTTCCTTAAACGCTCCAAAAATTTGCACCAATATGTTTCATGACCTGGGTGAAGGTAAAAAAGGAGAACTCATTTTCCGTCCCTATGAAACATGGAATGTAGCAGGAGTAAAAATCGGCTTTTTAGGATATACTGATCCGCTGGTTCCCATTCGCCAAAGTCCGAATTACAGCAAGGGAATCATCTACACCAAACCGGAAGAAAACCTCGCCTATTATGTTGACGTATTAAAAAATCAGGAACAATGTGTTTTCATCATTATCCTTGCACACTTAGGTTTATCGCAGCAAATTGCGCTGGCCAATATGAAAGAATGCGAAGGTGTGAATTATATTTTGGGAGGTGATACACATGAACGCGTGCGCAAACCGATTGAATGTAAATATGCCAAGGTAGTTGAACCTGGAGCATTCGGTTCTTTCATCGGCAAACTGGATCTAACAGTTGAAAACGGTAAAGTGATTTCCGACACATACGAACTATTGGAGGTAAATCCTACCAAAGTAAAAGCAGATCCGTCCATTCAGCAGCTCACCGGAGAAAGTGAATCGGTTTACAAAGAACACATCAATCAGGTTGTGGGTTACAGTACCCTCCCGCTCTACCGTTATTTTGTGGTTGAGAATCCTATTGATACGATGATCTTAAATGCGCTGAAGTGGAAGTTCCCTGATATCAATATTGTATTATCAAACGGGTTCCGTTTCTGTCCGCCCCGCACCACTCCTGATCATACCGGCAATATCCCCATCACCAATGGTTATATTTTCGACATGCTTCCTGTTGATAGTACCGTGCGAACAGCAAAAGCAACAGGCAAACAACTCACTGCATGGCTCGAAAAGGAATTGAATAATGTGTTTGCCAAAGATGCATCCATGCGCTTTGGAGGATGGGTGGTAAAATTTAAAGGCATGAACGTTCACTTTAATGCTTTTGGTGAAAACGGTAAACGGATCCAACACATCACCATCAACGACCAACCTGTGGAGCAGGATAAACTCTACTCCATACTTGCCTGTGAAAGAGATGGAGATCCGGATGATATGCTGTGCCGCATGAAAGGTGTTTCCGAAGCACGGAATACAACATCGACCTTACACTCATTGATGATAGAATACCTTAAAGCAAACAGTCCGGTTACACCTACACCACAGAAAAATGCAGTGATACTGGATGGTCCGGAAACATTGCTAACACAGGTTACGGGAGTGGATTATCAGTTCAGGTAGTTTGGGTATATGATCCCGAAAGAACAGTAGGTTTGTGAGCTTTGTGCTTCTCCGAGTAATTTGTGTGAAACAGAAAGAAGTAGGCAAAGAAGAAAGTAAGCAGTAAGCAAAACTCATAGCCTATTAACTCAAACAACTGTTTTTTACCCAAAAAGTTTATCTTGGTCTTAGCTATTTTTAGATTCAACCATATGAACAACTAATCAAAACCACTGATCATGAAAAAATTAGTATTCCTATTATGCACCATGCTTTCGCTGGCAAGCTTACATGCACAAAATTATAACAAAATCGAACACTATGATATCAACCGTAAAGGGTGGGCACAGGTTACCTTGAATGGAAAATCCGGCTTTATTGATAAGGAGGGAAAAGAAGTGGTGAAACCGGTTTATGATGAGATCAGTCAGTTTGATATCAGTCGCAAAGGCTGGGCTGAGGTAAAATCGGGCGGTAAATTCGGATTCATTGATAAAGAAGGAAAGGAAATTGTACAACCAAAGTACGATGAGATCAGCATGTTTGATATCAGCCATAAAGGTTGGGCTCAGGTAAAATCGGGTGGAAAATTCGGATTCATTGATAATGAAGGAAAAGAAATTGTACAACCAAAGTACGATGAGATCAGTATGTTTGATATAAAGCACAAAGGCTGGGCAGAAGTAAAATCGGGCGATAAAGTGCTTTTTATTGACGAGAAGGGCAAGGAGGTTTTATCTGCAAATAAATAATTGCACTGGAATTATCAACTACTTGCTTTGGTTCTGTTTTACAGACGGAGAATAATATATTTGACGCCTGATGAAACACCACATTACCGGCATCTTTATTTATCCTGTTAAATCACTGGCAGGTATTTCTGTACAATCAGCATCATTGTGTGCTACAGGGTTGCAATACGACAGGCGCTGGATGCTGGTGGATGCGAAAGGAAAATTCATCACCCAGCGTGATATACATCAATTGTGTTTATTCAACGTGGCCATTACTGGTGATTGTTTTAACATTACCTATTTGCAGGAACAGATTTCAATTCCGCTCACTCTCGAAACAGGCAATCCGATGACGGTGACCGTTTGGAATGATACGGTTGACGCACTTGCTGCATCCGATGAAATTAACACTTGGTTCAGCAAACAATTGCATCAACCCGTTACGTTGGTATACATGCCCAACACCACCCACCGTGGCATCAGCGCCAATCATGTTATCGATGATGAGCAGGTTGGATTTGCCGATGGTTACCCTGTGTTATTGGTTGGTGAAGCATCTTTGAATTTACTGCAATCGAAAGTCGCAGAAAAAATTCCGATGAACCGTTTCCGTCCCAATCTTGTATTCAGCGGAGACGAGCCGCATGCCGAAGATTTGTGGGAGTATTTTACCATCAATGACATTACCTGCCGGGGAATTAAACCTTGTAAACGTTGTGTGATAACCACCATCAATCAGCAAACAGCTGAATTAAACGCAGAGCCTTTAAAAACACTGGCCACTTACCGCAAGGTTGAAAGTTACATTTTGTTCGGACAAAATGTTGCAGTACCTAAGTCTGGAAATATTTCCATTGGAGATCCAATTTCCGTTAGCGACTATTTTACAGAAGTTATTATCTAGGAACGTGTCAGTTTGAGTTTATCGAAAACATGTTCACATTCAGTAAAACGTTCCTGTTGAACTTAATGATGCCCCACCACCTCTGCCGGTATGAAACACCCGTTTTACCCCTTGCTCATCTGTTGTAAAAAAGAGATAATGCTCCCCTCCGTCTTTGAGTCCTGTTAGTTGTTTAATTTCAGTTACCTCCATCGGAAAATTCCGTTTGGCAATATTGGCCTTGGTCATTCCATTATTGGCCAGGTATGTTTTAAGCCTCCCCTTGTTGAACTCAAACGACTCATACAATTGAAAGGTCCTGCCGAAAAATTCAGGCACCTGTTTATCGCTCACACCGTAAATGGAATGTTTACCGATCTGCGCAATATCGTAATGCCTAAGATAAGCAGATGCCAGATTGGATTTTATCAGAGCCAATGCCGGTTCATAAAACCAAAGCCCATCATTGGCGTAAGTCGCTTCTGTTTGCAAGGCTGCATAGGGCAAGTGAAATTCTTTATATCCGGCATCGGTAACATCCACTGCATGTATTTCAATATCCCCGGCCGGGATCGGAGATCCGGGATTCCTCTTCAGATGCACCAACACTTCTTTCACTTCATTTTTAGCAGATACCACCCAAATAGCCGCCACCGTTTTCAATTCATCAATCAGTGCATGAATATCGAGCATGGGCGACACCTTCAGCAATACATTGGAAGTAAATGAAAACAGGTTCTCACGGATTGCAAAAATATTCGGTTCGGTATCGGCAAGGGCAAATGTCCGTTTGTCGCTGGTTCTGCGGTCGGCATCCAGGTAAACCCAGTCGAATATATCCACATTATTCTCCACAAAGACATAAGCATCAGCATCAAGGCGCTGAATATTGGAAATCCCGAGTTTAGCAAAATTGCTTCTCACTACCTTGTTCAGTGCCGGGTCAATATCGAGCGAAACCACGCTATCAAAGCGTTTGGAGAAAGCCCAGTCGTCAACCCCAAGCCCTCCCGACAGATCCAGCAGGGAATTCCCGGAAAGGAGCGAAGCTTTAAAAATTGCTAAATTTTCGGAACTGCTTTGCTCATATGACTGAGGGGTAAATATGGCATACACACCAGCAAACGTTGGCAACTTCAGCTTTGCCTTGGGGTAAATAGCCAGCTGGTCGGCCAAAAAAGCTGCATCAAAGCCAAACTTTCCGGTGTATTTAAGCGTAAATTGTACACTATCGTATTCACCTGATTCGTTCATGAATGACTCAAGATCAAAACCGATGAATGTATCCGGAATATTTTTATACCTTTGTAACACAAATAATTGTCTTTAGAATGAAAAAATCTGCTTTATTGATGCTGTGTGCGCTTTCTTTGCTGCTGTTGGGTTCATGTAAAAGCACTTGTCCCAAGTTTTCAATTGGGTCTGTCATCAGCTCAACACTTCGTTAACCCTTATTTAAACGAGAACTCAACACGTTGCTCCAGATCGGGATGAAGACTAAGGGCAACGGGACAACTATGCCCTATTTGGATCATCCGTTCTTTCTGAGCGGTGGTAAGCTTTCCTTCCGATACCTCAATGTCAATCTCAATCGCTGCAATCCTCCGTGGATTTGACGCCATAATTTTCCTTGCTTTCAGTCGGGTACCTTCAAAGGGAATACCTTCATCCTTCATCAAAATTCCAATGGTGGTCATGATACAACTCGCAAGTGCCACCGCAACCATATCTGTTGGTGAAAAACTTTGGGCTTTTCCCTGGTTATCCAATGGGGCATCGGTAAACAGGGTTGTGCCCGAATATACATGTGTGGCGAGGGTTCTCAGTTCTCCCTGGTAAACAAGTTCGGCAGTATTCATGTGCAGTTGGTTTTAGGTGAATGTAAAAGTCGTTTTTAGCAAAAATTAATCATGCCTCATTGCATAATTTCCATTACTTTTGAATGTCAAATGTAATCAAAAAGCCAAACGAAGGAATGGTAAAAGCGTCAACATTTTTATGTGTATTGTTCAGCCTGATTACGCTGCAGGCTTTGGCGCAAAATGAGGCCATTACCGAGGCGCAACTCATGTACCGCAAACGCATCCAACTGGGCATGAACCTTAACAGCAGCGGACTGGGAGGTATCAACTTTAAGTACGGCTGGCAAAAAACCGGCACCAGAAAAAACATGCTCGATATTGAATTTTCACGGATCCGGCATCCAAAGGAAACCCGTATATACAGTGGTCAATCGGAAACCCCCAATCAATACACCCTTGGCAGGCTTAACATGTTGTTTTCCTTACGTACCGGCTACGGACAAACCATTTTTATCACCGAACGTCCTTACAAAAACGCCATTCAGCTTAATTTTAACTACACATTAGGATTGAGCACTGCTATTCTCAAACCCATTTACCTCGATATTATTTACAACAACCCCGATACCTACGGAAGATACGTGGTGCCTGAGCGTTATGATCCGGTGAAACATGAAAATACCAGTTTCATTTATGGAAATGCATCCTTCTTTCAAGGCATCAGCAATACAGCGTTTCAGTTTGGTGCTTATGGCAAGGCCAGCTTATCCATTGAGTGGGGCGAATTTCCCGATGAATTTCATACCGTAGAAGCGGGAATGGCTTTGGATGTGTTTCCCAACCCGTTGCCATTGATGGCCTACCAACCCAAAACATTTTACCTCGTTAATTTATTTATAGGATACCAATTCGGTTGGAACAAGTGATATGATAGAACTACCTACCTTAACAGAACAGCGCGTTAAAAAGCCATCATGGCTCAAAGTAAAACTTCCTACAGGCGAAAACTACCGTAAGGTACGCAAGTTGGTTGACGAATATAAATTACACACCATTTGTGAAAGTGGCAATTGCCCGAATATGGGCGAATGCTGGGGCGAAGGAACTGCAACTTTTATGATTCTTGGCAATACCTGTACCCGTAGCTGTTCATTTTGTGCAGTAGCTACAGGTCGCAACAAGGATTACGACCGTGATGAGCCGATGCGTGTGGCCGAAGCCATCCGTTTGATGGGTGTAAAACACGCTGTGTTAACTTCGGTAAACCGTGATGAGTTGCCTGATAAAGGAGCAACGGTGTGGGCTGATACCATTAGGTTGGTAAAGGAACTTAATCCGAACACCACCATGGAAACACTGATCCCCGACTTTATGAGTAAATGGGATCTATTGTATCAGGTAATTGATGAAAAACCGGAAGTTGTTTCGCATAACATGGAAACGGTAAAGCGCCTGTACCGTAAGGTGAGACCGCAGGCCAAATACGAACGCAGTTTGGAACAAACACTCAAAACCAAAGAACGTGGCCGCAGAACTAAATCCGGTATCATGCTCGGATTGGGTGAAACAGAAGCTGAGGTATTGGAAATTATGGATGATTTGGTAGCACATGGATGTGATGTTTTAACTCTGGGACAATATTTACAACCAACCAAAATGCACCTTGCCGTTGAGGAATTTATCACTCCCGAGCAATTTGACTATTACAAGGTTGCAGGTATGGAGAAAGGATTCAAATATGTTGAGTCGGGTGCCTTGGTTCGCTCATCCTACCACGCAGAACGCCATATTTAACCACATGTTTTCATCACTCTTGTTATTGATTATTGGCGTAATATCCAAACGGTTTCCGCCAAAGAAAATAAACTCCTTTTACGGTTACCGCACCGCGGCCAGTAAAAAAAACAACAAAACATGGAAGTTTGCCAATAACTATTCTGCCATGTGGATGGTGCGCTTTGCACTCCTTCTTTGTTTGATATCGCTTGTTGTTTGGGGCTTTACAAAATCATTTGTCATTACCGAAGGAGTGATGGCTCCGTTGCTGTTGATTGCACTTGCTGCCACCATCATCCGCACAGAAATGGCACTTGTAAAATACGCTGACCAAATTGAAAGCGGACACGCATAATCAATTGTTGCCATACACTACGGACTGCATTCTTGTTAACCCATTTTATAAGTATACATGGACTTCGAAATCACCTCTGAATACAAACCAACCGGAGATCAACCATCCGCTATCCTATCGCTGACGGAAGGACTTGAGAGGGGCGACAGGGCTCAGGTATTGCTTGGCGTAACCGGTTCCGGAAAAACATTTACCGTTGCCAATGTTGTGGCTAATGTCAATAGGCCAACCCTGGTGATGAGTCATAACAAAACACTGGTTGCTCAATTGTACGGAGAGTTCAAACAGTTTTTTCCGAATAATGCAGTAGAGTATTTTGTGAGTTATTACGATTACTACCAACCCGAAGCATTTATTCCCTCCAGCGGAACCTTTATTGAAAAGGACCTTCAGATTAATGAGGAGATTGAAAAGATGCGTCTCAAAACCACCTCTTCCCTGTTATCGGGACGTAGGGATGTGTTGGTTGTGGCATCGGTGAGTTGCATATATGGTGCGGGTAATCCGATGGATTATGAAAGCAGTATCATCCGGTTGCATAAGGGACAAAAAATTCAGCGCAACACCGTTCTCTATGCATTGGTGGATTCATTATACTCAAGAACCACGGCTGATTTTCAGCGTGGAAATTTTAGGGTAAAGGGAGATGTACTGGATGTGTTTCCTGCATATGCCGATTTTGCTTTCCGGATTTCATTTTTCGGGAATGAGATTGATGACATTATGATCATTGACCCGGTGAGTGGCCGTAAGCAGGAGACGGTAACGGATATCGCCATTTTCCCTGCCAATATTTATGTAACACCTAAGGAACGCCTGAATGCTGCCATGCATGATATTCAGGATGATTTGGTGGCACAAATTGATTATTTTAAATCCATTGGCAAACATATTGAAGCCAAACGACTCGAGGAGCGCACCAATTTTGACTTGGAAATGATGCGTGAACTGGGTTATTGCAGCGGTATTGAAAACTACAGCCGGTATATGGACCGCAGAAAAGCAGGCGACCGTCCTTTTTGTTTGCTGGATTATTTCCCCAAAGACTTTTTGCTGGTGGTGGATGAAAGCCATGTGACCATGCCACAGGTAAGGGCCATGTACGGAGGTGACCGCAGCCGTAAGGAAAACCTGGTGGAATACGGATTCCGGTTACCATCCGCCATGGACAACCGTCCGCTAAAGTTCAACGAGTTTGAACAGATGGTGCAACAAACCATATACGTAAGTGCAACACCTGCCGATTATGAAGTACGCGAGGCAGAAGGTATTGTGGTGGAACAATTGATTCGCCCGACCGGATTGCTGGATCCAATTATTGAGATTCGCCCTTGCGTAAACCAGGTGGATGATTTGATGGATGTAATTGATGAACGCGTAAAAATGGGCGACCGCGTATTGGTGACCACCCTCACCAAACGGATGGCCGAAGAACTTGCCAAATATTTAACGCGGTTAAATATCAAATGCCAATACATCCACAGTGAAGTAAAAACACTGGACCGTGTGGAAATTCTGCGCGACCTTCGTTTGGGAAAAATAGATGTACTGATAGGTGTGAACTTATTGCGTGAAGGATTGGATTTACCCGAAGTCTCGCTGGTGGCCATTATGGATGCCGACAAGGAAGGCTTTTTACGCAGCCAGACCTCCCTTACCCAAACCATTGGACGAGCGGCACGTAACGAACGAGGCCGCGTAATCATGTATGCAGATAAGGTTACCGAAAGCATGCGCAAAACGATTGAGGACAACGAGAAAAAACGCGCCAAACAAGTAGCTTATAATACCGAACATGGCATCACACCAACAACTGTATTAAAGAGTAAATCCGAAATTTTGAAACAAACCAGTGTTGCCGATGCCAAAACCGGTAGTGAAGAGGCACACTATTATGTAGAGCCGGAAGAAGTAAGCATTGCAGCCGATCCGATTGTTCAATATATGAGCAAACCCCAATTGCAAAAGGCCATTGACGAAACCCAAAAACGAATGCAGAAAGCATCCAAAGACCTGGACTTTATGGAAGCCGCACGTTTAAGGGATGAACTCTTCGCCCTCCAGAAGAAAATGGATGAACTGGGCGTGGTGAAATAGATGCCGGATGTGAGATATTCGATATCGGGATAGCCGTTGATTGAGCGGAGTCGAAACCAACCGTCTCAACCAACACTTTCATTCCAGGTTCCTGTTTTTCTAACCTATACTCTCTTTCCACCAACTTCTATCCTCCACTTCTCAAATCGCAATTCTCAACTCTCAAATTCTTCCGTATCTTCGAAACATGCAAGCAGGACCTATCGGAGTATTTGACTCAGGCTATGGAGGCCTCACCGTATTGAAAGAAATTACGGCAAAGCTTCCGCAATATGATTATGTATACCTTGGCGATAATGCCCGTGCTCCATATGGAACACGTTCGTTTGATACCATCTATCACTATACCCTCGAATGTGTTCAGCATTTGTTCGACATGGGTTGTCCGCTTATTGTGCTGGCCTGCAATACCGCTTCGGCACGTGCTCTGCGTACCATACAGCAAAAGGACTTGCCACATATCGATCCCGAAAAAAGGGTATTGGGCATCATTCGACCTACTGCTGAAGTGGTTGGAAATTATACAAAAAACAACCATGTAGGCGTGGTTGGAACGAGCGGTACCATTGCATCCGAATCGTATGTTATTGAAATTGAAAAAATGTTTCCGCAGGTAAAAGTGCACCAGGAAGCTTGTCCGATGTGGGTTCCTTTGGTTGAAAACAATGAGATGAACAATGCGGGTACAGACTTTTTTGTAAAGAAACACATCAACAACCTGCTCGCAAAATCAACAGCGATTGATACCATTTTGTTAGGGTGTACACATTATCCATTGTTGATGGATACCATTACCAAACATACACCACCAAATATTCAGATTCTTTCACAAGGGAAAATTGTGGCTGATAGCTTAGCCGTATACTTAGAGCGGCATCCTGAACTGGAACAATACCTCACCAAAGGAGGTTCCAGAAAATTTTACACCACCGATAATCCTGAAAGTTTTGATGAGCATGGAACATTGTTCTATGGAACTCCCGTGCAGTCGGAACACCTGGAACTTAAAACAAGCATTTGATGTGTGGTACAGGATGCCGGATACGGGATTCTAGAAACCTACACTTTCATCGAAATTCTCATTTCTTCCAACTTCCATCTTCCAATTGTCAAATCGTAACCCTCAAATGAGTTTACCCAATGGTAGCAATCACTTTCAGTTCAATGGCAATTGGTGTTGGCAGGCAGTTAATTTCAAGCGTGGTGCGACACGGAGGGTTTTCGGCAAAGTATTCGGCCCATAGTTTATTGTATGTAGGAAAGTCATCCTTCATATTGGTGAGAAATACCGTTACATCCACAATCTGGTTCCAGTTGCTGCCACTATCCTCCAAAATAAGTTTCACATTATTAAACACACTGCGAACCTGTGTTTCGATATCATAGGAAGCTATTGTACCATCTGCATCCAACTCAACACCGGGAATTTTTTTGGTTCCTTTTTCGCGCGGACCAACACCCGACAAAAACAATAAATTGCCTACACGTTTAGCGTGAGGATATAAACCAACAGGTTCCGGTGCTTTGCTTGAGTGAATCGATGTTTCGTTTGTCATGTGTCTTCTGAATTACCTTCGCAAAAATGCATAATTCTGAATGAATTCAATGGGTAAACAATAAAATTTATATATTGCTGTATGCATCCTATTTTATTCGACTTCGGAACCTTTCAGGTATACAGCTATGGCTTTTGCATTATGCTGGGCGCACTGCTGGCTTATTTTTATGCCCTTAAACAGTCCGCACAAGTGGGCCTTACAAAGGATCATGTGTCGGAAATGACCTTATTGATCATAGTGGCTTCGTATGTTGGCGGGAAAGTATTCCTGTGGTTCAGCGACTGGAATTTTTACATGAAACATCCGGGCAAAATGATTGAATTGAGTGGAAGTGGTTTTGTGTTTTACGGCTCATTCATTTTTTGCATCACGGCATTGTTTCTCTTCTTCCGGTTCAGAAAGGTGAAGCCCGCTCCTGCTTTTGATGTGTTGGCGGTGTGCACAGCCATTGTACACGGGTTTGGTAAAATCGGATGTTTTATGGCTGGTTGCTGTCACGGCAAAATATGCGCTCCTGCTATTGGTGTGGTGTATCACAATCCGCTTAGTCAGGCTCACCCTTTGGATACGCCATTGTATCCTGTTCCGTTAATAGATGCGTTCATTATTTTCAGCGCTGCAGTTTTTTTAATCTGGTACAGCAAACGCAAAAAATTTGCAGGAGAGCTGATGTTGTGGTATGTTTTTATTTATGCAACGGGACGTTTTTTTACCGAATTCCTGAGAGGAGATGACGATCGAGGATTTATTGGTCCGCTGAGCCAATCGCAATGGGTAAGTATCGGTTTGCTGATTGCTGCCGGGCTATTATATCAATTCCTCAAGAAGCATTCTGCCTCGCCCATGCATCGCAAATAACTGCGGTTGCAATACCGGCATTCAGAGATTCAGCACCACCCTGCCTCGGAATGGTTATAGGGTTTGAAACATACTTCAGTAAACCCTGATCAATACCCGAACCTTCATTGCCTATCATCAATAATCCCTTGGAAGGAATAGTTGTACGGTATAAGTTTTCACCATTCATTACCGCACCGAATACCGGAAGTTTGTTCTCCGCCAACATCGTTTCAAGCGAGGTGTAGACAATGTTTACCCGTAAAAAAGATCCCATGGTTGCCTGTATTACTTTGGGATTAAACACATCCGCACTATCCGTTGAACACACAATATGTTTGATGCCATACCAGTCGGCAATGCGAATGATGGTGCCTAAGTTCCCCGGATCCTGAAGCGTATCGAGTACAATGGAAAACTGGGATTGCAGCTCATTTACCGAAAACTCTTGCTGCGGAAGATGAGCAAGTGCAAGTACCTGTTGGGGCGTTTGCAAAAAACTGATTTGTTTAAGTTGCTGCTCAGTTACTTCCACTTTATCAACATCCGAAAACAATTTTTCGTTGGCATCAAGCCAATTGCGGGTTGCAAATAGGCTTTTAACGGTTATTTTTGAGGCTGGCAACTCCGCAACGATCTTGGCCCCTTCAATAACAAAGAGGCCCGATTCTTGCCTGTTCCGCTTATCCTTTAATGATTGAATCAGTTTGGCTGTAGCCTTAGTTAACATACATCGTTGGTTATTACATGGAGTCCTGCTTTTCGTAGCGACTGTTTTTTTTAGCGCATGTGGCGTAAAAAAATACCTCAACGATGATCAGGCTTTATTGGTAAAAAACAAAGTTGAGATAGAAAAGCCACATACCAAAGAAATTGAAAGAAATATTACCAAATATTATCGACTGAAACCCAACCGTAAGTTTATGCTCTTTATCAACAGCCGTCCTTACTTCTATTTTATGGGCTCGCGGGGCAAAGATAACTGGTGGAAACGTTTTCAACGCAACTCCTTGGGTGAAGTTCCTGCATTGGTTGATTCACTTTACCTCAACGCAACTGTGAAGAGTTTTGCCGGATACCTGAGCAGTATGGGCTATTATTATCCCGATATCACCTATAAACTTCACATAAGCAAACGCAAAAAGGCAACTGTTACCTATCATGTAAAACTCAATAAGCGGTACTTTTTTGGTGAGTATGATTTGCAGATAGCCGATAAGGAGATATACGACCTTGTGAGCAAGAACATGAAAGAGACCTTTATCCATACGGGATATGGCTTTAAGAGTGAAATGATGCTCAAGGAACAGGATCGCATTGTAACGCTGCTGCACAATAATGGATACTACAGCATCAGCAAGGATTATGTGGATTTTGATGTTGATACGGCTTCGGCTGATGGTTTTGTAAAACTCGGATTGAATGTAGCCAACCGTGACGATACTTCGGTTCACAAAAAATATTATATCAAGGAAGTTACGGTAGATATTGACCGGAGTTTGCTAACAGGAACAGGTAATATAGATGCCAATGCGCCCATCATGACTCCTGATACGGTTACCCTCGACAGTATTCATTACAACATGAACAGGTATAAACTGAACCCGACCGTACTGGGCAGGAATATTCAGTTTGAACCCAATGAACTGTATATGCAACGCAAGCTGAACAGGACCTATACACGTTTATCGGACTTGTCCATCTTTCGTTTTATCAATATCCAAACCCGCACATACGAAAACAGGGACAGTGGATTTGTGAACTACAATATCAAACTGGTTCCTTCGGTTAAATATTCCTTTACACTCGAACCTCAGGCCATTACTTCCGATCAGAACAATACCTTTACGAACCAAAACTTTAGAAATTACGGGGTGGCGGCAGTGGCACAAATTACCAACCGGAATATTTTCCGCAATGCCGAAATCTTTCAGTTAAGCTTCCGTTCATCGTTTGAAGCCCAAGGTAAAAAACAAACGGATAATTTTTTCAATGCAACCGAGCAAAGTGTTACGGCCAGCCTTATTATGCCGCGCATCTTGTTCTTCCCCACCTTCGACAAAACGCCCAGCCTGTTAAGCACCCGTTCCATCATCAGTACTTCGGCAATTTATGAAGTGAATGTGGATTACAAGAGAACCGTATTTACCGGTGGACTCAATTACCAGTTCAATAAAAAACTCTACTCCTTTTATTTTGCCCCGATCGAAGTTGCATTCATCCGCAGCGAAATTATTGACGACTCCCTGGCTGTTCAAAGTGAAAAAGACATTTTCCTTCAAAACCTGTTTTCCAATAACCTGATTGTAAACTCTCGATTCGGGTTTGTGTTTAATAATAAAGCGGTAGCAAAAGGTCTTAGTTTTGTGAACATCAAGTGGGATGCATTGGAAATTGCAGGGAACCTTTTAACCGCCATCAACAGTTTAGCAGGAACACCCAAGGAAAGTGACGGAAGCTACAGGGTGTTGGGTGTAAAATATTTCCAGTATGCCAAGTCAGCAGTCGATTTCAGGTATACCACCATTTATGATCTGAACAATACAACTGTATTCCGGTTGTATACAGGAGTTGCCATTCCATACGGAAACACACCCGATTTCGTGCCTTTTGAGCGCAGGTTTTTTATTGGCGGAGTAAACAGCTTACGTGCATGGCGTGCGCGTGCTATTGGTCCCGGCTCCTATTCGCAGGAAGGGCAATTGGATTACTCTGGAGAAATAAAACTGGAAGTGAATGGGGAATTCCGGTTTAACCTGTACAACAAGTGGTTGGAAGGTGCCGTATTTACAGACGCAGGAAATGTATGGGCTGTGAAAGAAGACAGCAACCGTCCCGGTGCCGAGTTTGAAGCGGGTACGTTTTATAAATCACTTGCTTGGGATGCCGGACTGGGGCTTCGGTTAAACCTCACTGTTTTTGTTATCCGTTTTGATTTTGCCATTCCCCTGCACGACCCAAGGTATATTCAATCAGAAAGATGGGTAATAAACGATTTCAGCAGCCGCTGGTTGTACGAGAATATCAACTTTAATTTCGGAATCGGATACCCGTTCTAGGAGTTGAGATTTACGAAGTGAGATTTGAGATTTCAACATACTCGCTAACTCCATTTTCTAACCCCACAAATCCAACATCTTAATTCTCAAATTTACCCTATTCCATCACCAGCATCACCTGATTTTTCTCTACGGCAAGTTTCGGTTGTATAGCTATTTTCTTTATAACACCCTCTCCGGTTGCCTTGATGATATTTTCCATTTTCATTGCTTCAAGCACCAACAGCGCATCGCCTTTTTTCACAGCTTGCCCTTCTTCCACCAGAATACGTAACACAAGACCCGGCATCGGAGCTTTTACCTCGTTTACCTTATTGGCTACCATTTTATCCATACCCAATTGTTTGAGCAAAGCATCATACTGATCTTCGATGGCTACTACCTGTTTTTGGCCATTTACCATCAGGGTTAATTGTTTGCCGGCTTCATCAGCACCCAACAACTCAAGGGTATAGGATTGGTGATTGAAGATAACGTGGTATTTATGCGGAGCAAAGGAAGTCCAGTCGGAAGCTACCTGCTTGCCATTGAGGGTTACTTCCTCCTTATTAAAATCAATAGAAAACGTGGAGCCGTTATTAACTTTTAGTGTGATCATTTTACTATTCGTTCGAAAATTACTTACTTGTTGCCAAATTTAACTGCATGAGATCTTATCCGATAGCCTTTATACTGACAATATTATTTTTAGGTGGCTGCAAAGTAAACAAAAACAATACATCTGTCAACCCAGCCGAAACAAGAATTTTAAAGGAAATAACCATCTCCGACAGTAAAAAAGCCGGTGTGTATCCATACCAAGAAAGCCATGCGCGCACCTTCGACCTTGTGCATACAGTATTGCACCTGAGCTTCGATTATACCAAACAACATGTACTGGGTAAAGCCATCCTTACTTTAACACCTTACTTCTACAACCAGAAAGTACTGGAGCTGGATGCCAAACAGTTTATCATCCGTAGGGTGGCATTGTTGCAAAAGGATACCGTAAATATTGCCTACACGTATGACGACAAAGTGATCAGGATAACATTTGATCAGGTTTACACCCGCAAGGACACGATTAAAGTATACATTGATTATACGGCACGTCCCAACGAAATTAAGCAGGAAGGTAGTGCTGCCATTTCCGATGCCAAAGGTTTGTATTTTATCAATCCGCTGAAAAAGGACCCGAACAAACCGCGCCAGATATGGAGTCAGGGCGAAACCCAATCCAACTCTGGCTGGTTTCCTACCATTGATTACCCAAATGAACGCATGACCCAGGAATTGTATCTTACCGTGGATGCAACCGATATTACCTTATCCAACGGGTTATTGGTGTATTCCAAAAACAACCCCAACAATACCAGAACCGATTACTGGTCGCAAAAATTACCGGCCGCCCCTTACCTTACTATGGTTGCCATTGGTGAATTTACCGAAACACGCGATTTTTGGAGAGATTCGGTGGAAGTAAATTATTACCTGGAGAAAGCGTACCAACCCTACGCCAATCTTATTTTTGGTAATACTCCGGAGATGATGGAATGTTTCTCCAAACGGCTGGGTGTCGATTATCCCTGGGAAAAATTTTCACAAATTGTGGTGCGGGATTTTGTGAGTGGTGCCATGGAAAACACCTCGGCTGTATTGCACTTTGATTTGGTGCAGCATGATGCAAGAGAGCATCTTGATAATCCGTGGGAAGACATTATTGCACATGAATTGTTTCACCATTGGTTTGGCGATCTGGTTACCTGCGAATCCTGGTCGAATATTCCGCTGAACGAATCCTTTGCCACCTATGGCGAGTATATCTGGAATGAATACAAGTATGGAAAGGCAATGGCCGACTATGATTTTAATGAGAACCTGAAACAATACCTGCGCAGCCAATCGGCTCACAAAAAAGACCTGATTCGTTTCCATTACCGCAACCGCGAAGATATGTTTGATGTGGTGAGTTACCAGAAAGGAAGCCGTGTACTGCATATGCTACGTTACCATGTAGGTGATGACGCTTTTTTTGCTTCGCTTAAGTTATACCTCACCCGCAACCAGTTCAAGAGCGTTGAAATTCACAACCTGCGGTTGGCATTTGAGGAAGTTACAGGTGAAGACCTCAACTGGTTTTTCAATCAGTGGTTTCTGAACAATGGTCACCCTTCGCTGGATGTTACCTATGCTTACAACGAAACACATACATCGGTTAAAGTCACCGTGAACCAAACACAGGATACGGTTGCTTATGGTGTATTCAAACTACCGGTAAATATTGATACATACAGCAACGGCAAAACCAAACGCCATAAGGTATGGATTGATAAATCCAGCTGGACTGCCACCTATGAAGCAGTCGCTCCGATTGAACTCACCAATTTTGATGCGGATAAAATGTTGCTTGCCGTGATCAACGAAAACAAAACAGCAACCGAATATTCCTACCAGCTCGATCATGCACCGCTTTACCTTGATAAAGAGCAGGCCGTGGAAGCAATTGTAGAAAGCAAACCCGAAACGCTTACACCAAAATTGCAAAGCCAAATCAATAAGCTTATAGGACACTCATTCTATGGACTACGGGAGTTAGGAATTGGAATGATAGCTGCGGTACCCGATACATTTCATTATGCATTCGAAATGCAATTGGTGAACCTGGCAACAACCGACCCGAAAGCATCGGTGCGCAAGGCTGCAATGATAACCCTGGGGAGACTGGAAAACCCTAAATTTGAATGGCTGTTTATCAAAGGAACGCAAGACTCTGCTTACAGTGTAGTTGCAACATCATTGGCAACATTGGCTGATGCAAAAGGAACGGCAGCATTGGATTATGCCAAACCGTATCTGAACACAAACAACAAACCTTTCCAATTGCAACTCTCGGCCATCATTGCCCAATACGGAAAAGACGATTATACAACCTACTTCGAACAACACCTGAAAACAGCGGGACATTATACCTATGGTATTCTGAGCAATTATGCCATATACCTCAGCAGACAAGATACAGCAACAGTTTTAAAAGCCCTGCCTGAATTAACAGTGTGGTATGAATCCAACAAAAAGAGCATGTATAAAAATGTGTTTGAAAACATGAAAACACCTTACACCGAGAAATACGATGAAGCAACTGCAGCATTGAAAAGCAAAAAACTTAGTGAAGCAGACAGGGCAAAATGGACGCAACAGCAACAGGCTTCCTTATCAATGATTAACAAGATTGATGGGATTACGAAAGGGGAATAGTAAATACCTGTAAATAAAATTCTAAAAATAGAATTATATTGTAATTGAAAGGGCAAATTCAAGAAGCATAATGAGTAAGGCAATTTAAAACACATCAACATATGAAATGGTATTTAAAAGGATTAAGACAGTACGCTGATTTTAGCGGAAGAGCAAGAAGAATGGAATATTGGATGTTTACTTTATTCAATATTCTGTTTATTACAGTTGCAATAATTTTAGACAACCTACTTGGGTTGACAGTTGGAGTACTCCCTTATGGACTTTTTTATTTTTTGTATGCTTTGGCTGTTTTCGTCCCCGGATTAGCCGTGTCAGTAAGAAGATTGCACGATATCGGGAAAAGCGGATGGATGTTATTGGTTGCTTTAATTCCAATAGCCGGTGCGATTTGGCTTTTGGTTCTTATGCTTACGGATAGCAATACCGGAGAAAATCAATATGGAGCCAATCCAAAAGAACTGGTACCGGAAATATGATTAAGAGAATCCTATAGACGGGAACCAAAATTCTTAAACAATAAATAAATCTACCTAAACAACAACTGATCGGTAGCATACACTTTCCAGGTAGGTTCATGTTGCACAAAACTGATGAGCAGCAGGTCGGATAGTTTTACATCCGTAGGCAAAACCATTTCAATTTTTCCTTTTTTGGATGGATCAATCGGGAACCACTTCCAGCTTTTTACAGTATGATGGTGTGTGAGCAATTGTCCTTTGTTCTCTCCTGCCGTAACATCACTTTTCACTTCTTTATACGCCAATACCAAATTCAGGTTGCAGCTATCCATCTTACCTTTGATTTCATAGTTGAGCACCAAGGTATTGGTTGCCGAAACATATCCTGCCCTCGTAATAAGTTGCGTTTGCGGATCAGCATCCATGTTTTTATTGATCAGCTGACCAACTTCTTTTTTGGCACTGCCGGGTAAAGCTCCGCCACCATTCACAAACATCATGGGTGTAAACAATGCCTGTTGTTTGGTTTTAACCATATACTCCCGTTGCCTGCGGGAAAAAGACGTATCCGAAAATTTATCCACCCAGCCCGACTGGTTCCAGATGTCAACGTGGTAATCCAGGAAAAAAACGGGGGCTCGGGTTGTATCTGCAAACCGCATCATTTCCTGTAAAAATGCATCGGCAATTGGACAACTCGAACAGCCTTCAGATGAAAACAACTCTACCAGAACGGTATTGTACATTCCTTGTTGTGTTTGTGCATTGCCAGTGCTCCATCCAATGAATAAAGTTAATAGTATCAGTATTTTTCTCATTTGTGTTGGTTAATACGTTATTGAGTTAATAGGTTATTAGTTGTTGCTTATTCACTTCCTTGCCAACTGCTGTTTGTTAATTATGTAATCTGTTAATTATGTTGAACGAGTTAATATTTACCTTTCATCATTAGTTTGCCTACTGCCTACTCTCTTCTTTGCCTACTTGAGTTTATCTTTCTAACGAATTTTTACCTGGTGAAAGTACCAAATCCTATCCGTTTTGCAAAACAGATGCAAGATTCGGAATGCTGGTTGCAGAATAGCAAATTTCGGTCCCGATAGCTATCTGAATCGAATTTCCTCTAATCTTCTATCGAACATCGAACACTCAAACGCAAAAGGTCGCCTACAAACTGTACGCGACCTTTTGGGAATGGGTTGGAAGAATTACTTAATCCAATTTATAATCAACAATTTTCATTGCACCTGTTGGCGATTTATAGCCCGGTTGGTAGTTTAACTCCAGCTTTTCCAGCGACTGGATAATTTTATCTTTATCACCTACAACAACGATAACCATTTTGTCGATAGGTAACATTTCTTTAGCCAGCGCATCAATTTCAGCTTTGGTTATTGCCTGTAATATTCCATTTTGCTGAGAGATATAATCAACCGGCAAATCATACTTGGCAATTTGTCCAAGGAAATTTGCTTTGTCGTAAGGAGTCTCGTAGCGCAATGCATCACCTTGCGACAATGCTTTTTTGGTGTAAGCCAACTCTTCAGGAGTAATACCTGTTTCACGGTATTTTCTCATTTCAGCAAAAATTTCTTTCAATGAACTGTCAGTGGAAGTTACACGCACACCCGCTCCAATGGTATATGAACCGTATGAATGTGTACCATTAAAACCAGCTCTGATACCGTACGTAAATCCTTTTTCTTCACGCAAGTTGAGGTTTAAACGGCTGTTAAAGTTTCCACCTAACGGGAAATTCATTACGGTTGATTTGAAGAATTTACCATTATAATCATATGGCAATGCTCTGTATCCTACGCGCAATTCAGATTGAGCGGCTTTGTATTTATCTACGATGTAAATCTGTGTTTGTGTCACGGGAACAGGAGCAGCAACAACCGGAGGCAAAACCACTTCCTTTTTAGCCCAGTTTTTCAGGAATCCGAGTTTAGGCATAATTTCCGATTCGGTGATATCTCCAACCACAACCAGGTTACTTACACTTGGAGAGAAGAATTTATCATAGAAATTCTGAACATCTTTAACACCCAATGCACGAATATTTTTGATGGTTCCATTTACCGGCTCAGCAAGAATAGATTTTCCGTACAATAAACGTGCGTATGCTTTGTTTGCCTGATCAGCTGCATTTACGCGCTCTGCATTGATTCCCTCTGCAGTTTGTTTCTGAATCAGTTTAAAATCTTCGGAAGTAAACTTAGGACGCAATAATTTTTCCTCAACCAATTTCAACGTAGCATCCAGGTTTTTCTTAGGAGCATTTACCGTCATGGTGATAGCATCTCTGCTTGCATCGAAACCGATTGAGCTTCCCAATTTTTCCAACTCATTGGCAAATTGCTCTGAAGTATAATTTTGAGTTGCCTCACCCATCATGCTTGCGGTTAATGCTGCCAAACCCGATTTTCCTAAATCATTTGCCAAGGCATTGTTACCACCTTTAATGGTTAAAATCATGGATACAAAAGGAACTTCAGCTGTTGAAGAACCGATTACTTTTAATCCGTTATCGAATGAAGCGCGATACATTTGCGGAACCACTGGAGCCACAGTTGATGTAATTTCAGGCTTTTTACTACGATCGAAATTATCAACCGGTTTTTTGTACGATAATCCTTTATACTCAAGTTCGGTAGAAGCCGTTCCCGAAGACGTTACTGCTTTGGTTTCTTCTTTTGGAGCTACTGCATTCGGATCTTTTTGTTTAGCCCAAACATTTACAATGGCTGCATTTTTCCCAAGGATATACTGACGGAATACACGCATTACATCTTCTTTGGTTACTTTGTTGTAACGTGCTATCTCGTCTTTTACGTTCATAGGTTTGTTAGGCAACAAATAGTTCCATTGTGCCAATGCCGAAGCCTTACCTCCGATACTTTGCATCGATTGGATATAGTTTGCTTCAAATTGGGCTTTTGCCCGGGCCATATCATCATCACTAACACCTGTTTTGTTAAATTCTTCCAGTGTTTGTTTCATCAACACTTCCATATCCACATCATTACCAGGGAAAGAAAGTGCTCCAATAGTAAATTCACCTGCCAGTTCAGCACATGGGTTTTGGGCAAACACCTGAATCGCTTTTTCCGACTTCACAAAGTTTTTGTACAGAATGGAGTTGTTTCCGTTTCCTAAAACAGCTGCCAATACATCAAGCGGAGCCTCATCAGGATGATAGTTAGCCACAGTTGGGTATGTTACATAGGTTAATGGTAACACAATGTTATCGCCATAGTTGGCATATACATTATCAGCCAAACGAATTGGCTCAACACGCTGCTTGCGCACTTCCGGTCCACGGGGGATTGATCCGAAATACTTCATGGCAAGTTTCAGCACATCCTGTGGGTTAACATCACCCGCAACCACTAAACTTGCATTGTTAGGTCCGTACCAGCGCATGAAGAAGTTTTTCAAATCATCAACACTTACACGGTCCAAATCCTCAACGTAGCCAATGGTTGACCAGCTGTATGGATGGTTTGCAGGATAAAGGCTTTGGTTTTTATATTCGTCAACACGACCATAAGGACGGTTATCTACATTTTGTCCTTTTTCATTTTTTACGGTGGAGCGTTGTACCTCAAATTTCTTTTGGGTTACTGCATCCAACAAAAAGCCCATACGATCCGACTCCAGCCATAAAGCTGTTTCGAGGTAGTTTTTAGGCAATGTTTCGAAGTAGTTGGTGCGGTCTCTGTTTGTGGTACCGTTCATATCTCCTCCGGCACCCTGAACCAATTTAAAGTGTTCTTCATCGGCAACGTGATCTGACCCCTGGAACATCATATGTTCAAAAAAGTGTGCGAATCCTGATTTACCCGGAGTTTCGCGTGCCGAACCTACATGGTAGGTAACATCCACATGCACAATAGGATCGGAATGATCCTCATGTACAACAACGATTAACCCATTGGGAAGACGCCATTTTTCGTAAGGAATAACAAGCTCTCCCGGGTTTGCGGTAATTTTTTCAATCAGTTGTGGTTGGGTAGGATCTGCCACTGCTGCTGTTTGTGCATTGGCACTAAACAACATGCAGGCTACTGCCGCTGATGCTAATAATAACTTTTTCATTTGGTTAGTGTAATTTAAGCGAGTGCAATTTCATGGATTATTTACATTTTACCCAACCATTTTTTTGAAAGGCTATGTTTTGTGATTAAGGGTAATCTGAGATGTGCAAAACCATCCTTTGATAATTTGGAATAGCGCATTACTTTCGCAACATAAGAATTTACAAAAAAAGAATTTACGACTATGAATAAAAGAATCATGATTATCGTAGCTATTGTATTTGTAGCTGCCATTATGCGTTTGTTACCTCACGCTCCAAACTTTTCACCTATTGCTGCAATGGCATTGTTTGGCGGGGCATACATAACCAATAGATATTTAGCTGTTATCATTCCACTACTGGCAATGTTGCTAAGCGATGCCCTGATGGGTTTTAACGGCTGGTACTTTACGGAACAGATTATTGCAGTGTATGGAACATTTGCATTGATTGCCGTTTTAGGGCTAACCCTACAGGGAAATAAAAGCGCTATCAGAGTTGCCGGTGCTTCCATCAGCGCCTCTGTCATCTTTTTTATCACTACTAATTTTGCTGTTTGGTTGGGGGGATTTTTCCACAGTCCGGCTTTGTATACTATGAACGGACAAGGTTTGGCTGAATGTTTTACAGCAGGCCTTCCATTTTTTCAAAACAGCCTGATGGGCGATTTGTTCTACAATACCATATTGTTTGGTGGTTTTTATATTGCCAGCATCAATATTCCGGTATTGCAAAAAGTAAATTAAGCTTTCATACTTCACAAAAAAGCCGGCTCTTCATACAAGGGGCCGGCTTTTTTGTGACTAAACTCCAGATGACCTGCCCTGTTCTGGTACGATTATTTCTTATTTTGCGGTACTGAACTTAATTGTTTTCCACTATGGACAGAAAAGAGTTTTTAGCCCTCATCGGCATGGCAACCGGAAGTGTGGTAATGAGTGCCTGCTTGGGATCTTGTAAAAAAGAGGAGAAATCTCCAAACCTATCCAAGGATTTTACCCTGGACCTTACGCAACCAGCTAATGCTCCGCTCAACAGCAATGGTGGTTTTGTTGTAACTGACGGGGTTATTGTGGCCCGCACAACAGCCGGTGCATATATTGCCGTGGCGGCAGCTTGCACACATGAAGGAACCACTCTCAACTTTGATGCTTCCAACAACCGCTTTCACTGCAGCAAACATGGATCAAACTTCAGCACTGCCGGAGCTGTGCTCAATGGACCGGCTGAAACTGCGCTTCAACAATTCAACACCACACTAACCGGAAATCTATTGCGCGTATTCTCGTAACAAAAAAGGGTGAAACATTGCTGCTTCACCCTTTCCAATTTCTATTTACCTATTGTTAGTTGATCAATACTTTGGTGCTGAATGAACTGTTACCCACAGCTGTTTTCACAAAGTACAATCCCGATTGCAATCCAAGCTCAGAACGGTTAATGGTAACCATATGTTTACCTGCCTCCTGTTTACCTGTTTGCAATGTTGCTATTTCTTTTCCAACGATGTCGAATAATTTAATTTCAACGGTATTACCTGATGTTAATTCATAGCTGATATCAGCTGTGGCATTGAATGGATTCGGTGCAATGCTGAAGTTTACATCTTTTGCAGTTATATCAGACAAACCAGAATTAATACCAATTCTTAAAGCATCCAGGTAAAAATTATTACCTCCCTGGTATGTAAACGACAATTTAAATTTAACACTGGCCAATTGTGCTGCACTACCTATGTTTGATCCGGTAATACCATCTGCTCTCCATTGTGTTGGATTGATTGGTGTGTAGTAAGTTGAAGGTTGTACGGGTGCTGCAGTTGTTAATGGATTGGCAGCACCGGGTGAGAATGGGTTGCCCACTGTATTTTTGCGTTGAACCCATGTTTTACCACAATCGTATGAAACAAGTAATTGCAATCCGTCACGTGAGTCATTGGTATTACCTGCACCTAAATAGTTGGCTGCAAAAGAGTAGCTATACGCAATGTATGGATTAGCAGATCCGCTCAGATTAAAGGTAGGAGAAACCAATGAATAAGTAAATCCGTAAGTCAGACCTCTTGTTTCCAGCATCAAACTATTGTTACCATTCACTTTGGCTGTTCCTACACGTTTCCAGGTAGCATTTGATTCGTTTTCAAAATACCATCCATCAGCTTCAAAAGTATTGGCATAATCCCAATCGGCATTTGCTGCGCCTCCTGAAATACCAGAGAATTCTGACGGAGCCTGTACATAGATGTAATTGTTAACAGCAGTTGTACCCGAACCGGAAGGTCCTGTGCTGGTTAGCGTAATTGTTTTCCAACCCGGAGTACTGTATGTTATATTGGTAGGATTTTGGATTGTTGATGTAGCCGGAGTTGCTCCGTCACCAAAATTCCACGACCATGATGTTACAGATGCATTGTAAGAATTGTCTCTGAAGCTAACATTGGCTCCGGTACAAACTGTTTTTCCGGGAGCGGTCATGTTAAATGAGGCAATTGGCATGTTAGGACATGTAGCTCCATCTGCAGTTCCTGTTTTAATCAGGTTTTCCGGTTGCCATAAATCTCTTCTGTAACTTTCTAAACAGAAATGCATACGTGCAACTTGTTGCAGGGTAAACATGTTACTTGCACACGGACCTATAAAGTAGTCCATAAAGTTTTCATACTGATCCGGTAAATCCGGGTTATCTGAAGAACATGAATTGTAATTAGGAATATTGCAACGGTTACGCAATGGTTCAGTTGTACTTGCAACAAAATAGGTTGTTGGTGTTTCAGCAATACCATCACCTTCATTATCGCAGCTATCGCCCTGGAACGGGTGGAATAAACCTAACCAGTGGCCAGCTTCGTGTGTTGAGGTAGTAACGTTAGGGGTTTGACCCGGTGATGACGTTCCAATGTTTCCGAATTCGTTATGAATAACCATGATACCATCTGTAGCCGCTGAACCTGCTCCTCCCGCAAAAAACGGAAACTGGGCATATCCTGCAACACCCACTCCCGGACCCCTGTTAATAGAGTTTACAACCCACATGTTAAAATATCTTCTGGTATCCCAGCCACTGGTCTTTTTCAACTCATCATTACCTTTGGTGGTCATGGGAGTATATACTCTTACGATACCATTGGTGCAGTTACCCATTGGGTCTTTTTTAGCCAGGCGGAATTCAATTTGTGCTTCGGCAGCAATATCTTTAAAAAACGAACGTACATTACCTGTATCACTATTTGTTCTGCTGAAACTTTTGTTCAATTGGGAAATTTCACTCATAATCTGAGCATCTGAAATATTCTCTGATCCGTTTTGGTGAAACACGTGCACCACAACCGGAATAATGTATTTAGCCGGTGCTGCTTTACCCAACCCCTTTTGAACCTTATAGTCGTTAGGGTTATACGTTTTCATGAATTCCTGAAAAGCCTGATTAAACTGGGCTCTTTGGTCAATTAATGCTGAGTTTTCCCCTGCTGCTTTTTTGTAATGCTCATCTGTACCGCAAACATTTTGCTGTGCAAAGCCTGCAAATCCGGATAATAAAACAGTTACACTCAATAGAAATCTTTTCATATATGTAGTAGTTTAATTTTACTTAGTTAAACAACAATCAGTGTTTAGCAACACCAATCATCCTCACTGCGTTGAATTTTGAAAGGCGAAAAATAATACTTTTTTTAGTTAAGACAACCTGATTATTTAATTGGTTGCACTAAGAGTTGATTTCTTGGAACTTCCCATACTTCTAGGTCAAACATTCGTTTCCCGTCAATTTTTAGCCGTAAGGCCGTGCATACCTGATGAAACCCTTTGATTCCTGCAGCCCCGGGATTAAAGTGCATCAAACCTAACTTTTTGTCCTTCATCACTTTAAGAATATGGGAATGCCCGCAAACCATTATATCCGGTTTCCCCATAGCAAGTTCCTTTTTAAACTGCGCACTGTATTTTTCGGGGTATCCTCCAATGTGCAACATACAAACATCAAGTTCTTCTACCCTGAACCGGTTTACCTCGGGCATTTCCATCCGCAACTCTCTCCCATCTATATTTCCCCAAACGGTTCGCACCTTTTTAAAGCCGGCAAGTTGTTGAAAGGTTTCCAGATCCCCCCAATCGCCTGCATGCCATATTTCATCACACTGTTCAAAAAAGGTAAACAAGGCCTGCGGAATAAATCCATGCGTATCGGATAAAATGCCAACTTTAATCATATTTGCTGCTCACAAGTATACGCATGACTCTATATATTATCATTATCACTTCTATTGTAAGTTTAATCGCTTTTTCCAAACAATCCATGATAGACCAGTTTGTGTTTTCTCCTTACATGGTTAAACACCATAAACAGTGGTATCGTTACGTTACCTGCGGATTGCTGCATGGAGATTTGTTTCACTTGTTTGTAAACATGTTTGTGTTATACTCCTTTGGCAATGCCGTTGAAATATATTACAGTTATGCATTCGGACTCAATGGCTGGATGGTGTACTTGCTATTGTATGTTTCCTCCATTTTTGCAGCCAATGTTTCAACCTACTCCAAACATCAGCACGATCCCGGTTACCGTTCACTGGGGGCTTCGGGAGCTGTTTCTGCGGTAGTGTTCACTTCGATTTTATTCGACCCCTTCCGGAAAATCTATTTATACGGAATCATTGGACTGCCGGGGATTTTACTTGGGATCATTTATTTAGGCTACTCGTATTATATGGGTAAAAAAGATGCAACAGACAATATTAACCATGATGCACATTTATACGGAGCCATTTATGGAATTGTATTTACACTGTTCTTAAAACCCGGAATTTTTATGGTCTTTATCAACCAGCTGTTTTAAAAAAGTACCGTTATACCGTACATCCGGAAAATGTCAGCGATTTTCACTGATTAAAAATAAGGCTTGAGCAAAACGTAATCTCTGTACTCAGAGATTACCGGGTTAGCACATTCTCCCTAAAAAAACAATCCGAAACGGATATCGTATGGGGTTGGTCTGAACGAACGGTCGAAAGCCGCAGGATTCGGATCTCGGTCGCGCCATAACACATCATACAACAACATGATATAAGCACCCGAACCTTTCTTCCCAAACGACTGGTTGATACCTCCACCAAGGTATAAGGCATTGGTCCAAATCCTTTTTTCAGCACCGTTTAAATTGTGGGAGGTAAAATTCATGGGCTGGTATTCGGCATGGGCAAACAGTGGTCCGAACAATGTGTGGCGGCCAAAAAGGTTCAATCCGTAAATATTGTCACTGAAAGTTATTTTTTGACCACTTGCATAAATATATTCCTGTTTCCAGTAAATGTAGGTAAACCCTCCTCCGGCAATAAACTTATTTGTTACCATATACCCCACCATCGGCTGCACGTATACTTGGGAATACTGGCTTCCAAACGACAGCCAGAAATTTCCGCCAAACAATAATCTTTCCTTAAATGTCTTTTGTTCATATGAACGGGCCTCATCTTCCCTGGCCTGTTTATCTGAATCCATTTGTTTCATGCGCCTTTGAGCCCATGCGGGTGTTGCTAGAACCAAAAGAAAGGAAAGGGATAGGAAAAGGTATTTGTTCATGTTAACAAGTAGACAAAAAGGCTGAGTAGTTAGTTGCGTTTATGTTGGAAACAAATTTATGGAATAATTGGTGATTTCAGCTTTTAAAGATTTATTTCGCATTGCTTTTTAAAATCAACCAACTATGAGCAAAATTCACAATTTTTCGGCCGGACCGGCTATCCTTCCCCAATCAGCAATTGATGCATCTGTTGAAGCATTACAAAACTTTGCGGGAACTGGTTTATCTTTAATCGAAGTTTCACACCGAAGCAAGGAGTATGAGGCTGTTGTTGCCGAAGCTACCCAACTGGTTAAAGATATTTTGCAATTGGGCGATGACTATGCTGTAATCTTTTTGCAGGGAGGTGCAAGCTTACAGTTTGATATGATTCCGATGAACTGGCTGGGTGAAGGCGAAACTGCAGTGTATACCAATACCGGTGTATGGGCAAGCCGTGCGGTAAAAGAAGCAAAAATATTCGGAAACGTAAATGTGATAGCTTCAAGTGAAGACACTAACTTTAATTATATTCCAAAGGATTTTACCATTCCTGCTGATGCAAAATATTTTCACTGCACCAGTAATAATACTATTTACGGAACGGAGATGTTTTCCTTCCCCAACACAAATGGTGTTCCGTTGATCTGTGACATGAGTTCCGATATTTTCAGTCGCCCGTTTGATGCCAAACAGTTCGATATGATTTATGCAGGTGCACAAAAAAACATGGGGCCTGCAGGAACAACATTGGTTATTCTAAAAAAATCATTCTTGGAAAAACGGGTAACCAAAAAATTACCTACCATGCTGGACTATTCAGTACACATCGAAAACGGAAGTATGTACAATACTCCGAGTGTGTTTGCCATTTTTGTATGTATGCATACCCTGCGCTGGATCAAATCAATCGGACTGGAAGCAATGGAAGTGCGCAACAAGGGCAAAGCAGATTTACTGTATGCCGAAATTGACCGCAACAGTTTATTTGAAGGTACTGTTGCCGTTGAAGACCGCAGCCGCATGAATGTAAACTTTGTATTAACCAATAAGGAATACGAAGCTGAGTTTCTTAAATTCTGTGAAAACAAAAACCTGAGCGGACTAAAGGGACACCGTTCTGTGGGTGGCTTACGCGCAAGTTTATACAATGCATTGGAAATAGACAGCGTACAGGCGCTTGTTGATGCGATGAAGGAGTTTGAAGGAATCAAGAGTAATGTGCAGGTGAATGGTTAATAAGGTTGATAAAGTGATTGGTTAATAGTATGTATTCTTCATTTATGGATCTAGAGGTTTGGAAAGAATCTCGAAAACTCAGACAAATGATTTCTGACCTTTCAAAAAAATTCCCATCTGAGGAAAAATATAGGTTAACCGATCAAATCCTTCGTTCATCAAAATCACCTTGTTCAAATATCTCTGAGGGACATGGTCGTTATCATTACCAAGAGAATATTCAGTTTTGCAGAATAGCAAGAGGATCCGTTAGTGAAACACATAATCACTTAACAGATGCATTGGATCAGAAATTCATTACGAACGATGAATATGAATCTCATGTTATCCAAATCAACAGTTGTATTCGACTTATAAATGGCTACATCAATTACCTTGAAAAACAAAAGACTAAAGATAAATAGATTCAAATTTACTTATTAATCAGATAACAATACTCATCAATAACTCCATTACCTTATCAACCAATCACCTTATTAACTAATCACCAATAATGACAAAAATATTAGCTAACGATGGCATTGACGCCAATGGAAAAAAGATTTTAGAAGCAGCAGGATTTACGGTTGATACTGCTAAAATTCCACAGGAAAAATTAGCCACTGAACTGAACAACTATGATGCAATACTGGTGCGCAGTGCAACAAAGGTGCGCAAGGACCTGATTGATGCCTGCCCTAATCTGAAACTGATTGGACGCGGTGGTGTGGGTATGGACAATATTGATGTTGGATATGCTAAAAACAAAGGCATTGCTGTTATCAATACACCTGCTTCCTCTTCCGTATCTGTTGCGGAACTTGTGTTTGCACATATTTTCTCCGGTTCACGTTTTATCCAAATTACCAACCGTGTGATGCCTTCAAAAGGAAACGAAGAATTTGGTAACCTTAAAAAAGTAGCCAGCAACGGAATTGAACTGCAAGGCAAAACAATGGGCGTATATGGTTTCGGGCGTATCGGTCAGGAAGTGGCTAAAATTGCGATAGGTTTGGGAATGAATGTGCTTGCATTTGACCCTTACGTGGAAAAGCTTGACCTGATCGTTAATCTTCCTGCTCTTGGAGAAAACTCACGGATTAAAGTAAACATCAAAACTGTGACTGAAGAATCCGTGATTGCAAACTCCGATTTTATCACATTCCATGTTCCGTTTAACGAAGGTGATAAAGCCATCATTGACGCAGCCAAGATGACTAAGATGAAAAAAGGTGTGGGATTGGTAAACTGTTCGCGCGGTGGTGTAATCAGCGAAGCAGATTTGCTGGCCAACCTGAACAGCGGACATGTGGCTTTTGCCGGACTGGATGTGTTTGAAAAAGAACCACCGGTAAACATGGATATTTTACAACACGACCACGTGAGCTTGAGTCCGCATATTGGAGGCAGCACACTTGAAGCACAAAATCGCATCGGCATAGAGCTTGCCGAAAAAGTAATCGAATTTTTCAAGAAATAAATACGTTCATAGATTATGGTTCATAGGCAATGAAAACCCTGAACCATGAACTGTGATCTATAAACTATATTTATGGCCATTGTTAAACCATTTAAAGCCCTTCGTCCCTCGCGTGAAAACGTTGCCCATGTATCGGCACCTTCGTATGATTCGGGTAACAGGGAAAAATCCTACAATGAACTGGATAGCAATCCGCATTCGTATTTGCATGTAGTAAAACCATATCTGCACTATAAAGGAGAAAAAAAAAATCCGGAAAAACATTTTCCATTAGGATTAAAATACCTGGAAGAGTTTAAGCAAAAAGGATGGTTGGTAAAAGATGTTGCCGACTCCTATTACGTGTACCGTGTAATTAAAGGAAGCAACGCTTATACCGGAATTATTGCCGCTGCGAGTGTGGATGATTATAACAACAACCATATCCTTAAACACGAAAACACGTTAACGGAAAAGCAGAATGAACTGGCCGATCATATCAAATGGTTTAAACAATTGGGAAACCCGGTACTCCTCACCTATCCTGATGCACCTAACATTGAAAAGGTGATTGACCATTATACCGAAAACCATATTCCCGAATATAACTTTATCAGTGCCGACCAGTTGAAGCATAACCTATGGGTGGTGAGCCAACCGGAGGATGTAGACTTAATTCGTAAAGAGTTTGAAAACATTTCAAAATTATACATTGCCGATGGACATCATCGCAGCGCAGGATCTGCTGCATACTGCGAATATGAACGTACCGCCAATCCATTGCATGATGGAACAGAAGCATTCAATTTTTTCCCTGTTTGTTTAATTCCATTCTCCAAACTGCACATCTTTGAATACCATCGTTTGGTGAAAGATTCCATGGTCAATCAACCTGACTTTCTGGAAAAGATAGCTGCATACTTTGATGTGATTCCAAGCGGACATCTTCCCGTGCAACCACTCAAACCTAAAGAGTTTGGTTTATACTTCAACAAAAGTGCCTACTTGTTAAAACTCAAAACGGAGTTTGCAGTAACCCTCAGCGGAACGCTCGACAAACTGGATGTAAGCATCGTGGAGGAATATATCCTCAAGCGGATCTTCAGCATCAACGACAGCAAAACAGATAAACGTATCGCTTTTATGGATGGCACCAAAGGAATCGGAACACTACAGGAAACTGTTGACAGTAATGATTGCGATCTGGCCATTACACTTTACCAAACAAGTATTGAAGAAGTGAAGGAAGTGGCCGAGAAGAATTTAATTATGCCACCAAAGTCAACATGGATAGAGCCAAAGTTGAGAACCGGGTTGGTGATTTATGAAACGGTTTAATTGAAACCGTAATCATTAAGATCCTAAGTTATGAATAAACTGATTCATCCAAATTATAAAAAAGCTTCCAATGTCATCTTCCTTACAATCATACTAAGCTTAATTAAGTTCTTTTTATTGGATGATATCCTTCACAAAGGAACTTTCATTGGTATCTTGTTGGCTATATTACTTTTTTTCGTTGGAGTTGCATATCTCGTTCGAATAGGAAAGAATTGGGTTAAATATTTTCTTTTATTTCTCGCACTTTCCTCGCTTTTGGATATACCAGACACTGTTGAGTTATGTAAACAAAACATCCTTTCGGGGCTAGCAGAAATCACTATTAGTTTATTAGATATATTGGCAATTATATTATTGTTTCGAATCCCAAAAAAATCAACATAATCCGACAAATCCGAAATCACCAATCCGAGATCCGCATTCATTCTAATCCGTAATCAAATTTCTCCTTGCGCCTTTCCGCCATTGCGGTTAATTTGCTCAGGTAAATAAACACACCGTGGCAAATACCAAACAACAACGACTCGATGCATTTTCCCGCCTACTTGACATCATGGATGAACTCCGTGAGAAATGTCCGTGGGATATGAAACAGACAAATGAAAGTTTGCGGCATTTAACCATTGAAGAGACTTATGAGTTGAGCGATGCCATTCTCAAAAATGACTCCACCGAAATTAAAAAAGAATTGGGTGATGTGTTGTTGCATATTGTGTTTTATGCACGGATTGGAACTGAAACAGGCGCCTTTGATATAGCTGATGTATGCAATAGCTTGTGCGATAAACTGATTTCACGTCACCCGCATATATACGGAGATGTAAAAGTGGAGAATGCAGAGCAGGTAAAAGAAAACTGGGAGCAACTGAAACTGAAAGAAGGAAATAAATCTGTGTTAAGTGGTGTGGCCAAAGGAACACCGAGCATTGTGAAAGCCTTGCGCATGCAGGAAAAAGCAGCACAGGTAGGATTTGACTGGCCAACAGCAAATGAAGTGTGGGCAAAAGTGGATGAAGAATTAATGGAGTTGAAAGAAGAGTTTGCCGATGACGCTGCTTCCGAAAAAACAGAAAAGGAGTTTGGCGACTTTCTATTCTCTCTTATCAACCTTGCGCGCAAGTTTGATATCAATCCGGATGATGCGCTGGAAAAAACCAACCAGAAATTCATCGAACGTTTTCAGTTTATCGAAGCCAAGGCCAAAGAGCAAAACCGCAAACTTACCGATATGACATTGGAAGAAATGGATGGCTACTGGAATGAAGCGAAGAAGAAGTGATTGGTTGATTAAGTTGATAGGTTATTGGAAAAATGCCTATTCCCGTTGCGTTCGCTGCGCTCTCAAAAGACTTTGTCGCGGTGAACGCTGTGGTTAAAAAGCCCTACTTCGATGAACTCAGTATGACAATGTTTATTGTTTAAACAGATGTTTAGAAAGATGTAGTTCTCCGCTTTGGATACTTACTGTATATAATCCGGTAGCAATATGTTTTGGCAATCGGATGATGCTTTCCTGTCCTGCCGGTGTGGTGAGGGCATACACCTGCTCTCCCATGGCATTATAGAATGTGTAATGCACAGGTTTTTCCGGTTTTTCATCAAAGGAAAAAGTTAACTCATTCTCAAACGGATTAGGTACAATCGTTACATTGTTTTCTGTTTTTAAATCATTCCGTACAAATACAATATTGGAGTAATGAATGGTTCCATCCCGGTCCACCTGTTTGAGTCGGTAGTATACAATTGGCGATGTCATCTTCATTTCATCGAGCCATTCATATGCCACCACAGCAGATGTATTGGTTGCGCTAAGTTGTATGATCTCTACAAAATCCTTTGCATTGATACTGCGCTCCAAAGCAAAATAATCTGCATTCCATTCGGAAGCTGTTTTCCATGAACACCCGATTCCATTTTTCCTTTTGTTTGCTTTAAACTCCAATAGTTTTACAGGCAAAGCACTTACTTTATTTACCCAAACAGGTGCGGTAAAAATCTTATCTCCATCCAACTGGGTAATCACCGCATAATAATAATACGAAGCACCGGTTGGAATACTATGCGTGTAAGTCAGGCTCCCTGTTGTGCTGGATGTGAGTGTAGCGGGACTGATACCACTTCCGGGAATACCATAAGTAATCACAATATTGGAGGTAGGTTCTAGGTCCGGATCAAATACCGTTACGGTAATATTAGGATTTGCCGTATCTGTGAGGATAGATCCCAATGGTTTGTTATTCACTTTAAAGGTAACCTGCACATTCCAGTCATCGCTTGCCTGTGTGCGCATGTTGCGGATACTTTCCATGATATCAGCCCGACTGAGAGACGGAGACAACACTACCGTTCTGCTGGCAGCCATTTTTCCGAAAGTAGTATAGTGGTTATCATGATCGAGGGTTGCTCCCAAATGGTATCCCCGTTTCAAAGCATCTTTATACCTGATCTCATAACTGGTATTGGTAGAATCCATATAGGTAGTATCGGTACTGAATGCCGGTCCCGAACGGATGGCTGAACCAACAATGGCACTATCATGTGTTGTATTAACAGCGTTAGCGAACAAGGTGTCATAATCGGTATTATCCGGATGTGCGAAGCATGCAAATGCTCCGGGTGTTCTGGCTATTTTGGTAAACAATCCTGCATAGTCAAGTTTAGCATTATACACATCGTAATTGGGTACACTTCCAATCGAATCCCATCCTATCAGTTGATTCACTCCATACACCAATACATGTCCGCCCGGAGGTCCGGTCACCCCCCACTCCATTCCATACATGGATACAAACATTCCGTCTTGGTTGGCACTATCTGCCTGTTGCAGTCCTTTTGCATAATTGCTGCGTACCATTCCTGCACCCTGATGGTTGTGCTCTGATATTCCCAGGAAATTAAAATGAAGGGCTGTTTTAGCAAACTGGTAATCGTGATAGGGAATGCTTGCATGCGAAGTTGCACTGTCCTTATTTCCATCCGAATAAATGGAATGCGCATGCAAATTTCCATAGTAGAAATTCAACACCTGAGCATGGACTGAATTCAACACTAAAAATAAAGGGGATATGAGCAATAGGGCAAATAACTTGCATTGCTTCATACATCAAATGTACAAGCATATTGCTTAAGTTGTAGCAGTTAATTATTGATTATTGAGTTAATAAGTTATTGGATACATAAGTAGGTAATGAAAAATTAGGCTGTAGGCAAAACCCAGTCACTTCGAGAAAACATTGGGGTGACTGTGCAAAGAGTTTGTAGCGAGAAGTTTTGGGGGTATTTTATTACCCCTAAAGCACGTTCTCGATACACACCACACAAACCAAGGCCTGCTAATCGAACTGACTCAGGGAAATAGGCTGTAGGCAGACTAAGAAAGATAAATAGTAACACATTCAACATAATAACTCGTAACCCATAATAAACAACCCGCAACCTTCCCTCCCATTAACTTATTAACTCAATAACATATTAACCAAATAACTACATTTGGGAAACATCCCATAGCACATACATCTAACATGCATATACAATTTTTCGGAGCCGCACAATATGTTACCGGCAGTAAACATTTAATCACAACAGCATCGGGAACCAAAGTATTATTGGATTGCGGATTGATTCAGGGGTCGCTGCAACATAAAGATGCAAGCAACCGTCATTTCGGTTTTAATCCGTATGAGGTTGATTACGTTATTTTATCGCACGCGCACATTGACCACTCTGGGCTACTGCCACGGTTGATACGTGAAGGTTTTAAGGGAATCATTTTTGCCCATCCTGCTACCATTTCGTTATGTGAAATTATGCTGCTCGATTCGGCACATATACAAACTGAGGATTTAAAACGGGTAAATGAACGCAGGCGCAAAAGGGGTGATGAACTTCTGGATCCGTTGTATGATGTGAATGATGTAACATCGGCACTCGACCTGATGCAACCCATCGGTTATGATGAGCATGTAACAATAGACAAAGAAATTTCCTTCCACTTCACGGATGCAGGACATTTGCTGGGAAGCTGTGCCGTGCATATCGACCTTAATGAAAAATCGGGCAAACATAAACTCACGTTCACCGGTGATATCGGAAAATATGGTGATCCCATTTTACGCGACCCACAACCTTTCCGGCAATGTGATGTACTTATTTGCGAGTCGACCTATGGTGACCGTTTACATCCAAAAATTAAGGACAGCGAAGCTGAGCTATTGAGAATTGTGAATGAAACCTGCGTAACCAATCAGGGAAAACTTATTATTCCAGCCTTCAGTGTCGACAGAACCCAAGAGCTGGTGTATGCGTTGGACCAAATGGCCAATGAAGGAAAACTACCTGCCATTCCGGTATATGTCGACAGTCCGTTATCCGTTAAGGCAACTGCGGTGATCCGCAAGCATGAAGAATGTTACAACCAAGAATTTGTAGATTATATCCATGCCGATCCCGATCCGTTTGGTTTTAAAAATCTTACCTACATCACCGAGGTTGAACAATCCAAACAACTCAACTCCCGTAAAGGACCGTGCATTATCATTTCCGCATCGGGAATGGCAGAAGCAGGACGCGTGAAACACCATATTGCCAACAATATCGAAAACCCTCAAAACACCATTCTACTTGTAGGATATTGTACACCCGAAAGTTTGGGTGGCCAATTAAAAGCCGGTAACCAAACCGTACGTATTTTTGGTGAAGAGAAAAAAGTAAAAGCGCAGGTAACATCCCTCGATTACTATTCTTCACATGCCGATTATGAAGAAATATTTACGTACTTAAGTTGCCAGAACAAAAAGAAAATACATAAACTCTTTTTGGTACATGGAGAAAAAGAAGTGCAGGACGTATTTAAAACAAAGCTGGAAGCAAAGGGTTATGGGCATGTAGAAATACCGGCTTGGGGTGATGCCTTTCAGGTATAAATTCGAATGTCGAAATAATACTGAATATAGAATATTTAAATTGGTGCCATGTCAGGCTGAGTTCATCGAAGCCGACCTCCGGTACACCCGATACAACATTCGAATGTTTAAACTCAAAAAATCAACTTATTAACTCCTTCTACTAACCAACCATGCGCGAATCCAAACGAACAATCCTATTCCTGGTACTCGGGTCTTTTTTTATTGCCAATGCCATCATTGCCGAATTTGTGGGCGTCAAAATTTTCTCCGTTGAAGATACCTTGGGCATTAAACCATTTGCCATTACACTTTTCGGAGATAGTTATTCCTTTAACATGACAGCCGGAGTATTGTTGTGGCCTGTGGTCTTTATCATGACGGATATTATCAATGAGTATTTCGGAAAACATGGGGTCAGGTTGTTTTCATACATTGCTGCTGCACTCATTTCCTATGCGTTTATAGCGGTGTATACCACCATTCAGGTTGCCCCTGCCGGATTCTGGCTGATAAAAGAGACACCGGAAGGCCCACTAAACATGCAGGCCGCTTTCAGCAGTATTTTCGGACAAGGGATGTGGATTATCGTTGGGTCGTTGGTTGCATTTTTAATAGGCCAGCTGATTGACGTGTATGTGTTTCACCAGATCAAACTTCGCACAGGAGACAAGGCATTGTGGTTGCGTTCAACAGGATCAACATTGGTTTCTCAGTTCATTGATAGTTTTGTGGTGCTAATCATTGCCTTTTACATTGGCGGAAACTGGCCGCTAAAACTGGTTATTGCAGTAGGTGTGGTAAATTACATCTATAAGTTTGCAGTGGCTGTTGTCCTTACGCCCTTGTTGTACATCGTTCACTCCATTATCGATAATTACCTGGGTAAGGAACTGGCTGCACAAATGCTCAGGGAAGCTGCCGCAGAGGAATAAATGCAAAGTTGCCTTCGTCCATGGCTTCGCCAGCTCAGGCACCTTTGAATCCACTTTCAATTGCACCACAATGGGTCGTGGGATGTTTCTGCATATCAACCTATCTGCACATTTTCATTACCCGGTTGGGGCATTGTGCTTCCTATAGATATTAAACCCCTTAAGGGTTCCGGTTCTTTCATCTCGCATCTGCACCACGCTAGATCGTGGTAAGCATTTATATTTTCTTTCGAATTTCGTGCTTTGCTATTCGAGATTTAATTGACATTCATCTCCTGCAACAGGTTGTCTGCTTTGGCTACCTTTTGCAGTACCCACAACACATACCGGATATCTACTCCCACACTCCGGCTATATACTTCGTTCCATGCATAATCATTGATGGTGGCGGTGTATGCCCTATCGAAATTTACACCTATCAACTCCCCTTCTGCATTCATAATCGGGCTTCCGCTATTGCCTCCTGTGGTATCCAGGTTGTATAAAATGTTTACCGGTAGATCATTCAGATCCGGATGCATAAAACTTCCATAATCTCTTGCCTTGTGAAGTTCCTTGATAACCGCCATCAATTCATACTCGGCACTTTCTTTCTGCACTACACCTGTAAGTGTTGTGAAGGGTTTGTTATACTCCCCGTCATTAGGTGAATAGCCTTTTACGAAACCGTAGGTGAAACGTAAGGTTCCGTTGGCATCAGGAATAAATTGTTTTTGCTTCCAGATGGATTTTGCATCCACATATTTTGCCATCAGCAAGTTCAATTCACTTTCGCGCTTGCGGTCCTTTTCATCTTCGGGATTCATCTCTTCATTGAGAGATGAGGCGAGAGATTTCATCGGATCTTTTAACGCAAACAGTTTCTTAATATCCTTTTCATACAAGGCCTTTACTTTTTCGGGCGAACTAAACAGCGATTTTTTAAACAACTCAGCGGTATACTCTCTGAAGTTTGTTTTCCGGCCAATCATGGCATCAACTGTTTTGATGCGGTTATCGGCATTGAGTTGTTGTGCCTGTTCAAACATATGCTCCAGCGCTGCAAGCTCCAATGGTTTATCATAGCTGCTCATGTAACGGGATAACATTTGTTCGATGCGCGGTTTTTGTCGGAGGATAAAAGCCTCCCGTGCCGAATCCGTTTTGAGTTCATTGTATGCATCAGCATAATTATCGATGGTGGCGGCAAACTGCAAAGATGGAACAGCAGTATACACAAAATCATACCACAGGTTGCGTGGAGCGTTCGCGATGATTTCCCCGTACAGGGTATTGATGCGCGGGATCACATCGCTGTATTTGGTGCGCAGGTTTGGATCGGCCGCTATAAATTGTTCGAGTTGTTTTTCATCTTCAAATTTATGTTTGGTCAAACCTGCTCTTTTAAATCCTTGCAGCTTTCCTTTAAAGTTTTTTGCGGTGTTGGCTAAACTTTTCATGCGGCCCGCATAGCGAATTTCGAGACTGTCATTCCCTTCACTCATCTCCGCCATCTTATTGATTTGCCAATCATAAATTTCACTGATGTATTTTAGGTAGAACTCTTCGTGGTACTGGAAAAACTTTGCAGGTTGGTGGCGGTATGTCCGGCCCGGATAACCCAATACAAACACAAAATCATTTTCCTTTACTCCTTTAGGATTTACTTTTAAAAACTTAGCCGGTTTGTAGGGTACATTTTTTTCGCTGTATTCAGCTGCACTTCCATCGGGTGCAACGTATGCACGCAGGAAAGCAAAGTCGCCCGAGTGGCGCGGCCATACCCAGTTATCCAGTTCACCACCATACTCACCGATGCTACGTGCCGGCACATACACCAAACGCACATCCTTCAATAATTTATACCTGAACAACACATAGGTTCTTCCGGTGAACATTTCCGAGATCTCACATTGCAAGTCCGGATTAGCTTTGTTTTCAGCCTGTGTAACCAAACGAATATTGTTACCGATCATCCGTAAACGTTCATTGGGATCGGCAATGCTTTCGGTGCCTGCCAGCACCTTTGCCGAAACATCTTCATAACTCGCTGTAATTTTACATACCAGTCCCTGTGCCAAACGTTCTTCACCTTTGGTTTTGGCCAGGAATCCTTCTTTCATATAATTATGCTGCGGTGTACTGATTGCAGTAACAAATCCGAATGCACAGTGGTGGTTGGTTACAATCAATCCATCGTTGGATAAAAAAGAACCGGTACATCCACCCACACGCACAATAGCATCAATTAAACTTGTGCCGTTGGGATTGTACAAATCCTGCGGAGCCATCTTCAATCCGATTTGCTGCAAGTTGATATTTTTCATTTCCGATAACGGAAACATTCCCTCTTCCATCCGTTTGTTGGTATGGGAAGACAATAATATAAACGAACCCAGAACTGTTACAAAGGCCAATAGCTTTTTCATGGTAGATAATTTAAAGAGAGGCGAAAATAAGGATTATACTGAATGGGACAACTTCCGCTAATCAAATTGAATTTCATTGTATTCATTCGATATAGCTCGGGGTTAACCCCTGAGTTATATCGAATGCGGATAATATTGTTGGATAAGCAAAGTTATTTGTTCATTTTCGGGTAGAAATACGCCCGTGAAACAGCTATACTCCCAACCTTTCCGGTACATCCTATTACTATTGACAGCAGGGTCTATCCTTGTTGCATGTTTCTTTTTTCGGTATACCATGGTGAGTTTAATCCAGTATGGGAGCAAGCAGGATATTCAGGAAAAAACCATTGAAGGGTACACGCATCAAATGAGTTACCGAAAAGGTGATACGGTACACTTTTTTTTAAACGCCAAACAACCGGGAATAGCCAGGATATATTATGCTCAGACAGCCTATGCGGAAAGACTACTGGACAGTTTTGCCATTCAACAATACTTGCAACCCAAGCAAGTAACAGATGCAAGCGAAGGTTGTGCATGGCAATCGCAATATCAATTGGTTCTTACCAGCGGTTACCTCCCGGGGTATTATAAAGTAGCGTTGCTCAGCAGAACTGACACAAGTTATATAACGTTTCTGATTGAAAACAGGGAGCCCTCCAATGTTGCAGTATTGGTACCGTCCTCTACATGGACCGCATATAATAGGTGGGGAGGAAAGTCATTGTATTACAACAACCATGAGAACCGGACAGTATATTATGTATCGACACACCGGCCCAACATTGAATATGATTATACTAAGGATGGTATCCATATTGATATCAATATCGCTCAATTTTTTCGGCAACAGTATAATGCAATCATACTACCCGATTATGCCCTTGAGTATGACACGGCATTACTGGCCTGTGCCGACATTATTGTTTTAGCCAACCATTGTGAGTATTTCAGTGAAAAGATGTATGACAACCTTTCCCGTCTTGTTCATCAACAAAACAAATCGATAGTATCATTGGGAGGAAATCAGATTTACTGGAAAACAAAATGGCATCATAACTATACTGTTATGGAGTGCCGGAAGGACCGATCTTTCTTCAGTTTTTGGCCTGCCGATTATGGTGGTCGCTGGCGTGAACATGTTGGCAAGGCCGAACACCATTTGCTGGGTGTCCAATTTACAGAAGCGGGTGCAGGAACGTATGCACCTTATATGGTTTGTAATACAAATCATTGGATGTTTAGCGGATTGAATACAAAAGCCGGAGATTTGTTCGGGCAGCGAGGCATGAGTGCGCTTCCCTTGTCGGGTGTGGAAACAGATAAACAAGTGGCCCTTTCGGAAGGTTTCCTTTTAGCAAAAGGATTAAACCTGCATACAGAAGATGCAGGAGCACACCTTGTGATTAAAGAGCTTAACAGTTCGCAGGCAATATTAAGTACCGGCTCCATACAAAGTGGTGCAGGTTTGGGCTACGATTCCACCCTCACTTTCCTGATACGAAACTTCATTCAGCACTACACTTATTAGCCTTATGAAACCCAAACACATTTACTGGTTCTCGTACTTCAACACATCCGAAGCAAGTGTGCGGTACCGTGCATTGTATCCTCTTCAGCAATTACGAGAGGAGCATGGCATTACCGGCTCATTCGTTTTTCCTTCCTATCGTTTGCGCGATATTTGGGTGTTTATATCCACCTTTTTTGAAGTATTCTTTTTCCGCAAACAAGATTCTCTTATTGTTTATCAAAAAATATACACCCGTGGTTTATATGCCTCCGCACTCAAGCTACTTTTAAAAGTACACCCCACTTATACCATGTATGATATTGATGATGCTGAATACCTGCGCAGACCCTGCGCAACGATTTTCCATTTTATGCAAAACTGCGAGCGCATCAACACGGGTAGCCTCAGTCTCCAACAATATTGCACACCGATCAATGGAAATAGTCATGTGTTGACCTCACCTGTTATTCCGCATCAGGTAACCAAGCTGAAGCGTTCGCCCCTCTTCACCGTTGGATGGATAGGATATTATGGTGCTCATAAAGAGAGCCTGCTAACATTAGTATTTCCTGCATTGCTGGATATAGACTTCCCATGCAGGTTCATATTGTTAGGTGTTCAGCGTAAAGAAGAACAGAACGAGATCATTACCTATTTTAAGCACAAAACCAATATTGAACTGCATATTCCTATCGACCTCAATTGGCATGATGAGTTATCCATTTATAGCCATATTCTCGAATTTGATCTTGGACTTTCTCCTTTACTCGACACTGAATTTAATCGGTCGAAATCTGCCTTTAAACTAAAACAATGCCTTTCCTGTGGCATACCCGTTATAGCCAGCAAAACCGGAGAAAACAAATCCTTCATCACCCCTTCCCTAAATGGATTTTTAGCTGACAGTCCCGAAGACTTCACGAAATACATCCTGCACGTTTATCAACTGCAGGATACCGACTATATAAACCTTTGCCAAAATGCCCGTGCAACGTATACCCAATTCAGTATGGAAGGTTATTGTGATCAATTGCTAGATGATTATGGTAACACTGCACAAACGGTCATGAAAAAACCTCAGTTAGTTGTGTAACAACATACAACCAGTTGCACAACCACACATAACCAGTTGTGCAACGACACATAACCAGTTGTGTAACCACACACAACCAGTTGTGCAGCCACATACAACCAGTTGTGCAACCACACACAACCAGTTGTGCAGCCACATACAACCAGTTGTGTAACCACATACAACCCGTTGTGCAACCACATACAACCAGTTGTGCAACCACATACAACTAGTTGTGCAACGACATACAACCAGTTGTGTAACGACACACAACCAGTTGTGCAGCCACATACAACCAGTTGTGCAACCACATACAACTGCGAAAGATCCTTACATAACTGATTTATAGTTATTTGCATAAAAAACACCTGCTGGTGCCTTCGGCCTTTCCGCTTCGCGGAGCTCAGGCACCTTCCTGCCAACAATTCAGGGTATCCTGTATCCTCCGAAATCCGCAATTCCGGAGGTCTGCTTCGATGAACTCAGCATGACACCCTTTCAATTTGCCCTTCACTGCATCTTATTCAGCATCCCCGGGGACTGCTCCTCCCGCTTGTAGCGGGATTAGCATGACATCCCCCTAATTCGCAATCCCAAATCCGCAATTCCCCATTTCTGCTCCGTTTATCACATTGCTATCAGCTTTCGGCATTTTTTAATACATTCGCTGCTCAATTTTAAGAATACTTTATGAAGAACTTATTTAGATGCCTGGTTGCAGTACTATTAATCACCAGCACACAAGTAAAAGCTGACGAAGGAATGTGGATGCCTTGGTTGCTTAAAAGTCAGACCGTTGACGCAATGAACAAAAAAGGGTTGAAGCTTACTGCGGATCAACTGTACGATTTGAACAAATCATCACTGAAAGATGCGATTGTTTGGTTTGGTGGCGGATGTACAGGTGAAGTGATTTCGGCAACCGGTTTGGTATTAACCAATCACCACTGCGGATATGATTATATTTCGAACCTGAGTACACCTGCCAATAATATTTTGGACAATGGTTTTTGGGCAAAAAGTTATGCCGAAGAACGTCCGGTAGCAGGGTTGACCGTAGCCTTTGTGGTGCGTGTGGAAGATATTACAGTTGAGGTTCAGAATGCCGTAAAAGGATTATCGGAAAAAGACCGTGCAGCAAAACTGCCTGCCTTATATAAAACCATTACCGACCGTGTAACGAAAGATACACATTACGAAGCGCAATGCCGTGAGATGTATAAAGGAAACGCTTATTATGTATTCGTTTTCGAACGTTTTACTGATGTGCGCCTTGTTGGAACACCTCCGCAAAACATCGGTAAATTTGGTGGTGAAACGGACAACTGGATGTGGCCACGTCATACGGGTGATTTCAGCATGTTCCGTGTGTATATGGGTAAAGATGGTAAGCCTGCAAAATACTCGGCAGGTAATGTTCCGTTGAAAGCCAAACACCATTTACCGATTAACCTTAAAGGAATCAGCAGTGGTGATTATGCCATGATCATGGGTTTCCCCGGCCGCACCAACAGGTACGAGTTTAGCCAGGGCGTTCAAATTGCAACCGATTTAGTTGATCCTGCGATTGTAGCATTGCGTGATGTACGCTTAAATGCATGGAAAGTGGAAATGAACAAGGATGTAGATATCCGTTTGAAATTAAGCGGTGATTATGCAAGTGTTTCCAACTACTGGAAGTTTTTCCGTGGTGAAGCCGAACAGTTAAAAAACAATAAAGTGTATGAGCAAAAACTGAAGGACGAAAAAGCGTTTGGCAAATGGGCATCTAAACAGGATGAGTATAAAAATTTATTGGCCGATGTAGATAAAACCTTTGCTGCCTACAAACCTTATGCACTGCAATCAACTTACCTGCGAGAAGGTATCATGGCTCCTACCATTATCAAGCTTGCTTCCTACGCAACTGCACTGGAAGAAACAATGGCTAAAGGAGATGCAGCCAAAACCCAGGCCGCTAAAAAACAATTAATCGAAGCTGTGGAAGATTTGCCATATGAGGAGGCCATTGTTGATGCCGACAAGCGCATTTTCGACAGCATCCTGGTATTGTATTACAACAACATTCCCAAGGACCAGCAAGTACCTTACTTCAAAGATGTAATCCTTACTTATGGTGCAACTCCGCGTGAGGCCATTAAAGCTTACACCGACTACGTATTTGAAAACAGTATGTTTACAAGTTCTGATATGGCAAAAGGTTTCATCAAGACTCCCCGTTTGAAAATGTTGAAAAACGATATCGCTTACAAACATCTAGACGCTTTCCGTTCATACTACACCAAAAATTTCAAACCGAAAGTGGATGAATTTAATGAAAACTCAGGAGCTCTTGGCCGTTCATACATTAAAGGATTGATGCAAATGAATCCTGACAAACAATTTTACCCGGATGCTAATTCATCATTGCGCTTAACTTACGGAACCGTAAAAAGTTACATGAAGTTCCCGTTGATTACCAACCTGGATGAGGTGATGGTTAAAAACCAAAACAACCCGGGCAGCGCTGAGTTTGGCGTTCCTGATCGTTTGAGAGAGCTGCACAAAAACAAAGACTACGGAATGTATGCCATGAAAGACGGTAAACTTCCGGTTGCGTTCTTAAGTGATAATGACATCACAGGAGGAAACAGCGGTAGCCCTGTAATTGATGCAGAAGGCAGAATCATTGGTTTGGCGTTTGACGGAAACTGGGAAGCGATGAGTGGTAATATTCACTTTGACCCTAAAAACAAACGTACCATCAATGTGGATATCCGCTATGTTTTGTTTTTGATTGACAAATATGGTCAGGCACCGAATATCATTAACGAACTTACAATTGTTAAATAAAGACTTCCGGATGGTGTTTCCCGCTGATCTCGCAGATACCGCTGATTTTTTTTCTGCGTAATTTGCTGAATCTTCGGGAAACCTTATTCACTCAGGTCAACGCTCTTATAATAGTACGACACAGATGAAATATTTTCTAATAAGCTTAAGTTTTGTATTGATACTGGCAGGTTGCAGTAATGATCCACGCCTTAAACTTCCGCAAACAGGAGCGTATGGTGTAACCTTTAGTGCCGATAGTACCCTTACTGTCAAACAGGTTTCCGAGGCATTGATTACCGGAAATGAAATTCCCGTTATGGTAACCGGAACCATCAGCCAATACTGTAAAGGAGAAGGCTGCTGGTTAACCTTAAAAAATGATGACGGTGAAGATCTGTTAATTGAGGTAAAGGATAAAGCTTTTGTATTACCACACAATATTGAAAATAAAATGGCAACTGCACGTGGTTTAGCCAAACGCGATACGGTAGAAGGCAAAGTTCAATTGCGTGTTGTAGCGGATGGGATTTTTATTCAATAGACAGATACTCGATTCGCGATACTCGATGTTTGATAGTTGATACCCGATGTTTGATATAAAAAAATCCCGGCCTCTTGTTAGAGGTCGGGATTTTTTGTGTGCGGATAGTTTCGGCTCCGCTTAACCACCGCGGTCATTATTCCATTTTCATCATATCCGCAATCCAATATCCGATATCCGAAATTCCTTAACTATCTATTCCTGTGTTTGGCCTCAAACCAAAATGTTCCGAACGGAAGCAATGAGGTGACAAATGCTTTGAGAGCTTTGCTCCATTTCCAGTCGTTTTCCATGCTGGCCTGTACCAGTGTGAGCACAAATAATACAAACAACAATCCATGGGCCATCCCTACCTGTTTTACCATTTCGGGTTGGCCTGCAAAATACTTTAACGGCATTCCGATAAATACGAGAATAAGGTATGAGATACCTTCCAGAAAAGCGACTGCAAAAAAGCGTCCTTCGGCAGTTTTTAAATTGTATTTAAACATAGTGGTGCGAAGGTGCTTTATTATTTAGTTGTTTCAAACACCCTGCATGTAAAATTACAGGCACAAAAAAAACGGACTTGGTTTTACGCAAGTCCGCTCGTGTTTTAATTTAATCTTACCATAGCGATTTGGGGGCATGAAAACTATGGTCTATTGTAAAGTGTTTCCCGCTGATCTAGCAGATGCCGCTAATCTTATGGGTTAAAAATGGTTACATCATAGGTGTAATTTTTAGCTGATCCGTTTACCATTACGTTGTTTACAGTAACAGTATACTGCTGGTCAAAGTTGGAGTTGAGCTCCACTCCCGTTGGCTCCCATGAAATGGTATTATCTCCACCATACGAATTTTCAATCGGGTTGCGGTAAATTACGTTTACCGGAACGGTTGTACCGCTTGAGTGCGCCATGGATACGGTTGCATTGGTAAAATCAACCTGGAAAGGATAGGATGTAGCAGGCACACCAAACGACCAGCGTGGATATACAACCTGGCGCGGAATAAATCCCTTGGGAGGCCATGCAATGTATTCAGGTGTAGCGGCAGGCAGCGAATAAGGTGAAGGCAAGCCATTGATCACCCATAACGTACCTGAACTTTCGGTGCATCCGAATCCGAATTTTGTAGCGTTAGAGAATAAAATCCAGCGTCTGTGTCCCACTTCTGCATTGTTGCTGCCCGCATCTTCCATCCATGCATCAATATTTTCAACATCGGAAGTGCCGAAGGAGATATTGCCTTTTTGGGCAGCCAACGCCCCATCGGCAGTGTAACATTTCCAGCTGGTGGGAGGTGTATGGCTGATGGCATTGTTTGCTCTTATCATCAAAGCATTGCGCTGGCACTTTGCATTCAAATCGGCTTCCATGGTAATATTCCCAATGGGCAATCCTGCCTGTTTTCTGAAATAGCGAATGCGCATCAATGTTTTATCCAGCAAATCCTGCGACAGTGTTCCCTGCTCGCAATTGGCTATATTACCATTCCAGGTAAAACCTGTTATGGTTGATCCTACATACATATCGATGTAATCTATTTTGGCCTCTTCCTTAGGAGTTATTACATTACCTGTAGTGGTGGTGGTGGTAGTTGAGGAATTATCGGTGTCATCTTTTTTACAGGTAATAAAAAATAGAGAGAGCGTCATAATCCCCAATAGGGCACGTTTCTTATTCATAGTATTTATTTGGTGTTTGTTTGTAAAAGTTGATGTAAAGACCTGTTTACCCTTCAGGAGGTTGCACTTTAGTTATGGCATGGGCATTTCAACCTGCAGCGACAAATAAAACATTCCGATGGTGATGGCTGAATAAAGCAGGTATTCGCCCACAGGGGTGTATTGCCTGAATCCGATGCCTTCCATTTTACAATATATGGCCAGCATTATTTTTTCGACCAGAAAGGAAATGGCCGTTGCATACGCAATTCCCGTAATACCAAAAAGGTAAATGAACCAAAAGGATAATAGGCAATTAATAATAAGGTAGTTGGATGATATGAGGTAAAAAATACGGCTCTTCATAATCCCCATGATTACCGTTTGCGGGAAAATCATCCGCCCGATAATGAGCAACAGGTAAATATTAAAAATGCGGTACCCTTCAATTAGCTGGTCGTTGTATGCATACTTAAAAAGATACGGACTCAGGAACATCAACAGGATGGTTCCGGGGAATAACCACCGCATCAGCCGCTGACTGGACCGTTTGAACTTTTCCAGCCCCTCGGCCAGCAATCCATCCCGGTTGTACTTGGCAATTTCTCCGCTGTACACATTGCTGAGGGAATTGGCTAGGATAAGGAAAATAGGCAGTTCGCGGGCTCCGTAGCGGAACATCGCAAACTCTTCTTCCGAAAAATTGTATCCGATAATATAACTATTGATATACTCCATACTCCCGGCAAGCAGGATGGAAAACATATACGGCCATACCTTGGACATGAACTCTTGCATCAGCCGGGTATTCACACTGATGGTCGAAAATTTCATAAGCAGGATAATGGTATAATTAAACTTTACCAGCGAGAGTACCAGCAAAAGATTAATGGCCAGGTTAAGCGATTGCCGGAAGTATAATGGCAAACACAACATGATGATTTGCGCCACAAAGGTGATAATGCCCCAACGGATCAGCGACCGGTATTTTTCGTTGAGGTAAAAGATATAATCTGCAATGTAGGTGGGGGTATTGAGCAGCACCACCAAAGCAAACATATTGTAGAGGTCAACATCCTTGCCCTTGATCTGGCCCAATACTACAATAACGATCGCCGCAATGAGCGAAAACGCAATCAATAGAACAAAGGTGTTGAACAATAATTTCTTGCGGGTAACCTCGTCCGAATTGCTGTAGTATGGAATAAGCGTATTGCAAATGGCCGAAACCCAGAAAAAGGTAAGACTGGAAGTAACCAGCATCAGGTTCTCGTATTGCCCGATCAGGTGCAGTCCATACTCGTGCTGGTAGAGCATGGCAACCTTGGCAAGTAATATGGAAATGAGAAAAAAGGTCCCGAACCGCAAAAACTGAAATGTTTGCAGGCTGTTATATTTGTTCAGACCTTGACTAAATGGAGCTTTCAAATTGTTTCTAAGACACCTCAAAGAACAAGATAGTTTCAGAATTATCAAAAACATTAAATAAACAGTTTGCGCACATCCGGATTCCAACGGGTTTGTGTACCTTCGATTCAATAATTAATGCTCATGAAAAACCAACGCAGAGATTTTCTCAAAACCGCAGCCATCCTATCCTCGGGAAGTATCCTAGCAGCCAATAGTGCCGGAGCAGCCGTAACGGAACTGGCCGCTTTGTTCCCGGCCACCACCGCATTTGAACTACCGCCACTGGGTTATGCTTTTGATGCCCTGGAGCCCTTTATTGATGCCCAAACCATGCAGATCCACCATGATAAACACCACCAGGCATATATCACCAAACTGAATGAACTGGTTGCCAAAGAACCGGTATTGCAAGCATTATCACTGGAACAACTATTGAAAAATGTATCCGATTACCCCTCACCTATTCAAACACCCCTTCGCAACCACGGTGGCGGCCACTGGAACCACAGCTTTTTCTGGACTATCCTTAAAAAAGACACCAAACCCACCCTCAAACTGGAACGCGTTTTTAACGAAAGTTTTGGTTCCATGGAACAGTTCAGGTTGGATTTTGAAAAGGCAGCGCTGAGTGTGTTCGGCTCCGGCTGGGCCTGGGTGATCAAGGATGGCAGCAAGCTGGTTATTACCACTACAACCAACCAGGACAATCCGTTAATGGATACTTCCACCAAACAAGGCTCGCCCATTTTGGGGCTCGATGTGTGGGAACACGCCTATTACCTCAAGTACCAGAACAAACGTGCCGACTACCTGAAGGCATTTTGGAATGTACTGAATTGGAACCGTGTAGAAGAATTATATGCAGCAAAATAAGATTCCTGTTGACATATTTTAGAAATGGATTAGATTTGCACCTCCAAAACGGTAGTTTTAGCTCAGTTGGTTAGAGCGCCTGATTGTGGTTCAGGAGGTCGCCGGTTCGAGCCCGGTATTCTACCCAAAAGGTCGAAGATTTCATCTTCGACCTTTTTTATGTATTTCCTTTTGCGGTTTTACATTCTACATTTTTCTGTTTTGCGGTTTAATGGATGTTTCATAAAACCGCAAAATGTGGAACACTGAATGTAAAATGTAAAAGTCTTGAAGAGAAGTTCACCCTGAGCGAGCGTTAAGCGAGTCGAAGGGAGCCCGGTATTCTAACCCAAAGACAGAACGCTTCACTTAATTGTGAGGCTTTTTTTATGCAGTAAGGGCGAGAAGTTCAGCGGGATTATTTTGCGGTTTCTTAAAAGCTCCTTTTAACCTTACCGCCATTAGCGGGGATAAAACACAATAGCGCCTATCCTGTTTATTTTATTTTATAACTTATTCCCAAAGATGTATAAGAATAATAATCATTAATCCCTTCGCCCGAAATCGCATCCAGTTTACTTGATGTTGCTATGCGATACGTATGCTCAATTGACACTTCGAAATTTTCATGAATCCTATAGGACACCGCCCCTCCTGTTATGCCCACCATATCCGTTCTCATATCACTTGGTTTTAATTGCGGATCTTCAGGGAGGTTTTGTGGTGCATACCCCATTGTGTTAATAAGCCTGTTTGTTAGCAGGGAACGGAGTACCGTACGGTAATTAATAACACCAAACCCCATAACCCAGGCAATTGTTAAATTTTCAAATCGTTTTCTGTCCTTAAAAAGATCGAATGCTATTGTTGCGTCTGCTTCATTAAACGTGTTTGTAAAATAACGTTGGTAGCCACCCAGGACATCATACCTTATACCATTCAATGTTCCCATGGTTACGGAAATACGAGTCTCGATCCCATTTCCATTATTTATCATAACAGCAAGTGATGATGCAATACCGAAGTCTTTTTTATTCTTTCTATTTTGAGGGAGCAACGCACGCCTTGAAATATCTCCGTAAAAAACAGTCCCTCCTGTTTGCAAATTAAACTCAATGGTTGTTTGAGGGTTTCTTCTTATAACGGACTGCCCGTCTACGTTGTGGAAGCTTACTAAAATAAGCAAAACAATGATCGCTTTCATGATTATATCTTTATCGTAACAAAGCTACTCCGGTCACTAAACCGATGACACCAAAGCTGTCAGTAAAAAAAGTGAGCCTCGTCATGTAATTGTGAAAACGCTGGGGGCTTCAGTGTCGGGATGCCCGGATACCGAATGAACGTCTTTCCTTCTGCAGTCTCTTTGAGGTTCCTTTTAACTGCAGAACCGAAAAAAGTACCGCTAAAAGCGGGAGTAAAATGTAAAAGTGGCGAAGAGCGAGCGCTAAGCGGTCCGCCAGCTATCGGACGAAACCACAAAATGTAAACACTGAGTAAAACGTAAAAGCATTGGAGAGCTTCCCTTACCGGTGAGGCTTCTTTTTTGCACTTGGATTTATTTCTACCGCTCTGAGCAAAAAACGCCTCATTACTTCGCTCCTCATTTCCCGAAGTAGTTCACCGATCCACCATCGCAGAATCCCCGTTATGCCGCTATAGTAAAGGACATACCATCGTATCCTTTAATGTTTATTGTAAAGTCGGAACACCTTTTGTACAATATTATAAGCGCATATTGAAACCCACGAATTATCAATTTAATGTACTTTCAATTATGAAAAACTGGATTTTTTTATTGCTTCTTGCACTATTTACCTTTAGTGTATCAGGCACGGTGGCAAACACCCCCGTTAATCAAACAAAACACACTGCAACTTATTCGGCTAAGCTTACAAAATCAGAGCGGAATATTCTTGTAGCCAGGGTATACGAGATCAGGGATATGAATCTCTCCTCACTGAATAATGAGGAGAAAGTCCGTCTCAGCAATGAACTGAAAGACATCAAGGCTAAACTTGCTGAGCCGGGTTTTACAGGCTTGTATATTTCGTCAGGGGTAATCATCATTATCCTGATTGTACTCCTGCTGCTCGCTATTGATTAAACCCAGCGACCAAACTGCCAAAGTATTAACCCATATTTCTTAAGTAAAGAAGTAAGGGTTAATATTAGTTTACACGACTTTGATCCGAAATGATTGCTACACCAACTCCACCGAGGTAAGCCTTTTTTGCTTAAGCTGCTTGAAATGGGAGGTGGTAAGGCCGGTTACTTTTTTGAACTGATTGGCCAGGTGGGCTACGCTACTGTAATGCATCTTAAATGCAATTTCGGTGAGACTTAACTCATTGTACATCAATAATTCTTTTACCCGCTCAATCTTATGGGCAATCAGATAATGTTCGATGGTGGTGCCTACTACTTCCGAAAAAAGATTGGCTAAGTAGGTATAGTCGTAATTCAGTTTTTTTGTTAAGTAATCGGAAAAATTCGTCTTGATCTCTCCTTCCGTATGATTGACCATTTCAGTGACCACGTTCTTGATTCTTTCAATCAGCATGCTCTTTTTATCATCCATCAGTTCAAGTCCCGACTTAAGCAATGCGAATTTGAGTTGCACCTGTTGTGCTTCCGACATTGTTTCCAGGATTTCAACTTCACCCAGCTCCACAATGACATATGTTAGTCTCAGGTTTTTCAGCTCTTCCTTCACTACCATCTTGCAGCGGATACAAACCATATTCTTAATGTAAAGCTTCATAAAACAATGAAAAGAGCTTGGATAGTTACTCCCTTTAAATGTAAATATAACCAATTAACCGGGTAAAGCTCTTTTGCAGGGTTTTCCTTCATTACTTTTGCAATAGCATTCAGAATCGGATCGAAAAACGGTTTGATAACTTGATTCACAGATTATATTGACTATGCCTGTTTCCTTTTTCAATTTCCTATTCCATTCGCATTTTATTTCCTAATTTGCACCTGATGAAAACAAGATCACTTTTGAGGTTAACCTGTTTCTTTCTGATGCTGTTACCTTTCCTTGTGAAAGCACAGCATCCGCTGTCTCCCACAGATGCGTTTATCATTACCGGCAAGGTAAAAACTGAAAAGACCATTACCCTTCAACATCTTAAACAATACAAGGTTGCAGAGTTGCGCAATATCAATACAAGTTGTTCACCTAAAAAGGAAGAACGAATCAAAAAGGTAAAAGCTGTTTTGCTCAAACACATTTTGGATAGTGTGATTTTCCAATATGAAAAACCCCGCATGTTGAATCAGTTCTATTTTATGTTTGTAGCTTCCGATGGCTACAAACTGCTGTATTCCTATAATGAAATCTTCAATACCGAAACCGGTAACAACCTGTACATCGTTATCCAAATGGACGGCAAACCCATTGAAGAAATGGAAAACCGAATTCTACTACTCACCACAAAGGACATCCGCAGCGGAAGCAGGAACATGAAAGGCCTGACCGAAATTGTGGTGGGGAAAGTTGATTAAGAAACAGGTGTTCAATTAACCAAAATCAGTTTTTTAGTAACCATTTGTTGTCCCGATGTTATACTCAGGAAATAATACCCCCGGGCCAAACCACCCACATCCAGTTGCAGATTATTACTTCCGGCATCCAATTGCTGATGCATCATTGGTTTCACTTCCCTTCCATACATATCAGTAAGTTCAAAATTCACCCTAGCTGATCGGGTTAAGGAAAGAGTGATTGTAACACTATTTGTTGTTGGGTTGGGATACACAGTTGTTCCGGCCAGCACATGGTTGCTTTCTATAACTCCTGTTGTTTCATCGGGAGTAAGCACCAGTATAAATTTATTCCCCTCATCTGAACTGATATATACCTTACCATTTTTATCGGTTGCCAATCCCACAGGTCTTCCCCAAAATATCCGATTAACGGTATCGGTAATAAACCCTGAGCAAAAATCCGCCACATAATCTACCGTTGTATCTTGTTCAGACGATAAGTGTCCGTAAATAACCTCGTACCCGCGAAAATCATTTGGATTGGTTGTATTCCAGGATCCTCTTAATGCCGTTAAAAAACCATATTTCCGTGCCGCACCGAATTGCGGGTTCAAAAATTCGAGTGCCATTGGAGCGGTATGCGCCCGTATGAGTGCTGCCGGGTGTACCATCGTTGCTACCTTAGCAGAATCCACTGCTGTTATAGGAAGAAGAGCCTGATAATTTGGATGAGCATTAAAGTTAAACCACACTCCTCCGCCATACACAAAAGGGTGTCCGTAAAAACCATTATCCCTTACTATGTCTATCCACTCCGGAGGAATCTCATTGCCCTGCTGATCGCTTCCGTTATTGTTTGCCCAAAGGCGGTTGGTTGCCGGGTGCACGGCCATACCCACAGCATTGCGCACACCGGTGGCAAATACCCTGCGACCCGTTCCATCCTCATTGTATTCTTCGATAACAGCACGTGCCGTTTCACGGCATACATTGCAGGAAGAACCAACCGAAACGTATACTTTTTGATTGATCGAATCGAACACAATTGTACGTGTGCTATGTCCTCCGGTTTGGTTGTTGCCTATATTGCTGATAAAAACTGTCTTCGTTTCATATACGCCATCCGAATTTGCATCCGTACATTTCCAGATCCTGGTAGGTTCTGTTACATACATTGCCCCCTTGTAAAATTTCACATCATGATTGCCTGAAAAACCGGTAGCAGCCTCGGTCATGGTATCAGCTATCCCATCATTGTCGGCATCCGGCATTGCAAATACTTTACCTGCACTCATATCCGAAACATGTAACACACCGTTGGGACTAAACGCCATAAACCTCGGCTTACTTAATCCACCGGCCCGAAAAACCGAAACGGTATAGTTGGTTGGCACCCTAAGCGTTTTCCCGGCCGGAAAACTGGTACTATATTTTGCAGGAACACCGACTGCAACGGAATGGGTACCGATATCAGTTACGGGTGTGAGCTGGGCCGATTGAGGGTAAACAAATCCTGTTGACAGGATGAAGAGTATGGAAAGGTATTTTTTCATATGTGATAGGTTATTTGTGACAGCTACCAGCAGCAAATTTCTTGCCTGCTCCTGTTCTTATATATCTCCTTTTTTAACATGCCGCTGCACATACAAGTATACGCATAAACAGGATTGCGGTTTCCTCACCTGATACAATCGGCAATAAACTGACTCTCTCCTCACATTGTTTCTTGAATTACCCAATTTATTCCTCAACCCTTTAAATCACTTGTCTTCAATATCATGCACTACACAAACTTCCGATGTTATGACCCTTACAATTTCTTAACCCTATATATTAAATTAAAACCCTTTACTTCTTCATTTAAATATTTAACTTACATTAAGAAAGTGCCAAATTATCCTAATCTTTGTATTCGTTTCATGAAAATATATTTTTATCTCTTATTACTACCGCTGGGACTGAAAGCTCAGGTTAATCAACACCAGTTAATTGACTCACTAACCAACCGGCTTGCAGGGAGTGCAGAGGATACGGTGAAGGTGAGATTGCTTGATTTGCTTTCCTATACCTACTCCACTATTGACCCCGATAAAGGAATCGCTTACGGAATCCAAACGCAGGAACTTTCTGAACGTTTGGGGTGGAACCATGGGCTAGCTTCGGCATATGCCGACTTGGGAATAAACTATGCTGCAAAATCCGATCACTCCAAAGCAATTTATTATGATTTGAAAGCGTTGGCACTTTTTAAATCCCTGAATAGTAAAAACAGCATGGCCGGCACGATGGCCAATCTGAGTATGGTTTACCTTGCCAAAAGCGATTACCCCAAAGCATTTGACTATGCGTTTAAGGCTTTAAAAATAAAGGATGAACTTGGGGATGATAATACCGTTGCTATTATCCAGGAAAATATCGGGAACATTTACCTTGAGCAAAAGAACTATGCCAAAACATTGGAATATTATGCGAAGGCACAAAAAACACATGAGAAGCTGGGAAATAAAAATGCTATTGCGCGGGTACTGGGTAACCAGGGGATTGTTGCGGATGCAAAAGGAAACCATGAGCAGGCATTGATCTACCATTTGCAGGCGCTCGAAACCAATAAAAAATACGGCAATAAACATTCGATTCAGATTAACCTCGAAAACATTGGCATTGTATATAGTCATTTGTATAATTACGCACGGGCTTTGGAATACCAGCTCTCTGCATTGAAGATTAGCGAAGAAGAAGGCAATAAGAGCAGCATAGCTATAAACATTGGAAATATTGGCGAAACGTACCTCTTTTCGGTGAAGGATTCCAGACAGGATCAATCGACAATACCGGGAGGAAGAACAGCCAACCTGAATCACGCCATACAATATCTGGCCAAAGCGGTTAGGCTTTGTGAAGAGATCCATTACATTGCTCCGATGATTGAATTTGAAGCATTCCTTTCGGAAGCATATCAATTATCAGGTAACTATCAAAAGTCCCTGGAAGCCTTTAAACATTTTACCGCACATAAGGATACCGTATTCTCGGAACAGACTCAGATCAAATTATCAGATATTGAAACACAAAGGGAGTTGGATGTAAGAGACAAGGACATTATCATCAAAAACAAACAGATTGAAATTGCACAGCTGGAAGCTGCTAATAAACGTATTGAACGAACCGCTTTTATCATCATTTTTATTTTATTGATCATCATAATAGGTATTGCCATTCGAAAATTGCTAAAACGTATCAAAACCCAGCGATCTGCGCTGGAAGATATTGCAGGTATGCATGCTCATGAAATCAGGGGGCCGGTGGCACGAATCACAGGACTCACTCAACTGTTTAACCATGATAACCTTAATGATCCTGTAAACAAGGAATTGATTAATGCCATTCACATGGTAAGTCTGCAACTGGATGAAATTGTTAAAAAGATTATCCGAAAAACAGAAACTTAAACAATGCCGGTCCCTCCGTCCAACAATATTAACCTTATTAAAAATGATGCATAAAAAAGTAATGGTCCTTGATGATATGTACCTGGATAGGTTTATTGCCCAACAAGTAATTGCCCAGTGTGGGTTTGCTGAAGATATTATTCTCCTGGAATCTGTAGCCGAGGCATTGATATATCTCCGGTCACAAGAAAACACCCCTTCTGAACTACCGGAAATTATTTTTGTGGATATTCAGATGCCCGTAATGGATGGGTTTGATTTTCTGGAGCAATTCAATGCCCTGTCGGAAAAAATAACAAAAAACTGTGCTATCGTTATGCTCACATCTTCGATAGATCCAAGAGATGAGAAAAGGGCAACGCAGCAAAAGAATGTCAGTCATTTTATGGCAAAATCATTGGATAAAGAAAAACTGCAGGAACTGACATTACTTTTGGAAAAGAAGGGCTTGCCCAAAAAGTAGGTTGTGTAACCTACTCCTGAACCTGCGTCATTTTGCGGTTGCATATGCTCTTGCCCAAAGGCCAAAAGATTAAAGTTGATTGGATATCCAATTATTAATTATCTTACAAACAATTAGCCTATGGGTATGCCGGTGAAATGGAAGTCAATTTCACCGGTCTACTCTACTATTTATCATCAATCTTAACTTAGCCTGCATGGATCCTACTCAATCCACTAAGACGAATGATGTACCCTTCGGAACGTTTATCCGATGCAACAGCATTTCTTCCGCTTTATACCGGTTGTGCCTATCGGGTACCAGATACCTGCTGAAATTTTTGGTGCTTTCCCTATTGCTTGTACAATATTGCCATGCAGCGGAATCAACCCGTGCTATTGCACCGCACACACTCATTCACATTGTTGATCCGGGAGTGATTGGCACCAGTCACAGTGTTTGTCCCGGGGCTACTCCGAATCCACTCACAAATATAGTAACACCGTCCCCTCAAAATATTCCACTTACCTATCATTGGGAGATGTCTACTGTATCGGCAGTAAGTGGTTACACTATTATTCCTTCTTCAAATGCATTAACCTATTCACCGGCACCAATTATACAAAACACTTGGTATAGAAGAGCAGCTACTCATACCGGTGATACCGTTTACACTGCACCTGTTTTAATAGGCGTATTTCTTCGCAACAATAACACAATTGCCAGTTCACAATCCATTTGTACAGGATCCACACCTGCACCATTAACAGGCACATTGGTTAATTCATTTTATTCTTACACGTGGCTAAGTTCAACCACTTCGGCTACTTCAGGCTTTACTACGGCAAGTGGTACCAATAATTCTCAAAACTATACTCCGGGTCCGTTAACACAAAACACATGGTATGTAAGGTGGGTGACTTATTCCTGCATTTCTGATACATCAAACAGTGTTCTGATTACCGTTGAACCACTAACCGTTGGTGGCACGGTTTCGGGTGGTGGTACATTTTGCCAGGGACCCGGTTATACCTTTCTCACCTTATCGGGCTATACGGGAAGTATTCTCAAATGGCAATCTTCAACCTCTCCGACTTTTGCTTCAAACATTACCGATATCACGTTCACGTCCTCTCCTTATCCTGCAACTACTGCTCAATTTTCCAGCTTATATTACCGGGCTATTGTTAAAAGTGGCAACTGTCCTCCGGAAACATCTTCCATATCACCGGCCGTCATTGTTATTCCCCAAACGGTATCAGGGCAAGTGTCGGGAGGGACAACTGTGTGTACTCCAACCAACAGCACAACGCTTTCCTTAACAGGCATTACAGGAAATGTACTGAAATGGCAATCTTCGTTGTCGGCCGATTTTAGCACGGGCGTAACCGATATTGTGAATACCACCACTTCATTAACGGTAACAAACTTGTCGGTAAAAACTTACTACAGGGCATTTGTACAAAATGGTTCATGTCTCATTTTATTTTCGGGTAAAGATTCGATTTCTGTAGCCCCTTCAGCTGTGGGTGGAATTTTAAGCGGAGGAAATACTGTTTGCACCGGAACCAACAGCACAACATTAACGCTAACGGGACATGGCGGAAACATCAGCAGCTGGCAATCTTCGAATGTGCGTGATTTTTCTTCCGGGGTTAACACGATTGCCAATACCACGTCAACTTATACTGCGCTCAATTTAACAGGTACAAGGTATTACCGCGCTGTCATCAATAGTTTAACATGTCCTTCCTATCCCGTGAGTTATTCGGCAATTGACTCTATTGTAGTTGTCAGTACGGTTAACGGAGGGAACTTAACGGGTGGGACAACGGTATGCTCGGGAACCAATAGTACCTTGCTCACATTATCCGGATCTTCAGGAACCATTCTGAAATGGCAATCCGCTCCGAATATTGCTTTTTCATCGGGGGTGGTTGATCTTGCCAATACTACGAATACATATACAGCAACAAATCTCAATGCAACAACTTACTTTAGGGTTATTTTAGTAAACAGTCCGTGCCCTGCCGATACATCTGCCATTGATTCTGTTGTTGTAATTGCTCAAACTGTTGGAGGAACGTTGGCCGGAGGAGGAGTAATATGTCCGGGCAACACAACTAAACTATTAACCTTAAATGGATTTGTAGGAACAATACTGAAATGGCAATCTTCTCCTGTCTCTGATTTTTCTTCGGGAGTGATTGATATTAATAATACTACAAATACGTATACCGCAACCAACATATTGGCAACAACCTATTATAGGGTTGTTGTGCAAAATCCCGGCTGTTCAATTCTTAATTCAACTATTACATTTGTTTCACCTGCGGTAATAGCCGGTACAATTTCAGGAGGAAATAGCTATTGCTCATCAACAAACAACACAACATTTACACTTATTGGAAATACCGGTTCAATTGTACGATGGGAATCGTGTTTAAGTCCTATATTCTCGTCAGGTGTTACCAATATTGCAAATAATACAAATACCTTAAACATTATTAATGCTACTGTTACTACATACTACCGGGTATTAATAAACAGTGGCAGTATTTCTTGTGCCGGTACCTATTCTAATATTGATAGTATTGTTGTTTTTCCTACTTCAGTTGGAGGAGTTGTTTCGGGCAATTATGATACTGTTTGTGTTGGAAATAATTCAACAACCCTTACCCTTACCGGATACACCGGAACCATTCAGTGGCAGGCCTCGACAAGCTCAGCTACCGCAGGTTTTAGTAATATCAGTGGCGCTAATGCTGCAACGTATATTGCCAATAATCTTTCTGTAAAAACATATTTCAGAGTTATTGTTACAAGTGGTGTATGCGCTCCCGCCACAAGCGCGGTCGATTCTGTTTTGATAAGTCTGCTAACTGTTGGTGGAATTGTTTCGGGAAGTAACGATACCGTTTGTATTGGCACTAATTCAACCACGCTCACACTTACAGGATACACAGGAGCTATTCAATGGCAGACTTCTACAACCTCAGCCACCGCAGGTTTTAGTAATATCAGTGGTGCAAATGCCGCAACTTATATTGCCAATAATATTTCGGTGAAAACTTATTTCAGAGCTGTTTTCACTAATGGTTCGTGTCCATCAAGTGCAAGTGCAGTGGATTCTGTTCTTGTGAACGTAACTTCAGTGGGTGGTAACATTTCCGGTACTGATAGTGTATGCAGCGGCACCAACTCTACTTTACTTACATTATCGGGATTTACCGGAACGATTATTCGTTGGGAGTCGGCAAACAATTCTGCCTTTACGGGCATTGTTACACAAATCAGCAATACTACAATTAACCATACCGTACTCAACCTATCGGCAACAACCTATTTCAGAGCCGTTCTGCAAAATGGGAATTGTGCATTAGCATACAGCTCTGTTAAAGCAGTTATTGTTGTTTCACCTTCTTTTGGCGGTTTTATTACCGGACCTTCCACCGTATGTATCAATACCAATAGTACTACCCTTACCATAACAAGTTATACTGGTACCATTCTGAGGTGGGAATCCTCGACAACTTCCGACTTTTCCGGAACAGTTACAACGATTCCTCATACGGGTTCATCGTATACTGTTAACAATATCTCAACTCCAATGTATTACAGGGTGGTGGTACAAAATGGTATCTGTCCTGCAGCATACTCACAGGTTGGATTCATTAATGTGCAGGTACAGCCCAATCCCGGAACTGTCGTGGGTGGTGGCAATGTATGTATAGCATCAAATTCAACCCTTCTCACTTTAGTTGGATACCAGGGAAATATCGTGAGGTGGGAATCGTCAAATACCTTTGACTTTTCAGGAACAATTACAACAATAACCAATACTTCAACTTCACATGTAGCCAATAATCTGACTACAACTACCTATTACAGAGCTGTGGTACAGTACCTGAATTGTGCAACAGTGAATAGCGGAGTAGCAACTATTACAGTAGTCCCTCTTTCAATAGGAGGTACCGTGACCAGTTCTAATGATACAGTTTGTGCGGCAACAAATGCTACAACATTTACCCTTATCGGATCTACCGGGACCATTCAATGGCAGGCTTCCACAACATCTGCCACCGCAGGATTTAGTAACATCAGTGGTGCAAATGCTGCAACATACATTGCCAACAACCTTTCCGTGAAAACATACTTCAGAGCTACCGTTACAAATGGTGTGTGTCCTGCAAGCATCAGCACTGTTGATTCGGTTTGGGTGAGTCCGGTTTCAATCGGAGGAACAGTTACAGGTAGTAACGATACTGTTTGTATTGGTACAAACGCAACTACTTTTACTCTGAGTGGTTACACCGGAAGTATTCAATGGCAGGCTTCCACAACATCCGCCATTGCAGGGTTTACAAATATCAGTGGTGCGAATGCTTCAACATATATTGCCAACAATCTTTCCGTGAAAACATACTTCAGGGCTACCGTTACAAGTGGTGTGTGTCCTGCAAACATCAGTACGGTTGATTCTGTTCTGGTGAGTCCGGCTTCAATCGGTGGAACGGTTGCAGGCAATAAGGATACAGTGTGTATTGGTACAAACTCAACTACTT
>JAZKEF010000001.1:305938-356073 GCA_040387195.1 Bacteroidota bacterium
TCAAGTATCAGTACCGTGGATTCTGTTTTGATCAGTATTGCTTCGATTGGTGGAACTGTTTCGGGTAGTAACGATACTGTTTGTATCGGAACAAATGCAACTACACTTACACTTACCGGATTTACCGGAAGCATTCAATGGCAGGCTTCCACAACGTCTGTTACCAATGGGTTCAGCAATATCAGCGGAGCAAATTCAGCAACGCATATCGCCAACAATCTTTCTGTCAAAACATATTTCAGGGCCATTGTTACCAATGGTATTTGTCCATCAAGTATCAGTACGGTGGATTCTGTTGGGGTAAATCCTGCTATCCTTACCAATATCATCAGTGGCAATATGAGACTGTGTTCCGGAACGAATGCAGGCATATTATCCGGCTCACTTCCAACAGGCGGCAATGGATTCTCTTATTCCTATTTATGGTTACGTTCAACCGTTGGCAACCTCACCGGATTTGTTGCTGCAACGGGAATTAATAATGCAAAAGATTATTCCCCAGGAATCCTCACACAGCATACCTGGTTCAAAAGAGTTGTATTCTCAGGTCCATGTTCGGTTGATACCTCAAATGTGTTAATGGATACGGTAAGTATCAATATTTCTTATACCATTCCGGCAACTCCCGTTTCCATTGTATACGGAACAATACTTACGCTGCCATCAACCGTCTTGGTTAAATATACAGACAGCACCTCCGAGATGAGACCTGTTGTGTGGGATACATTGGGGTACACAGGAAATGTAGGGACATACAATTACACAGGAACCATTACACTGGCACCGGGAACCTGTAATACAGGAAGTCTGACCGCGGCACTTGTGGTTACGGTAACTCCACGTATTGTTATTGTGAAAGCAGACCCCAAAACCAAAGTATACGGAGATCCGGATCCTCCACTCACCTGGGTAATAATTTCGGGAACATTGGTTGGTACAGATACATTTTCCGGAAGCATTTCCAGAGTGCTTGGGGAAAATATCGGTAAATACGTGATTCTTCAAAACACCTTATCACTTCCTTCAAACTATACTTTAATCTATATCAGGGATACACTCACCATTACGCCAAAACCGATGAATGTATCGGTTACCAAAACAACTCCGTCTATTGTTGTTTTTGCAGGTGATAGCGTAACGTACACCATTCGTATTACAAACAATGGTCCCGACTCTTTAAAGCCGGGAGATGCAATAACCGTCACGGATCAACCGGGCCAGGGATTGACCATCGGATCATACTCAACAACACATGGCATTTACAATAGCTTCAATCATCTTCTTACTTTAAACAACTTCTTTATCCCCGGTCAATTCATTGAATTGTTTATTCGTGCACGTGTAGCCATCGATTACCACAACGACTCCATCGGCAACTTTGTTTCCATCCAACTTCCCACAGATAAATTCAATACAGGTGATTCAACTGATTCTGTTTGGGTTTCAACGGTACGTTTGGTTGACTTAGGCGTACATAAACTAGCCAACAAGGATACCACACAAGCATCCGATACGATTCAGTATACCATTATCGTAACCAATAATGGAATCAGCAAACTGTTTACGGGAGAAAAAATAAAAATTCTAGAGTTTTTGCCCGACAGCTTAATGCAGGTGGTATTCACCGCAACAAGACCTTTGGGCAGCACTTACAATCCTGTACCGGGAGATTTTACGTTAGGTGATACCCTGGCACCGAACGATAGCCTGATACTCAACATCACCGGCATTATCAGGCCGGAATACACCAAGGCATCGATCATTAACAGGGTTAAGGTAGAAACTCCACCCGGTGTTTTTGACAGTGACTCGACCAATGATTCCTCATGGGTAATCATACCACTTAAACAACCTGCATCTGCCGACTCCATTATTGCAAACAACCAAACTATTTGCAAAGGAAACAGGGCAATCATCAATATAAGTTCAACAGGAATCATCAATCCGGTATACACCTGGTATGCCGATTCATTGCTCACCATACCTTTATATCAATCTACAACGCTTGATACCTTATTACCGGTTACCACTTCCTTTTTCATAACGGTAAAAGGAGATAACAGGCTTGAAAACATTCCGGGCACGGCAAAAAAAATAACCATCAAGGTATTTGATTATGCTTCGGATACACTTATTCTCACAAACGATACATTGATTTGTTATGGTAAAATTGCTACGCTTATTGCAAAACCCAAAGGGGTGATTACAAATCCTGTATTTACCTGGTATGCGTTACCTTCCCTTACTGTTCCCATTGCTATTGGCGACACTTTTAGAACAGGAGTATTAACCCGCGACACCCTCTATTATGTTACCATTAAAGGATCCGTTCTATGCGAAAGCCGTGAACTGCATATTGTAAGAGTTACCATCAACAGGAATTGTGGAAACGTTAGGCTTGGCCTCGCAAAATCACTTACAAATGCCATTGAAAATCCAGACGGTTCGTATGATTTGTCATTTAATTTTGCAGCCGGAAACTATGGCGATGAACCGTTGATAAATGTTAAACTGAGAGATGATTTAAAACCTGTATTTCCTAAAGCACAAATCAAGGTAGTAAGTTTAACGACACCCGGCAACTGGCACCTCAACAAAAACTACAATGGTGTTACCGATATAGAATTGCTTGATACCGGAAACCGTTTTGAAGTCGGAGGAAGAGAAACGGTGCAGTTAACCCTCAACCTTATATTCCCCGCTCAGGATACATCTACACAATTCAAAAATGTTGCCATTATCAGTGGTGCATCAGAAATAAATGGCAAACCGGTGGAGCGGAAGTCGCAGGATGGACTTGAACCCAATCCCGATAGCCTGATTACGGATACCTCATTTGTGCCGACACCGATTGTGATTGTAATTGGCAACAGGCCTAAACCCAAAATCGTTGGTTCACTTTTTATTCCCGAAGGATTTTCACCCAACGGAGATGAAGATCATGACTTCTTTATGATTGATAACCCCGATAACTATAACATTTATTTTGCTGTGTTTAACCGCTGGGGGAATATCCTGTATGAAAACAACAACTATGATAATTCTTGGGACGGAAAAGCGAAAAGGGGAATCATCATTGGTGAAGGCGTACCGGATGGAACCTATTTTTATATTGTTGAATATGTGGATGCCGAAGGTACAAAACAAAAATTGGCAGGCTCATTAACCATTGTGAGGTAATATGAAAAAACTACAATATATCATCGCCCTTGTGCTGCTGTCGGGCTCATTGTTTGCCCAGCAGGATGCTATGTATTCGCAGTACATGTTTAATATGCTTGCCGTAAATCCCGCCTACGCAGGAAACCGCGAAGTGTTAAGCATTACAGGTTTAACACGTGCGCAATGGGTTGGTCTCAAAGGGGCACCTGTTTCAAATACAGTTAGCATTGATGCTCCCATCCGGAACAAACATATCGGACTAGGAGCGCAACTCTTTAATGAGAAAATAGGTGTTACCTCAAGTACCGGTTTTTATGGCAGTTACGCCTACCGTATCCGGCTCAAAAAATCGACTCTTGCATTTGGACTGCAAGGCGGAATGGTTCACTATACAGCCAATTACACACAAGTTATACTCGACCGCACTACAGTGAATACTGATAAATCTTTCAAGGAAAATGCGAGTGTGTTAATGCCTGCGCTCGGTGCAGGTGTCTTTTTCAGCGATGACGATTATTACATCGGACTTTCTGTGCCGGGATTATTCAGCACACATATTACATTCGGTAACGAAATTGAGGTAAACAAGGACAACCACCTCTTTGCCATGGCAGGATATGTATTTCCACTCAACAAAGATTTTAAGCTTAAACCATCAGTATTATTAAAGGCTGTAACAGGCGCCCCATTGGAGTTGGATGCCAATATAAACCTCTGGATGTACGACAGGCTTGCCCTCGGATTATCATACCGCACAGGTGATGCAGCGGTTGGTATGGTTGAAGTACAGGTCGCTCCCAACTTCCGTGTTGGTTATGCATATGATTATGGTCTTACAGATCTTAGTTATTTCCATTCAGGCTCCCATGAACTTATTTTAAGATATGAGTTTGGCTACACCAAAGATAAAATCTTAACTCCGCGCTATTTTTAAGAGTGATGCTCTATGTCCCTTTCATACTTCTTTTTGAGTCGTCCTCACATCCGCAAAATGAATACTTGATATTGATCAACCTCGATATTGACTGGTATCATTTATACTGAACGTCTATTGTTCTTACTTCCACCATCAACTATGGCAAAAAGTTCTATCCTGCTAATATGTTAAACATGAAAGAAGTAACAGCGATCCTCATGCAACTCACTCTTGTTTGTAAGGCAGCAACAGGTAATAACCATTCTTCCAAATCAACAATCAACGAAGACCTAATACTTCCTTTAATACCGCTCCTATGCACCATTCCTGTTGTCATCGCACTATGGTATGTTTATTTCAGTATCCGAAGAATCCCCTCAAAAAGAAAAAGGAAAGCCGGAAAAAAGAGTGCTAAAAACCGATGAAATACAAAACATTATGCCACCTGCAATCATGTTACTAGTATCCCCAACAAATCGTTATCGTAAACCGTTGAATCTTCATTTTCCATTCCTGATCATATTGATAGGTGTTATGCACTTCTTTGACCACGGTCATATTTCCATAAGTTACACATAGTAGCTTTGAATAAGAAAAACAAACTATGAATTACCGGTTGGAAAATATCAATTATAGTGAAATGTCTCTGCAAAAACTGGGAGTATATGTAATGGATATTCAGCATCCTTATCTAAAAAAAGCTCTCTCAACTTTCATGCTTTGTACTGCCAAAATATACGAAACATCCACTTCAGAAACGAACATACTTGGGGAAGAATTAACAAAACTTGGAGCATTGATTGAGGAGCACCTTATATGGGAGGAGCAAACATTTTTCCCATTCCTTCGCCTACAAATTGAACACAAGGAATATCATAAGCCCGGTGATTTTCCGGAACTTGTTTATAAACTAAAATCTGAGCATGATGCCATCATCAAACTGATTAAAAAAAATCGCTTGATAAGCAATGATTATGTTCCTGCATCTGATGCCTCTCCCAAATTAAAATTATGTTATGCACAACTATTTGATTTTGAACAGGACATTCTCAAACACATCTTTCTGGAAGAAGATTTGTTGTTTCCTAAATTGTTCAACAAAACTGCACCCTGAAATCTTTTTACCTTGTTCGAAAAAACTAAACTAGCAGTGTCATCTAATAGTATATTTGTTAACGGCATTAATAAATCCGCTGGCATGATACAAAAGATAGAAATGCTTGATGCCCTGTTCAAATATGCAACAGAAGGTATTGTAGTTGTAGGCAAAGATGGTAGCATTGTAATCGCTAACCCTAAGGCAGAGCAATTATTCGGGTATGCAAAAGACGAATTGATCGGACAGAAGATAGAGATGCTCATACCTCAACGGTATGCCACCTCTCATGTCAAACACCGTGATGGCTATATCAGCAACCCTCACTCTCGGGCAATGGGAATTGGTTTGGATTTGTTCGCCATGCGAAAAGATGGTTCTGAATTTCCCGTAGAGATCAGTCTTAGCAATTTCACTACCAGCGAAGGTGACTATTTCATGAGTTTTATAATTGATATCACCGAACGTAAGCGACAGGAAAGTGAAATTAAAGCATTGAATGCGGAGCTGGAAAAACGGGTGGAAGAACGCACAGAGGAATTGGCCCATGCAATTAACCGGCTTGCCGAATCCAAACAGGAAGTGATGCGGGCATTGGAAACAGAAAAAGAACTCAATGAGTTAAAGTCAAGGTTCATCACCACCGCTTCACATGAATTTCGCACACCACTTGCCACCATTCTTTCTTCAGTTTCGCTCATCGGTGAATATACTGAAAGCACACAACAGGATAAGCGCTTAAAACATATCGGAAGAATTAAATCATCTGTACATAACCTTACCCAAATTCTCAATGATTTTCTCTCCTTAAGCAAACTTGAGGAAGGTATCGTCAGAAACCAACCGGTGCTAACTGCTTTGGATGTATTTGCAACGGATGTGGTGGATGAAATGAAACCGATGTTAAAAACCGGTCAGCAAATTATATATACCCACCAAGGTTCTGAATGTAACATTGAAATAGACCAACAGCTACTTAAAAATGTGCTCATCAATATGCTATCAAATGCTATCAAATATTCGGGTGAGGAAAAAAAAATAGACTTCACCACCACATGTGCGGAGATGAAAGTCCATATCACCATCAAAGACCAAGGTATTGGTATTCCAAAAGAAGACCAACCACTTTTGTTTAAACGTTTTTTCCGTGCCAAAAATGCAAGCAACATACAAGGTACCGGATTGGGCCTTAACATCGTCAGAAAATATATTGAGTTGATGAACGGAGATATTAGCTTTACAAGCGATCTGGATACCGGAACAACCTTTACCATTGAATTCCCAATGAAACAACTTTCCTAAAAATAAAACATGAAAACTATTTTACTCATAGAAGACAATCCTGATATGCGGGAGAATACTGCTGAGATTCTCGAACTGGCCAATTACAAAGTACTTACGGCTGCCGATGGGAAGGAAGGAGTTAAGGTTGCACAGCAAGAAAAGCCTGATTTGATTGTATGTGATATTATGATGCCTGAACTTGACGGGTATGGAGTATTGTATATATTGGGTAAAGACCCTTCGACTGCAGCTATTCCTTTTATCTTTTTATCGGCCAAGGCAGAAAAAACTGATTTGAGGATGGGCATGAGCATGGGTGCCGATGATTACCTTACCAAACCTTTTGAAAATACTGAGTTGCTGCGTGCCGTTGAAGTACGTCTTAAAAAAAGTGAAATCATACGATCAGGATTTACGCCAACTGCCGAAGGGTTAACAACCTTTTTCCAGGAGGCCAAAGGAATTGACTCACTTGCCGAACTATCGGACACCAAAGAAAAAAAAGCATTCCGCAAAAAAGATGCATTGTATACACAAGGTAAACAACCCCGGGGAGTGTTTTTTATTACCAAGGGAAAAATTAAAACCCGCAAATCAAATGAGGATGGAAAGGAATTTGTGACCGGTTTATTTAAGGAGGGTGATTTTGTTGGATATACTTCATTACTCGAAGAGGTGCCTTATACAGATGAAGCCATTGTGATGGAAGATGCAGAAGTTGTGATTATTCCTAAAGACGAATTTTTCACCCTGCTCCATACCAACCGTGATGTAGCAGCAAAATTCATTAAAATACTTTCAGGAAATGTGGCCGAAATGGAGGACCGTCTCATTAAACTTGCCTATAACTCGGTACGAAAAAGAGTAGCGGAAGCTTTGCTGATGTTGCAGGACAGGTATGCGGCAACTGGTGAAAACCTCAACATGTCGATATCACGCGAAGACCTTGCAAGTATTGTAGGTACGGCCATGGAAACTGTAACCAGAACATTATCCGATTTTAAAGAAGAAGGCATTATTTCGGTAAAAGCCAGCAATATCCAAATCCTCAACCCTGCGAAACTTGCCACCATGAGAAATTAAGGAATACGTTATCGAATTGTGTGTATTTTCAGGTTGATAATCAATTCCACTTTTTTTCTATCTTCGATTATCATAATCATCCATACAATGAAACCAACGCTACTGTTTTTGTTTCTGGTTTTCGCCCTTCCTTCTTTTTCACAAACCAATATCATCAGTACCAATCCGGTTGCCGAAAATGTGTTGCTTGGAACATTTAATCCCGCAACATATCAACCCTCAGGCTCGTTCACCAAATCACAGATCGTGCAGGGCATCTGGAATAATCTTTCCACCGATTCCATGCTCGCCAATCTGCATACACTTGCTGCCTTTCACAACCGCAATACCGGATCCGATACCGTGTCGGGTACAAAGGGTGTGGGTGCTGCCAGACGTTGGGTGCATGCTAAGCTTCAACAATATTCAGCCCTCAACCAAAACAGGCTTATTCCTTCCTACCTTCAGTTTGACCAAACCATTTGCACCATAACACAACACCGGAATATTTTTGCTGTGTTACCGGGAACTGATACTTCTGATAAGTCTGTAATAATCATGGAGGCGCATATGGACAGCCGCTGCGAAACGGTTTGCGATACCGCCTGTCTTGCACAGGGAATGGAAGATAACGGAAGCGGTACGGTGCTGGTAATGGAACTTGCCCGTGTAATGAGCAAGTACAGCTATAAACAAAGCATTGTTTTTTTAATAACGATTGGTGAAGAACAGGGATTGGATGGTGCCAATGCATTTGCAACATATTGTAAAAACAAAGGCATTCAAATCGAGGCCGTCTTAAACAATGACGTGGTTGGTGGAATCATCTGCGGTAAAACAGCTTCTCCCCCGGGTTGCCCCGGAGAAAATTTAGTAGACAGCATGAGTGTGCGATTATTCTCGGCCGGAACAAATTCTTCGCCACACAAAAGCCTGGTACGTTTTATCAAACTTGAATATCAGGAAGAAGTAAAACCTTGGATGAATGTACCAACTACTATACACGTGATGAATGCTGAAGACCGCACCGGACGAGGAGGCGATCATATTCCATTTCGCTCCAAAGGTTATACCGCCATGCGATTTACCTCCACGCACGAGGCAGGTGATGCCAATATTGTTCCGGGTTACACCGACAGACAACATTCAACACGTGATGTGTTGGGCAAGGACATCAACATGGATGGAACTTTTGACAGCTTTTATGTTGATGCAAATTACCTTAAACGTAATGCCATGATTAATGCCAACACCGCAACCATGGCAGCTATTGGTCCGCCACAACCGGGAGTACTTGAACTGGGAAATGATGGCAATGGATTAACTGTTGTCATTCCTCCCGTAGCGGGAATTAATACTTACAGGGTTGGGATCCGCACCGCTTATAATGATTTTGATTCTGTATACACACTCACCGGAACCAATGTGATGAAGACATACAATATCAAAAAGGATTCGATCTATTTTGTAAGTGCCGCATCAGTTGACGCAAACGGAACAGAGAGCATCTTCAATATCGAAAAATACATTAAAGCAGTAGCACAACCCAATACAGGAACTGCAGAACCCCTGCAACCACAAAAAGCCGTTGAACTGCTCGGAGCTATGCCCAATCCGTTTGATGAAACCACAACGTTATCCGTATTGGTAAATGGCAAACTAAACTACAAAACAGCAAACATTACCATTACAGATATTCAGGGACGAACCGTTTCAGTGTTGCCTGTGGTATTAAATCCGGGCATCAATGAAGTCTTGTACGAACATGGTTTTAACCAAAAAGGGTTGTTCAATTATTCACTCCTGATAGATGGAAAAATTTGGCAGACCGGAAGGATGTTGTTCAAATAGTTTTCTTTTTCTGAAGATGTTGAGGTTAGGTATTATCTCTTCTGCGTTATCAGCGAGATCTGCGGGCAATACATAACAGAAGACTATTCATTCGCAACCTTCTTTTATACCTCAAGATTCCGTTCGCGCACCTTTAATTCCTCAAAATCAACAAGGGCAAGGTATTTACGGATCAGGTCTTCATCAAACTCGGCATGGTGGTTCATTTCATCAAGCACCCTTCTTTGTTCACCCAACAACTCCAGGTAAGTGGAATGAAACTCCTGCAATGCATTTCCGGTTGTAATATCCGGATCCAATACTTCATTAAAAAACTTCAGTTCCGTTTCCAGCTTCGTTCTGAGATTATGTAGGTGTTCATTTTTAAGCCGTTCTTCACCATGCTTTTCCTTGATAAACAAAAGTGAATAATGCGCCAACTTCTTCTGAATGATCTGCTCTTGTTCTTGCTCCGTTTTCACATCGGGTTTCTTTTCTATATTCAATATACGAACCAGCCATGGAAGCGTTAGGCCTTGAAAAACCAACGTTATCAGAATAACAATAAACGTAATAAAAAGGATAAGACTGCGGTACGGGAAAACATGTGTTTCATCTATCAGCAATGGAATAGAGAGGGCTGCTGCCAATGAAACCACTCCGCGCATTCCGGCCCAACCCAGAATAAGCGGTGATTTCCAACCCGGATTAGGATCTGCCACGGTAATAAAATTACTCATGATCCGGGTAAAAAGAGACGCACCCAGTGCACAAATCAGTCTGGTAAGAATAAGTGCTGCAGAGATAACCACACCATAAAATGTGGCTTTTGCCACGCTCACATCTCCAAGCTGGGCCATGATGGATGGAAGTTGTAACCCGATAAGCATAAAAACCAATCCGTTCAACATAAACACCAGGCTTGTCCATACATTCACACTCTGGATACGGCTCTTATAACTCAATATAGTTTGCCGCCTGTGCGATAAAAACAATCCGCCACTCACCACCGCCAACACTCCCGAAAAATGAAAATACTCCGCAAAATAATACATGCAGTAAGGTGTAACCAGGGTTAATACAATATCTACACTTGGAGTTACCGGCAGCCAGCGGTGAATACTGTAAAAAAGCAATCCGGTCAACAGTCCGGTTGCTATGCCCATCACCACCACAGTTACAAAACTCACAGCAGCTTCCTGAAAATAAAACTGGCCTGTAATAACAGCAGCCAGTGCAAACCGAAATACGATCAATGAAGATGCATCATTGAGCAGGCTTTCGCCCTCGGCAATACTTACCATTGATTTAGGAGCTTTTACCTGACGCATAATGGTGGTTGCCGAAATGGCATCGGGTGGAGATATAATCCCTCCCAGCAAAAAACCCAGTGCCAGCGTAAATCCCGGAATCAGTGCAACCGACACATAGGCAATAACGCAGGCTGTGAGAATAACAATGGGGAAAGCAAAACTGGTGATAACCCGCCTCCACTTCCAAAACTCCTTCCACGACATTTGCCAGGCCGCTTCATACAACAGCGGAGGCAGAAAAATAAAAAAGACCAGCTCGGGATTAATGGTAATGTTTGAAAACTCCGAGAGAAAGCTCAGGGCCAGTCCCCCGATGACCAGCAAAATAGGATAAGCCAACTGAAGTTTGTTGGCAATCATTACCAAAGCGAGGATGGCCAATATCAAATAGACGTATTCAATGAATAAATGATGCATATGTTTGTTCCTGACCCAAATATAATTTTTGCCCTTCAATTTAGCTGTGCTAAATTTCACAGGCCCGTAACAATTCGCGATTTCAATTGCTCATTTCTCCCAAAAAACTATATTTGGTTCAACAATTGACGAAACAAACAACACATAACATCCGCAATTCAAGGCATCTGGTGTTTTTACTTGATGTTTTTTCGCTTGCCCTCACCGCTTTTGGCGGGCCTCAGATTCACTTCACCATGATTCATCGCAAACTGGTCGTAAAGCGTAAATACATTACGGAGGATGAGCTGAAAGAGCTTAATTCCCTCTGCAATATGTTGCCCGGACCTACCTCTACCCAAACCATTACGGCCATAGGTTACAAAATAGGCGGACCGGGACTGGCATTTCTAACCTTGGGTGTGTGGGTGCTACCGGCAACCTTTATTATGGGTGCATTTGCTATTTTATTGTACCTGCTGGAACTGGATAACCCCAAATTGAATTTCCTGAAGTACATCCAACCTATGGCGGTAGGTTTTATCATTTTTGCCGCTTATAAAATAAAGGACCTGTTTGTTACCCGCAGACACCACTGGGTACTCATGCTCCTGTCGGCCATAGCAGCCATTCTTTCCGATACACCCTATATTTTCCCCTTGCTACTGGTGATAGGTGGGGTTGTTTCCAATTTTGTGAACCGCTCCAATTATGCCGATGTAAAACCCATCAAAAACATTCAATGGCCTAATTTTGCATTATTTCTGGGCATCTTTCTAGCAGCAGCAGTTCTTGGTGCACTTACCAAAAACCCGGGTGTGTTGATTTTTGAAAATACCTACCGTTACGGAAGCATCGTTTTTGGTGGCGGACATGTACTCATTCCTATGATGTACAACCAGTTTGTAGAATTTAAACACTATTTAACCTCAGGTGAGTTCCTTGCAGGAGTAGGGATTTTGCAAGCCATTCCGGGACCGGTGTTCAGCTTTGCAACATTTACAGGGTCACTTGCGTTAAAGGAATGGGGAGTCGTAGGAATGTTAGCAGGGGGACTCATTGGTACGGTAGCCATTTTTCTTCCCGGGGTATTGCTCATCTTTTTTATCTATCCGATGTGGAATCAGATGAAGCACTTTTCTCCGGTAAAAAATGCAATCGAAGGTATCAATGCAACTTCTGCCGGATTGGTGATTGCTTCGGCTTATTTGTTGTTTAAGCCGGTAGAGGTAAATGAAATGAATATGCTGGTTCTGATAAGTACCTTGTTTATTCTCCTTACCACCAAAATTCCTAACCCCGTAATTGTAATTATGTGTATTTTTGCAGGGTTATTTTTTTAGCATTGAAAAAAGTAGGATTTATATGTTTGTTACTGTTGGCCGGCATGAGCCAATTATTTGCGCAGCAGGACAATGACCTTGTGCAATTTGCAGGAGTAGTAGTCTCCGCTGATAGTTCAAGCGTATTGCCCCTCATTTCCATCCGCATAAAAGGAACCAAAAAAGGAACCTACTCCGATGCGTCCGGGTTTTTCTCTTTTGTAGCCCGTAAATCGGATACCATCATATTTTCTTCCATTGCCAAACGCACCGTTGAGTTTGTGATTCCCACCAACCTCTCCGGCACCAAATACTCTGTCATCCAACCCATGTATGATGATACTATTTACCTCCCCGAAACAGTAATCAGACCTTGGCCTACTCCCGAAGAATTCAACTATTATTTTGTAAAGGCCAATATTCCCGATGAGTATTTTACACGTGCCAGTGGTAATCTGCGCAGCAAAGTACTTCAAAGCATGGGTGCCGGAATGGCCATGGATGCACAGGAAGCTACTGCATACGCACAACAGGCCCAGGCTTACCAATATTATTACCAGGGACAATTACCACCACAGCGATTATTTGACCCCATTGCCTGGAGCCAGTTTTTTAATGCCTGGAAAAAAGGGGACTTGAAAAAGAAATAAGGTGTAAACAAAATAGCCGCTGATTACACCAATTTAAATAATTGAATTTGCGTAATCAGTGGCTTTTAAAATCCATTTAATCTGTGCTAATCTTTGGCATTCTCCCTCTCAACCCTATTCTGTTGAATCTGCTATTTCCCTGATTGGCTTTTCTCCTTTTACAATCACAAATACATCCTCGTTATCGCGTTTCATCAGGTACTTTTCCCGGCCAAATTTCTCCAGGTTTTTATCGCTACCAAACAGTTCTTCCTGTTGCTTGCGGGCATTCACAATCTGTTCCTCGTAGTAGCGGTGCTCCCGTTTTATTTTGGTGTATTGTTTCTGCAACTCATATTGCTCTATCACATTATTTTTATCTGCAAAAATCATATATACCACAAACACCACCGAAGCGATAAGGTATTTATTGGTGATGAGTTTTTTCCATGGAAATTGCATGAGTCAAATATAGTTGTTTAAACAATGTACTTCCATCGGGTTTTGAACAACAGCCAGGCAACGTTCACAAAGATTGACACTCGGGTGGCGGTTGGCTCTTGGCTGTTAGGGTAGTCCATGGACGGTGGTCGGTAGTCCGTGGTCCACAGTTTTTCGGTTGACAATTCTCTACTTTTGCTGACTTAGGTTCGATTGTGTAGAAACTAAGATATCATCCGTGTCCCCGGCCCATTAGGGCCTAACCCGGGTGGCCAAATGAAGCAGAATAGTAGAAGCCCCGTTAGGGGCGAAACCTTCCTGCACGACATTGCAATCCGCCTACATCAACCCAACGCAAAAAAAATCGCCATACAATTCCTTGCATGGCGATTCTTAATATCGGATGAAAACCTCTCTCTTACAAAAATTTGAAATCCTTACCCGGGTAATACGCATTTTTACCCAACTCCTCTTCAATTCTCAACAACTGATTGTACTTGGCAATCCTATCAGTACGCGAAGCTGAACCGGTTTTGATCTGACCACTGTTTAAGGCTACAGCTAAATCGGCAATGGTTACATCCTCTGTTTCACCACTGCGGTGACTCATGATGTTGGTATAAGCATGGCGGGTTGCCAGGTTCACGGCATCAATTGTTTCGGTTAACGAACCAATCTGGTTTACTTTTACCAGAATAGAGTTTGCTATTCCTTTATCTATTCCTTTTTGCAGGCGTTTGCTGTTGGTTACAAACAAATCATCACCGACCAGCTGCACTTTGCTTCCAATCGTTTTGGTCAATTCAGCCCAACCGCTCCAGTCATCTTCTGCCAACCCATCTTCAATCGAAAGAATCGGGTATTTTTCGGTCCATGCTTTCCAGTAGCTCACCATTTCTGATGAAGTCAATTCTTTCTTATCCGATTTGTGGAATACATACATTTTCTTTTTCTCATCCCACAATTCTGTGCAAGCGGCATCCATGGCGATGTAAATATCTTTACCCGGCTTGAATCCTGCTTCTTCAATCGATTTTAATACAATCTCAATCGCTTCTTCATTCGACTGGATATTCGGAGCAAATCCTCCTTCATCACCCACATTCGTAGAGTAACCTTTCTTTTTCAATACCCCTTTTAATGTATGGAATACTGTTGTTCCCATGTGCAATGCTTCACTGAAGCTGTTTGCATTTACGGGCATGATCATAAACTCCTGGAAGTCGATTGCATTATCTGCATGTGCTCCACCGTTCAGGATATTCATCATCGGAATAGGTAAAGTGTTTGCATTTACGCCTCCAACATAACGGTACAATGGCATTCCGCTTTCTTCGGCAGCAGCTTTGGCTACAGCCATCGAAACCGCAAGAATAGCATTAGCTCCAAGTTTTGCCTTGTTATCCGTTCCATCCAGTTTAAGCATCACCCGGTCAATCTCGTTTTGCTCAAATACATCCATACCGATCAGCTTTTCAGCAATGGTATCGTTTACGTTTTCTACTGCTTTCAAAACGCCCTTTCCGAGGTATACTTTTTTATCACCGTCACGTAACTCAACAGCTTCGTGAGCTCCGGTAGATGCTCCCGATGGAACGGCTGCTCTTCCTAATGTTCCTGTTTCGGTAATTACATCAACTTCAACAGTCGGGTTTCCGCGTGAGTCTAAAATTTGACGGGCATGAATGTTAATAATTTGTGTCATTGGTTTTGGTTAATTTTTGCGTCCGGCTATTGGCTGTTGGCCTTTAGCTATTAGCTTATTTATTGAAAAATAGTAAACTTTAACGCCACGTGGCCAATAGCTAATTGCTAACAGCCAACAGCGATTAATTCATTAAGGTAACGAAGTCGTCAAACAAGTAGTTTGAGTCATGCGGTCCCGGTGCTGCTTCAGGGTGATACTGAACCGAAAATGCTTTTTTGTTTTTTAACCGGATGCCTTCAATGGTATTATCGTTCAGGTTGATATGTGTAATCTCTACATCGGGATGTTTTTCGATATCCTCTGCTTTTACTGCAAACCCATGATTTTGGGAAGTGATTTCGCAAACACCGGTGATGATATTTTTCACCGGGTGATTTAATCCGCGGTGACCATTGTGCATTTTATATGTTTTCAATCCATTTGCTTCGGCCAGCATCTGGTGTCCCAGGCAGATTCCGAATAAGGGAACGTTTTTGTCCAGGATGTTTTTTACTGTATCCACGGCATACTCCATTGTTGCAGGGTCTCCGGGACCGTTTGAAATCATAAAACCATCGGGCTTAAATTTCATCATCTCCTCAAAGGATGTTTTACCATTGAATACGGCAAGGTAACAATCGCGTTTCACCAGGTTGCGGAGGATGTTTTTCTTCACGCCCAGGTCAAGTACAGCAACACGTTTTACCGCAGTAGCTTCATCACCCATATAATATGTTTCCTTGGTTGAAACCTGGGATGATAACTCCAGACCTTCCATATGGGGAACACTTTTTAGTTCGGCTAATAGTTCATCAACCGTTTTTTCTTCCGAAGATATGATGGCATTCATGGCACCTTTGCTGCGCACATGCAATACCAGTTCGCGGGTATCAACACCCGTAATCCCGATAATATTGTTGAGGGCAAAATAATCCTGAACTGTGCTATCGGCCTGCTTGCGCGAATAAGGAACATTAAAGTCCTTGCAAACCAGACCTGAAATTTTAATGGATTCCGACTCTGTTTCCTCGGCATGTATCCCATAATTTCCAATATGTACATTGGTTTGAACCAGGATTTGTCCGAAATAAGAAGGGTCGGTAAATACTTCCTGGTAGCCCGTCATTCCTGTGTTAAAACAGATTTCACCGGTGGTTGTACCAATTTTCCCAATAGAAGTTCCTTTGAAAACAGTGCCATCTTCGAGAACTAAAGTGGCGGAGAATTTAGTAATTGACTTGTTCAAGGTTGGTTAGATTTGGGCAAAGATAATCAATCTGAATATTTTGCCACACCAATTCCCGAAAAATGATTTCCCACATCGCTCATGCTGCCACCGGAAAGGACTTTCAGCGCCTTATTGTCAATAACATTGGCTTTTAACCCAACCCTTTCTTGGCCTTAAAATGACTTATGTCAATCTGATATTGTAAATAGGCCCCGAGGTGTGTAAGCAATCCTACCCGCAGGTGCCTTCGACCTTTACGCTTCGCGCAGCTCAGGCACCTTGCCAGCTCATAACATTCTATATTTTTTGCCTACTGCTTAATTCCCCTTTGCTTACTGGTTCTTTCCTTTTGTCAGTTCGTGCAGCTGGTGGCGCGTATCGGGAACGTTCTTAAGGGTTAGCCAAGTGCTCACGAAAACTTCTCGCTACAAACGCTCTGCGTAACCTCCCCAATATTTTACTCGAAGTGACTGGGGTTTGCCTACTGCCTCCCGATAGCTATCGGGATTCCTCATTGCTTCCTTTCCTCCAAATCAGCATTCCGCATTTTTGGTCATTCCACAATCCGAATTTCTTTACGCTTGCCCCGTAGGTCCCCCAAAATTCATCGGGATCGGTGGTGCTTCGTTGATGCTGATATGGCCGTTTTGTTCTTCGTATTTATTTACGTTATCGCTCAATGCCATTAACAATCGTTTGGCATGCTCCGGGGTAAGAATGATTCTTGACTTTACTTTTGCCTTGGGCACACCCGGCATGATGCGGATAAAATCGACCACAAACTCCGAATTGGAATGCGTGATGATGGCTAAATTACTGTATATACCTTCAGCCATTTCTTCGCTGAGTTCTATATTTAACTGATTTTCGTTTTTGTTTTCCATTGGTATGATTTGAAACTCAAAATTAAGCTGTTTTTTGGATTCTGTTGAGGTGAAGATTATTTTTTATGGAAATAATGCTGCCAGTGGCTTCGTCCGATAGCTATCGGACCGTTCAGTCACTGGTAACAGAGTAGAGTCGAAGCTATCGGTATACTTCCGTTGTTTGAAGTTTTCAACTTCAAACAATGTACACATGCAGGTCTGTGACATGTCCGATTAGCAAGTTGCAAACTTGCCTGTGTTCGGCTTTGTGAAGTTATAAACTTCACAAAACACGGCTTCACAAAACACCGGTAACATCGACTCCGCGAAGCGATCCCGATAGCGGGAGGAATATGCAAACTCGCAACCCGTAATAAATAACCCGCAACTTTTTCACACGAAGGCACCGATGCCACCAATTGTTGTTTACTTAACAATAACTCTACAGTATCATCATCTGTAATCAAACATTCCGTAATGTGAGAACTGAATTTTTGGAGTGATAAAAAATCAATCCATTTATTCAATCATGAAAATAACATTACTTTCCTGTTTTGCTTTGCTGGTAAGCTTCTTTGGCATACACCACGCATCGGCACAAGTATCTTCCTCCATCGTCCGCAAAGTGATATCCGGAACTGATGATGCAGAACAACGCATCTCCACCGGAGCTTTAGACTTAACCAGCTCGGATCTGGAAATTACAACCGATGGTTCCAACAACCAGTTAATCGGAATCCGTTTCACCAACATCAACCTGCCGCAAGGTGCTGTGGTGGATAGTGTGTTCATTCAGTTTACCAATGTGGGTGATAAAACTCCTGTAAGTGGTGCAGCTACCTTTAAAGGTGAGCTAACCGCCAACTCTGCTACGTATACCTCTACCGTGAATGATATCAGTGTGCGGAGTACCACTACTGCATCGGCTACATGGCCGGGAAGTACGGATGCTACCTGGGGTACGGCAAATGCCAACTTCAGAGGTCCATTGCAACGTACACCGGACCTGAAAACCATTGTGAACGAAATCATCGCACAGGGAACATGGGCATCAGGAAATGCACTTTCGTTTATCATCACCGGTTCGGGTGTGCGCAATACCAAATCATTTAACAGCTCAAGCACACTTGCTCCCGAGCTTACCATTTATTATACCGAAACAAATTATACACCCGGTACTTTCCCGTTGGCCAAAGGCAGCGTGTGGAAGTTTTCGGATAACGGCAGCACCTTGCTTCCTACTTGGATGAACAACTCATTCAACGATTCGTCATGGGCATTTAAGAATGGTAAATTCGGGTATGGCGATTCAACAGTTACCGCTGTTTCGTTTGGTGGAAATGCAGCCGACAAACATGCTACAACATATTTCCGCAACACGTTTAACATGGCAAACACTGCCGGTTTCGACACACTTATCTTTAAAGTATTGGTTGATGACGGTGCGGTAGTATACCTCAACGGAACGGAAGTGTTCAGAAGAAACATGCCAGCCGGACCGGTTACTAAAACCACACTTGCCCTTAATAATATAAACGGAGCAGCAGAAAATGTATATACCGAAGTAAGGATTCCGAATACACTCGTAAACGGATTAAATACCCTGGCTGTTGAAGTACACCAGTTCGATACTACTGCATTGAATGATGATATGGGATTTGATCTGGAGCTAAACGCGAAAAGGGTTGCCATGCCTATTGTTACGTTCCCTATCACTAAACTTTCGGATTGGTATTATTTAGATAACGGAACAAACCAGGATTCGGCATGGAGGTTTCCTTCGTTTTATGAAGGCTCATGGAATTATGGACCCGCTATTCTTGGTTACGGTGATGCATCGGCAACTACTGTAGGTTACGGACCGGATGCCAACAATAAATACATCACTACTTACTTCCGTAAAAAAGTAAACATCCCTTCTCTGGCAGCATTAACGGATAGCATCATGTTCGGCATCATGCGTGATGACGGAGCCATTGTATATGTAAACGGAACGGAAGTGTTCAGATCAAACATGCCGGATACCGTAATCAATTACTTAACATTTTCGAGCACCACCATTGATGCAGCTGCTGAACGTACTTACTATTATTATACTGTTCCAAAATCGTTATTTGTAAACGGTATCAATACCATTGCCGTTGAAATTCACAACCGCGATGGCTTAAGTTCCGACTTAACTTTTGAAATGGAAGTGAAAGCAGATCCCCGTACATTAAACTTTTTAGCCCCTACCGCTAATCAAAGTATTGCAGCCGGCAATACTTATAATATTAACTGGTATAATATCCCCGCCATCAACAAAGTAAAACTGGAATACTCCATCAACAACAGAGCAACCTGGAATACCATCGTATCCAACTTTTCTGCCGGTGTAAGAACGTATGCATGGAGTGTACCCAATGTAAATGCATCCAACTCATGGTTGCGTATTTCAGATTCTACTAACACATACATTGATTCTGTTCCGTTCTGGATTTACCCTAACCCTACTCCGTTTAATCCATGTGTTGATTCATTACACATCGGTTGTTTTACATCCGTGAGCCAAACACGTAACCAATTATTAAGCATCCCGACAAACCACCGCTTCCAGCAAATTGCACGTCAAGGCCAAACACATACACTGGGTGGTACGGTTGGTGGAAACCTCGACTTCACCGGATTCATGTCCTACGGTGGCAGCAGCAAAAAAGGTGCGTTGGGTGTAAACGAAGAAAACACTCCGGGAGGCGTAAGCGTATTTTACCTTACCTATAACGATACAACCGGAACATGGCAACGTGATTCATCCGGAAAAGTAAATTTATCGGCTACCGGTTTGGTGCAATCAACACGTAACTGTTCGGGTGGAACTACACCTTGGGGAACCATCATCACATCCGAAGAATCATACAATACAGGTGATGCAAACACAGACGGATACACCGATGTAGGATGGCACGTGGAATACAACCCTTGGAACAGACAAGTAATGGATTACAATACCGATGGCACAAAAGACAAACTATGGGCAATGGGTAGAATGAGCCATGAAAACGTAGTCGTAAAAAGTGATAGTTTAACGGCTTATTATGGTGAAGATGGCGGATCATCCGGTGTATATAAGTTTGTGGCTGCACAAAAAATGAAACTGGATTCGGGAACATTGTATGCCTTGCAACGCAACGGTTCAAGCGGCATATGGATATTGGTACCGAATGCCACAAAAGCAGAACGCAATACCGTATCATCAGTTATTGCCGGATTGGGTGCTACCAACTTTAATGGTGTGGAAGATGTAGAAATCAATCCCGTAAATGGAATGATCTATTTTACTTCTAAAAACAACTCACGCATCTACCGTTTCCAGGATGACGGAACTACCGTTTCCAACTTTGAAGAATATGTAGGAAATGCTTCGGTAAATTATACCATGAATATAGCAGGTGGCTCAACCCAAAGTGTAAACTGGGGTTCCGGTATTGATAACCTTGCATTTGATAATATGGGAAATTTGTGGGCGCAACAAGATGGTGGAAACGGTCACCTTTGGGTAATCCGTCCCGACCATACACCATTTGCTCCTAAAGTAGATCTGTTTGCAACCACCCCTTCGGGCAGCGAATCAGGCGGATTAACATTCTCGCCCGACTACCACTTTGGATTTTTCTCCATGATGGGCGCATCGGCATCCAACAGTACAAGCATTAATGATGCATCCAACACTTCCGTTATCTTTAACACAAGCAATACCGTTGTGATAGCAAACAAATACCACCTGGGTGTATTAGCTGCTTTGCCGGTTGAGTTTGCTGCTTTCCATGCACGCAAAAGCGGAACAAACAATGTAACCCTTAACTGGTCTACAGCCTCCGAGGTGAACAATGCATACTTTGAAATCCAACGTTCTGTTGATGGTAAAAACTTTGCCGACATTAGCAAAGTAACCGGTGCAGGTAACAGCAATGTACTCCGCAGTTACAAATTTGAAGATGCAAACCTGCAACCACAGGTATACTACTACCGTTTGAAACAAGTTGATTTTGACGGAGCATTTGCTTATTCGCAAATTCGCTCGGTGAATTTATATACCGACAATTCATTGCAGTTCAACCAGGTGTATCCGAATCCTTTCAGCAACGAACTCAACTTTAACATAGATGCAGTGAAAGCTGAAAACGTACAGGTGAAACTGATGGACATGAATGGTGTGGAAGTATTCTCACAATCATTCATGCTCAATACCGGTTCAAACATTCTTTCATCCAATGTGGCCAACCTGCCTGCCGGTGTATACATCGCACAGGTTTCAACCGCCACCGAATTATATACCTATAAACTGATTAAATAATAATCATTCGAACAAGAGATGATAGCCGCGAATGACGCGAGCTAATGGTTTCCCGCTGATCTCGCTGATTCCGCAAATCTTTTCTGCGTTATCTGCGAGATTAGCGGGAAATAACCATGCAGAAGACTTCTCCCAACGAAAACATACTCACATCAGCAACTCTCCATTTTAACTTCACACATGAACATCCGAATCTCACTTGCCCTTTTCCTCTCCCTGTTTTTAGTAAACAGCTATGCGCAACAGCATACCCCCAAAGTATACATGAGCCTGAGCGATGCATTGCAGAAACCCAAAGAAGTAACCTTGCTCAACGTGCGAGGACAACGCCTGCAAAGCCTCTCCGACTCCATAGGTTTATTCGGTAACCTGGTATTCCTCAACATCATGAAAAACCAGATTACTCAGCTTCCACATTCCATCGGAAAACTCACCAAACTGAATGAACTCGTAGCCGATCAAAATGCACTCACCGAATTACCGGCAGAAATGGGAAACCTCAAAAAGCTGCACCACCTGCAACTCAAAAAGAACAAACTGCAACAATTGCCTGCCAGTTTTAAACAACTCAAGGAACTGCAAACACTCGAAATTTCCGTGAACCAATTCAAGGCCGTTCCCGATGCCATCAGCAGCATGAAAAGCCTCACTTCCCTCAACCTTTCCGATAACAAAATAGAAAGGTTGAACCCGAGTATCGGAGCACTTACCAAGATGAAACAACTCAATGTTTCCTTCAACAACCTCAACAACCTGCCCAACGAAATTGGCAACCTAACATCCTTGGAAACCCTCTTACTCGAACAGAACCAACTCACGGAAATTCCGGCCGAAACAGGAAACCTCAGCAACCTGAAAACCCTCGTCCTTACCCAAAATAAGTTACAAGGATTACCCGATTGTTTTGAAGGACTGCAAAAACTGGAAACCCTCATCTTAAGTTACAACCAAATAACAGAACTCCCCGCCTCCATCCATAAACTCACCCAACTGAAAACCCTGGCACTGATAGGTAACCCGATTGCTCCCGAAAAACTGGAACAGCTCCGGAAAGCATTGCCCGATACGGATATTAGATTTTAGGAAGAATTGCGTCCCGATAGCTATCGGGATCGGATTGGTGATTTCGGATTTTGAAGCAAATGTCATGCTGATCCCGCTGCAAGCGGGGGCACCCCGCTGTTTGAAGTTTGCAACTTCAAACAATGTACACAATCAAGTCTGTGACTTGACAGTAGCAAGTTGCAAACTTGCGTATGTTTGGGTTGTGAAGTTACAAACTTCACAAATCCTTCCTAAGATAATCGAAGCAAATGTCATGCTGATCCCGCTGCGAGCGGGAGAAGCAAAGACCTCCGGAATGTCCAAAAGAAGCGCGAATGGCCGAAGGCACCTGCGGGGCGGGCATTCATGCTTATATATTCACCTCATAATCAATGCTATTACACCTTCAATCCATCATGTTTTTTTGTCGGATATTCCTGTTTTTTTCATGGACACATGATGTTTTTTTGTCAAATGTTCCTGTTTTTTCCTGAATCATTCGTGTTTTTTCCTGAATCATTCGTGTTTTTTCCTGAAGTGATCCTGTTTGAAACACGAACACTTATGTTTTTTCCTGAATCATTCCTGTTTTTTCCTGAAGTGATTCTGTTTGAAACACGAACACTTATGTTTTTTTCTCGAATGTTCCTGTTTTTTATATCAATGTTGATGGTAAAAAGGGGACCGCCACCTTTATTATGTCCATACCCATAACAAAATCGGGCCGCCTCCCTTTTCTTTTTTACTAACCGTTTTGTTGGTTATCTTCAGGCATTACCCTTCCTTCTCTTTCAAAAATTTGTCTGAGTTCTTCTAAAGCTTGTGATGCACCCGGTATACCTTGCGCAGCAGCCCTTTTAACCGTACTGTAAATTTCCCGCGAAACGCCATAGGCTTCATGTCCTGCCCTGTCGCGGGTATCATTCAGTTGTTTGAAAAGCTTGCCCACTTGCCCAATCATTTTATCCAAACCTTCAATCAGGTTCAGGTCAACTTCGATGTCACCAAAGTTGATGAATTGTGGTCGCAGCTGTTCATTGCCCTCAGCGATTATTAATGCTCTGCGCACAAACTCACTCCTGCCGATTTCCATCCGCGACAATCTTTTGGACTCTATTGGGGTCAGTTCAATTAAAAAAGGCAATTCGGTTTGAATGGCCAAAACATGCGATTCGACTAACGCGATGTTGTCGGGGGTTACAAAATTGTGGATTCGATTTTCCATTGTAATTTGATTTAGGGTTTAATTAATATGTATAATTGATAAACATGGCCGTATGGAAGCCGGTGTTTCTGGTGGAGGGTTTCCCATATGGTGCAAAGCAGGCAGCCATGTGCATAACACATAACGCCACAATGCAGGATGGTGTAAGAAAAAAGATAAGTAGTTAAATAGTGTTGCCATCTTCGGGGTGTTGCTGTGTGAAGCAGTCCCGGTAAACGATACCCGATCCCGTTGAATCCATACCGATGGATAACAACAATTGGGGTGTAAGGCAAAGAATGAGCGGGGCTGCTTTTTTCATTAGAGCTTGGTTCACAAATGAGGTGTTTTGTTCTCCCTCATTTGCGGTTGCAACAAATAATTATCCTGTTACATTACAATTACCTTTTACACGAATTGCCGCTTAACTGAAACATTGCCCGAATGAATGATATGAATGAAAATGGTCTTTTTAAGGAGATTGAAGCAAAATGGGATGAATGGTGGTTATTTCTTTAGGAACGTTTTAAAAGGGTCATTTGTAAACTTGGCGGTTTACTTCTTTGGTACTAAAGTACCAATTTTAGGGGATGGTGTGCGGGTAGTTGGGATTTCTGGTATATTTGGGTAAGCTTGGATTTAAAACCAAAGATTACTATCAAACAATAGAAAAACACCCTGATAACGAATGCTTCACAAGCCCGATAAGTGGCCGGTTGATACTTTGAAGGTAACTTTTCATCATTTGAGGCTAACTTTACAACCCTAACAAAGAACTAAAAAGTACTACATTCATAATGGCTAAGAAAGCAAAGCAAGAACAAGAAGAAGCTCTGGAAAAAAAACTCTGGAAAGCAGCCGACAAGCTCCGAAAAAATATGGATGCTGCCGAATACAAGCATGTTGCTTTGGGATTGATATTCCTCAAATATATCTCGGATGCTTTTGAGGAATTGTACACCAAATTAAAAGAAGGCAAAGGAGAATACGAAGGTGCCGACCCGGAAGATAAAAATGAATATGTTGCCGAGAAAGTCTTTTTTGTCCCTGCAAAGTCCCGCTGGAATTATATTCAAGGACGGGCAACACAACCCGGCATTGGAAAAGATATTGACGATGCGATGGATGCCATTGAAAAAGACAACCCTTCCCTGCGTGACGTTTTACCAAAAGGGTTTGCTCAGGAAAAGTTGGACAAAGCGAGTTTGGGCGGACTGGTAAACCTTGTAGGTTCGGCAACTTTGGGGACGAAAGAAGCCCAAAGCAAAGATCTGTTAGGACAAGTATTTGAATTCTTCCTAGGGGAGTTTGCGTTGGCCGAAGGCAAAAAGGGCGGACAGTTTTATACCCCGCAAAGCGTTGTTAAACTATTAGTTGAAATGCTTGAGCCATATGAAGGTCGTGTTTTCGATCCTTGTTGTGGTAGTGGAGGAATGTTCGTGCAAAGTGAGAAGTTTATTAAAACCCATCAGGATCATTACAAAAAGAAAGGTAAAACGGGGCTTGCACTCAAACCGGAAGATCGCATTTCCATATACGGGCAAGAGAGTAACCAAACTACCTGGCGTTTGGCCAAAATGAATTTAGCAATAAGGGGAATTGACAGCAGCAATGTGAAATGGAACAGCCAGGGTTCATTTTTACAAGATGAACATAAAGACTTAAAAGCCGACTATATCATTGCCAATCCTCCTTTTAATGATAGCGATTGGAGTGGTGAACTCCTGCGTGATGATGCCAGGTGGAAGATTTTGGGCGAAAAACTTATACCCCCAACCGGTAATGCAAACTATGCATGGATCCAACATTTCCTCTATCATTTATCCCCTACGGGTCAAGCCGGTTTTGTATTATCCAAAGGTGCATTAACAACCAATACAACTGGCGAAGGAGATATTCGCAAAGCACTCATCGAAAATGGATTGGTAGATTGTATTGTAAACCTGCCAACCAAACTGTTTTTAAATACCCAAATCCCTGCGTGTTTATGGTTTCTCTCCCGAAGTAAAACTACAGGTGGTTTTAGAAAACGCGACAACGAAATACTCTTTATTGATGCCCGTAATATGGGTGTGTTAATAAACAGGAAAAACAGAGAACTTACGGATAAAGAATACTTTCTGAAGAAAGAAGGCATAGCACGTGAAGGTGATATAGAATTAATTGCGAATACTTACCACAACTGGAGGAATCCGGATGGCAATTATGAAGATGTAGCAGGGTTTTGCAAAGTAGCATCACTTGATGAGGTGCGGAAACTAAACTATGTATTAACTCCCGGAAGGTATGTAGGACTGGCAGATGAAGAAGATGATTTCAATTTTGTGGAACGGTTTACTTCCCTGAAAGCAGAACTTGAAAGCCAGTTTGCCGAAGAAGCAAACCTCAATAAAAAGATTAAAGAGAACTTAGCGAAAATAAAATTACCCTAATAAATTATGGCTGAAATAACCCGAAACAGAACCATCAGACCCTCCACCCGACTTGAAACATCGGTAAATTATCGCGTGCATATTAATGGCATTACAGCCAACGATACACTGATTGTAAACATAACACACGAAAGCAAGCCCTTCGCCCGCACGTTTAGCTTTAGAGGTAAAGATGTATTGCAGAAAAAAAGCCTGGGCTTTAAAGTACATGAAAATGGAAAACAAATAAGTATTAACTGGATAAGCACACAACCCCACCATGGCTAAACAAGATATACGCTGGATCCAACGTTTTCAAAACTTTAATAAAGCATTGAATGGATTACAACAGGCCCTAGAAGAATTTCAGGAAGACGAGACTAGTGAAGTCGTAAAAGTTGGCATGATCAAGTTTTTTGAAATGACTTATGAATTGGCTTGGCTCACCATGAAAGATTACCATGAAAACCAAGGAGAAAATGGCATTATGGGAAGCAAAGATGCTATTAAATTATCTTCAGAGCGAGGTCTAATCCAAGATCCTGATGCATGGTTTGACATGGTGGATAGCCGAAAATTAAGTGTCCATACTTATGATGGTGAAACAGCAACAGAAATTGCAATGGATATTGTCGAAACCTATATAGGCAAATTTATTCAGTTGCAAACCCGACTTAGTATTGATCAAATTACAGAAGAAAAAAACCTTAATGTCGAAGACAATACAGAATGAGATTTGGACTAGTTGAAAATATTGCACAAAGGATTATATCTGTTTTTGAAACCAATTCTTCGGTGGATAAAGCAATTGTATTTGGCTCTAGAGCGAAGGGTAATTATAAAGCAACCTCTGATATTGACATTGCCATTAAAGGACAACAACTAACCTTTGATGATGTGCTGGAGTTATTACATAAATTAGATGAACTTGAACTACCTTACAAAATTGACTTGATAAATTATAACTCTTTAAAAGAGCCTGATTTAATCGACCATATTGACAGGGTAGGGATTGAACTTTATAGTAGATGGAAGGAATATCAATTTTCAGATTTTGTATTAATTAATCCAACCGTTTCTCTTAAAGGGAATGAGGAATACTCATTTGTTGAAATGAAGGACTTGGAAGACGGTAATAAAATCTGTTCTCCTTCTTCAAAGAGAAAAACATCCAGTGGTTCCCGGTTTCAAGAAAAAGACACATTGTTTGCAAGAATAACCCCTTGTCTAGAAAATGGCAAAATTTGCCAAGTAAGAGATTTGGATAAGGGTGTAGGTTTCGGGTCAACAGAGTTTCTGGTTTTTAGAGGCAAGGAAAATGTTTCAGACAATGAGTTTGTATTCTATTTATCAAGATGGACTGAAGTAAGAGAGTTTGCAGAAAGTAATTTTGAAGGAACCTCGGGCCGACAGAGAGTCCCTAAAAATTGCTTTGATAATTTAAAACTAAGCCTTCCTCCGATACAGGAACAAATTAACATTGCCACCATCCTTAGCAGTTTAGATGACAAAATAGACTTACTTCACCGCCAAAATAAAACCCTGGAACAAATGGCTGAAACGCTTTTTAGGCAATGGTTTGTGGAGGAGGCGGATGATAGTTGGGAAGAGCAAACTTTATACAAGTGTATTGAGCTCATTGGTGGTGGCACTCCTAAGACAGAGAATCCTACTTATTGGAACGGTCATATTCCTTGGCTCTCAGGAGGAGATATCGCATCTAACCATAAAAACTTTGTTATGACAACCGAGAAGAATATATCAGAACTTGGCTTAAATAATAGCTCAGCAAAGATTCTTCCTTCATTGTCAACGATAATTTCCGCAAGAGGAACTGTTGGAAAATATTGTTTACTTTCGAAACCAATGGCATTCAGTCAATCAAATTACGGTATTCAACCCAAATATAAAGAGTGTTATTTTTTTACTTACTTATTGATTGCCTATTCTGTTGATGAATTGCTTGCCGCTGCATACGGAAGCGTATTTGACACTATAACAACAAATACCTTTAAAGAACATAAAATATCTCTACCTCCAATTAAAACTATTGAAGAGTTTGAAGCAAAAGTAAAACCCTATTTTCAAAAAATAAGATCCAACCAAACACAGATCCAAACCTTAACCCAAACCCGTGATACTTTATTACCGAAATTAATGAGTGGTGAGGTGAGAGTAAAACTCTAAGCCCCATGGAAGTAATTGCATTAACCGGAGATCCCCATGCTGGCAAATCTGAGACACTAAATATTGTTTATCAATTAATGTTATGGCACGGATATATTCAGGTTCCGGGGCATTTTAAAGTGCTGGGAAATCCTGTGATGAGAGATTTTATAGATGTATTGGAAAACGGAGTGCAGAGAGTTGGGATTGTTAGCCAAGGCGATTACCAGATTGGAGCTAATAGTTTAAAAAATCATTTGTTGGCATTGCAACATGCCGGTTGTGTAAAAGCTGTGTGCGCCTGCACAAATAAACCCGGCACGCTGGCTGTTGTTAACAGTTATATTCCGCATCATTTGGTAAATAAAACACTAGCAGCTACATTAGCCCTGCAACGCATTGAAAATGGCAAACATGCCTCTACTCTATATTCTTTTATTTAATACGCTTATGGATAGCCCTAACATTATCTTTGTACGCTCAAATTATGGTCAGTATACTCCTCAGTTTCTGAGTGGAGAATATGTTGCCATTGGCTGGTTAGACCGAACCAACTTATCAAATGTAAAAAGTCGCGAAGAGCTTCATCCTCTATATAAACAATATGACCCCGATTCAAGTAATCTTGTTTCGGGTCAACAGGTAGGACAAATAAGTCGCTTTTTACATGAACTCAAAAAAGGAGATTATGTACTTACACAATCCGTAAACAGTGATCATATTCATTATGGCGTTGTAACAGGAGATTATTACTACGAATACAACTCAGTTGACGGCTGCCCATTTCCTCATCGTAAAAAAGTAAAATGGATTGCAGAAATTGCACGTAATCAATTTTCAGTTCCCGTACAAAATACCATTCGCTCGTCTCTTACAATTTTCTACATTTCTCAAATACAGAATTTCCTTTCGGTCATTGGCAGATCAGAGTTGATTCCGGAATCTGCAAAACAATTAGAAGTTAATTACCATCTATCAGTTCTTTACAGGTTGATGGAATTGGATGCAAAAGAGTTTGAAATATTAATTACCCACCTATTGGCTGCTCTAGGTTTTGAAGGAGCTGAACATACAGGTAAACCCGGAGATGGAGGAGTTGATGCAACAGGTGAATTAAACATTTCCGGTTTGGCTAAAGTTAAAGTATTTGTACAGGCAAAACGCTATCAACCTAATAAAGTCATCAAATCCAGTGATGTTAAATTGTTACGACAAAGTATACCAAAAGATAGTCAGGGAGCCTTCATTACCACTGCTCAATTTGACAAAAACTGTGAGAATATTGCTTTGGATCCTAATTTTCCGCGTATTGGGTTAATCAATGGAAATCAATTTGTAGATTTGTTAGCTGTGCATTGGGAAAGCATTCCTAATGACTTCAAAGATAAATTAAACCTTAAACTCGGGTTAATAATTGCCTAAATGAAACCAATCACCGAAGACCATATAGAAACCATAGCCATCGAAATACTCCAATCTATGGGTTGGGGATATATCCATGGTTTGGCTGTTGCACCCGGTGCCGAGCTCTCGGAACGGGAGAGTTACGAGCAAATTGTATTGGTGGATCGTTTGCGCAAAGCGGTTTCTATCTTAAATCCGGATATTCCGGAAGGCGCGCGGGAACAAGCTATTCAAAAAGTACTCCGCATATACTCACCGGAGTTATTGCACAACAATGAAACGTTTCATCTACTCCTTGTTGAGAAAGTAAAGATTCCATACCAGCAAGATGGTTTTGAACGCAGCTATGAAGTAGCACTAGTAGATTTCGGGGATACCCTGAACAACGAGTTTTTATGTGTGAACCAATACACCATCGTTGAGAAAAACCAGAACAAACGTCCCGATGTATTGCTCTTTGTAAATGGTTTGCCACTTGTAGTAATCGAACTCAAAAACGCTGCTGACGAAAAAGCAACACTCCGAAAGGCGTTCGATCAATTGCAAACATACAAAGCCACCATACCAAGCTTGTTTACTTACAATGCTATTTGTGTGATATCGGATGGATTGGAATGTAAAGCAGGAAGTCTTTCTGCAGGTTTCAGTCGTTACATGACGTGGAAAACAATTGATGGCACAATAGAAGCATCGCGATTTACACCGCAACTGGAGGTGTTGCTCAAAGGCATGATGAATCCGGCAACCTTCCTGGATTTGTTACGTAATTTTATAGTTTTTGAAAAGAGCAAAAAGGAAGATTCGAAAACGGGTCTTACACAAATAGAAACAGTCAAAAAACTAGCCGCTTATCATCAATACTATGCGGTAAACCGGGCAGTGCAATCATCCATTATTGCTGCAGGAGAAAAGGGCAATAAAAAGGGAGGCGTTGTTTGGCATACTCAAGGTTCGGGCAAAAGTTTAAGTATGGTGTTTTATTCGGGAAAGCTCATCACTGCTCCCGAAATGAGGAATCCAACAATCTTAGTAATCACCGACCGAAATGATTTGGACGATCAGTTGTTCGATACGTTTGCGGGCTCTAAACAATTGCTCCGGCAAGAGCCTGTTCAGGCAAGAGACCGTAATCATTTAAAAGAATTGCTCAAAGTATCCAGTGGAGGCATTGTATTTACAACCATCCAAAAGTTTTTACCCGATGCTTCCATTAGTTCATCCTACGAACAATTAACAGATAGACGAAACGTGGTAGTAATAGCCGATGAGGCTCACCGAACGCAATACGGTTTTGAGGCTTCCATTAAAGATATAAAAGACAAAGAGACCAAAGAAAACATAGGCAAGCGCATAGCTTACGGTTTTGCAAAATACATGCGCGATGCTTTACCCAATGCTACCTACATTGGTTTCACAGGAACGCCCATTGAAAGTACTGATATTAATACCCCACAAGTATTCGGGCAGTATGTAGATGTGTATGATATTTCGCAAGCCGTTGCCGATGGTGCTACTGTGCGCATTTATTATGAAAGCCGTTTGGCCAAAGTAAATTTAGATGAAGACGGCAAACGCCTGATAGAAGAGTTTGATGCCGAACTCGAACAGGATGAAGAAATAACCGGCAAGCAGAAGGCCAAGGCCAAATGGACAAAACTGGAAGCCATTGTGGGCAATGCTGAGCGGATAAAGAATCTTGCAAAAGATATTGTAAACCATTCAGAACAACGCCAACAGGTATTTGACGGAAAAGGAATGATAGTGGCCATGAGCCGTAGAATTGCAGCTGACCTGTACAAAGAAATTATCGCATTAAGGCCCGAATGGCATAATGAGGACTTAAACAAAGGAGTTATAAAAGTGGTAATGACTTCCACCAGTGCTGATGGTCCCGAAATGCAACGCCACAATACCACTAAGCAAGAGCGAAAAAATTTGGCCGAGCGAATGAAAGACCCTTCCGATCCGTTGCGATTGGTAATTGTAAGGGATATGTGGCTAACCGGGTTTGATGCTCCATGCCTGCACACACTCTATATCGATAAACCCATGAGAGGACATAACCTCATGCAGGCGATAGCCAGGGTGAATCGTGTTTTTAAAGATAAACCCGGAGGTTTGGTAGTCGACTACCTAGGCATTGCTACCGATTTAAAGAAGGCTTTATCTTTTTATTCTGCTGCAGGTGGAAAAGGTCAACCAACATTAGAATTGGAACAGGCACTTGCCCTAATGGAGGAAAAATTCGAAATCGTTCAACAGTTTTTTAACGAAGAAGCCAAAACACATAATGATATTCTTGCTGAAGAACCAAGAGCATATTATATAAATAGCTTTCGATTTAATTATAAACGCTTTTTCAATGTTGAGCCGCAAGAAAAAATGTCAATCATTCTGCAATCCGAAGAGCATATTTTAGGATTACAGGAGGGTAAAAACCGATTCATAAGAGAGGTAACTTTGTTAAGTCAAGCCTTTGCTCTATCCATTCCACATGAAAGAGCTATGGAGCTCAAAGACGACATTGCTTTCTTTCAAGCAGTAAAAGCACGGCTACAAAAATTTGAGGGTGTTGGAACCGGCAAATCAGATATTGAAATAGAAACAGCAATAAAACAAATTGTAGACGAAGCATTAAGTTCAGATCGTGTAATTGATATTTTTGAAGCTGCCGGAATTGACAAGCCCGAGATCTCAGGATTGGAAGTTCTATCGGATGAATTCCTTTTAGAAGTAAAGGGAATGAAACATCAAAACCTGGCTTTTGAGCTATTGAAAAAGCTATTGAATGACGAAATAAAAATGCGGGCTAACACCAATTTTGTGAAAAGCAAAAAGCTGTTGGCAATGTTAGAAGGAGCCATTAAACGGTACCAAAATAATTTACTCACCACTGCCGAAATCATTCAGGAACTAATCAATATAGCAAAAGAAATAAGAGAGGCCGACAAAGAAGGAGAAAGACTAGGCCTTACGAATGATGAAGTTGCCTTTTATAATGCATTAGAAATAAACGACAGTGCGGTAATGGTTTTAGGCGATGACCAACTCAAAGAAATAGCCAGAGAAATTACCGATAAAGTGCGAGCAAATGCAACTATTGATTGGACCATCAGAGAAAGTGCAAGAGCCCGTTTAATGGTAATTGTGAAGCGTACTTTAACTAAGTGGGGATATCCTCCCGATAAACAAGCGAAAGCAATTGAAACTGTTTTAAAACAAGCTGAGCTTATGGCAGAATTTTTCACAGAACAATAAGTCTCTAATGTTCGCCCGAACTTACGGTTTGTGAGAATTCAAAAATGCTATCCAAATGAACCGCAGAAATACTAAAAAGCCCTTAACTTAGTTCCTATGAAACCCGGATTGAATCTGTCTTTACTATCGGTTGTGCTTGCCATCACACTCCTCCTGTCCTCATGCAGCAGCAATCTATTTACAGGTGCTAAGTTTGGGTACCGCCATAAAGTAAAAGCCGGCAAACAGCTTCAAACAACAGTGGCCAAACAACACCAAACTGTTTCAATTATACAAAACCAGGAACCTGCCGTGTTAATAGATGAAAATCCCACAGCAGGAATACTTACAGACAATACCATCGCCATCTCCCTTGCTCCCCCAAAAGTACAAGCAAGCGTGTTGGCAGAAACAACAACGCATACATCTGAAACTATCATACATAACCCCACAAAAGTCCCTAACGTTCCTCCGGAAAAGGATAATTCGTTTGAAGGTTTTGCCACTGCAGGATTTGTGTTCTCCCTGATAGGGCTTTTTTTCCTGGCAACATATCTGGGGTGGATGATTGGGATCCTCGGAATGCTCTTCTGTGTTATTGCACTCAGTAGGATAGCTAAAAATGGAAAAAAAGGTGTGGGGTTGGCGGTAGCCGGCATCATTATATTTATTACTATGGTTACACTTATTATAATTTTACTGCGGGTTGCTATGAGCAGTGGCGGATAGTCCCTTTCTCTTTTACCCTGCTACCCGCTGTATGAAGTTTACAACTTCATACACTATACACAAGCAAGTCTGTGACTTGCCACTATGCAAGTTGCAAACTTGCCAACGTTTCTGCTGTGAAGTTGCAAACTTCACAGAGCGGAGTCGAAGCCACTGATAATGTAACTAAAAGCTAAAACACTTGTTTCCTAATTGGGAAATTTTTACCTTTGATGAAAAATTGTAAATGAAACCCCATTTTGACATTGAATTGCTCCCGGAGGCTGTTGAATTCTTAGAAAAGTTGGACTATAAGACCAGAGAAAAGATTTACTATAACCTCAAAAAATCTCAATTTGTTAATGACAATGAACTTTTCAAAAAGCTGAATGATTCAATTTGGGAATTCAGAACACTCTATAATAGTAAAGCTTACAGGCTTTTTTCTTTCTGGGACAAGATTAATGGTAAGGACACTATAGTCATTGCAACCCACGGAATATTAAAAAAGACCCAAAAGACTCCTCTAAAGGAAATCAAAAAGGCCGAAGACATAAGAGAACAGTATTTAGAACACAAGAATAAAAAGAAATAACTATGGCAGATAAACTTAAAACAGTATCACTTGACACAATGATTGACAAACACATTGGGAAACGTGGCACTAAAAATCGTGACTCTTTTGAAAACGAGTTGCGCATTGATTTGTTAGGACAAGCTATAAAACAGGCTCGACAAGAACGTCATCTGACTCAAGAACAACTTGGTGAACTTGTTGGTGTACAAAAAGCTCAAATCTCTAAAATAGAGAACAGTGTAAAAAATGCGCGTTTTGAAACCATCTTAAAAGTATTTGAAGCTCTGGGTGCTAAGGTGAACTTTATCGTGGAGCTCGCCTAACAACATCACGCATCGCATATCCAGAGCCCGCTGTATGAAGTTTGCAACTTCATACACTGTACACAAGCAAGTCTGTGACTTGCCACAATGCAAGTTGCAAACTTGCCAACGTTTCTTCTGTGAAGTTGCAAACTTCACAGAGCGATTGTTATCTTAGATTGGAATATAAATCCATCCGGATCATGCAACACCGCATCATACATACCATAACCCGCTCAGCAATTATGCTATCATTGCTCCTGTTGGTGAATCCGGCAATAGCTCAGCGCCCCAACATCATTTACATCATGACGGATGATATGGGATATGGAGATCTGAGTTGTTACGGGAACAAAAACTTCAGCACTCCCAACCTCGACAAACTTGCATCACAAGGGGTGAAATTTGTGAACGCCTATGCTGCCGCTCCTGTTTGCACTCCTACCCGCACAGCACTCATGACCGGTCGCTATCCTTCCAGGTTGCCTCTTGGGTTGCTGGAGCCGCTCCGCAATATCTCCAAAGACACTCCTTTTGGATTAACAAAGGACATTCCTTCCTTAGGTCTCCTGATGAAAGCAAGCGGTTACGAAACGGTACTCATCGGGAAATGGCATTTAGGTTTTAAACCGCAGCACAGTCCAACCCAAAACGGGTTCGATTATTTCTTCGGCATCCACAGTGGCGGAGCTGATTACATTTCACACAGAGGCGAAAAGGGATCCAAGCCTCACACATATGATCTGTATGAAAATGATTCGTTAGCATATACAGAAGGTTACCTCACGGAGCTGTTCTCACAAAAAGCAGTCTCCTTCATCCACCAACAACACACTAAACCTTTCCTGTTAATGGTAACCTACAATGCCCCGCACTGGCCATGGCAGGGACCAACGGATGTAGCCTATCCCGATTCAATGGACTTTACAACAGGTGGTTCTCCGGCTGTGTATGCTGACATGATGAAAAGTCTGGATGATGGCGTTGGAAACATCATGAAGGCGTTGAATGAATCACACCTGGACAGCAATACCATCGTCATCTTCACAAATGATAATGGTGGCGAGATATATTCCAACACCGGAGGATTATCCAATACGAAAATGACCCTATGGGAAGGCGGCATCAGAGTGCCGGCTTTTGTAAGATGGCCGGGCAACATTAAGGCAGGCACCACCACACAACAAGTGGCCATCACCATGGACTGGACTGCTACCATGCTGAAAGCGGGCGGTGCTAAGATTGATCAAAACTTTCCATTGGATGGTATTGACCTGATGCCGGTGCTGACCGGAAAACAAAAAACAATAGACCGCACTCTTTACTGGAGAACCTTTCAACGAAGCAAACACAAAGCAGTGCGGGAGGGTAATTGGAAATACCTGAAAGATGAAAAAGGTGAATACCTGTTTAACATAACCACTGACCCGGCCGAAAAAAACGACCTAAAGGCAACCGAGAAAAAGCGTTTTGTGAAGATGAAAGTAAAACTAGCTGAATGGGAAAAAAGTGTTTTGACACCGGTACCGCTATAGGGACCTGCTGTTTGAAGTTTGCAACTTCGAACAGTGAAAGGAAACAAAAAAGGTTGCGACAAGCAACCTCATTATTATTATTTCTTTCGCTTAGCATGCCGTTTACCGGGATGTCTCCGAACATTAATAAAACGGTAAACAACTACACTCAAATCTATGATTTCAAAAACTACTAAATATGGAAATTTCTCAAGAAGTGCATGTCTGAATTTCTTGCCCTGTTTCTGATAACCTTCCGGATTCTTCAAAACTCGATTTACAGTGCGTTCCCAATCTAAGAACAGCTGCATTTCCAATCCGGAACGCTGAGTGAAATAATAATCTCCTGCCTCCTCTATTTCCCCATATACTTCTTCGAGGATATGTAAGCTGTATTTCATGAAGTGTAACGCTTGGTAAAGCGCTTACGCATTTCACCCATAGTAATGGTCTTTGTTTTCCCTGCTTTGTAAGCCTTACTCCGACCTTCAATAATCTTCATATCCTCATCGCTCAATTCAAAGTCAGAAGACTCCGTTTTCTCTGCATGGTTAACAATGGTATACAGAGCCTCCAAAAGAGATTTGTCTGTAATACCTGCAATAGCTTTGGTCAATTCAGTTTTTAAAATACTGGTCGTCATGATTGTTTAATTTCCTAATCCAAAGATACATATTTCCATTACACAATGAAATCCCATGTATGCATTACCATAGGCCCCGCTGTTTGAGGTTTGCAACTTCAACCAGTGTACACAAGCAAGTCTGTGACTTGCACCCTCTATCCGGTAATCTGCATCCGTTTATCATTCCGGAGGTCTAGTTCGATGAACTCACTATGACATGCCTCACATCAAGTATCCTGCTATCTACCATCCAACCTCCAGCATCGAGCATCCAGTATCGAGCATCCAGTATCCAGTATCGAGTATACCCAGCGCAGTTAAAACAAAAAAAGGTCCCGAGTAATACCCGGGACCTTTACAATATACTAAGGTTAGAACTAGTTCGAAGCCTGGCCTTTTGAAGCCATCAGCATATCGTACTCTTCCTGTGAACCTACGATGAGTTTTTCGTACTCACGGATACCGGTACCGGCAGGAATCAAGTGACCAACAATTACGTTTTCTTTCAAACCTAACATATGATCTACTTTACCTGAGATAGCAGCTTCGTTCAATACTTTGGTAGTTTCCTGGAACGATGCAGCACTCATGAAACTATGTGTACCCAAAGATGCTTTGGTAATACCCATGATAACCTGAGCAGCAGTAGCAGGTTGTGCATCACGAACCTCAACTAGTTTCATCGCTTTACGCTTCAACATCGAGTTTTCGTCACGTAATTTACGTACGCTCACAATCTGACCTGCTTTTAAGTTTGCGGACTCTCCTGCATCAACTACAACTTTCTTGTCATAAATCCAGTCGTTGGTTAATTTGAAGTTCCACTTATCTGCATTTTCGCCTTCAAGGAATAAAGTATCACCCGGATCTTCCACATTCAGTTTCTGCATCATCTGACGCACGATTACCTCAATATGTTTATCGTTGATTTTTACCCCTTGCAAACGGTATACCTCTTGAATACCATTGGTGATGTAACGTTGTACTGCCAAAGGACCTTCAATACGAAGAATATCCTGTGGAGAGATCGAACCATCTGAAAGTGATGAACCCGCTTTTACGAAATCATTCTCTTGAACAAGAATGTGTTTCGATAACGGAACCATGTATTTCTTCTGATCGCCATCACGTGATGTAATCAAAATTTCACGGTTACCACGTTTGATACCACCAAATGTAACAACACCGTCAATCTCGGTAACAACTGCAGGGTTTGAAGGATTACGTGCTTCGAACAACTCGGTAACACGTGGTAAACCTCCCGTGATATCTCGGGTTTTACCGATTACACGTGGAATCTTCACCAAAATCTCACCTGCATTCATTTGAGCACCTTCTTCAACGATAATGTGTGCTCCTACCGGAATATTGTATTCTTTAATGGTAGCACCTTTTTTATCGGCAACGATGATCGAAGGAATTTTGGTCTTATCTTTTGATTCGATAATTACTTTTTCCTTGTGACCTGTTTGCTCATCACTTTCTTCTTTAAAGGTGATGTTCTCGATGATGTTCTCAAACTTCACCGCACCAGCAAATTCCGAAAGGATTACCGCATTGTACGGATCCCATGTACATACACGCTCACCTTTTTCAAGTTTTTGTCCGTTTTTCACAAACAAATGCGCTCCGTAAGGAATATTCATGGTGATAATGGTATTACCGGTTTTCTCATCGATAATACGAATCTCACCCTGGCGACCAATTACAGTATCTACTTTACCTTCTTCAACCGTATTTAATACAACAGTTTTAATCTCTTCGAACTCAAGTTTACCACCGAACTTAGCGTTCATCTGGCTTTCACTTGCAATGTTGGAAGCAGTACCCCCTACGTGGAACGTACGGAGTGTTAACTGTGTACCCGGCTCACCGATTGATTGTGCTGCAATAACACCAACAGCTTCACCACGCTGAGCCATACGGCCCGAAGCAAGGTTACGTCCGTAACATTTTGCACAACATCCGATTTGTGTTTCGCAAGTCAATACTGAGCGGATCTCTACGGTTTCAATTGGCGAAGCATCAATCTTCGTTGCAATATCTTCAACCATTTCATCACCCGATTTGCAATACATTTCTCCGGTTAACGGATCATATACATCATGCAAACTGGTACGACCTAAAATACGCTCATATAATGTTTCTACAATCTCTTCATTGTCTTTCAACGCTGATGTAGGAATACCACGCAATGTTCCGCAATCCGGTTCGTTTACTACAACGTCCTGAGCTACGTCATGCAACCTACGGGTTAGGTAACCCGCATCCGCAGTTTTCAAAGCCGTATCCGCCAAACCTTTACGCGCACCGTGGGTAGAAATAAAGTATTCAATTACTGAAAGACCTTCCTTGAAGTTCGATAAAATCGGATTCTCAATGATCTCCCCTGTTCCACCACTGGTGTTTTTCTGAGGTTTTGCCATCAATCCACGCATACCGCCCAACTGACGAATTTGCTCTTTCGAACCACGCGCACCTGAATCCAACATCATGTAAACAGGGTTGAATCCTTGTTGGTCTTCTTTCAATTGTTTCAACACGGTATCAGCCAATCGTGAGTTTACGCGTGTCCAGATATCAATTACCTGGTTGTAACGCTCATTGTTGGTAATGAAACCGTTGTTATAGTTACTCCAGATATCATCAACCTCAGCCATTGCAGATTTTACAAACTGCTCTTTTTCGGCCGGAATACTTACATACGATAAGTTAAATGACAATCCTCCTTTAAATGCAAAGTGGTATCCTAAATCCTTGATCTCATCCAGGAACTTAGCACATTTATCCATTCCGCAATCTTTGATGATCGCACCAATGATATCACGTAAACTTTTCTTGGTGAGCGACTCATTTACGTAACCATAATCAGCAGGTACAACCTGGTTGAACAGGATACGTCCCAAAGTGGTTTCGATGAGTTTATTTACCAATACTCCGTTTTCTTTTACGTTAGCTTTTACACGAACGTGAGCATGCAGGTCAACTTTCTTTTCGTTGAAAGCAATGATTGCTTCTTCTGCCGAGTAGAAAGTTAAACCTTCACCTTTGATGTGGAATTCGGGAGTATTTTTACGTCCTTTAGTGATGTAGTACAATCCCAATACCATGTCCTGAGAAGGAACCGCGATAGGCGCTCCGTTAGCAGGGTTCAAAATATTGTGAGATGCCAGCATCAACATTTGGGCTTCCAAAATTGCTGCGTTTCCAAGTGGAACGTGCACAGCCATCTGGTCACCGTCAAAATCCGCGTTAAATCCTGTACATACCAATGGATGCAATTGGATTGCTTTTCCTTCAACCAATTTAGGCTGGAAAGCCTGGATCCCCAATCTATGGAGTGTAGGAGCACGGTTAAGCAATACAGGATGTCCTTTCAAAATGTTCTCAAGAATATCCCAGATTACCGACTCTTTACGATCTACTAATTTCTTAGCCGATTTTACCGTTTTAACGATACCCCGCTCCAATAATTTACGGATGATAAACGGCTTGAATAACTCGGCCGCCATGTTTTTTGGAATACCGCATTCGTGTAATTTCAATTGAGGTCCAACCACAATTACCGAACGACCTGAATAATCCACACGTTTACCCAATAAGTTCTGACGGAAACGACCTTGTTTACCTTTAAGCATATCGCTCAAAGATTTCAACGGACGGTTACCTTCAGTTTTTACAGCGCTTACACGTCTGGTATTATCAAATAATGAATCAACAGCCTCTTGCAACATACGTTTTTCGTTACGTAGGATTACTTCAGGAGCTTTGATTTCCATCAAACGTTTCAAACGGTTGTTACGGATAATTACACGTCTGTACAAGTCATTCAAATCTGACGTTGCAAAACGACCACCTTCCAATGGAACGAGTGGACGCAACTCAGGAGGAATAACAGGTAATATTTTAACCACCATCCACTCAGGACGGTTGTCGCCATGAATCTGTGATGCACGGAAACCTTCGATTACTTTCAAACGTTTCAACGCTTCCGTTTTACGTTGTTGTGAAGTTTCGGTATTGGCTTTTACACGCAAATCAAAACTCAACGTATCAAGGTCGATGCGTGATAACAAGAACCACAAAGCTTCACCACCCATTTTAGCGATGAATTTGTTCGGATCTTCATCATCCAGGTGTTGGTTATCTTTTGGCAATGAATCCAAAATATCCAGGTATTCTTCCTCAGTGATAAGGTCGAACTTCAAAACTCCGTCAGCCGATTTCAAACCCGGTTGGCATACTACATAACGTTCGTAGTAAATAACCATATCCAGTTTTTTGGTTGGGATACCCAACAAATAACCGATTTTGTTTGGCAATGAACGGAAATACCAGATATGGGCAACAGGCACAACAAGGTTGATGTGTCCGATACGCTCACGTCTTACTTTTTTCTCCGTTACCTCAACACCGCAACGATCGCACACGATTCCTTTGTAGCGAATACGTTTGTATTTACCGCAATGGCACTCGTAATCTTTTATAGGTCCAAAAATCCTTTCGCAAAACAATCCACCCATCTCCGGTTTAAAGGAGCGGTAGTTAATCGTTTCAGGTTTGGTTACTTCACCAAAAGATCTTGTCAGGATCGACTCCGGAGAAGACAATCCGATTCTGATTTTGGTAAAGTTGCTTTTAATTTTTTGATCTTTTTTTAATGACATATGGTTGTCGTTATTTCTTTAAATGTTGTTGAGTAAAATGAATAAAAGAGATTGCACAACATGGGTTATGCAATCCCTATTCAAATATGTTTACTCAAGTGTTAAATCAAGACCCAATCCTCTTAACTCATGAACCAATACATTGAATGATTCTGGAATACCAGGTTGTGGTAAGTTATCACCTTTAACGATTGCCTCGTAGGTTTTCGCTCTTCCAATGATATCATCCGACTTAATGGTAAGGATTTCCTGCAAGATATTGGCTGCACCAAATGCTTCGAGTGCCCAAACCTCCATCTCACCAAAACGCTGACCTCCAAATTGAGCTTTACCACCCAATGGTTGTTGCGTAATCAATGAATATGGTCCGATTGAACGTGCGTGCATCTTATCATCCACCATGTGACCCAGTTTCAGCATGTAAATCACACCTACTGTAGTTGGTTGGTGGAAACGATCGCCTGATAATCCATCGTAAAGGTAAGTTTTACCATACTCAGGAATTCCGGCTTTACGGCAGTATTCCAACATTTGTTCTTCAGTTGCACCGTCAAAAATCGGAGTTGCAAATTTAACTCCCAATTCAACAGCTGCCCATCCCATAACGGTTTCGTAGATCTGACCCAAGTTCATACGTGAAGGTACACCCAGTGGATTCAATACGATATCTACCGGTCTTCCGTCTTCCTGGAATGGAAGATCTTCTTCACGAACGATACGTGCAACAATACCCTTGTTACCGTGACGCCCCGCCATCTTATCTCCCACTTTCAACTTACGTTTGTTTGCGATGTATACTTTAGCAAGTTTCAGGATACCTGTTGGTAGCTCATCACCTACTGTAATAGCAAACTCCTTACGTCTGAAATCAGCTATCTCTTGGTTCAATCTGTTTTTGTAGTTTGATAACACCTGACGGATCGTATCATTCTTATCTGAATCAGTTGTCCAGCTGTTTGCATTGATATGGGTGTAATCAATCTCATTCAGGTTTTTCATGGTAAACTTGGTTCCTTTCGGAATCAATTCCTCGTTGTACACATTAAATACCCCTTGAGATGTTTTACCCGAAAGAACTGCGAATAACTTCTCTACCAAAATACCTTTAATTACTTTGATGTTCTTTTCGTTCTCATCTTGTAATTTAACAATTTTAGCTTTGTCGTCAGTTTTAGCTGCTTTCTCCTTTTTGGTACGGGCAAACAATTTTTTCTCGATAACAACACCAGATGATGAAGGAGAAGCTTTCAATGAAGCATCTTTTACGTCACCCGCTTTGTCACCAAAGATGGCACGCAATAATTTCTCTTCAGGTGAAGGCTCTGTTTCGCCTTTAGGAGTGATTTTACCGATCAGGATATCTCCCTCTCCGATTTCACAACCAACACGAATCAAACCGTTCTCATCAAGATTTTTAGTAGCTTCTTCACTTACGTTCGGAATATCGTTTGTCAATTCCTCTTCACCACGTTTGGTGTCGCGAACTTCCAATTCGTATTCTGTTACGTGAATAGAAGTAAAGATATCTTCTTTAACTACTTTCTCGGAAATTACGATCGCATCCTCAAAGTTGTAACCTTGCCAAGGCATGAACGCTACTTTTAAGTTACGTCCGATTGCAAGTTCACCACCTTGTGTTGCATAACCTTCGCACAATACTTTGCCTTTTTCAACTTTATCCCCTTTGCGAACAATAGGTTTTAAGTTAACACAAGTATTTTGGTTGGTTCTGCGGAATTTGATCAGTTTATACGTTTTGGTATCGGTACCGAAACTGATTAATTTATCATGTTCGGTTTGCTCATAACGTACCACAATTTCGTTTGCATCCACATATTCAACAACACCTGTTCCTTCAGCAACGATCAACGTACGTGAATCACGAGCAACTTTACCTTCCAAACCGGTACCTACAACAGGAGCTTCAGGGCGCAACAATGGCACTGCCTGACGCTGCATGTTCGATCCCATCAACGCACGGTTCGCATCATTATGTTCCAAAAATGGAATCAATGAAGCTGCAATCGATACGATCTGGTTTGGAGCGATATCCATATACTCGATCTTTTCGCCTTCCACCATCGGGAAGTCACCTTCGAAACGAGCTTTTACTTTAGTAGCGGTAAACAAACCACTCTTCTCATCATACTTAGAGTCTGACTGAGCAATGGTTTTTCCCTCTTCATCTTCGGCACTGAGGTAAACCACAGGCTTATCAATGCGTACTTTTCCTTCATCAACTTTTAGGTAAGGAGTTTCGATGAAACCCATTCCGTTGATTTTAGCATGTACACATAAAGAAGAAATCAATCCGATATTTGGTCCCTCAGGAGTTTCGATTGTACACAAACGACCGTAGTGCGTATAGTGAACGTCACGAACCTCGAAACCTGCACGATCACGACTCAAACCACCCGGACCGAGGGCAGACATCCTGCGCTTGTGGGTGATTTCAGCCAATGGATTGGTTTGATCCATAAACTGTGACAGCTGGTTGGTTCCAAAGAATGAATTGATAACCGATGATAATGTTTTAGCATTGATCAGATCCGTTGGAGTAAACACCTCGTTATCGCGGATATTCATACGCTCACGGATGGTACGGGCCATACGCGCCAAACCTACACCAAACTGTGAGTACAATTGTTCACCAACAGTACGCACACGTCTGTTACTTAAGTGGTCAATATCATCCACATCAGCACGCGAGTTCGACAATTCAATCAGATACTTAATAATCGCAACGATATCATCCTTAGTCAATACGCGAACTTCTGATGAAGTGGTACGGTTTAACTTACGGTTGATACGGTAACGCCCTACTTCTCCTAAATCATAACGTTTATCAGAGAAGAATAATTTATCGATAACACCACGGGCAGTTTCTTCATCAGGTGGATCTGCGTTCCTTAACTGACGGTAGATATGCTCGTGAGCTTCTTTACCGGAGTTTGATGTATCCTTTTGAAGCGTGTTCAAAATGATGGCGAAATCATTGTGGCTTGCTTCGTTTTTGTGAAGAATGATGGTTTTTACATCCGCATCAGTGATTAAATCAATATGCTCATCTTCCAAAACGGTATCACGCTCAATGATTACCTCATTACGTTCAATAGAAACTACCTCTCCGGTATCCTCATCTACGAAATCCTCAACCCATGTTTTCAATACCCTTGCAGCCAATTTACGGCCTACAACTTTTTTCAAACCGCTCTTGCTCACCTTTACTTCTTCAGCAAGGTCAAACAGGTTCAGAATGTCTTTATCGGACTCAAATCCGATGGCACGTAACAATGTGGTTACAGGGAATTTTTTCTTACGGTCGATGTATGCATACATCACGTTGTTCACGTCAGTAGCAAACTCAATCCATGATCCTTTAAACGGAATTACCCTTGCAGAGTAAAGCTTGGTTCCATTGGTATGGTAGCTTTGTCCGAAGAATACGCCCGGTGAACGGTGTAACTGCGATACAATCACACGCTCAGCACCATTGATTACAAACGTTCCGCTCGGAGTCATGTACGGGATGGTTCCCAAATACACATCTTGAACAATTGTTTGAAAATCTTCGTGCTCAGGATCGTTACATGAAAGCTTTAACTTAGCTTTCAACGGAACATTGTAAGTTAATCCACGCTCAATACACTCATCGATGGAGTAGCGTGGCGGATCAACGAAGTAATCCAAAAACTCTAATGTAAAAATGTTCCTTGTGTCTGAAATCGGGAAATTTTCCTGAAATACTTTATAAAGTCCCTCATCTAGGCGACTTTCAGATGTTGTATCCAATTGAAAAAACTCTTTGAACGATTCAATTTGGACATCTAAGAAATCAGGATAATCAATTACTTGTTTTACAGAAGCGAAACTGATTCTATCTTCTGAATGCATTTTTTTATTAGCCAAGGGAATATGGTTTTTTATGGTGAATCGATTATCAATCCGTATAAATAGAAAATTGACCCGCGGCAGAAGCCGGGGTCAAATATGGTTTTAAGTACCCTTTCGGATTACTTAATTTCAACCTCAGCACCAGCTTCTGTAAGCTTAGCTTTAAGGTCTTCAGCAGTAGCTTTGTCCACACCTTCTTTAATAGGTTTTGGAGCTCCATCAACAAGTTCTTTAGCTTCTTTCAAGCCTAGTCCTGTAAGATCTTTAACTACTTTTACTACGTTCAATTTAGCTTGACCAGCGCTTTTCAAGATTACATCAAAAGATGTTTTCTCAGCAGCAGCTTCACCTGCAGCAGCAGCTGGAGCAGCTACAGCAACTGCAGCAGCAGCTGGTTCGATACCGTATTCGTCTTTTAGGATGGTTGCTAATTCGTTTACTTCTTTTACTGACAAGTTTACTAACTGTTCAGCAAATGCTTTTAAATCTGCCATTGTTTTAAAATTTAATTGTTATTGTTTGTTGTATGTTATATTATTTTGAAAATTACTCAGGACGTTCAGATAATGTTTTCACAATTCCTGCAATTTTACCGCCACCCGATTGAAGGGCTCCGATAACTCTTTGTGCAGGCGATTGTAACAATCCGATAACCTCGCCAATCAATTCGTTTTTCGACTTCAACTTGATCAAAGCCTCTAACTGATCGTCACCGATGAATACATCAGAATCAATGTAAGCTCCTTTTAACGCAGGAATTGCACTTTTCTTTCTGAAATCCTTGATGATTTTTGCAGGTGATTTGCTATCGGTTGCAAACATCAAAGCTGTATTACCTTTTAAGGTATCAACCAATTTGCTGTAATCTTTATCCGATTTTTCAAGAGCTTTTTCGATCAGAGTGTTTTTAGCCACTTCCATTTCTATACCGTTCTTGAATAACTCACGTCTCAAAGCACTTGTTCTTTCAGCGTTTAGTCCTTGCACATCAGTTACGTAGATGAAATTAAACTCATTAAACTTTTGAGTTAACATTTCGATTATTTCCCCTTTTTGTTCTTTTTTCATAACTGTGTGTGATTAAATGCCAGGTACTGATTTAGCTTCAATAGAAACACCCGGGCTCATCGTTGTTGAAAGACTGATACCTTTAAAGTACGTTCCTTTAGCCGATGACGGTTTCAATTTGGCAATCGTTTGAATTAATTCTATTGCATTTTCTGCAAGTTTCTCAGGAGCAAAAGTTGATTTACCGATAGATGTGTGGATTGCTCCTTCTTTATCTACTTTAAAGTCAATTTTACCTGCTTTTACTTCTTTTACCGTTTTACCGATTTCAGTGGTAACAGTTCCTGATTTAGGGTTTGGCATCAGGTTACGAGGACCTAATATCTTACCTAACTTACCCAATTTAGCCATTACGTTTGGTTGTGTTACGATAATATCGATATCAACCCACCCTTGCTCAATCTTTTGGATAAACTCATCTAAGCCCACGTAATCAGCTCCTGCTGCTTTTGCTTCTTCCTCCTTATCCGGAGTAACCAAAGCAAGAACGCGCACGTCTTTACCGGTTCCGTGTGGTAGCGATACTACTCCACGTACCATTTGGTTAGCTTTCTTAGGATCAACGCCCAAACGAATATCAATATCTACAGATGAATCAAACTTTGTATATGAAATTTCTTTCATAAGTTTGGTTGCATCATTCAAAGTATATTGCTTGTTTGAATCGATCTTAGCCAACGCTGCTTTTCTTTTTTTACTAATCTTAGCCATGTTCAATTCTTATTATTTATTTACTTCAAAAGGTGCATCACCCGTAACTGTGATACCCATACTTCTTGCTGATCCCGCAACCATTTTCATGGCTGATTCAACTTTCCAGCAGTTCATATCCTGCATCTTATCAGTAGCAATGGCTTTCACCTGATCCCAAGTTACCGAACCAACTTTTTTACGGTTAGACTCAGCAGAACCTTTTGCTGCTTTAGATGCTTCCAACAATTGCGATGCAACCGGTGGCGTTTTGATAACGAAGTCGAAAGACTTGTCGCTGTAAACTGAAATTACAACCGGTAATACTTTACCTGCTTTGTCCTGGGTTCTCGCGTTAAACTGCTTACAGAACTCCATAATGTTAACACCCTTCGAACCGAGTGCAGGACCAATTGGAGGTGCAGGATTAGCTGCTCCACCTTTGATTTGTAATTTGATAAACCCTGATAACTCTTTAGCCATATGCTTCAATATTTGGATGAGTATTACCCCACCCTTTGATTAATTATTATTTCTCTTAACTTTCTTTTTCTACCTGAACAAAATTCAATTCCAAAGGTGTAACGCGACCAAAGATTTTTACCATTACTTTCAGTTTTTTTCTGTCGTCCATGATTTCTTCAATCACACCCGAGAACCCACTGAATGGTCCATCGTTTACTTTCACCATTTCACCTATCAGGAACGGCTCTGCCATCGTTTCACCTTGCTCTGCAATATCATCAAACGTTCCAAGAATTCTGTTTACCTCCGACTGACGTAAAGGTGTTGGTGTTTTACCACCCAAAAATCCTACTACACCGTTAATGGTTTCGATAGTGTGAGGTACTTCACCTACCAACTCTGCCTGAATCATGATATAACCCGGAAAATAACTTTTCTCTTTCGAGCTCTTTTTACCGTTTTTTATCTGAAATACTTTTTCGGTAGGAATCAAGATCTGAGGCACGTGTACCAACAGGCCCAAGCGATCAAGCTCCGACTCCATTTGTGCTTTCACCTTCTTTTCTTGTCCGGTGATAGCTCTCACTACATACCATTTATAATGTTCCTGCGTCATTGTATCCATTGTGCTTTAAAAGAATATTAACCTTGAAAAATCTGGTAAAAAAATCCAAGCGCACCACTGCTGACGATATCGATAATGTAAATTACGAATGCAATCAACAATGAAGCTACCATAACGATAATTGTGCTCTCTTGTAAATCAGCCCATGTAGGCCATGTTACCTTATTCACCAGTTCGTCTGTAGACAGTTTTAAGTATTCTCTTAATTTGTTCATGTTTATCTTAACATTTGCACGGGCGCCTGGACTCGAACCAAGATCAGCGGTTTTGGAGACCGATATGCTACCATTGCACCACGCCCGTGTATTAGATACCGAGTGTTGACCGGTTACCCAAACCAACACTCAGTATCTATTTTTTTTAGACTAATTATTCTAAAATTTCAGTTACCTGTCCGGCACCGATTGTACGGCCACCTTCACGGATAGCGAAACGTAAGTTCTTTTCCATCGCAATTGGAGCGATCAATTGAACAGTTACAGTTACGTTATCACCAGGCATAATCATTTCCACACCTTCTGCCAAGTGCATTTCACCTGTAACATCTGTTGTACGGAAATAGAATTGAGGACGGTATTTGTTAAAGAATGGAGTGTGACGTCCACCTTCGTCTTTAGACAATACGTAAACCTCAGCTTTGAATTTAGTGTGTGGAGTTACTGAACCCGGTTTGCAAATAACCATTCCTCTACGGATTGATTCTTTATCAACACCACGTAACAATAAACCTACGTTATCACCTGCTTCACCTCTGTCAAGGATCTTACGGAACATCTCAACACCAGTGATTACTGAAGTAATTTTCTCAGCTCCTAAACCGATGATTTCTACCGGATCATTTGAGTTGATGATACCACGCTCGATACGACCTGTAGCTACTGTACCACGACCTGTGATCGAGAATACATCTTCTACCGGCATTAAGAAAGGCAATTCAGTTGCACGAGGAGGAACCGGGATATAAGTATCTACAGCTTCCATCAATTCCAGAATCTTACCTACCCATTTAGCATCTCCATTCAAACCACCCAAAGCAGAGCCACGGATAATCGGAGTTTCGTCACCTGGATATTCGTATTTGGTTAACAAATCGCGGATTTCCATCTCAACGATTTCTAATAACTCTTCGTCATCAACCATATCCACTTTATTCATGAAAACAACTATTTTAGGAATACCAACCTGGCGTCCTAAAAGAATATGCTCACGTGTTTGTGGCATTGGTCCGTCTGTAGAAGCTACAACAAGGATAGCACCGTCCATTTGAGCGGCACCTGTAACCATGTTTTTCACATAATCCGCGTGACCTGGGCAGTCAACGTGAGCGTAGTGACGGTTAGCAGTTGAATACTCAACGTGAGCTGTATTGATAGTAATACCACGCTCTTTTTCTTCAGGAGCCGAATCGATTGAATCAAAAGAACGAGCTTCTGACAAACCTGCGTCAGATAATACTTTAGTGATTGCAGCAGTCAAGGTAGTTTTACCGTGATCTACGTGACCAATAGTACCAATGTTTACGTGTGGTTTACTGCGGTCAAATTTTTCTTTAGCCATAGTTTTAAAAGTTAAATTTATTATTAATTATTTGGTTTCGTTTTCACACTGCTCTCGGTTCCGAAACAGCCCTATCTCCCCTTCTTTAAGCACATGTAGTCCACCCTTCGGCAGACTCTCCTTCACATTTCTTTTTCATTAAATCCAACTTCACTTTAGTTATTGGGGCATTGAAGTTATTGGTTGTTTACTTTATCAACCTATTAACTAATAACCTATTAACCAATCAACCTTTTCAGTTGAGCTGTTGAGCAGGATTGAACTGCCGACCTCTTCCTTACCAAGGAAGTGCTCTACCGCTGAGCTACAACAGCTAAAGAAGTTGAATACTCTTCAGTATTCAACTTCCTGCTCTTTTAGAGCGAGAGACGAGGCTCGAACCCGCGACCTACAGCTTGGAAGGCTGTCGCTC
>JAZKEF010000002.1:0-3883 GCA_040387195.1 Bacteroidota bacterium
AAAATTAGACTTTTTGCCTATTTTTATCCAGTCCCATTTTCAGGGGAGCTTACAATTCCCTTTTTTCTTCAGTGTCAAATTTTTTACCCGTTCCACGAACAATACAGGTATCACCCAATTTATTTATAAAGTATAAGGTGTCAAATCCTGTGTAGGGTACTTTGCTTAAATCATCTGCTGAAATAGTATAGTTATACGTTATCGGATCCATGCAATGGGAGCTTGGGTCACCGCAACTTTGCAATTGGATGAAACAAAAACAAACTCCTATTGAAGCAAGCAGGTGAATAATGAGTTAAATTAAGTTCGTAAAAATCCGGATCAAATATCCCTTTAATTGGTCAATTGCCATACTTCTGTTCCATTCTGGGATATTTTTAGAATACCATTTTTCTTGTTTATCAATATGTAACTTGATGTATCATTAAAATTCTTATACAACCTATTAACATCTTCAAACAAAGTATTATTTAATTCGATATTCCCAATAAAGTTAAATGCTGATGGATATGAAATAGCATAATCTGCTGTGTAGAAGTTGTTATTCTTAAATGATATAATCATGTTATAATATTTTCCATCTAATGGGAACGATTCTTTATAGTGTTTAATATTTAGACTACTATGATTGTCAATGAAAGATAGTTTGTAAGCTTCATAATTTTTTTGAGTCCCTCCTCTTCCAGCGCAATCAGGGTTTATTTCGGGTATATATTCACTGGTGACAAAATATTGTTTTCCTGTTCCAATACACTCAATGGTATCGCCTGCATTGTTGGTCATCCTTACAGTGTCAAATCCGGTGTACGGTATCTGTGCTTTATCTGCTTCGCTCAACTTATATGTTTGCGTTCGGAGCTCGCCACAACCGGGTTCATCTTTATCCATGCAGCCACTCAAAAACAACAACGCCAACAAACAGGTTGCCGGTAAAAAGGATAAAACGATCTTGAGCATATTGAATCATTATTAAGAATGTCGGTATAAAGATATGTTATTTCCCAATGCTCTTCGGTGGTCCGCGGTCCATGGTCGGTGGTCTGCAGTTGAGTGCTGTCTACCACTTCTGCCAATAGCTAAAAGCCAAGTGTGCGTGGTCGGTAGCCCGTGGTCGGTTGTGCCAACAACTAAAAAAGAGCTTTCCTCCTTCGTGTTTTTTTTCTTCCATTATCCTTCGTGCTCCTTTCGTGTACAAAAATTTGCCTACTGCCTACTCTCCTAGTTGCCTACTTCTTCCTTTATTCCGCACTTCCTATAAAACCTTTATTTTTTTTGCGAAAAATAGCTTTACTTCACTTTTATAAATTCCATGATTTTGATCCAACGACTACTCTCCTTGCTTTTGTGTACCCTTTGTATGGCTGTTGTTGCCCAAACACCCATTACTATTAAAGGAACACTGCGTGATAAAAAAACAGGCGAACGCCTTATCGGGGCCACTATTGTTATTAAAGGAACCGGCCTGGGAACAACAACAAACTATGATGGGGAGTTTACACTTAAAATTACCCAACCGCTGCCGGTTACGCTGGTGGCAGGTTATACCGGATATGGCCAGCAGGAAATTGAAGTAAGCGATCCTTCCAAACCCATTGATATCAGAGTGTCAGAAAATGTACAGGAATTAAAAGGTGTAGAGATCAGGGACAGCCGCGTTACGGAGAAACAAAAACAGGCGCCACTTACTGTAGAAACAATGGATGCCATTGCCATCAAGGAAACACCTGCAGCTAATTTTTATGAGGGACTTTCCCACCTCAAAGGTGTGGATCTTACATCGGCCAGTATTGGTTTTAAGATCATCAATACACGCGGATTCAACAGCACATCGCCCGTAAGAAGTTTGCAGCTGATTGACGGGGTAGATAACCAAAGTCCGGGATTGAATTTCTCACTCGGCAATTTTGTAGGAGCAAGCGAACTCGATATTCAAAAGGTGGACCTGGTGGTAGGAGCAAGCGGTGCATACTTTGGTCCGAATGCCTTTAACGGTGTGATCAATATGCAAACCAAAAGTCCGTTTCAGTTTCCGGGATTGAGTGCCAGTGTAAAAGTGGGTGAACGGAGTTTGTTTGAAGGGGCCGTGCGTTGGGCTCAGGTATTCCGGAACAAAAGAGGGGAAGATAAAATTGCTTATAAGTTCAACCTGTTTCACATGCGTGCGTATGATTGGGAAGCCACCAATACCAGCGCCACCAGCCAATCTCCGGTTGATGAAAGAAACCCGGGAGGCTATGATGCCGTGAATATTTATGGAGATGAAAGCACCAATCCCCGGTTTAAACAAACAGGGTTGGTATACATCGGTTTCGGGTCCATCACCCGCGATGGGTACACCGAAAAACAGATGGTGGATTATAATTCCAACAATACCAAACTGAGTGCCGCAGTTCATTATAAAATAAACAAAGACAATGAACTCATCTACTCGAGCAGTTACGGAACAGGTACAACAGTTTACCAGGGCGACAACCGTTTTAGTTTAAAGGACATTCACTTCTTTCAGAACAAAGTTGAATTGCGCAAAGAGGGTAAATATTTTATCCGTGCTTATGCCACACACGAAAATGCGGGCAATAGTTATGATGCCTATTCAACCGCCATTAAAATGCAGGAGGGTTCCAAGTCGGATGCAAACTGGGCAAAGGATTATGCCGAGTTCTGGAATAAATACATTTTCAACCGGATGGATAACCTCAGGCAAAGTAACTTTCCCATTGGGTCACAACCTCCCGGAATGAAGTATGAAGATTATGCCAATCAATACATGTATACCCACTATTATGATTCATTGGTTCTATGGCATAAGATGATATCCGATTCCGCCAATAGCCGCAGCCCCACCATTCAAAATGGCGTAGGTCGTTTTGAGCCGGGAACGGATCGTTACGACTCGGCATTTAATGCCACCCGCTCCACCAGCAACCAAAGGGGCGGGTCAAAGTTCATTGACAAATCGGCTTTATACCATATTGCTGCCGAATACAAATTCAACTTCCTTTCGCTTGATTTTACCATAGGCGGTAATTACCGGCTGTATCTCCCGCACTCCGAAGGAACCATCTTTCTCGACAGTGCAACACAAATCCGCAACGATGAGTATGGTGCATATATGGGACTGGAACGTAAACTGGGAGAAGCCGTGAAAGTAAGTTTCACCAACCGGCTTGATAAAAATGCCAACTTCAATTTATTGTGGTCACCGGCAGCGACAGCAGTATATGCAAAAGGAAAAAACGTATTCCGCATTTCTATTTCATCTGCCATCCGCAACCCAACCTTAACTGATCAGTATTATTACCTCAATGTAGGAAGGGCAACATTGATTGGTAACCTGAATGGATTCGACAGTCTGGTAACCGTTGAATCGTTAGTGGATGCCTTAAACAATGGAAGGGACAAGCTTCAGTATTTTAACATTGACAAAGTAAAACCCGAACGTGTGCAAACCATTGAGTTTGGATACCGGGGAAGTGCATTGAACGATAAATTGTATTTTGACCTGAGTTATTATTACAGCCGCTACCAGGATTTTTTAGGCTATAAAGTGGGAGCAAGAATTGACTGGCCGGTTGGGTCACCGTTTGTAGATAATGTAACTGTATACCGTGTTACCACCAACTCACAGGATATTGTAACCACACAAGGCTTTACCATCGGACTCAATTATTTCATGAAAAAATACCTTGGGTTCAGCGGAAACTACTCGTGGAATAAAATTGACAGGGGAGGCTCTGAGGACCCTGTAATTCCGGCATACAACACACCCGAGCATAAATTCAATGTGGGCATCAACGGAAGGGATATTGATACCAAGTTGGGAAATTTCACCATCCGCCATTGGGGATACAGTGTGAACTATAAATACCAGACCGGTTTCAAC
>JAZKEF010000002.1:3893-287905 GCA_040387195.1 Bacteroidota bacterium
TGTTGACGCATATGATATGGTGGATGTGCAACTCAATAAAAAAGTTCCGGTATGGCATTGTATCTTTAAAGCCGGTGCCAGCAATGCATTAAACAATAAAGTTTACCAGGTATATGGCGGACCACAAGTGGGCAGGCTGGCTTATATTTCGGTTTTATTTGAACTCGATAATTGGAAATAGCCAAAAGAAAACATATATTAGTCCAACTTAATTAACCAATCATGAAAAAACAGTTACTCAAATTATCAATTGCATGTGGTTTGGCTATTGCCGCTACCGCATCTTTTGCCCAAAAGAGGTACGTTGACGACATCTTTACGAGTGTGTTGAAAACAAGCAATATTGAATACGACACCAACAGGTCTATCAATATTCTGTATGGTGCCGTTCCTGGCCAATTGCCAGTGATTACTGCCAGCTTAAAGTGTGATGTATACACTCCACCTGCAAATGATACCGTGAACAAACGCCCTGTTGTTATTGTAATGTCAACAGGTAGTTACCTTCCATCCATTGTAAACAGACAAGCCACCGGAAACAAAGACGATAGTGCCATTGTAGAATTGTGTACACGTTTTGCAATGAAAGGTTACGTTGCTGTTGCTATGGATTACCGTATTGGCTGGAATGCAGCTTCTAATGTAACGCAGGATGCTACCGAGCAATTATTAAAAGCTACTTACAGAGCAATACAGGATGCCAGAAATTGTATCCGCTACATCAGAAGCAATGCAACCATGTATGGTGTTGACACTTCGAAAATTGTGGTGGGTGGACAAGGTACAGGCGGTTATGTTGCGCTTGCATTCGGTTCGGTTGATAAAAAAGCAGAAATTGAGTCCAACCTTAAATTCTTAAGATCAGATGCTACGCCAATGGTTAGCGTTGATACACTGGGCGACTGGCATGGTTCTGCCGGTGTTACGTTCCCGGCTTATCCGTATACACTTAACTATGGTGGCGATCCTGCAGTATCGGGTAATGCGCATATGACCTTTAACTACGGTGGAGCTATGGGCGATTTAGCATGGTTGGAAGCAAGCACTTTACCTGTTGTAGGTTTGCATGTAACAACTGATATTTTTGCTCCATACAAAACCGGTAACGTAGTTGTACCAACAACTGGTATTACTGTAATTCCTAATGCATCGGGTGCGGGAGATGTTATTCCTAAAGCTAACCTGGTAGGTGCCAATGCTAAAATTAACGGAGTACTATACCCGGATGCACTGAGTGCAAGAGCAATGTCCTTAAGTGGCAATGTTGGTGGGTTGTATCCTCTCTACACACAGGTATCTGTGGATGGCGCTCCATGGGAATGGTGGGATAGACCAACCATTCAGGCTAAAACAGTAGGTATGTTCTACAACATGCCGGTTCCTGCAAACGGTCGCGCTGCCGATTCACTTTCTTTCTTAACCAATCCATTAATGAGTGCAGCAAAAGGTCGCGCTTACATCGATACCGTAGTTAACTTTGTTGCTCCGCGTATTGCTGTTCAGTTTGATTTAGTAGCATACACTCCGGTAGGGGTGAAAGAAGAAGTTTCATTAACAAGTCAATTATCAGTATATCCTAATCCTGCTAAAACAGAATTGAACATTTCTTTACCGGTAGCTATCAGCAATGTAACTATTGTTGATATGACCGGTCGTGAAATTATGAAATCAACTTCAACCAAGCTTGATGTTTCAACGTTGAAACAAGGTTTATACTTTGTAAACGTAAAAGCTGTTGACGGCAGAAGTGCTGTGAAACGTATTGTGATTGAATAATTCATCCATCATTTGAATCAACTATTAAAAAGAGGAGACTTTCGGTCTCCTCTTTTTTTATGTGGTAAGCGGCAGTTACTTACAGTAATGTTACCGTAAAATGATTCCGCGGCCGAAGATACTCCCGGTAAGATGCCTAATTTTACTGCATGAAATTACTTGCTTGCTTAGTATGGATGGTCCTTCCTTTTACTGCTTTTACCCAACCCAATGAACCCCATCTTACCAACCTGAAGCAACTCACGTTCGGAGGCGACAATGCAGCTGCCTATTTTAGTTCCGATAGCAAAAAACTCAGTTTCCAATCCAACAATCCGCAATGGAGCCTTAAGTGCCATCAGGTTTTTTACCTGATACTGGAAGAGGCGGAAGACAATACAACCTACCAACCCGTAATTGTAAGCAATGGAGAGGGCCGTTCAACTTCCTCTTATTACATGCCCGACAACAAAAAAATCATCTATGCCTCCACCTTTAAGGCTGGCAAGGATTGTCCGCCTGAGCCCCGTAAAGAAGGCCGTTACCTGTGGCCTGTTCACTCCGGGACCGATATTTTTATAGGAGATGAAAAAGCAAAAATAGCCAAACAGTTAACCAGTACTCCCGGTTATGATGCCGAGGCAGCAGTATCTCCCCTGGGAGATAAAATTGTATTTACCTCCATGCGCAATGGCGATCTGGATCTATACATTATGGATGCCAGTGGAAGAAATGTGAAGCAGTTAACATATGATATGGGATACGAGGGCGGTGCATTCTTTTCCCCTGATGGCAAACAACTGGTGTTTCAGGCTTCACGCCCGCAGGGACTGGATACCGTTGAATACAAAGAATTGCTGGGTAAGGGATTAATAGCTCCCAATAATATGGAAGTGTATACCATCAATATAGATGGAACAGATCTGAAACAAATTACCCGGTTGGGTAAAAGTAATATGGCTCCTTTTTTTCACCCGGGAGGGAACAAAATCATCTTCTCCTCCAACCACCTTTCCGAAAAGGAACGTGAGTTTCAGGTATTCATGATCAATACGGATGGTAGCGGATTGCAACCCATTACGAACGCAAGCACCCACAATGCTTTCCCTGCATTTTCTCCCGATGGTAAAAGACTGGTGTTCTCGTCCAACAGAAACAATGCCGGCACAGACGATATCAACTTATTTGTTGCAGATTGGGTTGAGTAGGAAGAAGTGCAGAATGTGAAGTGCCAAAAGTGCGGAATATAAAACAAGCCTCACATCGAGTATCCTTCATTTGGTATCCGGTATCGCGTTACGCCTGCAGCACAATTCTGAAGGTGGTTCCTTTGTTCACCTCCGATGTTTTTACAAATATTTTGCCGCGGTGGTAATCTTCAATGATTCGTTTGGCTAGCGATAATCCCAGACCCCAGCCGCGTTTTTTGGTTGTATAACCGGGTTTAAATACTGTTTTGATTTTGGACTGCGGAATCCCTTTTCCTGTATCGATGATATCAATGATAACGGAGTCGCCTTCGGCTTGTGTGGTCATGGTGATGCTGCCTTCTCCGTTCATGGCGTCAATGGCATTTTTGCAGATGTTTTCAATTACCCACTCAAACAGCGGAACATTCATTTGCGCGGTAAGTTCATCTTCATTTCGCACCAATGTAAACTGCACCCTTTCCGAAGTACGCACTTTAAGGTAATTGATGCTGTCCTGCAATACATCATCCACCACTTCAATATCGAGTTTAGGAGCTGAGCCTATTTTTGAAAAACGTTCGGTGATCAGCTCCAGTCGTTTCACATCTTTTTCAAGCTCCAGCAATAATTCTTCCTGCCCTTCCTTTTCTGTTTCACGAATCAGGTTAATCCATCCCATTAATGACGAAATAGGGGTACCCAACTGGTGAGCAGTTTCTTTACTCATGCCCACCCACACCTGGTTTTGTTCGGCCCTTCGCGAAGAGCTGAAGGCCAGGTAAGCCACCACAATAAAAATACCGATCACGGTAAGCTGGTAATAAGGATACCGCTTAAGTTGTGTTAGAATGATTGAGTTTTTATAGTACAGATAATTGTACCGCTTGTTGGCTTCGTCATACAAAATGGGAATGGGTTCATGATCTTCCTTCATCAACCCAAGCTGCAGCTGGAGATAATCCTTTTGTTCCGATTTGGTAGAGTCGAGGTTCCGGTGCGCAATAATTTCTCCTTTATCATCCACCAGTATTACGGGAATGGTTTCGTTATCCTTGATGATATCGAGTAAAAAGGTGAAGTCGCCCTCCGCCTTTACCAGTTGTTTGGTAGCATTGGCCCATAACAGTACTTTTTTCTCTTCTTCTTTTGCAAGCTTTTGTACCAGCTGATTGGTGTACCACAATGAAAAAATGCCGATGCCAATAGCAATCACAAAGAGTACCCGTTTCCACCATATTTTCTGTTCGTACAAGCGCATATTGGTCGAATATATAGATATTCGCAGCAATATAGAACGAAAACATGCACGCAATTATTGAGTTTGGCAAAAAAAAATACGCTGTAAACCTGCACCAACCGCTAGATATATCTATACCCATGCATTCGGGCGCGCATAACCCCAATGCCTTTGGTATTCAGCCTCCCTCTTTTGAACCTTTCAGGGCCGGAGGTTTTATTGGCTCGGTGGCAATGGGTGGCAGTGTAAATTGCGAGAACTTATTGATAAATGCTCATGGCAACGGTACACATACCGAATGTGTGGGACATATCTCCAAGGAGCACATCACCATCAATCAATCACTCAAAACATTCTTTGCTTTGGCACAACTTATCTCTATCCAACCACAGGTGGCTGAGGGTGGAAATGTGGTCAAGCTGGAAGAGGTGAAAAAAGTATATGTGGCAGGGTATGATGCATTGGTAATTCGTACGCTTCCCAATGATGAAACAAAACTGACCAGACACTATTCGGGAAACAATCCTACCTTTTTAGAGCCTGCATTGTGTGCATGGTTGGCAGATAATGATATTAAACACCTGCTTATTGACCTTCCTTCGGTGGATCCCGAGGAAGATGGAGGTGCACTTTCGGCTCACCACGCATTTTGGAAATACCCTGAGCAACCACGTATGGATGCCACCATTACCGAAATGGTGTTTGTTCCCTCAACGATTAAAGATGGTACGTATATCATTAATATGCAAATAGCTTCACTTGAAACGGATGCCAGTCCGAGTAAGCCCGTTTTATATGCCGTAATAACCCTTTAAGGAGTACAACAGATACAACATGACAGATTTTATAGAAGAAGAAATAGAAGACAACGAAGACGCTACCGAACAGGAATTATACGAGCACCATCGTTTTATAGTAGATAAAGGGCAGGTAATGTTGCGCATCGACAAATACCTGATGCATAAAATTCCGAATGCCAGTCGTACCAAAATCCAATATGCAGCCGAAACGGAAAGTATTCTTGTAAACGAGAAACCGGTAAAGGCAAGTTACAAGGTAAAAGGTTATGATGTGATTACTGTTGTGCTGCCGCATCCTCCCAAAGACAATGACACCATACAACCGGAAGACATTCCGCTGGAGATTTTGTACGAAGATGACGATGTATTGATTGTAAACAAACCTGCCGGGATGGTAGTGCATCCCGGATACAACAATGTAACGGGCACTTTGGTAAATGCATTGGCCTGGCACCTTAAAGATACTTCGTTTGCCAAAGAAGGAAATATCAGGCCGGGGTTGGTACACCGGATTGATAAAAACACGAGCGGATTGCTGGTAGTTGCCAAAAATGAATTTGCGATGACCCATTTGGCCAAGCAGTTTTTTCACCATACCATTCAGCGTTCATACCTTGCACTGGCCTGGGGAGATTTTGAAGAAGAAACAGGAACGGTTACCGGTTACATTGGACGCAGCACGCGCGACCGCAGGGTATTTACGATGGTGGATGATGAAACGGAAGGTAAATGGAGCATTACACACTACAAAGTGCTTGAGCGTTTGAACTATGTTACCCTCCTCGAATGTAAACTGGAAACAGGAAGGACACACCAGATCCGTGTACACATGAAACACATAGGGCATTCCCTTTTTGCTGATAATACATATGGTGGCGACAGAATTTTGAAGGGTACCACCTTCACCAAATACAAACAATTTATAGATAACTGTTTTTCCATTATGCCTCGTCAGGCACTACATGCCCGTTCGTTGGGTTTTGTGCATCCGGTAACCGGAAAGGATTTGTTTTTTGAAGCTCCTTTGCCTTTGGATTTTAGTACGGTATTGGAGAAATGGAAAGGATACAATAAAAACGTAATAGAAAAGAGCGAAGAGGTTTAATCTTATTAAACAACATAGCCGGGGTTTTAAAACCCCGGCTATGTTGTTTAAGGGGCATTTGGTTTTAAATATTTTTATCACAAAAAGCAGAATATATGTACATTGTGCGTTCCTTCTCTGCCGAATAAACAGTTTGTATGCACCATAAAATCAAGGCTGATCATATTGATAAAAGCACCGGCTTTGTTGCTGCCTGTTTGTTGTATACTGTAATGCTATGTATTGGTTCATGCACACATGTTCCAATCGCAACCGATGAAAATCACGATACCTATTTTGATTCCGTGTTTAAACATGCCGAAAACTACCGCGATGAATCTGTAGAATATGTCGACTCCGTTTACCATGCCTTTGAAAATCCGGGTGTAAAGGATTTGTTTCGTAAGTATATGTTTTTATGGTACGCCTATGCCGATGTGCGAAAGGATTATGCTACCGGGATGAAGTATGCGGATAGTGCCATTTGGCTGATGCAGAACCATGCAACTACACCTGAATACGTTACACTTTATGCCCGTTCTTTTTTTATAAAGGGCGATGTGTTTCTGGCCCAGAAAAAATATGAGGAGGCTTTTCAAAATTATTATAAAGGCCGGTCGGTCATTCAAAACAATGCCGATTCATGTGCCGTAACAGAATTCACCAACCGCTTGGCCATAGTATCCTTCCGGCAAAAAGAGTATGCCAAGGCTATTCAATACTTTAAGCAAAGTGTAAACGGGCATTCCTATTGCAGCGACACTAACCAACGATATAGGAACCAACAACGTAACATCAATAATATCGGATTGTGTTACAGCAAACTCGGTCAGCTCGACAGTGCATTGTTTTATTATGATTTGGGGATCCGCTTTATAAACGACAAGCGGAAATATTTCCCGGGTAAGGACTTTATAGAGACCGCTCTTGGTGTGATTTACGGGAACAAGGGAGATGTATATTACGAAAGAGGAGAGATTGATTCTGCCGCGAATCTATATACTGAAAGTATCAGGATTAATGTTCAAAAAAACCATGAGAACAGGGATGCTCAACTTACTCAGATTAAACTCGCAAAACTTTATTTGGAAACCAACCGACTTAATCAGGCGCAACAATTATTAACAGCAGTACGATTATCCCTTGATACCCTTTACCATGAAGCAGCCGAATTGAGATGGTGGCCCCTGCAGCAACGTTATTATGATACAACACATCAAACGGAAAAGGCCTATACTACTTTTCAGAATTACATATCCTTCAGGGATTCCATTAACACCAATATTCAGCTCTCGCATTTTGATATCAACAAGGAGTTTGAAACCATCAAACAACAGTATGAGTTTGACCTGCTCAAAAAACAAAGCGAAGTAAAAACCATTTACCTCATTATTGCGGTACTGTTTTCGCTCATGGCATTTATTATTTTAATGATGGCCTGGTATAACCGAAGGGTTGCAGCAATCAACGAACAGGAGTTAATTATTGCCAAAAATATTGCAGAAGATGCAGTAATTGCCAAACAACAATTTTTATCCAATATGAGCCATGAAATACGCACTCCGATGAATGCGGTAATCGGAATGACTCATTTATTGTTGCAGGATAATCCGCGCCCCGAACAGAAGGCCAATTTGAATGCCCTTAAGTTCTCATCCGAAAACTTAATGGCATTACTCAATGATATTCTTGATTACAGTAAGATTGAAGCGGGAAAAGTAGTTGCAGAAAATATCGATTTCGACATACGGAACATGATTGCGGGAATCCGCACGGGACATGAGATTGCGGCTGCAAGAAAAAATATCACACTCCGCGTAACACTCGATCCGCAGGTACCGAATATTCTGGTTGGTGACCCTGTTCGGCTCACGCAGATTATGAATAACCTGTTGAGCAATGCAATAAAGTTCACGCTTCAGGGACATGTGCAGTTAACCATTTCCTTTGTTGAGGAAAACGAGCACAACGTTTGGTTAAACATAGCCGTGAAAGATACCGGTATTGGGATTCACAAGGACCAGCAGGCAGCCATTTTTGAAAGCTTTACGCAGGCATCGGCTGATACAACACGGAAATTTGGCGGTACAGGATTGGGGTTGGCCATCACCAAACGGTTGCTTGATTTAATGGAAAGCAGCATTCAACTTTCGAGTGAAAAAGGTAAAGGCTCTACTTTCTCCTTTACCATGCGTTTCCGAAAAAGTATGCAGCCACAACCCGAAATGACCCTTCCGTTAAACCTTCCAGCAAATGGTTCGGATGTTTTATCCGGATCAAGGATATTGATTGTAGATGACAACAATATGAATATTGTGGTGGTAGATAGGTTGATGAGTCGTTGGGGAGTTCAGAGTGGTCATGCCTTATCAGGAATGGCTGCACTTGATAAGTTAAAAGAGGAGCAATTTGATTTGGTATTGATGGACTTGCAAATGCCAGAAATGAGTGGTTATGAAGCTTGTGCACATATCCGTTCCAATCCCGAATACAAGCACCTTACTGTTCCCATTATTGCGCTCACCGCAGATGTGATGCCTGAAACAAAAGAGAGAGCCCTTGCCGAGGGGATGAATGATTATTTATCCAAACCCTTTAATCCCGCAGAGCTGCAAGAGAAGTTGATTTTTCACTTAACGATGAATGGCAGTAAAAACAATCTGTGATAATCTGCAGCAAAACCCGCTAGAGTAATACCCAAACACCAACAAGTAACACAACATACCTATTCTTTTATATACTTGTACCATGAACGCAGAACGTATTTGCAAACAGGCATGTGAACTCACTAAAGCTGTGGGCGCTTTTATCCAAACAGAAGCTAAGGCTTTCAGTTATGATAAGGTGGAAGAAAAAAGCTTTAACCAGTTGGTTTCATACGTTGATAAAACTGCAGAAGAAAAGTTGGTAGCCGGATTATCCATCCTTTTTCCGGAAGCGGGATTCATTACCGAGGAACAAACCATCGCCACTGAAGAAAAGGAATACATGTGGGTTATTGATCCATTGGACGGAACCACCAATTTTATTCATGCCATACCTGTATACAGTGTAAGTGTGGGTTTGTTGTGTAACCGTAACCCTGTGATGGGCATTGTTTACGAAATTAACCGTGACGAATTATTTTATGCATGGGAGGGTAGCAAAGCCTATTTAAACGGAAAAGAAATTTCGGTAAAACAAAATACGGAATTGGGTAAATCACTATTGGCAACCGGTTTCCCCTATTATGATTTTGAAGGCATGGAAGGATACCTCAATGCATTGCAATATTTCATGAAACACACACAAGGCATGCGCAGATTGGGCAGTGCCGCTGTTGATTTGGCATATGTTGCATGCGGTAGATTTGATGGTTATTTTGAATATGGATTAAGTCCGTGGGATGTTGCCGGAGGAGCTTTTATAGTGCAACAGGCCGGAGGAAAAGTCAGTGATTTTACAGGTGGTAGTGATTGTATTTTCGGAAGATCTATTGTTGCAGCATCAGCAACTTTGTATGCTGAGTTTTTTGCTGTTGTGAAGAGGGAATTTGGTGGATGAGGAATGTTAATCATGTTGACCTATTGAGTTCGAGTAGCGCGGTCGGGTGATGCGTTGCGCATATCGGGAACGGTTTAATTGAAACGAAGTGCTCACAAATACTTCTCCATACAGCTCTTCACTAGGGCTCTCCCAATGCCACTCGAAGTGACTACTTAACCAGCAACCCTCTTCCTAAACACTGCCAGCAGTAGCAGCAACACCGGAAGTAATCCAATATAATGTGCATATTTTACATAAAACGTTTCACCCTTTTGGTAACTTAACGTTGCTTTTATAGCAGCCGGTTCCCACCATCCTGTTTCTGCGAGCACTGCTCCTTTATCATCAATAAATCCTGACGTACCTGTATTTGCTGAGCGTGCAACGAACCTACGAGTTTCGATGGCACGCAGTCGGGCATAATCAAAATGCTGACGATGGCCAGGTGAATTTCCCCACCATCCATCATTGGTTACCACGCACAACAATCCTGCTCCTTTGCGTACATAATCCGTAACATATTCTCCAAAAACAGATTCGTAGCAAATAACGGGTGCTATGAATTGATTACGTCCCATATCAAATACAATTGCTTCACCGTTTCTTCCCAAACTTCCGGCTGTTCCACCCAACTCAATAGCAGCACTACCCATAAAACCCAATACTTGCTGATAGGGCATACTCTCCACTCCCGGAACTAATTTGGATTTATGGTACACCTGAATACTGTCGCTTGCATTGATAAGCAATGCGGTATTATAAGAATCGTAATACATCCCGTCATCATACTTACGTGCAGTGAATGTTTTCTCCGCTTCTGTTTCGTAAAAATGATATGTATCGGCACCACTTAGTATGGTAAGGTTAGGATGTTTACTTAAAAATTGTTTGACCAGTAAAATATTCTCATTGCTGCTGAGCCTGCTTTCTTCCAATGAACCCAACAAAGCCGTTTCCGGAAAACAAACCAATTGGGTGGTGCTATCCACTACCTGTTCGGCAAGTTGCAACATGCTTCGTGTTTGCTCAATCGGTGAAATCCCCGAAAACTTATCTTTATAAGGATCGACATTGGGTTGCACCACGGCTACATTCATCGGGATGCCGGAAGTTTTATAATTATCCAGCACATACCACGACAAAAACATGGGAGCAAATCCAATAAAAAACAAAAGGTTCATGAGTCGCGAGGAATTGAGGGTGCTGCTGTTTTCTTTCCATTTATGGATGAGACGGAACAGTTTGATGTTTGCATACAATACCCAAAAACTGCCCCCTGCAATACCTGTATATTCATACCATTGCACCATATTGGGTACTGCCGAAAATACATTCCCCAGCGATAACCATGGCCAGCTGAATTCCCATGTGTGGTGCAGGTATTCAAACGAAAGCCATGCCATCATAAATGTCCACTCGGCATGTGATGCGATCGAACGTTTTTGTATATAGTGGTACACCATAAGTGGCAAACACATCAGCAGGGTATTGATAACAAAAGCAGCATATGCTCCTTCGATTGTGGCATTCCAAAGCCACCAGGTATTGCCTATGTTCCATACAAAAAATGCTATAAAGCTATACAGAAATAACCACCCATTTCCTTTGCCCTGTTCCCGCAATTGTTTTTCGACATACAGCAATGGGATAAAGGCCCCGAATATGGCAGGTATAAACGAAACTGGCTGCCAGCTGATGATAAACAACACAGCACTCAACAGACTGAGCATCAAATAACGTAAGTGGGTTTTTGGATTCATGGAACTATTTGATAATGCCTGCAAAATGAACCTTTTTACCTTACTTTTCAAATTCACCATTTTTTAACATCGCTAATTCCGTTTTTTGGCTTTATTTTGCCCTCTTTCATGCAAACAATCAGATACCTGCTTATAATTTGCCTTTTGGGATGCGGCCTCACACAAGCGCAGATCTTGCCTACTTTTGGCGATTCGCGTACGGGTGGATCAGGTATGCAGTTTTTAAAAATCAGCCCGGATGCACGTGGCATGTCGCTTGCCGGTGCTGCAGTAGCCGTTACCAATGATGCTTCGGCCATGTACTGGAACCCTGCAAGTATCACCGGAATTGATACGGGCAAAGTACATGTGATGCTTTCACATACCCGTTATTTTGGCGACATCACCGGTAACTACGCAGGTGTTGTAAAAAAACTGGGTAAACTTTCCTTTCTCGGATTTCAAGTGTTTTCCATGAACTATGGTACCATGGATGAAACAACAGAGTTTGAATCCAAAGGTACAGGTCGTACGTTTTCAGTTTCAAATTATTTAGTGGGATTATCATACGCTAAAATTTTAACCAACAGTTTTAGTTTTGGTGTAAACGCCAAATATGCCAATGAAGGATTTGGCGGAACTACCGTTCACAATGCGTTGTTTGACCTGGGATTAAAATATGATGTGGGCGTAAAAAACACTCGTTTCGGCATCAACTTCAGTAATTTTGGCTTTAATGTAAGTCCAACCGGTGATGTATCGGTACTCAAATTCAGCGGACCAACAGATATTACCAGCTTCAGTAAAGTTTCTGTTCCGGGAATCTTTCGTTTGGGTATTGCATTTGATCCATTGCATACACCGGATCATATCATCACTGCAGCCGGGCAATTAAATCATCCAACCGACAATAATGAAACATATGCCCTTGGGGCTGAATATTCTTACTTAAAAACAGGTTACTTTCGAGCAGGTTACGAGTTTGGCTCAGATGAAAAATATATTGCCCCATCCTTGGGATTGGGAGTAAAAGCACTCACCCGTTTTGTGGGAATGAACATCGACTATGGCTTTTTGGCTAAGTCACGTTTGGGAAATATTCACCGGATTACCTTAGCCATCAATATCAGATAATGCAACGTATACATTCCATATTGCTGTTTCTAATCAGTGCAAGCCTGCTCACTTCATGCTCGGCCTTGTTCGGAAATAAACAGGATGATCAGGTAGATGAGGTATTTGAACAAGGAAAAATTGACCCAAAGCTTAGCCCGAGTAATGTAGGATATGTTCCGGTATTTCCTTTCTTCCAGAACATCACTAATCCCGTTGACATATATGTAGGGTATGATGAATTGATTTATGTTGTGGCTTTAAATGATGAGACCAATCCGCTCGATAACGAATTGCTTATTATGGATCAGAAAGGTTCCATTGGCAACCGGATAACCATTAACGGAGTAACCGATGTAACCATGGACAGGCGCCTTCAGGTGTATGTTACCGGGCGCATCGAAACCGCATTTGGTAACCGAGCTTGTGTTTACCGCCTTAACAATACTGCTGTGGGTGCTCCTGTGTTCATGGATACACTCATTCACCCGCTTTGTGATGATTCACGCGCATCAACGGGAAACAGGTTTGCCAATGATGAAGCGGTACAATTTACCGGGCTTGCAACATTGCATGATAATACGTTGTACGTTTCGCGTACTGGCCCCATCAACGAAGTGAATACATTTGTGCGCCCCGATAACGGAATCCTTGTATATGATGCCTCAGGAGGGAACATCGGATTTGCATTGGGATTAAATCCTACTACATCCAGTATTAAATCGGCCGTAGGGGTTTCATCCATTGCAACAGCTGTGGGACCTCCACAACGTTTGCAGGGAATGAGCACCAGCAAAAGTTTTTACATTACACAAGCCGATCAAAACACCGCAATTGAATACCGTGTACTGGGAATTAGTGTATTTGATGATCCTGAACTCGGAACTCAATACAGTGAAACGCCAAGCCTTCTCAATTTTGATTACGGAAAAGCAGACCGCTTTTTATATGAATCGTTTCGTTTCAAAAAACCGGAAGACTGCTATATCGCACCCGACAATCTGCAATACACTTTTGTGGTAGATAGCGGTACCGATTCTTTGTATGTGTTTACCAATATCGGGTATGAGGGTGTGAACCCACCGGCCAACTCCGGTTTGCGTAAGCAAGCTATTGTGAGTTTCGGAGGTCCCGGTATTGATGGTACTTCCAGCGGACCATTCAGCTTTAATGATCCGAGCGGTGTGTGTTACTTCCGCAGAATGATTTATGTAGCCGATAAAAAGAACAACCGTATTTGCCGGTATAAACTGAGCAGCGATTTGGAATAAGAAAAATTTGGCCCAGCGCAAAAAAACAAAAAGTGCCCGCTCCTGGAGTGGGCACTTTTTGTATCCAACACGAGCACTTTTGGGGGGCTCGCAAAAAACCAACTACCCTATTTAATTACACCCAACTCTTTTCCAATTTTGGTAAATGCGGTAATTGCCTTTTCAATATGAGCCGGTTCATGTGCTGCAGATAATTGTACGCGGATGCGTGCCAGGTCTTTGGGAACCACCGGATAGAAAAATCCTGTTACGTAAATTCCTTCTGCCAATAATTTATGTGCAAACTCCTGGGCTAGTTTCGCATCATACAGCATTACCGGTACTATAGCACTTGCACCTCCTCTTAAATCAAATCCTGCAGCCTCCATGCCTGCCTTAAATTGATTTACGTTTGTTTCCACTTTATCACGCAAGGTTGTGCTTTCGTTTAACAATTTAAACACTTCGATACTTGCACCAACAATAGAAGGCGCTAATGAGTTAGAGAATAAATACGGACGGGAACGTTGGCGCAAGATCTCTATAATTTCTTTTTTACCTGTGGTGTATCCGCCCATTGCTCCACCTAAGGCTTTTCCTAATGTTCCGGTAATAATATCAACGCGGTCCATCACATTGCACAGCTCAGGTACACCACGTCCTGTTTTACCTATAAAGCCTGCACTGTGGCATTCATCCGTCATCACCAATGCATCATACTTATCGGCCAGGTCACAAATTTTATCCATCTGCGCCACATAACCATCCATGCTGAATACACCATCCGTAACAATGATCTTAAAACGTGCGCCTTTTGCATTGGCGGCAATCAATTGCGCTTCCAAATCGGCCATATCATTATTGTTGTAGCGGTACCGTTGTGCCTTACACAAACGCACACCATCAATAATACTCGCATGGTTTAATGAATCGCTGATGATGGCATCCTCTTCCTGAAACAATGGTTCAAATACGCCACCGTTTGCATCAAAAGCTGCTGCATACAAAATGGTATCCTCGGTACCATAAAAATCGGCAATGGTCTTTTCCAAGTCTTTGTGAATGTCTTGTGTACCGCAGATAAAACGTACTGAACTCATCCCGTAACCGTGTGTTTCGATGGCACGTTTGGCGGCTTCTTTCACACGTGGGTGAGAGGATAATCCCAAATAGTTATTAGCGCAAAAGTTTAATACTTTCTCACCGGTGTTCAATTCAATTTCGGCACCTTGCTCGGATACAATAATGCGTTCCTTTTTATACAATCCTGCCGATTCAATATCGGTCAGCTCTTTTTGCAAATGTTGTTTGAGTGCTCCGTACATGCCTATAGTTATTAGTTATTGAGTGAATAGTTATTCCTACCACATAGAGGAAATCCAATGCTGCAAATGTGCAGATAATTTGCCAAAAAATAAGATGTGGTTTAACCCTTTTTAAAACTTGCCGCGCACCAGTCTTTTTGGGTAATATGCTGTTGCAGGCTAAATCCGGAAAGTAAGGCTGCCTGTTTTAGATCGTCCAGATCGCTTTCATAAAATCCACTGATGAGCAGGATTCCATTGGACGTGCATAACTCCGACAATTGCGGGAAGCTGAACAATAAAATATTCTTGTTGATATTGGCCAGCAGTAAATCGAATTGTTGCGGTTTCACAATATTCAGATCACCCTGTTCGAAAACAATATTCTCTACTTCATTCAGTTGTGTATTCTCAAATATGTTCTCTGTACTCCACTCATCAATATCAATGGCAAATACCGATTCGGCTCCCATTTTGCTGGCCATAATTGCCAGTACTCCTGTACCGCTTCCATAATCAAAAACCTTCTTTCCGTCTATGTTTTCCTGCAACATCAGGCGCAACATCAATTGGGTAGTTTCATGATGGCCCGTTCCAAAAGTATTTTTAGGTTGAATCAGCAATTCATAAGGATACTCCTTTTCAATTTGGTGAAAAGGCGCCTTTACAATCACATTGTCATCAATAATGATAGGTTCGTAACCGGCCTCCCATTGGGCATTCCAGTTTTGTTGTTCAATATGGCTTTGGGCAACCGAGTTGGGGTCAATTTCATATTTAACCAAAACCTGTTCAAACACTTCGCGTTTAAATGCAGATGAAATAATATAAGCCGAAAAACCGGTATCGGTTTCAATAAAACCTTCATAATCTTCATCGGAAAGTTCGGCAATAAGTTGCTCTCTTACGTCATCATCGCAACGTATGTTAAATTCGAAATAAGCTTCCATTTAAATGTAAATGAGTGAGTGAGTGAATTAAATAATGAGCAAATAGTATTTACTCATTTTGACCTTTCGTCATTTACTCATTCCTTTATTCAATGTCCCAGCAGTCGTACAATTTGGTAATCAAATGGTTTTCATGTTTTCCCAATTCGTCATCTGCCATTACTACTTCCATGGCAAACCGCGTAATGGTGTGGCGTTCGTCCTCCGAACTCACGGTATAAAAATGTTCGGCTGTTTCGCGAAAATGTGTTTCGTATTCATCGTGAGGCAGTGCTCTTAAAAAAGCCTGTTCTTTTATGAGGTCGATATTATCGTCAAAATGATCGTTTAAAAACTCCAGGATCACATTGGTTTCCGATGCATGTATCTCTCCGTCAGCAAGTGATAATAATGTAAGTATATGAAAACCGGCTTCGGTTCTATTCATTTTTTTGATAAACTGCGTAGGCATAATCCTTAATATTTACAAGGTTAAAAGTAAGGCTATTTTTGAAAGTAGCAAATGAAAACCCTATTATTTTAAAAACAATGTATTTCCTGCATTTAAGATTTGCTTAAATGTGCAATCCGAGATAAAATAGTAAGTTTGCGTTCGTATTCAATTCTAACACAACCATGAAATTCGGAACCAAAGCCATACATGCCGGACAAGAGCCTGACCCTACAACGGGTGCAGTAATGACGCCTATTTACCAAACATCTACTTACGCTCAGGAAAGCCCTGGTAAACATAAAGGATATGCTTATGCGCGCGGTAAAAACCCTACGCGCAGTGCTTTGGAAAACTGTTTGGCTGCTCTCGAAAATGCGAAATACGGATTGTGTTTCTCTAGTGGTATGGGTGCTACCGATGCTGTAGTAAAAATGCTGAAACCCGGTGATGAGGTCATTACCGGAAACGATTTATATGGCGGAACTTACCGAATGTTTACCAAGGTGTTTGCAAATTATGGTATCAAATTTCATTTTATTGATTTGAGTAATCCGGAAAATATCAGCAAATATGCTAATGCCAATACAAAACTGCTTTGGATTGAAACACCTACCAATCCCACCATGCAGATTGTTGATATCAAAGCGTGTGCGGCCATCGCTAAAAAGCACAATTTGATTTATGCAGTAGATAATACCTTTGCATCTCCATACCTGCAAAATCCGCTAGATTTGGGTGCAGATATTGTGATGCACAGTGTAACGAAATACCTTGGCGGACACAGTGATGTTGTGATGGGAGCCTTGCTCACAAGCGATGATGGCTTATATGAGAAACTGGCCTTTATCCATAATTCATGCGGTGCTACACCCGGACCAATGGATTCGTTCCTGGTATTGCGCGGATTAAAAACCTTGCACCTACGGATGAAAGCACATTGTGAAAACGGAAAAGTAATTGCGAACTTTTTGAAGACACACCCTAAAATTGACAAGGTATACTGGCCTGGTTTTACTGATCATCCAAACCATGATATTGCCAAACAACAAATGCGTGATTTTGGGGGAATGATTTCGATTGTACTAAAAGGTGCCGACCTTGAGGAAACTTTTCGCATTGCTTCATCCTTTGAAGTATTTACATTAGCTGAATCATTGGGAGGAGTAGAAAGTTTGATTAACCATCCGGCAACCATGACGCACTCAAGCATTCCCAAAGCCGAACGTGAGGCTGCCGGTGTTGTAGACAATCTGCTTCGCTTAAGTGTAGGTGTGGAGGATATTGAAGATTTAATGGATGATTTGAAGAGCGTATTGCAATAGCTCTCCTTAAGGAGCCCGTTTAGCTCCTGTCAATCCCTATAAAAGGAACCCTATATGAAAAAACAATTACTACTCGCATTATTATGCATTTCCATATATGCAGCCAATAGTCAAACACCGGCTGCACTTCCTGATTTTAATACTGCCCAAACCATCGAGGAAAAGTCTGACAAAATCGGCCGGTGGTATACCGACTACATTTATAAACCCAGGCTGGACTCTGCTAAAGCATTCTTTTTACTTTCTTCTCTTGAAAAATATGCACGAACAGAAAGAGACCCGCTTCTTCTGTGCATTTCCAAATTTTACAAAGGTTATTATATTTCAAACGGTTTGAATCATCCGGAAATAGGTGATTCGTTGATGGCTGAGTGTATTAATGACGTTGGTTCATTGGGCAATCCATATGTAAAAGCAAGTATCATCCACGACCGGGGGGTGCTCTATCTTGTCGGCAACAACAGGGCAAAAGCCCTAGAGTTTCAATTGCGTGCACTGGAGATCTACAAAAAAATAGGTTATGAAAATATCCGTGAAATCAGTTCAATATTGTTCGACTTAGCTTATTTATATTACCATCTTGGCAACTATTCATCCTGTCTTGAACTCATGCTTGAGGCTCAGAAATATCCTTCGGCCGGAAACTATATAAATTTCCAGGTGCTCAATACTACCGGGTTGGCTTACAGGGGACTTGGGATGAATGACAGCGCCCGGTACTATTTTGAACTCACCTTGCAAAAAGCAACGCTTGCAAACGACACTCCGTGGATTGGCATTGCAAGCGGAAATATCGGATTGATGTTCATTAAGGAAAAGGAGTACGAAAAAGCTTATCCCTATGTAAAGAAGGATTATGATTGTTTGATCCGGTCTCTTGGCCGTTTTACCGGAATTGAAATCTCAGGAGTGCTCACTGAACTTGCAGAAATAAGCATTGCCCGTGGAAAGATCGATGAGGCGTTGGGCTACCTGAAAAGAGCTGAAAATTCGGTGAAGGAAAGTCCGTCTGTGAACCTTGATTTCAACAGGATCCTGAAGCAACTGTACAAGCTGCAAAGCAGGGCTTATCTGCATAAAAGAGACTTCGCTAATGCGGATCGTTACCTGTTGTTGTTTTTTGAAGTTGATGCTATTATCAAGCAACAAGAGAATGGTGCCCAATTAACCAAGGTTCAGATTCAGCTGGAGGCAGAAAAGAACCTGGCGCATCTCAAGCAGGTAGAATCGGAAAATGAACTGAACGTGCAGCGAAGAAATCTTTGGATTGCAGTACTGATCCTCATTTTGTTACTTTCTATTTCCTATTATAACAGGATCAGGATTAAACAAAAAAAGGATGCGCTTCTTTCTCAGGCCAAACAAAAGGCATTGGAAACGGAGAAACAACAGGCTGAAATGGAACTGAAAAATTATATCCAGATACTCAACGAGAAAAACAACGTGATCGAATCTTTTGAAAAAGAACTCCATCAGTTGAACCAATCACCTGATCAAAAAGATAAGTACCAGACATACGAAATGATAGAGAAACTGCAAAAGTCTACTATCATTACAGAGGACGGCTGGTTTCAGTTTAAGGATTTGTTTGACAAGGTACATAAAGGATTCTTTATCAAGCTCAAACAAAAATACCCTGATCTCACTCAGGCTGAAACCCGATTGCTTGCACTTACCAAACTCAATATCTCTACTAAAGAAATGGCTGCAATTCTCGGCATTTCCCCGGACTCTATCCGTAAAGCCCGGTACCGTTTCCTGAAGAAAATTAACCGGGATGAAACCGATTGGGAAAAGATTGTAAACGATATTTAATTCGAGCTTCACAAGCTTATTTCTGCAAATTTCCTTTCACACTGTGTCTAGCATAATCTGGTATTGGCCCCGCAAAACAGAATGGGATAAAATCTGAATTTAAATCTCTGAAAAGCAGACTTTACGAACTTTTAGGAAGAACCAGACATTTATTCCGGATTCTATTCTTGTCTGGACAACTGATTCTGTCCATATTAAAATTAACAAACATGGACAGTCTTCATTTTTAATGTCCACAAACGTATGGACAAATTATAGCTAAATCATTGATTTTGTTATATTTAATAGTTGTGTATACTATTGTCCATGGTACTTCTTTGATACCTTAGTAGCACTCTACTGACCTTTGTCCATTACTCAAAAGTGGATATTGTATGTGTATCAGAGACTTCAGTTCAACGCCCTTATTTTTTCTGACCCCATATGTGAAGCAGCGACTCTTTAAATCAAAATCGTCTCTGTATCAATCATTTGTGTGGATTACTGGAAGTAATAAGGCGAGGCCTTTGTTCTGGTTATTAGGGATCATCTTACTTTCAGCTGCCAATGCTTACGGGCAATTATTGCTGGATCCGACATCCGCAAGTGGACCGTTGAGTAATATTACTGCTTCAAGTGAAGGCGTAAACAGCAGTATCACACAAGCTTATTCAATCAGGCAGCTTAAAACCACCTATGACCATTCGGCAATTATTACTCCGCCAACGGCAGTAAATGGTTATACAAATTCCACCTCACCTATTATCAGGGTAAGAAGAAGTTTTGATGATGCACAGCTGGATATTGGATATACCTCAGGACGTTTGGACACGGTAACCCTGAAGAATTTTGTTACCGGAAAGATTGGTACGAACGGGGCAACCAATACCACTGCAAGCGGATATATATCCATTTGGTATGACCAGAGTGGTAATAACAGAGATGCTATTCAAACAACGCTTGCGAATCAGCCCAGGATCATCAATGCCGGAGTGATTGACAGAAACTCTTCAGGCCAGGTGGGGATTGTGTTTGACGGGACAGATATATTATTCCATGGTGGAACTAGCTATACTGTGTCACCCAGTGGTTTCAATGTATATGGAATTACAGGGGATCGCTGTGTGAACCTTGTTTGCCAGCCCCGCAGCTGGACAAATGGATCATCTAATGGTCCAGCCGGCACCTATCTTCTCGACCGACAAAGTGGAGGAGGTGGCACTCAGGAGCAGCCCTTAACATCAATAAAAGCGAGCAACAATAACTGGACGGCTCAGATCCGCACAAATAGTTATGATATTGGAGGAAGCTTTGAGGGCTCTGTTAGCATCTCAACATACAGAAGTGATAATGTGAGTTTAATGCGTTCGGGCGATAAGTACACTTTGTATGTAAATGGAATTACGGCAGGCTCTGTAACCAAGGCTGGTGACAATTACATGTCTCCTATTCAATTGGGTTATGGAGATGCAAGTCCAACAGAAATTTATTATGGGGAGTTTATTTTATTCCCAACAAGTCTTAACAATGCGAGTTTAACTGCATTAAACAGTAGCCAGGACCTCTATTTTGCTACCGGACCTACTCCTGCAACGTGGACTGGCTCGGTGAGCACAGATTGGAATACTGCCGGCAACTGGAGTGACAATACTGTCCCTTCTGCAGTTTCAGAAATCACGATTCCCTCCAATGTAGCAAACTCCCTTGTAATTACGTCAGGGCAAACCACCTTAAAAGTGAAAAGCATTTCGATTTCGGCAGGATCTACCGTAACGATTAACGGAAACCTTGATGTAACAGGGAGTGTTGCACTGAATGGAACAATAGACGGAACCGGTACATTATCATTAAGCGGAGGGGTTAATCAGTCCATCAGTGCCGCTGCGGGGGCCACTTTAGTAAACCTTGTCATTACTAACACCATTGATACCGTGTGGGCAACTTCTGATCTAACTATCACTGGTACGTTAAACATACTCAGCAATGCGAAATTCGGAGCACAATCATCTTATGTGATTAACAATACTGCTTCGGGAACAATTGGCGGAAATGGCACATTGCTGGTAACACGTACAACCGGAACAGCAGATTTTCCGAACCAATACAGGTTCAGTACTTATGCCTTATCAGGACTTACTGTTAATTTTTGCGGAGCAGGCAATCAAACCATCAGTTTAAACACTGCCGGTATTGTATATTATAACCTGGCTGTGGGTGGTAGTGGAATCAAAACAATGGATTATGCCATTTTTCCGACAAATGTTACCGGTAGTTCTATTACAATATATTCAGGTACACTTTATACAGCCGACTATTATATTACGTGTCCTACAAACATGGCCATTACGGTAGCTGCAGGCGCAACACTAGATGCAGCAACTTCCGGGATTTATTTTGGTACCGGCTCAAAATTTTTGAATATCCTGGGAACATTTGCTACCTCCAAAACATTTGGTTTCAGTGGTGCTATTAATACAGCAATCTGCAGCACGGATAATCCAACCATTACACTTGGTAGTAATTCAACCATACACTATTACAGTACTGCTGCACAAACAATAACAACCCGATCCGACTATGCCAATATTATGTTATCCGGTTCGGGAAATAATAAAACTGTAAGTGCCAACATAACTCTCTCCGGAGATTTAACAATCAATAGCGGGGGTGTACTCAACCCAAGTACTTCAAACCTTACCATCAATATGGGTGGCGACCTTATCAATAACGGAAGTATACCTGTAGTAGCCTCACAGTTCAACTTTAATTTTAACGGAACATTGCCACAATCTGTTTCGGGTACAAATGCTATCAATATCCGCGACCTTACCCTTAGTGGTACTGCAACTGTTGTACTGAGCAGAAATATTACCATTTACGGAGGAAGCATAACAGTAAACAGTGGAACAACACTGACACTAGGATTGTATACTGCGAATCGTGTTTCAAACGGAGGTTCAGTTACCGTTGCAGGAACATTGCAGGTTGGTAATACCACCGGAGGTCAATCCGGAAGCAACTTTCCTTCCAACTATTCTTCTTATAATGTTACTGCAGGAACTGTGGAATACAATGGCTTAGATGATACCTATCAAACTATATACCCAACTACATATAACAACCTCATTCTTACAAACGGATCAGGAACTGAACTTAGTTATGCCTATAAAACAGCAAGTGTGAATATTACAGTGAATGGAACACTTACCCTAAATTATAAGGCATGTTATTATTCAAGTATTGCTATTAGCGGGAGTGGTACCTTAACCGGTTATGGTACAATCATATTGAGTTCCCCATTATCTACCCAATTCCCCATTGCGAATAAAATCCTTACGAACATAACCATTATAAACTACGCCTCTGTTATTGACGCGGGAACTTATGGACTTCTTCAACTTGATGGGGCAACAACATCATTTACATTAGGCGGAAATGTGACCGTTACCGGTGAATTAATCATTAACAGCGGAAAAACACTTGATGTAACCGCCTCTAATTATACCCTTACCGTCGGTGGTAATTTCAGCAATTATGGAACATTCACCCCCCGTAGCGGAACGGTTATCTTTAACGGATCATCAAAACAAACGATTTACGGTCCCGGTACCACCTTTAACAATGTAACACTCAGTAAACCATCCGACACGCTGATGTTCATGTCAAATATTAACATACCTGGTGTTTTCAACCTGGGTAGTGTCAACTCTGTTATTGTTTATCCTTACTCATCCAGTTTGACCATCAATAGCTCCGCGGGAACTGCAAGTGTAACAGGAGCCGGGAAATTGGCAGTTATGTCTACCTCCGGTATTCGCACCCAATACAAATTTGCCACTTATGATTTAGATTCCATAGATGTTGTGATGGTTAATTCATCCGGTACGTCAACAATCCTTCTGACTGGAACACCAACCCTTATTTATAGCAACCTGATTATTGCAACAACCAGTACAGGGATTGCCAACTTTGAAACTACCGTTTCTTCAAGTAACGTTACTAAGAATATAACCGTTTTAACAGGGCAGCTAACAGGAACAAGTATTACCCTGGGAAACAATGCCGTATTCACTATTGCATCCGGAGCAACATTCACCCAATTTGGTGGCAGCTCGACTTTGAGTATGGGAACTTCTGGGTCTGTTATTATCAATGGTACCTATTCAACATCAACTACAGCCGGATTTTCCGGAGGAGTAGGTACCAGCATTACAAGCGCCAACAGCCCTACAATAACAATCGGATCCAATTCTACCATTCACTTTTCGGGAGGCATCTCACAAACCGTGACGACCCGAACAGATTATATTCATGTAACATTATCCGGAGGCACTAAAACAATTGGGAATGGGGCACCCGTAATAAATGGGAATCTAACCATCAGTAGCGGTGCCACCTATAATGGCAGTACCAACAATCCTATGGTTCATATCAAGGGTAACTTCACCAACAACGGTACGTTTACACAGGGTACAGGATTGCTTGAGTTTAGTGGAACTACCACACAGAGTATAGGAGGAACAACCGCGACTGCGTTTGCAAATAGCATTACATTTAGTGGAAGTGGAACTGCAACGTTAACGAACACCATTACTGTTGCAGGAAATTTAACAGTGAACAGTAGTAAAACGCTGAACCTTTCAACATACACTGCTAATCGTGCTTCCTTAGGTGGTACACTAACGGTTAATGGTACATTGCAATTGGGTAATAATACGGGTGGACAAACCGGAAGTAATTTCCCTACCAATTATTCAAGTTTTGTTGTAACCGGTGGAACTGTAGAGTATAATGGTAGCAACAGTATTACACAAACTGTCTACGCTACAACCTATAACAACCTTACCTTAACCAATGGTTCAGGAACGGGAACTGCCAATAAAATATCAACCGGAAATATCGGGATAGGAACGGGAACATTTTCTATCGGTTATGGTGTTAAGTTCACACCCACCGCGGGAAATGTGATTACCGGATCAAACGGAACATTAACCGGATACGGAGAAATAGTAGTAAATGGTACTGCAACCCTTGCTACGCAGTATAATATCACAAATAAAACCTTAACGAACTTAACGATTACGTACAATGGAACAACTCAGAGTATTCCTGCCGGTACTTATAACACCTTAACCGTTACGGGCACTGGAACCAAAACGCTTAGCGGGAACATTGTTGTATTGGGAACCGTTAATATTCTTACGGGGAATACGTTTGATGCTTCTGCAAGCAATTATTCAATATCGGTTGCGGGCGACTGGATTAACAACGGAACATTCACACCAAGAACAGGAACTGTAACATTTAACGGAACATCTGCACAGGATATTAGCGGAACTACTACAACCACCTTTTCGGGTGTAACCATCAGCAATACATCAGCCCCGGTTACTTTATCCTCGAACATAAATATATCCGGAACACTCAATATAAACGGAACAGCAACGGTATTTACACCTTCGGCAACCAGTGTCATTAACTCAGCTGCCGGTGCAGGAACAATCACCGGAACCGGAAAAATTAATGTAACAAGAATTGCAACTACTGCAGACCTGCGCAATCAGTATAAGTTCTCAACGTATACACTATCGTCTTTGGGTGTTGAGTATTCAGGTGCCGGAAGCCAAACCATCAATATTTCAGGTTCACCTACGCTCAACTACAGTAAACTTCTTATTAGTGGTTCGGGCACCAAGACATTAGATGCCGCAATCACTTCAACCAATGTAACGGGAGACATTACCATCAGCTCGGGAACATTTGCAACTGGAGGTTTTGCTATTGGTTCACCTGCAAATAGAACCATTACGGTTGCAAGCGGTGCAACACTGGATGCAAGTACTTCTATAATTACTTTTGGAGCTACTACTAAACTGTTAGCTCTATACGGAACCTTACGAACTTCAAATACAAATGGATTAGCCGGTTCAACTGCTACTACTGTTAGCAATACCAATACACCAACCATTAACCTTGATGCTGCTTCAACTGTTGAATTCTATTCAGGATCTGCACAAGCTATTAATACGAATATATCGGGTTTGAACTACGGCAATATTCTGATAACAGGAAGCAGTGATAAAACATTTTCATCCGGTTTTACAGCAACGAAGGTTGCGGGAAGAGTCACGGTTAATAATGGATTCTTTAATGTTACATTGGGTGGCAATTCTACATTTGTTTGTCCCTTCACCTTAACAAGTGGGAGATTAGTTATTGGATCTAACACCGTAACATTTAATGACTCAATAACATCGTCTAGTACAAATATTTTTACCACAAACGGCTCTTCCAATATTACATTTTCAGGTGCAGGTGGCACCAGCACTTTATATTTAAATCAAACAAGCCAGGGTGTAACAAATGGGATCGGTACACTTACTGTTAACCGGAGCGGATATGGTTTGACCATGGGCAATACTGCGCATGTGAATGCACTGATACTTACCAATAATAGTAACCTGAACATCGGTTCTTCTGTTTTAACATTAAAGGGAACATTCTCCAGTTGTGCTACCTGCCTTCTCAGCTCGAATAGTGTTTCTGGCCTAACAATTGCAGGAACAGGGGCTTTGGGGTCCAACTTGGTTTTTGACCAATCTATTCCGGGAACATCTAACACGCTTGGTTCACTTAACATAGCCAGATCCGGACAAACAGTAACCCTTGGATCTAATCTTGCTGTTTATTCAGGAGGATCAGTAAACATTACAGGAGGAAAGCTAGCAATCGGAAACAATACGCTTACTATTGATGGAACATTTACCTCAGACGCAACAAATTCATTGAGTGCGAATGGAACCAGTTCAACATTAGTATTTTCAAGCACCGGAGGAAGCACTACCCTCTACTTAGATGCAACTACACCGGGTGTAACAAACAGATTGGGAACGTTAACCTTTAACCGTTCCGGAAATACATTGACACTCGGATCAAATGCGGAGGTGGCCACAGCCTTAAATCTTACTAACGGAAAACTGGCGCTTGGTGCAAGCACACTTACCATTAATGGTAGCATTACACACAGCGCTACCAATTGCCTTGTTGGCGCTACCGGTTCGGGTCTTACGTTTGGCGGTACCGGTGGAAATGTTTCGTTCTATATGGATCAAACAACTCCGGGTACTACAAACCTGATCGGTACATTAACTATTAACAGAGCAAGTTCTACAATCAGCCTTGCAAATGATATTGTTGTGGGAACTTCATTAGCACTTACCACTGGTAAATTAGCCATCGGCTCCTTTAATCTATCCCTGAACGGAGCACAAACTACCAGCGCAACCAATGCTATCGTTGCGGATGGAACATCAACACTTACCATAGGCGGCAGTGGTTCTTTTGGCGGTAGTCTTTTCCTCGACCAAACAACACCGGGCACTACCAATTGCCTGAACAACTTAACTTATAACAGAAGTGGTCAGACATTTTCGCTGGGTAATTCACTGCTGATTAAAGGAGCAGTAACACCAACAGCGGGAACATTAGCATCAGGTGGATTTTTAACCCTTGTTTCCAATGCCGCGGGCACTGCGCGTGTGGCAAGCGGTGGTTGTACCACCTGCTCTTACTCAACCGGAAACTTTATTGTTCAACGTTACGTTCCGGCTGTGGCCCGCAGATGGCGCTTTACCGGAAGTAATATTCAAACGGCAACACTTGCCGATTGGAAGAATGAACTATTCATCACAGGATCGGGTGGAGTGTCCAATGGTTTTGATGCGGCTCAATCCAATGCCGCAAGTGTATACTGGTACGATGAAGGTATTACTACCGGAAATTTAAATACCGGTTGGGTAGCGGCAACAAATATTTCTAATCCGCTAACAGTAGGCAGAGGATACAGGTTGTTTGTTCGCGGAGACCGGAGCGATACCGGACGATTAACCGCTACTGTTCTTACTCAGAATGCCGTAACCCTTGACCTTGTTGGAAATGTAAATCAAGGAGATATTGCTATGCCAGTAACATTCAGTTCATCGGGCACACTTTCAAATGATGGATGGAATTTCTTATCAAACCCATATCCTTCACCTTACGATTGGAATGCTCATTATGACAATGGAACGTTCCATGCTAACCTTAGCCCGATTATTTATATTCTAAGCGCCCAAACAGGTGGATACGTTTCATACAATGCAAGTTCAAATTCCGGTACGCTAACAAATGGAATCATTCCATCCGGAGCAGGTTTTTGGGTAAAAGCAATCGCAGGTTCTCCAAGTTTAACATTCAAGGAACAGTTTAAAGTAAGTAGCAGTCCACTTGCACTTTTCAAAACAGGAACCGACAATGCTTTCAGCATTCAAGTATCTCTTGACTCTATTACTTCGGATGAATTACTTATCAAATACAATCCTTCCGCCAGTATCAATTCCGATATGATGGATATTCCAAAACTTGCCGGAATTGTTAACATCAGTTCGTATGCGAATGATAATGTTCACCTATCCTTAAGCGTAAGACCTGCTGGAATTACAGTTGACACTATCAAATTAAGTGTGAGCGGAGAAGTTGGAAATTATACCATGAAGTTTGCAGATGCCGAAGCGTTGGCATCTTCTCCAACAACTCAACTATTGTTGATTGATTCATATCTGTCGACTATTACAGATCTTTCATTAACAAACCAATATGCATTTACTATTCTTTCGGGCATACCAGCTTCTCAAGGTTCACTCAGGTTTTATATTCTGGTAAACAATAGCGGCACTTCGCTGCCGGTAAATTTCATGCGCTTTGATGCTGCTTTAACCAGGAGCAAACAAGTAAATCTAACATGGACCGTTGCGCAGGAAACCGATTGCGATTATTACCTGATACAACGTTCTGCCGATAATACATCTTTTGAAACAATTGGTTCGGTAAAAGGAGGAACAGACCAGTCTCTTAATATAATTGAATACCGTTTTACGGATACTGACCCACAGACTAAGAATTACTATAGACTGAAACAGGTTGATTTTGATGAACGCTTCACCCTATCACCGGTAAGATTCATTCAACTAAATGCTGAAGCTGAACCAACCGTTTACATCTATCCAACCTTCGCTGATAACAGTATATCAGTAAAACGTACCCTAGACGAATACAACAACTGCAGCATCACTATCACTGACCTTAACGGTGTTCCTGTAAAAACCTACTCAAAACCGCAATGGACGGAGAATGCCATTAACCTCAATATCCCTGACCTTTCATCAGGCCTTTACATTCTCTATTTATTACAGGACGGAGAAGAACATCCAATAGAATTTAAATTTATTAAGCGCTAAAAAACCATGATAAGAATTGCAATTATTGACGACCAAGCTGAGCGTTCAAATCGCCTTGAAGAAAACCTGTTAGCCAAGGATTTTCCTGAGGTTGTGAGAATACACCAGTATAATTCCATAGACACATTTACCACTGATGCGTACAAACATTCCAATCTCAATTTTCTCATCATCAACATGTCGTTGCAAATGGGTATTCCTGCCAAGGAGGGTATTTTCATTCTAAAGAAAATGCCGACACTCGACAATTGCCAGTTTATTCTACTGAGAGATAGCGAAAGCAGACGGAATCTTCCTTTCAACCTAATTGATGTAATGATTGGTGCCATTAATATTTATGTGAAGAAAAACAGAGATCGCACCCTGGCCAATCGCATTGCAAACATTATTCTTCATGAGAATAAGATACCCCATACTTTCAATGACAACGACCCGATTCCTTTACATGAATCTGATATGTCTCAAGAGATTTCGGAAATGCTTCCCTTTGGAGAAACAGAATCAATGCTGGCTTCAGAACTACTATTCAACAGCACCATCGACATCCAACACTTATCTAATAAATTCAATCTTTCCGATTCTAAAATTATTTCAACACTCTTGAGTTTAAAATTAAAGGCTGATCACCTTCATTATAGTATCCAAACGCTTCATATCAATAAGCAAAACTATGGTTAGCATTTTTGTTTGCCTGAGTAAATAAACACAGGTGAACCTTGATTCTTTCCACAAAAATCATTTATCATTTTAATTATTAATATCATGGACTTAAAAGAAAAAGTACACCGTTCCATCTTCCTGATGGTTTCCTTGGGTATTCTGTACCTATTGGTATTCGCATAGTGAGCATTCTGCATAATAGCCTTTGGTATCTGTGACTCCCCCATTCAGCACAAATGAATCAACTGTCAAGATAAAATCTGCTTAGTATACCTATTGTCCCTATGCCTCTCGATTGAAATCAATTTCAACCCTAAATGCCGACTTTCTATTGAAGAAGTCGGCATTTTTTATACCTGTATTATGAAAAATCAGCCATGTGGTAGCTATTATAAATCCATGCAACCTAACCTAAGATAGCAAACCTTGGGGTGAATCAAATCCTCCCATAACAAAAAAAGCTGTTCCTTTTGAGAACAGCTTTTCTTATATGTTTTGTAGAAGAGAAATTACTTTGCCTTAGCGCTCAGTACTTCAAGCATTTTAGAACCAATTTCTGCCGGTGATTCAACTACATGTAAACCACACTCACGCATGATTGCCATTTTAGCTGCCGCTGTATCATCATGTCCGCCAACAATTGCTCCGGCATGACCCATTCTGCGGCCAGGAGGCGCTGTTTGGCCAGCGATGAACCCTACTACCGGTTTCTTGTTACCTGTTTCTTTAATCCAGCGTGCTGCATCTGCTTCATAGCTTCCGCCAATTTCACCAATCATTACAATAGCGTCTGTTTCCGGATCATTCATCAACATTTCTACTGCATATTTGGTAGGAGTTCCGATAATCGGGTCACCACCAATACCAATAGCTGTAGAGATTCCCATTCCGGCTTTTACAATCTGATCGGCCGCTTCGTAGGTTAATGTTCCCGATTTGGAAACAATACCTATTCTACCTGTTTTAAAAACAAAACCCGGCATGATACCTACTTTTGCCTGACCCGGAGTAATTACGCCCGGACAGTTAGGGCCGATTAACGTACATCCCTTGCCTTTAATATATTCCTTGGCATCAATCATATCCTTTACTGGAATACCTTCCGTAATACATACAATTACCTTAATTCCGGCATCGGCTGCTTCCATAATGGCGTCAGCTGCGAATGGTGGTGGAACAAAAATAATGGAGGTATTAGCTCCTGCTTTGTTTACTGCTTCCTGAACGGTGTTGAATACCGGTTTATCAAGGTGTGTTTGACCACCTTTACCGGGTGTTACGCCTCCAACAAGGTTGGTACCGTATTCAATCATTTGCTGTGCGTGGAAGGAACCTTCGCTTCCGGTAAAACCCTGCACAATTACTTTCGAATTTTTATCTACTAAAACTGCCATGTATGAATGTTTTTTGCTTTAAGCGGGGCAAATATGCGCATTTTTAACCAAAATACCATTGGCTTTTATTCCATTGAAAATCAATTGAAAATCATTTAACAGAACCGGATTCTATTGCCTTTCAATAGTCTTATACCCTATTCTAAATAGATTTCCTTAAACAACCACTCTCGATATGAACCCCATCACTCCACCCTAACAATATTCACCCGAACTGACCTATCACATCAACCCTTTAAAAGATAACATAATTAAGATTTTCAACTTCAACCTATGAGTACTTTGTTTTGCGCATCAAAAAGAAAACAATGTATATAAGCGAAACAAAGATGATAAGCACCAATCCGATGATAAAAATATACTGGGTAACGGCATGCTCCTTTTCCTGTGCCTTTATTAAATTGATTTCCCCTTCCTTATTCTGAATAATATCTTGCTTTTCGGATCTTTCCTTGAGGTATTGTTCTTCGAGCAAACCAAGCTTATTGTTAACCTCCGCGTTATAAATGGAATCGCTGTATTGTTTATACAATTCGTGGTAGTCAAGTGCTTCTTTATAATTCTGATTTTGTTCCTCAATCCGGTGAAGCAAATCATATGCATTCATGATATCTGTCCTGAGGTTAAAAGCCAGTGCCATCGATAATGCGTTATTGGCATATTTGAGAGCTGCGTGATACATTTTGAGCTCAATATAACAATCGGCAATATTCTCATAGGTGATGATGATTGCGGCAATATCACCCAATGACTCATCAATGAGCAACGACTGATGGTAATACCTTAATGCCTCCTTGAACAGACGTTGTTCAAAATACACCAATCCGATATTGTGAAGTGCCGAAGAAACATCCTTTTTATCACCAAGCCTTTCGTTAATATCCGCACACTTTTGATAATTGGCTATGGCCAGTTCCTTGTTGTCTCTTATTTCGTAAATGCTTCCGATATTGTTGAGGCAATCAGCCATTCCATTTTCATCACCCAAGCGTTCGAGGATATTATAACATTTGTTGTAATAAATAAGGGCTTTTGCAAATTGCTTTTGCTCCATTAGTACTACTCCGATATTGTTAAGCGTACGGGCTATTCCTTTATCATCATTTAATTGTTCCGAAATTTTGAGCGACTGGAAATAATAAAACAATGCAACACCATGACTTCCCTTGATTTTATGAATGCTTGCAATATTGTTATAGGCAGAAGCATATCCAGAACGTTGATTGCATTTTAAAAACTGAACCAGCGCCCATCTGTATGACCGAATGGCTTTATCGTGTTCGCCCATATTGCGGTACACAAATCCCTTGTTAATATAGGCTTGACCGGTACCCTTGTGAAACTTCTCCCTTTCGCCCATTGCGATGGCAAGTGTGGCAAAGCTATCGGTAAGATTTATATTTGAATTTCGGTATTCCCAGGCAAGTTGATTGTAGATATTGATGACTGAAGTATCTCTCTTTTCGTTCTTTAATACCCGCATCAAACTATCTGTAACAAGTTTGTTTTGAGCAAAACCTGCAGATAATATTAAACATAAAAAACTGGCGAGTATATACTTCATAGCCGAGGCAATATATAACTTATGCGGCTTTTTCCGCAAACTGCAGATCATATAACCGTTTATAAAACCCATCAATGCTCAATAATTGCTGGTGGGTACCCCGTTCAACAATTTCCCCTTTATCAAGCACTATAATTTCATTGGCATACTGAATGGTGGAGAGCCGGTGCGCAATAACAATGGATGTTCGTCCGTGCATCATGATTTGTATAGCCTGTTGAATGACTTGTTCTGTTTCGTTGTCAACAGATGATGTTGCCTCATCCAGGATGAGTACTTTGGGTTGAATAACCATAGCCCTAACAAATGATATGAGCTGACGCTGACCAACGGATAATGTTGCCCCACGCTCTCTTACTTCCTGATGATAACCATTTGGAAGTTTGGTGATAAACTCATGCGCTCCCAACAGCTTACTGGTTTCAATAATCTCCTGATCGGTAATGTTTTTATTGAACATCCGGATATTCTCCATCACTGTTCCACTAAACAAAAACACATCCTGCAACACTACAGCAATATGTTTGCGCAATGATTGGACCTCCAGAGTTTTTAAGTCAATTCCATCCATCAGAATGGTGCCTTTCTCGATCTCATAAAACCGGCTCAGCAAATTGATGATGGAGGATTTTCCTGCACCGGTTGCGCCAACCAATGCCACCGTTTGTCCATGCGCTACTTTAATATTAATGTCTTTAAGCACATATTCCCCAGGAGCATAACCGAACCATACTTTGTGAAATTCAATGGAACCTTCAATTGAACCAATACGTTCTGTTCCTGTTGGTTCAGTGTGTTCTGGATCATCAATTAATTTAAAGATACGTTCGGCTGCCACCATCCCCATTTGCAAGGTATTGAACCGATCGGCCAATTGGCGGATGGGTCGGAAAAATAAGTTGATGTACATGATAAAGGCGATCATGGTTCCAATGGAGGTTGTTTCGCCAATCACTTCTTTTGCACCATACCACACAATGAGTGCAGTAGAGATGGCTGCAATGATTTCAACAACCGGAAAAAACACCGAGTAATAAAATACGGAACGGATATTGGCATCACGGTGACGTTTGTTAATGGTATTAAACCTAATGAGCTCCTTTTCCTCCCTGTTAAAGATCTGCACAATCTGCATTCCCTGAATATGTTCCTGTACAAACGTATTGAGCTTGGCTACTTCCGTTCGCACTTCTTCGAACGACTTACGCACACTTTCCTTAAACAGGTATCCAGCGTAAAACAAAAATGGCAACACCGATAAACTCACCAGTGTTAATCTCCAGTCGGAATAAAACATCAGGATCAGGATAAATACGATTTGCAATACATCACCCGTGATATTGATAAGTCCCTCACTGAAAACATCCGCAATAGTTTCGATATCGGAAATGGTACGTGTTACCAGTGTTCCCACAGGGGTGCGGTCATAAAATTTCAACCGCAAGCCGGTAAGGTAGCTGTATACCTGATTGCGTAAATCTTTGATAACGGTTTGCCCTAAAAAATTGGTCAATACCGTGCTCCACACTTGGATGAGTGATTGAAATATCAGCAGACCGAATATCAATAAACTCATGTTGATAAGGCCGGGTGTATCGCCATCGGCAACATCATGGTCCAATGTGTATTGAATAAGGAATGGGCGAACAGGGCCTAAAAAAGCCATCAGTACAACCAGCAATACGGCAATGATGAGCTTTACCTTGTATGGACTTGCCAGCGCATAAATTCTTCTCAGCAAACTAAAGTTAAAGGCTGATCCGGTTTTGAACTTTTTATCAGGCTGTGGTGTTGACATGCAGATTCAAATATATTTATTCTTTTACGAATGTGCGCTCTTCTTTGTGGAGCACGGGGTATTCAATATGTGTAAGAAACAAACCATGTGCAGGTACTGACTGTCCGGCCTCACTTCTGTTTTTACTCCCCAGTATTTGTTCCACATCATGCAGGGTAAGTTTGCCCCTTCCAACTTCCATCAGCGTACCCACAATGGCTCTTACCATATTGCGTAAAAACCGGTTGGCCGTTATGGTAAATACCAGTTTCTCTTCTTTCACTTCCCAATGTGCGTAGGTAAGGTCACATATAAAATTATCAACCTGGGTATGCACTTTACTGAAACACTGAAAATCTTTTTTACCAACCAGCAAAACGGCTGCGGCATTCATCTGTTCGATATCCAGTTTGCCGTATTGGTACCATGCCTGTTCCACCAAAAAGGGGTTTGGCTTTTGTGTAATCCAATATTCGTAGGTACGGAATGTTGCATCAAAACGAGCGTTAAATTCAGTGGCTACTTTATACAATTCAATAGCAACAATATCATCGGGCAACAGTTGATTGAGTTTGTATACAATCCGATTCAGGTCGAGAGTTTGTGATGAGTCGAAATGCGCGTAAAAATCTTTGGCATGCACACCGGTATCTGTTCGTCCGCAGCCAAGCGTTTCGATATTTTCACCCACTATTAAAGATAACTTTTCTTCGAGCACACTTTGCACACTAATTGCATTGTGTTGCTTTTGCCAACCGTGGTAGTGTGTTCCTTTATAAGCCAGCCGGAGCAAATACCGCATACTACATTTTTTCGTACAACACTGCCACACCCTGACCAACACCAATACACATGGTAGCAACACCGTATCTTACATTTCGTTTGTTCATCTCATGTATCAACGTGGCCGAAATGCGTGAACCACTGCAGCCCAGTGGATGGCCGATAGCAATGGCACCCCCATTTACATTCACAATATTGGGGTCGATGCCCAGGTCGCGGATGCTGGCGATGCTTTGGGAAGCAAAAGCCTCATTCAACTCAAACAGTCCGATATCACTCATTTTTAAACCGGCACGTTGCACTGCTTTTTGGGTTGCGGGTACAGGTCCGATTCCCATAATGGCCGGATCAACACCGGCAACGCCTCTGCTCACTACACGGGCCAATGGTTTAAGGTTATACTTTTTCACGGCATCTTCGCTTGCCAGGATCAATGCTGCAGCACCGTCATTCACTCCACTGGAGTTTCCGGCAGTAACTGTTCCGCCTTCTTTTTTGAAAGCCGGTTTCAGTTTGGCCAAATCTTCCAAGGTTCCTAAGCGCGGGTGTTCATCTTTGGCAAACAAAACAGGATCGCCCTTTTTCTGCGGAATAGGTACCGGAATCATTTCTTCGGCAAAACGATTGGCTGCATGGGCTGCTGCATACTTCTGCTGGGAAGCAAAAGCAAAGGCATCTTGTTCCTCACGGGATATTTTCCATCGTTCGGCAACATTCTCGGCAGTTTCACCCATCACATACGGATGGTACATGGCAGCCAGTTTTTTATTGGTAAAACGCCAGCCAATGGTTGTATCATATATTTCGGGAGTACGCCCGAAAGCTGTTTCGGACTTCGCCATCACAAATGGCGCACGGGTCATGCTCTCCACACCACCGGCAATATAAATCTCACCGTCACCGGCTATAATGCTGCGGCTGGCATCTACAATAGATTGTAATCCCGAGGCGCATAATCTGTTTACGGTATTGCCACCCACCGAAATGGGCAAACCCGCCATTAATGCCGCCATGCGGGCTACGTTACGGTTATCTTCACCTGCCTGGTTGGCCGCACCAAAAATCACGTCCTCTATCTCATTCACATCCACCTGCGGATTGCGCTCAATCACCGCTTTGATAATATGCGCTGCCAAATCATCCGGACGCACCAAACTCAGTGCTCCTGCGTATTTTCCGATGGGTGTGCGTACTGCATCAACTATATATACTGCTTTCATAAAATTGTATTTCGGCTCAAAATTGAATAATTATAACCGTAAACAGTGAACCGTGAACTGTAAACCGGCACGCAAATGTATCATTTTTCAGATAATCGGAATTTTTGAGGTACTTTTGCAGCCTAATTTTTTTGGTATGATTCAAAGACTTCAAACGGTTTATTTTATTGCGATTATTCTTATTTGTGCTATGGCATGCGGAGGTTCGCTGATTAATGTCCACCAAATGAGTGAAGGAATGGTTAAGGACTATATCCTGAACATGATTTACCTGCGCTCTTACGAAAACGGAACCCTGGTTGCAACAGACATTCAATTTGCACTGATCGCAATGGTTTCCATTGTTATAGGCTGGACCATCAATATTATTTTAGGGTTTAAAAATCGCAAACGCCAAATATTACATACCAAACTCAACTTTCTGCTGATTGCATTGTTGATTGGTGTATTGTTCTTTAAAGCGTTTACGGCTATTCCGGATTTTGCATTCGCCACACTCAGCATGCAATCAACATTTGGCCTGGCGTTATTGTTTTTTATGCTCTACCTGAACCTGCGCGCCCTGCTCCTCATCCGTAAAGATGAAGATCTGGTAAAAAGCGCAGATCGGCTCCGCTAATTAAAGCGTAAACGCTTCTTCCCGGTCATTTCGGAATTAGCTATTCCTTTTTTATTATTTTTTCGAATTTCGTCCCGATAGCTATCGGGATAAATATTCGAACTTTATACACCAGTTATGTTAGAAAACGGCACCCATACAGATTTAAGTTCACTAGGCGAGTTCGGCTTAATTGACCTGCTTACCTCCAATATCAAATTGCACCATGAATCTACGCTTAAAGGCGCGGGCGATGATGCGGCCGTTATCAAAAACGGAGACCATTGCTCTGTAGTTGCTACAGATCTATTGCTTGAAGGTGTTCATTTTGACCTCTCTTTTTTTCCGCTAAGACACCTTGGATACAAATCCATTGTTGTGAACCTGAGTGATGTATATGCCATGAACGCAACACCCAAACATGTTACAGTTTCATTAGGCATTTCAAGCAAGTTTTCACTTGAGGCGGTAGAAGAAATTTATGCCGGAATGTTACTGGCTTGCGAAAAATACAATGTGGACCTGGTGGGCGGAGATACCTCTGCATCCAAGCAAGGACTGGTAATTAGCGTTACTGCCATTGGCGAGGCCAAAGAAGAAGATCTGGTATATCGTAGTGGTGCTAAAGAATTTGACCTGTTATGCGTAACCGGAGATTTAGGTGGTGCTTACACCGGTTTCCAGTTGCTGGAGCGTGAAAAACGGGTATTCCTTGCCAATCCCCAGGCACAACCGGATATCGAAGGGTATGATTATATCCTCGAACGTCAGTTGAAACCGGAAGCCCGCAAGGATGTCATTGAAATGCTGAAGATGCTGGAGATTAAACCTACCTCGATGATTGATATCAGTGATGGATTGGCTTCTGAAATTTTTCATATTGCCAAACAATCCAATGTGGGCGTAAATTTATTTGAAGACAAAATCCCGATTGACCCGATGACCTACAATACGGCACGTGAAATGGAACTTGATCCTACCTTAACGGCCTTAAGTGGTGGTGAGGATTATGAGTTATTGTTTACCATTAAACAAGCTGATTTCGATAAAATTAAAAACAATCCCGATATCACCGTTATCGGACATATTACCGATGCTAAAGAAGGAGTGCACATGATCTCGAAAAGCGGAAATGTACATCCATTGAAGGCACAGGGGTGGAAAGCGTTTTAGGAAAATGCGGATTTCGGATTGCCAAAAATGCGGAATGAGAGCATAAATTGATTAGAGCAATATTTGAATTTATATACTGAGATGGGAAGACTGCTAGGCATTGATTATGGTACGAAACGGGTTGGATTGGCTACCACTGATCCGCTGAAATTAATTGCCAATACACTCACAACCGTGCGTACCCATGAAGCTATCCAGTATTTAAAAGAATATATAGCCAAAGAGGAGGTTGAATGTTTTGTAGTAGGGAAACCTATGCGACTGGACGGCAGCGACTCGGAATCAGCGGTACATGTTGAAAAATTTGTACATTTGCTGGGCACAAACTTCCCGCATATTCCTGTGAAAATGATAGATGAACGTTTTACATCTTCCATTGCCACGAGAAGCCTGCTGGAAATGGGATTGAAGAAAAAAGACCGCGCCAAAAAATCCAATGTGGACCAGGTAAGTGCGGTACTGATTTTGCAAACCTATATGCAACAACACAGTTGAAACAGTAAATATCAAAATCCGAAATTCGAATGCTTTTTTCGAATTTCGGATTTTATCATTCGAATTTTTAAAACATGATTTTACCTATAGTAGCATACGGAGACCCCGTACTCAGAAAAAAAGCAGTTGAGATAACCAAAGATTATCCCGAATTAAAAGAGCTCATTGATAATATGTGGGAGACCATGTACGAATCGCGGGGTGTTGGTTTGGCTGCACCTCAGATCGGCAAGTCCATCAATTTGTTTGTGGTGGATGCTACTCCAATGGAAGATCCTGATTACCCAGAGTTTAAGAAAGTGTTTATCAATGCTGAGATCATTGAAGAATTTGGTGATAAATGGGAGTATGAGGAAGGATGCTTATCCATTCCCAATGTGCGCGACAATGTGAAACGGTATTCGGATATTGTGATCCGCTATCTGGACGAAAATTTTGTGGAGCACGAAGAAGAAATAAGCGGTATGCCTGCACGTGTTATCCAGCATGAGTACGACCATATAAAGGGTATCCTGTTTGTAGACCATTTGTCGGAGCTCAAAAAACGACTCATTAAAAGCAAACTCGTTAACATATCCAAAGGAAGCGTAGATGTGGATTACCGCATGCGTTTTCCGGCTTCACGCTAAAAAGCTTATTTATAACTTCCATTTTTTTTTGTATTTATGTAGTTCGATGCTTTTTCAATAGAGCTACATCGGCTTTACTGTGTGCCTGTATTACTCTATCAACAGGTCAAAAGGCTGCATAAACTGACTATTATGGAACAAACATTCAAATCCTTACATTACTTTTTGCGCAATGCTGCGTACAATATTAAAACCCCGGATAGTACTTTTTTGCTTGAGAAAGTAAACAACGAATACAAGGCTATCACCTATGCCGAGGTTATCGATCAGGCCAATGCCATTTCAGCTTTTTTGTATAACAAAGGCTACAAAAAAGGGGACAGGGCTGCACTCATTATCGAAAACTGCCCGGAGTACATTGCGTTCGACCAGGGGTTGATGCAACTCGGAGTGATCAATGTTTCCATCTATCCAACCTTATCGGAAAGTGAAGTGGAATACATTCTGAATGATTCGGAGGCTAACATCATTTTAGTAGGAACACCCTTCCTGCTCAAAAAGATCAATAAAATTAAACACAATTGCCCCCACCTCAAATACATCATCACCACCTTTGAAGACAAAAAAACGGATACCGGAACAACATATGAAGAAATGCTGGCCGAAGGCCGCGCTTTGTATCCGGGTTTAAAAGACAATATCGAAAAACAACTGGAATCGGTGACAGCAGATGATCTTTCGTGTTTGCTATATACTTCGGGAACAACTGCAAAACCTAAGGGTGCCATGCTTTCGCATGGTAACTTTATGAGCAATGTGATTATGGCCATTGATTTAATGCCGGTTGTTACAAAGGACTACCGTTTTCTTTCATTCCTTCCTTTATGCCACGTTTACGAACGTACTGCTACCTATTACCTGAGTACTTATGTAGGAAGTGAAATTGCATTTGCCCAAAGTTTAGAGGCCTTGAGCAATAATATTGTTGAAGTAAAACCAACAGCCATTCTTACCGTGCCCCGATTGCTGGAACGCATTGAAGAACGTGTGCGCAAAAACACAGCAACAGCGGGGGGGATTAAACTTAAAATATTTAACTGGGCGTTAAAACTCGGTGAACAACGAAGACTGAATAAGGAAAATAAAAAACCAAACAGCTTATGGTTGAGTCTGCAATTGCCCCTTGCCGAAAAACTGGTATTCTCTAAAATTAAAGAGAAGCTGGGTGGCAAAATGGGAATCATGGTTTCGGGAGGGGGAGCCTTGCCGCAGCATGTGGGAGAGTTCTTTGGAAATATCGGTGTATTGGTATGCGAGGGATACGGACTTACTGAAACATCACCGCTGGTAACTGTGAATGAGTTTCACCGTCAGGTTTTCGGAACCGTAGGACGTGTGGGTAAAGGTTGCTCTGTGGCCATTCAAAATCCCGATACCAAAGAGATTTATACCATCCAGACTTTCGATTCGTTTGAACCCGAATTTGAATCGGCCGAAGGTGAAATTCTGGTTAAGGGACCAAACGTGATGAAAGGATATTATAACCATCCCGAACTAACTGCTGAAGCCATTGATAAAGAAGGATGGTTGCATACGGGTGACGTTGGAAAATTCTATAAAGGATACCTGAAGATTACCGACCGCATCAAGAACATTATTGTGAACTCGTTTGGCAAAAATGTATACCCTACCCCAATTGAAAATGCTTACCTCAAATCCAATAAAATTGAACAGATCTTCCTCATTGGTGATAAGCAGGAATACCTCACCGCTATTGTTGTTCCTTCGAAGGAAGAAATGAAAGACGTGTTTAAATCCAAGGAAAGTTATTTTACCGAACCCGATGAATTTATTAACGACAAGGCAGTGAAGGAATGGATTGAAACGGACATGAAAGAGTATGAAAAAGAATTGGGGAAATTTGAGCGCGTAAGAGAATTTATTGTAAAGCGCAGACCATTCTCATTGGAAGAGGGAGAAATGACACCTACCCAAAAAATCAAACGTAAGATTGTTGAACAGAAATACGCTGACGCTATTAAAAAAATGTATGTAAACATTGTCGATTAACCTGTATGAAAAACCGTGGCTGTTGTTTGTTGTTGCTGATGTGTTGCCTGCAAGCCGGTGCACAAAAAATACAAGACAAACAGTTGCTGGTTGAAAACGGGTTGATAGACATACAAGCCGGAATAGCTATTCCCGTTATGGATTTTGCCGACATTAATTTTAAGCGTGTATCCGGGTATGCTATCCCGGGGTATTCCGTTAAATTGGGCATCCGGTATGATATCACTTCTTTTTTAGGTATTGGATTACATTATCAATACTTTCAGAACGGTATGGATGCGGATGATTATTTAAGTGATGTACGTGAAGCCAATAAGGGTGTAACCATTAATTCTTTTTCATCCGCATCTTGGAGCCTTCAGGGGATGATCTTTGGCTTTTACATGCCTTTTAAAAGTTACCGTACAAGCGTTGATGTGGGATTTGCCGGTGGTGTACTTACAGGAGTATACCCCGAAAGTATCCTTAATTATAATAGTCCCACCATACCCAATCGCGTTTATAATATTAAGCAATTTGAAACCAGTGCAGCCAATTTTGCATTGCAGGGTGGTGTAAAAATGCGGTACCAGCTATATAAAAATATGATGTTATCGGCTTCTGCGGATTTTACCTATACCGAAATTGAATATACGGATATTTATGCCGAAGAAACCACTACACAAACACCCATTCCATTAGATGCTTACACACAATATTACCACATTGTTCAGCTTGCAGTTGGCATAGGTTTACAGTTGAAGTAACTACTTCGCAACTCCATATTCGCTCAGCAAATACATAAAAGAAGAGATAGCCGCAGCACCGAGCTCAAGTTCACGTTTATTCACTTTATCAAATGTATCGATGGCTGTGTGGTGGTAATCAAAATACCGTTGCGAGTCGGGGCTGTATCCTATCAAAACAGTGCCTTGTTTTTTCAGTGGACCAATATCTGTTCCTCCCCAGCCTTGTTTAATCCAGTCAATGCTGTAAGGTTTAAACAGTGGCACCCAACTTTGCATGGCCACAAGCGCGGCCGAATCATCCACACCGAAACCGCGTGGGGTGAATCCTCCCGCATCACTTTCAATAGCGGCAATATGGTTGGTCGATTTAGCCTCCTCTGCATACTTTATTCCACCCTTTACACCATTCTCCTCATTCATAAACAATACACAGCGTAACGTTCTTTTGGGTTTGTAATTGAGCTGTTTTAAGAGCCTCAATGCTTCAATACTTTGCATCACTCCGGCACCATCATCATGCGCCCCGTCACCGTTGTCCCACGAATCCAAGTGTCCTCCCGCAATCACAATCTCTTCCGGCTTTTCGCTTCCGCGCATCTCAGCAATCACGTTATGCGATTTTACATCCGGCAACATTTCACAGCTCTGGTTAAAGTAAAAATATACCATGGCAGCCGAACGAAGCATCAATGTTCGGCTTAATTCATCCGCATCTTTTGTACTGATAGCACATGCCGGAATCTTCGGAATGGAATCAACATACCGCATCATTCCGGTGTGCGGATTGGTATCATTGGCCAATGTTAAACTTCGCACCACAACACCCACCGCACCATACTTTGCAGCCATGATGGCCCCGATACCACGTTGATCGCCTGCTTCTCCATACGCTCTTCCTGTTGTAATATAGGTTGGCTCCATGGGGCGGTTGTAAAATATGATCTTGCCCTTAATGCGTTCCGCACCTATTGCTTCCAGTTCTTTAAAATTCCGAACCTCAATTACCGGTGCACGTAATCCTCCTTTGGGAGTTGCAACCGAATTTCCCAATGCACAAATATGAACAGGCTTTTGCTGTGAGCCTTTTACAATCATTCCCTGCTCCTTCACTCCACGCACCCAATGCGGAACCATTACTTCCTGCAGGTAAACTGTATCGAATCCATATCCTTTTAACAATTGATGGGTGTATTCAACTGCTTGTTGTGCTTGTGGTGAACCGCTGAGGCGACCACCTATTCTATTACTCAGGTAATCGAGATTTTCGTAACATTTGCCCTGGGTTAATACTTCGTTATAAATACGTTTCAGCATAACCGAATCGGCATGTTGGGCCTGCGTACAAATACTGAACAAAATACTAAAGAGCAGTGTGAAGGATTGTTTCATGGTTGTTTTTATTCTTTGATAAGCAACTGCCCGGCTGAGGTAGCTCCGTCAATGGTTTTAATGGTTAAGATATACAATCCTTGTTTCAATAATGACAAGTCAATCACATTGCTTGTGGAGCTCATCATTAATTTTCCGCTGATATCCCAAATATTTGCACTTTCCATCGGCAGCGACATGGATTCTATGGTTACTGAAGTTGTTGCAGGATTCGGATAGTACCTGAAATTAACTTTGGCTAAACCTTGTTCATTAAGTCCGTTAAGACTGATATCTTTTAACACGGTGGCTTCATTGATGAGCCAGTTGTTCGGATCCACATCTACCGTTGTAACTGTACCTTTCATACCTACCCTGTAAAACTGCTCGCCTTGTTGCTGGAATACTTTAATCACAGTATCTCCTTGCGTACGTTTCACCTTGTATTCAAGAGGTGTGATGAACAAAGGAGTGGCTGTGGAACTTGTAGTTTGTGTGGAGAGTATAAACAATGAATCGCCTACCTGATTCCATTTTACATTGAAGGTTGGATACCCTTCTCCATAAAACCACTGGTTAAATGTTTGGGTATAGTCCGCACCCGTCATTTGTTCCAGCAATGTTTTAAAATCAACCGTATTGGCCGTTGCATACGCGAATTGCTGGTGGTATTGTTTGATGAACGCAAAATACAAAGAATCGTTGTTCACCAAAAACCTGAGGATATGGGCAAAGGCTCCTCCTTTTGCATACGTTAAGCGTGAATCAAAAATGCGCCCTACAACGGTGGTATCCGGAACCCAGATGCTTCCTCCCGGTGCCTGCATGATGCGTGAATGGTTATCCAGCATCTCTTGTTCCTTGGTGCCTGTATTCAAAAACTCGGCTGCAAGGTATTCAGTGTAGGTGGCAAAACCTTCATTGAGCCAAATGTCTTTCCAGGTTTTGCAGGTAACATGGTCACCAAACCATTGATGCCCCAACTCATGCGCTACAATTCCAAAATCAATGATCCCGATGCTGGTCATCGTTTGGTGTTCCATTCCTCCGCTAAACGGAGCCATGGCATGACCATATTTTTCAGCAGCAAACGGATACGTACCAAAATGAGCCGAGAATGCTTCAATTAAATCTGCTGTTTGGTCAAGCACCGGTTTTAAGGTTGGCAATGCCTGCGGATTGTCGTAAATATAATCTTGTATCAAAATCGAATCGCCATTTACATGCGCATAGGTTTTGTACTCTACATATCTGGCTACGGCCACTGATATCAGGTAATAATCAACCGGGTAAAAACTTTTCCATTCATAACGGACCTTATTATTGGGTAATGCAACAATGGCTTTCAATAAACCCTGTGAACCCACTTTATTTTCGTTGCTTGTTGTTACATCAGTATAGGTAGAATCTATTTTATCCTGCAATGATTGTTTGCATGGCCACCACTCATAGGCCGAGTATGGCTGGCTCAACGACCAGGTAGCCTGATTTCCCCAGCGGCCGGATCTACCGGTGCTGAAACCTGCCCCAATAGCCGCTCCGGCTGTTACAGAAGCATCACCGTGGTAATAGATGGTAACATCAATCATTGCTCCGGCTGTTAATGTATTCGGCAAGATGATATATGCAAAATCATTTTCTCTTGTAACAGTCCTTTTACCTCCATTTACCAAAACCATCGAGTCAATGGTGTGCTGGTGATGCAACTCAACACCAAACGTATCCATGCTTGCTGTGACTCTTGCAACAGTGCGCACGTTTCCACTAATATATGTTGTGTCCCTTTCCACATTCAGTTTTAAATGGTGAAACTTCACATCATATTTACTCATCAAATCCTGCTGCGTTATGCTGGCGGATTTGGCCATTAATGACCTTTTTGCGGAAGATTGTTTGGCAACAGCACAGGTGTGTTGCTGCGCTTGAACTTGCAGAGTGAGAACGCTTAAAATCAGGATCAGGTACTTCATGTAGTGTTGGTTAGTGGTAGAAAGACTCCCTTTTAAGGTATTTGGTTTTCAACAAGGAACAAATTTTATAACGTTCGTCTTTAGTGTCTTCATACAGAGCGTTTAGCACCTCATACACATGCCTGATGCCAATTGCATCCGACCACTCAAACGGCCCGTGCGGGTAATTGGTTCCGAGTTTCATGCTCGTGTCAATATCCTTCATCGTAGCCGTACCTTCCTGCACCGTGTAACAGGCCTCGTTGATGATCATCATTACAATACGCGGTGTAACCATGCCTACTCGGTCTTCCACCAGTTTATAATCCCATTGCAGCTGTGTCATCACCTGCATCAAGGCATCTTTGTCGATTTCATTGAGCATGGTAACCTCCGCCAACGAACGGTTGATAAACGTTGGAAGCGCATTCAAACCAAACAACCGGCAATGAACTGCACGGTCATATACAAATGCGCACTGTGCAAGCTGCTTTTTTGCTGCCGAAACAAATACCGGTTTGCCTTCCAGTACTGCGTATTCATTAATCAACCCCTCACGGTCGTCAAAGTTCAAATCAAAAATGATATCAAAGTCATGTAAATTGGTGCCGGTAAAGTCTGTATCATCTTTCACCACCCAATCGATTTCAACCGAATAAAGTTTTTGTTTTAACTCTTCAGTCCGTATTTTTTCTCCGCGTGCAAGAATCTTCATTTGCTCAACTATTATTGTAAACAAAAATAACAAACCTATAACCATGGAAAAGAAAATAATTACAAGTGCCAATGCCCCTGCTCCAATCGGTCCATACAGCCATGCCAACCTTACAGGAAATACCTTATACGTATCGGGGCAGGTAGCTAAAGATGCCAAAACCGGTGAAATGATGCAAAGCGACATCAAGGTGGAAACACGCAAGGTGATGGAAAACACACAGGCTATTTTAGCCGAAGCAGGCATGGATTTTACGCATGTGGTGAAGACAACTATTTTCTGCACCAATCTGGGCGATTTTGCTGCTATCAATGAAGTATATGGTTCATTCTTTTCCGGTAATTACCCTGCACGCGAAACAGTTCAGGTGGTGAAATTACCTTTGAATGCGAATGTAGAGATTAGCGTGGTGGCGGTGGGGTAACGCTGTTGGCGGTTTGCCTTTGGCTTTTGGCAGGTTAGTGGTATGTTGATTGGTAGAGCTTCTGATTTGACATCCGAAGGTTGACGTTTGCCCCGGAAGTTCTCACGAACTTCCGAGTTCGTGGGTATTAGAACAGGAAGATCTGAATGCAACGTTATTTCGTAAAGGGGTGAGTTGTTGATTAGAGATTCTAAATCCCCCGAACGTAACGTTCGCGTGAACTCGTGGTTGTTCGCTGAACTCGAGGGTCATTTTATCGCCCACAATTTTCCGGTGTTCTGCCTAAACCCTATTACGCCTTTTTCATAACTGTAATATAAAAACCAACCCGGAACCCGACCTTCACCGGGTAATTCAAACACATCGTTAAATGTTATACCAAGAAGTGAGATTGACGCATAGAACTTAGTTTCATTTTTGAGTTCATAATCAAGAATTAAATCAACGTTGTTCCCAAACACAAATCTCACATGAATCATATCATTCAGACTATTCAAATATGATTTACTATCATCTAATGGATAGGTAAATTTCTTCTCTCTCGATATGACCATCCTATCGATTATAGCACCCATCCCATTAGAATATTCCACCTTATGGGATTCTGCATCAGCAAGATTTTTACAGGTCTTATTGTAACCTCCACATCTAGACGCATTATAAGATTTAAGAACTACTCGATCCATACTTTTTGAAAGCCCGTTCGTTGCAAATTCCATGATCGTACCTATACTATCAAATAGAACCAGTTCATGGTGAATACTATCAGGAAGCCACTCAGCTGTTGAATCAATTAAATGTGCTGTTCCAATAAATTTATCCTGGCAAGGATCAGGTTGTGGTCCATCACATTCGCCTCCATCTTGCGTGCAACCCATTGCTAACAATATTAGCAGTGTTAAAACGCACACTATGAAGGATTTCCTGACCATGCTGGCTACCGTTTTATCTTCAACACATAAAACACAAAATTATACTCAAACGCTACTTCCTTTAATGCAGAGAACCTTCCGGATGCTCCGCCATGTCCCGCTTCCATATTGGTTTTGAAGAGCAGCACATTGTTGTCCGTTTTCAGGGTACGCAACTTGGCTACCCATTTTGCCGGTTCCCAGTATTGCACCTGCGAATCGTGCAGGCCTGATGTTACCAGCATATTCGGGTATGTTTGTTTTTGAACCTGGTCGTATGGTGAATAGGACAACATGTAGTCGTAGTATTTTTTCTCGTTTGGATTGCCCCATTCATCGTATTCGTAAGTGGTTAACGGAATGCTGCTGTCCATCATGGTGGTGATTACATCCACAAACGGCACATCGGCTACAATCACTTTATACAAATCGGGGCGCATATTGCTGATGGCACCCATTAACAAACCACCCGCGCTTCCACCCGATGCCACAAGCTTTTCGGATGATGTATATTTTTGGTTTATCAGAAATTCAGAACACGCTATGAAGTCGGTGAAGGTGTTTTTCTTCTTCAACAGTTTTCCGTCTTCGTACCACAGACGTCCCATTTCTTGTCCGCCACGGATATGGCAAATGGCAAACACAAAACCCCTGTCGAGCAAACTCAACCTGGCTGTGCTGAAGTAGGCATCCATGCTGGCACCATAACTTCCATATGCATATTGGTACAACGGTGCCGAACCATCCTTAGGTGTTCCCTTGCGATACACCAGCGAAATAGGAACCTTCACGCCATCAGCTGCTGTTGCATACACTCTTTCGCTTACATAGTTCTCTCTCGAAAACCCACCACCCATTACTTCCTGTTCTTTCATCAGCTTTTTTTCGCGCGATGCCATATCATAATCGTAGGTGCTCATGGGTGTGGTAAGGGAAGTATACCTGTAGCGGATTACATCCGAATCATACTCCGGATTGTAGGAGGTATAAGCAGTATACGTAGGTTCTCCGAAATTGAGGTAATGCTCTTCTTTGGTATTGCGGTTCATAAAACGCATGTTGAGCAACCCTTCCTTGCGTTCTTCCACTACCATAAAATTTTTGAAAATATCCAGGCCCTCCAGCAATACATCCTTGCGGTGTGCTATTACTTCGTTCCAATCATTTTTACTCTTACCCGTATTAACTGCCGCGGTGGTTTGCATCAATCGGAAGTTTTTAGCCTTCCAGTTGGTTACCACAAAAAAGTTGACCCCATCATGTGTAAGGGAGTATTCATGGTCTTCTTCGCGTGGCAGGAATGGGACAAATTTCCCTTCGGGTTTATCTGCATCGAGTAATAATACTTCGGTACTCAAAGTGCTATTCGAAACAATCTCGATGTATTTCTTCGATTTGGTTTTACCGATCGACAATGAAAACTCTTCATCCTTTTCTTCATACACCAGCACATCCTTGCTCTGCGGAGTACCTACCACATGGCGGTACACTTTACGTTCCATCAATGTCTCTGTGTCTTTATCTACATAAAACACAGTTTTGTGATCATTGGCCCATACTGCTTCTCCTGTAGTATTCTGCAATACCTCATCAAATTCTTTTCCGGTAGTTAAATCGCGGAAACGGATCACATACAATCTGCGGCTTATTGTATCTTCGGAATACGCCAACATATTATTGTTATTGGTTATTTCCAGCGAACCCAGATCATAATACGAATGGCCTTTGGCGCGTTCGTTTTCATCCATCAGCAATTCTTCCTTACCTTGCAGGCTTCCTTTCTTGCGAAAATTGATGGCGTAATCTTTTCCCTGTTCGTACTTATTGTAATAATAATAGCCACCATCCTTGTACGGAACGGATTCATCATTTTCCTTGATGCGTGCTTTGAGCTCATTGAACAAAGCCTCCTCATCCGGTTTAGTGTCTTTTAATATTTCATCACAATAAGCATTCTCGGCATTGAGGTAGGCAATCACTTCCGGATTTTCTCTTTCTTTCAGCCAGAAATAATTATCGGTGCGGGTATTCCCGTGTTCCTTGAATGTATGCGGTTTAATGGCCGCCACGGGTGGTTTAGAATCTTTCATTTGTTGTTGACAGGAAATAAGGGTGATGCACGAGGCAAATACTAACAGAGGTGTTTGCTGTTTCATAGCAGGTTAATTTCAAACAAAGATGTTTAAATCGGGCGAATTATTGTTACATAAATTGATAGGTGGAAATGTTAATTGTGTAATCTGTTAATTATAAAAGTCACTTCGAGTATAACATTGGGGCGGTTATGGATGGGGTTTGTATCGAGAAGTATTCGTGAGCACTTCGCTCCGATTAAACCGTTCTCGATACGCGCAAAACTATGGTTTCGTCCGATAGCTATCGGACCGCTCAACCATCGTCTTACTTATTAACTGATTACACAATCAACAAACTACTTCCTCTTCCAAATAGGCACATTGCTGCAGGCTTCTCCGTACATAATGCTTTTGACGAAGGGGGAAAGTTTATGCGTGATCTCCACATACGCACTTACCGGAACAGCAACATCACTGCAACCTTTTACAATTACCCGCATATCTTTCAGCGAAGCGTAATCAATACCTGCTAATGCATCCTGGTATAAAACGGTTTCGAGTGTGGTTAAATCGCCAAATACATAACGGTGGGCAAACGGTTCGATGTTTACAGAAAGCAACATATACGCCCATGTTGGGATGATCGCATCGGTTGAACAAGTAAAAGCAACATTTTTACCGGCATATTGCTGCCAGTCGTGGTTCTTCACAAACTCCCTGAAATCCTTTTCCTTCAAGATCATCTCCCTGAACAACCAATCCTTGATATCAAACAAGATCCGCTCTCCATTGTGGAAGTAATCCTCCAGGTTGAGGGTGATAAGGCCGCTATTGGCTACTTTGTTTTCGATGGGATCTATGTGTTCTGTTTCCATTGTATTAAGTAACAAAGTTAAGCCTGTTTTGGTTTAATTCTTTTCATTGTCTTTTTGAGTGCAGCAAACAGCTCCTCATTTCCTTCCTGGCGGTAAGATTTCAGGTTGCGTTTAAACGCTTCCAGGTCGTACAGAAAGGCCTTGATGTTGTCTGCATCCAAACCATTAAAGTGACGGCCGAATCCCATCTTTTCAATATAGGCCGCATTCATGTATTGCTCAAACTGGTTACGGATGGGAAATGAATACACCGGTTTTCTGAGATATACAGCCTCACTGATAAACGAAAACCCACCGTTGGCAATCACCGCTTTTGCCGAAGCAAAGTCCTTTATAAATCCTGTTTCACTGAACGATTTAAAAACAACGTTCCCATCTTGCTCATCCTTGTTCATTCCATATACATAAAACGTAATTTCTGGAATGGCCTTGAGTAACTGTTTAACAGTATTGAGCGAACTCGATGTCTGATACATCAGTACATGTTTTCCCTCACTTGTTTTTGCTTTAATAATGGCATCACGGATAATGGGAGGAACCAGTACTGTATTCTTTTTGGTAACCGGTGCTTCAAAAAAACTAGTAATAAAATACGCATCCGCTCCCGGTACTTTTGCTTTCACTATATTCTTTGCAAGGGTATAGTTTGCCTTTTCATCACTGCCTATCGGAATTTCAAGTTTACACCGGTCCATCACTTGCATATTATCTATGCTGAACAACGGAATCTTATGGTGTTTGGCAAATACAAACGAGAACGATTCAAAGTCGCTTATAACGAGATCAGGGGTGAATGATTTTTCGATGAGCAGGTACTTGGAGAAGTTATGAAAAAAGTTCCCGGCTGCCGATCTCAGGTTGAGCATCAGGGTGCCCATTTTGGAGACTTCGGCATTTTTGTAAGCAAAATGGAGCCCTTTTATTTCGTGTACCTTGTTTCCAAAATGTGTATGCAAGAAGGTATACGCGCGGGCGCTCGAAACGACCTGCACATTATGTCCCTCGGCCAGCAAAAAATCTATGACCACTTTGCTGCGGGTAGCATGTCCCATTCCTTCTCCGGGTACTCCATATAATATGTTCATTGAGGGGTGTTTTTTCGGTGAATGATCCACTTGCGCGTGGTATCAAAATACAAAAACGCGATGCAGATGAAAAAGCCCAGTGTTGCGCCAACGCTCACATCCATCGGAGTATGGGCACCAATCATCACCCGCGATAACCCTACCATAAATGCCCACACAAAGGGGAGTGCATAATACTTGTGGAATTGTTCGCGACCTGCAGTATATAAACTGAATGCAAAAACGGTTGCGAGCAAAAAGGCATTAAATGAATGTCCCGAAGGAAAAGAATATCCCGCCTCTTCAATCCAATGCTGCAATACCTGTTCATCAATGGTTAGAAACCTGTCGCGGTTTTCTTTCACCAAAGCAGCAAAAAACAACCCGCGGTCGTCCTTGTTCATCCGGTAAACAGAATCCAGCAACTGAAGGTGATTGGTTTCGGTAAGCATATAGCGGTGACTGGGTCTCACAGCCTTTGCAATGGGTTTGGTATAATGCTCATTGACGTAGGCAAACAGTGCCAGAAACAACATCAGTGAACACACCGATCTGAAAAAGGAAAATACTTTCTCGCCCAAAAAGGGATAACGGGTAGCATAACAATACCCTGCTCCGGCAATCAGTACCAATGTGCCGTATTTACCGGCCGATTGGGTGATCCAATATGCAGGTGTTGTAATCCAGGTATGTTTTCCCGTAAACACAAAAGCAACGGGCAACAACCATACCACTGCAGCCAGCAGCAGCACGAACAACAATCCGGTATATATAAAACGCTTATCGATGGTGCAAAATAGAAAATAGTGCTGAATATATACACGTTGTCTTCGGCTCCGCTCAGACAGCGTGCATTTCGGCTACCGTTGTCTGAGCAGAGCCGAAGACAACAGTAGTGTTTTACATCAGTAATTTCTTCCAGTTAATCTCTTCAGCTAAAATCTCTCTGATCTTTGCTATGGAAATCCGTTCTTGTTTCATGCTATCGCGGTAACGGATGGTTACTGTTTTATTCTCCAGTGATTCGTGGTCGACTGTGATACAGAATGGTGTTCCCAATGCATCCTGTCTGCGGTAACGTTTTCCGATCGCATCCTTTTCTTCGTAAAAACAGTTGTAATCCAGTTTCAGTTCATCCATAATTTCGCGGGCGACCTCAGGTAAACCGTCTTTTTTGGTTAACGGGAAAATTGCTACTTTATATGGAGCCAATACTGCAGGTAATGTTAATACCACGCGGGTATCTTTTTTATCATCTTCGCCCACTTCTTCTTCCTTGTAACTGGCACATAGGGTAGCCAGGAACAAACGATCCAACCCAATAGACGTTTCAATTACGTAAGGAATATAGTTACCATATGCTTTGCCGTTTTCATCAAGCTCCGCATCAAAGTATTGCATCTTTTTTCCGGAGAGCTCCTGGTGGTTGCGCAAGTCAAAATCGGTACGTGAGTGGATGCCTTCCATTTCTTTAAATCCGAATGGGAAGTTAAATTCAATATCCACAGCTGCATCGGCATAATGCGCCAATTTTACGTGGTCGTGAAAACGGTAATTGTCATCACCCAAACCTAATTTTTTATGCCATTTCAAACGGGCTTCTTTCCAGTGCTCGTACCATTGTTTTTGGGTGCCGGGACGAATAAAGAACTGCATTTCCATTTGTTCGAACTCACGCATACGCATGATGAACTGGCGTGCAATAATTTCATTTCGGAAAGCTTTTCCTGTTTGTGCAATCCCAAATGGAATTTTCATTCTTCCTGTTTTTTGCACGTTCAAAAAGTTTACAAAGATCCCCTGAGCTGTTTCCGGACGCAGGTATATTTTATCGGCATCTTCGGCCATGGCACCCATTTCGGTGCTAAACATTAAGTTAAACTGCCTCACATCTGTCCAGTTGCGGGTTCCGCTAATCGGACAAGCAATTTCGTGCTGTTCAATCAGGGTTTTTAACTGAACCAAATCATTATCCAATAATGCCTGATCAAGAGCTGCCTGCAACTCTTCCGCTTTATTGGTTTTTCCATCCTTTTCGTATCGGGTTATTTTATCCTCCAGCAACTGATCGGCACGGTACCGTTTCTTCGAATCCTTGTTATCGATCATCGGGTCGCTGAAACCATCAATATGCCCGCTTGCTTTCCAGGTTTTAGGATGCATAAAGATAGCGGCATCAATACCCACAATATTTTCGTGCATCTGCACCATGGCTTTCCACCAGTACTGGCGCAGATTGTTTTTCAGTTCGGCACCATTTTGCCCGTAATCATATACGGCACCCAGTCCGTCATAAATTTCACTCGAAGGGAATACAAAACCATACTCTTTGGCGTGGCTCACTACTTTCTTAAATATTTCTTCACTCATACGTGGCGCGAAAATAAGGGTATCCATGCTAGAAATAAAATAATAATATATCCCATAAACATTGGGCATACAATGTCGCGGGGAATTATATTCAACCCCTTTGGGGTTGTGACATTTCGCTGTTCTCCAGCTAATCATATTGGACCCCTTCAGGGTCGGGATTGCAGACTCTGAGGGGGGCAAATGCGAACACCAAAGGCGGCCGCGTGCTAGATTTGAGCGCAATCGCCAATCCGATCCCGATAGCTATAGGGACGCATTTCTTCCATTTCCTTGATTTTCCTTCAATTTTGTGTTTAACTTGCAGGTGTTGATACGCATTTACTCCCCACATATTTCAGCTCCCCGACTGCGCTACATTTTGCAGGAACTGTTCACCCGAAGGCTGGGAATGGACTATCAACTCACCGACAACTTTGAAGACTTTCAAACGTTTGCCGGACCCAAAATTAATTACAGCACACAGGAGTGTGAAGGTGCGTTGCAAATTATACCTCATGAAATAATTTTTGAAGAGCAGGTAACCAATCACCACCTTTCGGTAAAACACCACCATGTATGGGATACGCTGATGTTGCAGCAACACGGTGAAATTCCATTTGAGTTGTTTGCAGCATCCTTTTACCTGCTCAGCCGCTACGAAGAATACCTGCCTCATAAGGTGGATGACCATGGACGCTTTGATGCAGATCAGAGTCTGGCGGTTCAATATGGTTTTATTGAAACACCTTTGGTGGACAAGTGGGCCCTGTTGTTAAAGGGTGTGTTGGAAAAACACTTTGGCCCTATTCCGGCAACACCTCCAACATACCGTTTTATCTCTACTGTTGATATTGATACCGCATACCTTTACAAAGGGTTGCAACAGGAACGTCAGCTCAGAAAAATGGTGAAGTCGCTTACCTTTTTAAATGTGACAACCCTTACCGAACAATTCAATGTGCGTAAGGGCAAATTGCAGGACCCGTATGATACCTATAGCTATATTAAACAAGTAGCACAGCAGACCGAAATATTATACTTTGTATTGTGTGGCGGCAACAGTGAGTATGACGAACAGATTCCGATCGAAACGGACGAGATGCAACAACTGCTAAAATCGCTAAGCAAAGAATATAAGTTGGGTGTACATCCTTCATATATGTCGTTTGATAACAAGGAGATCATTGTTGGAGAAAAACACACGCTCGAGCATACCATTCAACAAAAAGTTTCGATGAGCCGGCAGCATTTTTTACGGTTCAGGCTGCCACAAACCATGAACCTGTTAATAGAAAGCGGCATTACAGAAGATTACAGCATGGCCTATAGTGAAATAGCCGGATTCAGGGCATCAACGGCCTTTCCTTTTTTGTTTTTTGATCTGGAACATAACAAGGAAACCGAACTGCTGTTGTATCCTACCACACTCATGGATGTTACCCTGCGGTACAATATGGAATTAACTGTTCATGCTGCCCTTACCAAAGCCGAACAATTGATCCAGGAAGTAAAACTGGTGAACGGAATATTCATCAGCTTATGGCATAACAATAACCTGAGCGCCACAAACGATTGGCTCGCGTGGAAGGAAGTGTTTGAAAAAATTCATACATTAGCTTCCGACTCATGATTATTTACCTCACACACGAAAACATTGATAAAACCAAGTGGGACCTATGTATTGAACAAGCCAAAAATAGCTTGATATACGGTTACTCCTGGTACCTTGATACACTGGCTCCCGGTTGGGAGGGACTTGTGTTAGGCGATTACGAAGCCGTTATGCCGCTCACATGGAACAAAAAAGCAATGCTTCCCTATTTGTATCAGCCTTTTTTTGCACAACAACTGGGTTTGTTTTATAAGTACGACCAGCATCAGGATAAGCTTGTCGATTTTATGGAAGCTATTCCTCCTCATTTTCGTTTCATTGATATTAACCTCAACGAAACAAATGAGCTGATGCATACGGATTATGTATTGCACAAGCGCAAAAACTTTGTACTTGACCTGAACCATCCGTACACCACCATTTCCAAGGAATTTGATGATCACTGTAAACGAAACCTGAAAAAGGCCAGGAAGTTTAACCAAACTGTTGAGGCCATCGATGCTGCAGTGGCTGTTTCCTTTTACCAGAAATACAAAGGCAACAACACGGCAAATGTTCTTCCCAAACACTACAAACAATTTAAAGCCGTTCTTGAAATTGCGCTGCAACGGAATATGTTGTATTGCAGAGGAGTGTTTAACGAACACCATGAATTGATGGCAGTCGGTATTTTTCTGATCCATCATGGGAGGATTATTTACATGATGGGAGGAGCTTCGTCAAAAGGAAGAGATACCCGTTCCATGTATGCATTGTTCGACCAAACCATTGTGCAGTTTTGCGAACATCCGATGTTGCTTGACTTTGAAGGTTCGGAAATTCCGGGTATAGCCCGATTTTACAAAGGATTTGGTGCGGTAAAACGACCTTACTTTAAATTGCTCCTCAACCGCTTGCCTTGGTTTATCCGGTGGTTAAAATGATGTCTTTTGCCGCAGATTGTGCAAATTTAAATAAATCGAATTTGCGCAATCTGCGGCTTCTATCTTTATTATAAATAGTTGTTTTGATTCTCGTGTTTTGATTTTAATATTGATCACCGTAAACAGACTTCCATGAAAATTGCCGCTATAGATATTGGTTCGAATGCAGTGCGTTTGCAAATTGCAAGAGTAAACCACGAGATAGGAGAAGAACCTTTTAAGAAAGTAGAGTTTGTGCGCATTCCCATTCGCCTGGGTGATGATGCATTTAACCACGGAAAAATAAGCAAGGAAAAACGTGATATTTTTTATAAAGCCATGCAATCATTCGCATTGCTGATGGATGTTTATGAAGTGGAATCTTACATGGCATGCGCAACTTCGGCCATGCGGGAAGCAACCAACGGAGATAAGATTGTAGATAAGGTATACGATAAATGTGGTATCAAAATCGACATCATTAATGGTAAGCGCGAATCGGAACTGATTTTAAAATCGATACAACAGCACCTTGAACCCGGTAGAAGTTACTTAACCATTGATGTAGGCGGAGGAAGTACGGAGATGACGGTTATCAAAGACCGTAAAGCCTATGACTCTGTTTCGTTTGATGTAGGCACTATCCGCTTGCTCGACAATGCGGTAAAGAAAAACTCGTGGACCGAAATTGAACAATACGTGAAAGGGCATATCAAAGATTTTACCAATGCCGAAGCCATTGCAACCAGCGGAACCATCAATAAAATTGCGATGATCATCAACCCCGCTGTTGATCCGCATATTACCACCGCGCAGCTCGAAACCTTTTACAAGGATGTGAAAAAAATGAGCATGAAGGAACGTATTGAAAACTATAAGCTCAATCCCGACCGTGCCGATGTAATTGCTCCGAGTGCCAGTATTTATCTTAAAATTTTAGGCTGGGGTAATATTGCCAAAATGCATGCACCAAGTGCGGGGTTAAAGGATGGTATTTTGTATGAGTTGCTGGAGAAGATTAAATAAAGAGATCCCTGCGTATTGAAAGAAGTGGAATGTGTTCACTTTAATCCGAATGCTAAAAAATTGAGCGTACGTTAAAACAACTCATCCACTTTAATATGCATCAGGGCCGAGATTGCATAAATCAAAAGTGTCCATCCCAGGAAAGAAAAAAACATGTACCGTTTAATCCGCCACTTGCTCTCCTCGAGTGCCGCTGCTAGCATCACACCAACAGGCACAGATAACAGCAACGGAGTTAAAAATGCGATTCCATACAATTCGTACTTCACAATCACTTTCACAATCCACCTTTTGGTTTTGTTTATCCTGATGCCTTCCGTTTTCTTTTTAGGAAAGAACCTGCGGTAAATTTTAAGAATAAGTTCCCATAAGTAGAGATACACAATCACTCCCAGCATTCCACCACCTACCGTGCAAATAAGTGTTTCCAAAAAATTGAGCCCTGTAGAGAGCGCAGTAATGACACCAAAAATATATTTGACCGAGCTGGTTAATACAACAGCAATATACTTCGCAATAAGTTCCTTCATGGGGTTGTAAAGGTAGTGAAGATTTACCTGAGCAGTGTATTATATTTTTGGATAGCGTCAAGTGCCCTCTCAACGGTTTTATCGTAACTGTTCACCACGGTATAATATCCGTTGTCTCTCCACAATTGACGGGCTACCATTGCTTTCAACTGTTTGCTGATAAAGGGTTTTGCCAATGCCTGGTCTCCCGGCTTGCCAATTATCCCTTTTTGAGCGGCATACTTGGTAAACAAGGTAAACAAATCCTCATTGAAGGTATTGTTGAACACCATCACGTTGGTATACTTTTTCAACTCCTTGCGATGCCCGTCAACATAGGTATAAGAAAATTGGTTGAGCAATCCGGCCGACAATACTTCTGTAGTATAACTATTGCGGTAAGATGTATCAATTGACACAAAAATATCGGGCATGATGCCACCTTTACTGTATACAAACCTTCCCTTAGCCGTTTTGTATACAACTGTATCTATACTTTTTACCTTGCTTGAATCTTCCAACTCTCCATTTTCGAACCGGTGGTATACCTCTTCCTCATATTCGTCGTAACCGCTATCATACGGTTTTTGAATAGAACGACCTGAAGGAGTGTAATACCTTGCAATGGTTAAACGAATAGCGGATCCATCTCTCAGTTCAAACGGTTCTTGCACCAGTCCTTTACCAAATGACCTTCTCCCAATAATTAATCCCCTGTCCCAATCCTGAACCGCTCCCGAAACAATCTCACTGGCCGATGCTGATCCTTCATTAATCAATACAATCAGTTTGCCCTTTTCAAACAATCCTTTGCGTTCAGCCTTGTATTCGTTTTTGGATTGCATCCTTCCTGAGGTATACACAATCATTTTATGATCATCCAATAACTCATCGCTTATTTCGGTTGCTGCCGTGAGGTATCCTCCCGGATTGTCCCTAAGGTCGAGCACCAGATGTTGAAGTCCCTGCAACTTGAGCTGGTTAAATGCTTTTACAAATTCGGCATGTGTATTGGCTGCAAACCTACTTATTTTGATGTAGCCCGTTTCATCATTCAGCATCATGTTTACATCTACACTGTGGATCGGAATCGTATTCCGTATGATGGAGTATGGGATTTTTTTCCATGCATCGGGACGGTAAACAACTACTTTTACTTTGGAATCCTTAGGACCCCGAAGCAGTTTGAATACCTGTTCACTTTTAATCCCAACACCTGCCACATTGTGTGTATCCACCTGAATGATCCGATCGCCCGCCTGGATGCCCAACAGCTGGGATGGACCACCATTAATGGCCGATACAACCATGATGGTATCATTTAAAATATTGAATTCTACACCAATCCCTTCAAAGTTTCCTTCCAGTTGCTCATTGGCTTGCTGCAGGTCCTTTGCCGGAATGTATACCGAATGTGGATCCAGGTTGGAAAGCAATTCGTTGAGCGTTTTTTCTTCCAGCTCTTCCATATTCACTGTATCCACATATGCCTGGTTAATGATATTCAGGATCTCACTAAACTTGCTTCGTCCGCCCAAAATGGAACCTGTATTCCCCGATGGTTTAAACCAGATGCCTATTAAAACACCCAGAGCTATCAACACTCCGTATATAAGTGGTTGCCATTTGCTGCTATTATTCATACATATTTGCTAAAAGAATTGTCAAATATAACAACTCCTTAAAGCCAAAAAAGATTTGTCATGATTTTAATAGCCGATAGTGGTTCAACCAAAACCGAATGGGTATTGCTGGAACAACAGCATGTGGTAGCCGAATTGTATACGCAGGGACTCAATCCTTACTTTCAAACCATTGAACAAGTTGCGGCTGTTATCAGTGAAGAACTCATGCCACAATTGCCGGCAGTAAAGGCACCATTGATAACCGATGTGTTTTATTATGGTGCAGGCTGCTCAAGCACTGATAAGTGCGAAATGATCCGTGTGCCGCTTGTGCAAACATTTACCAAAGCAACCGTTACTGTAGAGCACGACCTGCTGGCTGCAGCCCGCGCTGCATGTGGCACCAACAAGGGGATTGCCGCCATTTTGGGAACGGGCTCCAACAGTTGCCTGTTTGACGGAAAAGACATTCTGGCCAACCAACCTTCCCTGGGATTTATTTTGGGTGATGAAGGAAGTGGCGGGCATATCGGCAAAGAGCTGCTCAAACAATTTGTATATTCCGAATTACCGGCTGACGTGTATGAACTCTTCCTGCGTGAGTATATGTTGAACAAAGAAATTATCCTGGAGCATGTATATAAAAAGCCGATGCCCAACAGGTATGCTGCATCCTTTGCCCGTTTTGCAGGGAAACATATTGCTCATCCGCATATCCAACAACTGGTAATGGATTGTTTCCGGGAATTTTTCAAACGGCATATTTCTTCCTACCCTGAGTATACCTCATACACCTTATCGGCTGTAGGTTCCATTGCCTACATTTTCAGTATTCAACTGGAAGCTGTAGCCAGAGAGTTTGCTATTCCCGTTAAACACATTATTCAAAAACCAATGGAGGGTTTAATCCATTACCATACCCAAGCTTAAACAACTATGGCAAAAGCACCCGTTAAACGTGTAACCGAATCTTCATCCAACTACAACCATTTGGAAAAAATGAGCACCAAACAATTGCTCACCAATATCAATAAGGAAGACGACACCGTTCCGAAAGCCGTGAAAAAAGCGTTGCCGCAGTTGCAGAAACTCGTGGATGCAACGTATGAGCGCATGCACAAAGGCGGACGATTATTTTACATCGGTGCAGGAACAAGCGGACGGTTAGGTATTGTGGATGCGAGTGAATGTCCGCCAACATATGGTGTGCCGCAGGGGTTGGTTATCGGACTGATTGCCGGAGGAGATGGCGCCATTCGAAAAGCCGTGGAGTTTGCCGAAGATGATGTGAAACAAGGATGGAAAGATTTGCAGCAGCATAAAATTTCTAAAAAAGATGTGCTCGTAGGTATTGCGGCAAGTGGAACCACTCCTTATGTGATAGGAGCATTAAACGCGGCACGCAAAAAAGGAGTTCTCACAGGAGCCATTGTGTGTAATGCAAAATCACCCGTTGCTGCCGAAGCTGAATTCCCCGTTGAAGTAGTCGTAGGGCCTGAGTTTGTAACCGGAAGTACCCGCATGAAAAGTGGCACCGCCCAAAAATTAGTATTGAATATGCTCAGTACTTCGGTGATGATCAAGTTGGGTAAAGTAAAAGGAAATAAAATGGTAGATATGATGCCTACCAATAACAAGCTGGTTGCCCGCGGTACACAAATGATCATGGACGAAGCCAAGGTAAGTGAGAAAAAAGCGGCTGAGTTACTAAAAAAATACGGCAACGTTCGCAAGGCCGTTGATTCGTTGAAGAAGAAAAAGCAATCTTAATATTACAACATGAAAATATTCAAATCCATGTTTCGGATATTGGTTAAACTGCTCCAATCTAAAGATTTGTATTTAACCAAATCGCTTACATTTAGAGGTCGACAACAAGTGCTTCCACCCAATTTTGACTATGTTAGGTTCGCTATGCTAGGATTGATTTCCGAAGAAATTGAGTTTAACAACATAAAGGGAAATGTTGCCGAACTGGGTGTATACAAAGGCGATTTCGCTTACCGTATCAATCAAACTTTCAGTAAACGCAAACTTTATTTGTTTGATACTTTTGAGGGCTTTGATGAACGTGATATCAGCACCGAACGTAAAATGGGTTATTCAACAGGCGATCAGGATTTCTCTAATACAAGTGTTGAACTCGTTTTGCAAAAAATGCCTTTCCGCAATCAGTGTATCGTTAAAAAAGGGTTCTTTCCCGCTACTGCAGAAGGAATGAATGATACCTTTTGTTTTGTGAGTATTGATACCGATCTCTTCGATTCCATTCTCGAAGGACTTCAATTTTTCTATCCCCGATTGGAAAAAGGCGGATACATTTTTATACACGATTTCAACAACGACTTTTACAAAGGAGCCCGGGAAGCTGTTTTACAATTTTGCACATCACAAGGAATCGCTTACATCCCTATTCCAGATAGTGGAGGGACAGTGATTCTAAGTAAATAAGAACAAGTTATTGTCGGCTCCCATGGTCGCGCAAAAAACTCTTTCCTATGGCGCGTGAACATTTGGAGTAATTGAGCTCCTAATATAATCTGCATCAGCGTGTCTGCTATGTAACATCCTGCATATTTATGTCGCTCTGAAAGGGCATTGTTCCCCCTCTCAAAATCCTACAGTGATTCTCATTCTTTCACCAACTACGGACCATGGTCTGCGGACTATGGACCTTCCCTGCGACAACTCCAACCGGCAACTTCCCCAATTCAACCTCTCAAATCTCAAATTGATTCCGTTATCTTCGCGGGCTGATTATGGCAAAAAGAAAATTGCAGCAGTTTGCTGAGTTTAAAACATTCGATAAAACATTCGATTTTCCCTATGATTTAAAAGGGAAATGGAAGCAGGAGGTGTTTCAGAACGACCATCCGCTTGTACTTGAATTGGGGTGCGGTAAAGGTGAGTATACCGTTGCTCTGAGCAAACAGTATCCCGAAAAAAACTTTCTGGGCATTGATATCAAAAGTAACCGCATGTGGCGTGGTGCACTTACTGCCAAAGAGCAGGGAATTACCAATGCAGGGTTTATCCGGATGATCATTAACAATGTAGCTACCGTTTTTGATGAGCAGGAGGTGGATGAGATCTGGATTACCTTTCCGGACCCGTTTCCGAAAGACCGCCACGCCAAACATCGCCTCACCAGTCCCAATTTCATTAAGCTGTATAAAGAAATTCTAAAGCCGGGAGGTATTGTTAATTTTAAAACAGATGATACTCCCTTGTTTGAATATTCGCTTGAGGTATTAACCGAACTCAACATTACTCCCGATGAAGTAAATTGGGATGTGCATGGCAATACCGATTCGCATCCGCACCTTCGTGAGATCAGAACGTATTACGAAAATAAATTCTCGGCACAGGGTCGCACCATTAAGTATCTTCGTTATACCTTATAATGTCAACACTTTTCCTCAATGGCCAATCCTATTCGTTTGAAAACATCAAACAAAAAGGAACTATGTTGTTGAGTGAGCCGGAGCACACGCACCAATCTTCGTTTCAATTGATCCGGGATTGGCTTACACATAAACAGTCTTTTCCCTTTACCACATCAGGCTCTACAGGCATTCCAAAATCAATTGAGCTTTCGCGAACCCAACTGGAGGCCAGCGCTCAGGCAACCATAGATGCTCTTTCACTTACAGCGAATGATCATGTTCTTGTTTGTTTGAATACCTCATTCATTGGAGGTGCCATGCTTATCATACGAGCATTGATGGCAGGTGCTTCCATTACCTTGCAGGAACCCTCGGGCAATCCGTTACAATACCTCTCCACTAAACACCCCTATACGTTTGTTTCATTTGCTCCGATGCAATTGTTTCCGGTACTGCAAAACACTTATGCTGAAAAAGCAAAGCTGAGCCGTTTTAACACTGTTTTAATTGGTGGTGGGGGTATTGATGCATCATTGGAAAAAGAACTCATTACACTGAACACAAAGACCTATCATACGTATGGCATGACCGAAACAGTAAGCCATATTGCTTTGAAAGAATTGGGTAAACAGCAATTTTTTGAAGCGTTGCCCGGTGTACAACTCCGAACAGACCATCGCAGTTGTTTGGCTATTTGTTGTGCCGCAACCGATAATGAATGGGTCCAAACCAATGACGTTGTAGAGTTGAATGATACACACTCTTTCCATATCTTGGGACGAGCAGATGATGTAATCAATTCGGGTGGAATTAAAATTTGGCCGGCAACAGTAGAACAGGCATTACGTGAAATACCTGGGTTCGTATTCACAAACATCTGTGTGTTTGGTATACCTGATGCAAAACTGGGTGAGCGACTCATTGCTGTAATTGAAACACAAAAACCCGATGAACATTTATTGTCCTCACTCTCTCAGCAATTGGAGTCACGGCTCTCCAAATATGAAATTCCACGTCAGTATTTCACACTTCCAACTTTCAGTTATACACCAACGGGTAAAATCAATAAAGCTGAGACCTTGAAAATGATAGCGTTATAGGTTTATTTTGCTTAACCTTTAATTATCAAAAAAATTACTTCCGCAATAGGTTCAAAATTTTATATTCGCATAAAATTAAACAGATAACACTATGTACTGGACATTAGAATTAGCATCACATTTAGATGACGCACCATGGCCCGCTAGTAAAGATGAGCTTATAGATTATGCCATCCGTTCAGGAGCTCCTTTGGAGGTAATTGAAAACTTACAAGAATTGGAAGATGATGGTGAGCCATTCGAAAGCATCGAAGAGATCTGGCCGGATTACCCGACTAACGAAGATTATTTTTACAACGAAGACGAATTATAAAAAAAGGGGCTTAAGCCCCTTTTTTGTTTTATATCGTTTATTCTTCTTCCATTTCCACCGGATCATCAACAACCCATTCCGATTGGTATTTAGCCAATCCTTCGTGTTTGCGTTCCGTTAAATTCACCGCATAACGCAAGCCTGCTCCCTTGCCAATCACTTTCACCAGGTTCTGTTCTGTGAGTTCGGTAAAATCGCGCTGAATGGTCTTGCGGTTGCATTCAAATTCGCTTACCAACTCTTTGGTTGAAATAAATCCACGGTTCTGAATAATATACATAATCAGCTTCTGGCGTTTGTTCAACACCGAATCATCTATCTCTTTTAACCTGTAACCCCGTTCAAATACGTAGTTCATGATATTTTTCTGCCGCGGGTTCAACTTTTCAAAATCAACCTGCTTGCGGAAATACGAACGCAATAACTGTTTTAACCGCTCCAGTTGCATGCCATACAACTCCATTCCGAAATCAAATTGTTGTTGCTGGTCGCTTATATAATCTGGTAACTGATCGTCTGTATAATTTTGGTATTCGTGTTTGTTGGCATACAACTCATGTTCTAAACTCAGCAACCCGAATACATCCATTCCCTTTTTCTTTAACCAGAAATGCTGAAGTAATGATGCAATCTTGGTGGTGCACTCACTGAACAACCGGATATTGAGCAACCTGAAATGTAAAATCCACGATTGAATGATCGGGGGAAACTCATCATCGTGATTCATGAACGCGAATAACGACTCCAATTCCATTTCTGCTGTTGGACTTAGCCTTTCAGGAACCCGGGTAGAGTTGGTCGAAAACAAATTGATGTCCTCGCGGTTATTGTACAAATCCAGGATCAGAATTTTTTGCAGCTGATACAACATCTGAATACTCAACGGTTCATGTATTACCGAGTTGAGATACTGCTCAGCTTTCACGTAATGCTCTACCGCCCGTTCATTGATTCCTTTCGGTTTAATATTACCCGTAACAATGTACTTTACGGTTTTAATATCAACGATATTGTGAGAAAGTGCATTTGCGTAATAAGCGCGAAGGATGGTGCTGTTTTGCTGTTCAATTATTCTGATGTGATCAGGCAAATCAATGAACTCATAAATCTTTACCAGCTCATCCTGCAACCGGCAGCTTTGCCAGTGCAAATTCTCTATAAGTATAGCCGGTTCGTATTTACTGGTGAGTATCATCTACACCAAAACTATACTGAATACTTAAGCTAACGAAATAAGGGACTCAGCCAAAAGCGGTGGATATTGATGGTTACAGCATTGTTATCTGTTAACGATTTGGTAAGATGACCGTAATACAAGGGCCTGCCCCTGTTGCACAAAATTAGACAGCCCTAAAAAACCGTGTGAATAATTGGTTTTAAAGGGGTTCCCGGTTTGGTGCAACAGTTACGCCTCTGTAATGATGCTTTACCATCACTATATCTTGCTCTTTTATTCGGTGATGATAAACTTTATTACCTCACGATTTCCCTGGTAATCTTCGATAGCACAAAAATAAACCCCGGCATTTAAACCTGCTATTTCTGTAGCTCCGTCAAACTCGGTTTGTGTATGCACCAGTAATCCCTGAGCGTTAAATATGTTGAGCATACCTGCAAAATTATTGGCCGTTACATTCACTACTCCATTGGAGGGATTAGGATAAACGTTCAGCGAATGATTGACAGCACTTATGCTGGCAACCCCTGTTGCAACTTTTTCGGTGTTATACAATGTAATTACATCGGCATCGGTAAATGCATAATTGTAAATACGGATATCATCAAGAGTGCCTTTGAAATATTGAAAATTACCGGGTACACGTACTCCAATGTTTCCTTTACAAGGGATGGCATAACCTGCCTTCCATATTTTTAACGTATCCTCCCCGATCTTCACACCATCAATAAACAAGCTCAATTTTCTTCTCACCGTATCGCGAACTGCCACTAGATGATACCATTGATTGGTTTGTGGCAAACTTCCCTTTTTCACTATGTTGGGAGGTAATGGAAATTGTGACGGGTTTGTATAGCTTCCTGCAGCAAACCCGGTGAGTACTGGTGTAGAATACTGATTTCCCAGAAAAATATGTTGGTCTCCTATTGCACTGCCATTGCCAATTGACAACAAAGCCATTCCAGCACCGCTTGCGGGTAGATTGGCAATTTTTGCCCAAACGGAATAGGTGTAATTATTGTTTTGCAAAGCAATTGTTGGAATATCAATCATTCCATTGCCATTAAAGCTGTAGGCCTTACCTGCCATACCAAACCTGTCGGTTGTGAGAACCACATTTGAATCCCTGCCATCATAACCATTTCCACTAGAATCGGCAGCATTGCCGCTAAATGGATAATACGCTACAAGGTTTTGTGCTTGCACCAATTGCATAGATAAAATTAACAACAGCACAGTGGCTGATTTCGAGTAAATTGTTTTCATAGGTATTGTATTTAATAATGATACAATTATAGCCAAACTTATAGAATACTTTATAATGCCTTTCCTGCTTTTGTCATAAATTATACATTTTAAGAAAACATTAAACAATGGCGAAGAGTGTTGATAAAACTGATCGCTACAACCATTATGTTGGGTACGAACCCATCTAAGCAGGATTAAGTTTTAAGAAAAACGGTTCATTATTCTACATTTGTTAAAATAAGAAAAACGCATGCAAAAGGAACAATTACCTCACTTGTTATTGGTTGAAGACGAAAGCAGCCTGGGTTTTTTGCTGAAAGAAAATTTACGACTTGCCGGATTTAATATTAAACTCTGCAAGGATGGAGTCGAAGGTTTCGAGACCTTTAAGAAGGAAAAGTTTGACCTTTGCATCTTTGATGTAAACATGCCCAAAAAGAATGGTTTCGAACTCGCCACAGACGTGCGTGCCATGAATAAATTTGTTCCTATCATATTTTTAACTGCCAACTCTTCGGAAGAAGATAAACTCAAGGGCTTTGATATTGGTGGCGATGAATACATCACTAAACCATTCAGCACGCAGGAGTTGATTGCTCGCATCAAGGCTATTATTAAACGCAGCCAGTTTGCACAGCCCGAGTTAGCTGTTGAACAGGAATTGCTCACTGCTGGTATTACTGAAGTGGATGTTACGCACCATTTATTGAAACAAAACGGGCAGGAAAAACGAATCAGTACCACAGAAGCCGAATTGTTAAAACTGTTCATCAACAATAAGAACAATTTACTTACGCGAAATGTAATTCTGCTGAACGTTTGGGGGCGCGATGATTTTTATACAGCCCGTAACCTGGATGTATATATTAACAAACTCCGGAAGCTGCTGAAAGAAGATCCTTCACTCGAAATTGTGAATATTCACGGATCAGGGTTTAAATTAGCAGAAAATGCCTGAGCGTGATTTATAAAAAAGTCGTTTATTCAGTTCTGCTCCTTTTGTTATTCAGAGGGTATCCATCCTTTGCACAACAATACGATACCGACAGTTTACAACAAATTACCCTTAACGGATCCGAAAAAGATAAGCTGGCTGCTTTGCAGTTGCTGGCAAATTTATCACGCAACAACAATCCGCAGCAGGCATTGGGTTACCTGAGCCAGGCCATCGATAAAGCCAGAATATTAGGTGACAAGACATCCCTTGCAACCTGCCTTCAGCTTTCGGGCAGCATTGAAAACAGAAACGGCAATTTTCAGCACGCCAAAGAGTTATTTCTTGAATCGCTTAACCTGTTTGTGGATGCCAATAACAAAAAAGGACAGGCAGATGTGACTGTTGCGCTTTCTGGAATTTATTTCATGCTGGGTAACTTACCCCTTGCTGCCGATGGGTACCTTCGGGGATTACGTTATTATGAAGAAGTAAACAACAAGGCCGGAATGGTTACCACCCTAAGCGCTCTTGGAAATATTTATGCACGCCAGAATAATTTCTCCAAATCTATTGAATACAATCTACGCGCACTATCGTTGTACGAAGAATCCTCTGATAAGAATAGAGCTTTAGTCGGGTATGATAATATCGGTAATATTTACCTGCGCCAAAACAATCCAAGTAAAGCACGCGAGTATTTTACCAAATCATTGTTGCTGTATACCGAAATGAAAAACGATGTCGGTATTGCTGCTACACTATTGCATTTAGGCGCTATCGAACAGGCCGGAGGTAAACATGAAGAAGCAGTTATCTTATTCAAACGTTCGCTTGCCATCAGCACAAGACTGAAAGCGCAAACGCTCATTGTTTCTACGCTTAATGCTCAGGGGAAATCATATACCCAATTACGCCTGTACGACCAGGCCATTGATTGTTTCCGAAGGTCAATCAATATCGCTAAAAGCTCAAATATGAAGATTGAGCTGGAAGAATCGTATCAGGGATTAGCCGCAGTATACAAACTTACCAAAGAGCTTGAGAAGGCAACTACCTTCAGTAACCTGAGTGAGGAGTTGAAAGATTCAATATACAATGACAGCAGCCTCAAAAAACTTACCGACCAACTATTGGTATATGAGTCGGAAAAGAAACAACAACAAATAGAATTGCTTCACAAAGAGCAACAAATCAGGGAATCGGATCTGACCCGGGAACGGGAAATCCGGACACTTCTCACTATTGCTGCCGTGATTCTTGGGGTTTTATTTATCGTACTCGTAATCTTCTCTGTACAAAACAGGCGCATTGCCAAAAGTCTGCGAAAACAGCAGGCCGAGTTGATTGAAAAGAATTCCAATATCCTGGAACAAACTGAAAAACTTGATCAGCTCAATAAAGTGAAGGATCGTTTCTTCTCTATCATCTCCCACGATTTGAGAAATAACCTTACCACCATGAAATTGTACTTTGATCTGATAAGCAATAAGGATTATGTGCCGCAGGATAATGGTGAGATTACCAAACAAATTTCGGGATCGGTCGAAAACACGATTGATTTGCTTGAAAATTTACTTGTATGGGCATCCACACAAATCAAAGGTGTTCCCATTCATATTCAAAAGCTCAACGTGCATTCGCTCTCCGAGGAAAATATTAACCTGCTTAGCGGAAACGCCCATCATAAAAACATTACGTTGCGTAATGAGGTTTCGGAAGATGCACTTGCCTATGGAGATATTGATATGATTAACCTGGTGCTCCGCAATTTAATTACCAATGCCATTAAATTTACCCCTGAAAACGGCAGGGTTGTTATTTCCAGCAGTATCGAAAACAATATGCGAATCATTTCCATTCAAGATAATGGAATTGGTATCAGCGCTGAGAATCTTGATAAGCTCTTTAACCAGCACCTGCACCCAACCACCAAAGGAACCGCCAATGAAAAAGGAACCGGATTGGGTTTGATATTATGTAAGGATTTTGTGAACAGGAACAGAGGTGATATATGGGCGGAAAGTCACAAAAATAATGGCACAACGTTCTTCTTCTCACTCCCTTTGCAAGCGTAACTGAAATTGTGTAGATTGGTAACGTGAAATATGCATTTAGCCTTTTACTCCTGTTGCCGCTAACCCTATGGGCACAACCCACGCGTTACCTGCTCCTTGCCGATTCACTTTTCAGATCCGGCAAATTTGAACCCTGTATTGAGGCCTGTGACGAGCAACTCAAAACACATTTTGAACAAACTAAAGCATACCTGCTGAAGGCCCGATCTTATATTGAAATGGGTCATTATATCCTTGCCATTGATGAACTGAATTCCTGTATAAAACGTGATAAGAAAAATGCAGCAGCCTACGCACTCAGAGCTTACTGTCAGTTTATGAACAAGGACTATAAACTTTCTCGGCTTGATTTAATCGAAGCTTGTTACCTCGATACCGGAAACGCATTGTACCATTACAACCTGGGCAATATTGAGCAGCATATGAAAAAATACTCTGAGGCCTGTAAAAGTTATGCGCTTGCCATCAAGTACAAACCGGAATATGCTGAAGCATACAGCAACAGAGGTTTTATCAACCTCGAACGGTATGAATTCACAGAAGCTTTAATGGATATTGATTCCGCACTCAAGTATAATCGGAACGGAAGCAACGAGGAGTTGTTTTTATACCGGGGAATGACCTTATCGGCACTCAAGAAAAACAAGGAGGCCATTGAGATGTTTAACCGCTGCATTTCCATGAAACCTAATCATGCGGCTGCATATTATAACAGGGGCCGGGCGTATTACCAGATTAAAAACTTTAAACCTGCAATTGCCAATTTCGACACTGCAATTGCCCTTAAACCTAAATTTGATATTGCCTACTTCAACCGTGCATTGGCCAAAATGGAACTGGACAAACACAATAAGAAAACAGCATGCGATGATCTTGGGAAAGCCATTCAACTGGGGTTTTTGGAAGCGCTTCCGTATTTAAAAAAATATTGCGAATAAACTATAGCTCCAGTTTCATGATATAATCTTCGCAGATACGCGTACCTAAAGGAAAAAAACGGGTATCAAACTCTATGAACCCGGCCTTCCGATAAAAATGAACTGCCCTTTCATTCTCCTTCCACACACCCAAAAAAAGTGTTTCATATTGCTGCTGGCGCGAAAAATGAATAGCATAGTCCATTAATTGTTTCCCGGCACCGCTCCCCAACCATGATTGTTTTACGTAGATCTTTTCAAGTTCGACTGTTCTTCCGGTTAGTTTGGGGTGAGGCGCATTCAATAATAATTTAATATAACCTATTGCTTCGTTGTGCTCTTCCGCAACCGCATAATGGATCTCTGTATGTTGCAGGTTTTGGGCAATAAGAGATTCGTTGTAAGACTTGCTGATATATGCCTGCATATCTTCTTCCGTATTAAATGGGCGGAAGGTTTCATAAAAAGTGGAGGCCCCGACCTGTGCTAATGTTGCTGCATCCGTTATGCCTGCGGCTCTAACCGTTACCATCATATCTTATAGTAGAAGCGGAGCTTCAGAATGGAAATTGAAGCTCCGTCAGGTGATTAATACTTTCGTGCAAAAATTGCTTCAAGGTTGCGTTTTGGCATCACAAAATCAGGATAAATTTCCAATGCTTTAAAGTACATCTCTTTCGCGTTGGTGATGTCCTTTTTCTGCATATACACATATCCTTTCATATTGTATGCCGCTGCCAATACAGGTACCTTTTGTTTGTTGGTTTCATCCAGAAAAATATCGAGACTATCTGTTTTGTTGTTCCTAAACTCGGAGATAATGAAATCAATTGTTTCAACCGCCTGTTTGGTTTGTCCGGCTGCCAGTTGCAACGATGCTATTTGCGCTATATACTGCGGCTTTTTGGTTGTCTTATACAAATCTTCCAGCAATAAAAACTGTCCGTCAACATCACCTACTTGTTGCAGGCAAAGCACTTTGATGTTTTTAAATTTTTCGTTATTCGGATGACGCTTCAACGTCTCCTCATTGGTTTGCATACATGCTTCGATATTGTTTACCGCGCCATACAGTTCAGGTAACGAATCGCGTAAACTATTGGCTGAGTCGGTCATTAATACCATTTGAATTGCATAAATAGCTGTGTGGATGTCTTTCAGCTTTATGCTCTTTTCATATAGCTTTTGGTATATCCCATTTTCGGCTGATTCCGGTTTTCCCTGGTTTCCGTTTTTACATGCGGCAAAAAGTAATGCCGAAGCAGAAAGAATGAATAAGAAACGTTTCATTGTATTGTTGTTTAGTTATTGAGTTAATTGTTTGGGGAATGTGTTTTTAAAAATTGTGTGCATGCTTCCTGTATGGTTTGTTCCATTGGAGTGAAAGCAAAGTTAATGGTTTGTTCAATTTTGGCCGCACTGTAATAAAATTGGTTCATGGATGCACGTGCCGTTTCTTTGGTTAATGATGGTTTTTTGCCTGTGAACCTGCTTTTGATTCCATCGGCCATCCAAGCCAGTTGTGATAACAGCTTATTCACCTGTATGCTTGGCCTCTTCTTGCCCAGCAATGTGGCCACTGTATCCAAGAACCAATGCATGTTTACATTTTTACCTACCAATACAAACCGTTCTCCAAATACAGATTGTTCCGTTAGCAATACCATGGCTTTGGCTACATCCCGTACATCTACGTATCCGTTTATTCCTTCAGTATAAAACGGCATTCCTTTCCATACCAGCTGAAACAGTTTGCAGGAACCTTTGGTCCAGTCGCCCACACCGAGAATCACACCCGGATTTACAATCACCACATTCAGCCCTTCTTCGGCTGCACGCCATACTTCCATTTCCGCCTTATATTTGCTGATGGCATAATTGCTGTTGTGTTTGGAATTATTCCACCGGGTGGCCTCGGTAATAGAATCCCCCGATTTCACGCGACCCAGGGCTGCAATAGAACTTACATGGCAAAACTTTTTAACCCCCTTGAGCAGGGAAATATTTACCATATTGGCTGTACCCTCCACATTACACTCCATCATGGCATCCTGGTCTTTTTGCACAAACGAAACCATAGCGGCACAATGGTATACTTCATCCACTTCGGTTAAAGCCTCATCCAAACTTGGTAAATCATTGATATCGGCAACTACCCAATGAAGGTGCTTACGCAACTGCTCACGCTGGAGATCAGAAAATTCCCTGAAATAGTACCGGAAGATTGCGTCAAACTCATCCATAGCCGATGTGTTGCGCCTGAAGGCACGAATAGTATTGCCTTTTTCGAGCAATGTACAAACTACGTATGAGCCAAGAAAACCACTTGCTCCACTTACTGCAATCACGATGTGGAAATGTTTATTTAATGCCGCGCTAAAATAGGCTATTTTGTAGTAAGTATAAACAAAACTATGCAGCTAACCGATTTTTTAAGTCCCTTGCCCGAACAGATATTTAATGGCATCAATGACAGCTCTCCGAAGACGCTGGTGAATGTTTCCGACATCTACATCAAACACTTACCCGATTTAACGGGTGTACAGATTGCCATTGTGGGAGTTAAGGAAGGCCGCATCAAACCAACTGACACGAGCAGTGCTGCCGCTCCGGATGAAGTGCGCAAACACTTTTACAAACTGGTTCAGCCCAAATATGAAGTACGCATTGCCGATCTTGGAAATATAGAACCGGGCGAATCGGTGAGTGATACGTTATTTGCGCTGAATGCGGTATTGCAATACCTCCATGAACGTAATATTGTAACAGTGGTTTTGGGAGGTACGCAGGAACTGGCCTATGCCCAATACACTTCTTACCAGGGTTTGAAACATGCAGTAAATGCCGTAGTGGTAGATGCGCGAATTGATTTAAAACAACATGAAACAGACCACGAGCAAACAGGATTTTTATACAAGATGATTGCCCATCAGCCGAATTACCTGTTTAACATCGTTCACCTGGGCAACCAGAATTATTTTATTGAGCAGGAAAGTCTTGACTCGTTTGAGAAGATGAACTTTGACCTGATGCGCCTGGGAAACATCCGCAGCAAAATGCAGGAAACGGAACCACTGATGCGCAATGCCGATATGGTGGTAATGAGTTTGAACAGTATCCGCGCCTCCGACTGCCCGGCATCGGCCGACAGCAATCCGAATGGTTTTTTTGGTGAAGAAGTTTGCCAGCTTTCACGGTATGCCGGAATGGGAAATGATTTGAGCACAATTGGATTTTATGATTTGATGACAGCTAAGGATATTGACGGACGCAGTGCCAAGCTTGTTTCGCAAATGATGTGGTATTTCATTGATGGGGTATACGCACGCAAAAATGATTATCCTTCTTCGGAGAGTAAAGATTATATGATTTACCGCACCACCTTCCAAAATGGAGACTATCAGATTGTATTCTACAAAAACACATCAACGGATCGCTGGTGGATGGAAGTGCCCTACCCGAAAGAAAGAAGCCAGCACAAAGGCATGTTTATGGTGCCATGCTCATACACCGATTACCAGGCTGCATTGAATGATGAGATCCCCGACAGGTGGATGAAAGCTTATCAAAAATTGTTGTAACCATGAGCAGGACGTTGCGTTTTGTTGCACTCCTATTATTGTTTTTACTAGCTATTGTTTTTAGCTTTAAACAATTAATAGAACCTGATTTATGGTGGCAGCTGCGCACCGGGGAGTGGATTTTTCAGACTAAGAGCATTCCCCATGCCGACCCGTTTTCGTTTACCTATACCAATACTCCCTGGCAAAATATTAAGTGGGGGTATGAAATTATTATTGCAGGGCTATCCAATACACTGGGAGTTGAAATGCTAATGTTGTTGCAGGTGGTGTGTAGTTGTTTATTGGTTTACCTTTTACTCAAATTCACCAAACTCCTCGCGCCCGAAACACCTCAATCAATTGTTTACTTCATTATCGGGTTGTCCTTCATCGCATTCGAGTACCGTATTACCGGGCGTTCGGAGTCCATCAGTCAGGTGTTGTTTCTGATTGTATGTTATCTGCTCCTTGCCTTTCGATACAACCCAACAAGGCATATCTGGTGGGTACCTGCTATCATGATGTGCTGGGCAAACCTGCACGAAGCTTTTGCCATGGGGCTGGTTGCTCTTTTCCTGTTTACGGTTACCGTGTGGGTTGAAGCTCTTTATACACATACACAAACCAAACAACAGGCATTCAAATATACTCAGGTATCAGGTTTAAGTCTGCTTGCTATTTGTGTCAATCCCAACCATATTCACATCCTGCTCAAGCCGTTTGAATTTGCCGGGCAGGTGTATCAAAATAAATATACAAGCGAGCTTTCTACTTACGCACAACCTTTGTTCTGGACGAAAGAAGCATGGATCACCTTATCTCTTTTTGTAGGCATATGCATCATTACAGTCCTTCGTTTTGTTGTATCAAAATCCTCTTCCCGGAAATGGGCCAGACTTAACGAAATACTCCCGCTTCCTTATGTCGCATTCCTAATTGTGTTGGTGTACATCGCATCAACCGGGCACCGTAATATTGTTTTTGCAACCTTAGTATTTATTCCCCTGTTTGTAGCTCATACCGGATGGTTACTGTCGTTTCTCAAAGTAAAAATTAACGATTCGGTGATGTTTGCTGTTTCCATTTTAGTCTTTGCACTGTTATACATCACCATTGTTACAAACCGGTATTATGCTTATTGGAACAGCACGAATAAATATGGTCTCGAAATTCCAGCTCAGGCAACTCCCATTGGTGCAGCAAATTTTCTGGAAGCAAATCACCTCTTGCATAAACCAATTTTCAGCGACTACTTATCATCATCCTATTTAATGTGGCGATTGCAACCGGAATTCAAAACATTCATTGATTTAAGGGATCTTGATATTTTTCCGATGGAACATTTCGACCGGTTTACACAAATCCTTTCTAACCCAACAGCATTTGAACAGACTGATAGTCAATATCATTTTCAATCGGTAGTATTATTGAACCTGCCTCAAATGCAACCCTTGCATGCCTACCTGTATAGCCATCCCAACTTCCACCTTGTATACCTGGATGCGCTTTGCTGTGTATATAGTAAGGATAGTATGCTCAAGCCCATTCAGACTTATAGCAACCTCTCGGTTACAACGCCATCCGCAGGTGCATATTGGCTAAGCAAATTGTTGAATCCCGGTTATGTTGTCAATAATCTTGGAGCGATGGACCAAGCATATCCTGCTGCCGAATATTTTTATTCGGTATACGATTGGTCACTCACAAAACAATATGCACAATTATCCATAAAACAAGGAAATCAACCATACAAAGGTCTTGTAATGTTGGGGCAAGTTGCCTACCAGCAGGCACTTGCTGACACCACACAATACCGTGTCGCCAAAATAGACTCTGCCATATATTACATGCAACAGGCACTATCAGCCAACCCCGACTATGTGCCCGCATTGATTGACTTAGGGACGCTTTCCTATCAAAACCAACAATACAAAAGTGCACTCAATTACCTTGAAAAAGCTTGCGACCTGGAGCCTCAGAATCTCGCGGCCCATAACGGTGCTGCCGAAGTATATAAAATAATGGCCGGCACAAATAATACACCTAAATACCTTGAAAAGGCGATTGAGCATTTTATAGAAGCGGATTATATCAGTCCGCATAACCCCGAAATAATGCTGAACCTAGGATTCTTATATTACCGTTTGAAAGATTGCAATAAAGCCGTTCCTTACCTGGAACAAATTTTGAATTATCCGAAACTTACCGACACACAAAGGGCGCGCGCAAAAGAAGCCATTCAAAAGTGTAATTAGCGGCCAATCTTATTTTTTACATCCGTAACCTGCTGTTCTATCCATGAAGGTTTGCGTAATACCCAACCTTCCGGCTTTTGATAATATTTGGGGTTTAAGAATATGTTTACATACACTGCACCACGCTCGTATGATTTTCCATACCAGTTTTTTTCCAGATACATCCGTTGTTCTGAAGCAAATTCTGCATTCACATTCGATTGCAAAATAACAGGATAGCTGTTCAACGAATCTGCAACAATTCGTGAGATGGGTAATCCACCTTCGGTTAACCACTTGGAGCGAGGAGGGTTCGCAATTGGAGCATAACTATACATTTCCATGTTACCATGTTCTTGTTCCAGTTGTTTCTCAATTGCAAAGTAGCTGCGATAAGCGAGGGTGGCATCACCCAATGTTTTGCCCGGGTAGGACAAAAAATTTCCCGCTACCAAACCGATAAGCACCAAACATATACTAATGATGAAAGATGCTGATTTTAGCTGTGCAAGGTAACTTACCGCAATGCCAATGGATAATAATTGAAACACCAAAAAGTACCGATGTCCGATGGTATGCTCCAATGTAAAGGCCATGATGACACTTGTTACCAATAATAGGATGCAAAAAACAGCTGCCAGTTTGTTGTTGACTTTTTTTCTAAACAACGCAATTGCGGTTATACAGTGAACAGGTAACATGCCATAATCCACAAGTCGCCATGCAATAAGCACGAGACTCTTCACAAAAGAACCAACTCCTTTTACGGATGCCGAATCACTATAATTTGGTGAGTGTAATAACCAACCTGTATGCTGGTAATGCATCCATAGCCAAACCATAAAAACGGCAAACGGCAGTGTATATTTCAACCAGATTATCTTTATCCAGTATCCAATCGTTTGTTTATCCTGCCTGATAGTAATCCAACAATCGGCAGCAGCCAATGCCAATAAAAAATAGGCCGCCTGCAAATGGACCAACATCATTGCCGAGGCAACCACCATAAATAATCGTCTTTTTTCTGTTACCAACGCATAGATAACCATCAAACAAAAAGCCATGAGCAGCGTAGTGTTGAGCATCATTGCGCTCATGCTGATGGTGGTAGCAAAACAACAGGAAAGCAACACAGCGATATTGGCAAAAGGTAGCGGAACAAACAACATACAACATTTGCGCAGGCTCCATAATAAAAAAAGCATACAGCAAACACTTACCAAATGGGAGACCCACAAATAGGGCCCGGCAATGCTCCAACACAATGCCATGAGTAGTGGATACAAGGTAGGGTGTCCGGGGTCGATAGCTTCGGGGTAAAACACGGTTTGAAATCCCGAATCGTAAATAGCCAAAGCGGCCTTGGATGTTGATGCGATGGAATCCCCGAAAAAGGGATCATACTTCACTACAACCCATAAACAAAGTTGCAGCAATACAACCGTCAGAAAAAAGTAAGATGATGAAAAGAGTTTCATGTTTGTACCTGAACAAACATACTCAATAATCTACACAGATGCGAGTGTACCGGCTATTACCTCTTGGTACATCTGCTCGTAAAGAGGAACAATCTTATCGATGTGAAACTCCAGCGCACGTTGGCGTGCGTTGTGCTTAAATGTTTTCAAACGTTCCTCATCGCTCAAAATGTACAATGCCTTTTCGGCCATGGTATCCACATCACCTACGTTACACATAAACCCGGTTTTGCCATCAATATTCAGCTCGGGAATACCACCTGCATTGCTTGATACAACAGGCACTTCGCAGGCCATTGCTTCTAAGGCCGCCAATCCAAAACTTTCGGTTTCCGATGGCATTATAAACAAATCACCTATCGATAATACTTCTTCAACAGCATCCTGTTTTCCTAAAAAACTAATCCCTTCACACAGGTTTAAATCCCTGCAAAGCTGCTCAATATTTTGTCTTTCAGGACCGTCACCCACCAGCAGTAACTTCACATTCATTTTCTCGCGTACCTTACCAAACACTCGCACAACATCTTCCACACGTTTTACTTTACGGAAGTTGGAGGTATGCACAATGATTTTTTCACCATTGGGTGATACCGCCTTTTTAAAATGTTCTTTGGCTTGTTTGCTGAACCGGTCGAAATCGATAAAATTCGGAATCACTGCAATATCCCGGCTAACCTTAAAATGCTCATACGTATCTTGTTTGAGGGATTCCGACACCGCAGTTACACCGTTGGATTGATTTAAGGAATAACTCACAACAGGTTCAAAGGATTTATCCTTCCCTACCAATGTGATATCTGTTCCGTGAAGGGTAGTTACAATTGGTATATGAATTCCTTCTGTTGCCAGAATGTGTTTAGCCATTACAGCAGCCGAAGCATGCGGAATCGCATAATGCACATGCAATACATCGAGTTTTTCAAATTTTACCACATCTACAAGGCGACTGGTTAATGCCGTTTCGTAAGGGGGAAAATCAAACAACGGGTAATGCGAAACATATACCTCGTGAAAAAAAATATTTCCGGTAAAAAAATCCAGCCTGGCCGGTTGTTTATATGAGATAAAATGAACCTGATGACCGCGCATGGATAACGCTTTTCCAAGTTCGGTGGCTACAACACCACTTCCTCCATACGTGGGGTAACATACAATTCCTATTTTCATGCTAATCTGTTCTATTGATAATACAATATCAATACGAATAAGTTTTAATTATTGGGTTGAACCCTGCTTTTCAGGGGATAACAATACACGAAGTTAGGGGAAATTATGATACATTCCTGTTCAGGAAACATGACTTATCTCCCCTTTATGGATTCATAAATAACATCCTGAATACGGGTGCGCACATTCATTTCCACCAGTTTTTTGTTATCGGCCGATGGATGCACCCGGTTACTCAAAAACACATACACCAGGTTGTATTTCGGATCAACCCAAGCGCAGGTTCCTGTGAAACCTGTATGTCCGAATGCCATTGGTGAAACAGGCTTACTTACCGGTGAGGCTTTTTTAGGGTCGGTTTCCGGCTTGTCAAAACCCAAACCCCTCCGGTTATTTTTGGTTTGTTTTTTGGTAAATAAATGAACCGTTGCTTCTTTGATGATCCGCTTACCGCCATATTCTCCTCCATTCGCCAGCATTTGCATGATAATGCCCACATCATTAGCGCTGGCAAATAATCCTGCATGGCCGCTCACACCTCCCAGCATGGCAGCCGTTTGATCGTGCACATATCCGTCCAGTCGCTGCCACCTGAAAAAAGTATCATCTTCCGTTGGCACAATCCAATCGGGGTTAATGCCTTTTTCAATTGGATTAAACACGAGATTGGCCAGGTTAAGGGGGGTATAAATATTGGACTGCAGATAACTCTCAAAAGGCATCCCGCTCTGGCGTTCGACAACTTTTCGCAGCAGCATAAATCCCAGGTCGGAATAGACATAATCACCTGCCGGCTTCAGTTCTGATAACTTAATATGCTGCCATAACATGGCCTCATAATCTTTATGCATGAAAAGATTTGCCGCCACCTGAATACAATAATCCGAATCCTTCATTTCGGCATAAATAAGGTTACTGGGTTTGCCACCTTCGAGTGTTCGTTTATAGATGGGCATAAACGGAACCAACCCTGCCTGGTGCAATAAAACATCATGGATGGTCAGTTTGGCTTTGCTATTCCCTTTCAGTTCGGGCAAATATTCACCCAGCGTTGCTTCCAATTTAATTTTATGATCATCATATAACCGCATCACGGCTATGGTTGTTGATAGTATTTTTGTTAAAGATGCCACATCATACAGGTGGTAGTTTTTAACCGCTATCGCACTATCGTATGTATGGTAACCGAATGCCTTTTGGTAAATCACTTTTCCATCCTTGGCTACCAATACCTGCGCTCCGGGAGTTGCACCTTTGCTAATGGCATCCATCACAACGGTATCAATCCACTGCAACGGAAAATGATCCAGGTCCATTTCTTCCGGATAAATATATTCGAAGCGGTGAAGCGGCTCAGTTGTTTTTCCCATCCCCAGCGGAAATGTAGCATTTACGGTAACGGGTAGTTTTCCTTTAGCCGGAATTGCCCCAAAAAGCACCTCGGCAGCCAATTGATTGTATTGCTCCAGGTCTTCATAAGACAAAATAATATTACGGGCATCTTTAAAATGATCAAGGATATACGGATTGCCATTACAAACCAAAATCACCTTTTTATCCAGTGCCAGCACCTTGTTTATAAAATCAATTTGCAGTTGTGTAAGACCAAGTTTTTTTGCCACAAACCTGCTCGTGTTTTGAAGACTGATTACAATCAGGTTGTATTGTTTTAAGGTGGTTAACAAGGTATCCCATCCTGCCGGTACATCCATTTTATCAACGCTATAGTAATCGGCCTTGATGTAATTCATGCACATTTCCTGAAATGCTGTTAGTTGATTTGACCCTACTGAAACAACTGCTTTTTGGTACAACTCAGGGTTTTCTATCGGAATAATATTGTCCTCATTTTTGACAACAACAATGGCCTGTTTAATTACTTTTTTAATTGACAGGTACGTGTTGCAACAATTCAAGTCTTCTGTGAGATTATTCAGGTTGATAGGCTGGTACCGATGCAGGCCTGCCCAATATTTAGCCATCAGTATTTTTTTACAACTCTTTTCCAACTGTTCTCTTGGAATAATGCTATCGTTCAGATATTGTTTAATCATGGCAATGGATGATGCCACATCCTCCACAAATTCCATCAAATCGTTTCCTGCAGCAAATGCTTTTGCGGTTATTTCTCCGGGTTGGTAGAAGTCGGTTACACCTTTCATGTTTAGTGCATCCGTCACCACAATGCCTTCAAAACCCATCTCTTCCTTTAACAGTGAGGTTACAACATTTTTTGATAAAGATGACGGCAGGTTTAACGTTGTATCTAATGCGGGTACATTTAAATGTGCGGTCATCACACACATCACATCATTTTCGATTAATTCTTTAAACGGATACAACTCCAGTGAATCAAGGCGTTTTCTATCACCTTTTACCACCGGCAAACTGAAATGCGAATCTGTTTCCGTATCACCATGTCCGGGAAAATGTTTGGCACAAGCCATCACATGCTGGTTTTGCATTCCCTTAGCATACTGCATTCCAAGCCTTGCCACCCAATACTTGTTTTCTCCAAAAGAACGGTCATTTATAACCGGATTTTTGGGGTTGTTGTTCACATCAACATCGGGTGCAAAATTTACATGAATTCCTATACGCCTGCATTGATTACCCACTGCAATCCCCATCTGGTATGCAGCCTCTTCATTTTGGGCACCACCCAACACCATCTGTCGTGGAAATACCAATACACTGTCGAGTCGCATACCCACACCCCATTCTCCATCAATTCCAATAAGCAAAGGCACCTTGGCCTGCGATTGAAAATGGTTTGTTAATGCTGCCTGTTTGTTTGGATTGCCTTTGAAAAAAATAAGTCCGCCCACTTTTTGTTCCCTTACCGCGCATTCCACTTCCTTGATATGTGCAGAGTCCCTGTTTGAAAATGCCGCGATCATGATTAACTGCGCAATCCGCTCATCTTCGGATAAACTTTCGTAAACAGAATCTACCCAGTTGTTGGATTTTTTCCAGTTGATGGCGTCCGACTGTGCCATTGCAGTGTAATCCGCGCAGCAGAGCAGAACAAGGATACATATAATTGAAACGAACGAATTCTTCATGAGTATGCCTGCAAAAAACGCTCATTTCGGTTGGTTTTGTATCATTGAGGGAAGGGTAAATATCAACATTGGCCTGCATCAGTTAACCATTCCCTACACGCTGTTTATCGAACACCAATGCCTCTTAAGAACCACGAGTCCGATGTATGTTGTAACCTGCCGGAGTTTATCAACACTATTTTACAGCCCTGCAATAATGATTACCTTGCAGGCTGCAAATGAAGTTATGAGCGATATAATAAAACTGTTGCCCGAGCATGTAGCCAATCAGATAGCTGCCGGAGAGGTGATTCAGCGACCGGCTTCCGTGGTAAAAGAATTACTTGAAAATGCCATTGATGCCGGGAGTACTGATATAAAACTAGTAATCAAGGAGGGTGGTAAAACATTTATTCAGGTAATTGATAATGGCAAGGGAATGTCGCCCAGTGATGCACGCATGTGCTGGGAGCGCCATGCAACTTCCAAAATTGCCGCTGCAGAAGATATTTATAATATAAAAACCATGGGCTTCAGAGGGGAGGCACTTGCTTCCATTGCTTCCGTTGCACAGGTTGAAATGAAAACCAAACGGACTGAAGATAGTGTGGGAACGCTGATCCTGATAGAGGGTTCGGAAGTAAAAAAACAGGAATCCTTTGCTGGCAATACAGGAACAAGTCTCACCATCAAAAACCTCTTTTATAATATCCCTGCCCGCAGAAATTTTTTGAAGTCCAATCCTGTGGAAACACGCCATATTATGGATGAATTCCTGCGCGTGGCACTGGCCAATCCGGATATTGCATTAAGCATGTACAACAATGATGCGGATGTTTACCTGTTGCCTAAAGGAAATTTGCAAAAACGCATTCAGGATGTATTCAGCTATAAATCGCCCGAACAGATTCTTCCTGCTGATGAGGCTACAACCATTATCAATATTCACGGGTTCATTGGAAAACCTGAAAACGCAAGGAAAACAAGAGGTGAGCAGTATTTTTTTGTAAACAAACGGTTCATTAAGGATGCCTACCTCAACCATGCTGTTGCCAGTTGTTTTGAAAACCTGATGCCTAAAGACCAATATCCATTTTATGTATTGCATATTGATATTGACCCGGCACAAATTGATGTGAATGTGCATCCCACAAAAACTGAAATCAAGTTCGAGGACGAACGTTCCGTTTATCAGATCGTAAGAGCCGTTGCTAAAAAAGCCATCGGTCAGCATTACCATGTTCCAACTTATGAACCTGCAAGTGAGGATACTTTTTTAAACCTATCACGCCCTGATCTTCCAACCTCATTTGCATCAACACCCGAACGCAAGGGATCTGATCCGTTTACCAAAAACACATTCTCAAAACCTGCCGAAAAACAAGACTGGCAGGAGCTTTTTAATGTGATGAACAAACAGGGAGATGTGGTTGGAAAGTCGTTTGCTCCCCAGCGAAATGAGGAACTCCGGCAGGCAGCACTCACACCCGAAATAATCACCCGGCAGGTGATGCAGGTACACCAAAGCCTGATTATCGCTCAAATAAAATCCGGCATTTTGCTCATTGATCAGCAAGCGGCACATGAACGAATTTTGTATGAAAAATACCTGATTGCCCTTGAAAAAAACCCGGTTGCAAGCCAACAAAAACTATTTCCCAAAACCATTTCCCTGCAGCCTGCCGATGAACAACTGCTCTTGGAAATGATGTCCGAAATCCGTGCATTGGGTTTTGACATCAACGAATTTGGCAGACATACTTTTGCGGTTAACGGAGTACCCGCAGAACTCAATAATTACAACGAGCAGGATTTGATTGTCCAATTGATTGAAGGATACAAAAACCAATCAGCAACATCGTTAAATAAAAAAGAAAAAATTGCTCGATCCCTTTCCAAACGGGCCTCCACAAAAACAGGAACAACGCTCAACAGTGAAGAAATGAATACCCTTATTGATGAATTATTTGCATGCAAAGAACCCAACTATGCTCCCGATGGAAAGGTCTGTTTAACAACATTAAGTCTGCAGCAGTTGTTTGAATTGTTAGGTAAAAAATAATTTGTTCTTAGTTCTTTTCTACCACCACGCTTCCTGCGGCCAAATCGTGCATGGCTCTTTTATGATTATTAAAATGAATAGTTAGGAAAGATATCCAGCCCAATAAAGATTTAACTATGACCCTGATGAACGAATTCAATAACGAAATCCTTTGAGTTTCATCACCGGCTCTTCTCACTCTTATTTTCATTACATAATTACCCAATGTGCATCCATAAGCAACACAAAGAGGTTCGTATAACACCCAAAATCCATAAACCATTAAACCCTTAACCAAACCGGGAATTTCTTCATTATCCCCAAGCACTCCTGCAATTGTAAACATGACTAGTATGAGTAATAATACATCAACAAAAATGGATTGGACCCTTTTCAATAAAGAGGGATAATGAGCATCTTCCATAACCGGTGAAATATGCTCTTGCTGGATAACTCGTTTCATAAACTCTGCGTTTATATGCAATAAAGTGAATTCCATGTACCTTAACAAGCAGATCTAGTTAAGTAGTACTGCACCGCATATTTGCGGACTCTATTATTGGGTACAGGATTCTGCACCATACGTCTTGTTACTCCGGTAATATTTCCGTTACCCTACCTTCTTCGTCAATGATGATAGAATCAGTTTGAAGGGTATCGGCACTGATTTTAATAAACCCCTTTGCAGGTCCGGTTATGGTAATGGGTTGCGACAAATACGCTGTATCTGCCGGTTCCAACACTGCCCTGCGCAACATGAGGTTGCTGAGAAAAGTAAACTGGCGGCTTGCAAATTCCTTCAGGTTTCCATCCTTGCCAAAGCGCCACATAAATCCTTTAGGACGGGGAATGATGGTGGCTAAAAACAAACATTCATTTAATGTAAGTTCAGAAGGTCGTTTCTGGAAATAGAATTGAGATGCTTCACCGATACCATAAACATTAGGTCCCCATTCAATGATGTTAAAGTATACTTCCAGCATTCGTTCCTTTGAACTGATACGGTTGTTCTCCAAAATATATACGAGCAGAATTTCTTCCAGCTTACGCGATATCGTTTTTTCCCTGGTGAGAAATACATTTTTTACCAGCTGCATACTAATGGTACTTGCTCCTCTGGCAAATTTCCGTTGGCGTATATTTTTGATAATCGATTGGCGAAATGCTTCGTCAATAAATCCCCGGTGGTAAAAAAATGAAGGATCTTCGGTGGTAAGCACACACTTGCGCAGATAAGGTGACAGCTGATCTAATCTTGTATAATTGGGATTAGCCGTACTCACTAAAATAGGTCGCTGCGGTCTTCCTCTTTCCATCGGTGTATACACAAAATCACCATTCAGTTTACTCAGATTGGCTTCTCCGTATTTCACAATCCGCAAACCAGTTTTGTTGAGTGTGCTTTCAAATACCAACTCCTGAGGTTTGTTTTCATTGTAAACAAAATCCAATTTATAATTAAAACTCCCCATCGTTTCCATCCCTTTAAAATGAGAGAACAATCCTTCGGGAAGAGAGGTGATAAAATCCTGAGCCTGCATATCGGGTATCGTAACATGCATTTCATAAACAGTATCTTCCTGCGTGCGCAAAGCAATAAACGGAATAAAGGTCACTTTATTAAACTTTACACTCGAAGTGCTGTCGAGCTGAATAAAATCAGCCCCAGCGATAAAATGATAATCAAACCTTGCATCCTCAATAACCACATCCTTCTTCGCAATTTTCGGGTGGTTGATGATAAAATTCCGGATGGATGCAAATCCTTCAATGTGCAATTCGTCTCCATCTAAATCCACATTTTTCAAATTCAGCTGAATGGAATCAAAGCCCGAAATAAGGTTGAGGCGTTCATCAACATACGGAATACGGATATGGCCTGTATCGAGGTTAAAAAAAGAAAGATCAGCCTTTTTATCTCTTGGGTCTGCGGTTCCCTGAATACCCCAGCGCTGCTTAAAAGTATTGGTGTTTACCAGAATGGTTGATTGCAATTGCTCATCAATGAGTGTGAGTTTTTGCAGGTGCATTTCTACCTTGCGCCCCATATCATCGGTACGCAGTGCAAGGTTCTCCAGACTCATATGGGTTGGTACCAAATTGAGCATTCTGGAAATAAGCCTGTACGCGAGTTTGGCATAATTGGTTTTGGTTCCCGATTCAATCTCAGACTCAACCGCAGCAGAATCATTTGTTTGGCTTAAAAACACATCGAAATTTCTACCGTTTTCATTTTTAACCAACTGCACAAATCCGTCTTTTACTTCCAGATCTTTTAAGCGTACATCACCAATCAGTGCATACCAAAAACTAATACTGGCGTTTAAATGTGCTATGCTGAACAGGGTATCTGCATTGTGAGGTACAAGAATCACATTTTCCAGCTCCACACCGGCAAGGCCACTAAAAGAAGCATCCTGTACCAAAAACAAACTGTTGTAATCGGTCTTAACTTTTGCTGATACTTTCTCGAGAGCACGATGGAGCAATATGTTGCGGAAAGCAAAAAAGGCAATCACCACAAGCACAAAAAAAACACCGATAACTTTTATTCCGGTTACCAGTGTTTTTTTCCAATTCATCGTTGTATAATTTTTTGTTGTTGTAAAATAGTACCCTAATGTCACATTGTCCCGATAGCTATCAGGGCTTCGATGAACTCAGCCTGACATACTCCTCAAATCACAATTCTCGAAATCTCAAATCGTAATTCGCAATTTTCAAATAATTATACGTGCATTACCTCTGCTTCTTTGGCAGCGGTTAAGTCATCAATTTTTTTGATGTATATATCTGTATTTTTTTGAACCTGTGTCTCTGCAACTTTCGCCTCGTCTTCAGGTAAACCATCTTTTTGCAGTCGTTTGATAGCCTCGTTCACATCCTTGCGGATATTGCGCACTGCAACCTTGGCATTTTCTGCCTCTGCCTTAACTTTCTTTACAATTTCCTTTCTGCGGTCTTCGGTAAGCATGGGTAATGTAATGCGGATGATGGTTCCGTCATTGCTTGGCGTGAACCCTAAATTAGCAATCACAATGCCCTTTTCGATAGCCTGCAATACTGTTTTTTCCCATGGTTGTACCGTAATGGTGCGTGCATCGGGCGTGGTGATATTACCTACCTGGCTCAATGGAACCATTTCTCCATAATATTCTACCTTCACCGCATCCAGCATGCTTGGGTGTGATTTCCCTGCACGGATTTTGGTAAACTCATTAGCTGCATGGTCAATCGCTTTGTCCATTGCAACTTTCATATCGTCAAATACGGTCTTTACTCTTGGGTCGCTCATACTGATTGTTCTGATTTATAAGAATTCGAAAATACTGTTTTTTAGTTATTTGTTATTCGGTTAATATGTTATTGGGTTAATGTGCTATTCAGCTATATGCTTTTCAATAACCAATACCTCAATAACCTAATAACTAATGCACCAACGTACCCACCGCTTCACCCGAACATACACGCAGGAAATTACCTTCCTTGTTCATGTCGAATACCACAATCGGTAAATTGTTCTCCTGACAAAGGGTGATGGCTGTTAAATCCATCACGTTCAGGCCTTTTTCATATACTTCGCTAAAGGTGATGTTTTCGTAACGGGTTGCTGTTTTATCTTTCTCCGGATCGGCTGTGTAAATACCATCAACCCGCGTTCCTTTTAATACTAAGTCAGCTTGAATTTCTACGGCACGCAACGAAGCTGCCGAATCGGTTGTGAAATACGGATTACCGGTTCCGGCTCCAAAAATCACCACACGACCTTTTTCCAGGTGGCGCATGGCACGTCTGCGGATGAAGGGTTCACAGATCTGTTCCATTTTGATGGCCGATAACAAACGTGTTTTAATACCCACACGCTCCAATGCACCTTGTAATGCCATCGAATTGATAACGGTAGCCAGCATGCCCATATAATCGCCTTGAGCCCTATCCACAATACCTCCGGCAACACCTTGTACACCCCTGAAAATATTTCCGCCTCCGATAACGATGGCTACTTCAACTCCTTTGTCGGTTACGGTTTTAATATCTTTAGCATATTGATCTAAAATTTTAGCATCAATGCCGTATTGTTGGTCGCCCATCAGCGATTCTCCGCTCAGTTTAAGCAGTACGCGTTTGTATTTCATGAAATGGAATGGATTAAAATCAGCGCAAATTAGGGGAATTTAAATGGAAAAAAAATTTCATTCGCACATAGCTCCTATCCCGACTGACATTGCTCTGGAAATCATCGAAACAAAAACGCCCCGTTCCAACTGGAACGAGGCGTTTTATTTTAAGTATCCTAATTCGGATTAACCTAAAGCAACACGTTTGAATGCTTTTACGGTTAAGCCTTTCTCAACACCATCCAACATTTGAGCGATGGTTTTTGAACTGTCCTTTACAAATTCCTGATTCAACAATGTAGACTCTTTGTAGAATTTACCCAATTTACCTTCAGCAATTTTATCGATCATGTTTTCAGGTTTTCCTTCAGCACGTACTTGCTCTTTCGCTACTTCAATTTCGCGTGCAACTACTGATGCATCTACATCACCTTTATCCAATGCCAATGGGTTCAACGCAGCAATTTGCATCGCTACATCTTTACCGGCAACAAAGTTATTTTCGCTTGGAGCTGAAGTTAATGAAACCAATACACCTAAACGATTACCCGCATGGATGTAAGGAACAACGTTATCGCCTTCCAGCATTTCGTAGCGTGTTACATCTACTTTCTCGCCAATCTTACCAACTTGCTCCATTAAACGTTCAGCAAGTGGCATGCTTCCCATTGTCAATGCTTTTAAAGCATCCAGATCAGCAGGCTTGTTAGCCAAGGCCAAATCAGCTACTTCGTTAGCAAATGCTACGAAATCTTCGTTTTTAGCAACGAAATCTGTCTCGCAACTCAATAAGATAACCACACCTGTTTTTTTATCGGCCGAAGTTTTAGCAATAACTGCACCTTCTTTAGCGTCACGATCTGCGCGGGCAGCCGAAATTTTTTGTCCTTTTTTACGTAGGTAATCAACTGCAGCATCAAAGTCACCGTTGGTTTCGGTCAATGCTTTTTTGCAATCCATCATCCCTGCACCGGTCAATTGGCGCAATTTGTTTACGTCAGCAGCACTAATAGTACTCATAGTATGTTCTTTCTTTAAAGTTTTTGTTAAAAAATAATTCAAAAAAAATCGGCCTAAGCCGATTTTTCAATGTTATGCTTCGGTTGTTTCGGCAGCGGGTGCTGCTTCTTTATCTTCCGCTTCTTTATCTTTTTTGCGTTCTGTTAATCCTTCTGCAATTGCATTGGTCATAACTTTAGCAATCAAAGCGATTGATTTAGCCGCATCATCATTTGCAGGGATCGGGAAATCAACAACAGTTGGATCTGAGTTGGTATCAACAATAGCAAATGTAGGGATGTTTAATTTTTGTGCTTCAGCAATTGCAATGTGTTCGCGTTTGATATCAACAATGAACAAAGCTGCAGGAAGACGGTTCAAGTCGGCAATACCTCCAAATAATCTGGTCAATTTTGCTTTCTCACGCTCCAACATCAAACGCTCTTTTTTGTTGATATTTTGGTAAGTACCATCTACAGCCATTTTATCAATGGTTTGCATTTTTTTGATAGACTTACGTACGGTAGTAAAGTTGGTAAGCATACCACCCAACCAGCGCTCGGTAACAAAAGGCATGTTTACACGTGCTGCTTCTGTTTCGATGATTTCTTTCGCTTGTTTTTTAGTAGCTACAAACAATACCTTACGGCCAGACTTTACGATGTTTTTCAACGCTTCAGCCGACTCTTCCAACTTTACAGCTGTTTTATTAAGGTCGATCAAGTGGATTCCGTTTTTCTCCATAAATATATACGGAGCCATTTTTGGATTCCATTTGCGGGTAAGATGTCCGAAATGAACACCAGCCTCTAACAATTCTTCTTGAGATATTTTTGACATGTTTTTGAATTTCTGTAATGTTAATGATTAACGTTTTACGAATTGGAAACGTTTACGAGCTTTCTTCTGACCTGGTTTTTTACGCTCAACCATACGTGGATCACGTGTCATCATCGAAGCAGCTTTTAATGTCGGTTTCAATTCAGCGTTGTGAATAACCAATGCTCTTGCAATAGCTAGTTTAAGAGCGTCAGCTTGACCAGATACTCCACCACCATCAATATTTGCTTTCACGTCAAACTGACCAAGCATGTTGGTCAACTCGAACGGACGGTTAATTTCATTTTGTAACATCAATGTTGGGAAATACACTTTCATGTCTTTTCCGTTTACTGTAAAGTTACCCGATCCTCCTACTGATAGATATACTCTGGCAACAGATGTTTTTCTTCTTCCTAATGCGTTGATAATTTCCATTTCGTTAGAGTGTTAATGGTTTAGGTTGTTGAGCTACATGCGGATGTTCTGTTCCTGCATATACATAAAGGTTTCTGAAAATTTCAGCTCCCAATTTGTTGTTAGGCAACATACCTTCAATAGCATGCTCAACTGAATAGGTAGGCTTTTTAGCCATCATATCCTTTGCCGTAACAAAACGTTGTCCACCCGGGTGACCTGAGTAAAATACATACTCTTTGTCAGCCAGTTTGTTTCCTGTGAAACGAATCTTCTCAGCATTGATGATGATTACGTTGTCTCCACAGTCCACATTGGGAGTAAAACTCGGCTTGTGTTTACCTCTTAAAATGTTCGCTACCTTGGAAGCGAAACGGCCTAAGGTTTGACCCTCGGCATCCAATACAAACCACTGTTTATTTACAGTTGCTTTATTGGCAGATTTTGTTTTGTAACTTATATTGTCCACGATTGAATGGTTTAACCCTATTATGATAAGGGGTGGCAAAAATAGGGTATGATTTCATAATTCACAACAAAATGTGTGAAAAAAATCGGACAATACACGAACCTGTCGTAAGAGCCCCGATTTTATTGGATTTCTTTGGGTTGCGGGGCAAGAATAAATTATTCAATCGAGCTTTTTACGAACTTTTTCCAGCGGTAAGTGCCTTTTGTATCATACACATATATAATGTAAGGCCCGGGAGTGAGGTACGTAATGTCTATTTGGAAGTATTCACGGGGCATGGCGCTGATATCCTTCTCCCACCAGAGTTTTCCGTAAAGGTCCACAATGGTCATCCGGCTGAAATTCGGAGTAACCTGAACCAGTGTAAAATAAATATAGTACGGATTATAGGTGGGGAAAATATCGAACTCGTATCCGGAACAGGACCCTTCGGTATAACTCAGTACCCCATTTCTGCGGATATCGCACAGATTCCGGTAAGTCTTACTGTCACACCCGCATTTGGGCTCGAACGGCTCAAGGCACCTGTCCATCGGACTCAAGGCGAGCGAATCAATACAGCTGCCTTGTTGTGCCAAAAGATTCAGAGAAAAAATAAGACAAATAATAAATGTGACAAGATATTTCACTTTTTAACGGAATTGAGCGGTTTGTGCCAGGCGAATTTACCAAACTTATAATAGGAAACCTCAATCAGCTTCCCTGTTGTGTCATATTTTAACCAGTCTCCTTCCCAGCGGTAAAACACAGTATCCTTTTGCGCCACAAGGTTGGCATAACCCTCCAGTTCCTTCCTTCCTGCTTTATCGTAATAGGTAGTCTTAATCCGGTCATCCTTAAGGTAAAGCTCATCAAGGTAAATCGTTCCTTTTGATGAATAGTACTTCCAATGGCCTACCTGACGGTGATCTTTATACCGTCCCTTCCACATTACCTGCCTTTTCTGATCATCATAATACAACTTCCAACGGCCTTGCCTGTAGTGATGCTTATCCACCTTATTGGGGTAGCAGGAAACAAAAAGCATACATATAAGTGTAAGTCGAAGCATGGTTATGAAACGTTTGTCGTGCTCTGTTTGTTGTTGGCTCCTGCTTTTGGCGATTGCCGTTAGCTGCTGGTGTAGTCACTTCGAGTAAGCTTTGGGGTGGTCTTTGTAAAGAGCTGTTCGAGAAGTATTCTTAAGTCATAATGCATAACTATCAATATGCCAAATCAACCAGTCACCTCCTATTCCCGAATTTCCTAACTCCTTAATCCCCTAATCACTTAATTCCTCAACCCTTTCTCACAATTCTCCCTCCAGAAACATCATCTTTATTTTGAGTACCGCTGCAACAGTGAGGCTGTCGGTTATATAACCTTCTTTCACCAGCCTGTATAGCTCATCAAATGATACCTTGCGGATTCGCAGCTGTTCGTTTTCTTCAGGTTGGGCTTTTGTAAATGTCAGCTTTCGGGCAATGAATAAATGTGCCACCTCATCGGTTGCCGAATTGCTGAGCTGCAATTGCTGAATAGGTAAGTATTCTCCTGCAATGATTCCGCATTCCTCCAGCAATTCCCTTTTGGCCGATTCCACCGGATCTACATCCCGGTCTCCACCGCCTTCGGGAATTTCCCAGGTATAGGTGTGCAAAGGATACCTGTACTGCCCTACAATCCAGGTATTGTTATCCGCATCCAGTGGCACAATACCTATGGCCAGTTTCTTAAATCTTACCACCGAATAGGTACCCGGATTTCCGGACGGGTTCAACACTTCATGATGCTCCACACCAATCCAGGGCGACTCATATACATGCTGCCTGTTTAAGGTTGTCCAGGGATTTTGTTCTTCTTGCATAGATTATAATACAATATTAAACTCCGGTTAAAGAAATGTGTAATGTACCATACAATTATTTCAGATTATACTTCGCCTTAAACTTCCGGTGCAATTGCTTTTGCTGATTGTCGAGATCAATCTCTTTACCCTCCATAAATGCCCGCTCCACCACACTGGTGCGCATATCCAATACGTCTCCGCTGCTGATGATAAACGTTGCATCTTTGGAAACTTCGAGTGACCCGATTGTTTTATCTACGCCAATAATTTTGGCCGCATTGTATGTGATACATTGCAAAGCTTCTTCTTTGCTCAATCCATAAGCTACTGTGGTGCCTGCGTTAAACATTACATTACGCGCTTCCCAATATCCATTATGACCAATGGCTACCGTTATGCCCGCTCTCACTAACTCAACGGCTGTTTTGTAGGGCTGGTCTACATCGCTGTGGCCATGTCTTGGTAATTGGTGAATATTATTTAACACTACCGGAATATTGTTCTCCTTTATTTGCTCTTTCACCAACCATGCATCATTGGCATCTACCAATACCACTTTCATATTGGGATACTGTTTCTTAAACTGGATTACAGCCATAATGGATTTTGCACTTTCAACATGCACATACAGGTTTTTGGTGCCGTTCAATACACCTTTCATGGCATCCAAACGGGCATTGAACAATTCCTGTTTTGCCAATCGGTTATATTGATCTGCCTGCTCAAAAAACTCCAGGATGGTTTGGCGTTCTTTATCCTTTTTTTGTTGTTGTGCCGCCCCTTGCTCAGCCCACCATCCGCTGTAATGCAACTCTTCGGGCCAGTTCAGGTGTACACCGTCATCAACCTTGTATGCTGCGTCTTCCCAATTCCAACCTGTGGTACGCATCAAACTCGACATCCCCGAAATGAATCCTCCCTGCGGTATCGGTTGGGTAAACAAAATTCCATTGCTTAAAGCGGTTGGGGTAACTTTAGAGTCGGTATTATAGGCAATAACTGCTCTAACATTTGGATTGATTTCACCCGTTTCCTTAAAATCAAGCGTTGCCCTTACGGCTTCAATTTCATTCAAACCCAGCATATTGCTCATACAAATAATACCGGGATAAATATGTTTGCCGCTCACATCTACACTTGACACACTTACATAGGCTGCATCAGGTTGTGCCGAACAAAACAGGATTTTTCCATTGGCAATTCCGAGGTACCCTTTTTCAATTACTTGTCCATTGCCTATATGTATGGTTGCTCCTTTATATACCACCGGATTTTGCTGGGCAAATCCGTGGCTTGCAACAAACAGTAACAATGTATGAATGATATATTTTTTCATGATTAGATTTCTTAATTGATGAATGAATGATTAATCGTTGCAGTGATATTCTTCCTGTGGTTTGGAAACTTTCTTTTCTGTTTTTTCACCACTGCGTTTGGCAACCATCATCTTCTGAATAATACGCTCTCGCTCACGTTTGAGCTCTTCTCTGAGTACGTTGTCCTTTTCAATTGAATACATACACATACCATCCACCAAGGTCATTTCCACTTTGGCATAAATGCTCAAAGGATGATTGTTCCACAAAACCAGATCGGCATCCTTACCCACTTTAATACTTCCCATTGTGGCATCCAAATGAAGCATTTTTGCCGGGTTAAGCGTAACCATTTTCAGTGCTTCCTCTTCCGAAACCCCACCGTATTTTACCACCTTTGCCGCTTCCTGATTCAGCCTCCTGCCCATCTCTGCATCATCCGAATTGATACCGGTATTAACGCCCATTTGCGCAAGGATGGCGGCATTGTACGGAATGGCTTCCATCACCTCATATTTATAGGCCCACCAGTCGGCAAAGGTGCTTGCATTTACTCCATGGGCTTTCATTTTATCGGCCACCTTATAGCCTTCCAGAATATGTGTAAATGTGTTCACTTTGAAACCCATCGAATCGGCAACGTGCATCAACATATTGATTTCACTTTGCACATAACTGTGGCAGGTGATAAATCGTTTCTTACGCAAAATTTCCACCAATGCATCCAACTCCAGGTCCTTGCGCGTGGTCGCGTCTGCCTGCAGTTGTTGTTCGTACTCTTTAGCACGAATAAATGCATCATAAAATGTTTGCTCAACACCCATACGCGTTTGCGGATACCTGAACATAGCCCTCTCGCCCCAGTTGGCTTGTTTTACATTTTCGCCCAATGCAAATTTGATAAACCCATCAGCTCCGCTCATTTTCATTTTTTCGGGCGTAAAACCCCAGCGTAATTTGATCAATGCACTTTGTCCGCCTATTGGATTGGCCGAGCCATGCAGCAATTGCGAAGCCACCACACCACCAGCAAGTTGCCTGTAAATATTAATGTCTTCACTGTTCACCACATCTCCCACGCGTACTTCGCTCGAACTGCTTTGTGTCCCTTCATTCACTCCGCTGCTGATGGCAATATGCGAATGCTCGTCAATAATTCCGGATGTAATATGCTTATCGGTGGCGTCAACCACAATTGCTTCGGGTGCCGAAAGATTGCTGCCTACACTTGCAATTTTTCCTTGTTTAACCAACACATCTCCCCGTTTAATGATGCCTTCCTTTTCGTTGGTCCATATGGTAGCGTTCTTAAATAAATACGTCTCCTGTTTAGGTAATGTTACATTCCCGAAATCGGTAAACGGATACACAATGGATTGAACAAACAGGTTTATTTTAGCTGAGTCCTTGGCTGGTTTTTCGCTAATGGTATCGGTGAAAATGACTGTAAACAGACCCATCTTACCATCGGCTGTGGTAAGGTTTCCGGACAATTTTTTAACTACTGCAGGATATACCGAACTATCTATTTGTTCGGGCCATGCAATCGCCCTTATTATTGAGTCGCCCTTATTATTCAGTGTTACCTGAAATTCGAATAGTCCCCTTTCATATGTTACCTGGACCTTTAAGGTATCGGTTGCAATTAGTTGTTGATTTCCCTTTTTGGCATGCAATGCATACCTCCCCAGTTGCGGATGCGTAATAGCATATTTTCCTGCTAATACAGGAGTTTTTCCCGGGGTAATAACATACTGTTTTCCTTTTACCCATGTTTGCAACAGAATAGCATCTTTGGTAAAGACAGGGGCATCGGTTATCAAAAAATTAGCCATCATACCGGCTTTGAGTGATCCAATCTGCTGTTCTTGCTTGAGTATTGCCGCAGGTGTGGCCGTAAGGGCTTTCAATGCATCAGCTTCCGGCAAGCCGCTTTCCACCGCCTTCTTCACGTTTTGCAAAAACTGCTTCGCATTTTCACAGCCATCATATGTTAGCGTAAAACGAATTCCCTTCTCGTTCACAAGGCGGGCATTAAAAGGAGCCATTTCCCAGTGTTTTAAATCCGTTGTGCTCACATAGGCAGCATCAAACGGATCCTCAACATCGTATGGTTTAGGGAAATTAACCGGCACAACCAATGTTGCATTGGTCGCTTTTACTTCTTCCAATCGCTGGTATTCATCTCCTGCAGTTTTAATCACATACTGCACGCCAAACTCGTCTCCTACCTTATCGGCCCGCAGAATAGCCAGTTTATTATTAACCTCAAAAATGGCCGGTAATGTTTTCAGCTGGTTGAACGACTCAAGTGTAAGATTGGTTTCTTTGTTTTGTTTCTGATACCACTGTGCATCATAATATGTTTGGCGCAACAAGGCTATACTTCCCATTAAGGAAGAAGGATAAGACTGCCTGGAGCTTCCTTTGTTAAATGAAAATCCGGTTGCTGCTTTGGGTACCAATACCATCTCCTGCTCGGGACCGGCCGCTGTTAATACCAGCGCACTGCTCCCCCGGCAAATGCCATCCTGCAATCCGCTTAATACCACACCAAATCCGGCCTCCCGAAGTTGTGCAGCCTTTTTATCATCGGTTGCAAAATAATTGGCAGCATGTACTTCTGCCCTGATGGCCTCATTCCAGTTATAAGCTCCCTTTTTTGCCGATACAAACTGACGCGTTTCCTGATCTGTTTTTTTTGTTTCAGATGGTGGCTGAATTCCGTATGAAGCATATAGATCAATAAAAGCCGGGTAAATAAATTTGCCTTTAAGGTTTACTACACTAGCTCCCTGCGGAATGGTTTTGGCCACTCCCGCATAGAGTACTTTTCCATCCTTAATCAGGAGAAGTCCTTGTTCAATTTTAGTTTGATAATCCACAAACAAGGTGGCATTGGTAAAAGCATAAAAGCGGGGTGTGATATCCCGGGGTCCGTTTACAGGAAATGTTTGCTGGGCATTGGCAACAAGGTTTAGCACCAGCAAGCCGAGTAGTAATAGTTTCTTCATCAAAAGGCAATATAAGAGAATTACCAGAGAGTGTATAACCGCTAATCATTTTAGATTAAGTGGTCGAAGAAAAATCTTTATCAGAGAACCCGTAAAGGGGTTCAATATTTCTTAATCGGTACACCGCCACAAAAAGACCCCAAAACCCAGACCCGACTATCCAAAACAATTACATCTCAAACCTCTCCAATCATTACGTGGTTGTTTAACAACCGCAACCTTTTCGAGTTTTCACCACACCTTTTTCATCAATGCTTTTGATTACCCGGCCTCGGTTATTATAAAACAGCTGCCACTTCAGCTTTCCTTCATTCCATTTTTCTTTATGATCGATAGAACTGTTTGGATTGTAATACATCCATATTTTATGCTTTTGTCCGTTGAGGTAATATCCCCGTTCTTTTACCACACCATCTTCATACCGGGTAAGGTATTTTCCGTCAGGAATTGTCTGCGCAGCTGCCGTCATTGGGCTTAAAGCCATCCATATGCAGCACAATGAAACCAAAACAAGCTGACCCTCAACCCATTTGTATTTTGAAATGTTTTTTTTCACTCTTTCAAAGTTAAAAACATTTGTTATTTTAGCAGCCTTATCGTTACTGCTCATTCATATAAAATAACTCGTGATAACTCATATTGACGGAAAATTGGTTCAAAAAACCCCAACCTATGTGGTGATTGATTGTGGCGGAGTTGGTTATGCAATCAATATCTCCCTTCATACATACGACAAACTGGGCGACAGCGAACGACTAAAACTCTTTACCCATCAGGTGATTAAAGAGGACAGTCATACCCTGTACGGGTTTCATGACGATGATGAACGACAATTATTTGTACAGTTATTATCGGTAAGTGGGGTGGGACCCAACACGGCCCGCCTGATGTTATCCTCCTTAAAACCTTTTGATATCAAACAAGCAATAACCACCGGCAACTGGGCGTTAATTAAAACCGTTAAAGGAATTGGTGAAAAAACAGCGCAAAAAGTGGTAATTGACTTGAAAAACAAAGTAAAAGGAGATGAAACTGCAGAAGGACTCTCGTTTGCAGGTTCTAAAAATGTATCAATGGAAGAAGCATTGGCCGCCTTGGTTATGCTTGGATTTTCTAAGAATGAGGCCGAAAAGGGTCTTCAAAAAATTAGACAACAAAATCCCCTCTATACAGTTGAAGAGTTAGTCAAAAACACCTTAAAAATTCTTTGATGGCGCATTTCTACTTTGTTAAGTAACTCTCGAAACACATACATATCATTTTCAGCAGTTGTAGCTATCCTTTTATCGGTGGCCTGGGTGGCTAGTGCCGAAAAACCGGCAGAAAAGGGGACTGCCAGACTGCGTAGAAAAATGTGGGGATTCGCCCCACCCGACTCTGCTTTAGGCGATACTCCCCGTATTCAATTGCCTTACCCTATTAAGGATCGTAAACCTTACGAACGCACTACTTCCAAAAATCCGTTCGACTTGGGAGAACCTTCCAATATTAAAAACCGGTACGACCTCGATCCGGAAACGAATACCTATAATTACTCATCAAAAGTTGGCGGACAGGAATACCGTTTGCCGGCTTCGGTTTCTATTAAGGAACAATTGAAGGAGGAGAATAAGCAACAAAATAAAAACTATTTCAGACAACGCTCACAGGCTAACAACTTTGTTAGTGGAAGCGGAATCATTCCTCCGTTAAGGGTTGGACCGAAAATTTTTGAAAAAATATTTGGTAGCGGAATCATTGATATCAGGCCACGTGGTACTGCCGAACTTATTTTCTCGGGTAACTTTAATACGGTGCGGAATCCGGCATTTGCTCCGCAACAGCAAACCACCGGACAATTCGACTTTAAACAAAAAATTCAGCTGAACGTGCAGGGTAGCATTGGCGACCGCATGAAGGTGAACATCAATTACGACACGGAAGCAACTTTCGACTTTGAAAACCAGGTGAAGTTAGATTATACCGGAAAGGAAGATGATATCATCAAAAAGATTGAGCTGGGAAATGTGAGTCTGCCGCTCAACTCTTCACTCATTCAGGGTAGCCAGAGTTTGTTCGGTGTTAAAACCGTACTTCAGTTCGGAAAACTAACGGTTACAACCATTATTACGCAGCAACGCGGTAAAACAACAGAAACAGAGATTTCGGGTGGTGCCCAAACCACCAAATTTGATATCCAGGCTGATGGATATGATATGAATCGTCACTATTTCTTATCGCAACACTTCCGCGATAATTATGATGCATGGCTTGCCAACCTGCCTATTATCGGGTCACCGGTTATCATCAACCGTATTGAGGTTTGGGTAACCAACCGTACCGGTTCTTTTGACGGATCAAGGGATGTAGTGGGATTTGCCGATTTGGGAGAATCTGACAAACGAGCCAACACCAAATGGGTGGTTAGCAATCCGAATGATGTGGTACCAAACAATGCTACCAATAGTTTGTATGCATACTTAAATGGAGAAACTCCAACCAACTCCAATAAAGCAGGTTTACGCTCCGCCCTGCAAATTCAAAATGAATTGCAAAAAGATCAGCCGCAAACATCACTCGAACCTATTTCGCAATACCAGGCTATCAGTTATGCCCGATTGTTATCGCCAACCGAATATACCATTAATCCACGTTTAGGATATATCTCCTTAAATCAGGCACTCAATAATGATGATGTATTATGTGTGGCCTACGAATATTCATACAACGGCCGACCGGTTAAAGTAGGAGAGCTCACCACTGATGTTCCTCAAAATCCAACGGTACCTGCCATCCTGTTCACCAAAATGTTGAAAGGCCCTTCATTACGTCCCGACCTGCCGATATGGGATCTGATGATGAAAAATATTTATTCGCTGGGAACTTTCCAACTGCAGCAAAAAGATTTTAAGTTAAACATTGTGTACGCAGATGATCCATCGGGTGCTGATTTGAATTATTTGCCGGTACAAAACGAACCGCAATTCACCGGGCTTCCTTTGGTGCGTGTATTCAACCTTGATAACTTAAACACCCAGCAGGAAAAAGCTCCCGATGGAAACTTCGACTTTATTGAAGGTGTTACGGTAAACTCCCAGCAAGGCCGCATCATCTTCCCGATGATTGAACCATTCGGAACATACTTATCCAAAAAATTCATAAACGACCCTTCGCGGGCACGGTATTATTCATTCTTTGAACTGTATGACTCCACGCGTTTTGCCGCAGTGCAATTACCGCAGTACAATAAATTTTTCCTGCGCGGAACCTACTCCGGAAATTCCAGCTCCGAAATTTCACTCGGACAAAGTAATATCCCGAAAGGCTCCGTAAGGGTTACAGCTAATGGCGCACCTCTTACCGAGAACCAGGATTTTACCGTTGATTATCCATCTGGCCGTGTCAAAATCATCAATACCGGCTTGCTCAATTCGGGTGCTGTTATCAAGGTTTCATCGGAGAGCAATTCACTGTTTAGTGTGCAGCAAAAAACATTGCTGGGTTCGCGTTTTGATTATAAGGTGAGCAATGACCTCTTGTTTGGTGGTACCATTTTATACCTGAATGAACGTCCGCTCACACCCAAAGTAAATATTGGGGAAGAGCCCATCAGCAATATGATGATTGGGTTTGACGGAACCTACCGAAGGGAGTCACGTTTCCTCACCAAGCTTGTTGACCGCCTTCCGTTTATTGAAACAAAAGAACCTTCGCAAGTAACATTCCAGGGTGAATATGCACAACTGATTCCGGGAGTGCAAAGCGCACTGGCCAATAACGGAACGGCTTATCTTGATGACTTTGAAGGCAGCGAAACTCCTTTTGACCTGCGTTTGGGTAATAACTGGTTCTTGGCTTCCACGCCACAAGCACAGCTGGATAAATTTCCCGAAACATCATTAACCAACAAACTGGATTACGGATTTAAACGCGCCAACCTTGCCTGGTATACCATTGCCACTACATTCTATTTAAACAACGCACAAACACCAACCCATATCCAGAATGATGATGCACAATTGTCGGATCACAGGGTACGTCAGGTTGGTATCAATGAAATTTATCCGAGTCGCCAGGTTCAAAGCGGTCAACCTACCAATTTGCCAACTTTCGACTTAGCTTTTTACCCTAAAGAACGCGGTCCGTATAATTATACCATTACAGGACTTAATCCTGACGGAACCTTGCAAAATCCAACCCAAAACTGGGGTGGTATTATGCGCAAGATTGAACAAAACGATTTTGAAGCATCCAATATTGATTACATCGAAATATGGATGCAGGATCCATACCTCAGCAATCCGAATCCGGGAAATAAAGGAGAATTGTACATCAACTTAGGAAATATTTCCGAAGACATTTTGCGCGATAACAGGCGTGCTGCCGAAAACGGTTTACCTCGTACCACCGATCCTGCAGTAGAACAATACACCGATACCACAGCCTGGGGAAGAGTACCCCGCCAGCCGGTGGTGAACTTTGCCTTTGATGCCGATGCTACCGCGCGCGAATTGCAGGATGTAGGACTCGATGGTTTTAATGATGATGCCGAGCGTGTATTTTTCGACTCTGTGTACCTGCAAAAACTTTCCACTGCATTTGGTGTAAGTTCACCTGCATATCAAAATGCATTTGCCGATCCGTCTTTCGACAACTATCACTATTACTTGGGAACTGCAGATTATGACCCCGCACAGTTGAGTATCCTGGATCGTTATAAAAAATACAATAAACACCAAGGCAACTCTCCCACCCAATCTCAAACCACCGAATCGTTTGCAACATCAGCAACCAATATTCCGGATAATGAAGATATCAACCGCGACTATACCTTAAATGATATGGAGGAATATTATCAGTACAAGATTGATATTGATAAATCGCGTTTGGTTGTGGGACAAAATTATGTGACAGATAGTATTGTGACGCCCGATGTTACCCTAAAAAATGGGAAGAAAGAAGCCGTAACCTGGTACCAGTTAAAAGTACCTGTACGCGAATTTGAAAAACGTGTTGGACAGATTCTCGATTTTAAATCCATTCGTTTTGTGCGTTTGTACATGCGTGGGTTCGAAAACGAACAGGTACTTCGTTTTGGTGCATTCCAGCTGGTGCGTGCCGATTGGCGTAAGTACCTGGGCAACCTTGAAGCCGGAAAAGAAGCGAAACCGGGCGACCCTGAAGATGATACACGCTTTGTGGTATCAACTGTAAACATTGAAAAAAACAAGTTCCGTACCCCGCTTCCGTATGCAGTTCCACCGGGCATCCAACGTGAGATCGATTTCAGTTCACCACAAGCCGTGCAGCAAAACGAACAATCACTCTCTGTGTTAGTATGTAATTTAAAGGATGGTGATGCACGCGGTGTATTTAAAAATATTAAAACAGACTTACGCCAATACGGAAAGTTGCGCATGTTTATTCATGCCGAAGGAGATCAGACAACCAACAATGGTGATGTTACGGCATTTATCCGTTTGGGAACCGACCTTACCAATAACTATTATGAGTTTGAAATTCCATTAACCATGACCCGCCCCGGGCAGGCTACTCCTGAGCAGATCTGGCCTTCGGAAAATGAAATGGTGATTGAGCTGGAAGAATTCATCAACACCAAAATTGCACGTACCAATGCCAACCATCCGTTTACTGCACCTTACTACCGCCAGTCGGGCAGGTTTAAATATACGGTAATTGGTTTGCCCGATCTGAGCAATGTGCGGGTAGCCATGTTGGGTATTCGCAACCCGAGAGCCATTCCGGGAGCCATTGATGACGGATTGCCAAAATGTACCGAAGTATGGTTTAATGAATTGCGCATGACCGAGTTTAACCAGCGTGGCGGTTGGGCTGCCAATGGTTTGATACAAGCCAAACTTGCCGACTTTGCCAATGTGCGTTTATCGGGTAGTGTATCCACTGTTGGATTTGGTGGCATCGATAAAAAACTGAGTGAACGTAATTTTGACGACAATTACCAATACGATTTACAAAGCAGTTTTGAGTTGGGTAAATTCTTCCCGAAAAAAACCGGAATCTCCGTTCCAATGTTTGTTTCGTACGGTAATATTTTAATTCGCCCTTATTACAATCCGCTAAACCCCGATACAAAGTTGCAAAAAGAGATTGACGAAACAACAGACCCTGCACGCCAGGAGAAAATCAAACAATCATCGGATGATTACACCGCCAAACGAAGTCTGAATTTTACGAATGTGCGGAAGACCAAAATGGGCGCAAACCCCAAGAACCATTTTTATGATATAGAGAACTTTTCGTTTACCTACTCCTTTAACGAAACATACAGGCGCAACCAAACTATGGAGTATTACCTGCAGCAAAACTACAAAACCATGACTGCGTACACGTATAATTTTAATCCGAAACCATGGGAACCTTTCGGCACAATCATTAAATCAAAACAACTGGCGCTCATCAAAGACTTTAACCTCTTTTTTAAACCACAGTCGTGGGGATTACGGTTGGAGACTGACAGAAGATATGGCAAGACCGTAAACCGGAGCAATGATAACTTTGCCATCAAGCAGGAAGATCTTTACGATAAAATGTATACCATGACCCGTTATTATGAGTTCAGGTACGATCTATCAAAAGGATTAAAGTTTGATTACAATGCTACGGCACTGGCACGTATTGATGAGCCTCTTGGAAATATTGACGAGAACACACCGGAGAAAAAAGATTCGATCTGGGATAATTTCTTAAAAGGTGGAAGGCTGATGCAATTTGATCAGACCAGCCGGATGAACTACAATATTCCGATCAATAAAATTCAACCACTCAGCTGGATTACCCCAACCTATACCTACACCGCTACCTACCAGTGGAAACAAGCACCTCCGGCTGCCGACAGTTTGGGTAACACTGTATCCAACTCACGTGCACAAGCCTGGAATGCAAGTTTCAACTTTACCATGTTGTACAACAAAATTCCTTTCCTGCGTAATATTATTAACCCGAATCAGACAGCAAGAAAACCTGCTCCTAAAAAAGAAGACCCTAAAAATGTTAAAAAGGGTAAAGATGGTAAGCCTTTGAAAAAAGAGGAAGAGGAAAAAGCTCCGGCAAAAACTCCACCTGTGTTGGCCTATACTATGAAGGTGCTGATGAGTTTGAAAAATGCATCCGTTTCTTATACCCAAACAGAAGGAACATTATTACCGGGTTTCAAACCAACACCGCAGTACATTGGGCAGGATTTTGATTCGGACGGACCCGGAATCGACTTCATTCTTGGAGCGCAGGATCCCGACTTCCGTAACCGTGCCGCACGCAACGGATGGGTGAGTAGAGACACCCGCATTACCAATTTTTATACCACCAATTACCAGGAAAACTTAACCGGCCGGGCAACCTTTGAACCCATCACAGATTTGCGGATTGATGTCAATATTGCCCGTACACAAACCATGAACTCATCTGTATTGTTCAGGTATGATGATACAACCCAAACGTTTAAAGATATTAACCAACCTTCGGTAACCGGAACCTATTCGATAACGTATAATACCTGGTCGAGCACCTTCTCCAAAGAAGGAAGCAATGGCAATACCGAGGTGTTTGAAACCTTCATGCAAAACCGTGAAATAATCGCAGCACGATTGGCAGCCAATAGCAACCAACCCGGACAGGGCACCGATAGTTTAGGTTTCCCGGTAGGGTACAGCCGCACCTCACAGGATGTATTGATACCGGCATTTTTAGCAGCATACGGAGGTACCGATCCTAACAGCATCAGCCTGTCGGCATTCCCACGTATTCCGGATGCCAACTGGAAAATTACCTACAACGGATTGTCAAAACTGGAAGCCATTAAAGAATATGCCAGCAATATTACTTTCAACCATCAGTATACATCAACTTATAACGTTGGGTCATTCCAAACCATCTTAACCGATACCGGTACCAATAAAGTAACAGGAGATTATACTCCGCAATACCAGATCCGGCAGATTTCCATCACCGAACGTTTTGGTCCGTTCCTGGGTATTGATATTACATTCGTCAATAATATTACTGCACGTGTGGAATACAAACGCGACCGCACACTCAACTTTAACTTAACCAACGGACAGCTGAATGAACAAACCGGAGAAGAATGGGCTATAGCTGCAGGATACCGTACCACTAAGCTGACCATCCCATTCATTCGCAGCAATGGCCGCCAACTGGTATTGGAAAGTGATATCAACTTTAAACTTGATTTTGGAATCAGAGATAACGTAACAAAAATCCGTAACCTCGACCGTACCTCCAATGATCCGGTACAAGGCCAGCGTGTATATACCCTGCGCCCTACAATTGATTACATGATCAGCCAGCAGTTGATGTTGCGCATTTTCTACGACTTCAGACGCACCGACCCGAAAACATCCAACTCATTCCCTACCATTATACAGAGTGGAGGATTCTCGTTAAGGTATACCATTCAGTAGCTTCGGCCTTCCAGGACAAAGCTTTCGCACGCTCAGCTACCTGACCTAATACTAAAAAATTAGTCGTGAAGTTTTTTCCAGGAAGAGATGATCTGTTTGATATTGGAGAGCATTTCCTGATCCAGCGGATGCACTGCATGTAAGGTATGGATTCCTACCGATGCCGCTCCCCGCACATTGGCAAGGCTATCATCAATGAACAAACATTCCTGGGGGTATTTTTGAATGTCTTTCAATACATACTCATATATATCTTTATTGGGTTTGCGCAACCCAATCTCATACGACAAATATTGCTTATCAAACAGGTTGTCCCAACGCTCCAATCCGAATAATTTATCTATATATGCCCTCACAGCGTCAATATGGATACTGTTGGTATTGCTTAGCAAATAAATGCGGAACTGCTTGCGCAGGCCCTCCAGAATAGTAAAACGTGATTCATAGGTATCCAGCAACATCGCGTTCCATGCGTCATCTATTTCCGCATCGGTAATTTCTCCTTTAAATAGAGACTTAATGCCTTGCCGGAAATCGGCTGCCGAAATTTTTCCTGTTTCAAAATCATGAAATATAGGTGATGCCTCGTTCACATCATCCAAATCAAGCCCTTTCCTGCTAAATGCCCTAAGGGTTTTCCCCTGATCCAAATCCAGCAGCACACCACCAAGGTCAAAAATTATTGTCGAAATTTTATGCATGTATGTTTGTATAACAAGCCGCAAAAATATATGTTTGCCACCCTAATAAGGTAAAGCAATTGCATTGTTTTACGTTGGAAAACTTTGGAGCAATCCAAGGGGCCTATAGCTCAGTCGGTTAGAGCATCTGACTCATAATCAGGGGGTGCTTGGTTCGATCCCAAGTGGGCCCACAAATAGAAAAGCCATTCATCAGTTGACGAATGGCTTTCTTTTAACCTATGAATATCTGTTATATACTTTATAGCCCCAAACTCAATCGTTATTATACCGGTGCCTCTCATGAGGGAATCGAACAACGATCAGTTAAACACAATGCTCAGTTTTACGGTAATACTCATTTTTCAGCAATTACTAATGACTGGAAAGTATTTCTCATCATTGAGTGTGCCGATTATCTCATGCTATCAGAGTTGAGAGGCATATTAAAAAAATGAAGAGTTCAACCTATATCCGAAATTTGAAAAAGTATCCGGAGTTAATTCAAAAAACCCTTGACAATACGAAAAACACCTGACTCTCCCGATAACCATCGGGACAGGGGGTGCTTGGTTCGATCCCAAGTGGGCCCACAAGCAAAGAGGCTGCCTCCAAAAGGCGGTTTCTTCTTTTTTACCTATAAATACAACCCCAAAATCGACGCTTTTATACAGGTGCTTCCCATGAAGAAATGGAACAACGGTTGGCAAAACACAATTCTTATCATTACAAGAAACTAGGGTAGGATATATTTCCGCGAGCGAATCCTTTTCTTTGGTAATGAGGCTCATTATCATAAATTTGCCCTATTATCACTACTCTATGAAACAACTCACCCGCTTGTATAACAGGCATTTTATTATCCTGTTACTTACACTATTTTCTTTCCCTACAGTTAAAGCATCACACATTGTGGGGAGTGATATTACCTATAAATGTACTACTACACCCGGTATATATGAAGTAACCATGATCCTTTTCAGAAATTGCGATGGAGGGGCTTCTTTATGTGCTAATACGTGCGGGGCTGCCTGCACGCAAACAATGAATATAAAAGGGGCTGATGCAAGTTGTGCTACACAGAGCTTTGGTTCTTTCACGCTGAGCTTGGTTAATGTTCGGGATATTAATATCAACCTTGATTGTCCATTATCAAAAAACACCTGTACCAATATGAACTGTGTAACTCCGGGATCCTACACCCCGGGTGTTGAGCGTTATGAATTCCGTGGATTTGCGAATATAGGATCCACTTCAGGTATTCCGGCTTCTTGTTGCAATGTTCGGTTCTCTTGGGAGCTTTGTTGCCGGAATGGGCAAATTGCAACAGGTGCTGCAAATCAAAATTTTTATATAGATGCTGTTATCAACCGTTGTTTATCCATATCACCATGTAACAGTTCTCCTACCATAGAAAATGACCCATATATGGTAATTTGTAATGGTGAAAACGCTATATTTAACAATGGTGTTACTGATCCGGATTTTGATTCGTTAACCTTTGCATTTACTCCTGCCTTACAAGGTTTCAACAGCTCAGTAACCTACTTGCCTCCATTTTCATTTGCCACTCCAATGCCTTGGTCAGGCGCTCCTACTGCCCCATTTCCGGGTGGCATTCGTTGCGATACGCTCACCGGGGATATTTCTTTTACTCCTGGTGCTGGAATTGGCCAGAATTTTTATGGAGTAATGGCCATTGAAATCAAACAATGGAAATATATTGGTGGTATCCCAACTGTTATTGGAACTACCCGAAGGGATATACAAATGGTGATTCTGGCAAACTGCCCACCTAATAACCCTCCCAAATTGACGACAGTTCCGATCAATACTATTAATCCAACATTACCCAAAACTTCCTGGGAGGTATGTGCAGGCAATCAGCTTTGCTTTACTGTTACAGCTAAGGATACCGATTTTATTTTACCGTTGGTTTCGGATACAACCTATCTGAGTTGGAACCAAACCCTCACCAACTTAGGGGCAACATTTTTACCTACCTATATAGCTGCCGATCGTAAAAAACCAGCTCCTTTAGGTGGACCTCGTGAAGATCAATATCAGTTTTGCTGGACACCCACCATTGGTATGGCAAGAAACAATCCTTATTATTTTACAATATCTGCTAAGGATAGTCGCTGTCCGAAGCCCGGTAAAGTAACGCGAAGCTTTTCCGTTAAGGTTTTAGGTGCTGCGGGTACCACCATTACAAAAACCGGCAAACAATGTGGGCAATGGCAAATAGGTTACGCTTCAGCTCAATCATTTACCACAACACAATTGCAGGTAGCCCAGCAACCTTTTGATTACACTTTTGCGGGTGGTTCCTCTACCTATTCGAACGTGCAAAACACACCAGATATTTCCTTTACTAAAGCGGGCAAATATTTACTGAAGCTAACCGTTCAGCAAAATGGATGTACAACCAGTTTTTACGATACCCTATCGGTTGATACCCCGTTGTCGCTAATAGTTAGAGATACATTTACCTGTTCGGGAAACCCTGTTGTGATTAGTGCTCTTGCTTTAAAGGGCTCTTCGCCATATCAATATCGCTGGTACAATAGCATCCGCGATACGGCATTAACCCCTTTAAATCATCCCAACTTTTCAAGTCCCAATTTGAGTGTGGTGCCAACCATAACAAAAAGGTATACAATTCAATTACGTGACAGTTCAGGTTGCCGGAAATATGACTCCCTTTTGGTTAGCATTGCAGGTAATATCAACAATGTTATTGTTACTCCCGTTAACTGTTTCGGACAACCTTCCGGTTCTCTTAAAATAGAACTAAAGGATACAACCCTTAACTCATTGTTTCAACTCAACACTGCACCGTTTCAATCAGGCAATATCTTTTCAGGATTAAATGCCGGCACTTATTTAGTAACTGTTAAAGACTCCAATAACTGTACTAGTATCCTAAACAATGTGACAATACTTCAACCCCCATTATTAAGAGATACATTATCGGCTGTTTCGCCACAAACATGTCTCAATTTTAATAATGGAGTCATCAATACACAGGCTGTTGGTGGAACTCCTCCTTATCGTTTTAGCCTTGACAGCACTACCTTTTTCGGAATCGGTTACTTTAACAATCTTATACCCAAAATATATACTGTTTACATAAGAGACACCAATAATTGCACAGTAGGTTTTTCAAAAACCGTTGCTTCTGCTGATAGCCTCTATACATTGGTTACTACTAAAAACCAGACCTGTTATGCAACAGCAAATGGAGAAATAAAATTGAGCCCGAAAGGAGGAAAAACCCCATACACCTATAAACTCGATACCGGATCATATGGCGGTGATAGTGTATTTAAAAATCTCAGTGCTAACCTTTATACCCTCTCAGTGAAAGATGCTAACTTATGTGTGATCTCAATCAATGATTCCATTCGTAAGCCCGCTCTGTTGCAACAAACTGTTCAACTGCATCCTGTAACCTGTTTTGGAGGAGCGGATGGAAAAATGCTCATCAATGTATCAGGTGGTGTAAAACCCTATAGATTTAGTTTCGACTCTTTGAATTATGACACAGCAAGCCAACGAATGAACCTGACTGCAAAAAACTATAACCTTAGGATTAAAGACAGCATGGGTTGCATCAACAGCGTTCTTCAGGTTATAACTCAACCAACGCAATTTCTAAATATCACTTCTGTTAAAAATGTAAGCTGTTATAATGGTGCGGATGCAAAAATAACAATAACCACAATGGGTAACAATCCTCCATACTTTTATCAGGTTGATAGTGGAGCTATATATTCCACTGGGATCATAGATAGCTTGAAAGCCGGTGGACATACGATTAAGATTATGGATACAAAAGGATGTATGCTAGCCTTCCAACAAACCATTTTTCAACCCACTCAACTTATTGGTTCTGTTCTCATCGTTCCTGCATCTTGTGCAGGAAGGAATAACGCGTCTCTTGAAATTACAGCGGCAAATGCCACTCCTCCGTATACTTATAATCTCGATAGTGGTAGTTTTGGCCTTCAACGCCTTTTTACAAACCTTGCTGCAAAAAGCTATGTAATTGGAATTAAAGACAGCAATAATTGTAAAACATATATCAACAGCATCATTACAAATCCTGCACCGATAGTGACGGGTCCGGTTAGCGGATTAAACTCAGTAACAAAAAACTCCATTCATACGTATAGTGTATTAAATCAAGCCGGACTTAATTATCAATGGACTCTTTCAAAAGGAACTGTAACATCCGGAATCAATACTGCTTCAGCAACCATTCATTGGGATTCAGTTGGAATTGATACGCTGTGGATTTCTGTAAATCGGGATTCTACTTGTGGTGATACTGCTTTTCTTTCTGTACAAATAGGAAATGTGAGTTTAGCAGAAATTGCAGCACAAATCGGTTTAACAATCTACCCCAATCCCACCAAAAATTTCCTCCATATATCTGTTACTACAATACCTGATAAGAAATATATAAACCTCTATGATTTGCAGGGAAAACTGAAACTGCAGCAAGATATAACCTACAACCAACAGTTGAACTTACAGGAATTTCCTGCAGGTATGTATTTTCTTGAAATCGGAGACTGGAAGGGTAAAATTATAAAAGAGTAGTAACTGAATAAAATAAACAACAATCAGTGATACTGAATCATAACACTGCTAAACATGAATAAATCTTTTCTGTTAATCGTAACTCTTCTTATTATACTTGCCGTTTCCTTTGTATCGTGCAAAAAAAACACGCCTGAAAAACCTGTAGAAGAATTTAAACGATATATTGTTGTGAAGCTGGGAACACATGTTGATACAGCTTTTTTCCATGACATTAACAGATATACAAAGCCTCACTGTATGAAGAATTTTGTCGATACATTTAATCATGAGTTTTCATACTCTTTAGCCATACGAGATACCGGTAGATTAAGTATCATATTTAAAAAACCAATTGCAACTGGAACCTATTCCATCAGTTATTTAAGTATGAAACCGGATAACTACCACTTCTATTATTCCATTACAGACTCCTCAAGGATTAAAACTCTTTTTGTCTACCTGGTTGCCTCCGGCATATTAACTATTAGCAATATTGAACCATGTGAAATCAACCTAGTTAATTATCAAAGTCACTATGCGATAACAGGGGTCTGGCAAGGCAATCTGCAGGATAATTCTACCTTAAAGATTGTAAGCGGCTCAATCATCTTTCATAATTACCCGTTAGATAATTTGTAACATCAAGAGCATAAAAAAACCCGGCATCACCGGGTCTTCTGTTTTTAATATCTTATGTCATCTTATTGCCCTTCAACTTTCGGTTTCGGCATATCAGCCAGCAACCTCAACAGTTGACTCAATTTACTTTTCAGTTCGGTACGTGGTGTAATGAAATCCACAAATCCATGCTCGAGCAAAAATTCAGAACTCTGGAATCCTTTCGGCAAATCTTTACCGATTGTTTCGCGGATAACACGTGGTCCGGCAAAACCAATTAAGGCTTCAGGCTCGGCAATATTAAAATCACCCAGCATTGCGAAAGATGCCGTAACACCACCTGTTGTAGGATCGGTTAATAGTGAAATGTAGGGAACACCCTCCTTGGCCAGCAATGCAAGTTTAGCAGATGTTTTAGCCATTTGCATCAATGAGAATGCAGCTTCCATCATCCGCGCCCCACCCGATTTGGAAACAACCATAACCGGAATCCTGTTCACGCGACCATAATCAATGGCACGTGCAATTTTTTCTCCCATCACAGAACCCATGGATCCTCCGATGAAGTTAAAATCCATACATGCCACAACCAGTGGCATACTATCTACTTTACCTGTAGCTACACGCATGGCATCCGTTAATCCGGATTTCTTCTGCGACTCTGCCAACCTCGATTTATAATCTTTGGTATCGGTAAAGGTAAGCGGATCGGTAGGTCTGATATTGGCAAACAACTCTTCGAATTGCCTGTCGTCAAACAGAATATTAAAATACTCTATCGACCCTACCTTATCATGGTAATTGCAACTCGGACACACAAAACTGTTCGCCTCGTGATCGCTTGCCAGCAATGCTTTTTTGCAACGCGGACATTTATGCCACAACCCGTCAGGTACCGATTTTTTATCTTCGGTACTGGTAGTAATACCTTCTTTTACACGTTTAAACCAACTCATTTTTTTAGCTATTAGCTGTTGGCTTTTAGCTCTTGGGCATCAGCAAAACGCCAACAGCCAACAGCCAAAGGCTTACTTTCTTTATGCAATCGTTACTGAATTGTCGAGGTATACATCCTGAATAGCGTTCAATAATGCTACTCCCTCAGTCATTGGTTTCTGGAATGCTTTACGGCCCGAGATCAATCCTTGTCCACCGGCACGTTTGTTAATTACCGCTGTAGTTACTGCTTCAGCCATATCCGTAGCACCTTTAGACTCTCCGCCTGAGTTAATCAACCCCTGACGACCCATATAGCAGTTAGCGATTTGGTAGCGGGTTAAGTCAATCGGGTGATTGGATGAAAGCTCAGTGTATACTTTATTATGTGTTTTACCGAAGTTCAACGCAGTGTATCCACCGTTATTGGTAGGTAATTTTTGTTTGATGATATCCGCCTGGATGGTAACACCCAAATGGTTTGCCTGACCGGTTAAGTCGGCTGAAGTATGGTAATCAACACCATCTTTTTTGAAGGCATTGTTACGGGTGTAGCACCATAGAATAGTAGCCATACCCAATTCGTGTGCTCTTTCAAAAGCAGCAGCAACTTCCTGGATCTGGCGTCCGCTTTCTTCCGAACCGAAGTATATGGTAGCACCTACCGCTGTAGCGCCCATATTCCATGCTTCTTCAACCGAACCGAACATGATCTGGTCAAATTTATTAGGGTAACTCAAAAACTCGTTGTGGTTCAACTTTACGATAAACGGAATTTTGTGGGCATATTTACGGGCAACCGAAGCTAATACTCCATAAGTTGAAGCAACAGCGTTACATCCGCCTTCCATGGCCAGTTTAACGATATTTTCAGGATCGAAGTAAATAGGATTTGGAGCGAAAGACGCACCTGCACTATGCTCAATACCTTGATCTACAGGCAAAATAGAAACATATCCCGTTCCGCCCAAACGTCCGTGGCTGTATAAGTCGGTAAGACTGCGCAACACTTGTGGATTACGGTTGGTGGGTAAGAAAATATCATTTACAAAATTTGGACCCGGAAGGTGTAAATTAGATTTGCTAATTGTTTTACTTTCGTGGTTAAGTAAATAATCGGCCTGATCGCCTAATAGTTCAGCTATTTTAGTCATGTAGATTGAGTATTTAAAGACTGCAAACTTAACCATTTTTTTGAAAGTTGAAACGTGGATTTTAAACCTGTAAACCAATAGATTAACAATAAGATGATAACCGTAGAACGCATACAATCAGGTGATTTGCTCGCAAAAGCCCACCACATCAGAAAAGTTGTTTTTGTTGTTGAACAAAACTGCCCTGAGGATATTGAATGGGAATTTGAGGACGAATCGACCCATTATATTGCCCTTGAAAATGGAGAGGCCGTGGGCACTGCTCGCTGGCGTAAAACCGCAAATGGGATTAAATTTGAACGTTTTGCCGTTTTGAAAGAACACCGTAACAAAGAAGTTGGCAAAGCATTATTGCTACGATTAATAGCAGATACAAATGATTTCGGGCAAAAAAGATACCTGCATGCGCAATTGACTGCCAAGAACTTTTACCTCCGCAATGGCTTCCAACCTGAAGGTGAACATTTTTGGGAAGCCGACATTGAACATGTGAAAATGAGCATATAAAAGTTGCGGGTTGATGATTGGAATATTAATTTTTTATTGGATTGCCGCATTTTTGCTTCGATGACCTTACTTTGTTGTAATGAAACCCGCAATCCCCGTTTCCAAATCAGCGCACAATTACCTCCACTCATGAAACAACCGGAATATGTAGTATTGGTAGATGCCGACAATAACGAAATAGGCATCATGGAAAAACAGGAGGCACATGAAAAGGCCGTGTTGCACAGGGCGTTTTCCCTTTTTATTTTTAATACAAAAGGAGAATTGATACTGCAACAAAGAGCACACAACAAATACCACAGTGGTGGGCTTTGGACCAATACCTGTTGCAGTCATCCGCGTGCCAGAGAAACTACACTTGCCGCAGCCCATAGAAGATTAAGTGAAGAAATGGGATTTGATTGTGAACTCTCCGAACGTTTCAGTTTTGTGTACCAAACACCTTTTGATAATGGGTTGAGTGAACATGAACTCGATTTTGTATATACGGGAACCTTTGATTCCATTCCACAAATCAATTCCTTAGAAGTTGCCGCGTATCGCTGGATTACACTTGATAACCTGATTAAAGAAGTGCAGGAACATCCTGGACATTTCACTTCTTGGTTTCAGATTATTTTGAAAGAGTACCTGGAGCACCTATAGTTTAAGGTATTTATTTACCTAAAATTTGGATATACCGCTCCAGTGCCTGCAACTCATACACTGCAACCAATTCAATAAAATCTGATTTGTTTCCTGTTGTTTGTGCTTTTTCCAATGCGTTGTAATAACTCATTCTGCTTTTTGCATCACCCTTAATATTTGCAATCACATATCCGTGCTTGAGTAAAATTAAATTCATTACCAACCGAGACGTACGCCCGTTACCATCAATAAACGGGTGAATCGTTACCAACCTCTCGTGCATTTCAGCAGCAAGCATAACGGGGTGCAAATTTTTCTTTCCCATATTATACCAATAGTAATAATCCTCCATTTGCGGAGCCACCAAATAGGGTGAAGGTGGAGTGAAGGTGCTTCCTTTAATCATCACCTGAACATTTCTGTATTTACCCGCGTTCGGTTGGTCAATGCCTCTTAATATTAGATTATGAATGGCTAATACTTCACGCTCGTTAATCTCTGTGCTTTTATCAATTAAATGTTTCACATATGCAATAGCCTCCTTATGATTGATTGCTTCCAGGTGCTCGCGCATACTTTTTCCACTGATGGTTAACCCTTCATTCACCACCAAATCAGTTTCCTTCAGTGTAAGCGTATTGCCCTCAATCCGATTGCTCTCAAAGGTATATTCTAACTCCAAAGCCTGAGCAATCCGATAACTATCAAATTGACGCATTTTGTCAAGCTTCTTCTTCAATTTGTCAATATCAGTAAGTATCGATTTCAGCGCTTTCGACAGCACAATTTTTGTCGGTTTTGCGTTATACTTTATTTCTTCTTCGGCCAGCATCATCGCTCTTAATGCCAACTCGCTTTCTTCTCTCACCTCAAACAAAATTCTCTCCTTGAGCCATAATACCGTTAGTTCTGCTAAATCAATATCCAATACCATGGCCAATTTTGCCAATTGTTCCCTGGTTGGTTTTCGATTTCCACTCTCAAACTTACTAATCAAAGCTTGATCAATACCCGACTGCTGTGCTACTTCGCGTAACATGAGTCCTCTTTTTTCCCTTGTTGATTTAAGCAGTGTTTTCACGATTGAACAATAATGACATGACAAATTTAGTCATTTTTTTTAGATTCACAAATCCTTCCGTCCAAACCGGACTTTCCTTTTTTATACTAATCCCAGTTCTTTTTTTAGGAATCTTCCCGTATGACTTTTTTTCTCCTTACAAATTTCTTCAGGAGTTCCTTCGCATAATACTTCGCCACCGTATTTACCGCCTTCGGGGCCGATATCAATAACATGATCGGCAACTTTCACCATGTCTAAATTGTGTTCGATGACCAACACTGTATTCCCCTTGTCGACTAGTTTTTGCAGCACATCCAACAATACGCGTACATCTTCAAAATGCAATCCTGTGGTGGGTTCATCCAAAATATAAAATGTATTTCCTGTGTCGCGCTTGCTGAGTTCGGTTGCCAGTTTCACACGCTGCGCTTCTCCACCGCTTAGGGTAGTGCTTTGTTGGCCAAGTGTAATATATCCAAGACCCACATCATTCAATGCTTCAATTTTGCGAAGAATCTGAGGTGTGTGTTCAAAAAACTTCACGGCCTCTTCAATGCTCATATCAAGTACATCATTAATAGATTTTCCCTTGAACCGTACTTCCAGTGTTTCACGGTTGTATCGTTTACCATTGCAGGTTTCACATTTTACATATACATCAGGCAAAAAATTCATTTCAATGGTGCGCATACCTGCTCCCTGACAAGTTTCGCAACGACCACCTTTAACGTTGAAAGAAAAACGTCCTGGTTTATACCCGCGAATTTTAGCCTCCGGTAAGTTGGCATACAAGTCGCGGATATTACCGAATACTTCCACATAAGTGGCAGGATTACTACGTGGCGTGCGGCCTATCGGACTTTGATCAATATCAATTACTTTATCAACATGCTCCAATCCTTCCACCTTTTTGTACGCTAAAGGTTTTTGATGGGAACCATAAAAATGTTGTCTTAGTATTGGATATAGTGTTTCATTGATAAGTGATGATTTTCCACTGCCACTCACTCCTGTAACTGCAATTAATTTTCCCAGTGGAAATTCTATGTTCAGGTTTTTGAGGTTATTGCCGGTTGCGCCTTTTAAAACCAACTTCTTTCCATTTCCTTTTCTGCGCTTTTTCGGAAGGCTAATTTCTTTGGTGCCGTTTAAATATTGTGCAGTGGTTGAGTTTGATTTCATAATATCCGCCAGTGTACCCTGCGCGGCTATGTGTCCGCCATGCACACCCGCACCATAACCGATGTCTAAAATAAAATCGCTTTCCGCCATCATGTCCTTGTCGTGTTCCACTACAATCACACTATTGCCTACATCGCGCAATTCTTTTAGTGAATTAATCAGACGGTTATTATCACGCTGGTGCAGCCCGATACTCGGTTCATCCAAAATATACAATACCCCCACCAGTTGCGAACCGATTTGTGTTGCCAAGCGAATACGTTGTGCTTCGCCTCCGCTTAAGGTGCGTGCGGGTGAGTTCAATGTGAGATAATCAATTCCAACTCCTATCAGAAACTTTATCCGGCTTCTTATTTCCTTTAAAATTTCGTTTGCAATAATCGTTTGCTTCGAGTCGAGATGCTTGTCAATTTCCTTCTCAAACCAGTTACCCAAAGCTGTAATTTCCAAAGCAGCTAGGTCGGCAATATTTTTGTCTCCGATTTTATAATGCAGTGATTCTTTTTTCAATCTTGCACCACCGCAATCAGGACAGGCATCAATGGTCATAAACTCTTCCGCCCACCGCACAACAGAATCTGAACTTTTTTCATGGTAATGGCGGGTAATAAACGGAATGAGGCCTTCCCAAGTAGAGTTGAAGTTTTGCGTGTAGCCGCTGTTATACTGGTATGGAATGACCAATGGTTCATCACTTCCGTGCAAAATAACATCTAGTCCTTCCCGGCTGATTTTTTCCATTGGGTCGGCAAAACTGAACTTATGTCGTTTGGCAATTTCTCTTAGTTGCAGGAATGTCCAGTTCTCGCGCGGTTCACCTAGCGGAGCAATTGCACCTTTGTTAATACTTAGTTTTTTATTGGGAATAATATTGGCTTCATCCAACATGCTCACTACTCCCAATCCATCGCATTTAGGGCAGGCACCATAGGGTGAATTGAACGAGAATGTATTGGGTTGCGGTTCATCATAACTGATCCCGCTTTTGGGATCCATTAAAAATTTGCTGAAATGAAATGCTTTCTCGTGCTTCCCTTCTCCTTCAATTAGTACAAGAGTGCCTTTACCCATCTTTAAAGCACTCTTCACACTTTCGCCAATCCTGAAACGGGCATCCTTTTTGGGTTCTATCCGGTCAATCAACACTTCGATATCATGCACCTTGTAACGATCTGCTTGCATTTTGGGAGCAATGTCCTTAATCTCTCCATCCAGCCTAACCTTGGTATAACCTTGCTTTCGGATATGTTCAAACAACTCCCTGTAATGACCTTTCCGGCCTTTTACCAAAGGAGCCAAAATTGCTATTTTTTTGTTTTCAAATTGCTGAATAATGGTGCCCACAATCTGTTCCTCGGTCATCTTCACCATCTTTTCACCACTTTCATAACTGTATGCATCGGCAGCGCGGGCATATAACAAACGCATGAAGTCATAAATTTCGGTAATGGTTCCAACAGTGGAGCGCGGATTTTTATTTACCGTTTTTTGTTCGATGGAAATTACCGGTGAAAGGCCATTGATTTTATCTACATCCGGCCGTTCCATATTACCTATAAACTGGCGGGCATAAGCAGAAAAACTCTCCATATACCTGCGCTGTCCTTCTGCAAAAATGGTATCGAAAGCCAGCGATGATTTTCCGCTACCACTCAGTCCGGTAATAGTAACAAGCTTATTGCGCGGAATACGGACATCTATATTTTTGAGGTTGTGCTCACGTGCACCCAAAATTTCTATATACTCTTCGTCTTGTACAGACGTTGCCTTCTTTTTGATAACTGTTTTAGCCATTGCTTAATGCTGCCGGGACCATTTCCGGGCAATTCTTTTCTTATTGGTAACTTGTAATTTAGAACGGTAAATATAGGTGTATTGTTTTGCTAAATGCTGTTTATCCCAGCCTCCGTTCCAATATCTGCTGTACCTGATTAAACACCTGCATGGGACTATGCTTCCGCCAAACCATATTATCCAGATCGCCTCCGAAATTGATGTAATAATCAAGATTACCGTCCCTGAACTCCTGCAATACGTGCTCCTGAAAATTCAAGGCAGCAATCCACCCATCTTCAACATCCTGAAACCACTCTTCATAATAACTGTCATCACTGGTGTGGAAGTTCAGTACATTCTCTCCAATAAGGATAAACTTATTGATTCCATTCTCCTCGAGCACTTCAATCACGTCACGTTTTAAATACATGATATCATTGGTTACGGCATCATTCCACTCGCCAATCATCTCAATAATTGCATACCCGTCAGTATAATCGGCAAATAGTATTTTTATGTACAGGGTTGGCGATCCAAATTCATCCCATTGCGGATGCAGCAGGTAATTGTAAACCTGATTGGTATATTCAAACTCGCTGTACTCCCGCTCATAGAAAGGTGAAAGGTGATCATCCTCTGAACGGTAAAGGTCCCTCCATCTGAAATGTGGCTCCAAATCTTGCATGTGGCTCAAAATTATGAGTATTTACAGGCATTCCCTTACGATTTAAGATTAATTTTTTTGGACTTTGCAACTTGCCGTAAAAGTGTATTTTTGCCCTGCTTTTAACGATTGACTAACAATTTAATAATTATAACACGACATGTCGTATTTGTTCACATCAGAGTCCGTAAGCGAAGGACACCCAGACAAAGTAGCCGATCAGATTTCGGATGCTCTTATTGACAATTTTTTAGCATTTGATCCTGAATCAAAAGTTGCTTGCGAAACCCTTGTTACCACAGGACAGGTAATATTGGCCGGAGAGGTAAAATCAAAAGCGTACCTTGATGTACAAACCATTGCACGTGATGTAATCAAAAAAATTGGTTACACTAAAAGTGAATACATGTTCGAGGCAAACTCATGCGGTGTGCTTTCTGCAATTCACGAACAATCGGCTGATATTAACCAAGGTGTTGACCGTAAGAAAAAACAAGATCAAGGTGCCGGTGACCAAGGAATGATGTTTGGTTACGCAACCAACGAAACAGATAACCATATGCCTTTGGCTTTGGATCTGGCTCATGGTATTTTGCTTGAACTTGCTGCATTACGTAGAGAAAATAAAGCCATTAAGTATTTACGTCCGGATGCAAAGTCGCAGGTTACATTGGAATACAATGACAAAAACCAACCGGTTCGTATTGATTCAATCGTAGTTTCTACGCAACATGACGACTTTGATACCGAAGCGAAAATGTTGGCCAAAATCAAAAAGGATATTATTGAGATTTTGATTCCGCGTGTTAAAGTTAAGTATAAAAAATATGCGAAGTTATTCAACAACGATATCTACTACCACATTAACCCAACAGGGAAGTTTGTAATTGGTGGTCCGCATGGTGATACCGGTTTAACAGGTCGTAAAATCATTGTTGATACATACGGAGGAAAAGGTGCACACGGAGGAGGAGCTTTCTCAGGAAAAGATCCGAGTAAAGTAGACAGAAGCGCTGCTTATGCTACCCGTCACATTGCGAAAAATCTTGTTGCTGCAGGTTTGTGTTCTGAAGTGTTGGTGCAGGTTTCCTATGCAATTGGTGTGAAAGAGCCAATGGGTATTTACATTAACACTTATGGTACTGCCAAGGTGAAAATGACAGATGGTGAAATCGCTAAGAAAGTAGAGAAAATTTTTGACATGACTCCTTACGGTATCGAAACACGTTTGAAACTGCGTAACCCGATCTATAGCGAAACAGCTGCATATGGTCATATGGGCCGCAAAAACGAAATCGTAACCAAAGTGTTTACTTCACCTGATGGTAAAAAATTGACCAAAAAAGTTGAGTTGTTTACCTGGGAAAAATTAGACTATACAGATAAAGTGAAAAAAGCATTCGGATTGAAATAATCGTTGCTTTGTTATCCAACAAAAAGCCCCGGATGAAAAGAATCATCCGGGGCTTTTTGTATTATTTAATTCTAAGAAGACTTACTTCTTTATAAACGATTTTACAGTATAATCTCCAGTTACAAGTTCAACCTTCACATAATAAATCCCTTCGGCCAATGTCTCAACATTTAACTCGTTTGTATTTGCTGTGAGCACTTGCTTACCGATACTGTTGTATACCGATAGTTTAGTAATATCTATTTCGGAAGATACTTTGATGATACCGCCATTTGCTGGATTAGGATATACTACAACGTTCTCCAGTAATGCATTCAACTCCGATACTCCTGCAACAAATTCCGATTTTCCCTGAACATAAACTGATAACGGAAAATTGCCATCTGCGCCCTGAAATAAGGCACTTGGTACTTCAATTTTAAATGTATGTGCACCGGCATCTAACGTTCCCAAATAAATAATGCGTGTTGGAATGTAAGCACCCGGACACCAGTTGCTGAATGATTGCCACTGCTCATCGGTTCTGGGTGATGGGCCATAGATCCCGTTTGCCTGCGTATTATATTTACGATAAGGCTCACAGGTTTCAAAACCAGGCAGGTAATCCAACACGGAAACACCATCGGCATACACAGAATGAACCCGTCTGTTATATTCTTCCCCGTTAGTACCTGCTCCGTGATTGGAGGTAATCAGGTATACTTTGGTGTGGTATGTTTTTACAGGCAATGTATACGAAATCGTTTTAACCGTTTCCCCAAGAACATCCGTTGCTTTAGCCTGATAGTTGTTAAAGTCCAATTGATTTCCCAGTGCCACCAACACATTATTGCTTTGAACAGCGGCTGAAGTTGTTGATGTAAAATCAACGGACCCAAAAAACACATCTGCTCTCCCTGCACAACCTGTAATTTGTGTATGCGCAGCGTAAGGCACACCAAACACATCCAACTCACACCAAACATCAAAGCTATCGGTTACCTTTTTTTCGTTGAGTATGGCTGCAATATTGTTAATCTCATATACATATGGAACTGTATCCGGTTTTTTATTCTTGTTCATAAAAGGCGTAATGAAACGGGCAATTTCTATGCGTCTTGTACTATCCGGATTGTATGTGGTTTGTCCTTTGGGAACAAATGCCAGGCTCACATGTCCGCCTCTGTCGTAATTATCACACGATGCTTTTATCAATACTTTCATTGCTAAATCGGTACCCACGGATGCAAGCTGGGCGGGAGTAAATTTTTTGGTAACCAACGAGGTTCTTAATCTTACTACACCTGCACTGGGAGGCAATGAATCATTGTATTTTGCCAATTGCCCGTTTGCATAACCATCAATAAACAATTCGTTATCGAAAACCTTGAAGGTGGTTTGTGCCGTAAGCTGAAAGCCAACCATTAAACAGGCAAGGCTTACTAAAAATGTTCTGTTACGTTTCATCAAATTTTGAATTTATGGGTCGAAGATATTCAAAATACGATGGCAGAAAATGACACAAAGATGTAGGTTATCCAAATGGTGGTAATAAAAAACCATCCCTGAAGGACGGCTTCTTATTTATTTTTTATTGTCTTTTATCAGAATGTCTTAAAATCCAATAAGCGTTATTCCTGCCGAAAACAATCTTACATCAGGTGATTTTGAAGAGTTGAAGTAGGGGGTAAGAGAATAATTGGCAAAGAACTTAATTCTGTCGTAACCCATTCTCACAGTACCGTCAACCCTGAATGCGTTGATATTAAAGTCATCATCCATTTCAACCCTGTTATCATACCCACCGGAAGAGGTTTCGGTAACCACAGTTGAGGTAACTACATAATGAATGATTGCACCGGCTGCGATATGAAACCCTCCTTTTGCTTTTTTATGTGATCCCGGAGCAAATTTTATAAGTAGGGGAGCAGTGATGTCAAATGTATAAAGCTTGTTGAGGCTCAGGTTTGTTCCGGCTGCAGGAGAAGTTGCCGTTAAGCTATCAGCATTCGGAGTCAAATAATCATTTCCGTCCAAATGAATATTGTTCCACACAATTCCTAAACCGGTTGTAAGCGCCAGTTTATTCTTAATAATATGTGCATCCAAATCGGGAGTATTGAGTGCAAAAAACCACGATTTCCCAATACTGGATTCCAAAAACTTATGAGAAACTGGCATATTGAAATTTATGGATGGTGTTGCAAACCCTTGAACTCCAAGCTCAAACCCTCCCCATACCGATTTCATTTTGCGCTGGCGATCTTTCTTCCCTTCTTCTCCATGTGCCTTCTCTTTGTGCTTATCTTCAATAATCATCAGCTTACGTTTACCAATTTTCACACGAGTTGTATCTCCGTCATTGTGCAGTTCTTTCTCAATTTCTTCCGTAATCTCTTCCCTAATTCCTCCTGCAATACCATTATAATCCTCACCCTCTTTTGCTCCTTTGATGCTCGCTAAACCATCTATTGAAAAGTTCCTGTTTTGAGGGTCGCCTTTAAATCGAATAGAACTTGCACCGTCTGCCTTGGCATTTAAAGTTTGTAGTGCCTGAACCCTAGCCTTGGCTGCCCCGTCAGCCTCAATGGTGAGTTGCTGACAAACAAGTTCCTCTCCTTTAATATTGGCCGCACCATCTATTCTCATTGATGCGGTTGCTGTGGTTCCGGATATATACAATACTGAGGCACCATCTGCATCAAGTATTAAATTTGTTGCATTCACTACCAGCTTTGCTTTTCCCCTGCCATCCACTTTAACGGTTAAATTAGACGTTTTTATCGTATCCAGTGATTCCAATGCTGCAGCGTCATTCACCCTGATTGATTCTATGTTTTTGGCAAACAATTTTATCTTCCGTCCCATTGAATGATCATGACTCAAAATGATGGTTTGATTGTTTACCTTAACCGGGAACTCGGCTGATGGACCATCTTCGATATATATCGAGTAACGGTCGGCTATCACCAGCTCAACCTGTACATCATCATTCACCATAATTTTATTAAACTCAGGTAAAGGCTGACTGTTTTGGCCTGAAGCCGATTTGATAATAACAATCGGAGCTCCTAACAACACAATTAATTTTACAACTATTGATTTCATAATTTATGTATTTTAAACTTAGTACGAACAAGCAAATGAAAAGTTACATGTACTTGTTCCTTTTTATTTTGATTTAGACCATTCAAATTTCAATCCTCTTATCTTAAACCGGTTGATTTTCCCGCTGGTCGAGTCTTTCTCAAGGCTCACTCCTGCGGCCCTGTTAACGGCTTCAAATAGGGTATATGTTTTTATTCCAAGTTGCTGGGCTCCACTATTAATACCCATTGCTGCCAGCGTTCTGAGATTGGTGAAGCCATCTTCTGTCTTATTGGCTAACTGTGGTTGAGCATATGATAACAATGCTGACACATCGTTGAGCTCTTCCTCAATCATCGGTTGTTGAGCTGTTACCTGAAGTAACCTCCTTTCCTGTATTGGTACAAACTCCGTATGATTCAGTTCTATGCTGTTTGGAGTAAATCCTTCCACTTCCAAAACATTCGGTATATGTTTTACGATATCACTGGATGATTGTTTTGTTTGAAGGTTTTCACCGACTCCTGTTTTTGAGGGTTGTGGTTTTTGAGACAATGAAACTGTTGGTTGTTCATGGTTGTTTATGGCAATTTTTGTACCCAAAAGATACCATCCGACAGTAAGGGTGAGCAGCAAAACGGCGGCAACCCGCATAACTGTATTTCTATGCACAATCCAAATACTTCCCCTTTTCAGTGATTGTTTATCCTTGCATACGATGGAATAGTCAGGTTGTAAAATGGTTTGCGCAAACAATTCCTGTTCTTTTATCAACTCAGGATACAACTGCATTCCTCTTGCGAGTGTTGCTGCTCCTTCTTTATGTAAAGATCCTTCAAGCTTGTCAATTAACAACGGTTCGTATTCTGTTTTGATCTGTTCAAACTCCTTTTGTTTAAGATGTGTAAACAACTGAGGGGCTTCCGGCAAACCCGAAATACTGATTGCCGCAACACCTTCAAATTCGGTTTTGATATCCGGATGTTGTTCCAGAAACAATAATACCTCCGACACCTGTATAGCATCCAGTTTGCCATCCAGGTAATCCATCAGGAATAATTCATAATTGTTTCTGTCAATGTTCATATTACGCTATCTAAACTTCCGATATACTCTTTTAAAAATACGCGTGCCCGATAAATGTAAACCTTCACCTGGCTCTCGTTCAGGTTGGTGATCGCTCCGATCTCTTCATAACTATATCCCTCATAATCGCGCAATACAATAACGGAGCGCTGAATCTCGGGTAACTTGCCCAATGCCTCATTCAATACCGTTTTGATATCCGTAAACCCATTTTGGGTCACATAATGAATTTCATTCACCTGTTCAAAATCGCCCTGAAATTTTTCCCTCCTGATTACATCAATCATGGTATTGTATGCCGTGGTAAACAAGTATGATTTTACTTTGGCAGCATCCAACTCAGTCACTTTCATCCATACCTTTTCGTATGTATCCTGCACAATATCACGCGCCTTATCCGTATCACGGATATTCTTCACAATAAACCGGTATACATTATCGGCATATTGATCTACGCAAGTGTTGAATTCTGTAACTGTCATTGGTGTGCGGGTGTGTTACGGATCAGCATAGCCAAAAGTTACACCCTTTTTATTCAATTCATCAACTATTTGACAATCAAATAAATAATTTAAAACCCGCAATATCAAATTTGGATGGTACAAAGCAAAAAACGGCCGTACTGAGTTTTACTCGGTACGGCCGTTTAAGAGGTAAATGGTTTGGGTTATTGTCCCAGTTTAACCAATCGAATGGTGTTCACTTTATCCTCTTGTGCAATTTTCATAATATACACCCCTTCGGCATATTCCGACCCGATTGTTGAATGCATGGCTGAACCATCAATCAGGATTGACTCAATAAGTTTTCCTTTTAAATCATATACAGTGATATAGTATGGCGCTGTTGATTCACTTGATAATTTGATGTTAAATGCTCCTGTACCCGGATTCGGGTATACGTTTACATCAAATGCCTTAGATGCCAAATCCGATTCTACAGAAGTAATGTTTGTTTTAGCAAGCACCGTATTGCAGGTTGTGGTTGTATTCCAGTATACGTTTACATAATCTCTTATTTCAATTTTCCGTCCTATGAACATGCCTTTCATCATAACGGATTCACATTCTTTCCCTCTTACCAATATATCATCCTTGGCATATACATTGGCTACCACTTTAGAGCCCTCCTTAATATTGAGTTTCCCTTCAACGTACATGGTTACCAAAACCGGGTTCACCGAATTAAAATTAACCCAAGGTTTGATGTCAACGTTGTCGCAAACCCTTACCGTGGCACATGCTGCAAAGTTTACAACCGCACCATCTTCAATCACCAGGTTCTTGATATACAATTGTGGGCTGGTAAACGTAACTGTTGCGTGTGGGCCAATCGTTACATTTTCCATAATGTTATCTGTAATAACCACTGTTGCATCATGTGGCACTGACTTGTTATTTCCGCAGCCGCAATACGGATTGTAAAAGAACGGTGGTAAAATGCTGCTGGGAACAGGTGAACATATTTTAGTAGTAACTATTGAACAATCAGATACATTAATTTCGTGTGCTCTTACAAACGTGCCGGGAGCATTCACAAAGGAGTAATCCGTAACGATAACTTTTCCGTTTACATCCGTGTTTCCCACACCTCCATTAAATACGGTTACCCTATTTTTCAATTCTACCTTATCATCGGTTGCAAGGATGGTATAGGATGATAACAGAACAGCTGCATCATAGTTCACTGTGATAGATGCTGTTGCCTGACAGCCTCCTGCATTCGTTGCCTTCACCGTATAGGTTCCGGAAGCATAGACTGAATATGTGGCAGTTGACGGTCCGTTTACCCAATAATAACTTGTAGCAGTGGGAGAGCTTGCCGTTAATACAATGGCTCCTCCTTGTGTTAAACCTTGTTGTAGTCCTTGCGTAATACTTACGGTTGGCAACACTCCTGTAACCGTTACAACAGCTGTTGTGGTTGATACGTTTCCATTAACATCTGTTACCGTTAAGGTTACTGTATTGTTACCAATATTGCTGCAGGTAAACACACAGGGCGTAACTTTTAGTTTTGCGATGCCACATACATCACTGGAACCGTTATCGATTTGTTCAGGAGTGATGGTTACAGTACCATTTACCAATGCAACGGTGATATTTTGTGCAATGGCTACAGGTGGCGTTTGATCAACAACTGTTATGGCAACTACGTTCATGGTTGAATTTCCATTCACATCTGTTACCGTTAAGGTTACCATATTTACACCGGCATCGCTACAGGTAAAATTTGTTTTGGATAATGTTCTGCTTGCTATCCCACAGGCATCAATTGCCGCTGTGATTGCCGCACTTGCTGTTGTTGAACCTGTTCCGGCTGCATTCAGTATAACGGTTACACTTTTTGAGATGAGAAGAGGATTCATCACATCTATTACGGTTACAATTGCGTCAGCAGTTGATACATTCCCGTTCACATCGGTAACAGTTAAGGTTACAGGGTTTGCGCCAACATGGCTGCAGTCGAAATCTGTTTGTGATAATGTAATACTTGCTATTCCACTTTCATCACTTGAGCCATTGTTAACAGCAGCTGCCGTGGTTGAACCGTTTCCGCCTCCATCGAGATGAACCGTTACATCCTGTGCAATAGCTATTGGAGGAATGGTATCGGTTGTTTGCGAACGGGCATCACCCGCACGGAAAAGTAATAAGATGAGTAAAAGATAAATGTACTTTGAGAATCCCATAGTTGGAGTCTTCTTTGCGCGCATAGCGATAGCTGTACCCGATGCATTATATGCATGGGTAAAATGTAATTGTTTCATCATAATTGAGCTTAAATACTCAAACTACGACCGTACTTAACTATGAACTATTGACTGAGCACTCCTGAATAAGGAGGCTTATGAAAGTGCACTTTTCAATGACAACATGTAAAGAGTTTACGTATCCCGGATGCGTAATTTAAGTGGTTTTGGTTGATTAGTTTTGACGCAAATAAATCACTGTGTTTCCGGCTTTTAAAATTTATTTTTCGTTCGTCATAACCACCTGTTTGGCCACATTTTCACCCCTGCAACTCATCATTCATTCACACTCGCACACATTCCGTTTACTACCGTTTACAAGAAAGGAAACTGTTTCTTGATAAGCTCCTGCTGCCATGATTCCCATTTGGTGGAGTTATAATATTTCACAAAAAGACCTTTAAACGCTGCCTGCTGGGCCAAATATTCGGCCAATTGTGATGCCGGAGCTACCAACCTGGAATTGGTACTGGTTACTGCATCAAATAAATTTGCAACCAGCTTTTCATCGCAATAGCCTAATGGTTTTAATGCCGCAAATGCATTGTTACGCGTGCGGAACTCCCACTGATTCGATGTATAGTTTACCAAGCGGGTAACACACTCCTGTTGGTTCAGTCCATTGATATAAGCAAGTTCGTTCCACTTAATACTTACCGCATTGTTCATTCCATAAACCGCTTTGGTGGCACCCAAAAATGCCGATGCCTCAGCCGGATATATCTTGCAAAGTTTTTCCAATGCTGCCAGTACTACATCGTAACTGGAATCCTGCAACGCTTTCACGAGGACCTGTTTCCAGTTATCATTATTTGCCGTAAACCCTTTTATTGCTGCAAGTTTAGGAGCTGGGAATGATTGTGTGAATACTGTTTGCAGAACTGTTGCACTTTGTGCGTCACTCATCAGCTGGTTTATCATTTCAGCTTTCAATTGATGGAAGGTTTCTTTTTTCCAAACCTCCAGTAGCAAATCACGTTTTTTATCTACGGGTGTTTCTTTCAATGCAACCAGCGCATCATAACGGTCGAGCATGTTGGGTGCTTTCAGCAGCTGTGCTTCCAGTTCCTCAAACCCTTTTTTAAATATAACGCTCTTCATCACCATCGAATTCGGATCAAACAAAACAAAGGCTACTTCCTTGTGCCCTTTGTTTTCAACCTTAACCATTTCAAAGGCCTCATCTATCCATTCGGTTGTTTTTTGGAAAGAACCATCAGTGTAATGCACCTCAAAAACAATTGGCATTTTAAACAATCCAACTACCTCATCGCGCTGGTGTGTTTGTTCAACAGTAATTTCGGTAAAACGGGTTCCATCTGCTTTCATAACATCATCATGACGTACCGTATACTGAGGCTCACCGCCACGCGACAACCACTGATCAAAAAACCAACTAAGGTCTTTGCCCAGTTTATCCTGAATAGCCTGCTGCAAATCATTGGTTTCTACAGTTGCATACGCATGTGTTTTGAGGTAATGATTTAAGGCGCGTTTCCATTGTTCTTCTCCCAAAACATAACTCAGCATACTGATTACATTGGATCCTTTCGGGTAAACGCGTGGAGTACCAGCCTGAGAGTGACGAATGGGGTTACGATCCTTTTTGCTTGCTTCAAGTGCTGCATTTTGTTCACCCCTGCGTTGCCAGTTGTATTCATCCTCTCCCAAAATTTCGCGGGTAAACATTTTAGGGTAATAGGTAGCATAACTTTCCTGCAACCAGGTATCACGTCCGTCTCTGGCAGTAATATAATCGCCAAACCATTGATGGGTAAGTTCATGGCAGTTTACACCAACATAACTTCTATCGGCATACGCTCGTGCGTCCACATTAAAAAAATCACCAAAAATGGTAGCTGTGGTATTTTCCATGGCCCCATATAAAAAGTCTTGTACCATTATTTGCGAATAACTTTCCCATGGATAGGCAACACCTGTTTCGCGTTCCAGGAAATCAACCATTCTTTCCGAATACCGGTAGGTTGGTTCTACCCTATCTGCAAATTCAGGATAGTAATACAAATTCATGGGTACACCTTTTCCACTTTTTGTTTTTTTAATTCCATACTTGCCAATGCCCAGCATCAATAAATAACCTGCATGAGGTTTGCTCATGGCGTAGTGCCAGGTGGTTGTATTGTCTTTATTTGACGTTTTCTTTTGCAACACCCCGTTGGAAAGCACTTCATAGGCCTTATCAAACGTAATAATCGTTTCCGTGATGAACTTATCATTCATATCATCATACATCGGAATCCAGTTTCGGTTATCAATACCCTGACCTTGTGTCCATACTTGTTTACGTACTGCAAACGGGTTTTTCTCCAGATTTTCGGCAATATTCCATCCAATAAAATAAATCCCCCTGCGCGGAGTTGCTTCGTATTCGAATGTGATGGTTCCGGTCTGGTCCCATTGCAATCCTATTGTTGGTTTCACCCAAACACCCGATTTCACAACAGTGAAAGGCAACGGTTGGGCATTAATGGTTGCGCTTTTTATCTGAATACCAGGTGCATCAAAAAACACGGAATCCACTTGTTTTTGTAAAACGGTAAACGTATGTGTCACCTTTCCCTTCACCAATCCTTTTTCGGGAATAAAACTCACCTCTACCTTCATACGGGTAATATCCAGAGAATGCTCGCGATACGAAACATTGTCTTTAAGATAACTGCGGTGGGTATTTTGTGCCGATAAGGTTGCCGCAACTAAACAGCATAAGGAGAGTATGAATGACTTCATGTTGATGGAATTTATCCGTGCAAAATCATGAAGTTTATCGGATAAAGCAAAAGGTTTTGATAAACGGAGCGAACGATGAACGGCTAATCGTACAGTTCGAATTTGATGTTTTCTTTTGTGTAGCCCATACCTGTCAGTCGATCGCGGGCTTCCAAAATCATGTTTTTCCAACCACACAAATAGAATGAAGCCGGCCGTTTGTCGGCAAATATTTCCTCGTATACTGCATGTACATATCCAGTTCGTCCATTCCAGTTGGAGGCATCTTCCCTCGACAGCACCGGAATAAACTTAAATTGATCATGCTGTTGCTGAAAGGCCTCCATTTCCTCTTTATACAAAATATCCTTTTGGTAACGGTTGCCAAAAAGCATATAAATGTTTTTATGTTCCAAATTGTTGTTAACGATATGGTGCAACATACTTCGGAGCGGAGCTATACCTGTACCCGTAGCAATGAGACATAAATCATGTTCAATTTTCTCGGGCAGTGTAAACTTTCCAACCGGACCAGCCACCGGAACTATATTCCCCTCCTTATAATGTTCCCACATATAGGGAGTACCTAATCCCGGAGGATTGAGCACAATAATCAATTCGAACACATTATCATTACCCGGAGCTGAAGCAATGGAATAACTTCTGTAAGAAATTTTCGAATCAATTGGTAGGTTAATCATAACGAATTGGCCGGGTTTAAACTCGAACTTCTCCAAATGCGGCATCCGGAAGAAGAAACGTTTAACAGCTTCCGATTCTTCAATGATTTGAATGATTTCGGCATCGTAAAAAGCTTGTTTCATACTTTGTCGTTATAAGTGAACCGAAAATAACAATTTATCGTTGGAAATGCATAGTTTTTAAATATTTTGCAACTGATTGCGATTCAATGAGGTCTTGAGACTTAACACCAATGAACTAACATGAGAAAACTATACACTATTTTATCAATTACTGCCCTTTGTTTGGGATTCACAGCCTCCGGGCAACGATCCAACTGTGCGTCCTATCCGGAACTGATTACGCTTACCCAACCTGACGGAAGTCCTTTACAGGCCTACATCAAAGGTAATGAGGCCCTCCATTATTACGAAACACCTGATGGATATACGGTACTTCAAAACCCGGCACACAACGGAACATACGAATATGCGAAGCTGGATGAGCAGGGTAAATTGATTGCCAGCGGCATTGCCGTTACAAGCGGCATGCAGAAAAATATTCCTTTCCCTAAAAAACTACAATATTCAACAGCACAACGTACAGAAGCCAATAAAGCTTTTTACGCCAATGAAAACCCAATTCGCTTTCAGAAGGCCGCCAATGGCGCTTTCCCATCCAAAGGCAAGATGAAACTTTTAGTAGTACTGATGCAGTTTAAGGATGAAGCAGCTACCTACACCAAACAAAGTTTTATCGATCTGCTTACACAGGATGGTTATAATGTAAATGGAGGAACTGGGAGCTTCAGGGAATTTTACGAGGATAATTCTTTCGGGCAGTTTGATCTGGATATTACCGTGATAGGTTGGTACACATCGGCTAAAAACAGGATTGAATACGGTAAAACCGATGCTGCCGGAAATGCGAATGCGAGCTATAATACCAATGTAAGAGCTTTAGTTGGACAAGCTGTGGATTCGGCAGAAGTATCAGGTATCGATTTTTCGGACTATGATAATAACAAGGATGGTGACCTCGATGGGTTGGTTATCTTCCACTCCGGACTTGGAGCCGAACAAGGTAAAAACGGATATATCTGGTCCCACCGCTCGTCCTTATGGGGTGGCACCGACAGGACTTACGATGGTGTGAACATCAGCAATTATTGCATCAACCCATCCAAAAGGGATTTTAGTGGTATTACCCAGGTTCGTATCGGAGTTGTAACACATGAATTCGGACACATCCTTGGGCTTCCGGATTTATATGATACCGACCAAAACTCTGAAGGTGCAGGTAACTGGTGCCTGATGGCCGGTGGTCCATGGATGAACAGCGAACGTACACCATGCCAGCTGAACACCTGGAGCAAATCTGAATTAGGTTGGATTACACCAAAAGTAATTGGTTCAAAAGGCCCCTACGAGCTTCATAATTATACAGATAGTTTATTGGCATATAGGATCAATACCTCTGTGCCCAATGAATATTTCATACTTGAAAACAGACAGCTCAAAGGATGGGATCGGTTTATTCCTGGACGTGGATTAGCTATCTGGCATATCAATACAGACTATGCAGATAACTATTCGAAATTCGGTTCCAATAATGTGAATAATGATACCGCCAATTACGGAGTAGGTATTGTGCAGGCTGACGGTAAAAGACAACTGGAGCTTGGAACAAATCGGGGTGATGCAGGAGATGTTTTTCCGGGCACAACCACCAACAGGGCCTTCACACCAACTTCTAAACCTGCTGCTGTGCTGCATGAGATTGACAATATGGGAAATCCGAAATCATCTAATATTATCATCACTTCTATTACCTTACGTGCCGATAGTGTAATAACCTTTGATTTGGGAGGAAAAGCTGCTGCAGGATTTTCTCCTTCGGCTACCAGTGGCTGTGCTCCTTTAACGGTTTCATTCAATAACCAATCGAGCTTCAGCAGTAGCTTTGAATGGACACTTGGCGATGGAACTACTTCAACCGAAAACAGTCCTTCCAAAATATATGCTACTCCGGGAACATACAGGGTTACTCTTTCTGTTTTTGATTCGGCTCAGGTTTTGGCCGACTCATTCAGCGTAAACATTACCGTGTTTAAATCTCCGGAAGCTGCAACCTATTTTAGCCAGACAGAAGATTCGGTCATCTTTGTGAACAAATCCACCGGTGCTGAATACTACTATTGGATGTTTAGTAATGGTATGACTTCGCAGGGTTTTGCTCCCAAATTAAAACTCAAAGGACCTGCCACATATCAAATGGTTGCGTTTTCAAACAATGGTTGTACCGACACTGTTAGCGGACAAATTTGGAAAACCGGATTGTATGAGCAAAGTGCCCATTCTATTGGATTAACCGTATATCCGAATCCATTTTCTGAGAAAACAGTTGTTTCTTACACCACGCAACATCAGCAAGATGTAACCATCGAGGTTTATACATTGCTTGGCGAATTGGTTTATGCAAAAGAGTTTACCAAACAATCAACAGGAAGCCATGAGTTTCCGTTGAGTATGATTACCTCAAACGGATTGTATCTGGTAAAAGTTAAAACAGACACCCTATCGGGAGCACAGCGGATACTCAAACATTAAACAATATGCTCCGGGAGCTGATACATTTATTTTACCCCAGATTATGTATTGCTTGTAACGGCAACCTGTTGCGCAATGAAACATTTTTGTGCACAGGTTGCCTTTTTCATTTACCGCAAACACATTTTCACACACTTGAGGAGAGTCCGCTGGCTAAAGTATTCTGGGGACGCATTTCCGTGCAGCAAGCATTGGCATTTCTGTATTTTAAGAAGGGAAATGCGGTACAGCATATTTTGCATGAGATAAAATATAAAGACAACAAGGAGCTGGCCATATTTATGGGTAGCTATTATGGGTCGTTGCTCAAAAAAGAAGGAATGAGCTGGGATGCGGTAGCCGCTATCCCTTTGCACAAAAGCAAACTCAGAAAAAGAGGGTATAACCAAAGTGGGCTGATTGCGCAGGGTTTGGCAACATCATTGGGTATTCAGGATTTAAGTGGGTCTCTCCAACGTACCAAAGCAACCGAAACACAAACCAAAAAACACCGGTTTGAGCGTTGGGAAAACGTTGAAGAGGTATTTATAATTGAACAACCTCAATCGTTTGAGGGCAAACACATATTACTGGTAGATGATGTAATTACAACAGGAGCAACCCTGGAAGCCTGTGGTAAAATAATTCTGGAAACACCCGGAACAACACTCAGTGTGGCAAGCATTGCATTTGCTGCAAACTAAACCTTAAGCCAATCCGCCTTCTTTAAGTTTCTCAGCATTTTCGGCAAACTGAAGCTGATCAATAAAATCCTGAATATCGCCATCCATAACCTGTGGTAAATTGTAAACCGTATACCCGATGCGGTGATCGGTAACGCGTCCCTGAGGATAATTATACGTTCTGATTTTGGCTGAGCGGTCACCCGTTGATACCATTGTTTTACGTGAACTTGCAACTTTTTCGTTGTATTTGTTCAGCTCTATTTCATATAGTTTTGAACGCAACATTGCCATAGCTCTTTCACGATTACCCAACTGTGAGCGCTCTACCTGACACACCACCACAATACCCGAAGGCCTATGGGTGAGTTGTACCTTAGTTTCTACCTTGTTTACATTCTGTCCACCGGCACCACCAGAGCGTGATGTTTGCAAATCAATATCGGCCGGGTTTAGGTATACATCCACCTCTTCCGCTTCGGGCAGCACTACAACAGTTGCTGCCGAAGTATGCACGCGGCCCTGTGTCTCCGTATCCGGAACACGTTGCACACGGTGAACACCACTTTCATATTTCAAAATTCCGTATGGTTCTTCTCCTTCAACCTCCATCACAATCTCTTTGTATCCACCGGCCGTTCCTTCTGTAAAATCAACCACAGTTACTTTCCATCCGCGCTTTTCGCAGTAACGTGAATACATGCGGTACAAATCGCCTGCAAAAATACTAGCTTCATCTCCACCGGTACCGCCACGAATTTCAATGATGGCATTTTTTTCATCTCCCGGATCTTTAGGGATGAGCAATACTTTGATTTCTTCTTCAATCACCGGAACCTTCGGCTCCAATTCATCGAGCTCAATCTTCGCCATCTCCCTGATCTCCTCATCCTTTTCGGTCGAGAGTATCTGTTTGCAATTCTCAATATTACCCACGAGTAACCGGTACTCATGGTACTTATCTACAACTTTCTGAAGGTCCTTATATTCTTTGTTCAATTGCTTGAACTTTTTCATATCCGCCAATACACCCGGATCGGTAAGTTTATCACCTACCTGTGTGTGTCTTTGTTCAATGGCTTCTAATTTATCTAACATAGTATCTGCTTAAAAACGGAGGGCAAAGATATAACCTAGAAGCCATAAATGCTTACTTCGGCTGATTTTAGCAAGTAAATCCTGTCTTTCTCAATACTTACATCCTTTATGTCCGTTGAATCGGGTAATGAAAACTCTTGTGTATCGAACGATGTAAGCCGGTACTTTTTGAGCTGCATGGATTGCCAATAGTACACTTCATCATTTATTACCTTTATTTCCGTACATCCTTTAATGGGTAAGGTTTTGGAGTAGGTTCCAAAAATATTAAACATCAGGATTCCATTGGCCGAGTCGTTTACAAATACTTTATCATTGTTATCATATAGAGACAAAATGGTCCCGGGTTGCGATACATACTGCCTCATATTGCCCGTGGTTTGCAGATTCTCACCTTTCTTATCCATTTTCTTCAGTTGTAAATCGCCCAGATCAAACACCCAAATTCCATTATCAAAGGAACGACAGATAGCGGCCGCCTGACCAATTCCGACATCTGCCAATTTCATTTCACCCCTGTATGCCAAGTTATTATCCAGAAAAACAACGAGGTTCAACTCCTTGTAAAACACATAAATTTCCATGGGGTTGGTTGCATCGACATAGGTAATGTTTCCCAGGTATTTATAATTGAGTGTACTTAGCAGTTTTCCGGTAGGGTCATACTTGTAAAGCTGGTTGGTCTTACTCACGATGTATAAGTTTCCCAAACGGTCCGTTTGAAGATCCTTGGCTTCAATAGGAATGGTTTTGATAAGGGAAAAAACCGAATCGGATAGATCTGAGTTTTGAGAAGTAAGATTAGAGTATTCAGAGAGTTGGAAGTTGGATGGTTCTTTCGCCTTTGTTTCTTCCCGTATCCGACATCCGGCAACGCGTATCGTGCATTGTTCTTCAAGTGTCGTGCTTCGACTATCGTGCTTCGAGTACCCAGCTGTGATAACCGACAACAGCAAACCACAAACCATAAACGGTAAACGTTTCCTATCCTTCATATGTTTTGAGCTCAACTGTTTTTCCATCATACACCACATAAGTATTGTACCTCATCCAGTCGCCCAAATTGATAACGTGGGTTTCTCCCATCTTCTTATCAAACGGAAGATGCCGATGTCCCAAAATAACATAATCAATTGTATCATCCTGCTTCACCTGCTCTTTGGCATATAACATCAGGTATTCCTTATCATCACCAAGGTACACCTGATCTTCGGTAAAGGTTTGCTGCTTGCTGCGGTGTGAAAACCAGTTGGCCACCGTAATACCAATATTGGGATGAAAAAATGCAAACAGGCGTTGAAAAAAATAATTGCGGTAAATGCCCAGAATAAACTTAAAAAAAGTTTGTCCTGGTCCGAGACCATCACCGTGTGCGATATGAAATTTCTTGCCCAGTAGCTCAACGGTGACAGGCTTAGGATAAACCTTGCACCCAATCTCCTGCTCAAAATATCCGAACATCCACAAATCGTGATTGCCGTGAAACACATGCAGGTTAATTCCCTTATCGGAAATCTCCGACATTTTACCCAGCAACCGTGTAAATCCTTTGGGAACAACAGCTTTAAACTCAAACCAAAAATCAAACAAATCGCCCACCAGGTAAATGTCCGATGCGTCTTTTGATACTTCATCCAGCCATCGTACCACACGTTTCTCCCGCTCCAAACTGGAAGCATGGTCGGGAACACCTAAATGAAAATCGGATGCGAAATATATTTTGTTACGTATACTCAAGGATTGTATATGATTGTTGGTTTGTCAGCGCTATTGCTATGAACCATGATCTATTAACTCTGAACTATTATCTACTGAACGACTATTTACTATGACCATCAACGATGAACTAACTATCATGCTTCGCATCATCTATCAAAAATACGAATACTTCCTTGGGGCCATGTGCACCAATTACCAGCGTTTTTTCAATATCGCTTGTGCGACTCGGACCCGATATAAATGAAATCATGGATGGCATATTTTTTCCGTATTTATTTCTAAGGACATGCAGTCCGTCTTTAATTTCCATAACCACCTGTGATGTATATGCCACAACAATATGCACCGGTGGATAGATGGTAAGAATACGTGAGTTTTTGCCCGAAGTAACCATTACCGAACCGGTGCGTGCAATGAGAGCTTCGCAGGAAGTAATGGCTGCCTGCATTTTATCTGTGTTTTCCTTTTTATCGTTAAAAGGGACACCAGCATCTTTCAATTGCTCCTGCAAGGTATTATCCCAACAAAATAGGTTTTTGAATTTTCTGCGATCTATCAGCGTGAGCAATTTATCAATGAAATCAAATTTGTTGTCGCAGATTACAAACTGGCCGGTAAGATGGGTAAACTCTTTGGCAAAGGTTTCAAACACCGACTCGTCTGCTTCGGGATGCACATATACACTGCTTTCCAAATCAATATTGTTGTACTTGCTCTTTGATTTAAAAATCAAAGCAGCACGTACCTTTTTCAATATCTTCTCTTTGGAGGTAGTATTCTGTTCCACTGACGGGCAAGTTATTATTTTTTCGGGAAATGGAATAGCGGAAAATTCCCTTAATAAATCCTCTTTAAATCCTAGGTTCCTTGTCTGGAAAATCAATCCTCATAAATCCGAACTTCAATTTTCTCCTCACCTCTCTTCCAGGCCCTGTACATTCCTTCGCTGTTAAATGGCAGTTCAATATTTCCCTTGGCATCAATAGCAACCAGTCCACCTTCACCACCAAATTTTACGAGTTTGTCTTTTACTACATAATCACACGCTTCCTTTAAACTCATTCCTTTATATTCCATCAAACAGCTGATATCATAAGCCACCACCGCACGGATGAAATACTCTCCATGTCCGGTACAACTGATGCCACATGTTTTATTATTGGCATATGTTCCGGCACCAATCATCGGAGTATCGCCAATGCGGCCATATCGTTTGTTGGTCATACCACCTGTTGACGTTGCTGCTGCAATGTTTCCCTGTTTATCAAGCGCAACAGCACCTACAGTTCCAAATTTTTTCCCCTCACCACTATTCACCGTGTGGTCAAGTTGGTATCCATCACTGTCCTTTACTTCCTGCCATTGTTTGTATCTTCCCTCTTCATAAAAATACTCATCGGGTTGAAACGGCAAGCCCATTTGTTTAGCAAACGCCTCCGCTTCAGGTCCACATAAAAATACGTGTCCGCTTTTTTCTTTCACAACTTTTGCCAAATGAACCGGATTCTGGACATTGCTGATGCCACTCACTGCACCTGCTTCTAGCGTATTTCCATCCATTATGCTCGCATCCATTTCGTGCGTTCCCTTATTGGTGAATACGGCTCCTTTCCCTGCATTAAAAAGAGGAAAGTCTTCGAGTGTCATTACGGCAATTTCAACGGCATCAATACTTGAACCCCCTTTTTCCAATATAGCATTTCCGGCTTCAATGGCAGCTTGCAATCCTTTGATATATTGAGCTTCTTTTTCGGGTGTCATCAGGGAACGTAATATGGTTCCCGCTCCTCCATGTATGGCTATTCCGTATGTATTCATGTATTTGATTTATGCAGCAGAATTACAGTGTTTATAGCAAACCACAAAATTGGTTTGCAGCAAACGCCTAGGCTGACTTTTTTTCCGTTTTGGTCAAACCCGCACGGGTCATTTCTCCCCACGTATTTTTGCCCTTAATTTTATCTATATTTCCCTTTAATCCCCACCAGGTACTTCGTGGATGAAAAATGATTGGCTCCAGTACAATGGTAAGCATCAACTTCAGCGTATCCTTTTTACTGGTATATTGATGATAGGTTAGCTCTTCGAATAACAAAGCCAGAAACGACATGAACATAGCAAAAGAGTACACAACCAAAAAAAGGAGCATAAACATATACCAGTTATCATATCCCGTTACAACCAAAAATGCAAAGTAGCATAACCCCAAAAATTCCACAACCGGTGCCAGCCATTCAAACAACATCCAGTAGGGATAACTTATTAAACCCAGAAGGCCATAACGTGGATTAAATGCCAGCTTACGGTGAATCCATAACGTTTCCATGGTACCACGCATCCATCTGTTTCGCTGTCGGGAAAGGATTTTATAATCGGAGGGTGCTTCCGTCCAGCATAATGGATCTGGAATGTATGTAACCTTGCATTTAACCTTTTTCTCAGACATATAGCGTCTCATGCGAACTACCAATTCCATATCTTCACCAACAGTGTTGTGATTGTATCCACCACTGGCAATGGCAATCCGTCTGTCGAACATACCCATTGCACCCGAAATAAGTAATAATCCGTTTAGCTTACCCCATCCCATTCGTCCCATTAAAAATGCGCGAAAGTATTCAATCACCTGAAACCTTGCCACCATATTATCCGGTACATGTGCTTTTATCAATTTGCCATCTTCTATCTCACATGAGTTGGCAATTCGTATAACACCACCACTGGCAATCACTTTTACAGTTTCTTCAACAAATGGTTTTACCATGCGCAAAATTCCATCCTGTTCAATGATACAATCTACATCTATACAGGTAATCAAATCATATGAAGAAATATTGATACCTGCATTCAGGGCATCTGCTTTTCCTCCATTTACTTTATCAATTACTGTAAGTTTTTTATAGGCAGGATTGGTGGCTTTATAAATACCTCTAATGGGCTTTCCGGGAAGTTCCTGGTGTATTGCAAAATTTACTTTCTGCAAATCATACGCGTCAATCATGGTTTGCAGAGTATTATCCTTACTTCCGTCATTTACAATAATTACTTCAAAATTATTGTAGTGTATGGATAGAAGAGAGCGGATATTCTCAACGATGTTTTTTTCTTCATTATATGCAGGAGCGATTAATGAAACAGAAGGCGCATTGGGAGATGATAACAATGCTTCATGCGATACAAACCTGTTTTTTCGGATATAATGATTGAGCGCCCTTGCCGAAACAAGAGCCAATAATATGTATGATAACGTAATCGTTATACCGTACCATAAAAAGATGTTATTTAATACCTCAATCATTCTGATTTAAATTCTTTCATCCAACATATGTGCCGCAACTGCTGCCGCATGTTTCTGTTCACCCTGTAATGCCTCCTGTAAAATGCTGTCGCCTTCATAGCCGGTAGAACGAATAGCCAATGCCGCCCTTAACGATTGTTCATGAAGGCCGTTGTAAAGGATTTCAGTTAAAAAAATCAACACCCCTTCTCCGCCAAGTTTACCCAAACTCATGATAATTTCATTTTGGATTTCGGGAGCACTATCGGGATATAGTTGCATGAGTGGTTCCTGCGCTTCCATTACAAAAAGATTACCCAGTGCTTTTACCGACTCTTTCACAACACGCGCGTCTTTACTCGTTAGTAGTTTAATCAATTCCTCACCTGATTCAAACTGGTTGAATGTAGCTGTCATCTTCACACAAAACTCAACAACAGACTGATTGCGTAAACCAAACCAATTGGCAAACAACGGAATTTTATCCGACTCCATACGTTTGGCAATTTCTTCCAGATTTAACTGCTGCCACTCGGTAATTTCTGTTTTGGCTGTTTCCAAAAACCTGAATGGATTATCTTTTTCAAGAGCGAGGTATGCCGCTTGTGCTTCAAGTCGCAGTACAGGATTTTCATGTGCACTCAGCTTCAGCATTTTGAATTTCACTTCGGTGTATTGCATCTGGCTGAGCTCTTTTGCTGCATCGGCTCTTATACTCCAATCTGTTTTATTCAGATCGGATAATGCCGCTTTGTGCAAACCAAGCTCGCGGTACAAATCATGCAATACCTTTTGCGAGGAGCCGCTAAAACTTTTATGCAGCTTCAGTAATTCCTTTCGTAAGATCCGTTTGTTAAAATTTGATTTCAGGTAGGTTTTCTTAAAGTGTCTAATAAGTTTTTTTTTCTTTTCCTCAAACTGATCATCTCCTTCTTCAAAAATAATTCCTGTAAGCAAGAGTCCGTAACGTTCCTCCAGTTTGGAAATGCGTTTGCCAAGAGCCTCATTGCGTAATCTCACATAAAATAAATACAGACCAAACAGCATAGCCCCAGTAAGGCAACAAACAATAAACACGATGCAAAATTGAATAACCGCTTCATAGGTTGCATCGCGAACAGGCGCTGTTTCAGAAGTGGTGAACCAGTTGAAATTAAATCGTGGCCATATAAAAAGGATGCGCAGCAATGGCTATTTAGATAATAATCTTTTTACCCTTACCGACAATTCTACCGGACTGAATGGTTTTGTTATATAATCATCTGCACCCAGCTTAAATGCATCGAGCACTACATTTTCCAACCCAACATTGGATAGTACAATTACCGGAAAATTTTTGCCTTTCAAATCCTTGGTTTTGTTCACTACCTCAAGCCCGTTGTTAAATGGAAGCATCATATCCGTTATGAGCAAATCAAACTGCTCAGTCTCAATAATTTTTAATCCATCCCTTCCGTCTTTGGCTTTAATCACATCATACCCATCCCTCCGAAGCCTGAACTCCAGTGCCTTTAAAATCAATTCTTCGTCTTCAACAATTAATATTTTTTTCATCGGGTATGCGTCTATTACAAAACAGATAGTTGATGCCGCAATTCACTTATTACTTTGTCTACAACCGGTTCCATGGTAGCCAGATTCCGGGCAATGGTTTGTGCATCTTTTGTTTCACTTATCTGCTCAATATTGGATGCCAGGTCAACCAGTTGTGTAACTCCCATAAACTGAAAAGATGATTTAATTTTATGGGCAATAAAATGAGTCTGTTCAAAATTCTGCTCTTTTGATGCCATCAATAATTCAGAAAAATGTTCGGGTACTTTTTGGATATAATCCGTAATCATCTCTTTCACAAAGTCGCTGTCATCGTCTGCAATCTCATATAAATATGAAAGATCAATGTGGGTGTAGGTGTGTTTATTCATAGCTATTATTCGTTCTGAAAATGGGGCTTCCATTTGTCTATTTTTTCTTCAATATCTGCAATTCGGAAAGGTTTACTGATATAATCGTCCATACCGGCTTTTATGGCCTTGTTTTTATCATCGGCTAAGGCATTTGCTGTCATGGCAATAATAATAGGACGAGGTGTTGTCCTGTTGGTTTGTATAATCTGTTGGGTAGCTTCATATCCATCCATTTCAGGCATCATCACATCCATCAAAATTAAGTCATACAATTTGCGCTTAGATGCTTCTACTGCTTCAGCACCGTTATTCACCAAATCACAGGTGTAGCCCAGTTTTTCCAGTGTTTTGCGAATCAGTTTCTGGTTGGTTTCATTGTCTTCCGCTACCAGTATTCTTAGGGTATTAACCTCTTGTTCCTTTTTAACTTCTTCCTGGACTAATGTTACTATTTCCGCTACTTCTTTTTTACCCAACACATCCATGAGTGTTTTTTTAAGCACACTATGTTTGGCCGGTTTCACCAATATCGCTGCAAATAATTCTTTATCGTCTTTGTTTTTAAAATGTGAAAATCCTAATGAACTAAATAAAACGATGGGCAATCTTTTACCGGGAAGTATTCTGTTAATTTCCCGGGCTACTGTAATTCCGTCATGGTTGTCCATCACCATGTCAACGATAGCCATATCAAACGTCTCTTGTTTGAGTGCTTCTATTGCATCCAAACTATCATTAAATATTGCCGGCTGCATACCCCACAGCCTGCATTGTGATTTTAAGATCTGCAGATTGGTATTGTTATCATCCAGTATCAATATTCTTTTTCCGGTAAGTTGAGTATCTCTGATTACAGGAGCTATATCAAATTGTTTCACTTCCCTGTTTGCTCTTACCTTAATATCAAATGTAAAGGTTGAACCCAGTCCTTCCTGACTGTTCACGGAGATAGATCCACCCATCATACTTACCAAACGCTGGCAGATACTCAGGCCCAATCCTGTTCCACCATATTTACGGGTTGTGGAAGTATCAACCTGCGAAAAACTTTCAAAGATGGTGTTGAATTTATTTGTAGGAATACCGATTCCTGTATCTTTTACCTTAACCTGCAAATGGTAATAATCATCTGCCATTCCAATTGCCTCAACATGAATTAAAATCTCTCCTTTGGCAGTAAATTTAATTCCGTTTGAAACGAGGTTGAGTAATATCTGACGCAAACGCGTAGGGTCACCCAAAACTTCTGTGGGTACATTCGGATCAATGAGGTACAATAAATCGAGGCCCTTTTCATTAGCCCTTACTGATAGCAGGTCATAAGTCTCTTCCACCAGTTTTACCAGGCTCAAAGGTGCTTCTTCAATCTCCAGCTTACCCGATTCTATTTTGGATAAATCTAAGATGTCATTAATGAGGGAGAGCAGGGTTTCTCCACTCAACCTTATTGTTTCCACATACTCTCTTTGTTCATCGGTAAGTTCCGTATGTGTAAGTAGGCTGGTCATACCTATTACCCCATTCATGGGTGTACGGATTTCGTGGCTCATGTTGGCCAGGAACTCTGACTTCGCTTGATTTTGTTCATCTGCGAGATTGCGCTTAATGGCCAGCTCTTCGTTAAGTTCTTTGAGCCGCTCATTTGCCAGGTGCGAAAACGTGATATCGGTAAACACCCACAGGCGGCCATTCACCAGTGGTGATGAAATGGGTTTGCAAGCTACGCGTAATACACACTCTATCGGGTCCCCGATAATCCATTTCCAGTCCTTAATGGTTTGATTGGGTTCACTGAAAAGCTTATTCGCTACCTCGTTAATCTCATCCTGATTCACTGCACGCGAACGCAATTCCTGCATGGAAGTAGCTACTAAAAAGGGTTGATTGCTTCCCTGATTTAAATCCAGTAATTCACTTCCTACCGTATTGATCCATGCACTTTTTCCCGAATCGTCAACATATACAATACCTTCGGGAATGGTTTCCAGAATGGCATTAAAGCGTGTGGTTAATTCATCAATCTCATGATACACACTCATGCGCTGCATCATCTCATTCATACCCATTTGCACTGCGGTTAAAAAACGGTCAAATCCAAACTCATCGGTTTTGAGCTCTTTCCATCCCATGATTAAACCGCCAGACAATGCTGTATTGTGCAATGGAATCACTACACATTTTTCGTACGTTTCATTTATAAAGAACAAGGGTTGGAATTCCTTTTCCACCGACTGGTATTCATCGGGCTGAATATAACTTTGTACACTATCCGGATTAAGATGAGAATGAAAGATATTTTTGTGTGAGGATAATACCACACGTGTGGTAAGTGAGTCGAAATTACGGTAGAAACAAACAGCATCGGCAAGCATATACTCTTCAACCAATGCGAAAACCTCCCTTATCAGCTGTGCTTGTTCCCTTATCTTTTTGATAGGGGAAAGCTTCACCAAAAAATCAAGGGCGTGTGCGTTCCAGTCTATATGTGTTTCTAATGGTTTCACTTTTATAAAAAGTTTTGAATCGCTTTTATTACTTCGTTTGGAGCACTTAAATGTGGATAATGACCTTCGGCATTGATAACAGCAAGTTTGCTATTAGGTATATGTTTATTCAAATAATCTCCTACTACCAGCGGAACTGCAATATCATTATCACAATGAATAAGCAGTGTTGGTTTGGTTAATTCTTTAAGGTTACTTCTGTAATCACTTTGAAAAATAGTGCGCACCACCGATACGGCTACATCAGGACGAATAGCACCCAATGTTTGGGCAAAACTTGCTGCCAGTTCCGGTTTATCACCATTTTGCATTGCCATCGGAGCAAATCCGCTTATCCATGCAAAATAATTTGTTTCCATCGTTTGATACAAATCATTCAACGCTTCCTGCGTAAACCCGCCTACGTAATCATCAATATTGATATACCTTGGTGAGGCTCCGATAAAGATCATTTTTGAAAAATACTGAGGTGCTTTAATTGCTGCCAACATGCCCACCATACCACTTACCGAATGTCCGATAAAAATGGCATCTTTTACCAACATCCGTTCGCAAATATCAACCAGGTCCTCTGCATACATACGCAAGCTATTGTATTTATTGGCACTGAACGTATTCATATCCGCCTTACCCGATCCTGCCAAGTCATACAAAATGATCCGGTAATCTTTCACAAATGGCTCCAGTACATAGTCCCAAATGCCCAGCTCCGTTCCAAACCCATTACTGAAAATGATGGTTTGTTGTGCACTCGGGTTCCCCTTCACTACAACATTGCTTTTTTTTATCGGGTCTATAGTTAACATGTTTTTTGCATTTAAATCCTGATTCTGATTCCTGTTGTAAATCCAATTACATTCACATATTTATTAACTTTAAGCTCTTGATGTGAGTAATATGCATCCAGTAAAAAGATTATATTATACCGGATACTTTTTTGCCAGTTACATTCGATTTTTTGTGATTTCAACAAATAGATACTATTTCCGGGCTCCAGACCGGTATTTGTTTGGATTCTACGGGCATCGGGCGAGAATCCTGCACCGACCGTTACACCGATATAGTTGTTGGCATCGGCAAAATATTTACGTGTTGTGATATTGAGTGACCGTGAGAAACTACCATTGGAAGGAGTGATAAAGGTACGTGCACTCAACCAGTAACTTTTGTAGTACCAACCAAATGAGGCTGTATAAATGTTAACCGTGTTTCCTGCACCAAAATCCATATACCGTAATCCCAAAGAGGTTTCGAAACTGCGCGGTAACGACTGAAAAATTTCGGCACCCACACGATGGCGTGCAAATAATGTTGATGTCGTATAGCCGTAATTAAAATACCCATATGCTCCTTTCCACAAACCCGGATAAAAATCAACCTCCGGTTGAAAGCCGGTTTGGTTGAACCGGTTGGAATAATTTACCCTGCCAACAAAGGTTCCATATTTGGTGACAGTTCCTAACTGAATGGCTGAATAATACATCGTTTCATAATCTGATGAAAAGAAATCGACTGCTCCATTAACTGTTAGCGTATGCTTAAACCTGGTTGATTTTATTTTTTGTTTGAGTTCGATACACTCCATGCATCCCGGCTCCCTGTCGAGTACCTGATTCAATATCATCAAGGCCTCCCCTTCCCGTTTTGCATCCAGAAGTGCTTTTGCTTTTTTAACCAGAAGCTCCCTGTTGTTAGGATATACGGCAAGTCCCCTATCCAAAATGAGAATCGCCTCCAACGGTTTATCGTCCCATATTTCAACTTCGGCTAATGCAATGATTGCCCCTAAATGTTGTGGCTCTTTTATTAAGATCGCTTTATACACCTCTCTTGCCTCATTTCTCTTTCCATCCCATGCATACGTTCTGCCCATGAGTATTGCAATTTCATAATAGTTCGGACTTTTTTCCAGCGCAATCATACAAAGCCTGCGGGCCTCTTCTCTTTCGCCACTGAATGCTTTTTGGCGCGCCAGTGTGTATAGTTCATCAACACCCATGCTACCATAATCAACAGGCTGAGCATTAACCAGGGTGGTTAACATTATACATAACAACACTAACGTTTTTTTCATCATCAAATCTGTTTGCAAACATAGGGCTTCGCCCCTTAACATACGTTAAATCTTTGGTTCCGGATTACTCCCTTTTTCTTTTATTCCTGCTTTTGCCAGCTTCATCCTTTCGGTATAATTACTCTTGGGAAAAAGCGCATACGCCTGTTCCGAAAACTCAAGTGCCTTTTCGTATTGTTTATAGAACAACTCATTGTCAATAAGAGCCAACCATGCTTCATCATTGAGAGGCGCTCGTTTTACACTTTCTGCAAACTGCTGTTTTGCCTCTTCATAATTACCCTCCCAGCTGTAAGCCCTTCCCAATACCAGCCGCATATCAATAAAATTTGGATTGCTCACCAAACACCACTTACAAATTAACCTAACATTGCTGAATTGTTTTACCTCTGCGCGCTTGAGAGCCGCTGCAAACATTTGCTCGGCATTCATCTTGTCAATGCCCATAAAACGAAGCGTCAGTTTTTCCCTGTTGGTAAATGTAAATTCTACTTGTTTTGCATGGCCTAAACTGTCGTTATATATTTTATTGTTAGCAACAACATACCCATTCATTTGTTTAAATGCCGCCATTTTTTGCTTCAGCTGTTTCTCTTCTGAAGAGTTGGGACTAAGCCTTTCCAAATCAAGTTTTGGGGTAATTCTGTAAGCAATTTTATCGGATAAAAAATACCTCCCATCTATATAATCAATCAGTTCATTTTTATTCCGCATCAGTGCAATATCCCTTGTTGAATGAAATGCTATGGTAGTATCCATTATATGTCCGAGCCAATGTACCTTTTCCGGAAACTTCATGTCTGTTTGGTGCCCCAAAAAAGACACCAATGTTGGTGTAACATCATGATGCGTATTGATGCTCTTAAATCTTTGTGCTCTTTTTAGCTTAGGAGAAAACACAACAAGCGGAACATGAAAACGATCGATACGGTTGGCCTGTGGTATTGGAATCATCCGATGATCACCTGTGATGATAAAAATAGTATTCGAATAATCTGTTCTTGATTTGTACTGATCAATAAAACTTCGTATGGCATCATCGGTATACAGCAAGCTGGAGAATTCGGACTCGTACCGCTTATACTCACGTTGCTTGGTTTGATTATGAGTTGCTGCTACCTTGTGAAGCAAAGCCAGATACTTTTGCTGATTGGGTACCTTAAATGGCTCGTGTGTGTTTAATGTTAAATAAACTGATAGTGTAGGTTTTGTTGTATCAGCCGGAAAAAGCTCAAGTGAACGCTTAAATACATCAACATCCGAATAGCCCCATGAAAATCCTTCACTATTGGCTTCCAGCTTCTGGTAGGTTGGCGGAAACTTATCCTGACCCAAAATATAATCCACTCCCTGCCTTTCCAGAAACACATCCTGTAAATCAAAATGCGCATCCCCACCATAAAAAAAGCGGGTATTATATCCGTTCTGTTTGAGCAAACTGATTAAGGTAAGATGAGCCGGCATATTGCTGCCGGTTTCCAAAAAACCTCTATCGCTGTAAGGAAGGGAGCCCAATAAAGATGAAAGTACTCCAAATGTTCTGCCGGTTGTGCTCAATGTATTTTGCCAGTACAATCCATGCTGTGCCAATGAATCCAGAAACGGAGTACAACCTCCGTAACGGGCATCGGGTCCTACAAAAGTGCCACCAAGACCTTCAACAACCACAAAAACAAGATTCGGTTTCTGTATGAATGCATTAAAAAACGGACTGAGCACATCGGCCGAATCAGCTTCATGCATCAGCGGATATTCTGCGATTGCATTATTCTTTTCCTCTTGCGGATATTCCAGACAAAAAGCAACCGACCGTTCGCTAAAAAAGGCTATCTTATTCACACTAAATGTATACCTGCTATCATTGTCGAACCATCTGGAATCAGGAGTTTTCACTAGATATAAGACGCTTGACAATAAAGTCAATCCATAAAACAGATACAATACTCCGTAGGGTAAAATAATTTCCTGTGCCTTTCGGTAAGTATAAAAAAACACTCCAAGTACAGCAACAAATGGTATAAAACTACTGAACTGAACTTTGGCCGATGAAGCAATGGTGATGCGAATATCATCCAGAGAATATCCCCAGAAATCGGAACTTAGTGGTATCGATGTTTGAACATAATATTGAACCAAGGCCAGATACACCAGCAAAAACAATAGAAAACCTACAGCCAAAAAATACCTCGTAAACGAGCCAATAGCTATATAGGATGCAATATAAAATGGAAAGGTTAGGACTGCTAGGAACAAACAAAACCATACGTCTAAGGCAAATCCGGCTGCAATTAACGGAAGGGGATTTTCGGGAAGCAATTGTGCATATGCCACCAACACAAATTCTGCAATTCTCACCAGCCAGAACAAGCAAATGAGTAAACAATAACTTACGCAAAAATGTTGTACGGCAAATTCGAAGCGTTCTCTATACATCCACCAAGGTTTTTGAGATCATACCTTCAAGTATACACAAAAGCAAGGTGAATACCCAATCAAAAATTAGGCTTAAGGGACAGAAAAAGGGTGAGAGTTGCTGCTTTTAAAAACAAATGGTGGACTTACTTCAGTGCTCCGGTTCCTGCAATAAATCCGGTAGTCCATGCTGCCTGAAAGTTAAAACCGCCTGTGATGCCGTCAATATCCAAAACTTCACCGGCAAAATGCAACCCCTTGCAGCGTTTACTTTCCATGGTTTTAAAATCTACATCATCCAGGTTGATTCCGCCACAGGTCACAAATTCTTCCTTAAAAGTGGTTTTACCCTGCACATGGTAAGTATCATATAAAAAATGCTCTTGCAACAACTGAATTTCTTCCTTGGTAATATCAGCCCAGCGTTTATCTGGGTTGATGCCACACTTCTGCAGTAAAAACTCAACCAATCTCTTAGGCAATACCACCGGTAAAAGATTTCCTATATGTTTGGTAGGATTTGCTGCCTTAATATTAAACAATTCCTGGCGCAAGGCATCTTCCTTTTTGTTGTTTAACCAGCTTATCTGTATCTTAAAATCATATTCCTTTTCGGCCAGCATACGGGCACAAAAAGAAGACAGCTTCAATACTGCCGGGCCACTCAATCCCCAATGTGTAATAAGTACAGGGCCCGAAAACTCTATTTTGGTATCTACAATTTTAACCCGGGCAGGATCCACGGCAATACCCTGAAGTTCTACAATCTGATTGTTAGGAATATTAAAGGTAAACAAAGACGGAACGGGTTCTACAATCTGATGGCCCAATTTTCTTAGCCACTCAAAACCCTCTGTTTTAGGACTTCCTCCTGTTGCAACAATGATTTTATCACACTCCAGTTGCTCCCCTGTACTCAGCTCTACCATAAACCCCCCATCAAAGCGCGGACGAATATCCTTTACTCCAACTTCAGTGCGTACTGTTACTTTGGCTTTTTTGGCTTCTTTGGTTAAACAATCAATGATGGTTTGCGAATTGTCCGTTTGTGGAAACATCCGACCATCAGCCTCCGTTTTCAACTTCACCCCATGCGCCTCGAACCACTTGATGGTATCGGTTGTTGTAAACCTGCTGAAGGCACTCTTGAGTTGCTTTTCACCGCGCGGATAACTTCCGGAAAGGATTTTATTGTCAAAACATGCGTGCGTTACATTACACCTGCCACCGCCCGATACAGCAACTTTACTCAACAACTTCCCTGTTTTCTCAAACAAGGTTACTTCCACATCCTTGCTGGCCTGCGCGCAGGTAATAGCCGAAAAAAATCCGGCAGCACCACCACCAATAACAATCACTTTTCTTTTCACTAAGCCCTATTTTTAAGGCTGCAAAGATATGCTTTTTGAGCGAACTTAAAGATGCTTTTGGTTGAGCAGTAGAAAATTAGTCATTAATCAACAGCTTCACGTAAAAGAGTGGGTTGCGCAACTTAGCACGCAAATCCAGATCTTCAAACATGCAGCTGATGGTTTCACGAAGGGTTTTGTTTTTATGTGCTTTGTTCACTACGAAGTTGAACAACCACGGGAACTTACAAAGTTTTTGCATGGTATGACTCAATTTCAGCTCGTCCCACTGACGGTTATAAAATGCGTCATCATATTGTTTTAAGAATGCCGCATCAAAACGGTTTTGTTTCACACACTCGGCAATATGGTTGGCAGCCATCATCCCACTGTACAAGGCATTTCCAATACCCTCACCCGTAAATGGATCAATAAGGGAACCTGCATCTCCTACCAATAAAAAGCGCTCACCGGATACCGGTCTTTTTTTGCTGCCCAATGGCAACCCCCAGCCCTGAATCTTACCCTGTAACTTCGCATTCTTAAAACGCTCCCGTATATTCGGATTGTTCTCAATAGCCTTCAACATATCTGCTTTCAGGTTCACCTTACGTTTGCTCACTTCACTGCTAAGCATCCCCGCTCCCACATTGGCCATGCCATTGGGTAAAGGGAAGATCCAGAAATAACCCGGCAACATTTCAGGCAAAAAATGCAGCTCAATAAAATTCTGATTGTGCATTCCCTCCACTCCTTCATAATAAGCCCTGATCCCTGCACAATAGTGGTTGTTCTCCTTCTGAAGGTTTGCCAGTTTTTTAGCAACGATGCTTCTGTCGCCCTCAGCCCCAATAATAATTTGTGAGTTGTGAATTGTGAGTTGTGAGTTGTGATACTCATATTTAACTGTGATGCCTTCTTCTGAACGTTCAATTTCAGTAACCTCAGCACCTTCTATCACATTAGCATATTCTCTGTTCAGCCGTTTGAATAATTCGTTGTCAAAATCAACACGCTTGGAAATAAACCCCGGAGGCAATTGTTCTTTCGACATATCGGATTTAAACGGAATATCAATGGCCTTGCCGTTGGGTGCCACAAACTTCACTCCCCAGCTTTCTATAAATTCATTCTTCTGCTTATCGAACGAGGGAATAATGGAGGGGTCGAGTTGGTTGAGAACGTATACTGATTTGCCGCTTAGGGCATCACCGCATACCTTATCGCGCGGAAAAACGGCTTTATCAATAATGGTATGTGGAATCTTGTGTTTGGCCAAAAACAGTGATGTTGCGCATCCTCCTGGACCGGCACCTATAATAACAATGTCTGTATTTTTCAAAAGGGTGTTTGAGTTAAAGTGCAAGTATAAGGAGAAGATGCCACAGGAAAAAGACGACAGCAGTCAAATTTATGAGGGAGCTAAGGAGGCACAACCTGACAGACTTTAAACAAAAGCGGCAATCTTGGCACGTTCAAACTCCTTTTGCAACCCTATTCCCGAATGGCGGGGTTTTTGGTAACTTTGTGGTTCAAGTTTCCTGATATGAATATTCCTTTCGAACAAATGCCCGCCAATGCCAAGCTTTGGATTTATGCAGCCAACAGAAAACTGACTGTTTCGGAACAAGAAACAATCAGAGCTAAGGGTGCGTTGTTTGTTACCGGTTGGACCGCTCACCAACAACAGCTTAAGGCGGCATTCGCCATTTTGCATGATGTGTTCCTGATTATTGCGGTTGATGAAAATTACAGTGAAGTAAGCGGTTGTGGCATTGATAAGTCGGTGCATTTTATGCAGGAGATTGACCGGGAATATAATATCAACGTGTTTAACCGTTTGCAAATTGAACTTTTCCTTAATGAAGACTTGTTATTGACCAACAAACAAAAATTAGCGGTGATGTTACAAGAGGGTACAGTAAATGAGCAAACGCCCGTGTTTAATAAAACCGTAACCGATAAAGACTCTTTTGATAAATACTTTCAGAAAACACTAGGCCAATCGTGGGTTTACCCATCGCTCAAGGCTTTACAAAGCAACTAGGCAAGGTTTGGCTATCAATTTTTTTAGCACTATTCTTGCTTAATTTTCTACCTCTAAAACAATCAGCTTATAATGTCAGATATCAATCCTCAAGATTTAAAACCAGGAGATAAACGCTCTCAAAAACCTAAAATGCCGCCTGTTCCCAAATTCAACTTTTACTGGATTTACGGAATCATCGCAGTCGTTTTCCTTGTTATACAGTTTATGCCGCATGATGTTTCGCTTAAAACCACCTGGTACAAAGTGCAAAACGACATGATCATGACCAACGATGTCGAAAAAATTGTAGTTGTAAATAAAGAGCGTGCAGAAGTATACCTCAAAAAGGAGTCGGTGAAAAACGATAAGTTCAAGGACCTGAAGGAGCGTGGTTTATTTGGTGAAGATTTGGGACCTCATTATTATTTTGAAATTGGTGATGTTACCCAGTTCTCTACTGATCTTAACAATGCACGGGCTGCTTACGAAAAAAACAATCCCGGACAAACCATTCAGGTACCGGTGGAATATGTAACCCAACGCAACTATTTTGGTGATATCCTCGGATGGATCTTGCCTTTTGTACTGCTGATTGGTTTGTGGATGTTTGTGATGCGCAAAATGAGTGGTGGTGCAGGTGCGGGTGGTGGACAGATTTTTAACATCGGAAAATCGAAAGCGCAGTTGTTTGATAAAGACACTTTGGTTAAGGTTACCTTTAGAGATGTGGCCGGATTAGATGAAGCGAAAGTGGAAATTATGGAGATCGTTGATTTCTTGAAAAACCCTAAAAAATATACCAACCTTGGAGGTAAGATACCCAAAGGTGCTTTATTGGTAGGCCCTCCGGGTACCGGTAAAACCTTACTGGCAAAAGCCGTTGCCGGTGAAGCGGGTGTACCGTTCTTCTCCCTTTCAGGTTCCGATTTTGTTGAAATGTTTGTAGGAGTAGGAGCCAGCCGTGTACGCGATTTGTTCCGCCAGGCGAAAGAAAAAGCACCTTGTATTATTTTTATTGACGAGATTGATGCTGTAGGCCGCGCACGTGGACGTAATGCTGTGCAAGGCGGAAACGATGAGCGCGAAAATACATTGAACCAGTTATTGACCGAGATGGATGGTTTTGCAACCGATATCGGAGTAATTATCCTGGCTGCTACCAACCGTCCCGATATTTTGGATTCGGCATTGCTTCGTCCGGGTCGTTTCGACCGCCAGATTTCGATTGACAAACCGGATTTGAACGGACGCGAAGAAATATTTAAAGTGCACTTAAAACCCCTAAAACTGAGCGATGATGTAGATCCTATCAAACTCGCTACCCAAACTGCCGGTTTTGCCGGAGCGGATATCGCCAATGTGTGCAATGAAGCTGCATTGATTGCTGCACGCAGAAACAAGGAAAAAATTGAAATGCAGGATTTCCATGATGCAGTGGATCGGATTATTGGCGGTCTGGAAAAGAAAAACAAAATCATCAGTGCCGAAGAAAAAGAAATCATCGCTTATCACGAATCGGGACATGCCATTATGGGATGGTTCCTTGAGGGATTGGATCCGTTAGTTAAGGTATCGATTGTACCACGTGGTGTAGCTGCTCTTGGTTATGCGCAATACTTGCCTAAAGATCAGTATTTATATACCACCGAACAAATGAAAAATATGATGATGATGACTTTGGGTGGTCGTGTTGCGGAGGATATTATATTCGGAAGAATTAGTACAGGAGCGCAAAACGATTTGGAGCGAATCACCAAGATGGCCTATGCAATGGTGAGCATTTATGGTATGAATGCCAAAGTTGGAAATGTATCCTTTTACGACCCTAACAATGAATACGGATTTACCAAACCATACAGTGACAAAACTGCGGAGATGATTGACATTGAAGTGCGCAACATGATTGACGAATGTTATGTAGCCACTAAAATCATGCTTTCTGATAAACGTGATATGCTCGAAAAATTGTCGAAACTATTGCTTGAAAAAGAAATCCTGTTTCCGCATGATTTGGAAGGCATTTTAGGCCCGCATCCGTTTAACAAAGTTGCAGAAGTTGCACCTCCTGCATTAAATGGAGTACCACAGGATGAAGTAATCGATACCATTGAAGAACCTTCAACAAGTGAAGGGGAAGATGCTAAGATTGTATAATACACTCTTTGAGTAATAAAAAAGGCGTTGAGTATTCAACGCCTTTTTTATGCAGCTGCCTTCGACCGTTTTCACTTCGTGAAAGCTCAGGCACCCTCACATAATATGCAATAAAAATAATTTTCAGTGTTGCATCGTAATACTCAGCTCTACCTGCGGTAGCTAAGCGGTCCGATAGTTATCGGACGAAGCTATGGGAATTTCGGAAAATCCTTAAAGTTGGGTTTCCGTTTTTCAAGGAATGAGTTCTTACCTTCTTTTGCTTCGTCACTCATATAATACAATAAGGTAGCATTACCGGCAAGCTCCTGGATACCGGCTTGTCCATCAAGCTCCGCATTAAAAGCTGATTTAAGCATACGCAATGCAATCGGACTTTTTTCCATAATCTTGCGACACCATCCAATCGTAGTATCTTCCAATACATCCAGTGGAACCACTTTATTCACTAAACCCATATCCAATGCTTCCTGCGCATTGTATTGGTCACACAGGAACCAGATTTCTCTTGCCTTTTTCTGACCAACAATACGTGCTAAATAACCTGCACCAAAACCACCATCAAAACTTCCAACTTTAGGACCTGTTTGTCCGAACTTGGCATTTTCAGCGGCAATAGTTAAGTCGCAAATCACATGCAATACATGTCCGCCACCAATCGCCCAGCCTGCCACCATCGCAATTACCGGTTTCGGAATCCTGCGTATCTGCATTTGCAAATCGAGCACATTCAAACGAGGTACACCATCATTGCCAATATATCCTCCATGTCCGCGAACACTTTGATCACCACCACTGCAAAACGCTTCTCCTCCTTCACCTGTTAAAATTACACAATACACGTTTTCGTCCTGCCTTGCCAATTCCATGGCTTCGCTCATTTCCTTTACGGTAAGCGGTGTGAAAGCGTTGTGTTTCTCCGGACGGTTGATACTGATTTTGGCAATTCCGTCTAAGAACGAATACTTAATCTCTTCATATTCTTTGATGGTTTTCCAGGGATGTTTTGATAGCATATATTCTAATTGAAGGTTATTTATTTAGCAGGAAACAACGGTCCGATAACAAAATTATTGGTCCTTTCATTCAACAATAAAGGATAACTGTAATCCTCTTGGGTAATCTTTAAAGGATTATCGGATTCACCCGGTATGTGAAACATAACATAGTTGAGGTATAGGTTGACGGCCTTGAGGTCATGTGCATGGAGCGAAAAAGGGTGTAACATCTGCTGCTTGGTTTTCTTGTTTTCGTTAATGACCACAGCCATCCGAAAATTAAAATTGCTTTCGGCTTCTTTCGTTTCAAAATGAAGGCCTTTAACCTCATCCTCTTTAGTAATGCGTGCATTCTGGGCATTTAGGTTTAACACAAAACCGGCAAACAATAGAATAAGTAAATTTCTCATAACGGTAATGATTTAAACTGTTGAAAAACCTCCATGTTCATTCCCATATCAACTTTAATCTCCAAAAGTGCCGATGTTGATTGAGGACTAAAAAATTTCAAACATTTGACCATATCACTTTTCTGGTTACAAAGGTAATACTGCAAGTTGTTTTGCAAAGCAATTTGTTGAATAGACCTGTTGTGTGGCGTAGTAAAATAAGCAAGCTGCGACTTGTGTTTACGCGGACCATCAATCAACTGAAAAATCCCTCCCCCTTCATTGTTAAACACAATAATTTTCAGGTTATGGGGAATCAGATTCCACAGCGCGTTGATATCGTACAAAAAAGCAACATCACCTGTAATCAAATAGGTTGGCCGGTTATTTACCATTGCCGCTCCCACAGCAGTTGAAGTACAACCATCAATACCACTTGTGCCGCGGTTTCCGTTCATTACCCAGCTCGGATGCAAAGCACCCAGATTGCTGATATAGCGGATTATGGAACTATTCCCTACCTGCACATTGGCCGCATCCGGAATGTGTCTGAGCACTTCATGCATGGCATGTAATTCACTCCAATCATTACCCGCTAAAAACTTCTCTGTATAATGTGTCACCACCATATTGGCTACCAACCAAAATTGCTTGTATCTGATTGGCATATGTGGCTTGCCACGGAGCCCTAATTGAAACAATAACGAAGCAGGATCACCCTTAACATGTTTGGTCACATTTTTATAGGTGTCTATTTCCGCTTCACCCATATTAAACCTTACATGTGTTGCAGGTTTAAGCTGCTGCAACCAGCCTTTCAATGCCTTTGATAACACAGGACCACCCATCGATAAGATACAATCCGGCTCCAGTTCAGCTAATGTTTGTGTATCGGCCCGTTGCAGCATGTAATCAAACTGCGCAGCGGTATTAAATTCATATTCGTTAGATAATACATCGCACACAATCACCACATCATCCAGATGCTGCAATCCCTGTAAGGCGCCATTCAGTGACCCATCGCAAGGCATTTGCCCAACAACTATCAGCTTTCGTTTGCTTTGTTTCCACGCATTTGTTACCCATCCCTGTTCTGAAACTGATGGATAATTGGGTTCGGGAAAAATCTCCGTTATGGAGGGTTTTGGTATACGGGTCAGCTTCTCAGGATAAAGAGGTTCGCAAAGGGGAATATTCACATGCACAGGACCTCTTCCAAAATTTAATGTGGTTTTAATGGCCTGACGAATCAACTGTTTGGTTTCCGTCAAATTTTCCTTTCCGTGTTTGTAGCATGGCAATTCCAGGCTTGCCAGGACATGTTTTCCATAGACAGCGTGTTGCATTATCATTTGTCCATCCTGCTGGTTGAGAAGTTCGGGTGGACGGTCGGCTGTAAGCACCAGCAAGGGGATCTTTTGGTAATACGCTTCGGCAATTGCCGGAAAAAAATTGAGCGCAGCCGTTCCTGATGTACACACCATCACCACAGGCTGTTTGAGCTGCTGCGCCATGCCCAGTGCCATATAAGCCGCGCTGCGTTCATCAACCACACTGTGGCAGGTGATACCGCTTTGGGTAAAGGCAAAAACAAGCGGTGCCGAGCGTGAGCCCGGACAGATAACAGCATGTCTAATGCCTGCTTCTTCGCAGGTTTGTGCAATAGTGTAAACGTGTTGTTGCATACTTAAGAGGGCAAATATGCAGTTTTTAACGCCTTCAGACACAATAAAACACAAGTAATATTTGTTGGTATATACAGGATAGGTTAGCTTGTGTAAAATATAAATAATGTCAGTTTGAAAAATGAATGCTTTTTCTATTTTTGACAGCTTGTTAATCCACTTAAAACGAAAGTACCTTAAAGATGAAGAAATATTTTAGTGTTGTTGTAGTTGTAGTTGCTGGTTTTTTTGCATCGGCACAAAATCAGGATCCGACCTCACCGGGCTTTGATTTTAATGCAACTCCCGACAGTACCAACACCACAACCGACACACAGGAAGGCGACCAAACGGCTGAAACAGCAGTTGTGGTAAAACCATATGAGCGCATTGTGCTGGCTATGGACTCACTTACCAACCTTATTACCTATGCAGGTGTAGTGGAGCAGGAAGAAAGCAGTTCCGACTCTTTGTATTTCCGTACCAAAAAATGGGCGATCAAAACTTTTAGTGAAAATGGCAAAAGCGAACCTAAGGGGATGTATGAGCTGGATAAGAAAAACCAGAAGCTCATCATCAACGGGTCCATCCCTGCTTATACCTACGCCAATAAATATGCAAAACAACCTAACGGACGCTATTTATTCAAAATGACTGTCCTGATCAAGGAAGGACGTTACAAATACACTATTACCAATCTTGCACACGAAGCCGTAAAGCCAAATCAGGGAACGCCTAACCGTAACTATTTTGAATTCTACTATACCACAACAACCAATATAAAAGGGGTGGATTCAATACTGCGTTATGCTGATAAAGACATTAACAAAATGATTGATAGTTATAAAAAGGCGCTGAAAGAAAAACCGGTTGTTGATGAAGATGAATGGTAGGCTATCGTGTTAACCTGCTTTAAAGTAAAAATCTCCATTATCATACCCTACAGCTTCTGCACCTGTCATCTTTACGAGCCCACCTGCCGATAATTTATAGGGTTGGTATCCGAACGGAGCGAATAATTGCATAATGCTTTCGCGGTTATCTGCCGATGATATCTCAATTTGAATAAGCGGTTTAAATCTGGCGATCAGATTTGTAAAATGCGGCATCAAAAATACTTCATACCCTTCCACATCACATTTCATAAAATCCACACGTTGCAGTGATGCAAACAAATCATCGGGTCTTCGCATATTTACACTGTATGTATGCATACCTGTTGTATCCTCGTTGGCTTCAACCACATGTGTAAGTCCGTGTCTGAACACACCGTCAAGAACCGGTGTTCCCATAGTGATGGTTGACGTTTCACCTCCCAAAGCAACCGGATGCAGGGTAACATTGTTACATTTAAATGCCCGCATGTTGCTATTAAACACCGACTGAAACAATTGTACCGGCTCAACTGCATGTACATGTCCCATTGCACCGCATAAGCGGGATAACACGGTGCTATAATAACCCACATTGGCTCCCACATCGATACAAATAAATCCCGGATGAATAAGTTCTTGCAGATAAAACAATTCAGGGTATTTAGCCTTCATCATTCCGCCTTTAATCATACTTATATAAATACGGCTTACAAGCGACAGATACCTTTCGGTACCCAGCATTTTAAGCAACAGCGCACGTAGTTTTTTTTCCATTATTTTACCTCTTCGTAGTCTACATACTCACCAATATTCGGAGTGTTACCACCTTCTTTTTGTTTATTAATTTTGGGGTTTACCGTAACCGACCCTTCTTCTTTTGTTGAAGAGGTATTGTTATGGTAATGGTGGTGCGTGTCGAACCGGAATACCTTGGATTTAATGGTGCTGCCCATCATACGGCCAAATACAAGCCTGTAAAGGATATAGATTAAAAACAGGTAAATCAAAAACTTAAACATCGTAATAGTACTCTTTTGTAAACGTGGGCAAAATTACATAAATAAATCACGTGTTTCGCTATCAATTTTATGCCATGGCAGCACTTAATCTACCCTTACTCCAAAGCCAGGACATAACAAAGAACCTGAAAAACAGGCAGGATAAATATTCCTTTCGTAAAATTTAATTTTTATGCAGCCTCGTAGGGGTTTATTCCATCTGATGTGTTATAGCAATATGCAACAGCGATTGTTTACATTCGCAACTACGATGACAGATGTATTTGAAATGGACGAAACCACTAAAATGAAGTGGTACAAAATTGTGTTTGCGCTCAAAAAAGATTTTGGCAAAAAGCCCGACATGAATGGTTTTTTGTTTTTGATTGGAATGCGGGAGCTTGGACAAACACGAGAGTTTAGCAAGGATGAAAAAATGGACCTGATGCATATTGCAACATGCGCCTTGCTCACGCTTGAAGGATACTACGAACTGGAAAGTTATGATAATGAAGGATGGCCTCATTACAAGCTGTTGAAAGAACTGCCTCATGCAGATCTGTTAAAACAGGAAACATTCCTCCGAAAATTGATTGTAAAGTATTTTGAAATCAATGACTTGATTGAACAGGATTAGGTTTTGAAATAGCCTGTTTCTTTTATATTTTGCCTGCTTATGATGATGACAACCGCTCTGAAAAAAATAACCTTAGGAACCCTGCTGTGTGTAACCGCATGGGGCATTAGTTCATTTACGCCTCCCAAACCGGCTCCAGTTAAGGAACCACTGGTGGAAATTACCACCCGGTATGGGAAGATGGTGGTGAAACTTTACAACCAAACACCATTGCACCGCGATAATTTTATCAAGCTGGTGAAGGGTGGGTTTTATGACAGTTTATTATTTCACCGCGTTATTCCCGAATTTATGATCCAGGGTGGCGACCCCACCTCCAAATATGCACCTGCCGGTAAGGCCTTGGGAGAAACGGAAGTTCCATATACCATTCCTGCTGAGTTCAACAAAAAACTCTACCACAAACGAGGCGCCTTGGCTGCTGCCCGGAATCAGAATCCGGATAAAGCCTCGAGCGGATGCCAGTTCTATATTGTACAGGGACGTGCTTTTAAAATTGAAGAACTATCTGCCTACGAAAACCAGGTAAACTATAACGAAAAACGGAAGATGTTCAGTGACATGCTGCAGTCGGATTCTATCAAAGCCAAGTTCAATGACTTCACATTGAGGGGTGATAAAGATGGTCTTCACAAGTACATGTTATCCATGCAGGATGTGATTGATAAGATTTACGCTCCGCATGAATTCAAATTCGGACCCGACCAGATTATCGATTATTTGCAGATTGGTGGAGCGCCACATTTGGATGGAAACTACACCGTGTTTGGTGAGGTTATTACCGGATTTAATGTTCTTGATTCCATTGCTTCGCAAAAAACAGATACGCTGAGCCGGCCACTGGTTGATTTGCGCATGAAAATGAAGCTGCTGAAATGAGACTTATTCTACTCGTTTGTCTTTCATTTCTGAGTGTTGCTTTTTTTCCGTGTATAGCCCAGGAAGAAACGGTGGTTACCGGAAGAATTATGGAAAAAGGAAAAGCCGAACCCATTCCATTTGTGAGTATTGGTTTTAAAGGAACCAAAATTGGTGCTACGAGCGACTTTGAGGGAAACTTTACCATTCGCACCATACTTCCCGTTGATAGCATTATTGTATCATACGTGGGATACAAAACCGCACGCCTCAAAGTTGTACCCGGCCAAAAACAATTTCTCAAAATTGAGCTGGCCGAAAACACCAACGACCTGCTTGAAGTGGTGATTCGCCCGGGAGAAAATCCTGCCTTGCGTATCATCAAAAGGGCTCAGGAGATGCGTGACCGCAATGACTCCCGAAAGCTTGCCGCTTGTGAGTACGACAACTACACCAAGATTGACGTATCGATGGACAATATCTCGGAGAAAATGCGGAACAATAAATTGTTTAAACCCATTAAAGGTTTATTTGATACTGCCAACCAGATTAAAAATGAAGAAGGCAAATACATATTGCCCATCATGATCAGCGAAACCTTTTCGCGCTTTTACCAAAACAATGACCCCTCTATTTCCAAGGAAATCATTAAAGCCAGCAGTATCACCGGTTTTGGTGTGGAGCAAGGAAGTTACATCATTGACATGCTGGGTGGAAGTTTACTCCAGTTTAATTTTAACCAAAACTGGCTGCGGTTGCTGGGTAAGGATTTTATTTCACCCATTGCATCGGGCAGCAACAGTTATTACATTTATACCCTGCGCGACTCTACTTTTATTGATGGCCTCAAGTGTTACCAAATCCAGCTTAATTTAAGGAGAGAAGAGGACCTCGGATTCATCGGAACCATGTGGATTACGGACTCTACCTATGCCATTAAACGAATTCAGGTAGAACTCTCCCCGTCAGCTAACATCAACTTTATTGAACGGCTTAAAGTGCAGCAGGAAATGATCCGCACAGGCAAGGGGCCATGGGTTCCGTATAAAACCCGTTTGATTGTGGATGTTGCACAACTGAGTGCCAATACCAGCAGTTTTATTGCCAAGATGTACCGCACCAACAGCAACTACATCCTGAACCAGAAAAAACCTCCCGAATTTTTTGATGTACAGATTGAGCGTGATTACGAATCAACGGAGCGTGATTCGAACTATTGGGACACGTTGCGCACCGAACCGTTTACCACTACCGAAAAACAAATGTTCACCATGATTGATTCGGTAAAAAACCTCCCTGCAGTTAAAACTTACCTTGATATTGTGAGGTTGGTTCTGGAGGGTTATTACCGAAGAGGTAAAGTGGATATCGGACCTTATCTTTTGTTTGTAGGATATAACGAAGTGCAAGGAATGAGATTCCGACTTGGGCTTCGCACGAATATGATGTTCTCCAAACATTGGGTGTTCAGGCCTTACATAGCTTATGGTTTCAAGGATGAAAAGGTTAAATACGGACTCGGGATTGATTATGTGCTCTCCCGAAAGAAGTGGTGCATTGCCAGCATTCAGTTTAAGGATGATTATGATATTATTGGCGTTACCGATGTGAACCAAAACAATACGCTGCAGGTTAATAATGGCATGTCGAACCTGTTTGCAGCATTAAGTTTCGGTGCTCCCGGAACACGCATCAACCGCACCATGGAAGTGCAGGCTAACTTTATTAAACAAATGAACCGCGACTGGACTTACCGTGTTGGATTACAACATACGTATTTTGAACCGGTGGGAAGTTTTGTTTTCGCTTACGAAAAAAATCCTCATCGTGGAAGTTCAAGACCACCAATGCTGGCAGAGAGTTTCCGGTTTACAGCTGCTTCATTCGAATTGCGTTATGCCTACAAGGAATTAATGGTTATCAGGGGCAGTCAGCGTTTCCGTATGACCATGCCCAAAGCCCCTGCTTTTACCTTTTTGTATACACGTGGTTTCAGGAACTTATTGGGAGGAGATTTCGATTATGATAAATTCCAGTTGAACATCAGCCAACACATTACCACCGGATTTTTAGGTAATGCCGATTTCAGTTTTACCATCGGAAAAATATTCGGACGCCTGCCATACCCTATGCTGGACGTTCCCCGGGGAAATCCAACGGTAATATACAGCGATAAAAATTACAGCTTAATGAGCCTATACGAGTTTGTGGCCGATGAGTACTCTCAGGCTTCCTATATCCAGCATTTTGAAGGATTGTTTACCAACCGCATTCCCTTATTGCGCAAATGGCGGTTGAGAAACTTCGGAGCCATCAAAATGGCTTACGGACATATTACCGATCAGAACAAACTGATCTTGCCGGCAACCAATTCGGAGGGCAGAGCCCTGTCGCCCGTATATCAATACAGAAATGAACCATACACCGAAGTAGCTTACGGGTTTGAGAATATCTTCAAATTCATTTCCATCAGCTCTGTGCACCGCCTTACATATTTGAGCAATAAAGATGCACGTAAGTGGGGGTTGAATGTTGGAATCAGTATTGTCTTTTAAACAGAAATTTTTATTTCATAGTGATGGATCATGGTTTGTAATTTGTCCATGAACTGTGAGCTATCAACCGGCTTCAACCTCAGCGTTCACAGCGCCTTGTCTGCAGGCAATTTTTTCCGCCCTCCTGCGAGGCGCACAGTTTTAACTCCATCTTATCTATGTGTCATACAACCTACGGACCATCGATTGTGGACCACGGACAACCCGCAAGACTTCTCACTAACTCTTCGTGCTCTTTCCTCTTCACTTTCTCTCGCACCTTCGTGTACAAACAACAACTCAACCCGCAACCCGCAATAAACAACTCGTAATTCCCCTAGTCTTCCATCATGGCTTCCCAGTAGGCTTTGCCATAGGATACAAAAACTTCTTCGTTGGCTTTAATTTTTTTGACGGCAACAATGTACGGTTTGCCTTTGATGACTTCGTATTTTGCGTTGTTCTTCAACTCGGTAATTTTACTTGGCCCACCGGCATCATTTGCGTAGCGGCCCAATGCCCATAATGTGTGTTGTGCATCAACACAATTCCGATCGGTAATATGAAAGAAATATCCTCCTTTGCCTTTCTGGTTTTCATTTCTTCGCAAGCACTCTTTCCAGGTAACTTTTTCGCCTTCGTATTCACATACAATTTCACCTCTGGTAATGTCGGTGTCGGTAAATAGTCCTTTACCTGCTTTGGGAAGTTTTGATTTTTTTACGTACAACATATAGTGCGCGAAGATGCATTATTTCACATTACCGAGTTCAGGTTTTTTACTGTTTATTTGTCGATAACAATCTTACTTTTTATACAACTCTCCTATGCAAATTGTATCCTATAACGTTAATGGTATCCGCTCCGCTGTGAGTAAAGGTCTTCTGAACTGGATGGAAGAACGCAAGGCCGATGTATACTGTTTTCAGGAAACCAAAGCCGACAGGTCACAGATTGACCATGCATCATTTGATTTTTTCGGGTACAACAGCTATTGGTTTTCGGCACAGAAAAAAGGATACAGCGGTGTGGCTATTTTTACCAAACGTACTCCCGACAATGTAGTATATGGTTTTGGTGACCCGGAATTTGATGGCGAAGGGCGAATAGTACGTGCCGATTTTGGCGATACATCCGTTATCAGCGTATACATTCCCTCGGGCTCGAGTGGTGAGATCCGTCAAGCTTATAAAATGGTATGGCTCGACTATTTTTACAACTATATTGAAACACTGAAGCAACAAAAAAAGAAACTCATTATTTGTGGCGATTATAATATTTGCCACCAGCCCATAGATATTCATGATCCGGTGAGCAATAAAAACAGCTCCGGCTTTTTACCTGAAGAACGTGAGTGGCTCAGTAAATTTATCGATAATGGTTTTGTGGATACGTTCCGCAAATTTCACCCCGAACCGCATCAGTACAGCTGGTGGACATTCAGAGCCGGAGCAAGGGAACGAAACAAAGGATGGCGTATTGATTATTGCATGACCACTCCTGATATTGAAGTAAAGGATGCCGGAATTTTACAACAGGTAAAACACTCCGACCATTGCCCGGTGTGGGTAGAGCTTTAAAACGGATTCGTGCTTACGTACAAAATTTTCTGCGACTCATTATAGGAAGTGTAGTAGGATTTGAGCGGGCGTGAAGCCGGCTTTTGGATGGCAGTTCCCGTATTCAGATCAAACACCGATGCGCAGCATCCCTGAAATCCTTTGCCTGCAACATAACTGCCGCAGTGCAGTCCCGTATAATTACTATCCACGGTTACCTGTGCACATGCATCTTTCGGATTATTTGAGCAGGTTCTGTCGTATGCAGCAAATCCGCCTTGCGGCAAACGGTATACTACAGTGCCTTTATTGCCTTCGGGAATATACACGTACCCTTGCGGTGATGTTAACGCTATGTATTGAGGCAGGTTTAAATTCAACTGCGTGGTAAACTGAACAGGAGTGAAAAAATCGGAAGTGTCCGTACTTTTTTCACAGCTCTGGAATACGATGGCTGCCGCTCCTACCAATACGATGCTTATGTATATTTTTAACCTGTTCATGCTGCTGTGTCAATAAACGAATACGGAATATTATTCGTACGTATAAAATCCTTTTCCTGTTTTGCGACCAAAATGTCCTGCATCCACTTTTTGCTGCTGAATGCGGTTGGGCCTGAATTTTCCGTCCTGGTGAAACAGGTTATAAATAGATGAAGTAACCGAAAAGTTGGTATCCACTCCAATCAGGTCCATCAACCTGAAAGGGCCCATTTTAAATCCGCTGCTTTCCATCAATGCATCAATGGTTGGAATATCGGCCACTTTCTCTTCGGCAATTTTCAACCCCTCCACATAATAATGGCGGGCCACCCGGTTCACAATAAATCCGGGAGCATCGGCAGCCATCACACAGGTTTTACCCATTTGTTCAATCAGTGTTTTACACTGTTGCGCAATGGCGGGATTGGTTTCCACACCCAAAATAATTTCCACCAGTTTCATGATGGGAGCCGGGTTAAAAAAGTGAATCCCCAGCACCCGTTTAGGATTGGGAATCTTAGCCGCAATTTGGGTTACCGGAATGGAGGATGTATTCGTTGCTAAAATAGCTTCACCACCATTGATGGTTGCCAGTTTCTGAAACAGCTGTTGTTTAATATCCAGCTTCTCAATGATGGCTTCAATAATCAAATCCGCTTTCAATTGCTCCACATCTGTGGTAAACAGTATGCGACCCAGAATAGCTGTTTTATCTGCCTCGGTCATTTTGCCTTTGGCTACCAGTCCACCCAATCCTTTATCCAAACCGGACTGTGCCTTGTCCAGCACCTGTTGGTTTAAATCGAACAAAATGGTTTGATAACCTGCTTGTGCAGTAACCTGGGCAATTCCTGCCCCCATAGTTCCCGCTCCGGCAATGCCAATGGTAGATATCTGTTGCATAATGAACAAAGGTAAGAAATTTTTGGTACTCTATTTAGTTGATGGAACAACTCCCGTACACAGTAACAGCAAACCTAAAACGGCCAACCGCAAACAAAATGACCGCCTCAATTGCTCTTATTATGGAATTTAGGGTTAAATTTGCATCCTAAATCATCTTACATATGATTACCGTAACAGAAAAAGCAAAAACAAGAATAAAAGACTTAAAAGTAGAGTCGAACTATACCGAAGACTATTTTTTACGTGTAGGCGTGGATAGCGGAGGGTGTTCGGGACTTTCGTACAAGCTCGACTTTGATAATGAGGTGAAAGCCGGTGACGAAATAATGGAATTTGATGGCGTTAAGGTGGTTACAGATAAAAGAAGCGTATTGTACCTTTTCGGGACCGAATTGGACTTTACCGATGGCTTAAATGGAAAAGGCTTCGCTTTCAACAATCCGAATGCTACGCGAACATGCAGCTGTGGCGAGAGTTTCGCGGTTTAAGGATTTTTTTTGTTGAAAACTTTGATTTTGAATTCCTAATCCTATATTTGCAGTCCTTTTTTAAAAGAATAATAGTAGAGCAATGGCAAACCATAAATCAGCAGAAAAAAGAATTCGCAGTACTGCAACCAAACGTTTAAGAAACAGATACCAGGCGAAAAGTACCCGTACAGTGGTAAAAACACTTCGTGCAACAGAAGATAAAGCAGAAGCTGAATCACTTTTCAAAAAAGTTTCGTCAATGTTGGATAAACTTGCTAAGAAAAACGTTATTCACAAGAAAAAAGCATCTAACCAAAAATCTAAATTGGCTAAGGTGGTAAACAAAATCGGAAAAGCTACAACTGAAGCAGCTCCTAAAAAAGCAGCTAAGAAAGCAGCTCCTAAAAAAGCCGGTGCTAAGAAAGCCGCTAAAAAATAATAATCTAACTTATTAGATATACCATATTGAGTCCTGTTCCTTGCGGAACGGGACTTTTTTATGCAAAAAACTGAACCGCAGAACCGCAAAATACTGAATGTAAAATGTAAAAGGATAGCCTTTAACTTTATTAAACTTTAATGGTTTTTGGTTGGATCCCCTCCTTCTGCGGTTTTACATTCAGTATTTTACATTTTGCGGTTACACCTGCGGATAGTCCTGTTATTGCAGTGCCTTCAGCAATAACTCAAGGTATTCCTCCTGCGGAATTTCAATTCCTCCAAGGGTTTGCAGGTGCTCGGTCAGGTATTGGGTATCCAACAATTCCATATGGTGCAGCTTCATCCATTCCACTAAATACACCAGCGCCACTTTGGAAGCATCACGTTCCAGGTGAAACATGCTTTCTCCAAAAAAGGCCTTACCCATGGCTACACCATACAAGCCTCCCACCAAATCTCCGTTTGCATTGCGCACCTCAAAACTATGGGCATAACCCAACTTGTGCAGTTCGGTATATATTTCAATAATTTCTTCGCTAATCCAACGTTCCCTGCGGTTGGCACATAAACGCATCACCTTTTCAAACTCCCGGTCGATGCTGATCACAAATTTTCCGGAACGCAGGGTTTGTTGCAATGACTTGCTGATCTTTAAACCTTCCAGCGGAATAATACCTCGCATACGCGGTTCATACCAATAAATAAGATCATGATCGTCACTATCGGCCATGGGGAAAATGCCCATGGTATATCCATGTAAAACCTGCTGTGCGGTAAGCTGTGAAGCCATTAAATATCTGCAATATGTTTGTTGGATGGAGACTTATACATGGCATCCTCCATTTCGTTATAGAGCGTTTTAATTTTCAGGTATTCCTCCGAAGTGCGGATGCCGCGTTTCAATTCGCCCAACCCTTCCAGGCGACCGATCACAAAACCTATAGTGAGTTTGGAAATATCGATGGCTGGAGTGAAAATGCCTTCTTTCAGTTTTGGATCGATTGATTCAACAATCATTCCGGCCCGGATTAAATGATCAGCCACCGAGCGGCACATGGGTGCGGGAATATCCAGCTTATCAGAAATGTCGGCCAGTGTCGGAGCCTTGTCGCCATTCTTAAAACACTTTACAATTAAATGAATGATGTGCAAATGATAAAGCATGCGCTGTTCATGACTGATATGCAATGTTTTTTGCTGCCCTTCGAAGTGTTTTACATTTTGAATGGAGTAGGAGATTTCGGCTCCTATTAACACAATGGTCCAGCTGAAATACAGCCAGGTAATAAACAATGGAATAGATGCAAAACTTCCATAGATAGCATTGGACCGGGTAACGCCAACCTGAAACTCAATATACCCCCATTGGAACAATTGAAAAACCGTACCTGCAATAATACCGGCTAGCATTGCCGATTTAACTCTGACACGCGTATTGGGCATGACCATGTATACCAGAAAAAACAACACCCATGTGCTTAAAAAGGGAACAAACTTAATGGAGATGATGATGAGCTGCTTGACAGTATTTCCCAATACGGAAAGCGTTTCGGCCAGGTTCTGAATTTCGGTGGAGATAAAAATATTCACACTGCCCGTTAAAATGATAAACACCGGAGCCACTACCATAATGGATAAATAATCGGTGAACTTACGCGACCAGGAACGTGCCCTATGTACATACCAGATGGAGTTCAATGCATCTTCAATATTGCCCAGCACCTGCACCACCGACCAGATGAGCAACATAAAACCAAAACCCGCAACCCAACCACCGCTTGTATTCTGCAGCATATTGTGGGAGTAGTTTAACAGGTTATCGCGCACTTCTGGTTGTCCTTCAAATGCTTTTGATAGTTGTTCCCTGATAAACGTTTCCAAGCCAAAACCCTGAGCAATACCAAAGATCATGGCAATAACGGGAACGATGGAGAGTAAGGTGTAATAAGTAAGTGCGGAGGAACGCAGGATGAGTTGTTTCTCATTAAAATCTTTGACACCCAACAACACGATGCGCAGAATTTTGATGAACCAGCGTTGCCAGCGCGGAAATTTATCCAGCTTCACATGCCAGATATCGCTCGCAAAAAACTCTTTACCCTTTTTAACAGAATACTTCATACGTTTTCTTTATGTCACCAAAGGTAGTATGTTTCATACAAAGTAAGGAACATGGTCGCGGGGAGAGTCGGTGGTCGGTAGTCCGCAGTCAGTGGCGAGAAGTCTTACGTTATTTTCCTTCAATACTATGGACCATGGACTGCCGACTACGGACCTCACTTACGACAATACTTTATGAATGCAACAAACGAAAAGAAGATTGCTGATTAAAAAACCTGCCACCATTTTTTATCAATGGCTACATATACTCCATCCTCACGTGTTTCGGTGGAATAGGTTTGCACGTAATCGCCCTGTACACCTCTTCCTGTTTTTACATTAAAACGGTAACGGTGAACGGGACATACCAGCATATTGTCTTCACAATATCCTCCCATGCCAAACCGAGCACCGGCATGAGGACAGCGGTCCTCGAGGGCAAAATATCCTTCTTCGGTTCGGGTTAAACACAACCGTTTTCCTTCAATATCAATAGACCTTGCACTGTTTACACGTTGCGGTTCGGCACCATGCTTTTTAAAATCGTATACTTTATACCAGCGTTGCATATTACTTGAATTTTAAACTCGTATCAAAGCATGAATAATAATTTTGAGGAGATAGCTTCACGATACTTACATCATCGATATAATAATATGCTGTATTCCTGTGTTCCTTCCGTTGGGGCAGATACACATTTGCGCATACAGGGTATTTTAACATTCCTTTTAAACATCCGATGGTCAGGTATTGTTCGCCACCTTTTGCTTTATAAATAGCCTGCAGTTTCATCCACCTCAATGCATCCCCTTCTGCAGGCTCTATGCTATCCACAAGCTGTGCGGGATATTCCAGCAATTCATCATGTGTTGCCCTCACCGCTTCATTGGAAAGATACATTCCCATTCCATTGCTTCCATACATTGAGTAGGACGCTAAACGATAAAACAACGTAAGGCAATAAGTTGAATCTTTAACCATTGGAAGCAAAAGTTTTGTTTGCAGGTATTCAGAATAATTGCCGGTTGTATTCACATACATTGCCAGACCCATATATGCTTTTCCCGCATGTGCTTCAGCTACTCCGGCTGCATTGTTGGGGACATTGGTTAGTGGCCCGCCACAAGTATTAAAATAATCGGGTGTGGCCAAAGTCGGACTATACCACCCAGTTACGATACTTGAGTCATTAGGCTGCATAAATACATTCGGGCAATGTTCATATTTCTCAAAACCCGGATTGGGCACAATGTTTTGTGCGGTTGTTTCCACCGCCAGCATAAGCAACAGCACAACCCTCATCAATTGCGAATCGGTGTCAAAATTAACTTCATCTGAATCGTAGTCTGGTCCTGTTTGAGCAATAACACAAGACTATCCTCCTGCAGTTTTTCCACGGGTACGATCTTCTCCTTTTGTTCTTTCCCTTTTCCGGAAATGAACCTTATGTTATTACCGGCAAGCTCCCATTCACCTTCGGCATTGGCAGCTGCATTGCCTGTAAGATATGTTCCGTTATCCCTGAATTCGTAAATGTTTTTCATCATCACATCCCTGAGGATAATTTCTGTACGCTCCTGCAAATTGCCCTGCATGGTATCACTTTGCAAAGTCGCTTCTTTTTCATTGATAAATACCACATCGCTCACCTGCCAGCGCTTACACAGCATTTGCTCTTTTGCATTGTTGCAGGAGACAAGCATAAACAGCGATCCTACAAGGGTTGTAAATAAAAACTTCATGTGCCTTCCCGTAAAATTTGAGATAAATCTAACATAAAAATTTATTTTCGCGCACTATTCAATTATAAACCACTCATAATGAAAACTGTTGATTCAATAAACTTTGCAGGCAAACGCGCGTTAATCCGTGTTGATTTTAATGTTCCACTCGATAAAGTATCACTCGAAATTACAGACGATGCCCGTATTCGTGCAGCGGTGCCTACCATCAAAAAAATACTGGCCGATGGCGGATCCGTTGTGTTGATGTCGCACCTTGGACGCCCGCTTAAAAAATTGAATGAAGACGGAACAATTGATGTAAAAAAACATACCCTGCAACATGTAGTAGATCGTGTGGCCGATTTAACCGGAACGCATGTATTGTTTGCTGACGATTGTATTGGTGACGATGCAAAAGCTAAAGCAAACAACCTGAAAGCAGGCGAAATTTTATTATTAGAGAACTTACGTTTTTACAAAGAAGAAGAAAAAGGAGATGCCGGCTTTGCCGAGAAGTTAGCTTCATTGGGAGATGTATATGTGAATGATGCATTCGGAACAGCACACCGTGCACATGCAAGTACTGCTGTAATTGCACAGTATTTTCCGAAGGCTAAATGTTTCGGCTATGTAATGGCGAAAGAAGTGGCCAATGCCGAAAAACTGATGAACAATGCTGAGCGTCCATTTACTGCCATCACGGGCGGAGCAAAAGTTTCCGATAAACTATTGATTCTCGAAAACCTGATCAACACTGTAGATAATTTGATTATCGGTGGTGGTATGGCATATACTTTTTTAAAATCAATGGGCTATGAAATTGGTTCATCTTTATGCGAAGATGATCGTTTGGAATTGTGCCAACAGTTGATGAAAAAAGCTGCCGATAAAGGTGTGAAACTATTATTACCGATGGATTCTGTTGTTGCCGATGCATTCAGCAATGATGCCAACCATAAAGTATGCGATAATAAACAGATTGAAAAAGGATGGATGGGATTGGATATCGGACCTGTAGCAACAGCAGATTATGCTGCTGTTATCAAAAACTCTAAAACCATTTTGTGGAATGGCCCGATGGGTGTGTTTGAAATGAGCAACTATGAAAAAGGAACCAAAGGTGTTGCCGATGCAGTTGTTGAAGCTACCAAAAATGGTGCTTTCAGCTTAATAGGTGGGGGCGACAGTGCCGCTGCTGTTGCTAAATTCGGTTATGAAAATGATGTGAGTTATGTATCGACCGGTGGTGGTGCATTGCTTGAATATTTTGAAGGAAAAGAGTTACCGGGTATCAAAGCTATCAATGCTTAAGTTCCTAACAAGACCTACACCTTTTCAAAACAATGCCTATGCTATTACATGGGCGTTGTTAATCCTAATTGCCTGCGGAGCTCCGGGAAGCACCTTTGAAGAATTTCACCTTGAAGATATCCTGGGATACGATAAGCTCATTCATGCCACCCTGTTTGGTATACAGGCTTATCTTATCATTCGCACCCTCAAAAACAAAACTCCCTTTGCTGCAATGGTTACCTATGCTTGTTTGGCCAGCGCGGTGTATGGTGTACTTATTGAGTTACTCCAAAAGTTTTACTTCGAAGGCCGCGCATACGACTATTTTGATATGTTGGCCAATACAGTTGGTTGCACTGTTGTATGGCTTTGGTTCAGGTGGAAAGCTAAATTGCTTGCACAATAAACCCATCTCTCTTACATTTGAACAAATCACTTACCCACCAAAGCCATTGCTGCTTTGGAAATAAATACTACATATGAAACTATTAGCAGGAAAAACCGCCCTTGTTACAGGAGCCACCCGTGGAATTGGAAAAGGCATTGCCCTTAAACTTGCTCAAGAAGGAGCCAATATTGCGTTTACCTTTGTAAGCTCAGTTGAAAAGGCAAAATTGTTTGAAACAGAACTAGCTGCAATTGGTGTAAAAGCTAAGGGTTACCAAAGCAATGCTGCCGAGTTTAGCGAAGCAGAAAAACTGATAGAAGATATCGTAAAAGAATTCGGAGCGGTAGATGTGGTGGTGAACAATGCCGGAATTACCCGCGATAACCTGATGATGCGTATGACCGAACAGATGTGGGATGACGTTATGAATACCAATCTGAAATCGGCTTTTGCCATTACCAAAGCGGTGCAACGCCCGATGATGAAAGCACGTTCAGGCTCCATCATCAATATTACTTCGGTAGTAGGTATTACAGGTAATGCCGGTCAGGCAAACTACGCTGCTTCCAAAGCCGGAATGATCGGACTCACCAAATCCGTTGCCAAGGAATTGGGTTCGCGTAATATTCGTTGCAATGCCATTGCTCCCGGTTTTATTGAAACAGAAATGACTGAAGCCTTGCCCGAAGAAACCCGCAAGGAATGGTGTGAAGGAATTGCACTCAAAAAAGGTGGCAGTCCGGATGATGTAGCAAATGCAGTTTTATTCCTCGCTTCTGATATGAGCGGGTATATTACAGGCCAAACCATCAACGTGTGTGGTGGAATGGTGATGTAGAAGAAAATTTCGAATGTTAAAGCACGAAATTCGAAAGAACTTAATTAACTCTATCAACCAAACACCTAATCAACTAATCCCCTAACGTGAGTTTTGCCGCTGAATATTCCCTATGGTTTACCTTGCTTTGCCTACTGTTGGCAGGAGCCGGCAGTTGGTTTTTATATGCTCAGAATAAACTCGATCTTTCGGGTAAGTATGGTAAATGGGTTGAGCGGGGCTTAGTTGCTTTTCGTTTTTTATCCCTTTTCTGCATCGCATTTTTGTTGCTCGGTCCCTTAATGAAACTCTGGACCACCCGCACCGATAAACCGATTATTGTGGTAGCTCTTGACGGTTCTCAATCCATTGCCGCTACTAAGGATTCAGCTTTTTACCGCAACACGTTTGTTCCCCAACTCCAGCAGTTACAACAACGGCTGGGAGATGATTATGATGTACAATCATACACCTTTGGTAAAGAAATGCATGAGTCGCTCAACAATACTTTTAGCGAACGCCAAACCAATATGGCCGATGTATTCAGTTATATTCACAACACTTACAGCAATCAGAATTTAGGTGCAGTGATTCTTGCCGGTGACGGATTATATAATGACGGGAGCAATCCTGTGTATGAAACAAAAGACCTCAATGCACCTGTTTACACTATTGGTTTGGGAGATACCATACAACGAAAAGATGTGCTGATTAAACAGGTAAAACACAACCAGCTGGTATATGCCGGTAATCTTTTTCCACTCCAAATAGATGTGCTGGCCTATGGGTTTGCAAACAGGCAAACCATGCTTACGGTGTCGCAAAACGGGAAGGTAGTATACTCCACAGCGGTAACCATTCAGGATGCCTCCTTCTTTGCAACTATTCCTGTTTCCCTGGAGGCCAAACAACCGGGTACCCAACACTATGTTGTTTCGTTGGCACCTCTTGCCGGAGAAGTTTCGACAGCCAACAACCGGTTCGATGTATTCATTAATGTAATTGACGGAAAACAAAAAATTGCACTGGTTTCCTTAGCACCCCATCCCGATATAACGGCATTCAAACAAAGTATTGAGCAAAACGAAAACTATAGCATTGTTGCGCTTCCTTTTGATAAGATCAGTTCCGCACAACTAAAAGATTTTAGCCTTATCCTTTTTCATCAGCTTCCCGGATTAAAAGGGGAAGGGCTTGCTTTGGTAAAAGCTGCAAGGGAACAGGGTATTCCGGTATTGTATGTTGTAGGTGCACAAACAGGATTATCCTACCTCAACTCAGCCGAGCCGGCACTTACCCTATCGGCCAACCGTAACAGTACCAATGAGACCACGCCCAACCTTGAGCCGTCCTTTGCCTTGTTTATGGTAAGTGAAGAGGATTGGAGTATTATCAAAAAATTCCCGCCCTTATACTCACCGTATGCGAGTTACAACATAAATGTAGAGCACGATGTATTGTTTACCCAGCAAATAGGATATGTTAAAACGCAATTCCCGCTCATTGCTTTTGGAAAGAGTACCGGCAATAAAACAGGTTTTGTATTTGGTGAGGGTTTTTGGAAATGGCGTATGTATGATGCGGCCTTAAGTGAACACCGCGCTACATCATCGTTGATGGGTAAGATGGTTCAATACCTTGCTGCCAAAGACGACCGCTCCCGTTTTAGGGTAACAGGCAAAAAACGGTTTGATGAAAACGAATCCATAAAACTGGATGCTGAAGTTTACAACGAAAGTTATGAATTGATTAATAGCGGTGATGTACAGTTAACGCTGCTGAATGCTGCCGGCAAAAAATTCACCTATACTTTCAGCAAAACAGATAAAGCCTACACATTGGATCTGGGACTTCTGCTCCCGGGAAATTACAGCTACGAAGCCACAACAACAGTTGGCCCCAAAACACAGGTTGTAAAAGGACAATTTGCCGTTATTCCACTGCAGGTTGAGTTTCTGCAAACCACTGCGAAACATCAGTTACTGCATGATATCGGGCAGGAAACAGGGGGTGCCTTGTTTTACCCTAACCAACTGGAGGCCCTTGAAAAAGCTGTGCGCAGCAATGAAATTATTAAGCCGGTGATCTACAAACAGGAAACTGTGAAGAGTTGGATTAACCTGAAATGGATTTGTTTTGTAATCCTGGGCTTGCTTACCGGAGAATGGTTTGTGCGCAAATGGAACGGCAGTATTTAAGGGGTTACTATTAACTTCTTTCAACTAATAAGGCACTCTCGAATTATATATTCCTGTCTTCTAAATCACAACTTTTATGTTCCTTACATTAATAAATTCGCATATCTCTCAAAATAATCTTAATTCCAGAAACTTACATCTTGAAGCTTATGAAAACATTACTACTTACATTACTAGTGACATTCAACATTGTCAGCTATGGACAAACAGACACATCAAGGCATTATATCTATTGTGAACTTGAAGGAGTAACCAAATTTATGAGCCCAAAAGTTACAATTGCAATAGATGAAGGTCAGGCTATCTCAATTTGGAAAGATGAGAGGTTAAGGGATGAGGTTACAGGAAAGATAAGAACTTTCAACTCAATGATTGAGGCTCTGAATTATATGAGCGAAAAGGGCTGGGAGTTGCAGCAAGCCAGTTATATGAATGCTGGTTCCGTAATTATATATAGGTGGATACTAAAACGGCCGTCTTTATAATTTGCTTAACTACTTTGACCAAGAAAGAGCATGAACGAACCGTTTGGGGGGATGCATTTCTTTAGTGGTTTGTGCGCAAATGGAACGGCAGTATTTAGGCAAAAAAAATCCCGCTCATTGCCGAGCAGGATCTTCAAGTCTTTAATCAACTACTAAAATTTTTCGAAACTATTGAAGAAGAACGCTGCTTCGACAGCTGCATTCTCATCGCTGTCGCTACCATGGATAGCATTTGCATCGATTGATTTAGCATATAAGTTACGGATGGTTCCGGCTTCAGCTTTTGATGGGTCGGTTGCTCCGATTACTGTTCTGAAATCAGCCACTGCATTGTCTTTTTCCAATACTGCTGCTACAATCGGACCTGAGGTCATGAATGAAACAAGATCGTTGAAAAAAGGGCGTTCGCGGTGAATACCGTAAAATTCTCCTGCTTTTTCTTCACTCAAACGAGTGTATTTCATCGCTACCAATTTGTATCCTTTTTGGATTACATGGTCAATAATTTTTCCTGTGTGTCCGTTTGCTACTGCATCCGGCTTAATCATCGTAAATGTGATTTTTCCGCTCATATTGTTTGTTGTTTTCTTCTTTTCGGGCTGCGAAAGTACGGTTATTTGGTTGCTTTTAAAACAATTAAGTAGATTAAGCTATTCTTAATTTACCGTAAATTGCCGATGCTCACAGAAATAGAAATATATTTGCCCCGTGAATCAAAATCCTTTACGCAAAAAAATAGGCATCATAGGCGGAGGTCAGCTTGGCCGCATGATGATTGAGGAGACCCTTCGATATAATTTTACCATTAACACGCTGGATGCAGCCGGGAGCCCTTGTGAGGGTCTTTCTGCGAAACATATTACAGGTTCCTTAAAGGATGCCGCTGCCATCCGACAACTGGCCCAATACTCTGATGTACTAACTTACGAGATTGAACACATCAATATTGACGTATTGTTTGAGCTCGAAAAAGCAGGTATGGAGATAATTCCCTCGCCCCGTATCTTGCAAATTATTCAGGACAAAGGATTGCAAAAACAGTTTTTTGAGCAGCACCAAATTCCTACCGGGAGCTTTAAACTGGTGGAAACAGAAGCGGATTGGCTTAATGCCATTGATGAACTTGGGGGTGAAAAGCTTGTTGCCAAAACCCGCAAGGAAGGATATGATGGTAAAGGTGTGGCCATCTTCCATACCGCTGAACTGAAACAAGATATTGGCAAACGTGCCTTTATGGAAAATGCACTCATTGAGGTATTTGTTCCCTGTCAGACAGAACTTTCCGTAATGATTGCCCGCGACAAGGACGGAAACAGCAAAACCTGGCCGGTGGTTGATATGGAGTTTGACCCTATTGCCAACCTTGTTACCTATTTAAATTGCCCGGCTCAGGTTTCGGATGTTATAACCAAACAAGCGCAGGAAATAGCCCTCCGCACCATTGCTGCTTTGGATGGTGTAGGAGTATTTGCGGTGGAACTGCTGCTGGGTGTAGATGGAAATATATATGTGAATGAAGTAGCTCCACGTCCGCACAATTCAGGCCACCATACCATTGAAGCCTGTTATACATCCCAGTTTGAACAACTAGTGCGGATTTGTGCCGGACTGCCATTAGGCAGCACCGAACTTATTCAGCCTGCCGTAATGATGAACCTGCTGGGAGGAAAAGACTTTAGCGGACCCTACCGGCTACAAGGACTGGAGGAGGCTTCGGGTATTGGAGGCGTATACATTCACCTGTATGGTAAAACGGAAAGTAAACCGATGCGAAAAATGGGGCATGTAACCATTACAGCCGATACCCTTGAAGAAGCTAAAAACAAAGCAAAAAGAGTACACGAATTATTGATATTTGTAGCCGACAACTAATCCAACATACAATGAGCAAACATATAGGAATTATTATGGGCAGCGATTCTGACCTAGAAATTATGCAGGAGGCTGCCAAGGTATTAGACGAGTTCAAAGTCCCTTATGAAATAACTGTTGTATCGGCTCACCGCACACCAGAGCGGATGTTCGAATATGCCAAAACTGCCCGCGACCGAGGTTTAAAGGTAATTATTGCAGGAGCCGGAGGAGCAGCCCATTTACCGGGCATGGTGGCTTCCATTACCACCCTTCCTGTTATTGGTGTTCCGGTAAAATTAAAAACGCTTGAAGGCATGGACTCCCTGTTATCCATTGTTCAAATGCCAGGAGGAGTACCGGTGGCCACTGTTGCCATCAATAATGCTAAAAATGCCGGGTTGCTGGCCATTCAGATTTTAGGCACACATGATACCCACCTTGCTGCCGAAATGCAGCACTACAAAGACAAAATGAAAGTAGAAGTAGAAAAAAAGGCCGCTATTGTAGAGCAAGGAAAAAAGTCTATCGGATTCAGTAAATAAGCCGTGCTTAGCTATTTCACCTTTTACAATATTGTTGAGTTTTTAGGGTCTATATTCAGCATTACTTACAGCATTCTGCTTATTCGCGAAAAATCCATCGGCTGGTTATTCGGTATTGCCGCTTCTATTTTGGGGGTTGTTTTGTTTATCGAAAGCAAAATATATGCGCAAGCCATAATCAGTATTTACTATGCGGGAATTGGGGTGTATGGATGGATTTATTGGAAAAAAGCAGAACAGCGCAATGAACATATTCATATCTGGAAACCTCAACAGCACATCTTATATATAGGCATATTTGTATTGCTCTCGATGCTTTCAGCCTTCTTATTCAAAACATACACTGATTCTCAAAATCCATATCTCGACTCTTTTGTAACATTGTTTGGCTTTTTAGCTTCGATCAAAGAAGCCCGAAAAATTCTTACCAGCTGGGTGTACTGGTTTATGATCAATGTTTTTTCAGTAGTATTGTATTACAACCAGCACTTGTATTTTTATGCCGGAATGATGATTTTGTATGCAATCATTTGCATTCCCGGTTATCTTAACTGGAAAAAAATTTACAACGAAAACCTGTCTATTTCAACTTAATCGTACAGTTCAGCATTTTATGGTCGGTGAACTCAAAAGCTTTTGCATAATAGTTTGATGAGCTGAACGAAGCATCATATAACATATAATCTATCCGGAAAGAAGGCATCGTTCCCACATAGGTGCGGCTAAAACCGGAACCCGACTCTCTGAAGGCATCTTTCATTTTACCTTTGACCGTTCGGAACGCATAAGAGGTAGGCGAATCATTAAAGTCGCCCATCAACACAACCTTGTGTCGCGATCCATCAATAAAATCCCGCACCGCTTCAGCTTGTTTGGCACGTTTTACAAATGCGCGTTTCAGTTTTTTGGTAATGGTTGAGTATTGGGTAACGGCCGAATCATTGGTTAAATCCAGATTTTTCACAGCATTGTATTGTGGTGGGTCAAATTTAATTGACTGTAAATGGGTATTGATAATCCGGATGGTATCCCCATGTGCTACAATATCTGCATAGATTGTGAAATTATTGGTTTCCTCCTGATGTTCTACTACTCCTGAATCGATAATAGGATACCTACTGAAAATAACCATGCCTTTGCCATTCAATGTCCCCTTTCCATCCAACTCCAGACCATAAACATAATATCCCTTCATCTTCTTAAACACGCGTTTAAACATGCTCTTTTCAATTGAAGTATAATGATTTTGGAATTCCTGAAAACAAAGCACATCGGGATTTACCTTATCCAAAACTTCAAAAAAGATATCGGGCTGTTCAATTTTTTTATTCTCAAACGCTCCGAAATATTTTGTGTTGAAGCTCACAACGGAAATGCTGTTCGTTTTGTCGGTTGTCTTTTTTGCTCCAAACTGAACATAAGATGGGATGTAGTTATATCCCAGTATTATTACAATGAGTGAATACAAAAACCGAAGTTTGAATACCGCAATCCAATATAGAATGCATACACAATTAAGAATAACCAACACCGGATAACCCAGTCCGAGAAAGGCTATAGGCCAATATATTTCGGGACTTATAAATGGAGCAGCATACGAAAGCAACAACGCTAAAATGGCGAGTCCGTTCAGGGCGAATACAATTCGGTTGATGATAAACATTAGTCGTTGCTTGCTTTAAACAATTGTTCCTTTTCTTTTTTACTCAAGCTGTCGTACCCTGATTTTGAAATTTTATCCAGGATCAGATCAATCTCTTCCTGACTAGGTTTATTATTGCTTTCCGTTTTCATGTAGGTAGTGCGGTAGTGGATTTTCACTTTCGATTTTTTACCAAACAGGTTTCGCAACCATTGTGGCAGTATGTGTTTCTCCTGGTATAAATATTTGATGTACAAAAAACCGAAGAGTGCTCCACCCAGATGTGCAATATGGCCTCCGGGGTTTTGTTGCGGGATGCTCACAATATCGAGCACCACTGTAACCAACGCAATATACTTTAACCGAACGGAACCGAATAATAATAGCTGGATTGGATAATTAGGAAGCAATGTTGCCGTAGCCACTACCACAGATAATACTCCTGCCGATGCACCCAATGCATATGCCCCTGGAACAGCATTTTCAAAAACCGGAAATACATTGTAACAAATGAGAAAGAGGATTCCTCCCATTATCCCACCACCAAAATAAGCTTCGTATACTTTTTGATTCCCAATATACTCGTGCAACAAATTACCCAGCCAAAAAAGCCATAACATGTTAAAGAGGATATGAAAAAAACCATCATGCAAGAACATGTAGGTTAAAATGCTCCAGGGTTGCATCAGGAGTTTACCCAAATCAGCCGGAAGCATAAAATACTGCAATGCAGGGCTCATGGTATCACCCGCTATTCCTGCAAAAAACATAAAAACAGTTACTAGGGCGGTGAGTAAAAACACAGCCACGTTCACAATGATAATCTTTCGAACTGCATTGTTGCTTCTGTTGAATGTGTATTTTAATTCTTCGAGTAACGTCATTTTTAGTAAAACGAATTTCTATTGGTTTTATTCCAGATCTTGATGAGTATAAACCCAAACAACATTCCACCCAAATGTGCAAAGTGCGCCACATTGTCTGCCGGGTTGTTGGCAATTCCCTGATAAAGTTCAATGGCTCCATATCCTATTACAAAATACTTTGCCTTGATAGGGATGGGCAGAAAAATCATCATGAGTTCCGTGTTTGGAAACAACATTCCAAATGCCAGCAACAATCCGAATACAGCTCCCGAAGCTCCTACTGTGGGTACATTCAGTTTGCGCTGAAGCAAGGCATCTGCAATTTCAAGTGACCCTTGGGTAAACTGAGGGTTTTGAGGTTGTGCCTGCCATTGATTAACAAACTCGTTCACCACACTGCTATGTGCAAGAGCTGCATCTTTATCAATTAACCTAATAAATGCATCAACACTTGGATCCAAAGCGTAGGTAGCAATTGCATTTTTGAGCGAATAAATTTCGATTGCGTTTACACCCAACAATAATGCTGCTGCTCCAAATGCCGTGGCAAAGTAGTAAATGAAAAACCGCTTAGGTCCCCAATAGTTTTCAAGTACGTTTCCAAACATCCACAGCGAAAACATATTGAAAAATAAATGCATAAAGCTTCCATGCATGAAAACGTGTGTGATCAGCTGGTATGGCCTAAAGTGGGTTGACTCGGGAAAGTACAAACCCAATGTTTCATTTAAACTGTAATTGTATCGCGTTTCCAGTACCATATTGGCTAAAAAACAGAGCCCGTTAATGATGAGCAGGTTTTTAACTACGATGGGTATGATGGAAAAGCCGGAACGGAATGAACTCATGTATGAAATGTATAAGGTTCAAAAATAAAAAAATAGCTGTCATTGCTGACAGCTATTTTCGGTAATACTTATAAACAACCGCAACGAAAGGTATCGTGGGCTGAACACTTTTTATCCAAGGTATGCTTTCAGGATTTTGCTTTTCGAAGATTTACGCAACCTGCGAAGTGCTTTTTCCTTAATCTGGCGAACACGTTCGCGCGTTAAACCAATCTTTTCACTGATATCTTCCAACGTATGTGCCGGACCGCCATCCAATCCGTAGTAGAATTTCAACACGTCTTTCTCTTTTTCGGAAAGCGTTGAAATAACACGGTTGATTTCCTTTTGCAGCGATTCGTTAATCAACTGAACATCGGGGCGAGGCTCATCGTTGCTATCCAAAATTCCTAATAAGGTATTGTCTTCACCATCTGTTAACGGTGCATCAATTGATAAGTGACGACCTGTTGAACGCATTGCATTTTCAACTTCCTGAATCGGAATTTCCATTTCAATTGCAATTTCTTCAACTGTTGGTTCACGCTCCAACCGTTGCTCCAGTTTTGCAGCTGTGCTACCAATACGACCAATAGAACCTACTTTATTCAATGGCAAACGAACAATACGGGATTGATCGGCCAAAGCCTGAAGGATTGACTGACGAATCCACCATACTGCGTATGAGATGAATTTAAATCCACGCGTTTCATCAAAACGTTTAGCTGCTTTAATCAAACCTAAGTTTCCCTCGTTAATTAAATCCCCCAACGTTAATCCCTGGTTTTGGTATTGTTTTGAAACGGAAACAACGAAACGTAAGTTTGCGTTTACCAATCTCTCCAACGCCACCTGGTCGCCCTCACGTATCCTGCGCGCCAATTCAACCTCTTCCTGAGCGTCAATCATTGGAACTTTACTGATCTCGTTAAGGTATTTATCGAGTGATTTGCTTTCGCGGTTGGTAAACTGTTTGCTAATTTTGAGCTGCCTCATATCTTTATATAACTCTCTTTCTTTTTAAAAGGATTGCGAATTTCGAGAAAAGATAACGTTTTTTAACACAATGTCAACAAGATACCCACAATTATTTAGCCAACAGATACTTACAATAGGTGATTTTAATCAACCCGAACTAAACGCAGTTTGGCGAGGTGTTTGTTAATAGCGGCTTCGCGGAGCTTTTACTCTTGTTGGTTTAACGATTACCTCTCGAAAATCTGTATCTTCGGTTCCTTAAATAAATCTAAAAATGGCTGAATATCCTCCGTGTCCGTCCTGCAAATCAACTTACACTTACGAACTGGGCGAATTGCTGGCCTGCCCTGAATGCGGCCATGAGTGGAGTATTCAAACAGCCGAAACTGCCAGCGCAGATGAGGGATTGGTGGTGAAGGACAGCAATGGAACCATCCTGCAAAATGGTGATTCGGTAACGATTATCAAGAACCTTCCTGTAAAAGGTTCTCCAAAAGATATTAAAGCCGGTACCAAAGTGAAAAACATCCGTTTGGTAGAAGGCGATCACAATATCGACTGCAAAATTGACGGCTTTGGTTCAATGGCGTTAAAGTCGGAGTTTGTTAAGAAAGCTTAATTCTCCCGGGTCTTCCATTAATGATAAGTCATAGAATGCGCTAATTTATAATTGAATTTGCGTAATCTTCTGTTTAATTATTCTGTTGCGAAATGCTGGTTTAAATGACTACCGCGATGTCTATTTAGCTTAATAAATTAAACACCAGCAAACTGCTTAGGTATGCAAGTGCGGTCATGTATACAAACTGTATCACTGCCCATTTCCAGCTTTTTGTTTCGGTTTGCACCACACTCACTGTGCTCATACATTGTAGTGCAAATGCATAAAACACCATCAGTGATAATACTGTAGCGACTGAAAATACAGGCTTTCCGGTAACGGGGTCCTTTTCGTTGCTCATCTTGGTGCGGATGGATTGTAGATCCGCAACATCTCCTCCCACGCTGTAAATGGTGCTCATCGTTCCTACAAACACTTCGCGTGCGGCAAGGGAAGTGAGTAGGGCAATCCCAATTTTCCAATCAAACCCGATAGGCTTAATCACCGGCTCAATGAACTTGCCGAATTCCCCCGCATAAGATGCCTGCAATTTTTCCGTATTCTTTTGAGTAGCCAATTCTTCAACCGTAAAAGGTTGGTTGGTTTCAGTTGCCATTGTGAGGTATTTTTCATCAATGCGTTTCATGTTATCCCTGGGGCCAAATGATGCCAATGCCCACAATATGATAGAGACTGCCACTATGATTTTTCCGGCACCCCAAACAAATGCCGAACCTTTGTCATACAGTGTGATGAGCAGATTGTGAACAATGGGGAGCTTGTAGCTTGGCAGCTCCATCAGAAAAAAGTTTTTGCGTTCGGCCTTAATGAAAAATTTAAACATAAAAGCACTGAACAATGCTGCCGCAAAACCAAGCAGGTACATTAGCATCAGTATGATTCCATGCAGGTTAAACGGCCCCCATTTTGCGTCTTCCGGAATCAACATGGCAATCAGCAGGGTATATACCGGCAAACGGGCACTACAACTCATCAACGGAGTAACCAATATGGTAATGAGTTTTTCCTTTTTGTTCTCGATGCTGCGGGTGGCCATGATGCTTGGAACAGCGCATGCCATTCCGCTGATTAACGGAACAATTGATTTACCATTCATTCCAAACGGACGCATGATGCGATCCATGATAAACCCTACACGGGCCATGTACCCAACATCTTCGAGAATAGCAATAAAGGCAAACAGGATAATAATTTGCGGCAAAAACACCATTACACCGCTTAATCCTGCCAGTACACCATGCACCAGCAAATCATTTAACACTCCTGCAGGTAAGGTACTTTCAACCCACTCCGAAGATTTTAAAAACCCGTATTCAACCCACTCCATGGGAACTGTGCTCCAGGAAAAAATAGCCTGAAACACCATGAACAATAATCCCAAAAAGATAGCAATACCGGCAAACCGATGTGTTACTATTTTATCTGCCTTTTGCGTGAAGGAACGTGCCAACGCGCCCGGTTTTTCTTTGCGGCTCATCCTCACGGCTGTATCAATCATGTGGTAGCGTTCCAGAATTTCCTTCTCCTGAAAAGCACGTGCATCAAACTGATGACGTTCAAAAATTTCTCTGATCTGTTTGGATTTGGTGCTGATTAAATGTGCGGCATTAATCGCATACTGCAAGGCCGCATAATGGTTGCGCTTATCGGTAAACTCACTTATCTCATCCAAAAATTTCGTATCCAGAAAGTCGAGCGAGAAATATTTTACGCGATTGCGAACATGCTCATCGAGTAACTTTTCTTTAATTTCTTTTACACCAATACGTTTGCGGGCGTTGATGGAAAGCACCGGAATATTAAGGGCTTCCGATAATACCTTTTCATCATAAAAAATCCCTTTCCGCTCTGCAAGGTCAACCATATTGAGCGCCAGAATTACCGGAACACCCAAATCGGCTACCTGGGTAAGCAGCAATAAATTTCTTTTGAGATTGGAAGCATCGGCAATAAACAATACCAGATCGGGGAAGTTGGTTTCGGATTTGTTGCGCAACAATTCATACGTTACCAGCTCATCAGCCGACTTTGGATACAGGCTGTACGTACCCGGTAAATCTATAATCTGAGCTGTAATGTCGGAACTGAGTTTTGTGGTTCCGGTTTTTTTCTCAACCGTGGTTCCCGGGAAATTACTCACCTTATAATTTAAACCCGTGAGCGCATTAAACAAAGATGTTTTACCGCTGTTCGGATTACCAACCAATGCAACCGTGAGTTCCTGTTTCAAAAGCCTGTCTATTTCAGTGTTGGGTTTTGGCTGAACTGCCGAAAACACCAAACGGATGAGTACTTATTTTAATTTAACCATTACACAATCGGCATCTTCTAGGCGCAGACACATTTTGTATTCACCTACTCTAACAGCAATGGGATCTCCAAAAGGTGCAATATTTTCCAGTGCAACAATTTCGCCCGGTAACAGGCCCATTTCGAGCAACTTTAACGAGAGCTCGTTATCATTAATCTGCTCCACCACTGCCTCTTGTCCGAACCTTAATTGTGATAGTCTCATGGTTTGTTTTTAATGAAAACACCATCAAAACAATGCTCCCATTTTTAAGACTGCGAAAATAATCTATTTTTGGAATCAATCTAAATAAGATTTTTCGCATGAAATTGGTTGGTTTCACTATTGTTCGCAATGCACTCAAGTATGATTATCCAATTGTGGAATCCATTCGCAGTATTTTGCCGATTGTTGATGAGTATGTGGTAGCCGTTGGAAATTCCGAAGACGAAACCCGCAAATTGATCGAGTCCATTGGTTCTCCCAAAATACGGATTATTGATACGGTATGGGACGACAGTTTGCGCGAGGGCGGACGTGTACTTGCCGAAGAAACCAATAAAGCATTTGATGCCATTACCGATGCCGACTGGTGTTTTTACCTACAGGGCGATGAAGTGGTGCATGAAAAATACCATGCCGAAATTGTGAAAAGCTGCGAGAAGTATGTATCACAAGAAGAGGTTGATGGATTGCTGTTTAAGTACGAACATTTTTATGGCAGCTATGATTACATAGGCGATTCACGCACTTGGTACCGCAACGAAATCCGCATTATCCGCAATGATAAAAACATCCGCTCCTATCGCGATGCACAGGGGTTTAGAAAGAATGGAGAGAAGCTGAAAGTAAAAGCCATTGATGCCTACATTTTTCATTACGGGTGGGTGAAAGATCCTCGCTTTCAGCAAGCCAAACAGGAGAATTTTCACAAAATGTGGCATGATGATTCGTGGGTAAAAGAAAATGTAGCAGAAGCCAATGCATATGATTATTCTATGATCGATTCACTCCAAAAATTTGCCGGAACGCATCCGGGTGTGATGACGGAGCGATTGAAACGCATGAACTGGAACTTCAGCTGGGATGTGGGTAAGAAGAAGTTTAAACTGAAAGACTGGTTGTTGTATGCCATTGAAAAGCGAACCGGTGTACGGTTGTTTGAGTATAAGAACTACAAGGTCATTTAATCTTAACAATCCGCTGGAAATCCTTCCCCCCAAGACAGTGAAAAATCACAGCTAGGGTTTCCCGTTGATCCCGCAAATTGCGTAGACAAGTCATGGAAGTAACAACTATCTCCGGAAGAGATAACCTCAGTAAGTGTTGTGTGAATATATTCAAAAGGAGATGCAAGCGTTAGCCCAAGATAATTGGATATATTGGATTGTTTCCGATAAAAGTCAACAGTGTTTATGGCGCCCCAACTGCTTATGTTTTTTATAGAAGTAGAATTCGTTGTTTCAAACAAGGGTGTTGTGCTTTCAAAGTCTCCGTTAGGCACAAGCTGCTGGCCGAACGCACAGAAAAAGGCAGAACAATGCTGACTATGAATAAGATTGTTCAGCCTTTTATCATGAATTTAGTTTCATTAGTGCCAAAGAAAAACTAAGAAGTATACGCGTTCCAGATCAGCGCCACATTAAGCAGAATATACACAGCCAGCAAAACACGCGAAGCAATGCGGTCAAAATGTTTTACCTCGTGCGGGTTGCCTTTTTTGATGAGCTTGAGCACATATGCAGAGCATGCCACTACGGCAAACACAAAGGCCATGGTAAGTCCGTGCAGGGAATCCACCAGCGTAAAGGAAGTGCTTTCGGGCAAGGCGGAATCTACGATATACTTGTTTCCAATTACGGCAAACAATGAACCCACGCTTAAGCTGAACCGTGAATCCACATTATCGGGATTAATGAAAAAACACAGGTACGATAACAGGAACGAAACATACATGCCCAGGAATAATTTAAGGAACAAACTCCAGGGCTCGCGGTCCATCACAATCTGCATGCGGAACACGCTGAAGTCGGTTTCCGGTTTGTCGAGCTCAGGGTCGCCAAAACCTGTTTGGTAAGTTTTGGTGCCTGTGCTTATTCTAAAACTATCGGGGTTGATCTTCCATCCCGAGGTAGTCCACTTGGAATAATGTTCACCCACCGTATCTTCCACAAACACCAGCGAGTCGGAATCATATTGGGAGTTTTCGATGGAAAAGCGCAACTTCTGGTGGTCGAAAGGGAAGTTCTGAATCTTCCAGTTGTCTTTCATCACACACTGCAGTTTCATAAGCATATAGATGCGGCCATCGTCCAGCGTATCTACGTTGTAGTAGGACTTGTCAACCTCTTTGGCCATGGGCACTTCAAGGTATCTGGAAAAATCGAAATCGGCATTCCGATATTTAAACCACACCCACATGCTAATGGTATATTCCTTATCCTTAAAATCAATATTGTGTACACTGTTGATGTAGAGGCCAACAGAAACTGTATCGGGCGCAATCTTTTCTTCTGCAAAAGCGTGTTGGAAACAAAACAGGGGCAGGCAAAAAAATAATAATTTTTTCATGGGAAGACAGCAATTGAAGTCTCCCGAAAGTATGAAATATTCTCTGAAATGTATCAGCGTGCTTTGGGTTATTTCCGCTTCGCAGGGCTTAGACACCTTACATTCTGCTTTAATTGTGCGTTACCTGCGGTGGGTGAGCGGTCCGATAACTATCGGACGAAACCACCGCGCGACAAGGCATAGAACACCAACGCATATAAATATCCGCTAATGCATCGGACTTTAATCCCACATTCAATCCGCAATCCAAAATCCGATATCCGGCAATGGAGCCTCTAGGGTTAGAAATTCAATTGTGCCTGGATGCGCAGGAGTTGTCCTTTTTGGTGGTTGTTTTGCAATGCGAAGTCTTCGAACTTGCGGTCCGACATAGTATACATTACCACCAGCTCGAAAGTTTTGAAGGGTTGCCATTCTAAACCAAGCTCATAGTCCTCTACATTGTAGCTGCGGGCATCCTTTTCAAACTTCTTACCACCATCATACACCGTATAGCGTGCAAACGGGAAGAACAGTTGGGTATTGTATTTGATCATGTAGTTCACCAATACATATCCTCCGCTCAGGTTTTGAGTTTCGATGGCTTTGGTGGTTTTATTAAACTCCGGTCCTTTACCGATATTGTATTCGGCCTGCACCCCGAACGGTTTCGGGTATAAGATTACGGATGCAGCAGCACGCTGGTCAAGATAGGTGAGGTTGGTAACAGAACCTACGCCTTTGGTAAGTTGATCGGTGTATAAGGTATACTTTCCGGTGTAGGCCTGCACACCCAATTCTAAAATCTGTTTGTTGAACTGAAACGGATACGATAAACGCGATACATAATGCAATTCATCATTTGCTTCCGGCTTGTTGGCTGTTTGTCCGTTGTAGGCACCCAATGCAAACACACCATAGTCCCCACTGCCCTTTAATCCATCACGCACCAGCGAAGCAAACAAGTCGCGGGTTTTTTTAGGGGCCCAGTAAAAGAACACACCTAGGTCGCGCTCATTTGATACTGCACTGTTCAGGGCATCATTACGGTCAAGTGCCAGGCGGTTCTGGCTCGATTGCATATTTTCGAAACCATATGGAACCTTGCTTTGCCCGATGCGGAAACGGAACTCGTTGTTATCATCTAGTCCCACATCAACATATGCATCGCGCAACTGGCCAAAATGCAAGCCGCTAGTTGAAGCTGAGCTGGCAAAATCGGGCTGCACATAGAAATATACTTTTTTACTTACCTGACCAAAGAGAATGATCCGCATCCGCCTGATGAAAAACCCACCGTCCTGCCCCATCGACTTATCGCATTGTTCGCATTTTAACTGATCATTGGTTTCCAGCAAGCGGTTATAGCGCACCTGCATGTAGCCACGGATGGAAACATTATCATACCAGTTTGATTTTTTCTCGGTAAACGTTACCGGTGATCCATTGGTATGTGGAGTGCTTCCCGAAGTAAGAGACGGTTGCGGTGTTACTGTTGCCGGAGGAGTGGTGCGTGTAGTATCCGTTTGGGCATGTACGTTTGAGCATAACAGGCCGGTACAAAACAATAGGGTCGTAAGTAGATGTTTCAACATTGGTTTAAGGGATATTCTGGTTTTTTAGTGTGGCAAATATGTTAAGCCAATGTTAAACCAATGTTGTACTGAGGTTAAGTTAATGTTAAGACGTGCCAAAATAAGGGTTTGAGATGTCTTTTTGGTTAAGCTAACATTAACAGCAGCCAATTATGAAAAGACTAAAAACACGAGTCAGTTTGCAGAATAGCACATCAATGAAGTCTGTGGGATTAGTGGAAACCGATTCTTGTAAACCATTCACATTATAAACAAAAAAAGTCCGCATTAAGTTATTCACCTAATGCAGACCCTTTAATTGTATACCTATCGGAAGAAGATTACGCGTTGAGCGTATGCTCAACCGAAATTTCCGTATTCAACAACTTACTGATTGGGCAGTTTGTTTTTGCATCAGCAACATACTCGGCAAATTGCTCATTGCTTACACCTTCAACCACCGCTTTGAGGCTCAACTCCGATTTGGTAATAGCTCCATTGTCGAGCGTAATGGCACAAGTTGTTTCGAGGCTGCCCGGATTCAATCCCGCAGCGCTCAGGATAAAGCTCAGCTTCATAGTAAAACATCCTGCATGTGCTGCAGCAACCAGTTCCTCCGGGTTGGTTCCAACACCATCTGCAAAACGGGTATTGTATGAATATTGCGATTGATTCAATACGGTACTTTGTGTTGTTAGGTGTCCGCTACCTTCTTTTCCTGTGCCTTGCCAAAAGGCCGTTGCTGTTCTTCTCATGTTGTTATTAGTTATTGGGTTACTATGTTATTGTTTGCTGTTTAAAGGGAGGTAAAGATAGATGTTTATTCTCTATCCGGGAATTTTTTCGGGTGTAAAACCATTCAATCTGTTCGAAAAGACAAACCGTTTTGGGTTAGTGCGAATTGTAACGCGGGGATTGAAGCGGGTCCTATTCCATGGAGGGCCAGGATTTCTTTCTTGGAATAGGTGGCCAGTTTTTGTATGGTTAGAATACCGGTATTCTCCAGCGCGCGTCTTGCAGGTGCCGATAGTGTTGCCAGGAATTCCAACTTTGGTTTGCGCTCCTGCTCACACATGGGGCAGGTTGGACAATCGGAACTCTTATAATAAGTGTGTCCGTTGGCACAGGTTTTCCGTTGTTTAAGTTTAACAGCCACATTGTTTGTTTTAGAGATGCATAAATCCCAATTTCCATAACACATAAAACACAAGCGCAATGAGTACAATACCGCCAACAGCAAAAGGCCAGAATGGACGTTTCTTTTTACTGAACGGATCGTTGAGGTTAATTTTTGCACCCGGAGGAAGAGTGGCCAGGTGGGTGAGCAAATTACCAAATTGAATATTTACGATCACGTTGGCATTAATGGCCCATCCGTTTGCATCGAGTATGGGAGCAAGGTTGCGTTTACGTAGTTTAAGATACGCCATAATCATTGCCGGTCCGCTAATAAGAAGCACCACTCCTGAAATGGCCAAAGGCATTTTCCAGAAGGTAAGTCCCAAAAACCCTGCAATCACGGAAGCAATGGCCGCACCAATAGCGCCCAAGGCCAAACTGATGGCCGCAAATATTCCCACAAACTTTCCGATATCAAAGGGTGGTGCAGCTTTGGGAGCTTCAGCCGGTGCATTTACTATTTTGTGCTGGGCATCTTCAATCCCTTTGGAGGCACTGCCCGTTACCTTATCATCCTGCGAGGCGGCAAACTTATTTACCTGAGTTTCCACAAAACGCGAAACCTTGCGGTAGGGCGACCAAAATGCCTGGCGAATGCTGATGGGGTTATCAATAATTTTAATGATGGTAGCATCCCAGTCGGTGCCCTGCCGGTCATAAAACAAGGCATTACGGCCCACCACCAGGTTATCAATATCGCCATTGGTAAGCGCTGCGAGGATAACCATCTTTTCGCTGGTGGTTCGCGAGGTACATTCACAATACATTAAAAACATCCCGCTCATGGAAGCCATGGTTCCATGTTTTTCCATGTTGGTAACACGGATACATAAGTCACAACTTCGCTGGTCGATGTACAATGTTCCGGCCTGAAAAATGGATTTGTAGCCGGGTGAATAAAAGTCATAAAAGGTTACAAAGTTTTTGAGGAGCGTATACAGGTCGCGGTAATACCTAACGAGTTGATCAACCTTCATGATGCTGCTGGCTTCGTGCTCCAGTGCTTTGTCCTGCTCAATCAATGAGGTTAACAACGCTAGATCCTGCCCCGATAAAATTTCTTTGATTCTATCCAGTCCGAGCGACTCTACAGTGGCACCCTTTTCTTCTGCTTTCCATTGCACAAACTCGGTGAACAATATTTCGAGCGATGACCAGTCACTTTCGGTAAGGGATGTTTTGCCTAGAAATTGTTGGAGTGAAACAAGGGTGTTAAACGAGAGCATTGCTTTTTCCCAAGCGGGATTTATTCCTTCACTCAGCGGCAACGGTTTTCCTGCTTCTACTTTTGCCAGCGGGTAGGTTGCAATTTCATCCAGCGAAGCCGACAGGTCTTTTTCGCTAATGGCCTCCACCCGCGCAACGGATAAGTTAAGCGCAGCAGTTGTTTGCGAATTGAAAGCCGCAAGCCGGCAACGGATAAAATAATCATCCACCTTGGCTTTAATGGCCGAATAGCTTGCATATGCTTCTTCACTGCTTTTTCCAAGCGGAAAAATAGCGGAGTTGCCTTCGGCTTTTGCATACCACTGCGCGTGCAATGAGCACGCATCTGTAAACTGTTGCAGTAGCTCTATCGAGATACCGGATTTTCCTCCAAGATCAGTTACCGAACCTGCACATGCCATCACCTCGTTGAGCAGGGTTTTGAGTGCAGCCGTTTCAACGGTATCTTCGGTAATAATCCCATCACCGTTAAAACGTGAAGCTGCAAATATTTTTTCGGTATCGGATGTTTCGGCCACGGTGAGTGATGTGGCGTTCTCCTTGCCGAGGTTGCGCAACATAATGTTGGCCGAAGAAATGAGTGTGCGTCCTTCATCCGTGCTGTCATCAATAGCCGAGAGCGGAAACTCTTCATCCTGTTTCAACAAATCATCGGCATTTTTAAGAACACCAATCATCCATTTTACGGCTGCCAGCATTTCGGGAACGCGGATTTGTCCGTCATTATCGGTATCAATCAGTGCAAGTGTTTTATGATCGATCTCCAGACCGTATACCGGGCAGCTAAGCGCAGTCCAAAGCTTTTGATCGAGCTGGTGCAGGTGCATGAGGTCGGCCCCCGAATCTAGGTTTACGCGTTTAACGCCACCTACGGTTGAGAAGTTCCAGGTATGTTGATGAGTATAGTTCATGGTGCGAAGTTGAATGGTTTGTGTGCGAATTCACAACGATTTTCAACTAAATTAGGTAATTACCTGCAAGTGCAAAAGGAAAGTGCCAGAAAAACGTACAGCATCCGAAGTGGCTGGCTGTATATAAGGAGGCGATTTGCTTTTAGCTGTTGGGTACACAGAGGCACGAAAAAGATAGAAGTTGGCAAGGCGGTCGCAATTCCGCAATACATTTCACAACCCATAACCCGCAATAAAAAACCTGCAACCTATTTGCGTTTGCGCTTTATTTTTCCCGAAAGCAATTCCATAACGGTAACGGGTAACAGGAAACCGGTAAGTGCATAAAAGGTTTCTTCAACCGGAATGGTAAAGAGCCGCACACCAATTGTTTCTGTATCATTGTACCATATAAGTGGCTTGTCGGTAACCATTCCTGTTAGCACTCCACCCATAGCAAAAAACAGGACGAGGTAGATAAAGAATGCCATCCAAAAATGACCAATCCACTCTTTGCGCAGGAATAAATAATGAATGCTTAGCAATACTGCTGCAATGAGGCAATGGTAAAACGTGTATACCTGAGTTGAATTGAACAGCGCCAGAAAAAAAGCAGCAACCAAAAAGAATAACGTAATGTGATGTTTCTGATTTCCAAATGGTGGAGTTGTGATATTGACCTTGAGTAAAGCATAGATAAACGTACCGCAAAAAGGAAGAATAACAAAGAATAACCACTCTTCAGGCGGCAATCCGTTCCAGCGAATATGTCCAAGGTAATCGGAGTTAAAACCGATCACTCCGGATTGTTCAAAGCGGCCGTTCATGAAAATAAAGAGCAACGCGGCAAGGGCGATTCCTGCAAAGAGTCGTCCCCAGCTTTTATAAAAGGCAACCTTAGGGCCGAAGCTCAATGCAAAGGGCACCACAAATAAAAAAAACAAAAGCCAGGCAAATAATGACATGTTTAACTAAGGTGATTACGGGGTTGATAAATAAAGAGCAAAACGTATTACGATGATACCCATTTATCCTGACCGGAAACCAACAGGATTTCCACAATTGCGAATGCAACAGTTCTGGTGATGTAGTTTGGGATTATTTGTACCGGTTAAAAAAGACAAAAAGAAAGGAGTAGGAATGGTAAATTTGAGGTATGAAAACGCGAATCATATTGTTGGCAGCGATATTCAGCATATGCGCTGTTGCCTGCAAAAAGGATGCAGATCCAAAATCGGGAACCCCCACCCCACAGGTAAATATGGATAGTTTACTTTATGCGAAGAGTAAAGAGCCTGGCTTTGGCTGGTATCAGCAAAACGATGTGATTAAACGGTCGTCAACAGCATCGTCACACAGTAAATACTTCAGGGTGCGGTTTAATAGTGTTGCCTTGGTAGCGCTAACTGATAGCGGACGATTACCAAAGGGTGGAGCCTTTCCGCAAGGTTCATTGGTGGTCAAAGAGTTATTCGACAGCACAACCGCCCCTTTGAAATACCTGGCCATGATGTACAAGGATCCGAATAACAGTTTGGCGGTAAACGGATGGGTATGGCTGGAGCTGAAAGGCGATGGCGGTAATTATATAAGCGCCACCGAAAAAGGAGCTCAGTGTTTCGGATGCCATTCCGTGAACAGCCGCGATCAGGTGCGGGTGTTTGATTTGTTTTAGAAAAAAGATACTCAGATTCAGAAAATTTTTAATACATTTATTATACATTTTCTTCTCTCGGGTAAATAGTATTCACGTAATAAATAAGCACATGAAAAATCTTGTATGTATGATCGTGTCAGCAATGATTGCATCGCTGGCCTTCGCTCAAAAGGTTGATGAAAAGACCGTTCCTTCGGCTGTTAAACAATCGTTGCAAAAGCAGTTTTCGGGAGCGCAGCGGATTAAATGGGAGCAGGAAAACGGCAATTACGAGGCCGAGTTCGTTATGAATAAAACGGAACTGTCTGCATGTTTTGATGCAACAGGTATGCTCATTGAAACCGAGGAGGAGATTCCTGTGGCACAACTTCCTCAGGGAGCTCTTGATTATGTAAAAGCGAACCATGCCAGGCAGAAAGCAAAGGAAGCTGCCCGGATCACAGCGGCAGATGGAGTTGTTACGTATGAAGCTGAAGTAAAAGGGAAAGATCTGGTTTTTGACAACAACGGAAAATTTATCAGGGAAAAAAAGTACCAGTCGGAAAAGGAATAAAGGGTTTTCTGTGAATGAATGGGAATTGTGCAATGCAATCCTGATGAATAATTTGGATTTCAACCAAAGTTGAACAGCAGTTCCGGCAGCATACTTAATCCTGCGTAAAAGACAATCATAATGATATACCAAGCTATTGCTACCTTATTTTGGGCGTTAATTTCGAGCCGTTGAAACAGGTAGTTGAAAGCAAAGGCAAACGCAAACCATGCGGTGTAATTTTGCATAGGAACTGTTTGGTTTTTCCAGTACCAGTAATCATACATAGGTGCGGCCTGCTCCATAAATACATCCAGCAATACCATTAGTGTGGCAGCAAGAAAGGCTTTGGGAAACCATCGGTTAAGCATAACTGATTGCGAACACAAACGATGGGCAATAATCGAAGAACAATAGTTGAGCAGCAACCAGCTTAAGCCAATAACAATGGGAATGTCGAGCACTTTATACCCTAGGTTATTTCCATAAAAATACTGTCCGAAAACGACACCGGTTTCCACACCGGCATAGGAAAGAATCCACCCGAACACAAATACAATCATCGCATACGCCACAAACCGGGGGTCGATGCGGGGATGGTTGGCAAACAACACAAAGGCGCTAATCAATAACCCCATAGAGCTAAGGTGCAAAAGGTCGGTTTCAAACAACGTTGTGCTCACCAAAATGACAGCATACAGGATGCAAAGAAACAGAATGGAAATAACTGTTTTGGCTGGTTTCATCTATAACAGTAAAACTAGATGTTGGCTTTAAATAATTTCACAGCAATGGCCAGCAACACAATTCCAAAGAACTTCCGCAGCAATGTAAGTCCGGCTTTGCCCAATAGTTTTTCAATACGGTCGGTTGACTTAAGCGCAATGTATATTACAATAAGATTGATAACGACTCCCGCAAGAATGTTTTGATATGCATAAATGGCTTTGAGCGAAATGAGCGTGGTTAATGTTCCTGAACCGGCAATTATGGGAAAGGCAATGGGAACAATGCTGCCCGCTTTATCATTGGGGTCGGCCCGAAAGATGGGAATACCCAGAATCATTTCGAGGGCAATGATAAAAATAACGATAGATCCTGCCATTGCAAAGGATGCAACATCAAGACCGAAAAGCCCCAGCAGCTTTTCTCCCAGAAACAGGAAAATAATCATCAGCGCTCCTGCAGCAATGGTTGCCCAACCTGCATCCAGGTGTGATGATTGTTGTTTGATATTGATGATAATAGGAAGTGCCCCCAAAATATCAATAATGGCAAACAGGGTTATGGTGATGGTGGTAATTTCTTGAATGGAAAACATGGTTGCAAAGCTAAACCATTTCCGATTCCTTCTTGCGATTGGTTGCTAAAAAAAGCATTTGCATGAGGGCGAAGAGCGTTACACCGGCCTGTCGCTCTAGGTAGTTTTCTGTTAAAAAGCAGATGCACATAAAGGTCAGGAAATATACATGAAGCTTGTTTGCGCTCTTAAACGCCCGCCAGAAACTATACAGCAATGTTCCTACAAAAGCGAGCAAACCAAACAATCCGGCAGTGAGCCAGCTGTTGAGGTATTCGTTGTGTGTATTGTAATCATGCGATTCGTAAACGGTTGTATCAAATTTGCCCAAACAATCATTGAGGGCTTTTTGCACATTTCCGGTTCCAAGTCCCCACACCCAATATTCATCAAGCAACTCGGCATTACAGGTAAATATCCCCGAGCGCACATTGGTTCCGTTATCATTATTACCCGAAGGTGCCTGCATGTTGGCTGCGTTAATTTCCAGGAGGCGTGCCTTGATGCTGGGTACCATGGATAAGGAAACAGTAATCAGCACCAACGCACCTAAAAACCACCAGCGGTAAGGATGTGTACGGGCTAGGTTAATAATAAAAAAGGCGGTGATCAACCCAAACGCAATCATGGTAGCCCTTGATGCTGCAAGCAAGCCTGCTGCAATACATAGCGTAATAAGCAGCAACCAAAACCAGCTTTGTACACCCGGACGAAATGGTGCGGTAAGTAGTTGGTGCAACTTGATAAATGCCGCCATATACATAATGGCGCAGTAATAGGTTGGGTGCAAACCTATATACTCTTCGAGCGATATTCGATAAGCAAAAGCAAAATCGTGACTGTTTACTGCATAACCTTTTAGCACAATAAGCAGGTTTCCGATAACAGCAATAAGCAGTGATGCAACACAAAAAATATTGAATGCCTTGTACTGCTCTTCTTCGGTTGGACGAAGAGATACAAATCCAAAATGCAACCCCAGAATAACCAGCATCATTTTTACCTGTACAATGGCGATGCCCTGTGTAATATTGTGTGAAGCGGCTAGTCCTGCGATATATGGAACAATTAGGGCAACCATTAAGAGAAAAAACCGGCCGTCAAACTTCCATTCGCGTGAGGATGCAAGGTATATGAAGCCCGAGCACACCATGGTGAGTGAAACCAGTGAGATGAGGTGTGGCTTAAGCAGTGGGAAAGCACACAGGATAAAAAAAAGACTAAGATTGACTTGCTTGGCCCACCTGGCTACCATACACTACTTTTTTAACTTGTGCAACAAAGTTCTTATTGAAAATTTTCTCTGAAAAACGCAACGCATTTTCACGAATCTGACCCGGTTCAAAATTTTCGGGGGTTTGCTCAAAACGTTGAACAGCATCGATGATATCCTGCACGGTTTGTGTTTTAAAAAACAGTCCGGTCCTACCATCTACAACCGTTTCCAGGTATCCTCCTTTTTGGTAAGCAATAATAGGTGTTCCGCAGGATTGTGCCTCAACAGTGGTGATTCCGAAATCCTCCTCGGCAGCCAGAATAAACGCCCTAGCTTCCTGAATGTACTTTACCATCCGATCCTTGGGTTGATATCCGAGCAATACCACATTGTCGCCCGTAAACTTTTGCACGGCTGCGCGCTCAGGGCCATCGCCAATAATATATAGCTTTTTGTCGGGCATTTTTTTGAATGCTTCGGCAATGATGGCCACATTTTTATAGGGAACCAACCTTCCGGCCGTTACATAAAAATTCTTCCGCTGATGGTTGGCCAGCGCAAACGAATCTGTATCAACAGGAGGATACACAACAGTAGCCTCTCTTCCATAAATCCGCTTGATGCGCTCAGCCACAAAATGCGAATTGGCCAAAAAATAATCCACGTTGGGAGTATGCTGCAGGTCCCATTTTCGCAGCGAAGCCAGCACAGACCGGATTACAAACTTAAACGGCCGCATCAGTGGCCCTAGGTGATTAAGGTACTCATCTTCCATATCCCAGGCATACCGAATTGGCGTATGGCAATAGCTGATGTGAATTTGTCCGGGCCGCTTGCGCACATTTTTGGAAACGGCCGCTGAGGAACTTACAATAAGGTCGAAATCCGATAAGTCGATGGATTGTACGGCCCTCTTAAAAAAAGGTAAGTAGCTGCGGTACTGCTTACGGGCAAAGGGCAAGTGTTGTATAAATGTAGTATGCACGCTTCGGCCATTCAGCAAATACTGGCGGTCGCTGTCCGATAAAAAGTCAATAAGGCTGAACACTTCAATATGTTCCACATCAATTTTTTCCCAATCGGAAGTAAACGGACTTTCCTGTGTCCGGTTTTTTTCACGAAAACTGTTCAGAATGGCGCGCATCACCTTTTCGCCTCCGGCACTAACGCTATACCAATCATGTACAAGGGCAACTTTCATTTATGAATATTGTTTCTTTTGGTGTTAACAGCCTTACATGATGCGCAAGGGCGGTTGACTCCAAACCTACATTTTTTCGGGGGTTTCTCTAAGTAATTTCATCAATTTTTTTGCAGAATCGGCATAGTTATACTGCCGCAGCAAACCCTCAATTCCCATGGCCACAGGAGGATGTTGGATAGCTTTACGTATAGCTGCGGCCGCCTGTTGTACATCAAACGGGGAAGTAAACTCAGCCACATCACCAAAACATTCGCGGTAAACGTCAATATCGGAAAGCAATACCGGGCATCCGCAATACAAGGCTTCGAGCACGGGAATTCCAAAGCCTTCATCATAGGATAAGGAGACAAAAAGAGAGGCTTCCCTGTATAATCCGGCCAGCTCCTTATTGGATACATAACCGGTAAAGGTCACATTAGGCAGTGTTGCAAATGATTGTTTGCCAAACACCTCATTTTTAGCACCCACAACCATCAAGGTATAACCATCCAAACCCACCAACGAAAACGCCTGTATAAGGGTGTGAAGGTTTTTACGCGGATTGATGGACGAAACGGTAAGAATGTTCTTTTTACGTGAAGCAGAATCACCTCTGGGCTCCAGCAGGAGTTCATGGTGAATTCCGTTATGCAGCAATTCAATTTTAGTATCGGGAACATGGAGCAGGGTAACCAATTGTTTACGGATGGTTTCGCTTACAGTAAATACACGCTTGCTTCTTTTGGCAATCCGCGGAATTAGAAAACGATACACCCGAAAGAAACTTTTGGAGAACCACTCGGGATGGTGCATAAAGGCGAGGTCGTGTATGGTAACCCATTGGTTGATGTACCATATCGGGGCGGTATTGCAAAAATTGAGAAGCAATGGAATGCCCTGCTTTTTGAGAAAGGATGGAAGTTCTATTTGTTCCCACACATATCCCCGGTTGTTTCCCACTTCTTTGTGTGACAAGTGCGAGAGGCTTGGGGGAACAACGCAGCCTTTAGGAGTGAGGAGCACGAACTCAATCTCGCCACATTGCAGGTAACGGCAAATTTCGAATGCAAATTGTTGCACCCCTGTAATTTGTTGCGTCAAAAAACGTGCGTTGATGTATACCGTCCGGTTCAAAATCAAATAGATGTTATGGTACAAATGTAGCAGGAACTTTGGTTTTGACGGTTCGGTTTTTAAAAATTAAACCCGCATATTCGCATCCAATGGACGTGAATATAGTTAAGTTTAAGCTGGGTAAATTATGGAATATTTATAGGAAACAGGGACTGCGGTATGCATTTACTTTTTTGTGGGGTAAACTCAAAAAGAAAATTACCAATAAGCTGTTTTACAAAAACTTTTCACAATCCAATTCCTTTACCGAATCCGACCGAAAGCGTGCTATATCGGAAATCGAAGCCTTTGCGCTAAAGCCGGTATTTTCCATTATTTGTCCGGTATACAACGTTGATGAGAAGTGGCTGGTAAAAGCCATTGAATCGGTGCAAAAACAGGTGTATCCATACTGGGAACTTTGTATTGCAGATGATGCTTCGACAACACCACACATCAAACCATTGCTGGAAAAGTATGCCTCGGCCGATCCGCGTATAAAAGTTACATACCGGGAAGTAAGCGGAAATATTTCGGCAGCCAGCAATAGTGCCCTTACGCTGGCAACCGGAACCTATATAGCCCTGCTTGATAACGATGATGAAATTACGGAAAATGCATTGTACGAAAATGCAAAGGTGATAAATGAACATCCGGATGCAGATCTGATATACAGTGACGAAGATAAAATTGACGAACAAAACAATCACTTTGACGCCTGGTTTAAACCCGACTGGTCTCCTGAGTATTTATTGTCTCACATGTATGTGTGTCACTTTTCGATGTACCGCAAAAAGATTGTAGACGAATTGGGTGGATTCAGAAGCGCTTGTGATGGCGCTCAGGATTATGACCTGTGTTTGAGGGCAACAGAACAAACGCGTTCGGTATACCATATCCCTAAAATACTGTACCATTGGCGCACCATTGCGTCATCAACCGCAAGCAATCCCCTAGCCAAAAGTTATGCATACGAAGCCGGACGTAAAGCTGTTGAAGAGCACCTGCAGCGAAAATTAAAAACCGGAACCGTAAGCTTTACGGAATATTACGGTGTGTACAAAGTGAACCATACACTTGCCGGACAACCAATCGTGAGCATTGTAATTCCAAGTGCCGGCAAAGGAGCAACCATCAAAGGAAGGCACAACTATTTACTTGAAAATTGTTTGACAAGTATTGTAAACAAAAGCACTTATAAACAGATTGAACTTATTGTGGTTGACGGAAACGATATTGACCCAAGCCTTCAACACACATGCGAACAACTGGGTGCGCGTTTTGTGCATTGTGCGGATGCGTTTAACTTTTCGCAACGTATCAATATGGGTGTCCGAGAATCAAGGGGCGAATACGTGTTGATGCTCAATGATGATATGGAAATTATTACACCAGATTGGATAGAGCAGCTTTTGGGCTTTGCGCAACAACCCGATATAGGAGCCGTTGGAGCCAAATTGATTACCGAACAACACCAGATACAGCACGCTGGAATTATTCTTGTTGACGGAGCTCCGGGCCATATTTATTACGGCATTCCTGATGTAGGCCAGGGCTATTTTAACGCGTTGGTTTCGTATAAAAACTACCTTGCCGTAACAGGCGCATGCATCCTTATCAGCAAGAACAAATACATGGAAGTGGGCATGATGGATGAAGGATTTCCGGTCAATTTTAATGATGTGGATTTTTGCCTCAAGCTGCACGAGAAAGGGTTCCGCAATGTGTATGTTTCAGGTGTAGTATTGTACCACTACGAATCGGTAACACGCGTAAAAGGTTTTAAAGCAGCCGAAATGCAAAAGTTTGTTTCCAAATGGGAGCACTACACTCCGGCTCAAACAGACCCCTACTATAGTCCCGTTCTGGTTAAATATCCTGCATTGCTTAAATAGTATATTTTATATTAGGTTTGTGGCAATACAGTAATATGATTTTATTTAAAATAAAGAACCTGTTCCATTTAGTTTATACCATTGCCTTAAAGAATATTAAAGTAAAGTATAAAAACTCAGTGCTGGGGTTTATGTGGAGCATGCTGCACCCTCTTGCGTACCTGGTTATTTTCATTTTCGTATTCAGCAATGTCTTTGTAGGAATCGACAGGTATCCTCTCTTTGCGTTGATTGGCCTAGTTTTCTGGACCTATTTTGCAAACTCCATGACCCAGATCATCAACTCCATTATCAGCAACGCGAGTATTATCAAAACGATAGCGCTCCCCAATATTCTATTTCCGATGAGTGCGGCATTCGCAGAATTTGTGACGATGCTGCTTTCGCTGATTCCCTTTTTTGTGCTGATGTTGTTTTTTGGATTAAAAATAACCTGGATCACATTGCTCATTTTTCCGGCAATTATATTGTTCGGTCTGTTCACCTTTGGGTTAGCAACTTTTCTGGCAACCTTTAATGTGTTTTTCAGAGATGTTGGCATTTTGTGGAACACCTTGGCTCCGGCATTGTTTTATTTCACACCCATTGCCTTTTTATCTACCATGATTCCCGATAAGTATATGGTATATGTTAAACTGAATCCGCTTTATCATTATATGGAACTGGTGCGCGATATCCTATACTATAATCAATTGCCGGGTACTACCACGCTTTTTATCACTACAGGCCTTGCATTGGCCATGTTTGTTTTGGGAATATTGGTATTTAATAGATACAAAAAAGGCTTTGTTTCAAACTTATAAAACAACTTCATGTCAGCAGATAGTGTAATTACGGTAAGAGACCTCCATGTAAACTTCTGGATCAGCGGAGCCGGAATATTTTCTATAAAAGATGTGGTGATGTCGATGGGAAGACAAAAAGCTCTGGAAAAAAAACTCGTGCTTAAAGGGTTGAACCTAGAGATTAAACGTGGTGAATGTTTTGCGTTGATGGGAAAAAACGGATCAGGCAAGAGCACATTGCTCAGAACCCTTGCCGGTATTATTACCCCCGAAAGCGGAAGTATTGAGATTAAAGGAAGTGTAGCTCCGTTGCTTACCATCGGTGCAGGACTGGAAAACGAACTCTCGGGTTACGAAAACATTAAAATAGTAGGAACACTGATTGGAATGCGGGGCAAAGAGTTAAAAGATGCAGTAGCCGTAATCAAGGATTTTTCGGAGCTTTCGCATGATGACCTTAATATGCAGATTAAAAGGTACTCTGCTGGGATGATGGCGCGGCTGGCATTCAGCATCTCTGTTTGCAGAATTCCCGATATTCTGATTGTGGATGAAGCATTATCAGTGGGTGACCAGGGTTTTCAGGTAAAATGTGCTGACCGTATTAATGAGATGAAGGCAGCCGGAACAACAATTATTTATGTTTCGCACAGCCTTGCCGAACTTAAACGCATTTGTACAAGGGGAGCCTGCCTCGAAGATGGTAAGATAGCCAAAGTTGGTCCTATTGATGAGGTGGGGGAATACTATAGCCAATCCTTTAAGTAATAACAGGCAGAGATGAAGATACAAGAAAAAAACAGTGGCGGCAACAAAAAGGCACATTCTGCATGGGAGAATACAAAGTATAGAATAAGTGTAATAAAGAACAGGCTCAGAACAAACCTTATTGATGTTGAGCCGGGTGAGTCGAGGATAAAAAAAATCCTGTTTTATGCAAGCAAAAAAGGGAGAGTGTTATACAGGGTCTTTACGGCTTTTTTCCGCGCATTATATATTCTTTCGGAACGAAGACCCATCACCATTTTAAGGCACTACAAAGGACAGATAGAAACGGTTTATTCCAGTAACCCATACGATCTTTGGATTGCAAAACATGTGGCAGGAGAAAGTTTGCTGCTAACACAAAAAAGAGCCATTAAACAACTGGTAAGAAAACCACATTTCTATTTCATCTTACCGCTGGAGCCAATATCCGTAAACGCACTTCAACAAACAATTGATTCTGTTTTAAAACAGATTTATCCCAACTTTAGTCTGATATGTGTAGCCGGCAGTGATACGGATCCGGAGAGCGTAAGGTATGTTGAAGAAAAAGGAACATTGCATCAAAACATCAGCATTCATAAAACCGCAACAAGAGCTGCGGATGTGCATGCAAAGAACGAACTATTGCAATCCCTTACCTGGCAGGATTCATACCTCTCCATACTTAAATCCGGAGATGCCATTGCTCCCAATACATTGTTTCTGTATGCAAAAACACTGAATAACACCAAAATTCCGGCCGATGTACTGTATACCGATGATGATTGTATCAGCGATTCATTGGTGAGGTTCGATCCGCGGTTTAAGCAGCAGTGGAACCCCGATACATTCACCGCCCAAAATTATATTGGTAACGCATGGACCATAAAAACGGAATGGATAAGAAACACAGGCGGATGGAATCCGGATTACGAAAGCGCACATGAGTTTGAGCTACTTGCACGAATCTGTTTACACCCCAATACACATATATCAAGTATTCCCGAGGTGTGTTACTCTGTTCTTGTTACCGACACCATTGACAATAGCGTGAATGATTCCGTGGAATACCGGAATGCATGCAAAGCAGCAATTCAACAAACACTCACCCAATATGGAGAATCCTGCAGTGTAACGCCTGCAGAATTTGGAGACGGGTTTTCGGTAAAGTATACATTAACAGAAGCCCCTTTGGTAAGTATCATTATACCCACAAAGGATAAAATTGAAGTTCTCGAAAAATGCATCGACTCTATTTTTGCAAAATCAACCTATTTAAATTTTGAAGTTATTTTAATTGACAATAATAGTTCTCATGACACCTTTTTTACTAAGGTGAAGGAATGGGAAAAGCTAGAACCATTAAGATTCAGGTGTATAAGAACAGAACATCCGTTTAATTTTTCTTTTTTAATGAATCTAGGTGCCTCACATGCAAAAGGCAAACAACTCATCTTGTTGAATAATGATACCGAAGTGATTACTCCCAACTGGATTGAAGGCATGTTGGAGCAAGCACAACGGGCGTCAATAGGAGTTGTTGGGGTTAAACTTTTATATCCAAATGATACGGTACAACATGCCGGTGTAATTGTAGGTCTTGGCGGTGGCGCAGGTCATGTTTTTATAGGCAAGGAGCCCAATGCTGTTACGTATATGAACTATCTCAATCACACCACCAACTACTCAGCAGTTACGGCTGCCTGCTGGATGGTGAACAAGGAAAAATACGACTCGGTGGGAGGTTTTGATGAGCAGTTTGCAGTAGAGTTTAATGATGTTGATTTTTGCCTTCGTATTAAGGAAAAAGGCTATAATAATGTGTATCTTCCTCATGTTGAACTTTACCATTACGAATCCATTTCAAGAGGCCATCCATTAGCCAACAAGGTTTCATTCGAAAGACATGTAAGCGAACTGCATCTGCTACAAACACGCTGGCGAAAAACTATACTGAATGACCCTTGTTATAGTCCTAACTTATCACTTGATAATGAAAACATGGACATAAGGGTTTGATATTGATTATGAAAAAGAGTGATCAGTAATATTAATTAAACTGCAATCAATTAAGGAATGAATATACAGCTGATTGGACTGGAAGAATTTGGGTTTAACGGGATGATTGATTTTTTATCTCTGCTTAATATTCGTGTTCATTATCCCAACATAAACCAAGGTAGTCAGCAAAAGATTGTGCAGTTAGAAAACGGGGAAACTGATGCGAAAAGTTTGTCTTTCTATGTTTATTGTGATTTATGGGATTATGTGCAGTATGCAGTAAAACATAAGGGTTTGGAAAGAGAAGATGCAAAAAAAATATGGCTTTCACATGCAGAGGATGTTTTAAACCAGAAGCAAAATGATATCCTGAGCAGCTATGCTTTTATGCAACAACCGGTCGGGTTTTTCAGTTGTTTGAATGAAACCGGGCTTTTTTCCATTGACCTGTCTGAAGTGAAACAAAAGTATATCGACTTTTACCAACCCAAACATTTTTACCAATCATACACAGTTGAATTAATCAGGTGGTGCAAGGAAGATACCCGGGCAAACCAAATCATAAAGGAACTTCATCAAAGAGCTGTTCTTCCACATGATCTTATCAAACCTGCATCAGAAAACAAACGGCTTGTAGACATTGTTATTCCGTGTTATAATCTGGGCCACCTGCTTGAAGAAACATTAGCAAGTATAGAGCGGTCATTTAACAATAATTTTTCGGTATTGATTATTGATGATGGCTCAACACAACCCGAAACCCAACAGGGTTTAAAAAGGGCTGAAGAGTATGGTTATAAAGTAGTTTACCAGAAGAATGCCGGACTGTGCAATGCCCTCAACAACGGCCTTGCGATGTGCGAGAACGAACTGGTTCTTATTTTATCGGCCGATGATATGCTGGATCCTTTGTTTGTTACAAAGAGCATTGAAATACTCAACGCTACCGAGGAAATTGGTGTGGTATACTGCAACCCGAGAACATTTGAGGCCTGGCATAGCATGTGGCTGACCCCGGATTTTGATCCAGCACAAATGTTAAGTCAGAATTTTATTGTTGCAACATCCGTATTTAGAAAGAAACATTGGGAAAAAGCCGGGGGATATGATCCGATGGCCGATGGAAATGAGGACTGGGATATGTGGATGAGTTGTCTGGAACAGGGAGCAGGATTCCACCATGTAGATGAGTATTTGTTTCACTATAGGTATAGGGAAGGCTCAAAAATTCAAATATGCTCCCTACCTGATAACAGAAAGAAGCTGGTTTCTTATATGAGCGGCAAGCACCATATTTTGTATGAAAAACATTTGCCATCCATTATTGGCAACCTCCATTATATTATTGCTACAACAACCCAGCAAAAAACCGAGGGAAAATCAATTGATCAGATAGAAGTAGAGGCAGGAGCCAAACAGTTAGGAATAGTAGGGTCATTCATGTACCGTTCGCTTAGAAAGGTAGGCCATCTTGTCCGCAACAGAAAGTGACAATTATAAAGTTGATTTGTACCAGTTGAGCGTTTCGGCAATTCCTTTTTTAATGGTTACCTGAGGTGTCCAGCCCAGGCGCTGGTGAATTTTTTCAATATTGGTTACTCGTCTTCTGATATTATCAATATCACGTTCCGGAATATCCTTGCTAATAGCAGTTGGGATATTTTCGTGAATAACATCAAATAATCTGTTTACCGAGGTTTCAACTCCAGTACCAATATTAAACACTTCGCCCAGTGCTGCAGGATGAACAGCCGAAAGAATTGTTGCCGAAACGGCATCCGATATGAATGTGTAATCCCGGGTTTGTTCGCCATCACCAATAATCAAACAAGGCTCACCGATAAGTGCATTGTGTACAAACTTACCCAATACTCCGCAATATGGGTTTCGGGGACTTTGCCCATAACCATAAACATTGGAATATCTTACACTCGAAGTGGGTATATTATAAGAGCGGTGGTATACCATTGTATAGTTTTCACCAAGTAATTTAGTGGATGCATAATGACTGAGCGGAGTCATTGCGCCATCTTCGGTTGAGGGGAAGTTATTGGCAGACACACCGTATATTGAGCAAGAGGACGTGTAAATGAACCGGACAATATTGGTGAGCTCTTGTGTTTTGATATAGTCTAAAATATTCAGCGTGCTTTCTGCATTTACCTTAAGATCCAAAAGAGGATTGGAACTGGAAGCCGCTATCTGAATACAGGCAAGGTGAAAAATATAGTCGACAGTATGCAACAGCGGAAATAACCGTTCGCTATCCAATACCGAAATCTGGTGAAATTCCACTTTTGAAAGAGAGTCGCCCAGCACAGCTGTTGAACTGTTCGCACAATTATCAACCACCACCACGCTGCAACCGTAATCGTTCAACAACGACTTTACTAAATTATGGCCAACAAAACCCAACCCTCCCGTAACCAGAACCCGTTTCCCTTTTATTAAATGTAAGTATTGCATACGTTTTCTTTTATGGTTTCAAATATAATAATGTGCAGTTCTAAAATCCGACATTTAGAGGAGAGGGTAAAATAAACAAGACCCATGAAAACAACCTGTTTCAACTGGACGGTTATCAATACTGTTCGTAAGCCGTTTTTATCTCGGCACGTATTTCATCGCTAAGCCATTCAGGGGATGTTACCTTCACACTGCTTCCGTAACTCAGCAATTGTGCCTTTAGTTCAAAAGAAGGGATAACAGTAATACTCACCACACATTTTTCCGGGTTCTCTTCTTGTATTTTTTGTGTGTGGTGCAAGGGCTGCGATTTTATATACTCAGCTTGTTGGGCCGAAAACTCCAGCTTAATTTCTTCGGGTTTAAGTTTATTGCTCACCGATATGCCAAATGAATATTTGAAATAATCGTTGGCATTAAATCCTTCCGAAACCGAAAAAAGATCCTTGGTAACATCAAGGTTGATGATCCGGTCGAGACCAAAAGTAACCACCATGTCGTTGTTTGCCGAACGGCCTGTAACATACCACCGATTGCGGTATTCTTTCAGTACATAAGGTTCGAGCAGGTGTTCCTTTTTAGGAGATGAGTCAAATTTCTGATACATGAACCGAATGGTTTTATGTTCTTTGATTGCACCCAATATGGCATTTAAAAACTCCTGCCCTTTGCTGCTGGTGCTTTGTTCCAGTTGAATAACCTGAGCAATATCATTATCATTCATCAGGGTCCGCACATTCACATAATCTTCAATTTTAGTAACCGCTTCCCCAAACTGAGCAACAGTATCAATCCCTTCAAACTGCTTTAACAGAGCTACGGCAAACTCCAGGGCATACAAGTCGTTTTCCTTTAGTGGAATATTGCTGATGGAGTAATGCGCATCTTCGTAACAATATCCTTTCTGAAAACGATCATACTTAAGCGGAGCAAAATACCCCAACTCCTCATCGTGTTGCATGTCGTACAAATCCTGCTCAATGGTACGAAGCGAAACAGAAGCAATTACCTCGCAGGCTTTGATGAGCTCCTCTTTGTTGGGAAATGGTTTTTGTTTATTGCGGATGCAGGCGTCAATAATACGGTACCGGATATACGCTTGTTTATTTTTGGGCATGCTGCAAGATAGTTTTTTGTGTTTTCTGTATCCAACCCGTCACGGTTTAGTAAAAATATAGCACTGTAGTTCAGCGATTTAAAAACAAATTTCATCTCCGCAGATACGCTGCGGGCTTGGATAGAAATTTTGAATCATCAAATCTGAACGAACATGAAAACTTTAGCAAATCAACACAAACCAACAGCCCGCTCCGAAAATGAAATGTTTACCAAAGGCATGCAGCTAATGGATCGCAAAAAATTCGCTGCTGCACAAAAAAACTTTGACATTATATTGTTACTCAATCCGTCAAATATTGATGCCATGCTGCAACGTGGCATTTGCAAAATGCATGTGGGGCTGGTTAATCTGGCACTGGATGATTTCAGTGAAATTCTGATGATGGCCAACGGCAAACCCGAAGCATATGCAGCCATGTCGGAAGCATACTGGATGCTGGGTGATTATACAATGGCAAAACACTTCATCGATGAAACATTAAAAGGAACCTACTCACTCAAAGCTGAATGGTATGAGCTGGCATGCAATATTTACAGCAAACTGGGCGATACACCAACAGCATATGCATGCATTAACCGGGCTATTGTTTGCAATCCTTTCAGCGCATTGTTGTATTATAAAAGAGCCCGTTTGCTGTTTCGCTTGCAAAAAATTCAGGTTGCCATCAATGATTTAAACAAGGCCATTTCGTTTGAGCCCAAATTTGTGAATGCACTTAAACTAAGAGCCGAAAGTAAAAAATTGCTGGGCGATATGGAAGGTGCCCGCAAAGATCTAATTACTGCAGGATTGTACCACAAAGCCTGATACGATTCGCTTTTTTGATTGACTACACACTTTACGCCACCTACGGGTGGCTTTGGTGTTTATATTCGGGGAAATGAGATATTCGCAGGAATGATTCGCCTATTTTTCTGCAGTATATTCTTGTTGTGCGTATTTGTTGGAATGGCACAGATGCAACAAATGCAACCCCCGCGCTTTGGCCGGGTGTATGTTGAAACCAATATGCAACCCCCGCAACGTTTAACGGATGTTCCGGAATCTCACTACCGGTTATCCGGACTGTCTGTTGGAATGATGCTGCCATTATATACAACCAAATTCAGGCAACTAAACGACACCACTCCTCCCCCAAGTTTGGCCATTACCATTCACCCCTCAGTATCTTATTCAAGAATCAGCATCAGCCACCCCAACCAGGAGCGGATATTAATGAATCCACAATTCACGCTGAGCTCGTACTATATGTTTAAGCGTAAAAGTATGTTTTTTGTTAACCTGCGCACCCAATTGAACGAAGATGAATTCACAGCAAAAAACCCCGAACCTCGTTATGCATTTTTGACACTATATTCACGAAAAGTGAGTGGTGGCTTTTCCTATTTTGGCGGAGCAGCATACTCATACGTCTTCGGGGAGGGGCGTTTTTTTCCCTTACTGGGAGCGCGGGTCACCTTGGGTAAGCAATCCACCATCAATATGGTATTACCGCTGCAGGTAACCTTCCGCACCCAATTGTCTTCCCGGTTAAGGCTTTCGGTTTATCTCCGGCCACAGGGAGGTGTTAATCGTTTTGAGAACCGGCTCACCATTGCCGACTCCACACAAAAAGTATTGGTATTCAGAAGAAGAGGGGCACAACTTGGAGTTGCGCTTTCGTATCAGTTACGAAACAACCTGTCCATCGTCATTGATCCTTCACTTTTGGTAGCGCAAAAAATACAGTTTACCAACGAGAGCGGGTCACAAACATATATCAACCATAACCTTTCCCGCGGATTTCAGTTACACCTGATGATTGTTTGGAGGCCTTGGCAAAACTCGCTTCGCAACCAACAATATCCGGATGCCAAACCCGAAGAAGATGATTCTTTTCTTCTGGGATTTTAACTGATGTGCCTTTGACGGCAGCCTCTTCATTCTTTCAGCGCAGACATTTTCAGCACAGTGGTCTCTCTTCTTTTACGCAGTGGTCTTTCTCTCTTTTATTGCATTAAGAATACTTTAACATGGTACACTTCGTTAAAAAACAATAGCTTTGCTTAGTATGAAAAACGTCCGGTTTTTATGTTTTATGCTGCTGCTTTCGGGAGCATTTATGTCAACGGCCCAAACCGATACCACTCAAACGGAAGAAGAAGATAACAGTGAAGCTACGCTGGTGATTCCACCAATTAATGAACAGCTGAAAGTAGGGATTAAGTTCGGTACTGGTGTAAGTACGTTGGTGGGAAATGAGCTTAAAAATCCGGTGCCCGCTTATATGTTAACCGGAGGTGCTTATCTGCGTTACCGATTTAAGCCGCACTGGTTTATTCAGCCCGAAGTGAACATTTCATTTAAGGGAAGCAATTTCGACAACGGGGTATTGCAGTATGAAAGTCTGCGCATGTATTATGTGGATGTTCCCGTTTTATTAATGCGCGGTTTGAACAAACAAAATACAAGCAATGTATTTGCCGGTTTGCAATATTCGCGGGTACTTAATACATATCTATACCTTACAGATGAACAGATTCCGGTATCACCATCTCCTGCCATCAAACAGCATGATTTAGCCGCAGTGCTTGGCACACAGTTTCATACGCCATTTGTGGGTTTTCAAATTGCAGCAAAGTATGGTTTATTTGATATAAATAACGGATTATTGCCAAACTTGGATCCACCTAATACAGGAAAGGATATTCATCATTTTGTTGTAGAAATTAACCTGTTATTTTAATTGTGAACAGAGCCGAACTCATTAGCCAGATTAAACAGAAAGGCAGCTTTCTGTGTGTAGGATTAGATACCGACATCAAAAAAATCCCCACCATTTTGCAAGCTGAACCCGACCCTGTTTTTGCATTCAATAAAGCCATCATTGATGCTACGCAGGAGTTTTGTGTTTCATACAAAATAAACACCGCCTTTTACGAATCCATGGGAACTAAAGGGTGGGAAATCATGGAAAAGACGCTTGATTATTTACCCAAAAACCAATTCTCGATTGCCGATGCCAAACGTGGAGATATAGGCAATACAAGTGATATGTATGCGCGCGCTTTTTTCGAGGCATTTAATTTTGATTCGGTAACACTTGCTCCATACATGGGCCGCGACTCCATCGAACCGTTTTTTAAGTATGAAAACAAATGGGGTATTGTACTGGCCCTTACATCCAATCCGGGCAGTGCTGACTATGAACAGCAATCCATTGGCAACGAAAAATTGTATGAACGTGTAATCAAACATACCACCACATTTACCAGCGAAAACAACCTGATGTTTGTAGTGGGAGCTACCAAAGCCGAAGAACTGAGCAATATCCGCAAACATATCCCGAATCATTTTTTATTGGTGCCTGGAGTTGGGGCGCAGGGTGGTAGCTTAAGCGAAGTAGTCCGGTATGGAATGAATACAGATTGCGGTTTGTTGGTGAATGCATCGCGTAGTATCATCTATGCTGGCGGTGGATCCGATTTTGCCGAAAAGGCAGCGGATGAAGCCAAACAAATGGCGGATGAAATGAAAATGCTGCTTGCCCAATACAACGTGATTTAATTTTTTATTTTGCACGTTTTGTTTTTAAATTGCTTGCTGCAAAACTAAAGTCCCCAATTACCCTAAAACCCCAACCCCATGAAAGAAGAATTGCTTCATTTCATTTGGCAAAGCAAGTTGCTGTTGCGCAAAAACCTGCAAACCACATCCGGAGAGCCCATTTCCATCCTTCATCTCGGAACCTATAACCGAAACTCAGGGCCCGATTTTTTCAACGCAAAAGTGCAAATTGGAGAAACCATATGGGCCGGGAATGTAGAAATGCATGTAAGCTCGTCCGAATGGAATAAACATGCGCACCAAAAAGATGCGGCCTATAACAATGTTATGTTGCATGTGGTGTATGTGCACGATAAAGAAGTGCTGAACAGTAACGGTGAATCTTTCCCAACACTGGAGCTTCGCAGCATCATACCAACCTCCATGTTGCAGCGTTACCAAAGCCTGCAGCAACAACGTAATAACAGCCTGCCTTGTGAAAGGATTATATCCGTTCCGCCCCAAGTTATTATGCATGGTTGGTTACAGCGGTTGCTTATCGAACGGATTGAAAGTAAGACGGCTTATATCAAAGAGCTCCTTGTCAAAACACATCACCATTACGACCAAAGCTTTTACATGATTACGGCACGCTATTTTGGAATGAAAACCAACGCTCAGCCTTTTGAGCAATTGGCAGGAATGCTTCCGATTTCGGTGCTTTCCAAACACAAAAACAGTTTGCCGGATATTATGGCATTGGTTCTGGGTGTTGCCGGTTTATTGGATAAGATGGGAGAGCCCTATGCGGAGTTAAAACCGGTGTTTCAGCATTTTCAACGCAAGTATAAGTTGCAGCAGCTGGATGAAAGCATCTGGAAATTCGGAAGAACCCGGCCTGCTAATTTTCCTTCGGTACGACTTGTGCAATTTGCATTGCTTATTTATGGATCATCACATTTGCTGGGCAAGGTGCTGGAGTGTGAATCGGTGCATGATCTGCGGTTATTGTATCAGATTGAGGGGGAATTTGCCTCACAAAAAATAACCCTCGGAAATGATGCCGTAAACCTGTTGCTCATCAATAGTGTATTGCCATTTGTGTTTGTATATGGGAAAATTCAGCATAAGGAAACTTTGTGTGAAAGAGTGCTGGAGTGGTATGAAATGCTGCCAGCTGAACACAACAGTATCACCAGGCAGTTTACCTCCCTTGGGTTGCCGCTCAAAAATGCAGCCGATGGACAAGCATATATTCAGCTAAAAAACGAATATTGCAACACACTTCAATGTTTGCAATGCAGCATTGGTTATCAATCATTAGTACATGCGAAATAGTTGTTTAAGTATCATTTTCATTTTTTTCTCCATTCAGTGTTTTGCACAGAAAAAATTAAGCTTCAAAAACACCCAAACGCAAAAAACAGTTGAGTTCAGAGTGGGAAACCGGGCATCGTTTTTATATAAAGGATACATGGGGCAGCAGGAGTTTGTGAAGGAAACAATCAGCAGTATTACCGATAGCACTTTGGTGTTAGGGGGCAGTTACATGGAGTTACTTCCAAAATCAGCCACAAAACCCGGAAAGCATCCTAAACTGGTATATAAAGTTATCAGGATTGAAGATATAACCGGTTTTCGGAAAATTGGAACAGGCAGGTTGCTTGCCAAATCGGCTGTGAGTATCGGAGGAATCTTTGCATCGTATTTTTTGCTGAAAGATATATACAGCAGCAATATTAGCACCGGGTCCTCCATTCTGTTGTCTATGGGTGTGGGATTAGGCCTTTATGGGTTTACCGAAATACTTTTTCCGGAGAATATTAAATATTATCGGGAAAACGGATGGCAATTAAGCGTGATTGATGACCGCAGGTAACATAAAAATGACTTGCTTCGTTACACATTAAAACCGTATTTTCGTTTATATGGAATCAATCAAATATTTTGTTGAAAAACGTGTATACGGAGTATGCAGTTATATAGGCGAAAGGTTTGGCATTTCATCTTCGCGTATCCGTCTGTATTTCATTTATACCTCTTTTATTACCATGGGCTCCCCGATTATTATTTACCTGGTAATGGCCTTTTGGCTCAACATCAAAAAATACATCCGCAACCGCAAAACAGCTTGGGATTTGTAGTGTGGTTAACCGTTATCTACTGCAGGTTATTAGCTTGTTGAATGTGATACGGATTCTTTTCTTTTAACATAAGCGGTCTTCACTAATCTTTCAGCCCAGCGATCTTTCCTCTTCTAGTGTAGCGGTCTTTTTCTCTTCTCTTTTAAGTATACTTGTAGTTAAAATTGCTGTATCGTGAAACTGAATAAAACCCGTATCGTATTCGGTGTGGTTACCGTTTACATTGTTGCTGCATTCGGCTGGTGGACCTATGCGCATGTGCGTGCAAGTAAAATATTATATGCTGCCGAGCACCAGCATTTGGAATTACTATGTTACAAAGCAACACTTGATATAAACGGTGCAATTTCGGAAGAGCTTGTGGAGGATACCGTAAAGGCTAAGGTTTATCTGGAGGCCAATTATCCCGAACTCGAAATTGTGTTTGATGCGGAACTGGAACCGTTAAATAATTTTTTGATCCGGCCCAAAATGGCCTCTTATACAGGGCTCAAGGATCATCATAAACGAACCATACGCATGTATACGCTTGAAGGCATAGTGATGATGGGGTTATTGTTTTGGGGCATCATCTGGATTTACCGTAACCTTAACAATAGGCTTAAGCTAAAACGCCAGCAAAGTAATTTTTTGCTCTCCATTACCCACGAGCTCAAAACACCCCTGGCATCCATTAAACTATACCTGGAAACATTGCAGAAACGGGCATTGGACAAAGAACAGGCTGCAACCATTGTGGCAAATTCGCTGGAAGACGTATCACGTTTGAGAGATCTGGTAGATAATGTATTGCTGGCCGCGCAGCTTGATAACAGCAAATATGAGCTTCATAATTTTGAAATCAACCTGTCGGATACGGTTGAAAAGGCAATAAACCGTTTTGTGGTGCCCCGCAACATCCAATCACGGATCAATTTGAGTCTTGAACGCGAGGTGTTTTATACAACTGATGCAACAGCAGTTGAGATGGTGGTAAACAATTTGTTGAGTAATGCTGTTAAGTATTCACCGGAGTCTGGAAAAATTGATATCCTGTTGCGTACAACCGCTTCACATATTATACTTTCCGTGAGCGATGAGGGACAGGGAATTGCAGAAGAAGACAAAGAAAGTATCTTCAGCCAGTTTTACCGATCGGGGGATGAACAAACCCGCAAGAGCAAAGGGACAGGATTAGGGTTGTACATTGTCAAGAATCTGTTAAACCTCATGAATGGAGAGATAAAAGTTAAGAACAAACAGACCAAAGGAACTACATTCGAGTTAATCTTTAAGAAAGATGCATAGAATATTATTAGTTGAAGACGAAGAGCATTTACAGCACGCACTCAAGTTAAATCTTGAGATGGAGAATTATACCGTATTTGCAGTAGGTGATGGTAACAGTGCGGTAAAGGCTTTTAGGGAACAAAAATTTGACCTGGTGATATTGGATATCATGCTTCCCGAAATGGATGGCCTGATGGTATGTGAACACATCCGCCTGCATGATTCAGATGTACCGGTATTGTTTTTATCGGCAAAAAACACTCCGGCCGATCGTATTAACGGATTGCGCAAGGGAGCCGATGATTATCTCACCAAACCATTTGACCTGGAAGAACTATTGCTCCGGGTTCATAAACTGATTGAGAAAAAGGATAAACTGACCAAGTCAGAAACCGGAAAACTTCCTACGGAATATGTTTTTGGCCCCAATAGAATAAATTTTGAAAGCTATGAGGCGCAGGGAGTAAATGGCAAAATTGAACTCACCAAAAAGGAAATCCTGCTCATGAAACTTTTGATTGAAAACACTAACCAGGTTGTAAGCCGCGAGCATATCCTGAAGGTTGTGTGGGATTATACCGTAATTCCGAATACACGCACCATCGACAATTTCATTTTGTCCTTACGCAAATATTTTGAACGTGACCCTAAAAACCCAGAGTTTATACAGAGCGTGAGGGGCGTGGGGTACAAATTTGTGGCGGGCGAATAATTCTATTTCTCTTTTTTTGTTTTACCCCGACCTGCTTTTTTGAGTGCATCATGTAAAATCCACTCAATTTGTCCGTTGGTACTGCGAAATTCATCTGCAGCCCACTTTTCAATTTGCTCCATCATTTCCTTACTGATGCGCAAGGCAAAAGGTTTCTTCTCATTTTTATCGCTCATGGCTCTGTGTTAGCATCCCTGTTTACATGAAACAATTGTTATCAATGGTTGAGTGTACCTGCATTAATGACCGGGCTGGCAGATCTATCACTGCATAATACAACCATCAGGTTGCTGACCATGGCAGCTTTTTTATCATCATCCAACTCCACAATGTGTTCGGCTGCAAGTTTTTTCAACGCAAGATCCACCATTCCAACAGCCCCCTCCACAATTTTGGTACGAGCCGCAACGATGGCAGTTGCCTGCTGACGCTGCAACATCGCCCCTGCAATTTCGGAAGAATAAGAAAGATTGCTGATGCGCGCTTCCATTACCTCAATGCCGGCAATCGCCAATCGCTCGGTTAACTCTTTAACCAGCTCCTCATGTATTTCGGTTGCACCACTGCGCAGGGATATTTCGGTTTGGTCATCATCAAAATTATCATAAGGATATGTGCCTGCCAGTTTACGGATGGCCGACTCGCTTTGGATTTTCACAAAACTTTCGTAATCGTTTACCTCAAAAGCGGCCTTAAACGTTTCGGCCACACGCCAAACCAACACAATTCCAATCATAATCGGGTTACCCAGTTTGTCGTTCACCTTTATAGGCTGGCTGTCGAGGTTTCTTGCGCGGAGCGATATTTTACGCTTGGTAAAAAAAGGATTTACCCAAAAAAAGCCATTGTCCTTTACCGACCCCTTATACTCACCAAAAAGAACCAATACCATGGATTCGTTGGGGTTTACAATAATAAATCCCAATAACAGTGAAAACCCCGTTAGTCCGCTTAGAACGGCCAAAACAATAAGCTTGTTAACCGCCAGAAAAGGTGTTGCAACAAGAAGCAATAATGTAATTGTCAACGTAACGTAACCTGAGTAAGGGTTAAAAGTGACTTCGTTTTTCATATGTTGAATGATATTAAAATGATATCACAAAGATATAACTAAAATAATCTAACAAACAAGTAAGGGATAAAAAAAACGCTAAAAGGAATACCTGCAGTTAAAAGGTGAATGGTTTAGAAATCAACTACTAGCTTCAGGCATTTCCTACTTCGAGCAATTTGGTGTAATTTGCACTCCTGTTTATGAGTGAACCAAAACGATTTCTAGTAACGGCAGCTTTGCCTTATGCCAACGGTCCGGTGCATATCGGCCATTTAGCAGGATGTTATTTACCTGCCGATATTTATGTGCGCTATTTAAAGGCCCGTGGCAAAGACGTGGTGTTTATTTGCGGAAGCGATGAGCATGGGGTTCCCATTACCATTAAAGCCAAAAAGGAAGGAATTACACCCCAGCAGGTAGTTGATAAATACAATACCATGATGAGTGATTCTTTTAAAGAATTTGGTATTGAGTTTAGTTATTACGGAAGAACCTCTTCTCCCACCCACCACAACACAGCGCAGGAGTTTTTTAAAACACTGTATGATAAAGGTGTTTTTAAAGAAGAGGTTACCAAACAATATTATGATGAAGAGGCTAAGCAGTTTTTAGCAGATCGTTACATTACAGGAACCTGTCCACGTTGTGGCAATCCCGGTGCCTATGGCGATCAGTGCGAAAAATGCGGAACATCATTAAGCCCCACAGATCTGATCAACCCAAAGTCGGCCTTGAGTGGAGCCACACCGGTATTAAAAGAAACCAAAAACTGGTTTTTGCCGATGGGCGAATTGCAGCAAACACCGGCTTTCCAGGAGTACATTAAACGCTTTGACGGATGGAAATCAAATATTAAGGGACAATGTAACAGCTGGCTCACGGAAGGCCTTCAGTCGCGCGCAATGACCCGCGACCTGGATTGGGGTGTTCCCGTGCCTATAGAAGGCGCTGATGGTAAAGTGTTATACGTTTGGTTCGATGCCCCCATCGGTTACATCTCAGCAACAAAAGAGTATTTCGAAACAACAGAACTGCAGACTTCGGACCGCGGACCATGGACAAAATACTGGCAAGATGAAGATTCGGCATTGATTCATTTTATTGGCAAGGACAATATCGTTTTTCACGCGATCATTTTCCCAATGATGCTGATGACCCATGGAAAATATATTTTACCAACCAATGTTCCGGCTAATGAGTTTTTAAACCTGGAAGGTGATAAGATATCAACCTCCCGCAACTGGGCAGTTTGGTTACATGAGTACCTGCAGGATTTTCCGGGCAAGCAGGACGTGTTGCGATATGCACTGTGTGCCGCTGCTCCTGAAACAAAAGACAATGATTTTACATGGAAAGATTTTCAAAGCCGCAACAACAGTGAGCTGGTAGCTATACTCGGAAATTTTGTGAACCGTACCGTTGTGCTTACGCATAAATTTTATGACGGAAAAGTTCCTCCGTTCGATTACAAGGAAGAAGGTTTTGATGAGGCGATGGTAGCCATGCACATTTTTCAATCCAAAGAAAAGATTGAAAAAAGCATGGATCAGTTCCGCTTCCGTGAAGCGTTATTTGAAGTGATGGAAGTGGCACGTTTGGGAAACAAATTCCTGGCCGATCACGAACCCTGGAAACTGATTAAAACCAACGAAAAGAAAACAGCGGCTATCATGAACCTGGCGTTGCAGATTTGTGCCAACCTCAGCGTACTGATGAAACCATTTTTGCCCCACTCCTCACAAGACCTTGAAAAAATGACAGGCAAAACATTTGGGTGGAATGATATAGGAAGTATGTTGTTGATGCAAGAAGGGGATGCAATTGGAGAAGCTGTGCTGATGTATGAAAAAATAGAGGATGAAACGATAGAGCTGCAATTGCAAAAACTGGCAGCAAGCAAAGTTGCCAATAGCGAACAGCCTGTGGCCAACAATCCGTTAACCGAAGTAAAAGCCGATATTACTTATGACGACTTTGATAAACTTGATTTACGGGTAGGTAAAGTATTGGAAGCAGAGAAAGTTCCCAAAGCAGATAAACTATTGAAGCTGATTGTGGATTTAGGATTTGAAAAACGTACCATCCTCAGTGGGATAGCAGAATATTACCAACCCGAAGAACTGGTGGGGAAACTGGTTACTGTAGTGGCTAATTTAGCTCCCCGCAAAATACGGGGAATAGAAAGCCAGGGAATGTTGCTGATGGCCGGAAACGATTTTGGAAAACTATACAGTGTCGGTCCCGATAAAGATATTGAACCGGGAAGTGTGGTAAAATAATGGGCAAAAATTCGAATAATCAAAAACGAAATTCGAAAAATGTGCAGATTAAATGCATATTCGCAAACATAAATTCGCAATTCTGAATTCGTAATTCTCAATTGCATTATGGTCTCATAGTTCAATGGATAGAATAGATGTTTCCTAAACATTTGATGTGAGTTCGATTCTCGCTGAGACTACAACATAGGCTGCTCATTTGAGTGGCCTTTTGTATTTCCCCCCATAATCCTGAAATACAAAACGAACTGCAAGGAATAAATGAATGTTTTGAAAGGGGCTAACACAACAAAATCCTGAAATTTTAATAATTTCAGGATTTTAATATTTGTTGGGTGGTGTGGGAGGGAATCGAACCCCCGACACAAAGATTTTCAGTCTTTTGCTCTACCGACTGAGCTACCGCACCATTTGTTGGGGATGCAAAAGTAAGATTTTTCGCATACGATGCAAATGATTTTTAAATTTTCTAAATTTTTTTGTTGTGTTATGGCTCTCCGTTTTTTCACTATTATTGTGAGCATACAAGCCATCCGGACCATGATAGCACAAATACTTTTTCTACTTATCTCGGGAATTGCAACCTACTTTTTTGCGAAAAATATCGGAACCATCCGCAGGAATATTCTGCTGGGCAAAGACATAGACATTAGCGACAATAAACCCGAACGTTGGAAAACCATGCTTAAGGTAGCCTTTGGCCAGACCAAAATGGCTGCCCGTCCCATCCCATTTGTATTGCATTTAATTGTGTACGTTGGGTTTGTTCTGATCAATATTGAAGTGCTCGAAATCCTTATTGATGGTATTTTTGGAACACACCGGGTTCTGTCGGTGCTGGGCCCTGTTTACAATATCGCCATCGGATTTTTTGAAATCCTGGCTTTGGGTGTGTTGGTTTCATGCGTTATTTTTCTTTGCCGCAGGTATATTGTTAAACTAAAACGCTTCCAGAGCCCTGAATTAAAAGGGTTTCCCAATCAGGATGCTACAACCATTTTGTTCATCGAAATAGTGTTGATGGTTGCTTTGCTTAAAATGAATGCAGCCGACCAGTTATTGCAGGCACACGGAGCAGAACACTACACCAAAGCAGGTTCATTCCCGGTGAGCAGTTGGCTGATAGTACCATTTTACGAATCGTTGAGTGATGGCACATTGATGATGCTGGAACGTGGCATGTGGTGGTTTCATATCCTTGGCATTTTTGCATTCATGAATTACCTGCCGTTCAGCAAGCATTTTCATATCATCATGGCTTTCCCAAACACCTATTATTCCAACTTAAAAGCCAAAGGAAACCTTAATAATATGGCATCAGTTACACAAGAGGTAAAACTGATGCTTGATCCCACAGCCGCCACCCCTGAAGGATATACACCACCAACCAGTTTTGGCGTAAAGGACGTACAAGACCTAACCTGGAAAAACCTGATGGATGCATACACCTGCACCGAATGTGGAAGATGTACCTCCAGCTGTCCGCAAAACATTACCGGTAAATTGTTATCACCCCGCAAAATTGTAATGGACGTTCGCGACCGATTGGATGAGGTTGGAAAAAACATAGATGCTAACAAAGGCAGTTTTGTGGATGATGGTAAAAACCTGCACAGTTATATAAGCGAAGCTGAACTATGGGCCTGCAATACCTGTAATGCCTGCGTTGAAGCTTGTCCGATTAATATTAACCCGATGGAAATGATTGTGGAGATGCGCAGGTATAAGGTAATGGAACAATCATCGGCCCCGGCAACCATCAATAATATGTTTACCAATTTGGAAAACAACCAGGCCCCATGGCAATTTAGTCCGATGGACAGAGCTAACTGGACACAGGAATAATCCTTATCTAAAACAGCATAAACCACCGATTTTTCACCGCTACCATGACTGCTTGCGTTTTACTGCTCACGTGCAGCTTTTGGTATATTTTGGTAATATGTGTGCGCACGGTATGCGGACTGATAAAAAGTTTATCGGCAACTCCTTTATAATCCAATCCCTCAACCAATCCTTTCAGGATATCCATTTCACGTACCGACAAGACCGTTTCTTCTTTTCCTCTCTTTTCTGATTTTCCTTCCACCAGTAATTGCAAGGCTTTACGGGCAATTCGCGGACTCATGGGTGATCCTCCGTATTCCACAATTTCCCTGATAGCTGAAATGATGCGGTCAATATTTTCGTCCTTTAACAAGTATCCGATAGCCCCCGCTTTAATTGCCTCAAAAATCTTATCATCATCATCGAATACGGTGAGCATTACAAATTTGGTTTGATGATATAACTCGGATGCAATGTTAACGGCATCAATTCCATTCATAACAGGCATGTCAATATCCATTAATACAACATCCGGCAATTGTTGCTGCTGCTTCATCTGCTCTATAAAATCTTCTCCATTGGCAGCCAGGAAAAGCACCTCCATATCACTAACCGATACGAGTTTTTCTGAAAGCGAAACCCGGTTGGGTTGTTTATCATCAACAATGGCTATGTGTATCATGGCGTACTCATTTAAACAACAAATTTGGAACTAACATCCCGATGAACCAATACAGCAAATGCATCATTTTAACTGCAATACCAAATGGGTACCTTTCCCTTTTTCGGACTGTATGGTTAATGATGCATTCGTTTCAGAGGCGCGCGCCTGCATATTCACCAAACCATAATGTCCCTTTCGTTGTGCCTCGTTCCAATCAAAACCAATTCCGTTATCCTCAATGGTAAATCCAAATGTTATTGCTTCATTGCTTTCAAAATGGATATGAACTTCCGAACACTGGGCATGCTTAAGGCAATTGTTGAATGCCTCCTGACAAATACGGAACATATTGAGTGCAACAGCAGGGGAAAGATTGGTACTTGCCTTAAAATCATCCCTGAAGTGTACATGTACCTTATCATTAAACTCCAGCATTTTTAAGGCAAACTGCTTAAACCTGTCGGCAAACTCTTCAACACTTAAGGTGGTATTGCTGATGGCCCAAATGGTTTGCCGAAGGGTAAGAATGGCATTCCTGCCCGTTTCACTCAATGCCTTTAGTCTCTGTTGCTCTTCTGACTCACTTATCTGATCCGGATGTTCCAACATCCATTCAATATTGGTAATCAGATAAGACAATTGTGCCCCTACATTATCGTGCAGATCTCGTGAAATTCTCAGGCGTTCCTGTTCAAGCTTTTGCTGGATCTCCAATTCTCTTGTAATACGGATCTTTTGTCTGTTAATCCAAATATAGATCAAGCTGGTAAGTATCGATATGAGTCCGATTCCTAAAAGAGCATAAAACCAGATTGTTTTCCAAAAAGGAGGATTAATCAGGATGTTTATTTCTTTAGGCGTTTCATTCCAAACGCCATCTCCGTTAGCTGCTTTAATCTTAAATGTATACCGGCCATGCGGCAAATTGGCATACCTCGCAAAATGCCTGGTGCCGCTTTGAATCCAGTTGTTATCATAGCCTTCCAGTTTATACATGTATGTATTCTCCTCTGGCTGGCTAAACTCTAAAGCCGAAAAATCAAATGACAGGGTGTTTTCAAGATACGTAAGCTTGAGCGTTGTTTTTTCATTGTATGCCGTATCACTGTGATAAGGTAAATCACCCAGTAATATTTCATTGATGCTCAGTTGCGGTTGCCGGGTATTCCGGATCAGGTTATTCGGATCAATGATGTTTACTCCGTTCACTCCTCCAAAATAAAGCAGCCCTTTCTCATCTTTACAAAATGCTCCGGTATTAAATTCATTGCTCTGCAAACCATCCTTTTTTGAATAATGAATAAGCTGTCCGGTATTTAAGTCCAACCGGCTAAGTCCTTTATTGTGACTCATCCATATATGCCCCTTTGAGTCCTCCAGCACACCATAAATAAAATCATCAGGGAGCCCGTTCGACACATCATATTTGTCTAAAGTTTCGGCTTTTTCATTCACCTCAAACAGGCCTTCAATCGTACCAACAAATATTCTTCCCTTCTGCGTTTTGCAAATTGATTTTACAAAAACCTGAATGTTTGTGTTTCGGATTGTTTGTGTTTTTTCATCACACAGCAACAACCTCTTGTCGGATCCTACCAAATACTTTCCTTCTGACAAGCGGACGGCACAACTTATATAGGCATTAGGTACAAGGATGATTTCCTTTATGGTTTGAGGAGTAGAAAACCGGGCAAGAACATTTGTATCATTCCGGATAAAACAAGTGAGATAACTCTTATCCGGTTGACGAAAGAAAAAAGGGTATGATAACCCAATCATGTTTTTCCTCATCAGTTCCTTATCTCTTTGATAATCGTATAAAATAAATTCATTATCATTCGTAAGGAGCAGCTGGTTTGGTGCATATAACGTAACAGCCAACACTCCAGCAATCTCTTTCTTTTCAACAAACCTCTTTAGTTTATAGGAACCATTCTTATTAAAAAGAACGAGCCCTTCACCATATAACCCTGCAGCAATTTTCCCTTCCGGAAGAGACACAATAGCTTTTACCATATTGGTTTTTTCATCCTTTGTGCGGTAGTGTTCAAATTTGTTTTTATATGGAGACCATACTTTAATACCTCCTCCATTGGTGCACAGGTATAAATTATCACTCCTGTCTGTGTTTACAGATTGTATGTAGTAATAGGATTCTTCATTGGTGTTTGAAAAATTATCTGTGTGACTTTCGATAGCAAAGGTGCGGGGATCAAACACAAACAATCCATAAGGAGATCCGGCATAGATCTTGTTTTTCCAATGGGTATATCCGGTAAAGAGATATTGTTTACGGTTGCGCTCCGGAAAAATCCGGGTTTCCATCACCAACCGGTTTTCCATAAACCGATAGGTATAAACGAACTGTTGGTACATGGAAAAAAATGATGTGTCGGATAGGTAACCGAAACAGGTTCCATATTCCCTCGGTAAAGAGATTCTTTTATATGTATCGTTTTTAGTATTAAGTGTAATTATTTCCTTATGTGATACTGCGATGCAAAAAAGATGACCCACTTTTACAACATTGCGCGTAGACCCGAATGTGTTTTTGGATTCATCAGCAATAACCAGCTGTTTCACTATTTTTTTTGACTCTCTGTCCAAAGCCACCAATCGTTCTTCGCCAGCTAAAAACCAGATCCGTCCATTTTCATCCTCACCCACCTTACTTACAATCTGGGGCGTTTGATATACATTCCGGAAGCAGTCGTTCATGCGGTCATATACCGCAATTCCTTTATCATACGCAATCCAAAGTTGCTGTTTGCTATCTTCCAGAAAATGAAACCCTGTTACACCACCAATACTATTGCTATCATCCTTATTGCTTTTATAGTGCTTCATTTTGTATCCGTCAAAACGATTCACACCATCTGCCGTGCTTATCCATAAATACCCTCTGTAATCCTGAAAAACTTCCCATACGGTGTTTTGTGCAAGACCATTTTCTACTGAGAATGTTGTATAGTTCCGATGAACCTGTGCTAAACATAAACAGCAAGTGGATAAGGAAAAAATTAACAATATGATTTGTTTCATGCCCGGCATAAAAATACAGCATATGCGTTGTTTACCAAGAGTCGGTAATGATAAATCTTTGTTGCAGGGAGTTCTTTTTAGTAAAGCATTGCTTAACAATAAGAGGAAAAATTCTTTTTGCCCCCATTAGGGATTTCCCTAAATTGCCAGCAAATACAAATGTATATGAGCGATTTCAAGGTACGCACCATGGCCGAAGTAGCGGCTGCAGGAGAAGAAGCAGAAATATTATTTTGGGTTGGATGTGCCGGCAGTTTTGATGAACGCGCACAAAAAATTACAAAAGCCGTTGCTAAAATATTGCATGCTGCAGGTTTGAAATTTGCTATTCTGGGAACAGAAGAGGCCTGCACAGGCGACCCTGCAAAACGTGCCGGAAATGAATTTTTATTTCAAATGATGGCCATGCAAAATATTACAACGCTCAATATGTATGGTGTTACCAAAATTGTAACGGGATGTCCGCATTGTTTTAATACCCTCAAAAATGAATATCCCGAACTGGGCGGAAACTATGAGGTATTGCACCATACAACACTCATCAATCAATTGTTAGGCGATGGCAAAATTACTATCAAAGGAGGCGCGTTTAAAGGACAACGAATAACTTACCATGATAGCTGCTATTTAGGCAGAGCGAATAATATTTATGAAGCACCCCGCGAGGTAATTGAAAAACTCGATGTGGCCCTGGTGGAAATGAAACGTAGTAAAGCAAATGGTTTGTGCTGTGGGGCCGGTGGAGCGCAAATGTTTAAAGATGCCGAACAAGGTAACAAGGAAGTAAATCTGGAACGAGCAGATGATATGCTGGAGGCACAACCAAATATAGTTGCCGCAGCTTGTCCGTTTTGTATGACCATGTTGCGCGATGGTGTAAAACACCACAATAAAGAACAGGATATTGAAGTGAAGGATATTGCGGAATTGGTTGCAACAGCCATGGAGTTATAAGAAATGCGGATTAGGGATTGTCGAATGCGGATTGTTTTTGCCTTAGTGCTTTTGCTCTTTGCAAAACCCCTATTTGCTCAGCTTGACAATTCACTAATCAGTGATAAAATTACCCTGAATACTTCCGATAGCAATACCTGGGGGCTTACGGTAAACAATTTTAACTACCTGCGCAACACCGAGTATTTTAATGATATTGAGTTAGGGCGCACCTTATTCGGTTACCAACTCAACCCTTCCTTGTTTATCCAACCCAATGATCATTTAAAATTACAAGCAGGCGTTTTTGTGCAAAGTGATTTTGGCGGAAACCCTGCATACAACAAGATACTTCCTACGTTTAGTTTGAAAATAACATCGGGCAAAAACAATTCAGCGAGTTTCATTTTCGGAACGCTTGAAGGAGCATTAGCCCATCGGTTAATTGAACCATTGTTTGATGTGAATACTGCCATTTTACAACGTCTTGAGAACGGTGCCCAGTTTAAATGTGAAGACGAAAAATTATTTATGGATGTGTGGATTAACTGGGAACAGTTTATTAATCGCGGTTCTCCTTATAAAGAACGCTTTACTGCAGGCATTTCAGGAAGTTATAAATTATACGAACGCCCAAATGGTTTATACGCAACGATGGTAGATCAACTGGTTGCGCACCATACGGGTGGTCAGATTGATACCGACACTTCCAATATGACGATGCAGGTAAATGCCGCTGTGGGTTTGCAACTTGGGCAGGTCACTAAAAAAGGTTGGATCAATGAGTGGAGAATAGATGGCTACGTAATGGAATACCTCGAAAACACAAACTCCGGATATTTCCCTTACAGAGAAGGCCTGGGGGTTTATGCAAATGTTTTCCTGAGAAGAGGTGCTTTGGGATTGCTCGCATCATACTGGCAGGGTGATAAATGGATTGCCCCGCGAGGATCAACCCTTTATTCATCCGTATCATTAGACAAACCTGGCTATACCGAGCCGGTAAGGCAGTTGATTTTTATCAGATTTTTATACAACAAACCACTGGCTGACGGGTTAAATCTGTCGGGAAGAATAGAGCCCGTTTACGATATCAAAAATTCACTTCTCGACTTTAGCTACTCATTGTATTTAAGTTACAAGCTCGACCAACGCTTCGGCAAACTCAAACGTGAGTTTTAATCTTTCTTCTTTCAGCACAGCAGTCTCAAGTCTTTCAGTACATCGATCTTCCTTACTTTCCGAATTTTATTTTTCAACTCTTCATGTAGTTTGAGTTATTCCATTAAATTTGCCCAATTTTTAGGTGTTGCATTAGCGATTTGCACATCTTTACATTTACACATATTCACTTTGCACACATGCCAAAAGATACCAGCATTAAATCAGTACTTATTATCGGAAGCGGACCCATCATCATCGGACAGGCCTGCGAGTTTGACTATTCAGGTAGCCAGGCTGCCCGTTCACTGAAAGAAGAAGGAATAGAGGTATCGCTCATTAACTCCAACCCGGCAACTATTATGACGGATCCGGTTACGGCCGAGCATGTGTATTTATGGCCATTGGAGCCCGCAAGCATTGTGAAAATTCTGGAGGAACGCCAAATTGATGCTGTGTTGCCTACCATGGGTGGGCAAACGGCTCTCAATCTTGCCATTGAATGCGAGGAGTTGGGAATTTGGGAAAAATATGGTGTGCGCATGATTGGTGTAGATACTGCCGCAATAGAAACGACAGAAAACCGTGAAAAGTTTCGCCAAAAAATGATTGATATTGGAGTGGGGGTTGCTCCATCACGAACCGCAAATTCGTTTTTAGAAGGAAAAGAAATAGCTCAGGAAATAGGTTATCCATTGGTTATTCGTCCTTCCTTTACATTAGGAGGTACAGGCGGAGGATTCGTTTGGAAAAAAGAAGAACTGGATGCCGCTTTGCAGCGCGGACTATCTGCTTCACCAACCCACGAAGTATTGGTTGAAAAAGCGGTGTTTGGCTGGAAAGAATATGAACTCGAATTATTGCGCGATAAAAATGATAACGTGGCGGTAATCTGTGTGATTGAAAACTTCGACCCGATGGGTATCCATACCGGAGATTCGATTACTGTAGCACCCGCAATGACCCTCAGCGATACCTGTTACCAGAAGATGCGCGACATGGCCATTTTGATGATGCGCAGTATCGGAAACTTTAACGGAGGTTGTAATGTGCAATTTTCGGTAAACCCCGAAAATGAAGACATCATCGCCATCGAGATTAACCCTCGCGTCTCACGCTCTTCGGCCTTGGCCTCAAAAGCAACGGGATACCCGATTGCTAAAATTGCATCGAAACTCGCTATTGGGTATACCTTGGATGAACTCAAAAATCCTGTTACCAAAACAACCTCAGCATACTTTGAGCCGGCCATTGATTATGTGATCGTAAAAATACCCCGCTTCAATTTCGATAAATTTAAAGGTGCCGATACAACCCTCGGCCTGCAAATGAAATCGGTGGGAGAAGTAATGGGAATAGGGCGTACGTTTATTGAAGCATTGCAAAAAGCGTGTCAGTCGCTGGAAATTAAACGTAACGGATTGGGAGCCGATGGTTACCAAAGCCGCAACCTGGAAGATATTGTTGAGAAACTCAAAAACCCCAGCTGGGATCGTTTGTTTGCGGTAAAAGATGCACTCAGTTTAGGCGTTCCGATTTCATCGGTTGAAAAAATTACCAAAATCGACCGCTGGTTTCTTACCCAAATTAATGACATGGTGCGGGTGGAAACTGATACCAGGCGTTTCCACTTAAACAATATGCCAAGTGAACTGATGCTCGAGTTGAAACAGAAAGGTTACAGCGATGTGCAGATTGCATGGTTGCTCGGAGCCGATACAACCGAAGATGATGTGCGTGCCCTGCGTAAAAGCATGAATATTATCCGCAGCTACAAAACGGTGGATACCTGCGCTGCAGAATTCCCTTCTCCAACCAACTATTTTTACTCAACATATGATGGTGCCAACGAAAGTGTGGTATCCGATAAAAAGAAAATAATTGTATTGGGTTCCGGTCCTAACCGTATCGGACAAGGCATTGAGTTCGATTACAGCTGTGTACATGGATTGCTTGCTGCCAAAGAATGTGGATACGAAGCCATCATGTTGAACTGTAATCCGGAAACCGTTTCTACGGATTTTGACATGGCTGATAAGTTATACTTCGAGCCTGTGTTCTGGGAACATTTGATGGACATCATCGAATATGAAAAACCGGAGGGTGTGATTGTTCAGCTTGGCGGACAAACCGCATTAAAGCTTGCTAAAAAACTTAAAGAAAACGGAATCAAAATCATTGGTACCGATTATGAAAGCATGGACCTTTCAGAAGACCGTGGTTCATTCTCCGATTTGCTGAAACAACTTGATATCCCATACCCTCAATACGGTGTTGCCGAAGATGCCGATGAAGCTATCAAAGTGGCTAAAGAAGTCGGTTACCCGGTATTGGTTCGTCCGAGTTATGTATTGGGTGGACAAGGAATGAAAATTGTAATCAACGATGAAGACCTTGAAAATGCCGTAATCAGTTTGTTGGGCGATTTGCCTGGCAATCGTGTATTGATTGACCATTTCCTAGACAGAGCCGAAGAAGCAGAAGTAGATGTAATCTGCGATGGTGAAGAGGTACACATTATCGGAATGATGGAACATATCGAACCTGCCGGTATTCACTCCGGAGATTCGAACGCGGTATTGCCACCATTCAGCTTAAGTGAAGCTGTAAAACAACAAATGGAAGATTATGCCATCAAACTTGCCAAAAGCATGAGCATTATCGGATTGCTGAATATCCAGTTTGCCATTAAAAACGAAAAGGTATACGTGATTGAAGCAAATCCACGTGCATCGCGTACCGTACCGTTTATTGCCAAAGCTTACCAGATTCCATACATCAATATTGCAACCAAAATTATGTTGGGTGCCAATAAATTAAAGGATTTCACTTTTGAGCGCAAGCTGGAAGGATACGCAATTAAGGAGCCTGTTTTCTCTTTCAACAAATTTGAAGGTGTAAATAAAGAGCTCGGGCCTGAAATGAAATCAACCGGTGAAGCTATCCGTTTTATCAAGGACCTGCAGGATCCAATTTTTAGAAATTGGGTTAAGGAGAAGAGTATGTTCCTCAGTAAATAACACAAAAAATAGCTCCGGAAAAATCCGGGGCTATTTTTTTGCCTTGACCTTTTCCGAAAATTTCCTACCTTTTCGGTACCATATGATGTATAAACCCCTTTTTGCAATCATGCTGCTGTGTGCAGTGTATTGTTGCCGTGCGCAAACTTCCGATCAGTTTTCTGATGGTAATTTTTCCACCAATCCTGCATGGACAGGTGACGACAGCCTTTTTCAGGTGAATGTTTCCCTGCAATTGCAAAACAAAGGCTCTACAGCCAAAGACATTTCCCTTGTCACGCCTGTTGCCCATGCCTCAGAAATGGAATGGCAATGTTGGGTGAGATTCAACTTAAGTCCGAGCACCTCCAATTTTTGCAGGTATTATTTATCGAGCGATGTTTCCTCTGTGAAAGGAAATGTAAACGGGTATTATATCCAGTTCGGTGGTGCAACCGGAAACACGGATTCCATAACCTTGTACAAACAAAAAGGAACCAAACGTACCCGTATTATTGCCGGCCGGCCGGCTACGGTTGCCAAAAGCACAAACATTGTACGCATCAAAGTTCTTAGAGACAGCACAGGTTACTGGCAATTGTTTTCCGATACAACGGGTGGCTTTTCTTTTTTGCCCGAAGGAGCCGGTTCGGATACTGAATTTGCGAGCAATGCATATACAGGTGTTTTTGTGAAATACACTTCGGGCAATGCACAGAACTATTTCTTCGATGATATGTATGCCGGACCTAAAATAATTGATACCCAACCACCCCGTATTGATTCTCTTTCGGTTCTTTCATCTACTCAATTGCGGTTGGTTTTTTCCGAGGCAATAGATGCTGCTGCCGCATTACTATCCGGCAATTATTCCATCAACAATGGCATAGGAATCCCGGCCAGTGCCGACTTTGAGAATGGAACCACAAACGTGATTATACTTGAACTCAATACCCCGCTCACAAACCAATCCTATGAGCTTACCGCAACAAACATGGTTGATTTGAATGGAAACAGGGTTTCTCCACAACATATTCCTTTCATCTACTATCAATATATTGTTCAGCAAAACGATATCCTCATCTCGGAGTTTTTTCCCGACCCCTCTCCCGCAATAGGACTACCTGAAAAGGAATTCGTTGAGATTTATAACCGCTCACAAACAACAATCAATTTGGCAGGATGGACTATCAGTGATGGTTCAACCACGTCCTTACTTGGCAACATTAACATTCCTCCCGATAGTTTTCTTATCGTTTGTGCCGGCTCATCGGTGACGGATCTTAGCCCATTTGGAAAAATCTGTGTTGTTACCAGTTTGCCTTCCTTAAATAATTCATCCGATCAGATTGTATTGAAAGATGCAACCGGAAAAATGATCCATCACATACAATATGATTTGAGTTGGTATGCCGACCAAACCAAACAGGATGGTGGTTTTACCATTGAGATGAACAACCCCAATCAATTGTGTTTGTCGAAACAAAATTATGCAGCTAGCGATGATGCCAATGACGGAACACCTGGCCAAAAAAACTCAAGATGGAGTATAGAACCTGATACAACACGTCCTGATATTAACGGTATTATAATCATAGATTCATCTAATCTTGCCGTAGTATTTGCCAAACGCATGGATAGTCTTTCGTTAGCGGCATCTGATATCCTATTGCAGGGAAGTACCCTACGCAGCAGGACCGTTTCATCAACACACGACACCCTTTTTCTGCAATTGGATTTACCCCTCCACCCCAATACATCAAATCATCTTTCGATGAGCAATGCAACTGATTGCAGTGGAAATAAAATGAATCCTGCTTCACTCACCGTTACGAATTTTGTTCCCGAAAAGGCGCACCAATTTGATGTGCTCATTAATGAAATAATGGCCGATCCGGAACCACCCGCCCACCTCCCCGATGCCGAATATATTGAGTTGCACAATCGTTCACACAAGTACATCTCTCTTCACCACTGGACAATTTCAGATGCAACATCTATGGCAATATTGCCCTCTTTCATGCTGCCTCCCGAGAGTTTTGTTGTGATTACGGCTTCCCTGAACTACAATAAGTTTCCTGTTTCATCAGCGATCATCGGTGTAAATGGATTTCCTTCCCTCGGAAATGATGCGGATGCTATAACCCTGAAAGACGAAACAGGTAAAGTGATCCATCATGTTGTTTATTCAGCAAATGCATACAGGGATAATATGAAGAAAAATGGAGGATGGAGTTTGGAATTACTTGACCCAAAAAATCCTTGCGGAGGAGATTATAACCTCACACCAAGCATCAACTCAAAAGGAGGAACTCCTGGATTTACCAATAGCATTAAGCATACAGTGGCTGACAATATTCCTCCCCGCCTTATAAAAGTGTACCCCCTTTCGACAACACAGTTACAACTGCAGTTCAACGAACAAATGGATTCTCTTACCTTGCAGCCGCCTACAAATTACCAATCATCATTGCTTCCATCCCTTGCTGCAAATATTAAATTGGTTGCCCCAGATTATACCAAAGTAATACTCACTTCAAACGATTCATTTCATTATCATACCATTTATCGGTTGCTGATAGATTCTGTGAAGGATTGTGCTGGCAATAGTATTGAGGAGCACAATTGGGGGGAGTTTGGGCTGCCGGAAATTATTGATAGTGGTGACATTGTAATCAACGAAATTTTATTCGACCCGCGCGGTGATGGAAGTGATTTTGTAGAAATTGTGAATCGCACCGACAAGGTGCTCGATTTAAAGAATATATGGCTGGCCAATACCGATGATCAAAACCGGATCAAGGATTTTCACCCCATTGACTCAACAGGTTGGTTGCTATTCCCGCAGTCGTTTGCTGTGCTTACAGAGAATCCTTCATTCGTTTCATCCGCTTATTTTACACCACATCCACATCGGCTTATCCGAACTGTACTTCCTGATTACTCCAATGATGCGGGTAATTGTGTATTGCTGCATGCAAACGGAAAACGGATTGACCAGCTGGATTACACAGATGAGATGCACTATGCTTTACTTGATAACAAGGATGGTGTTTGCCTGGAGCGTATAGATTGGAACAGACCATCCGGAGATAAAAGCAACTGGACCTCTGCCTCCTCAACCTCTGGGTTTGGTACACCTACGTATCAAAATTCGCAATACCGAAATGCACAAAAAAGTAAAGATGTATTGCGTGTTGAACCCGAAGTTTTTTCGCCAGATGGAGATGGTTTGAATGACCATGTAACCTTTTCATATGCGCTCCCGCAAGAGGGTTACACCGGAAATGTTTTTATCTATAATGCCTCAGGCACACAGGTTAAACATCTGTTACGAAACGAATTGTTGGGAAGCACCGGTTCTTTTGGTTGGGATGGTTTCAAGGATAACGGAGAGAAAGCCGCTATTGGAATTTATCTCTATTATTTTGAGGCGTTTAATTTGAAAGGAGATGTTATTCAAACGAAATCAACTTTAGTGGTGGCAGCAAGATTATGATATCTGGTTCCTGCAAAAAAAACAGCCCGGTGCTTAAACTCCGGGCTGTTTTTTTATTAGTTCTAACTTAAACGTTACTCTATAATCAATCGTTTTGTGGCTGTGCCTTTTTCGGATGTTACACGAACAAAGTATAGGCCTGCCTGCAAATCACTCACCGAAATAGTTTCGGATTGTTGCATTGAAATGCTTTTTAACTGTTTACCTGTAATATCATAAACAACAACCGCTGCATTTTTCAATTCAGCACCTTCAATGGTTACCAATTGTTTTGCAGGGTTTGGATACATTAAGAATGTAAGTGGTTCCGGCTTGTTATCAATTATTCCTGTGGTTCCACCTCCGCTTTTATACCAAGTGGTAACTGAATCTACAGCACCTTTCAAAGCACACATTGATGCGATATTATCTCCACTTGTTGCCCGCGCATATACAAATGCCATGGTTACATTTAGAGATTGTTCGGGTGCAAGCGTTGTTGGTTCCAGTGTTCCTATTATTCTTCTGTCGCCCGGTTGTATTCCTGCCGATCCTTCCCACCAGCCCGTATTGCCGCAAGGATCTCCTCCATAAGAAAATACGGTTACCGGAGCACTCGATGCAAAGCCCGAATCACCTGCATGTTTGGCTGTCCCATTTTTCCATTTACCATGCATAAAATTGTAAAAGTCAGCAGCTACTGCTGGGTTACCCGTAACCGGAGCAAAAGTGTTATTGTAATACATGCTTGACGCCAGTTTATGGTTGAGCATCACACACGCTTGTGCAGGTGGCATTGCACCATAACCTGTCACTCCATCGTCAATTGCATCTCCGTTAAACGCATAGATCATGTTGCGTGATGTATCTGTTCCAACATAATCATCAATATAATTTCCCAGATCAAAATCAACGAATGAGGAGAATAACAATGAATCATAGGTAACGGCCGATTTGTTGATTACACTATAATCCACAAACAATGAATTGCTCAGCACGGCCGGTGTATTATAAGCATATACCATTCTGTGGATTTCAATTTTCATCGGTTTCCCTGTCGATTCCGTGTGTGTGTGGATATCATCATTCATAATCACATACATACATTGATCTCCCTTAATTGCTGGATAATCTCCATCAAGCGGTTCATACATCCGGTCGTTGTTTGCATCCACAAACGGAGCATATGCTCTGGAGGTATCACCTCCTATAACATTACCTCTTGCAGGCCATTCATAAATATCGCGGTAGGTTGTTGCATCAGGTATTTGGCCCAATTGTACGGCCGCTTTAAACGCATCAAGATTGCTTTTGGAAACGCTCCAGATGCGGTCCCAATAGGTTAAATGATTGGCAGAGTAAACTGAAGCAACAGGTCCTTGCTGTAAGTCTCTACCGCTTTGTCTGTATGTTTCGGCCATCAGGTGCAGTTGGCCGTTGTGCATACCTCCAATCCAAGGTGCGGCTGCAAATACAGTACCCTTAGCACCTGTTTTAGGAACAGCAAAAACTGCATCCACGCCATCCCAAAACAATGGGCCTGCATTGGTAATTTTAGCCCTTATGTTATTTGCATCTATAAACTTTGTGGCTGTTTGTGTGTGCGCTTTGATTGCAAATAATGCACATCCGAGCAGTACTAGTAGTGTCCGTTTCATATACTTTTTATTTGATGGTAAAGTCAATCGCGCTGCACTATTCGTTGCACACACATACAAAATCGCATGTTAATGGAGCAGGAAGATATTACTTATTACGCAGTTCCTCAAATACTTTATCGGCTTTGAATTTTTTTGCCGGGCGGCCTTTGCGGATGATTTTTATCTTTTCAATAGTTTCATTTTGCTGCACGGCATTCACCACGTCCTGCCCTGAAATCAGATGTCCAAAAATAGTATGACGGTCATTAAGCCATGGCGTTTCTTTATGCGTTATAAAAAACTGACTGCCATTTGTTGCAGGCCCTGAGTTTGCCATTGCCAAAATGCCGGGTCCCGAAAAGCGGAACTCAGGCACAAACTCATCTTTGAATGAATAGCCGGGACCACCTGTGCCATTGCCCTGCGGGTCTCCACCCTGAATCATAAAATTAGCAATAACACGGTGAAATTTAAGCCCGTCATAATACGGAACCCCTTCGGCCTTTGCGCTGTTTTTTATTTTGCCCTCTGCTAATCCAACAAAGTTGGCAACTGTTAGCGGAGCTTTTTCAAACTCGAGTTTGATTAAAATTTTTCCTCTGCTTGTTTGAATCTCGGCATACAGGCCCTTTTCCAATTTTGGTTTTTTTGCCTGAACGCAGGTGCTGCTGAATGCCGCCAACAGAAGTGTAAATGCAACAAGTATTTTTTTCATATGTCTTTGTCAGAATAATGAAGCAATTAAAACAAAAACGGACATATTTTTCAAGTGCGAAATCTGCATTTTGAATAAATAACATTTACCGCTTTCATTCGGATGCATAAATGTTATTTTCGCACCACAATTTATGGCACTTGATCAGTTAGACGAAAACCCATTTGAACTCGAAAAGGAAATGTCCTTTTTCGATCATATTGATGCATTGCGCGGACACTTGTTTCGCTCAGCTATTGCAATTATTTCCATGGGCGTAATCGCATTCGTTAACAAGTATATTCTATTTGATGTAATCCTGTTTGGCCCTACAAGAGTGGACTTCTGGACATACCGTTTGCTTTGCGATTTCTCCTACCGCCTCACCGGTACAGATGCCTATTGTGTAAAGGAGATGGGATTTGTATTATCCAACATCAGCATGTCGGGGCAGTTCACCCAACACTTGTTTATTTCGTTTATATCCGGCTTAATTATGGCGTTTCCTTATGTATTATGGGAGTTCTGGCGCTTTATCAAACCCGCTTTAAATACCAAAGAAAAAAACTACGCAAAAGGATTAGTGTTCTTTAGTTCCCTGTTGTTTTTTGCCGGAATTTCTTTCGGATACTTTTTCCTTTCACCCCTTTCCATCAACTTTTTGGGTTCATACAAGGTGAGTGCGTTGGTTAGTAATGAGATTAACCTTGAGTCTTATATTTCCTTCATTTCTACCCTCACATTTGCAACAGGGCTCATTTTTGAAATGCCTATTCTAGTGTATTTCTTAAGTAAAATAGGACTAATAGGAAGTAGCTGGATGCGCAAAAACAGGCGGTATGCAATTGTGGTCATCCTCATTTTATCCGGAATCCTTACTCCTTCGCCCGATGTAGCCAGCCAGGTAATGATGTTTGTTCCGCTTTACGGATTGTATGAATTAAGTATCTTTGTGGCGAAGGCCGTAGAAAAAGGAAAAAAATAATTAAACCGCTCAGTATATGAAAATAGCAATCGGAGGCGATCATGCCGGATTTACTTACAAACAAGTGATTACTGAAATGCTCACAGGTCAAGGGCATACTGTAACCGATTTCGGACCTTCATCAGATGCCTCGGTTGATTACCCCGACCATACACACCCGCTAGCCATTTCGGTTGAAAAAGGTGAAACGGAACTAGGGATCCTGATTTGTGGAAGCGGAAATGGTGTTGCCATCACAGCCAACAAACATCAGGGTATTCGTGCTGCATTATGCTGGAATGACGAACTGGGGGGTCTGGCCCGCCAGCATAACAACGCCAATGTTTTATGCCTGCCTGCCCGTTTCATAGATATTGAACTCGCAAAAAAGATTGTAACAGCTTTTTTAAACACACCATTTGAAGGTGGACGCCACCTAACCCGGGTGAACAAAATTGCCTGCGCCTAGTTATTGATGTTATCTCCGGCAGAAATCATTGAGCATACCATCGTGTATGTAAAACAGGAACTGGCCAATGCCGAAGGTGGTCACGATTGGTTTCATATTGAGCGTGTTTGGAAAAGCGCGCGATCCATTGCACAAACTGAAAACGCAAACATGCTGGTAGTTGAGCTGGGCGCCTTGCTTCACGATATAGCCGACTCTAAGTTTAATGGGGGCGATGAGGAGATTGGTCCACAGAAGGCCCAAGCTTTTTTACAATCCTTAGCTCTTGACACCTCTATCATTAATCCCGTCATATACATCATACGGAATATTTCATTTAAAGGAGGCAAACAACAACTTTCGGAGCGCACTATTGAACTTGATATTACACAAGATGCCGACAGGCTGGATGCCATTGGTGCTATCGGAATTGCCCGGGCATTTAATTATGGCGGATTTAAAAACAGGGAACTGTACAACCCCGATATCAAACCTAACCTGAACATGAGCAAGGAAGAGTATAAAAATACTTCAGCCCCAACCCTCAACCATTTTTACGAAAAACTGTTGTTACTCAAAGAGCTTATGAACACCGAAACAGGCAGGCAACTTGCTGTCCAGCGACATGAGTTCATGGAACAATACCTCGCTCAGTTTTACAACGAGTGGGAAGGAAAAGCCTAGTTTCGACTGCGTTTAACTACCGAGGATAGCTCAACCCGGAATCCGATATGCGGCATCCGGAATTGGCTTTAATCAATTTCCGTAATCTTGATTGCATTGGTTTTAGAGCGCTCCTTAATAGGCATGCTTGCTGTGTTAATCACCCTATCTCCGGCTTTCACCATTCCTTTTTCTTTCAAAATATCATTTACCTCCTGCATGGTTTGGTCGGTGCTGTCGAAGCCTTTGTAAAAAAATGCGCGCACACCCCATACCAGGCTCAGGGTATTGATTAATCGTGTATTTCCGGTAAAAATATAGATCATCGCTTTGGGGCGGAACGAAGAAATTTTATACGCTGTGTAACCCGAAAATGTCATGCTCACAATGGCCTGTGCTTTCAGGTGATCCGAAATGCGCACAGCTGTGAAACAAATTTCATCGCTCAAAAAGGACGGTGAATCTTCGGTAGGACGCTTGCCTTTGTAATACGGAGCATTTGTTTTCTCGGCTTCGGCAATTGTTTTTTGCATGTTGCGTACAGCCAGAATGGGATAAGCACCAACAGATGTTTCGGCACTGAGCATCACAGCATCGGCACCATCCATTACGGCATTGGCAATATCGTTTACTTCGGCACGTGTAGGCGATGGACTGGTAATCATGCTTTCCATCATTTGGGTTGCAATAATTACCGGCTTGCCTGCTTCGATACATTTTTTAACAATGCGTTTTTGAATAACCGGAACCTGTTCCATAGGCATTTCCACACCCAAATCTCCCCGAGCAACCATTACGGCATCCGTGGCCGCAATAATTTCATCAATATTATCCATCGCTTCGGGCTTTTCGATTTTTGCCACTACCCTGGGCTTCCATTCATGTGCATCAATAATATGTTTGAGTTCTGCTATGTCTTCTGCTTTGCGCACAAACGATAAACCAATCCAATCTACCTTCATTTCCAACCCGAATTCTAGATCTGCCCTGTCTTTTTCTGTCATGGCAGGGATTGACAATTTTGTATCGGGTAAGTTAAACCCTTTGCGGGATGACAAAGCACCACCGTATTTCACCAAACAGGTAATTTCAGTTTCGCCATCGGTACTTATTGCTTCGAGTTCCAGTTTGCCATCATCCAGCAAGATGCGTTCACCCGGTTTAATATCTTTTGCCAGATGTGGAAACTTAACATATACCCTTGTTGCAGTACTTACCATTTCTATCGTAGTAACAATAATGGTACTGCCTGTAACCAACTCTACTTTGCCGTTTTCCATTTCGCCCACACGCAACTTCGGCCCCTGCAAGTCAAGCAGGATGGATGTAAACGATTCGGTGTCTTCATTTACCTTACGGATATTCTCTACCACTTTGCGGTGATCGTCATAACTGCCATGCGAAAAATTCAGCCTGCATACATCCACACCCTCTTCAATAATTGCCTTAAGCATTTCATAACTGGCAGTGGCCGGCCCAATGGTGGCAACAATTTTTGTTCTATTAAATCCGTTTGTTTTCATTTTTAGTAATAAGGTGTATGTATAGCACACTAACAGCGCGTTAAAATATTAAGTTTTGTTTTGATTTCAATTTTTGGTGGTCGATTTCCGTAATAAGTTGTATGGGTTGAATGGGTTTCATGTTTGCAATCAGTGCTTTCACATCCAGAAAATCCAATGCCCCCTTTATCATGATAAAAAAATCGACCTGTCTTAGTTCAGGTATTAAATAGGATGATTCATCCTTGTTTTCAATCAAAAAAAACTCGAGATGATTGATTTCATCGGTAAACATATATTTGGTATAAGCCGCTGCCGGTTGCTCTTCTTCATACATTGTTAACTCTCCATCGTGAACAAAATGGATAGAGAGTTCTTTATTGATAAACCAGACCAGCCGATGCGCTTTTTCCTGCGAAACGATGCCCAGCAGCAAAAAATCATAATCGAACCCGATATCGAGAAAAACCTTCTTCATAGATGCTCATACAAATATCCCCACAACAATACGCAATTACTAGCGTCAAACCTCATTTCCATGTCCTGTATACACATAGCGTTTTCGACTGCTTTCAAAATCTGCATTTACCTGTGGCAAAGTAGGGTAGTTATATGTTTTGAGGCTTAAATTATTGTAAAATTTAAAATTTGCTGTTTTGAGTAAAAATATCTTTTATTTGCACATTCAAAACTAAAATACAATACAATGTCTGACGTAGCAGCAAGAGTAAAAAACATCATCATGGATAAACTTGGTGTTGAAGAAAGTGAAATTAACAACGAAGCTAATTTCACAAATGATTTAGGTGCCGATTCATTGGATACGGTAGAGTTGATTATGGAATTCGAAAAGGAATTCAATATCGCAATTCCGGATGACCAAGCTGAAAAAATCGGTACTGTTGGCCAAGCCATCACTTACATTGAGCAAAACGTAAAAGGCTAATTTTTAGCACTAAACAAAAAAATTTGCATGACATCCAGAAGAGTAGTTGTTACAGGCCTTGGGGCTTTAACGCCCATTGGTAACAATGTTCAAGAGTACTGGAATGGTTTGTCGAATGGGGTGAGTGGGGCAGCCCCCATCACCCAATTTGACACTTCCAAATTCAAAACAAAGTTTGCCTGTGAGGTAAAGAACTTTAACATTGAAGATTTTATTGATCGCAAAGAAGCCCGCAAAATGGATAGGTTTACCCATTTTGCCATGGTTACCTGTGAAGAAGCAATAAAGGATTCAAGCCTTGATCTGGATAAAATCAACAAATCTCGTGTAGGTGTCATCTGGGGTTCGGGAATAGGTGGGTTAACCAGCTTTTTCAAAGAATCCGTAGAATATGCCAGAGGTGACGGGACTCCCCGCTTCTCTCCATTTTTCATTACCAAGATGATCGCTGATATTGCCTCTGGTCTTATCAGTATTAAATACGGGTTTGGTGGACCCAATTATACCACCGTATCGGCATGTGCATCATCCAACAATGCGATGATTGATGCCTATACTTACATTAAACTTGGAAAAGCAGACATCATCGTTACCGGTGGTTCGGAAGCTTGCGTGAATGAGCCTGCAATGGGTGGATTCAGCAACATGAAGGCCTTATCGGAACGCAATGATGATCCTAAAACAGCTTCTCGTCCTTTTGATAAAGACCGTGATGGTTTTGTGTTAGGCGAAGGTTCCGGAGCAATTATCCTCGAAGATTACGATCATGCAGTAGCCCGTGGGGCTAAAATATACTGCGAAATTGCAGGGTGTGGCATGAGCGCAGATGCTTATCATATGACAGCTCCTCATCCGGAAGGATTGGGTGTTATCAATGTGCTCAATTGGGCATTGGAAGATGCCGGTATGGTTCCATCCGATATAGATTACATTAATGTTCACGGAACATCAACCCCACTGGGGGATGTGGCTGAACTCAAAGCAATCACTGCCGTTTTCGGAGAGCATGCATACAACCTAAACATCAGCTCATCCAAATCGATGACAGGACACCTGCTGGGCGGTGCCGGTGCAATTGAAGCTATTGCAACTATATTGGCCATGCAGCACAATGTTGCGCCTCCTACCATCAATCATTTTACGGATGATGAAAACATTGATCCCCGCTTAAACCTTACCTTTAACACTGCTCAGCCGCGTACAATCAATGCTGCGCTAAGTAATACATTTGGTTTTGGCGGACACAATGCCACGGTGATTTTCCGTAAACTTTAATTTTAATTGCTTTGATCAGGGCCATCCTATCCGGCATTTATTTTTCCTATTTTTCCGAACACAAAGCTGTATACCGTAAGGTTGCCAAAATTGCAGGCTCTTATCCTGTAATGTTCGACTGTTATATTCAGGCCTTGCGCCACCATTCCATGTCGAGTACTATACACCACAACGGCTCCCGTAACAGCAATGAACGCCTTGAATATTTGGGCGATTCCGTTTTGAACACCGTCATTGCCAATATGCTTTTTAAACGATTCCCGTTTAAAGATGAGGGGTTTTTAACCGAAATGCGCTCCAAAATTGTGAGTCGCGAGAGTTTGAACGACCTTGCCCTAAAAATTGGCTTAAACGAAATTGTAGCATACGATAAACGTGCTGTAGGACAAAACATCAAGGGGAGTATTTTCGGAAATGCACTCGAAGCGTTTATCGGTGCCATATTCCTTGACAAAGGTTTTTTTGGTGCTCAGGCATTTATCAAGAAAAAGCTGCTAACCCATATTGATGTAGACAAGCTCGAGTTTACCGAGAAAAACTTTAAAGGCAAACTCATAGAGTGGGTGCAGAAGAATAATAAAGTGATCGACTTTGAAAGTGATGAAGAAATAACCCGCAAGCAAAAAATTTACAAAGTTCGCGTAAAAATTGATGGCGAAGAATATGGTGCGGCTGAGCACCTGTCGAAGAAAAAGGCCGAGCAAATGGCCTCTGAAAAGACCTGCGAAAAGTTAAACCTGCAGCTTTAAAACCTGTCAGGCTGAGTTACTCGAAGCCCCACAAGCGTCAAAAGAATTTCTAGCAAACATATTAGCACCTCGATATCCAGATAGCTATCTGGATGGTGTGACAATATTTCGTTATCTTTAAGGCATGAATGCCGCCCGTTTGTTTCATTATAAAAACTCTCCCGTTTCGTACCATCGCTTCGGACAGGGGACTGAAATACTGGTGGCTTTTCATGGCTATAATCAAACATCAGCTGAGTTTCTTTATTTTGAAGATGTGCTCTCCGAACAATTTACCATTATTGCCATCGACTTTTTCTGGCATGGACAATCGGAATGGCGCGAATCGGAAGACTTCACCGAATATGATATGAAAATGATCGTGATGGGCATCAAGCGGCAGGAGCACATTGAAGCTTCCCGCTTTTCGGTATGTTCATTCAGCATGGGTGCACGCATGGCCAGGGCATTGGTAAGGAGTTTTCCCTCCCACATTAACTACTTCATTTTGTTATCGCCACCCACATTTGCCTTCAATCGTTTTTTAAACTTTACTACCAATAACCCTATTGGATTATGGACCTTCAGGTATTTTGTGCGCAACAACCAATCGCTCATGAATTGGGTAAAACGCCTGAATAAAGCAGGTGTGCTTAACCGTTCCGTGTATATTTTCACCTCCAAATTTATCGGTAAACCCGACCGCTTGGAAAAGGTATTTAAGACCTGGTTTGCGCAACGGAAACTTACCACGAACTTTGATTCTTTTGCGCGACTGCTCAATGAACATAAGATCCGCACCATACTTATTGCCGGTGGAGAAGACACGATAACACCACCCAAAAGAATGATTACTTATATTCAGAATTTAAAATTGGGACAAGTATTTCTAATCTCCGCAAAACATGAGTTAGCAACCGTTGCAGCCAAACAGATTTTAGCAGAACTTTTTCAGAAACAAAACGGGCCTGCAAAAGAAAAGCCGTCCTTGTGAGACGGCTTTTCAAAAAAGTAACGGTTATATATTAAAACTTCATAGATACACCGGCATTGATTCCGATGTAGGTAAGGTTAGGTGCACCAGTACCTGTATCTTCTGTCATTCCATAAAAGTATTTTGCTCTACCAAATACATCAAGCTGATCATTTATTGCGTAAGAAGCACCAATAACCGGGGCCAAAGCCAATCCACCACCGCTGCTAGATGCCTCAAATGGAATACCGAAAATTTCACCGCTTACCTCTGAACTCCAGGTAGTGTAACCTAATTCAATTCCGGCAAATGGTTTAAAATCATCAGTTGAAAAATAATAGTCAAAGCCTCCCATAATCGGCATTGTTGTAAAGGAGGTAGTGAAGCCTGGAATTTCTACAGTACCCCAGCTGTAATACCCTAAACTTAATCCCACAGCCATGTTGTCGTTTAAATGATAACGTCCTTGCAATTCACCTCCGAATCCTGTTTTGATTCCGCCTTTAGCATCATCACCCATGTCGCCCATTGGGATTCCAACACCACCCGTTACGCCCACTGAAATTTGTGCATTTGCGTTGATTCCGGCACCCAGTGCAAGTAATACAACCGCAGAGATTTTTAAAATTGATTGTTTCATAGAATTTGTTTTTTTGTGTTTAAGTTTTTTAGACAAAATAAAATTACTAAAATCTTCAGTCATTTGGTTAAGCTGTTACATGCCATTTTCATTTTATCTTGGCCCACAGGCAAATATAATTTGCCAGCATTGTATTTTATTGATGAGTAAACTATACACAATTACTTGCCTGTTTTATAGTTCTTTGAAAATGAATTGATTGTCCTTTGGGGGGCTAAGTGCATTTTTAAGAGAAAATGATTCTCTGTTTAATAACGCGTTTACTGCAGCGTGTCCTGATTATTACCTTCAGCTCTAAGGCGCTGTTTCTTTAACGAATAGAACGTGTGGTGTTTGGTGTTGTTCTATAATAATTGTTGTAATGCATATGACCCGGTTGAATGGAGCATCAATTTTATTAGCGGAACAATCCATACAATAATAGAGGAGGTTTCATGCCATGCCGAATGAACTCAGGTAAGAAAAAAGGGTACGCACAAAAAATCCCATGACAATAGTTTGCCATGGGATTTTATGGTTATAGTGAATCTATCTTTTGTTAAGGATTAATAAAAGCGAGGACAACGAACAGCAGCACCGCGGAATCCTCCTCCGGCACCATTAGGCCATAATCTATATGTAAGGGTGACACCGCCAATAAAATAGACATCGGTAATGAAGCGGATTTTTCCGCGATTCTCACCCGGAGGGAAAAGACGCCCGTCACTTCTGTCCGACATAATTACTGCATCTTCAGAAGCCAATGTTGTTGGATCCGGATACCGGGAGTCACCGGTAATATCATCAAGATGTGAGGTGGAAGTTAGACGCATACCTAGGTCCAAGCCAAGCTGCCAGTTTTTGGTAAGATAATATCTGAAGCCAATTCCCAATGGAACAGCCAAAGCTACCGGAGAGTATGATGAGCCGTCAAGCTTTAACGGCCTTAATGCAATAGCATTTCCGGTTATTGGATGAATGGCTTTAGGCTCAAAATAGAATAACCCCAAACCTCCATATATGTAAGGAATAAACCTGTTTTTAATTCTTCTGCCCCTGTTATGATCCGGAATAAGGTTATACTCGATTACTCCCGAAACTTCAAAGACATCTGCGAAAAAGGCTAAATTCCGTTTCCGCTGAAAAATATTTTCGGTGTTATCAATGAGATTAGAATCGGCCGCGCCTAAACGGGCATACATTAAATTGACACGGAGGCAGAACTTTTTATTTAGGTGTTTGCGCAAAAACAATCCTCCCGCCTGATGAATGGCTTGTGATTGAATGTACGTTGTATTAATGATATCACCATAATAATAAGACCCACCAAGTAAAATCCCAATCTCTGTTTTTTGGGCATAACTTCTGCCGGCTGCAAGGAATATTATTGCTAAAAGAAATGTCCTAATTTTCAATTTCATATATATATTACTGGTATAAATATAAAGCAAATAAACAATTTTATTATACTAAGACAATAAAATATTTCCCTTAAGTGATTTGACAGGTAAAACATTTATCAGAATTTTCGGGTGTTTTTGCGGGCATTGTTTTTGGAAATCTACCAACGTGTTTTTTAAAGAACAAGTAACCATAAAGATAGAATAACCATACCAGGCTGTTGGGTATGTGATGGGTAATGCGTTCACTTTTCTGGCGTTCTAGCCTAATAGGCTGATTAACATTGTTATATGTCATATATGTGCTTTGGGTAAAAAAACACCCGATTTGTACGTGTCTTTTTTTATTTTGCGACCTTTTAACTGAATACCCAACCCATGGAATACGATCCGATAAAGAAAGACTTAGGAACTGTTTTTAATACATCACTCTTTTTGCGCAAATTGTTTTACAAGCTGCTTGATTTATTGCTGTTGCGCACTTGGCATATACACCGTGAGTTAAGAGCATGGCCCCAATTTCACAGTTCTTTTCAGATGTTGGATGCCGGTTCCGGATTCGGACAATACTCGTTTTACATTGCAAACAAGAATAAAAACTGCACCATAACTGCAGTGGATGTAAAAGAAGACCAGATTGCGGATTGTAATGATTTTTTTGCCAAATGTGGTATCAATAATGTAACATTCAGCGTGGGTGACCTCACCCAACCACACGCTACCGATGCTTATGATTTAGTGTTGTGCGTGGATGTAATGGAACATATTTTGGAAGACGTTGATGTGTTTACACATTTTCATCAAAGCATGAAAACCGGTGCCATGTTACTTATTTCAACACCGAGCGATCAGGGTGGAAGTAATGCTGATGAGCATGGAGAGTCGTTTATAGGCGAGCATGTGCGTGACGGGTATCCTGTTGAAGAGATGCGCGAAAAATTACAAAAGGCAGGATTCAACAAGTCGGAAATTTTATATTCATACGGAGCACCGGGTAAAATTGCATGGAAACTTTCCATGAAATACCCGATGAGCATGTTAAATACCACCAAGTTGTTTTTTATTATTCTTCCATTCTATTACATCATTACTTATCCATTTGCCTACATCTTAAACTGGATAGATACCTATACCACACATAAAACCGGAACAGGTCTTATCGTTAAAGCATGGAAGTAGGAAGATGAGTTGATGTGGTTGATTGATATTGGTCAGGAAGATCCTGTTTAGAATAAGCACTTATTTGGCCGGATACTTTATTAACTTTATCAACTGATTACTTTATTAACCAGTCCCCGATCAACCATGAATCTTCCCTTCAATATAGCCAAACGTTATTTTTTCTCACGCAAGGGTGGAGGGGCGTTCAATCTTATATCTGTTCTTTCGGGGATTTCATTGCTTGGCTACATTGTGGGAGCAGCAGCGCTCATTGTGGTGCTTTCCGTATTCAACGGTTTCGAAGGCCTCTTCATGGGTATGTATACCAACTTTGATGCAGATATGCAGATTTCGGCATCACAAGGAAAAACGTTTCATGACACAGCACTAAATATTCCAAGAATCAAAGCAATCCGCGGTGTTGAAAAGGTCTCTTTTGTGTTGGAAGAAAATGTACTCCTCAAATACGGAGAACGACAAAACCTTGCAACGGTTAAAGGCGTTGACGATAACTTTGTAGCACTTACCGGAATGGATAGCTGCATGGTTGCAGGTGCACTTGACTTAGGTGCCGGAGACACCGCATATGCAGTGGTTGGCCAGGGTGTGGGGTATCAGCTATCCATTGATCCGAACGATGTATTTGAAGGGCTGCAGATATATGTGCCCAGCCGGGAAGAGGTGGATGTAATGAATCCTTCGAGCGCGTTTTCGCGGAGAACAATTTTACCCGTGGGAATTTTTAGCGTACAGGAGGAGGTAGATAATAAATATGTAATAGTGCCTATCGAATTTTTACATGAGCTCTTAAATCGTTCAGGTGAATATTCATCAATCGAGCTCAAACTTGCCCCTAATATTGATAAGGACAGGGTGCAGCAAGAGCTTCAGGAGCTCTGCGGATCGGCCTTTAAGGTTAAAAACAGGTTTGAGCAGCGCGAGGCTTTTTATAAGGTGATGAAGTCGGAAAAGCTCATCAGTTATTTTATCCTGTTTTTTATCCTCCTTATTGCAGCCGGAAACACTGTCGGTTCGTTGTATATCCTGGTAATCGAAAAAGAGCGTGATATAGTATTACTGGGGGCATTGGGATTAACCGGTAACCAGGCCCGTTTTGTGTTTACCTGGCAGGGATTAATCATGGCCTTTACGGGTGCGGGAATCGGTCTGCTTGTGGGTATTACGCTTTGTTACTTTCAAAGCGAATATGGGTTTATCCGATTGGATCAGTCGGCTTCCTTTTTATTCAATGCATACCCTGTTGAAGTGCGATGGGATGATGTTTTAGTGGTATTCGTTACCGTACTGTTTCTGGGGTTGATTACCTCTGTTTACCCTTCTTATAAGGCAAAACAGCTTATTCGTTAGTTTCCTCTTTTCTCTTTTTAGCCTGCGACCGTATATTGTTGTATACCGGAATGGCCGTAACCACAATAAATGCAATCACAATATAGTTGAGGTAATTGAGTGCATTGGGAAATACGCTCCCCACATAATAACCTGCCGTAACCACAACACCCGGCCACAACAAAGCACCCAGAATATTGTATACAAAAAACACCTTCGGGTCAACCTTTACAACACCGGCAAGGATAGGTGCAAACGTGCGCACAATTGGTAAAAATCGGCCCATAATCAATGCAACCCCACCATACTTTTTGTAAAAATCTTCGGCTGTATAAATGTACTGTTTCTTAAAAAACAAGGTGTCGGGCCTGGTGTATAATGCCTGTCCCGTTTTATATCCGAAATAATATCCGATGTAATACCCTAGCAGGGAGGCTGCCGATATGCCGGCAAGCAACACGGCCAGGTCAACATCCAGCACATCCAGAAAGCACAAAAGTCCAGCTGTAAACAGTAATGAATCACCGGGCAAAAAGAACCCGAAAAACACCCCGTTCTCTATCAATACAATAATCAGGATTAAGGCTAATCCGCCATATCTGATGAGTTCTTCCGGTTTAAATAAATCCCAAAAACTATTCAAGGTGTTGGTTGCTTGTTTGGGTAAACATATAGAATGTGTGTGTATTTAACAAATGCCCCGTTTAATCTTCGGCCGGTTTATCTTTCTTCTTGATTTCCTGAAACACCTTCTCCATGTGGAATACGTAATCCAGACTATCATCTAAGATAAACACCAGTTCTGGGATTACACGTACCTGTTTTCTTATCTTGAGTGCCAGTTCATGGCGAATTGCTTTTTTCTGAAACTCCAGCACACTCATCATCTCATCGTTGTTCTTGCTGTTAAGCAGGCTCACAAAAACCTTGGCAAAACCCAAATCGGGTGAAACCTCAACTTTGCTGATGGTAATGAATGCATTGTTGAACATTTCCGAACGGTTTTGCTGAAAGATGTCGGCTAATTCCTTTTGAATTACCTTGCCGAATTTTTCCTGTCTTATACTCATGCCGCAAATATCTGTAAATGGTTTAGATTATTTTTAGATATTTGTCGGCAGCACCTTACTCAGGCCTAATCGAAAATGAAAGGATTTTTTAAACTCATCAGTTACGTAGCACCCTACAAAGCCTATGCTTTTTTAAACGTGTTGTTCAATCTTCTTTCTATCGTTTTCGGTTTGTTTTCCATTTCATTGCTGATGCCCTTCCTGAATATTCTTTTTAACCCCAATTCGCTGGTTGTTACAAAGCCGGTTCTCTCTATGAATTTCACTTCCCTTTATGGGAGTTTCAATTATTATATCTCTCAAATTATTGTCAATAACGGCAAAGAATCTGGGCTGCTTTTTGTAAGTATACTTGTGGTTGTGATGATCCTGCTTAAAAATGTATGCCGGTACATGGCATTGTTTTTTATGGTACCCCTGCGCAACTGGATTGTACGCGACCTAAGAAACAGTCTCTATAAGCATGTATTGATCCTACCTCTTTCCTATTTTTCTTCCGAACGCAAAGGAGATCTGATTACCCGTATGAGCAGTGATGCACAGGAACTCGAATATTCTATCATGGGTTCATTGGAAGCGTTGTTTAAAGAACCGCTTACTGTTATTATCTCTCTTTCCATGCTGATCTGGATTAGTCCAATGCTCACTTTGATTGTGTTTCTGTGCTTACCCATCATTGTATTGTTTTTAGGCAGGGTTACCCGTAATCTGAAAAAGCAGGCCAGGCGTGGTCAGAGTAACCTTGACTCTCTTGTGTCAATGTTTGAAGAAACACTCATGGGCGTAAGAATTATAAAAGCGTTCAACGCCCAAGATTTTTTAAACAGGCGTTTCAGGCAACAAAATAGTCAGTTTACCAACGTTTACATCAAAGGAAATCGTTTACTGGATGCTGCTTCTCCCATTTCTGAAACCTTAACCGTGTCGATATTAGCTTTTGTATTATGGTTTGGTGGACGGATGGTGCTTAACAAAGAAGGAGATCTTACCGCAGATGTCTTTATTGGATTCATTGCATTGTTCACTCAGCTTATTGATCCGGCAAAAGCCTTCTCAACAGCCTACGGACGGATGCAAAAGGGATTAATTTCCCTGGAACGTATTGAAGAGGTGTTGCACAGCGAAGAAAAAATTGTAGAGGTGGCCAACGCCAAACCACTTCTGTCTTTCAATCATACCATCGAGTTTAAAAATGTAAGTTTCTCCTACCGCGATGAACCGGTATTAAAAAACATCAACCTCAAAATTGAAAAGGGTAAAACAGTTGCGCTGGTTGGTCCTTCGGGCGCTGGAAAATCAACACTTACAGACCTTATTCCACGTTTCTACGACCCAACCGAAGGAAGCGTACAAATTGACGGAATAGATATCCGCGAATACAAGATCCTGGATCTGCGTCAGCAAATGGGGATGGTATCCCAAGAGTCTATTTTATTCAATGATTCTATCTTCAACAATATTGCTTTCGGGCAAGTAAATGCATCGGCTGAAGGAGTTGAGAATTCAGCACGTGTAGCCAACGCTTATGATTTTGTAAAGGAAACCGACAATGGTTTCCAAACCAATATTGGCGACAGGGGAAACAAACTGAGTGGCGGACAAAAACAACGGATCAGCATTGCCCGTGCGGTGAATAAAAACCCGGAGATATTGATTTTGGATGAGGCCACCTCGGCATTGGATACAACCTCCGAAAGGTTGGTTCAGGATGCGTTATCGAACGTAATGAAGGGTCGCACCACTGTTGTAATTGCACACCGCCTAAGCACTATTATCAGTGCCGATTTAATTGTGGTATTGGATAAAGGACAAATTGTACAACAAGGAACACATCAGGAATTATTGCAACAAAACGGACTCTACAAAGAGTTGCATGATATGCAGAAGTTGGGCGCGCTATAGTCTGACTCTACCTTATCATAACTGACAATCGATTTGTCGGTTTAACATCAAGCATCCTAAAATGGTAAAACGCAGACTAATTTTATTGGTTGTATTAACAACCACACTGGTTGCATTCGGTCAGCAAACAAACCCCGTTTTCGTGAATGGATTCTATATCATCCAGGAGAAGATGGCGTTTAAAAAAGGGGATTGTATTTTTTGTAATCCCGAGACCATGCCCGACAGAATCATACTTGATTCGTCAAAGAAAATGATTGCGAAAAAGACAAGCAATCCATTGGGTTATACTTATTACGAGTGGAGAAATAAAGAACATACCAGAACATATGAAGAAATACAGATCCCCGGATTAAAGTTTAAACAGGTCGCTTATTTTACAGATAGTGGATCGGTTAGACCACCTGATAAAAACTCACTTAAGAGCGGTTGGATTTTTTATTTTAGGACGATGCCTAATCCTAAGCAACGATACAACGGTTTATGGATTGCTGAAAAGGTTAGAGTTGAACTAAGCAAACAAGCATCTGATTCCATATTGGCATTGCATCAATATCTTAAGGGGAAGGTACTGCCGGGAACAGAATTTTGGACCGAATTGAACTTTTATGAAAATGGGAAATTAGCGTCTACGGGCACACTCATTACCGGGCTTAAAGAGGGCTCGTTGGAACAGAAAAAGACACCGGACAATCAGTTCAGAATTGGGCCGTGGTCTTATTACGAGGCAAGCGGACAACTTAACAACCGGGAAACAATAACACCGATTAGAAGGGTCAAATAAATACTGTTATCCTTATCAAATCGTGAGGTTATAACTAAAACGGGGCAGTTAATTTTTGAATAAAAGCCAACACCTATATTCATGATAAAAGGCAGAACAATCTTATTCCTATTCGGCATTGTTCTGCCTTTTTCTGTTGCATTCGGCCAGCAGCTTTTGCCCAACGGAGACTTTGAAAACACAACACCCTTGTTTGAAACAACGACCTCTACTTCCATAAAAAATATAAGCAGCTGGAGCGCCATAAACACGGTGGACTTCTACCGGAATCAATCTAATTCGTCTAATTATCTTGGGCTTACGCTTGCGCCACCTTTTGAATATATTCACACAACACTTACTGAGGTTATATCTTCCGGAGATAGTTGTTTCTTCCAAATCTGGATTGACAACAAGAAGATCCTATCAAACATGTGTTTGTTTTTTCTATATACAGAGGACTCTCTGGCTATTGATGAGTTTGCTTTAAAGGAATTGGTGTCCCATCATCCCGGGAACTTAGTCTTCTTTAAGAGGGACAAAAAGATAAAGACAAAACTTGTTGGGGGGAAAATTTGGTATTCCTATTCCTGCTCCTTTTCTTTAAAACAATCTGCTAACACGATTATGCTTGGAAATTGTTTACAGAAAAGAAGCCAAGAGTTCTACGTGTCTTTTGATGACCTCGTGCTTGTAAGAGGTCAGCATAATAATAATCGGAAGCAGAAAACGCTATCTGTTCCTAAATAAACCCATTATACCCCACTATACAATTAATTATACCCGTGACCTAGGTGAGCCATATGCTGCTATATGGTTAACTATACCCGCCACCTAAGTGAACCATATCTCGCTACATAGTTAACCATACCCGCCACCTAGGTGAGCCATATGCTCCTATGTGGTTAACTATACCCACGACCTAAGTGAACCATATCTCGCTAAATAGTTAACCATACCCGCCACCTAGGTGAGCCATATGCTCCTATGTGGTTAATTATACCCACGACCTAAGTGAACCATATCTCGCTACATAGTTAACCATACCCGCCACCTAGGTGAGCCATATGCTGCTATATGGTTAACTATACCCACGACCTAAGTGAATTATACTCCGTTTCATAATTAACTATACCCGGCACCATAACCTGTTTGCCTTGTTATCTAAACAAAATCAATTAGTTACATGTTGGGTTTTTAGCCCTCGCAGCATTATTTTATTTATATTACCTTCCTCCATATTTTCTTACAAATGAAAGACGAAAAACTTGCGGTATTAATTGATGCCGATAATGTTCCTTATGCAAACGTAAAAGAGATGCTGGAGGAAATAACCAAAAACGGTGTACCTACCATTAAGCGCATTTATGCGGATTGGACACGGCCCACACTTACCGGATGGAAAAATGTGTTACTAGAAAATGCCATTACACCCATTCAGCAGTACAGTTATACCTCAGGTAAAAACTCCAGCGACAGCGCTCTGATTATTGATGCAATGGATATTTTGTATTCGGGCAAGGTGGATGGTTTTTGCATTGTATCAAGCGACAGTGATTTTACGCGGCTGGCAACCCGCCTGCGCGAAGCAGGAATGACGGTGATTGGATTTGGTGAGAAGAAAACACCGCAGCCTTTTATTTCGGCCTGTAACAAATTCATCTACCTCGAAATCCTGAAGAGGGAAAAAGTGGAAACAGATACTCCTGCAACCACTAAACCCAAAGCCAAAAAAGAGCCGCTGAACAAGTTGGATCTTGGAACTGTTAAACTCATCATTGAAAGTGTAAATGATTTGGCAGATGAAAACGGATGGACATTCCTGGGGAATCTTGGGAATCATATCCTAAAAAAGAAACCCGATTTTGATGCGCGCAATTATGGTTTCCCGAAACTGTTGCCCTTAATCAAAAGCATTCACAAACTTAAAATTGATGAGCGAGATACCGGTGTAGGCAACATCCGGCATATTTATATCAAACAGAAATAAGACCTCCATAATCTGCAGAAGATGGTTTCTCGCGACAGCGGATAGTCTACAGAAAATAGTTACTCGCTGATTCCGCAGATTTAAGGCGCTGTTTCGGTGTTCTGTAAAACCTTATTTTTTCTTAATCCTGCTGTGTTGTGCAGCGTTTAGCTCTGAGCTATTGTCAATCGGGCAATACTGTTTTTAGCATTCGTCTATTTAATTCACAACACACATGAAACACCACTTCTTACCTTCTTTTTGTCTTACCCTTTTATGGGTATTGTTCAGCCTTCGTCCCGCCTATGCCCAATGGTCACGTTTAGGCAGCTTGCCCTCGGGGCAGGTAGTAGCGCTGGGCAATCATGGAAACACCCTTTTTGTAGCAACCAATACCAACCTCATTTATGCCAGCAACAATGGGGGCAATAAGTGGAATGCATTAACGGTAAGTCCCAACAATATTGTAATCAACTCCATGAAGATCATTGATAGTCTGATTTTTGTCGGAACCGCTGACCATGGTATTTTTGTTGGTTTGGGAATGGGCGAAAAATGGACACAAACGGGTACCGGACTTCGGGATGTTTGTTCTTTTCAAAAACATGCCGGACACATTTACGCATCCTCGCTGGGTGATGGTGTATTTGTATACCAGCCTAATGACAATAACTGGCTGCCTTTTAACAACTCCATTCATGCCTATAATGTAGATGCGCTTGCCTCCACTCCACATTCGCTATTGGCGGCCGGTGGTGCCAATGGTGATTACAGCCGGTATAACTTTACTACCCAACAATGGGCGGCTGAGTTTTATACCACCATCGCCCCCGGTTTGGTTATCAATAAACTCATCAGCACACAAAACCTGTTGTTTGCCGTGGGTGGTAACCGGGTTTTTAGAAGTGATAATGATGGTGCCAGCTGGCAGCATGATACAGCAGGTACACGCAGGGGTATCGACCGGTTAATATACGCGGCCGAATCCGATTGTTACCTGATTACGAATACGGTTCCCAATGGTTTCTGGACACATAAACGCAACAAGCAAGAACCCGTTGAAACACCTTGGGTTGCCTCCGGTACGTATGTTCCCGATGTATATGCATATGATATCATTGAGCACAACAGCATCTTATATTTAGCTACCAGTGATGGGTTGTATGTAAATGGGTTATCGTCAGGTATTGCTCCGTTACGTCCTGCAACCGAAACCATCAGTGTGTTTCCCAACCCCTCAAGTGGAGACGATCTGACCATCCGGAGCAGCGCTTCCATGAGTGGCATTACTGTAATGAATGCTTTGGGACAGGTATTAAACACATTGGATGTAGCACAGCAGGAAGAACTGGTATGGCGCCCCCGCCTGAATCCGGGTATCTATTTTCTGAATATCCGTTTTCACAACAACACTACTGCTGTTCATAAAGTGATTATCAACTAGGTTTCAAATCTTCCTATAAAAAAACACCGTCCCACTTTCGTGAAACGGTGTTTTCTTTTTTATAACCTGTTTTGCTTATGCTAAATAATTAGCCAGCGAGTTGTTGAATAATTCTTTGTATTCATCCACTTCTCCAAACTTTACATCGGCTACACTGATGTTTCCGGTTGTTACCGTTCCCAGCTTCTCAAATCGGCTGTTAGCCTCTTTTATTGCTGCTTCAAACGCTGCAACATCAGACGCTTTTACCGACACAACCACACGGCTTTGTGCTTCTCCAAACAAATATGCATCCTTGCGCACTGCAGGATGCGGACCGTTTACAGAGAAGCCTAAATCGCGGTGCATTGCCGATTCTAATAGCGCAATGAACAATCCTCCTTCACTGCAATCATGTGCTGATTGAACAAGGTTGCCGGCAATTACTTTTTTCACGGCCTGGTGTATAGTGTATTCTTCATCAAGTTCAAAAAATGGAACCGGAGAGAATTGTACATTGTGTTGCGATACCAAATATTGCGATGATCCGATATCGTTATATGATTGTCCAATCAGGTAAATCACATCACCTGCTTGTTTAAAGTCGAGGGTCATGTGTGGTTTACTGCCATCTACCAATCCTACCATACCAATGGTTGGAGTTGGGAATACTGCATCATTATCGCTGCTCTGGTTGTAAAAACTTACATTACCACCGGTTACAGGGGTATCAAACTTTATGCAGGCTTCACCCATTCCTTTAATCGCGTTTACAAACTGCCAGTATACTTCTGTGTTGTATGGGTTACCAAAATTCAAACAGTTGGTTACTGCAGCGGGGTCTCCACCCGAACAGGTAATATTACGTGCCGCCTCACTCACGGCAATCATGGCGCCTCTATAAGGATCGGCATAAATATAACGGGAGTTGCAATCAACACTCATGGCAATGGATTTATTGGTTCCTTTAACCTTTACAACAGCCGCATCGCGTGGTGCATTGGTTGTTTGGTTAATGGTTCCCACCATTGAATCGTATTGATTAAATACCCATTTGCGTGAGCAAATATTTGGATGTGATGCCATGGCACGAGCCACTCGGATTGCGGATTGCGGATGGGTTATATCGGATTGATTGATGTCGATATCTGGGATTGTATCGATATTGAACTTTGCAATTTCCGCTAAATATGTTGGTTCTGTATACTCCCTGTGATATACCGGAGCGCCACCGCCCAACACTAAGCTTTCGCCCGGGATATCGGCTACCAGTTCGTTGTGCATGTAGTATTGCACACGGCCGGTATCGGTTACTTCACCAATTTGTGCGTAAGTAAGATCCCACTTCTCAAATATTTTTTCAAACTCTTTTTCAAAGCCCTTATGCACCACCACCAACATACGCTCCTGTGATTCCGAAAGCAGGATTTCCCAATCTTTCATATCCGGCTGACGCATGGGAACTTTATCCAACCACACTTTCATACCTGTTCCACTCTTGGCACTCATCTCGCTGGTAGAGCAGGTAATTCCCGCTGCCCCCATATCCTGCATCCCTACCACTCCGTCTGTTTCCAGCAATTCCATAGTAGCTTCCAAAATCAGTTTTTCCCAGAAAGGATCACCCACCTGTACTGATGGTAAATCTTTAGCGGACTCGGCAGTAATATCTTTAGACGCAAACGCTGCCCCATGAATACCATCTTTTCCGGTTGATGAACCATAAATATACACCGGGTTTCCGATACCCTCGGCAATGGCCGAAACGGTTTTACCTACTTTAGCAATACCCACGCTCATGGCGTTTACCAACGGATTAATCTGGTAGCAGTCGTCAAAATATACTTCGCCACCTACGGTTGGGATACCGAATGCATTTCCATAATCTCCGATTCCTTTCACCACACCTTTCACCAGCCATTTGGTGCGTTCGTGGTTAATGTTTCCAAAACGTAATGAGTTCAATTGTGCAATAGGGCGTGCTCCCATCGAAAAAATATCGCGGTTAATTCCGCCCACACCCGTTGCCGCACCCTGGTATGGTTCCAATGCGCTGGGGTGGTTGTGTGATTCAATTTTAAAGGCACAAGCCAATCCGTCACCTATGTCGATCAGTCCCGCATTTTCTTCTCCTGCTTTGGCCAACATCTTTTCGCCTTCCTTAGGTAATGTTTTCAGCCACACGATGGAGTTTTTGTAAGAGCAGTGCTCGCTCCACATTACCGAGTAAATGCTCAGTTCGGTAAAGTTGGGGGTACGGCCTAAAATCTCTTTAATTTTGTCAAACTCTTCAGGACGAAGTCCCAGTTGTTGCGCTTGTTCCAGCGTAGCAATGTGTTTTTGGCTTACTTGTTCGGTCACGGTTGAATGGATTTGGAGTGGCAAAAATGCAGATTATTTGCCATTAAACCGTGCGAAATGCTTACAAAAATTTAAGGTCAATTTTACCTCATTTTTAAGGTTTTGACGCTTTATTAGGTTAACCTTGCAGGGTTAATAACTCCAGTAAATGAAAAAACTAGTTTTACTTGCATTTGCCCTGCCGCTTTTTGTAGTGGCCCAAACAACCCTGCCAACACTCTGGAATTTTTCAACTCCGGGTATCTCCACTCCACCAACAGGCTGGATTACCGGATTGGGAACCAACGGAAACCTCACCTATTCGGGTGCCGGTTTTTCGGTAGGAGGAGATAATACCGCCTGCAGGCTTGATGCCACAGGAGAGTTCCTCACCATTTGGTTTGCCGGAAACCCGGGCGAAGTAAGTTACTGGTTAAAAGGGTCGGGGATTTCTCCTGCTCCTGCATTTACGGGAATATTCTCGGTACAGGAATCGGTTGATGGAACTGCGTGGACAGATTTAAGGGCATTTACAACCGCCAACCCCCTAACCTCAACCATGTCGCGTTTTGTGAATACTCCGGCTGCAACCTCGCGATACATTCGCTTTTTTTATACAACCAAAGAAGCGGGCAGCAACGTGGCCCTTGATAGTGTTGTGCTGAAAGCCGCTCCATTGCCTCCCGTATTGTTGTCGGTAAAACAAAACAACACAACGCTTGTAAGCGGTAATACATTTGTATCAGGCAACACTGCCAATACCCTATTTACCATCCAAAACAACGGAACAGCTATCGATCTTAAAACCGACAGTATTGTTCTTTCGGGCACACATTCATCGGATTTCAGCATTGGTGCATTCGACAGTATCACCTCATTTGGCGGCCAAAAAGATAGCTTTAACCTGAGTTTTACAGCAGGTGCCCCGGGCTCCCGTTTTGCAACGTTGAAAATATACACCACGGATGCAGCAAACAGTCCGTTTACAATTAACCTGTATGCCATTGGCGGAACGCTGGCTACCGAGCCTGCAGCACAGGTTGCAACGCTTGGCATCAGCAATGTGCGCACCCATGCTTTTACTGTTTCCAAAACCGCTGCTACGGTATCCGAAAAATATATTATTCTGCGTAAGCCTGCCACAACCTTAACAGAAGTACCGGTTGACGGAGTATCATACAAACGTGGTGATTACGTTGGTGGTGCACAGGTTGCTTATATCGGTGACGATACCGCTTCGTTCCGCCCGAATTATATCCTGGCCAATGCCAATTATACCTTTGCGGCTTTTGCCTTCAATGGACCTGCCGGGTATGAAAACTATAAAACAACAACTCCGGCAACGGCTACAACAACAACTCCGGGTGGGCAGCCGGGTAATTATTATGCGGGTGTGAACCCGTTGGTAAACACCTTTATTGCTGACCTGAATGCTAAGATCAGGATGGTGGATACGGTGTTTTACAGCAGCTATGCATCGGTGGTGGTAAACAACTACCTGGCACGCGATACAACAGGCGGTAAAAAAGTGGTAACCTGCGTATACAGTGGAGAAGAGTATGTATATGAAGATCCGTTTTTATGGTGGACCGGTACCGGTGGAAATCCCGCAACCCTTACACGCGAACACACCTTTGCACAAAGCTGGATGCCTACCAACACTGGCGGAAGCTGGCCAACCGTAGGTGGTAAAGAAGTTTCGGAGTACAATGATTTGCACCACCTGTTTCCTACTCACCAGCTAAACGCAAACGCCAAACGCAGCAACAATCCTTTCGGAATGGTGGTAAATGCTACCTATACTGCTCCAACAGGATTCGGAAAACTGGGAACAGATGCGGGAGGTAAAACGGTATACGAACCGAAGGATGATCAAAAAGGAGATTTAGCCCGGGCATTATTTTATATGCTGGTAAGATATAATGGCATCAATGGTGTGCAATGGAGATTACCAACATCACAAGACATTGCTATTCTTTTAACATGGCATCAGCAAGACCCACCAAGTGCTATTGAGATTGCTCGCAACGAATACATTTCAACCACACAGAAAAATCGTAATCCGTTCATTGATAATCCAAGTTGGGTAAACCGCATTAACTTCAGCAACATGACGTATGTGCTTGATCCTACAGCTGAGGTAATTAACGTAACCGCTCCGAACGGAGGAGAAGCAACACTGGCAGGAAACAACCTTAGAATTACATGGACTTCTCAAAATGTAGATACTGCCGTTGTAGAATACAAAACTGCACCTGCCGGAGCATGGACACTTATTTCGGATACCACTCCGGGTGCACGCGGATTCCTGAACTGGACTGTTCCTTCTGTAACAACAACTTCTGCTAAAGTGCGGATCACTAAAAAATCAAACCTTTCAGTTACGGATAGCAGCAATGGTGGTTTTACAATTAATGTTCCTACGCTTACGATTACTGCTCCAAACGGAAATGAGATCTGGTTTGTTAATAATCCGAATAATCAATACGTAACCTGGAACAGCTCATTTGTTGATTCCATTTTGGTGGAACTGCTGATTGAAGATACCGTGTTTAAGAGCTATGGTAAAGTAGCCGCAGAGAAGGATAGTCTGGGTATAGTAGCAACAGGTCTTCCGCTTTCCAATAAAGCAAAGTTCCGTTTAACTTCTGTTTCTCCCGCCATATCATCAAGCAGCGCCAATTATTTCCGCCTGCAGGTTTTGGGTGGATTAAGCAGCATGTTGCCATCAAACACCTTATCTATCTATCCAAACCCATCAACAGGGATCGTAACCATTCAGGTGAATGACCCTTCAGTGAAGTCGGCATCTGTTACCGTTAGCGATATAACCGGACGTGTGGTGTTGGAAAAACAGCTGTTATCTTCAACACAACTTGAGCTAACCAAACAGGGTGTATATTTCCTCAAACTGCAAACCGAAAAAGGTTCGGTAGTTCAAAAACTCATCATCCAATAATATTATTCTGTATTTACTGAAAAGGCCTTTTGCGTTCATTCGTAAAAGGCCTTTTTTATAACCAAACCAATCTGTAGGTTTGGATATGCCTCCTAAAAAACTTGATTTGTTTTATGTGGTGATTTTTGTGATGCTCAATCTCATCCTTAAATCGCTCTACATCAGCTATGCGGAAGTCTCGCTGGATGAACCCTTCAGCCTGATGGTGGCACAAATGCCTGCTCATGAGATTCCCGCTTTTCTGAGCCAATACAACAACCCTCCGCTTTTTGAGTTAATCCTCCGCCCTGTTGTTGCAACTTTCGGACCTGTTGTTCCCTGGATCCGGATTCCATCTGTCGTCTTTTCTTCGCTCACTGTTGTGTTTGTGTACCTAATCGGAACACGTTTTTTTTCGCGCAAGGTGGGTGTGTTTGCATCTCTCTTTTATACGTTTGCAACATTTCAACTCTACTTTGCCCATGAGGCCCGTGTATATGCATTGTTCAATTTACTTACGTGCATGTCGGTGTTTTTGTTTCTAACGGCAAAGGACAAAGACCGCTTGCATTATACACATCCTTTATTGTTGCTGGTGAACGCCCTGCTCCTGTACGCGCACTATTTCGGCTTTGTGGTGTTGGCTATTGAGCTGAGCTGGCTGGTGGTATTCCGCTATACATATTTCAAAACGCTATTGCTCATGATGCTCACCTTTGTGGTGTCGACTGTTTTGTATATTCCACAGCTTTCTATTATGCTTACCCGCTTTGCCGATGCTTCCAAAACACATTGGGTGCAAACACCTTCGATAGATGATTTGTATTATAATCTCATGAAAATGTTGAATGCACCGGTGGTTGCTGTTGCTGTTATCGCGCTGTTGCTGGCCGCTTTGGTGAAGTTGATCGGTAACCGCAATACGCTGGTTATTGATGAAAATGCCGTGTTTGTGTTCCATTGGTTTCTTACCGCATACTTCGGGTTGTTCCTGGTTTCGCTTTTTACTCCTGTTTTTCTCGACCGCTACCTCATCTTTATTTCCGGAGCAGTATACATCAGCATTGCCATTAGTATTGATTACCTGCTGGGAGAAGAGAAGAGCTGGCCCGCCTATGGAATCTTTGTGCTGCTGTTTGTGTTAAGTGTTAACCTCAAGCCCGACCATGGAAGGCGATGGAAAGGGTTGATTGAAAATGTAGCAGCCACAAAAACTCCCAAAACGGCCGTGTTTATTATCCCCAACTGGATCTCGGTAACATATGCTTATTATTACAATCTGGCTTATTTTAAGGACTACCATCAAACAACCACACGGTTGCAGCTTGATGGATATTATCCAATCAACAGTGTTGCCGAATTAGCCTCCACTCCTATTGATTCTTTCGACCGCATTATTCTTATTGATGGCGGAAGCCGCTTGGTGGATAAAGGCCAGTCGGTATACAAAACCCTCAAACAACATTTTCCGGAAATCAGCGCCAACAAGTCGTTTGTTGGCGTTGAGGTATATACCTTTAATAAGTAAACGCAATGGACGTACAGGATATTCACCAAACCCTCACCTTCCCCACCGATGCACTCGACTTGTACAAATGTATTATGGATGCCCGCATGCACAGCTCGTTTACCGGTGATGAGGCGGTGATAGAAGACAAAGAGGGAACAACCTTCAGTGCTTTTGGAGGATATATAACCGGAAAAAATATCGTTTTGGAGCGGGGCAAAAAAATTGTTCAGACCTGGAAAGCCCGCGAAGAGGGTTGGCCGGAGGATCATTATTCGGAAGTGGTATTTGTATTTAAGAATATTGACGGAGGGTGTGAACTTGATTTCTTCCACCTTGCTATTCCCGCCCATAATGCCGAAGCCATTGAAAAGGGTTGGACCGAATACTACTGGGAACCCTTACGCATCTATCTGGAACGATAATGTCGCGAGTTAGTCCCTAACGGGACGGGTTTGATTGCGCTAAGTCCGTCCCGCTAGGGACTAAACAACGGTAGACTAAAAAGAGGAATGTACAATTAAACCCCTTTAGGGGTGAAACTTTTTGCGTGACCCTGTAGCTCGCGACATTTCTCATCACGCAGTGCGTGATATGTTATTGTTTGGTGGGTTTCTCCCCTTCCAGCTTCTTCAACTCGTTCATCAACACCATCTGACAAGGAAACTCTTTACCATTGGCAAAACGGATCAGGTATACATCCCCAGACATGGTTGATTTGCTTGCAATCTTTTCAATAAAATCTTTGGCTGTTTTAATGCGCGACCCACCTTTCTCCCGTTTCATTTTTAGGTGGTCGGCTGCCGCTTCAGGTGTGTGTTCGCTTCCGTTGCGGATGAATGTTGCGCCCTTCAGGTTACGTACAAACGTGATGAGATGATCTATTTTGTGTGCTTCTGAAAGTGTTTGCTGTGCAAATAGTTGCGAAGTAACACACAACAACAAAACGGTGATTATGGTCTTCATACAATTGTCTTTAGGTTTCGGATATTTGTGTTTGACACCTTGGGGGCCTTGTAAAGGTTGCGCCTTCTTTACTTAATAACTCTTCCTTGCTACTACAAAAATATCCCAGGTAAAATCCAGTCTGTCCTGTGTTAAAAAGAAATCCTTGGTTGTAATATTCAGGGTGTCATTGTTAGTTTCTTTCAGGTCCTTGCGCATCATCGAGGTCAGGAAGTTATAGGGAGCAACAAGCCAGCTTGCTGGAATCATTTTGTGAATACCGAGTGGGTCCAGTCTCAATATTTTTTTTGCCCAGCGCGCATTGTCTTCATAGTATTTATTCACCACTTCACTTCCCTGTACTCCTTTAATTTCAAAAGAAGGAAACACTTGTCCCATTTCTTTTTTCATTTCATCAAAGGTGTATTCATGCACATGGAACGGATTACGTGCAATGCTCATTTTTGCATTGGGTGTAGAGCAGAGAAAAATGCCATCCGGTTTCAGTACGCGGTACACTTCGCGGATAAATCCTAGCCGGTCCTCAATATGTTCAATAAACTGAAATGCTGTAATTACATCCATGCTTTCGCTTTCCAATGGAAGTGGCGGCACACTACCCGATTTAAATGTGAGGTTGGTTTTGGTTGCGTGTTTTTTACGTGCATCAACCAATGTAGCTTCGCTGTAATCAACACCTACCGTTGTTTGCGTATAGTCGGCCAAATATTGTGTTCCGTAGCCATCTGCACACCCAATATCGGCTGTGTTTTTTCCTTTTACAAAATCGCGGGCAAACTCATAGGCAAAAAAGCATCTCTGAACGGTTACATTATTGCTATCCTCAAAACTTGGTCTTTCTCTATCGTGCATTGTTTAGTTGTGTTAAGTATGTAATCCGTAATGTGTTCATTATGCAATCCCGATCTCGCTTAATCCCTTAATCTCTTGATTGCTTAACGCCCTCAATACTTTTCTCAATACATAAGCGGCAAAAATAATCATTTGCATAACTTTGGCTAATCAATAATTGCAAAAAATGGATTTTAAACACCTCCTCGATTTCCTCGCACGTCTCAACAAAAACAACAACAAAGAATGGTTTGATGCAAACAAGAAAGAATATGAAGCATTGCGCAAAGAGTGGATTTCATTTGTTGCCGACAGCATACAGGCCTTTGGCGCGATTGATCAAAAACTGCTGAGCCTTGAGCCTAAACAATGTATTTTTCGCATTAACCGCGATATCCGTTTTTCCAAAGACAAGTCTCCCTACAAAAATAATTTTGGGATGAGCCTTACTGTTGGGGGTAAAAAGGATGAGTTCTGCGGATACTATCTGCATATTCAGCCTGGTGCTTGTTTTATTGCCGGAGGGGCCTATCAACCCCAGCCCGATAAGCTTGCGGCCATACGCCAGGAGATTGATTACAATTTCGACTCCTTCAATAAAATTGTAACCGCAAAGGAGTTTAAAACACAATTTGTTACCATTACAGGAGATAAACTTACCCGCCCGCCCAAAGGGTATGATGCCGAAAACCCGGCTGTTGAATATTTAAAACATAAGGGCTTTATTGCCCAGAAAAAACTGGACGATAAAACCCTTATGGATAAAAACAACATGAAAGAGCTGGTGAAAACAGCTAAGGCAATGAAGCCCATGATAGACTTTTTGCGCGTGGCTATTGATGCATAGTTTGTATTAATCCCCTTCGGTGTTCTTTAGTTTTCCCATCAGGCTGTATGCTCCTTTGGTTACTACTTTAGCATTGTGAAGCGGCTTACCCGAAGAAACAATCACCGTAAATCCATTCTCGGTGTTTCCCTTTTCAACGGTTACCATTTCAAACGAAAGGGGGGCGGTTTCAACAAACACAAAATCATTTCCTTCAAACCCTACAATGGCTCCATCGGGCAACACCGGTGATGGTTGGTTGGTGGTTTCTATCCTAGCTTTTAAATAGGTTCCGGGAATCAGCTGTTTATCTTCCTTATCAATGTGGCAATGGATTTGTACCGAACGGTCGGGCCGGATTTCACGGCCGATAAGATGTACCTCTGCGCTCCGTTCGGCTGTTTCATTCCCAAGCGTAAACAAAACTTTCTGTCCGACCCTTATCTGCATAATATCTTTCTCAAAAATGGTAAGTTCCGCATGTAGGTGTTCTGTATTTACAATCACCAGCATCACTTCATCGGGGGTTACGTGTGAACCCATATTGATGTTCACATTGGTTACATATCCGCTGATGGGTGATTTGATTTTGATGGCAGACTGGATGCCCTCTTTCTCCACACGTTTAGGGTCTAGACCAATCAGCTGGAGTTTGGCCTTCAGCCCTTGTATTTTGGCCAGCGTGCTGTTGTAAGCGGCTTTGGCTTGTTGTGCTGTTTTTTGAGAGCTTACCTGCTCGGTTGCCAGGTCCGTTTGGCGTTTGAATTCCGATTCCAGAAAGTCAAGTTGTCCTGCATAATCAAGATAATCCTGTTGCAACTGAATATAGTCTGCATGTTGCAATTCGACAATAACCTCCCCTTTGCTCACATGCGAACCCTGTAATACGCTGGTGGTTTTTACTACCCCCTGCATAGGAGCCGATACGCTCACTTTATTGGTTGGAGGCACATCCAGCATACCGCTGGCCTGAATGGTATTGCTGATAACCCTTGTTTCAACTTTGCCAAACGCTATTGCTGCCTGTTTAAACTCCTCTTGAGTAAGGGCGACCATTGTCTCTGTTTTTTCGGAAGCTGCTGTTTCGGCTTCCGGAGTAGGACTGCTGGAGCATGAAAAAAAGAATGCCGTGCCAATAAAGTATAATGCTGTAATACGTTTCATGTGTTTCTATTTTGATGTGTAACGTTCAATATTGATAATCGCCTTGTTATATTCAAGTTGTGTCTGAATATGGTTTTCCTGAATAGATATTGCCTGTTGCAGGTTGAATAAATGCTGAGTTAATCCGATCTCACCATGCCTATATGCCTTTTCGGATTGTGTGCGGATAAGGCTTGCGTTGGGCAATGCCTGGTTGTTATAATATGCAAGGTTCCGTTGGGCCTTCAGGTATTGCTGCACTGCTTGCTTGTATTGGGCATTTACGCTAAGCTCTTCCTGCTTTACCATATAAGCTGTAGCCCTTATCTGTGCCGTTTGCTGCTTTGATTTTGCTATGTCGGGGCGAAACCAAACAGGAAAAGAAAGTCCAACCGAGAAGCCCTGAAAGCGATTGCCCGTGCCGGCAAATGAGGTTGCTCCATCATTGAGAGGGACACCATACAAGGTTTGGTTAAAATAACCCAACCGTAAATCGGGCATCGAACCGTTTGTTGTTACCCTTTTTTCTTTTTCGGCAATTGTGATCTGCTGTTTTAAGAACCTCACATAGGGGCTTGATGATACGATACCGGAATCATCGGGTAGGGTAAGACTCAGCTCCGGAGTCGTTTGCTCTTCCACATCCGGTGTCCCGGAAATATTTAGCAGTACCGCGAGCTGGTGTTGTTGCATCCGGATCTCGTCTGCATTGTTTAGTACCCTGTTTTTTGCCTCCTGCCAATGGCTTTCAGCTGTTGTTTTTTCCAGAATGGTGCCGTCTCCTTTCTCATACCTTTTATCTGCGCTGTTTGCAATAAATCCATAAATGGAATCATGAGCAATGAGCATTTGGTGTTTGGCCCTAAGAGACACAATGGTGTAATATATTGTTTTAACCTCACAAATGAGTTCGCTTCGGGTAAGGGCCGCCTTGAGAGTTGCTGATTCTACCCGCGCATTCCCAAGGGCCGATTTGGCTAGCATTACACCCGGGAATGGAATACCCTGTTGAATGGTGATATTGTTATCGCTTTTATAAAACCCGTTATACTGTCCATACAGTAAACTCATGTCCGTTTTGGGTAGTTCGGTGGATTGCCGCTTTTGGTATACCGCAGCCTCTTTCTCCTGCGAAACCGCCATCATGGTCGGGTTGTTTTGCAGTGTTAATCTGATCGCTTCATGAAGCGATAGTGTTTGTTGCTGGGCCATGCCCGAAAACGAAATCACAGACATTGCGATAACAAGTATTGTCTTCATGTTGGGGTGCTTTATTTTTCGTTTTTCAATAAGCAAATACAAACAGGGCAATACCACCAGTGTGAGTAAGGTTGCCGAAATTAATCCCCCAATCACCACGGTTGCCAACGGTTTCTGTACTTCGGCTCCACTTCCGTGAGAGATGGCCATCGGCAAGAAGCCAAGAGAGGCAACGAGGGCTGTCATAATCACCGGACGCAAACGGGTGCGGGTTCCCTCCCGGATAATTGTTTGGGTATCGGTTGTTCCGGATGCCTTAAGCTGATTAAACTCGGCCAGTAATACGATCCCATTTAATACCGAAACCCCGAAAAGGGCAATAAAACCAACCCCTGCCGAAATGCTGAATGGCATGTCGCGCAACCACAATGCAACAATACCACCTATGGCGGAAAGGGGAATTGCCGTATAAATAAGCAGCCCCTGTGCTACCGAACCAAAAGTAAAAAACAACAATATGAATATTAACAACAGCGCCACGGGAACAGCCAGCCACAACCGGCCTTTGGCTTCTTCTAGGTTTTTGAATGTGCCTCCGAAGGTTGCATAATAACCGGGCTTAAGCCGAACCCTTTCTTTCATCTTTTCCTTAATTTCCTTTACCACACTTTCTACATCTCTGCCCCTTACATTCAGCCCAACCACAATTCTACGTTTGGCATCATCGCGTTGAATCTGGTTGGGGCCGGTTACAAAATTTATATCCGCCACCTGTTGCAGCGGCACTTGCGCACCCGATGATGTTTGAATATACAGCTGTCGCACATCATCAATACTTTGACGGTTGGATTCTCCAAGCCTTACAACAATATCAAACCGCTTTTCTCCTTCAAACAACTGACCCGTACTTTGTCCTGCGAAAGCCGTGTTAATGGTTTTGTTCACTTCATTAATGCTGATGCCAAACTTGGCGAGCTGATCACGTTTGTATTGAACCACAATTTGCGGCAGGCCTGTTATTTTCTCAACAAACAAATCTTTTGCTCCTTCAATACCCGGTATCAATGCGGCAATCTCGTCTCCATAGCCCTTTAGTTCATCCAGGTCTTCTCCGTATACTTTAATCACTACATCTTGCCTGGCACCCGTCATGAGTTCATTAAATCGCATCTGAATGGGTTGCTGAAAGCCGTGGCTCACTCCCGGTATTTTTTTCAACGCCTGGGCCATTTTATCGGCCAGCTCTCCTGATGTTTTCGCTTGGGTCCACCGATCCTTGTCTTTCAAAATCACCATTAGGTCACAGGCCTCAATGGGCATGGGGTCTGTCGGGATTTCGGATGAGCCTATTTTCGAAACAACCTCTTTAACCTCATCAGGAAACTCCTTTAAGAGTATGTGTGAGCTTTGGGTTGCCGCATCTACGGTTTCGCTAAGACTGCTTCCTAATAAAACCCTGGTTTCAACGGCAAAATCACCTTCATCAAGGCTGGGAATAAATTCTGCTCCAAGTGTATTAAACAAGAGCAGTGATCCTGCAAAAATAATCACCGCAGCCGTTACAATACTTTTTGCCTTATTCAACGCCCATCCTAACACAGGCTTATAGAAGGCCAGAATGCGGTCCATGAGTTTATCGGCAATCGTTCTTTTCACCTCATTATCCTTGCTTAAAAACAGGGCACTCATCATAGGCACATACGTAATAGACAACAGGAATGCTCCGATAATGGCAAAGCTTACTGTTTGTGCCATGGGCTTAAACATCTTGCCTTCTACGCCCACCAAGGCAAGTATCGGAAGGTAAACAATGAGGATTATGATTTCTCCGAAGGCTGCTGCGTTTCTGATCTTACCGGCCGCAGTAAACACTTCTGTATCCATTTGCTGTTGGGTTAGCCTTCCTCCTTTTCGTAATGCAAGGTGATACATCGTTGCTTCCACAATAATTACCGCTCCGTCAACGATGAGCCCAAAATCAATGGCACCAAGGCTCATCAGGTTTCCCGATACACCAAACACATTCATGAGCGAAACAGCAAATAACATTGCCAGTGGTATGACCGAGGCAACGATTAAGCCGGCTCTAAGGTTTCCTAGGAAAATCACTAGGATAAAAATGACAATAAGTGCGCCTTCAGCAAGGTTTTTACTCACGGTTCCTATGGCATTGTTTACAAGCTTTGTTCTATCCAAAAACGGATCTATGGTTAACCCTTCAGGAAGTGTTTTGTTTATTTGCTCTATGCGCTCTTTTATATTGTTGATTACCTTCGAAGAGTTTGCTCCCTTCAACATCATCACAATGGCACCTACAACTTCGCCCTTGTCATTATAGGTCATTGCTCCGTAACGGATGGCAAATCCCTCATGCACTGTACCCAGGTTTCGGATCAGTATGGGTGTTGCATTTTCGGTTAGTTTTACATGAATGTTTTCAATGTCGGAAATTGTTGTTATCAACCCCTCCGACCGGATGTAATATGCATTGGGCTTTTTATCAATATACGCCCCTCCGGTGTTTTGGTTATTTTCGGCAAGCGCATGAAACACCTCATCAATTGTTGTGTTCATGGCCTTCAGTTTATTCGGGTCAAGGGCTACTTCATATTGTTTGAGCTTCCCCCCAAAACTGCCCACGTCTGCAACCCCCTCCACACCTAGCAATTGCCTGCGCACAATCCAATCCTGAATGATCCGCAAATCCGTTGCTGAGTATGCGGATTCATACCCCTTTTTAGGACGGATAATGTATTGGTAGATTTCCCCAAGCCCCGTACTTACAGGAGCCAGAACCGGTGTTCCCACTTCGGGTGGAATGATGCCTTTGATAGCATTCATTCTTTCGGCAATTTGCTGGCGAGCCCAATACACATCTACGTGCTCCTTAAAAACAACCGTAACCACACTAAGCCCGAAGCGAGAAAACGAACGAACTTCTTCAATCTCAGGAATGGTTGCCACCGCCTGCTCGACAGGAAAGGTTACCTGTCGCTCAATGTCTAGTGCCGACTGAGATGGTGCGGCCGTTAATATTTGTACCTGATTGTTGGTAATATCGGGTACTGCGTCTATCGGTAGCTGTGTTAAGGAATACGCACCCCAGACCAATAGCGCAATCATAAACATTCCCACCACCAATTTATTGGTAATGGAGAATCTGATAATACGATTCAACATGAATTTTGTTGATTAAAAAATGAAATGATGATGCCTCAACCGGAGAAAACCGGGACTTGAATAGCAAATAAACTGACCGGCTAAACCTTATGCGCGCGGTGGTTGGAAAATGGTGTGGTGTAAGCTGTAGCTATATTGATTTTTCACTTCTACAGGCAATAATGCGGGCTCTGTTTCCTTAATCCATAAAACAATAGTTGTGGTTTCGGCAACAAACAACACGTTTACACAGCAGCTGTGAAACAATGGAAGGTCTCCATGGTCTTCTTCTTCCTTATGAGCAGAGTTTCGGTCGTAGTGCATTGCTAAAAATGCTGTAAAGCTCATTTGTTCATGCCCTCCACCATTCTGGTGATGTTTGTAATGATTGATAAGGGCCGGAATTTTATGTAGCTCTGCCATAGCCTGTCCGGGTATAATAGCCGAGAACGCGGCGACACAAATGGCAATATAGGCAATAACTGATTTCACGGTTTCAATACGAAAGTAATGCCTTTTGATAATTTCTTTGATTCGGGGCGCCATTTATTTTTGAAACGCGGCATCGGATTACAAGGCTGCTGGTTGAACCACCACCACCACCGTTCGGCACACAAATGGAGTAAGTCGGCATAATTATTCCTCCATAAGGATTTTTTAATCCCATTTTAATGTTCTTAGGGTTAACATTGTGTTGTATTATTAAGAAATAATTATGATTTTTTCTTCTATAGTACATCCAGCAAAATACAGTACAGTACACTAGTACTAAAGAAGCACATAGGGGTTAACGTGCAAAAGCCGTTGGACTATCGCAAGATAGTCCGCGGCTTTTATCTTTATAGAGGTTTCCATATGTTGCACCCATGAATACACCTGCATCGCACAAGCTCACGGTTACAAAAACGGCCCGCTACAGCACACTCGGGGATTTTTCGGATATAACGAAAGAGGTTTGGATTGTATTGCACGGTTATGCGCAACTGGCCTCCGACTTTATTCTTCCGTTTACATTCTTAGATGACGGTTCGCGTTTTATCGTTGCACCCGAAGGGTTGAATAGGTTTTATGCCAAGGGGTTTGGTGGAAAACCGGCTGCAACATGGATGACAAGTGAAATGCGCGAATCCGAAATACAAGATTATGTTCTGTACTTAAATACGTTGTATGAAAACCTAAGGTTGGGTGAGGGTGATAAAAAAGTTGTGTTGCTGGGGTTTTCGCAGGGCGTGGCAACCGCTACCCGCTGGCTGCACAATACTTCTCATCGGGTTGACGAATTAATTATCTATGCGGGCGATGTTGCTGCTGAACATAAAAACCCTGTTTCGCCCAAACTTTCTGCCATTCCTGTTACCTATATCACGGGCGATAATGATCGTTTGATTGAACATGCAAAACTTGCAGAGGTTAAATTATTTATGAAATCGATTGGGGCCCGGGAGGTTGTATTTTCTGGAGGACACGAAGTAAAAGAAAGTGTTCTTCGGGATCTGCTTCGTCCATTATGATTGTATTTGATCCCAAAGAAGCTGCTTTGCCGTTCTATAATCGATACCCCCATTAAGATTGTTTTCGGCAAAAGAATGTGTCTGTTAAAGCTAGTACCGTTTAAAGCAGTCTTTCACCAATTAGTAAACAGCCTTATGATTATTCTTCGGCTCGTAATTATTCCCCCGCAAACTGTTTTAGAAAACGGGTATCATTGATACTGAATAATCGCAAATCTTTTATTTCATACAGCAACATTGTAATCCGTTCTACGCCCATTCCGAATGCAAATCCTGTGTATTCTTCCGGATCAATATTATTAAGTGTTAACACATTGGGGTCAACCATGCCACAACCTAAAATCTCAACCCAACCACTGTGTTTGCAAACGTTGCAGCCGCTTCCTTTACAAATCATGCAGGATATATCCATTTCGGCCGATGGTTCAGTAAACGGGAAATAACTGGGACGGAATCTTACTTTAAATTCTTCTCCAAACATTTCCTTCACAAACTGATACAGTGTTTGCTTTAAATCAGCAAACGAAACGTTTTTATCGATGTACACCGCATCTATTTGATGAAAGAAACAATGTGCCCTGGCTGATATAGCTTCATTGCGGTATACGCGACCTGGCATTACTGCGCGCAGCGGAATTTTTTTTTGCTCCATCAATCTTACCTGTACACTGGTACAATGTGTGCGCAGCGAAAAATTTTTATCAATAAAAAAGGTATCCTGCATATCTCGTGCAGGATGGTTTTCCGGAAAGTTAAGTGCAGAGAAATTATGCCAGTCGTCCTCAATTTCAGGCCCTTCCGAAATCGTAAAACCTAATTTATTAAAAATGGATAATATCTTATTCTGTACAATGGATAGAGGATGACGCGATCCAATTTCACCTGCTTCGGCCGGTAAGCTTAAATCAATTGCTTCTTCTTTTTGGTGACTGGTTGTTGTAAATATTTCCTGGGCTGACGATAATTTCCCCTCTGCAGCCTGTTTTAATTCGTTCATAACCTTTCCCACTTCCTTCTTTTCGGTATTAGGAATCGTTTTAAACTCTTCGAACAAATCATTCAAAATTCCTTTACGTGACAGGTATTTCAATCTAAACTGGTCCGCCTCTTCGGCCGATTTTAGTTCAATTGCTTTTATTTCACTGATTATGGTTTGTAGTTTATCAATCATGTCTGTCGTCATTCAATGGGTCAAATCTAAAATAATTCGGTTAATCATTTTCACACCGATATATATCCTAAAAAGTTATATATATAAAATGTTATTGGTTATATAGGCTGTGAATTGATGTATAACTTTTTTTGAATTGGTTGTTTTATTACTAATTTATACTCTATTAACAGTTAGTTAACATCGAAATGTATTGATTATATGGTCATTTATACCTTTTATTAACGTTGTGTATAACCTATACTAACACTATTTTCGGGATAAATAATCAGGGTAGAATATGTTAATCATAACTGACTAATAATAGAATAACCACGAGTTAATCAACATCCTGTTTTTAGAGGAGACTAAATTGTTGTTAAATTCACCTCTACAAACAAGCTATCCACACTAATCCACAATCTTACCCATATCAATGGATTGTTCCAGATCCCAGTATGCACGAAGGGTTAATACTTCAGGGTAATAGAATACCCGCTCTGGCTGTTTATGAGCTATATAATCACCGTTATCCCATATCCCGTTGATATTTATATCTCGAATAAATTTAATGCGGTATTTACCTGGTAATACATAATCAAGGTTAAATGTAGTAGACTGGGTTACAATAAATTCTTTATATACCCGGGTTTCAGCTTCATCAATGAGTTGTAATATATAGGTGCTACCATCTTTGGGATGAATAACAGATAATGCTAATGTACTGTAGTCTTTAATACTCTTAGTGGTAAGAGATAGCTTTTCAGCTTTTGAATAGTTTCCATATAGATCTCTGACAGCCGAATCAGACAATATTAGGGAGTATTTTACTTTCTCTTTTAACGGGTAGTAAAGTTTGATATGTTCCTTATTATTTGAAAAAAGGATGACAGGAATAATTACTACCGAATCTTCTTTTAACTTAATAAAGGAAGTGTCTTTATTTACTGTTTCAAAAGGGTGGTTCAGAGTTATGATAAATGTATCATTCAGTTCGATATCTTTCTTTAAGGATAGTTGAAACTTACCAGTTTTACTATTTTTCTTGGTTTTTAGCAACAGTGTGACATTATTATTAGGTGCATGAAAAGCAAAGAGAAGGCTATCTGTTTTAACTTTTTCAATAAAAAGGGTAATGGTATCTAAATTATCTTTTCCCTTTTTATACCAGGTTTGGAAAGGTAGCTGATCAACAGGCTTAATAGTAACTCCTTCGGGTTTATATATGACAAATGTATATCGGCCCGGTTCCTTTGAAAATGTATCAACAATGCGATTGATAAAATAAGTATTAGGCTTAAAAGTGTATAAAGGCTTTAATAGTACAGTATCAGTTCCGCGTACACTTTTTTCAGTAAATGCTATCAGTTCCGATTGATTATATTTTAAATTCTTGTTTTCATCCTTAAATACAATCAACTTAAAATATTCATCCGGAAGATTTGGTAAAGTAAATAAGCCGGCATCATTTGTTTTTGTAAAGTAATGTGGCTTATTATTAAAAATTGTGGAATCAGTAAAGATATCAATAGGGTATAAACAAACAGATAAACCCTTCTCTGTTTTTAAATCAAATGCCTGTTTAATGGATCCATTTATTTGTAGGGTGTCAATGTGAGGTCCAGTGGAAAAAATATAACTGTAACTACTCAAAACATTAGACTCATGATTATCAACAATACTATTACCAAAATTGATTGTGTATGTTATTCCGGGTTGTAGTTTACCGGGCAATTCAATCACAATGGTTTTACCGGATACTGTGAATATTGGCTTATCCTCCATTGGAGGTGAAATAATAACTTGCTCTTCAACATCTTTTAGCTGGACATACTCATCAAATTTTAAGGTTATTTTTTGTTCCGAAAAATGAATTGATTTATTAGCAGGTTGTTCTTTTTCAACCTTAGGGGGTTGGTCGTCTTTCGGGCCTCCCGTAGGTGCCACAATTTGTGCACAGGAAGCTAGTAAAAGGATACTTGCCAATAGTCCCCTTTGGAAACCGGTTAACCTGCTTGGTAATGTCATTTTATTATTTTGGTTTAACAACAAACAACAAGCTTGAATAGTCTTTTTTACCCAATGCACTCAGCGTTGAAACAGCACCCGAAACAGCGCCTCTCAAAAAAGATAATCCTCTGCCTTTATGTACCTCGCTTCTCATGCTGATATAAGGGGCATCAAATAACATAGGTTTGGTTTCAACAACTTCAAAGCCGTGGTTTTGCATAAGTAAGCCAAAACTTTTTTGGTTAAAATGATATAAATGTCTAGGTACATCATAACCATCCCAAAACGCTTTATAATGTTTGGCATCCCAACTATTGGAGTTGGGAACGGCAATAAATAATGTTCCGTTTGGTTTTAGTATCTTTTTCAACTGCTGCATGCGCTCGTTCAGCATGTGAACATGTTCCAGTACATGCCATTGTGTAATCACATCAAACGAATGTGGCTCAATTGTATCAAGCTTATCCTCATTCAGCACATTATAACCGAATGTTTTTTGAACATATTGAATTGCCTCATCACTCACATCCACACCCATGGAATCAAACGTAGCATCCTTGGTAGCGCCATCTAGAAAGTAGCCCAGTCCACATCCTAAATCCATTAACTTTCCTGAAGGATGATATGATTTAATCAGCTTTAGTTTCTGCTTAATACTGTAGTCCCTTACGATATCATAAACCCTATACATAAAGGAGAAGTTCTTTTTACTTCCCGCATGTGAAACATAACGATCACTTTGGTAGTATGGACCAATTTCGGTGGCACGCGGCCGAGGGTTGGTGAATAAAAAAGAACAATTCCCACACCGGTGTAAATCGAACGATTCTCCTGTAGCAACAAAATCGGTACAGGTTAATTCTTTTGTAAGAAGAGTACTCCCGCAAACAAGGCAGGTGATAAGGTTTTCCATTACAGCAAATAAAACGAAATTAATAGTGAGTAAACAGGGTTTCTGAAAATAATATAACCCCGCATTAGCGGCCAAGATGAATCATCAATACCGATACATCTGCAGGAGAGATACCACTAATTCTGGAAGCTTGTCCGAGTGTTTTTGGTTTTTGTTTATTCAGTTTTTCGCGAGCCTCTTTCGACATGGATTGAATATTAGAATAATCAAAGTTTTCTGTAATGCGGATATCTTCCAACCGATTGATTTTATCAGCAAGCTGTTTTTCCTTTTCCAGATAACCTTCATATTTTAAAAGGATCTCTGTTTGGAGCAATGTTTCCGAATCACAACCCATTACGATATTCTGAACAATTGGCAATGCAGATATCATATCGTTGAGCGTAACCTGCGGACGGCTAAGGATAGCATCGAGCTTGTAGTTTTGAGGAACAGGAGACGTACCAAGCTCCTCAAGCATAGGGTTTACCTCAGCCGGTGTGATGGAAGTCTTTTTAAATTGTTTGACCAGGTTTTCTGTATTCGAAATCTTTTGTTTTACAGCCTCCAGTCGTGCATCAGAAGCGAGCCCAAGCTTATGACCCAATTCCGTTAAACGTACATCAGCATTATCCTGGCGCAGCAGAATTCGGTATTCTGCCCGGGAAGTAAACATTCGGTAAGGCTCGTCGGTACCCTTGTTTACTAAATCATCAATGAGCACGCCTATGTAAGCCTCCGAGCGTTTAAGAATAAAAGCATCTTTTTGGGCCACTTTTTGGTGAGCGTTAATTCCCGCAATTAAACCCTGACAGGCGGCCTCTTCGTATCCGGTGGTGCCATTAATCTGGCCGGCAAAAAACAGATTTTCTATCAGGTGGGTTTCAAGAGAAAGCTTCAACTGGGTAGGGGGGAAATAATCATACTCGATTGCATATCCGGGACGAAACATTTTGGCGTTTTCAAAGCCGGGAATCAACTGTATGGCTTTATATTGAATGTGATCAGGGAGAGAAGTAGAAAAGCCGTTCACGTAAATCTCAACAGTATTCCACCCTTCAGGTTCAACAAAGATCTGATGCCTGTCGCGCTCGGCAAACCGGTTTATTTTATCTTCAATAGACGGGCAATAACGGGGGCCCAAACCTTGAATACGGCCTGCATACATGGGTGATTCATCAAACCCTGTTCGGAGAATATCGTGGACTTTATCATTGGTATAGGTTATCCAGCAAGGGCGCTGGTTGACTTTAGTAACGGGAGCCGATTCCGGTGAGTAAGAAAACTTCCCGGGGTTTTCATCTCCATCCTGACGCTCCATCAGATCATAGTTAAGGGTTCTTCCATCAATTCGTGGAGGCGTTCCTGTTTTCATCCGGCCACTCTCAAACCCTAGCCGGGTTAATTGTTCTGTCAGGCCGGAAGCCGCTTTTTCACCAATTCTTCCACCTCCAAATTGTTTGGTTCCAATATGTATAATTCCATTCAAAAATGTTCCATTGGTTAATACTACAGCATCGGATTCGATACGCTGACCCATTCCAGTAACAACACCCTTTACCCGGCCGTCTTCTACAATAAGCTCACGAACCATATCTTGCCAAAAATCCACGTTGGGCGTTTTTTCCAATCGCTCTCTCCATTCCGAAGAAAACACCATCCGGTCATTTTGGGTTCTTGGACTCCACATAGCCGGCCCCTTTGATAAGTTAAGCATACGAAACTGTATGGTTGATTTATCCGAAACAATACCTGAATATCCTCCCAGGGCATCAATCTCCCGCACAATTTGCCCCTTGGCTATTCCCCCCATAGCAGGATTGCAGCTCATTTGGGCAATTTTATTCATATCCATTGTGATTAACAGCACTTTAGACCCAAGGTTAGCAGCAGCAGCAGCAGCCTCACAGCCAGCATGCCCCGCCCCGACAACAATTACATTATATTTATTAAACATTTGAATATCAGAATATTATATAATAATTTCACGTGAAACATGGAACTATTGAGCGAACAAAGATAGGTAAAAATCCTCTTTCTCTCTCATCAGTCGTGCATCCGCGGGCTTTTTATCCTTGTATCCACAGAGGTGCAATACACCATGAATGATAACCCTGTTCAATTCGTTACCGATGGTTTTCCCCTCAGTCTTGGCATTGTCTTTTACCCTGTCTGTGCTAATGTATATATCACCGGATATGATTCCATTTTCGCAAAAATCGAAAGTGATTATATCGGTGTAGTAATCATGACTGAGGTGTTCTTTGTTTATGGATAACAAGTATTCGTCACTGCAGAAGTTGAAAGAAATTTCTCCAATAGCTTTCTTTTCCCTTTTTATTGCCAGCGTTACCCAGTCTCGAATTAGATTTTTGTTTCTAACTGTGTATGTGGAGTCAACCGAATTGAAGGAAATTTCACTAATTAAGTAAGGTGACAAAACCGATGAAGACTTTTTCTTTTTCTCTGACATTGGTGCTTAATATATATATTTTGTAATAATAGACTCCTGGTGTATTCATATTGCCATTGGAATCCTTTCCGTTCCAACCCTGACGGATTCCCTGAAGATTAATAAGCTGAGCACCCCATCGATCATATATTTCGATGCGGGAACGGTCATAGTCTATAAAGCGACCTTCGGGCCTAAATGTTTTATTAACACCATATGGACTGAAGGCGGAAGGAATAAAAACAGTTGGCACACCAATCGCACATCCATGGGTTGAAAAGGAATGCTCAGGAATTCCGTTTATATCACCGGAGGATTGAACGGCTTCCACGTAATAACAAATGCCTGTTTCACCGACCTGAGAAGGGATACTTTGATCAACATAGAAAGTGTCCGTTCCGGGTACAGTAGTTAGAAAGGAATAGTTGAGAATGCCGTTGTCGTCACTTGTTCCACGATATAAGTTGTAGAAATCAACACCAGTGTTCCACGTGAAATATGGCTCCCAAAACACAAGGTTTTTCAATTCGCGTCCAATAGCCGTTAATCCAGAATACCGGGCCTTGTTAGATACAAGGAAGGATTCATTGCAGGCATTGGTTGCTAATGCCATGAAATATTTGTGACCGGAAGAGTGAGGAATGGAGATGCTATATTGAGCAACCCCCTGAGAAGCCAGAGCAATTGTTGCCACATCAGAGTATACGCCATTTAGGGCATTGCTGCTTCTAATAGTATAACTGGTAACTTCTTCGTTTGGATTATAAATCTGAATGATAGTATTTTCCTCTGTTGGTTGATCAACAGAAACCAAAGACAAATAAGAGTTAATGGGCTCCAACCTTTGGCGTGTGGATACCAAAATACTATTTGTTGAGGAAGAAATTATTCTACCAGAAGTATCTTTAAACGCCCGTATGAAATACCGATAGTTTCTTCCCAGTGTTATTGTATCTGTATATGTGGTTTGAGGTGGATTAATAGAATCTATTAGAATATAGTCTCCCAAATCAGTTTGTTTGAATATATAGTACTTGCGAATCACACTCCAACCAATATACGGAGTCCAAGATAATGTAGCTTTTCTGGTACAAGTGTCTGTATTGTTTGTTAAGTACATGGAAACGTGTTGGTTAACCTCAAAAACCGTTTCTAGCCCACAGCTATCAACGCCGCTTAAATCATATCTAAGGGGCTCTGTGACAGGACTTGAGCCTATTCTGGTATCTATGTAAAAGGTATCTTTAGTGAAAGGGAATATTGGGGTGTTCACACCTTTTATGCTGTATAACTTAAAATGAGAGAAGTCGGGAGAATTATTCATGATCCAACCTATATGAGGTGTATTTGTAAGAGGATTGATGCTCACGGAATCTATCGCGACAGGTTCAGGAGGGGTTCTGTCGACTAAAACGGTATCAGACCGTGTCTCATAATCGGGACCACAGCTATCAATAATGGCAATAAAATAGGACCAGTTTTTTGTGCCACCCGCATTTGCATCAATATGTGTAAACTGGCTTGCATTCTTAAATGGAATGGAATCAAGCAAGGTAAAGGGGCCAAATGACCCTATTCGGCCCCATATTTTGTACTGAAAGTAGTTAGCACAAGGATCGGAGGATGGGGTAAAAAACAGCTCGTTATTAACCCCATTCACGCAAATTCGCCTTATTTTTACTGGGGTATCTGCTGCAGAGAACAGATAAACCAATAAAAAAAGAGAGAGAATGGGGAAACGGGTTTTCATATTATTTGCGACCAACAATTACAGTTGTTAAATCCTTTTCTTGCAAATAGGTATTTGCCAACTCTTGTATTTCAGATGCCGAAATGGATCTAATGGTTTCAACGAATTCATTGTAATAATCATATGTAAAACCATAATCCAGGATCATTTTATATCGGTCGGCCAATGAAAAGGGGCCATCTATGCTTCTTAAAAAGGAACCTAGCAAGTAGTTTTTGACCAGAATAAGTTCATCATTGGCTAAAGGGTTTTCACGCAGGAGGCTAATCTCTTTGAGGATTTCAATAACTCCCGTATTGCGAAGTTCATTGTTCATTTCCGTTTCAATATAAAAGGCGCCCCCATCCCAATAGGACTCCATGGCTGAATATATGCCATATGTTAGCCCCTTTTCTTCTCGGATGTTTCGCATTAGCCGGGATCCAAAGAACCCACCAAGAGCCATATTCAGGACCTGCATTTTTTTAAAATCCGAATGCTTACGTCCGAATAATTGACGACCAATTCGGATAGCCGATTGGACAGAATACTCATTTTCAATAAAGAGTTCGTGAGGTGAATTAGCGGGCAAAATGATGGCTTTTGCATCCACAGGTGAAGAGGAGAAGTGCGAAAGAGCAGATTCTAACTCTGTCAAAACCGGCCCGGAGGCTTCCCCCGAAATGAGCACGTATTTGATACCGGGAAGGATATTGTTGGAGTAAAACGAGGAAACCGTTTCACGTGAAATGTTAGCGTAATCTTCTTGATTTACAGCGCTTCCATAAGCATTTCCGTTTCCAAAAATGGAACTATAGAATGCCCTTCTATTCAAAAAGGAGTTTCGTTGAAGGTTTACAGAGAACCGTTGAATGGCGTTGGTTTTATAGGTGTCTATCTCCTTTTCGGGGAAAGAACAATCGGTCAATACGGATAGGATATACCCCATAACCCTGGGCAGGAACTTGGGTAAACAATATAAGGTAAGTTGCGAATCATCAACGTTGGTTTTGGATTGCAGATATGCTCCAAAGGCATCCAGATTGTCGGCAAGCTCTTTGGCGGAATATATTGAAGTTCCCTCCGTGAGCAAACTTCCGGTTGCAGAAGCCTGACCATTAAAAAGCTGATTGCGCAAGCCGCCATGAAACACAAAATCAACCTTCAGAACAAGGCTTTCGGGAACATGAATATAATGAAAAGGGATATTGTTTTTTGTTAAGTACTTTGAACCCTGAATGAGATTCATGGAAGAGATACTGTTGCTTTCGGGTGCAATCTTTCTGTTTAAGTTATCCATTTTGCTTAGCTAAGTAATAAAGGGTCGAACAGTTGTTAGGGTTAAATAACTCTTTGGAGACGCGAGAAATATCTGTTGTGGTTACCGAGTGGTAATGATCAACCTCCTCGTTTACCAGATTAATATCGCCCAGCAAACAGGTATAAGCGAGTTTCATTGCCTTGTTTAAAACACCAATATCATTGAACCTGATATTGGTTTCCGTTTTGTTTTTAACCTTTTCAAGCTCTTCAGGGGGAACCCCTTTTTCGCAAAAAAGAAGCAATGTTTCTTCAATTGCCTTTTCTCCTTTTTCAACAGAAACACCCGAAAGTAATTTCCCCTCAATCACAATTAAACCGGCATCGATATCTCCGGTAAGGTAACAATCCAGCTCGCTGAACAGCCTGTTTTCTTTGACAAGGGCATTGTACAGACGGGCAGATTTTCCTGAACCCAGCATATCTGAAACAAGATCTGTTGCATAATAGTCGGGATGATTTCTCGGAACAGTATGATAAGATTTTACCAGTAAGTCAAGGGGAACAGAACTTTCTACCTTTTCCAATCTCGGTTCGGCCTGTTTGGGTTCCTGCTCGTATGCAGTTTTTTTGGAGGGTTGCATAGGAATGGGACCGAACCATTTATGTGTTAATGCCGTTGCTTTTTCAAGGGAAATATTTCCGGCAATGACCAGAATGGCGTTATTGGGACAATAAAAATTCTTAAAAAAACTTCTTACATCATCCAGTGTAGCATCCCGAATATGCGAAATGTCCTTGCCAATTGTTGGCCAGCGGTAAGGATGTGTTTTATATGCCAGCGGTAATAACCTCAACCACACATCTCCATATGGAGGATTTAGGTAGCGCTCTTTATACTCTTCAATAACCACATTTTTTTGAATATCAAGTGATTGCTGGCTAAAGTCGAGGCTAAGCATTCTATCGGATTCAAGCCAGAAACCCGTTTCTATATTGGGAGCGGGCAGGGTTAGGTAATAATTGGTAATGTCATTGCTCGTAAAAGCATTGCTTTCGCCACCGGCAAATTGCAAAGGGGTGTCAAATTGAGGAATGTTCACAGAACCACCAAACATGAGGTGTTCAAACAAATGTGCAAATCCGGTTTTTTCGGGGTGCTCAAATTTTGACCCGACATCATATAAAATGTTCAGAACACAAAGCTGGGTCGATACATCTTCATGATGTATAACTTTAAGTCCGTTTTCAAGTTGGAAATAGGTGTATTGGATCAAGTGAAGGGTGTATATTATGGTATCTAACAAATTTAGGCCTTAATATTCGTTTAAATGCATTTACCCCCGGTTGTGAACCTGTGACATTGCCACATATGAGATAGTTTATTAGACACCCCAAAAAACAAGTCGTGCGAACCCACTGTTTATCAATAGAATAAGGGTTTTGCGAAGAAAAGGGTAGTTAACAGTGGTTGAAAAGAGGTGTTTTGCGAAGCTCTAAAAGCCGAAGGAAAACGAAAAACGATTTTCACAATCAGGCAGGTCGTGTGAAACTATGGCCGCGATGTGGAAAAATAAAGGTACTTTTGCAGCAGAAAAACAGCATTATGTATAAAAGAGGATCAACAGGGAGAGATTCGGATAGGCCGAAATCAGATAAAAAACCATTTAGCAAATCTACAGGGTCAAAAACAAGAAGCTCTGAAGGAGGAGCAAAAAGACCGTACGGAAAAACAACAAACGATAGCTCAAAATCATCAGACAGAGCTCCACGCAGATCACGCCCATTTGGAGAAGATAAACCAACAGGAAGAAACTATTCAGACAGACCATCTGCACCGCGCGGCAATTTCAGAGACAAGGACGATTCAAAATCATTTGACAGAGCCCCACGCAAAACGCGTTCTTTCGGAGAAGATAAACCGGCAGGAAGAAATTATTCAGATAGAAAACCATCTGCGCCACGCAGCAATTTCAGAGACAAGGACGATTCAAAATCATTTGACAGAGCCCCACGCAAAAC
>JAZKEF010000002.1:288005-347684 GCA_040387195.1 Bacteroidota bacterium
GAAGAAATTATTCAGATAGAAAACCATCTGCGCCACGCAGCAATTTCAGAGACAAAGACGATTCAAAATCATTTGACAGAGCCCCACGCAAAACACGTTCATTCGGGGATGAAAAACCAGCCGGAAAAAGTTTTGGTGAACGCAAAACGGCAAGACCAAGAATAGGAGACAAGGAAACGCCCAAAACAAATCCATACAACAGAACCCCAAGAACTGTGAAACCTGCAAGTGATGATAAGCCTAGTAAGTTTAGCGATCGCAAAGCAAGCCGAGAGGAGCGCCCAAGCAATACAAAGGCAGATGGAACACTCAGATCTCGTAGCGGAAGAGGCCCAAGCAAATCAGACTTATTGTTTGATAAGCGTAAAGCACAAAAGGAAGAAAAACCACAAAGCGGAAACATCCGCCTGAACAGATACATTGCGAATGCGGGGATTTGCTCGCGCAGGGAAGCCGATGATTTAATATTAGCGGGAGTTGTTACCGTAAACGGTCAGGCCATTGAGGAGATGGGATACCAGGTAAAACCCACGGATGAAGTAAGATACAACGGACAATTATTGAACCGCGAGAAAAAAGTATACCTGTTGCTGAACAAACCTAAAGATGCCATAACCACATTCGAAGATCCGGAAGGAAGAAGAACCGTGATGCAATTGTTCGGAAACGAATTGGGTGAACGTATTTATCCGGTTGGCCGACTCGACAGAAACACCACAGGCGTAATGTTATTTACCAATGACGGGGATGTTGCACAACGATTAACTCACCCTAAATATGAAATGACAAAAGTATACAAAGCCACGCTGGATAAAACCTTTAAAGGCGAGGATTTGTGGCAATTGCAAAACGGAGTTGAACTCGAAGATGGATTTATTAAGCCGGACGCATTGGCAATTCCCGACCCTAAAAACAAAAACGAAGTTGGAGTAGAAATACACAGCGGCAAAAACCGCATCATTCACCGTATGTTTGAGCATTTGGGCTACAAAGTAGACAAATTAGACCGCGCATTGTATGGTGGATTAACCAAGGGAAAACTAAAAAGAGGAGAGTGGAGACACCTTACCGAAAAAGAGGTGAATACACTGAAAAGAATGGTTAAACTTTCATAATAGAAAAGCAGGTTTTATCTCAGAAAAACCTAAATTTGAACCTTTAAATATAAAACTATGTTTGGACTAGGCGGATCAGAAATGATCGTAATTTTACTTGTTGTGTTGCTTCTTTTTGGAGGTAAAAAAATTCCTGAATTAATGCGAGGATTAGGTAACGGAATCCGCGAGTTTAACGATGCTAAAAAGAACGTTAAATCGCACATAGAAGAAGGAATGAAAGAAAAGGAAACTAAAGAGGATTCTAAATAGTGGAAAGATACACAACACTCAACCACATTCGGCACGACATTCAAAACAACAAGATCACCTTAGGTGGTCTTGTTTTGCATTATTTGGATAATATCGCGGCCAAAAAACACCTGAATGCATTTCTGGAGGTATACGCAGATGAGGCTAAAGCGCAAGCGGAAGTTGTTCAGCAAAAACTAACCAGTGGAACGGCAGGAAAACTTGCAGGTTTGGTGATAGGGTTGAAGGATAATATTTGTTACAAAAACCATCAATCATCAGCCTCTTCCAAAATTCTTGCAGGGTTTGAATCTGTGTATTCAGCAACAGTGGTTGAAAGACTGCTTGCGGAAGATGCCATTATCATTGGCCGGATGAATTGTGATGAGTTCGCGATGGGAGCTTCCAACGAAAACTCAGCATATGGAAAAGTGTTGAATGATGCAGATAATACAAGAGTATCGGGAGGATCATCGGGAGGGTCGGCCGTAGCAGTGCAGGCCAATTTGTGCCTGGCCACATTGGGGTCGGATACCGGAGGGTCAATTCGCCAACCCGCTGCTTTTTGCGGAGTGATCGGTTACAAACCAACATATGGCAGGGTTTCAAGATATGGTCTGATTGCATATGCATCTTCGTTTGATCAAATAGGACCGATAACCAACAGCATTGAAGATACAGCTCTTATTATGAGTGTTATTGCGGGTGCAGACGAAAAAGACGCAACAACATCTACGCGAGCCGTTGAGGCATATTTTCCGATACCGGAAGCAAAAAGATCAAAAATCGCATACATCAAGGAAGCCCTGTTTCATCCGGGAATTGACGCTGATGTAAAGGCTATAACCATTGAGAAAATTGAACAGCTTAAAAAGGCAGGTCATACCGTTGAAGAGGTCAGCTTTCCGCTGCTCGATACGGTTGTTCCGGCATATTATGTAATGACAACGGCCGAAGCCTCTTCAAACCTTTCACGGTTTTCGGGACTCTTATATGGCCACCGGAGCAAAGCGGCAACTAACCTTGAAACAACGTTCAAAAAATCGCGCAGCGAGGGTTTTGGAGCAGAGGTAAAACGCAGAATCATGTTGGGAACCTTTGTGCTTTCTGCCGGCTTTTATGACGCATATTACAGCAAAGCACAAAAGGTGAGAAGGAAAGTACAGGATGAAACAGAAAAAATCCTAAGCGACTACGATTTTATTTTATCTCCCGTTACACCGGGAACAGCCTTTAAGTTTGGCGAAAAAACAACCAATCCGCTTGAAATGTACTTAGCCGATATATTTACAGTACACGCCAATATTTCGGGACATCCGGCTATTGCCGTTCCTGCGGGAACACATCCAAATGGAATGCCGGTAGGTATCCAGTTGCTGGGAAAACTATTTAAGGAATCAGAGCTGCTGGCGCTTGCGCAAACAATCTAATTCGCTATTACTTAATCTGTATTTACACAATGAAAACCATTAACGTTATCCTTATACTGCTTTGTTCTTTTTTAGTAGCGGCACAACCCACTAAAACAGATGAACTATATGCACAACGGCTTTCAACATTAAAGTCACCACTTGATTTTTCATACCACCCGGAAGTAAAAAAATATATTGACCAGTATTTGGAGAATCCGGAAAAAACGCGCGAACTCATAGGGCTCAGCAAGGTTTATTTTCCAATTATTGAAAAAGCGTTGCGTGGAAAAAACGTTCCTACTGATTTAAAATATATGGCCATGGCAGTTTCAGAATTGAACCCATCTGCCGATAATATGTATGGCGCAACAGGAAACTGGATGATGATGTACAATGTTTCTAAAATGTACAAACTGAAGGTAAACTCATTCGTTGATGAACGGAGGGACCCGGTGAAATCTGCAAATGCAGCAGCCAGCCACTTTAAGGATTTATATAGTATATACAAACAATGGCCGCTAGCCATAGCTGCGTATGGTTGTTCACCTGTGATGCTTAACAAGTGCATCAGGATGGCGAACAACAGCCTTTACTTCTGGGAGATTTTTCCATATATTCCAGAGAACTCCCGCGGTCTGTATCCTAAAGTAGTTGCAACAGCATACATCCTTAATTTCTACAGGGAGCATGGAATTAAACCGATTTTTCCTGAGCTGTATAATGAAACGGATAGTGCACAGGTAAATAAATGGCTTTCGTTTCAGCAAATCTCAGCAACGCTGGATATTCCGCTTGAACAATTACGTAAACTGAACCCAATATTTAAAAAGGATATTATTCCTTTTACCGAAGAGGGATATTGGATTAAACTGCCTAAAAACAAGGGGAAACAGTTTGAGCTGCTTAAAGATTCGGTTTACAACCCATTGCCCAAACAACAAGACTTTGCACCTGTAAGCATTCAGAAATTGCCACAGGACACCGCTGCCGTTGCCATAGCCGCGACTATAGCCAAAAACGAACCACCACCACAAGAAAAGAGAATTAAACGCGCCAAGGTGCTTTATACAGTTAAAAAGGGCGATAACCTTGCCGACATAGCAGATTGGTTTGATGTAACCACGAATGATATCAAGGAATGGAATACACTTAAAGGAACAGTTGTTCCTAAAGGCAAAAAGCTTAAGTTGTTTGTAAACGCAAAAAAAACAGGATATTATAAACGTATCAATACCATGAGCGCCTCTCAAAAGAAGAAATTGAAGCGGAAAGACTAATCAAATAGTGTTTCAGGATCGGGCACTTTGAATACAAGAAAATTGGTGCCCAGAAAATTCAGGCCCACATTGAGTCCAATGGTTAGAACATTGGATACAAGCGTACCATTTTCCTGGATAAAAAGCAGCTGTTCTTCCTGCAACACCCCAGCCAATAGGCTTACAATATACATTTCCGGATGGAGGTAGTGATCACATAAAAAGTTAAATCCTAAATAGATAAAAAAAGTAATACAGTATACGATAAGATATTTTACAAGGTATTTTTCACCGTCTTCTGCCCGATCTACATACGTCCATAATTTATTAAGCGAAAATCCGACAAAGAAGCCCATGATATAACCAATGGCCTTTGCAGGCAGGTTATATTGCGGAAACTGAAGGGTAATCATCCAAAACACAAACAAGCTGGCCAAGGTACTGATAACGCCTACAATCCCAAATTTCAGAAACTTGTGGAGTAACGGGTATTTTCTTATCGATTTTCGCAGGTCCGAGATGGATGTAATCATTGCGCCAAAAGTAAAAAAAAAAGCGAAACGGGTGCGTAAAAGAATTAAAAGGCGCTATTTATAGTTTACCATCATCGGCAAAACTGTAATAAGCCTTGTCTCCAACAATTATGTGATCATTAATATTTACGCCAATCAGGTAACAAGCCTCCTTCAGTTTTTGGGTAAGGCTCTGATCGGCAAAGCTTGGATTTACGCTTCCCGAAGGGTGGTTGTGGCCAAGAACAATGCAGGATGCGAGATTTTCGATTGCATACTTAAGTATAATTTTAAAATCGACAACAGTACCCGATACACCACCTTCGCTGATTCGTTTGTGTCCTATTACTTTGTTTGAGCGGTTGAGCAACACCACCCAAAATTCTTCGTGAGGCAAATCGACTAAAAGGGGCTCCAGAAAAAGATAACAGTCTTTACTAGTAAGGAGTGCAGAGCGGACCTTTTTACTTTCGTCTTTACGTCTCCTGCCAAGCTCTAATGCTGCAATAATGGTAAGGGCTTTGGCGGTTCCAATTCCTTTAATTTTTGTAAGATCTTTAACAGAAAGCCTTCCCAGATCATTCAGGTTGTTGTGCGTAAGGGCAAGAATGGTTTTGGCAAGATCTACTGCGGACTCGGACTTGGTTCCTGTTGTAATGAGGATGGCAATCAGTTCCGCATCACTCAATGAGTGACGACCCTTTTGCTGGAGCTTCTCCCTGGGTCTGTCGTCTTCTGCCCAGTGTTTGATACTGAACGGGTGTGGGGTTTCTTTTAACATAGGTAACAACGAATATAAAAAAACCGCAATACAATGAAGCATTGCGGCTCAATAAATTATTCAAGGTTATTGCCCTTGGGCCAATACGTATGCTTTTTTATCGTCAATCGTTTTCAGGATTTCTACCGAAGAGATATTGATACGAGACGAAAGCACCGTTACAAAAGCAAACATATCAACGGCCTCGAGCTGCGCGTCTTTTTTTGTCGCTTCAAACCGCAGGCAGTATTGATTTACACACTCTGTAAAGTTTGAGCCCGTTGGCCACACCTGGGTTCCCCTGTTCGATATATTTACCAGCTTAAAACCCTGGCGTAGCTTAGGTTTTAGTGACTCAGCAATTTCGGAAGCAAGCAATTCGCTCTCTACAAAAATATCGACACCTACAATCTGTTCTTTTACTTTGCCGGGAGAAACCATCATTTTTTGGTGCTCGGGCATGGCCGGAGCCTTGAATCCGGTTGCTACATCACTCAACTCTTTTGCTTTTCCTTTTTTAGGGGACTTCCCAAAGTTGGCAATAATGGCATCCGCAAACTGGGTCGTGTTTTGTGACGGAGTGTTCTTATCACCAAAATCACCCGTATGCAACCCTTGTTCCAATGTATACAACAAGGCATTTTCAATTGTTGCTGCATTTTCCATCATTCCCAGGTAGCGCAACATCATCAGTCCGCTTAGCAATAAAGATGTTGGGTTTGCAATATTCTGACCCGCAATATCGGGTGCTGTTCCATGTACTGCTTCAAAGATGGAAATGTTTTCGCCAATATTGGCCGAAGGCGCAAAACCAAGACCGCCAACAAGTCCTGCGCACAGATCCGAAACAATATCACCTTGCAAATTGGGCAACACCACAACCTGAAACTCTTGCGGCTTAACCACAAGTTTCATGGAAAGATCATCTACAATAATATCACTCGCTTTAATCTCGGGATATTCTTTTGCTACTTCATAAAACGTATCCAGAAAAAGACCATCTGTGAGCTTCATGATATTGGCCTTGTGTCCGCATGCCACTTTTTTGAAACCCTCTTTGCGGGCCATTTCAAATGCAAAGCGATGAACCTGCTCACTACCGGCCCTTGATATATATCTCCTTCCAACAGCAACATCTTTGGTAAGCTGATGCTCCACTCCACCGTATGTATCTTCAATATTTTCACGAACAATCGTAATGTCAATGGGAATACCCGCTTGTGAGAATACGGTATCTACTCCATGCAGGGATTTAAAATGTCTTCTGTTGGCAAACGTACTCCATACTTTTCGCGCAGTTACATTAATGCTTTTCATACCCTTTCCTTTGGGCGTTTCCATCGGGCCTTTAAACAAGATCCCATTGCGCTCCACACTGGCTTTTGATTCGGGAGTCATTCCCGTTGAAAAACCCTGTTCAAAGAATGTTTTGCCCATATCAATGTACTCATAATCAAGGCGCACATTGGCAGCGGTAAATATTTTTAAAACCGCGTCCATAATTTCCGGACCGATGCCATCGCCTTTGGCTACTGATATTTTGATAGTACTCATGGTGTTATAATGATATAAAAGTTGCGCGAATGTATAGCTTAGGCATGAGGCAGCAAAATGTGCAGGATTAGAAATTTGTTATATTTGATAATAATCATCAGCCCATGAAAAAGAACAGGTACACGCTTGTATTACTTACAACACTTTTAAGTAGCAGTTTGTTCGCACAAAGTATAGGTTCCAACAACCGGAAATTTGAGAGCGGCAATAAAATATGGGTTCAAAATAGTAAGCAACAGATCATAGCAAACAGTGGAGATACGATTTCCAAGGATTTTTTTAACACTACATGGGCGGCTGTTCAAACCACGTCTGCTTTGCAAAAGGATGAACACATAACGATTATTTTTCAACCAAAGAATGCCGGGGCAAGGGCCGAGCGGTTTGGTGGGAACAGATTTTCGGAAGAATCACTTAAATATATCCGCGGCCTGAATTCTGAAACGGTTGTTACAGTCATCATTAATAATCAAAATAGCCGTCACGGATCTTTGCAATTCGTGTTGCAATAGTCAGAGAGTTTTACGCTGTCTTCGGCTTCGCTCAGACTGCGAAAGGCGAACTGTAGGACAGGAGCAATTGCCATGAATATCGACATCCAATTTCTTTATGTATTTTCGCCATTGTGCAGCACCTTCCATTACATCATATTTTACAGCTTATCACCAAAGGTGAAGGTGAAACGCTCGACTTCAAAAAAACGATTTCTTCGGCCGCTAAAATTGCTAAGACACTCTCGGCATTTTCCAACCACAAAGGCGGCAGGTTATTGATTGGCGTGAACGATAACAAAACAATTTCCGGTGTGCGCAGTGAGGATGAGAAATACATGCTGGATATGGCTGCCGGGTTTTATTGTAAACCCGAAGTCGTCCTTACCATTAATGAATGGGAGCTTGGTGGCAAAACAGTGTTGGAAGCGATTGTTCCTGAATCAACGAACAAGCCGGTTTATGCAAAGGATGAGGATGGTAAGTGGTGGGCCCACATCCGCGTAAAGGATCAATCATTACTGGCCAGCAAGGTTGTAGTAGATGTGCTGAAACGGGAAACAAAAAAGGAAGGAACCCTGATTATCTATACCAAACATGAAGAGTCACTGTTGCATTACCTGGGCGATCATCCTAAAATTACGATTAAAGAACTGTGCAAAATGCTGAATATTTCACGGTGGCGGGCTCAAAAGATGCTGGTAAGTCTGGTAAGTGCAGGCGTGATTCGGAACCACACCACCGAGAAGGAAGAGTATTACACGTTAAGCTAAAAAATTCTAAGCACTGACTTCCAACTTCCAACTTCGAAACGTACATTTGCAACATGAAAGTAGGCGTAGTAATTTTTCCGGGTTCCAATTGTGATGCTGATGCGGTTTATGCATTCCGCAACCAATTTGAATGCGAAGTAGTTGAGTTGTGGCACAAGGACCACGACTTGCAAAACGTTGATTTGGTATTCTTGCCGGGCGGCTTCTCCTACGGAGATTATTTGCGGTCGGGAGCTATTGCACGTTTTTCGCCTATTATGCAAAATGTAATTGAATTTGCCGGAAAAGGCGGATTGGTATTCGGTGTATGTAACGGGTTTCAGGTGTTGTGCGAATCGGGTTTATTGCCCGGAGCACTGCTGCGCAATGAAAGTGTGAAGTTTAACTGCAGCAATGTGCATATCAAAGCACAAACAATCAATTCAAAAATAACAAGCCAAGTTGATACCGATAAGGCATTAAAAATTCCGATAGCTCATGGTGAAGGCCGTTTCTATTGTGATGACAAAACACTTGCTGAACTGAAAGCAAACGACCAGATTTTATTCCGCTACTGTGATGAAAACGGAAATATTACGGAAGAATCAAACCCGAACGGTTCGTTGGAAAACATTGCAGGAATATGCAACAGCACTCGTAATGTATTTGGCATGATGCCGCATCCGGAAAGGGCCATTGATGCTGATTTATACAATACAGATGGCCGCTCTTTATTCGAAAGTTTATTGGGATTGGTGAAACAACACTAGTATTAAGTTGTTGGTTACAGGGTTAATTGTTATTAGGAAATAACAATGTATGACCCCCTAACGTCACACTAAAAAAATAGCCTCTGGTTTAAACCAGAGGCTATTTTTTTGCGCTATTTTTTTAGTGTTTGACATCCATCAGCGAATCATCCGAAACCGCTTCTATTTGTTGCTGTATCACCTTTTCCATAGAGTCCATGGCTGCCTGATCTTTGGCTACTTGTGTGTCAACCGCTTTTGTTTCGGCAGGTGTTGGTTTGGGGTCGCTGCCACAGCCCGCAAGCATAAAACCGGATATGAGGATAATGAATACTGTTTTCATAAATATTGAATTAAGAACGTAATACAAAGTTCTGACCAAGATAAACTTTCCGCACCATTTCATCATCGGCTAATTCTTGTGCCGTGCCACCTTTCAGGAGTTTTCCCTCGAACAACAGGTAAGCCCTATCAACAATCGAAAGCGTTTCATGAACATTGTGGTCGGTAATTAGGATGCCGATATTGCGGTGTTTTAGCTGCGCTACGATTTGCTGAATGTCTTCAACGGCAATTGGGTCAACTCCGGCAAAAGGCTCGTCTAATAGCACAAAACTGGGGTTTACAGCCAATGCTCTTGCAATCTCCGTTCTTCTGCGTTCCCCACCGGAAAGAACTCCTCCTGCATTATTGCGCACACGGTTCAGGCTAAATTCCTCGAGCAGGCTTTCCATTTTATCAACTCGCTCTTTTTTGGTGAGCTTTGTCATTTCCAATACAGCCATGATATTATCGGCAACACTCAGGGTTCTGAATACAGATGCTTCCTGTGGTAAATAACCGATTCCTTTTTGCGCACGTTTGTACATCGGCAAATCGGTAATATCCTCATCATCCAGCATTACCCTGCCCTCATCGGGTTTTACAATCCCTACCGTCATGTAAAAAGTTGTGGTTTTACCGGCACCGTTAGGCCCAAGTAATCCAACACACTCCCCTTGCTTCACATAAATGGAAACATCGTTTACAACGGTGCGTTTTTTATAGCGCTTAACTAAATGTTCAGTCTTTAATATCATTTAATCGAAAGAATTATTTCCCGCAGATCTCGCAGATTCCGCAGATTAAATTTATACTATTTATATAACAAACCCGCAACCCGCAATAAACAACCCGTAATGTTAATACGCTCTCGCGCTAATACCTTCCATAAAGTTGATAAACGCTTTGTTCACTACTTTATTTCCTCCGGGAGTCGGGTAGTTTCCGCTGAAATACCAATCTCCTTTATGGTCCGGACACGCTTCATGCAAGCCTTCAATGGTTTGGTAAATTACGCTCACTTCGGCTTTCAAATCATCCGGACGAAGGATCTCAGCTATTTTATTGCTGATTTGTTCATCGGTAAATGGAGCATAAAGTTCTTTCACGTGGTTGATTACCTCTTCTTTCGGAATATTTTCCTGTGCCTTGCATTTGGCATAAACTGTTTGCAGCAAATGTTCCTTTTTGGTGTCTTTCAACAAGGCAAGCATTGCCTGAAAAGCTACAAAGTCCTTCAACCGGCTCATGTCAATTCCATAACAATCCGGGTAACGAATTTGCGGGGCAGACGAAACAACAACAATACGTTTAGGATGCAAACGATCGAGGATGCGGAGGATGCTGGTGCGCAATGTTGTTCCGCGAACAATCGAATCATCAATTACAACCAGTGTGTCCTTGTCGTTTCTTACCAGTCCGTATGTAACATCGTATACGTGGGCTACCATATCTTCACGGTGCTCATCATCGGTAATAAAGGTTCTGAGTTTGGCATCCTTCACCGCCATTTTTTCCCTGCGCGGTTTTAAGGCGATTAGTTTCTTCAGCTTTTCTCTATCAGGGTTGGGACCCATTTTAAGAATCTCGGTGGCTTTGTATTCGCTTAAATAATCCAATACGCCATCAATCATTCCGTAAAAGGCAGTTGCGGCTGTGTTGGGAATGTATGAGAAAACGGTGTTTTCAATATCGTGGTTAATGCTTTTGAGAACAGTGTCACTCAACAAATAACCGAGTTTTTTACGCTCTTTATAAATATCTCTGTCGTTACCGCGGGAGAAATAAATGCGCTCAAATGTGCACGATTTTTTCTCGATGGGTGTAACAACATTTACTTCGCTGATGTTTCCGTTTTTCTTAATGATTAAGGCATTTCCCGGTCCCAGCTCTTTGATCTCGTTAATAGGTACATTAAATCCAGTTTGGATGGCAGGGCGCTCGCTGGTTACAACCAACACCTCATCATCCTGATAATAAAAACACGGACGAATTCCGGCAGGGTCGCGCACAACAAACGAATCTCCGTGTCCAACCAACCCTGCTAACACATATCCGCCATCCACATCTCTCAACGAGCGTTTCAGGATTTTTTCGATGTTCATGTTATCAGCAATCAGCGTGGTAATCTCGCGATTGTTGTGTCCCATTTTTTTGAAGAAGGCAAACTGTGTTTCGTTTTCTTCATCTAAAAAGTGCCCGATTTTTTCGAGCATCGTAACCGTATCGGCTTTTTCAACGGGGTGCTGACCCAGTCCTACGAGGATATCGAACAACTCATCCACGTTGGTCATATTGAAATTTCCCGCCAACATTAAGTTACGCGTCATCCAGTTGTTTTCACGAATAAAGGGGTGACACAAATCAGAAGCGCTTCCTCCGTATGTTCCGTAGCGTAAATGGCCTAACAATACTTCGCCTACAAACGGAACCTTTTCCTTCATATGAAGAGAATCTTTCAGTTGTTCTTTGCTGGCGTTGTTGTTTATTTTTTTGCTTACGCTGGCAAAAATCTCTGCAATGGCACCGCTGCCACTGGCACGTTTACGGAAAACATAAGGCGATCCCGGTTTGGGGTCCAGCTTAATCACACCCAACCCTGCGCCATCCTGGCCACGGTTGTGTTGTTTTTCCATCAACAGGTAAAGTTTTTTTAAACCGTAAAGGCTTGAGCCGTATTTCTGCTGGTAGTATTCCAGCGGTTTTAGCAAGCGGATGAATGCGATTCCGCATTCATGTTTTATTGGATCACTCATAAATGAGCCGCGAAGTTAAGCAATAAATACGGCCCTGAAAACATGATTATTTTTTGGCATTTGCCACGGCAGCGTCCAGAATTTTGATAAAGTCATCAGGACCTTTGTAGCCGGGGTCAATAACCAGGCTGTTTTTGGAAGGCGTAATGTAGTAGATAGTGGGGAACCCTGTTGATTTCCCCTGGCACAACAAGCTGTATAGTTGCAGGTTGGTAAGCGATTGGTCGCCTACCTTGTATCCGTTGTGTTCCACTTCGGGATTAAACTTGATGGCTACGAAGTGTTGGTTTATCTTTTTAACAACCTCTGCATTGGTGTATGTATCACGGTCCATTTTTTTGCACCAGCCGCACCACTCGGTGTAAGCATCTACCAATATAATTTTGTTTTGTTTGATGGCTTTTTCGTAACCGGTATTCCATTCTTCCCAAACCAGTTTATCACTTTGGGCGAATGCTGTGGATACGGTGAAGAAGGCAATAAGAATGAGGAGTTTTTGCATGATGTGAAGATAATAAAGAAATTTTAATAGGGCAAGAAATGTGCCGAGAAGACTTAAATACCGATATTTGCTACCCAAAGCACTCCGAACCATGACTAATAATGACATTCTGAAAAAACTGCGCGTAGCATTAAAGCTTAAAAACACCGACATCATCGACATTCTGAAGCTTGTTGATTTCAGGATATCGGAAAGTGAACTTGGGGCATTGTTCAGAAAGGAAGACCACCCCAACTACAAAGAGTGTGGTGACCAGATTTTGCGAAATTTTTTGAATGGACTGGTGATTCACCTGCGTGGCCCGATGCCGGAAGAAAAGGAAAAAGGAGAGAAGGCATAAACCCGGCTATAGCCGCACATCATAAAGCGCCCGCACATTCGTTATAAATTACTACATTCGCTCGCTAAGCGTTTATGAACGAAAACAGTTACACCTCCTTATTGCAACGACTTGACGGGTTCATCCGCAAGTACTATAAAAACCAGCTTATCCGTGGGGCCATTTATTTTGCTGCCACCACGCTTGTTTTTTTTCTGCTCATCATTGTGCTCGAATATTTCGGACGCTACCAAAGTGGCATTCGGGCCGGATTGTTTTATTCCTTCCTTGCCGTTTCCGGATTTTGCCTGGTGCGTTTTGTACTTATTCCATTAAGCAAGTTATACAAGCTGGGCCACACCATCAATTATACGCAAGCTTCAGTAATCATAGGCGACCACTTTCCCCAGGTGAAAGATAAACTACTGAATGTGCTGCAGCTGAAAAGCGAAACAGGCACAGGCGATCATTCGCTTATTGATGCGGCAATTAACCAGAAAACCGCAGAACTCAAGCCTATACCATTTGCATCTGCAATCGACCTCCAAAAAAACGTGCGTTATTTACGTTATGTCGCGTTACCTCTTGTATTATACGCAGCCGTGTATATCATCTCTCCGTCAATGATTAGTGATGGAAGCAAGCGGGTATTATACTACAACGAAACATTCAAACCGGTTGCCCCTTTTTCTTTTTCCATTGAGAATGCCGAGTTGAATACACAACAGTTTTCGGATTTTGAGTTGAAGGTAAAGGTGGCCGGAAATGAACTTCCGGAAGATGTGTATGTGGAGATTGGAGGCAATCATTACAAAATGCAAAAAGCGGACAAAATGCATTACACCTACACCTTTACCAATGTGCAAAAGGATGTTCCGTTTATACTTCAGGCCGGAGGGTTTAACTCGGATGAGTACACACTTAAAACGATTGCAAAGCCGCTCATCATCAGCTACCGCGCCAAGCTCGAGTATCCCGGATATTTGAGAAAAGCACCAGAGTGGATGGATAACCCAACCGACCTGACCATTCCCGCAGGTACCGTTGTGAACTGGCAATTTACCACCACCAATACCAACGAAATCTTATTGGGTTTTGCAGGGCAGTACCTCAAAGCGGAGGCTCAAAGCAAAGATCAGTTCGGCTACAGCAAGAAGTTTTTTGTGAGCACCCACTATGTGATTAAAACTCAAAACACAGCACTATTGAATACCGACTCCATGGAGTATACGGTAACCGTATTGCCGGATGCTTTTCCAACCATTACGGCAGAAGAAAAGCAGGACAGCATTAGCGGAAAACAACTCTTTTTTATTGGCGATGCAAGCGATGACCACGGTCTTACGCGACTAGCGTTTCATTACCAACTCACCCGTTTTGAACAAGGCAAGCCGGATCCCCGCCAAATGCAATGGTTACCGATTGAGCGCAGCGGAACAAGCACAAGGTTTTACCACCAGTTGAATTTAAATGCTATAGGAATGATGCCGGGCGATGAGCTCACTTACTATTTTGAGGTATGGGATAATGATGGGGTGCATGGGTCTAAGTCTACCAAAACAGCGATGAAGGAATTAAAAGCCCCAAGCGAAAAGGAGCTGGAAGAAAAAACGGAAGCAGGTAGCAGTGCGCTGAAGGATAAAATGGAGCAGGCCATTAAAGACGCTAAATCCATGCAGAAAGAATTGAAGGAACTGGAGCGGAAGATGCTGGATAAAAAGGAACTTACCTGGGAAGAAAAGAAAAAAATGGAGAAGCTGGTGGAGCAGCAAAAGGAGTTGGCGAAAAAGTTGGCAGAGATTAAAAAAGATAACGAGAAGCTGAACAAGGAAGAGGCAGATTACAAAAAGCAAGAAGAGAGCATCATGGAAAAACAGCAGCAGCTGGAGAAGATGTTTAATGAGCTGATGGATGAGGACATGAAAAAGCTGATACGGGAGATGGAGCAGTTGATGCAACTGCAAAACAAGGACTTGATGAAAGAAGAGATGGAGAAGATGCAGCTCAACAACAAGGATGTGGAAAAGGAGCTCGACCGCATGCTGGAACAATACAAAAAGCTGGAGCTGGATAAGAAGCTGGAACAAACCATTGATAAGCTGGATAAGCTTGCAGAGAAGCAGGAAGATCTTTCGAAAAAAACGCAGGAAAGCGACAAGGGTAAAAGCAAGGAAGAGAAAAAGCAAGCAGGTGAAGAGCTTAAAAAGGAGCAGGAGAAACTAAGCGAACAGTTTAAGGATGCAAAGGAAGAGCTGAAGGATATTGAAGAAAAGAATAAAGAACTGGAAGAACCGGAAGAGTTGGAGAATACCGAACAGGAGCAAAAAGACATCGAAGAACAGCAGAAAGAGAGTGAAGAGGACATAGAGAAGGGCGACAACAAAAAAGCCAGCGAGAAGCAGCAAAAAGCGGCCAAACAAATGAAACAAATGGCCCAGAAGATGAAGAGCAAAAAGAAGGAGCAGGAAGAAAAGGAACTGGAGTTGGATGCACAAGCGTTGCGCGAAATATTGGAAAACACCATTCAACTCTCCAAGGACCAGGAAGATTTGATGGAGAAGCTGCGTGGCATTAACGGCTACAATCCGCAATATGTGGAGGCGGCCCAAACGCAAAAGAAAATAAAGGACAATGCAAAGATTATTGAAGACAGCTTGTTGAGTCTGAGCAAACGTGTGGCCGAAATCCGTTCGTTTGTGAACCGTGAAGTGTCCAAGTTAAACGATAACCTCGACCGCAGTGTGAAAGGATTTGGTTCGCGCAATTTCGGAGAGATTCGCACACGCCAGCAATACAGCATGACTTCGGCCAATAACCTTGCGGTGATGCTGAGTGATGTGCTCAAACAAATGCAGGACCAAATGAGTGGTGAGGGTGAAGGCAAACAAGGAAAAGGCAAACCGAAAACAGGCCAAGGTAAGGGCAAGGGGAAAGGAAAAGGACAGGGCAAAGGGAAAAGCATGAGTGAGTTGAAAAAAGCACAGGAAGAGCTGAACAAACAACTCCGCGAAGGGCTCAATAAACAAGACGGAGATAAAGGCAAGGACGGGCAAAAACCAGGAGGAGATAAACCGGGCGACAAACCAGGACAAGGCAAACCGGGAATGGGAATGCCCGGCATGGGAGGCATGAGCAGCCAGGAGTTTGCGCGCATGGCAGCACAGCAGCAGGCCATCCGCCAGCAAATGCAAAAGATGCTCGAGCAAATGGGCACCAAGGAGAAAGAAGGATTGGGAGGCAACGGCAAGTTGCAGGAGATGCAAAAGTTGATGGAACAAACCGAAAAGGAGCTATACAACAAACAACTCACCAACCAACTATTACAACGCCAGGAAGAGATTGTAACACGCTTGCTGGAATCGGAAAAGGCCGAACGTAAACAGGAGCAAGACCAGAAACGCGAAGCCGAACAAGCCAAAGAAAAACCGGCTCCAACACCACCAAGTTTCGATCAGTACATTCAGCAAAAGAATAAGGAAAAGGAATTGCTGGAAACTATCCCGGCCGATATGCAGCCGTATTATAAAGAAAAGACCAAGGAGTATTTTAAGAAGGTTGGCGGGGAGTAGTCGAGAGGGGTGTTGCCACAGATTAAATTATAAAACCCATTGCTTAATTAGGAAGTAGAGCTAACCGGTTAGCTTCGGTTACTAATGATATTCAAATTCTACCACAAGGTTCACGAAGGAGGCACGAAGAACTCAATAACTAAGAACGAAAACCCCCAACCTAACGGCACTACAACACAAGCAATGTTTTAGCAATTGCATCACGGAGCTCCGGCACCACATTTACTTCATTGGCAAACGTTTTCCATTGACTTACTGTGCCGGTTATTTCTTCAATAATGACAGCCGCTTTTTTGCTTGCGATGGATTGACCAATAACCAGAAGGTCTTCTTTGGTAATGTCTTTTCGTTTGCCGTTGATGCTGAGTGCATGTTGGCTTACCCACTCACTTCCGGGACGGTAGGCGTGGCAAATATCATAAGCAGGAGCCAATTCCCATGCACCACCTTTTTTAAGCCTGAATGCAAAGTTTTTGGTATGGTCGTCACAATTGCGGGCTATTACGTTAAACACCATGCGCCTGAATAGTTGTTCCGCATCCTGAAAGTTTAGTTTTAACTCCCGCAATGTTTGAAAAAGCTGCTCATAACTAAAGCTGTTTACCCGGTTAAAGTCGAAATGTTTTAAGGCGCAAAAGGTTTGAATATGATGTTTGGTTTCTGCTCCTTCGCGGTCAAACCGTTTTGTCATAAAATGTGCCCTGCCATTTTCTTCCAGTAATTGAGAGGGCATCATTTCAATACCGCAAGCAGTGGCCATATTGTAATATGCCATTTCTACCCTGCCATAACCTTTGCTCGCCCCCAGCTGCACATCGCTTACGCCATCCAGCTTAATGAGCCAGTGCTCAAAACCGGCAGGAGCTTTGGTTTGCCCCGACCTTACATCTCTTGTTTTGGGGTTATAGGCAATCACAGCCTTGGGCCTTGCGCCACCGGCCGATGTTCCGATCTTTAAAATCTCCATCATGGCCTTTTCTTCATCCTCTTGCAGGTTGGTTGCAAAAACATCCCTATCGGATAACATCTTTTGAGCAATGTCCACAAGGCTATCTATTTCGATGGCAAAAGGCGTTTTATATTCTTTGATGGTTGTAGGTTCAAATTCCAAAGCGCCCATACCGCGGCTTCCAATAAAACAAAGCATTTCAATCGGGTTCATGCTATCCTGCGGACGTCCTTGTTGTGCCAGCCACAAATTGATAAGCTGATTACCATATTTATCCGGAAGCACATCGGCCAGCAAGCCGGGTAAGCCCTTAAACGTATCCAACCCTGTTTGATTGTTGTTGCGCAACTCCGGAAAAGAGAATATTTTTTTGGAGGCCGCAAGGGGCATTTTGATCGGAGCCAAATCCTGGTTTAACCTTTTGAAGGAAGGAGCATACTCAAAACTAGCCACCCCGGTTTTTTCATCCCAGGCAACAGCCCCCGCCAGTTCACCCCAAATGTTTACATCGGCTACATTCATCATTTGCCACTTGCTCTTTTGCGTTTCTCTCTCTCTAGTTTAGCCAACGCCAATGGACTAATAGTTTCCTGAACCTCAAAAGAATCCATTACCTGCAATTGGTCCAGCACCCTCAATACCTGTATAAGTGTGGCCACGGTTACGGTTTCACCCTGCTCCAGTAAGCTCAAGGTGGAACGGCTGATTCCTGCAGCATTGGCCAGCACCTCTTGTGTTTTGTTTTGGTCCATGCGGTGGTGCTTCACAAAATCACCAATTTGCCCCACCAAAGCTTTATCGCTCATGGAATGCCAGTTTTTGTATGATATATCAGTCATAAAGTGAATTTTTGGGTATTAGTGAATGATAACTCATGCAAGATAGTGCTGTTTTTGAACAAAACAATAATTTGTATGAGTTATCGGTCATTAAAGGTGTTTTTTGGGATTAGTGAATGATTTATCATTCACTAATGAGGCTAATAGGAAGACTGTTTAGAAATGCTTAATAAGCTATTTTCAAACACTGTCGTGCTTCTTTGTGACCGTCATTGATCTAAAGACGAATACGTACTCCGCAAATGCGCAATTGTTGAGGGTGATGAATTTGGGGTTTGGTTTGGGGGGATAGGGTGGTCATAGTATAAGATATTATTTAAGTTAAGACAGAGTCGAATATTCCAACAATTTTCAGATTAATGGCTTCGTCTCCATCTAAAACAATTGGTTTGAAGTTAGAATCAAAAGATTTGGGCTTCAAAACAATTGATGTGTGTTGCCAACTTCCGTCAACTTCTTCCTTTTCGCTGTGGTATTCTTTAATTGTATATCCCGATCCAAAGCCAGCATCTTGTATGTCGGAGTGCTCAGCCAAAACAATCTTTCCCTCTCGTGAGCCGGAGTGATATTTTTTAAACAAACACCAAGAGTCCGAAGGAATTATCTTATTCATTGACTCACCGGATACTTTGCAAATAAAATAGTCGGAAGAATATTTAAATGGGTTTAATAATTCCACCCATTCGGTGCTTAAGTGTAATTGGTCGTCACTAAAACTACCCGCAGCAACACCTATGTCCATTAATGGAATAGAGTTTAAATATTGCTTAATTTCTTGGACCGGCAATATTCTAAAAGGAAGTTTGTTTTCAATAGTGTTTTCTGCTTCAAGGTTTTTGGGTTCAGCATCTTTGTTATTAGTCAGATATTCATATATAGAATCCTCTACAATATGATTCATATGGAAGACAACCTTAACAACAGAAACAGGTTTGTTATCGTCATCTTGCATTGTTGTCTGCTCATATCCACCATCTTTTGGGGTAACGTTTCCCATGTAGTAAAACTCAGTCCCTTCATCATTATTTTTTTTAATAAAAAGAGGAAGACGTAGGCCGTCTTTATGATTCATTATTGCTTTGACATCGGGACTATTAAGGGTTCTCTTGGATTTTGACATCCATTCGAACAAAGCGCTATCAATAAACCCATCTTCATATTTTGTGGTATTTGAAATGTCTTCTCCTTTATGGTAATTGACAAAAATGGGGCAATTTGACTTGTCAGGGCTGATAATATAACCACCAACATTTTGTGCAAGAGGATTGCTTTTCCAGTTCAGTATTCTAAAAGTATCCTTTCTCGAGTATTTTCTATATAATACAAATCCGTCTTCAAAGCTACTGGAGTTATATAACTTGTTGAAGGTCCTAATCGAGTAATTAGTGCTATCCTCTAGGAACGCTAAAAACGTTTTGTTGCTCAGCATTTTCAAGAAAGAGGAATCCAAAAGAATGCGACCTTTTTCTTGTCTTACAAAGTGAAACTTATATCTCTCTTGAACGGTAACAAGCCTTTTATTATAAAGTTCAGTAATAAAACCGAAGTTCAAATTATTGATGCAAGACGTAATCGTTTCATTTTTTAATGGATAACCGTATTCGGTTTTATAGAAATTCTTAAACGAAGCAATATCAAACGAGTGCTCTTTTATCAAACGTTTGAGTATCAAGCACTCTTCAACGCGTTTAGAATTGTTTATCTCTAATGAGAATAGTTGAAGAACCTTTATATCATTACCCGTTAAAGCGTTGGCTAAAGAATCCTCAACCCCAGCAACAAAGTTGAAATATGACTTGGAGTAGGTTACATATAATAGCGGATCCCGAGAACCGTGTTCTAAAAAGTCAATCATCATGGGAATACGACCCAATTTGGATTTCAAATAGTTGTAGTCATTTGTTAAGTCTCGCTTCAAGGACATGTTAGCCGAATCAATTGATTCATATATTCTGTCTCTTGATATTTTATCAAAATTGATCGTGGATGTACCAGGAATAAGGCTACTCCCACTTGCCATTAATTTTCTTAAGGTGTCTTTGTTGTATGAAGTATCTCCATAGAGGGCAATTGGAACTAAGAAGTTGTTTTTATAATTACCAATAAAATCAATTACGGTTAAGTAATCCTTGTCCTCCGTTTTGCGCAACCCACGCCCCAATTGTTGCACAAATATAATGGCCGATTGCGTTGGACGAAGCATGATTACTTGGTTCACAGAAGGAATGTCAACCCCTTCATTGAAAATGTCCACGGTAAATATATAATCAAGGCGGTCTTCTTTATCATTTGACTCAAGACGCTCTATTGCTTCTGCTCTTGCCGCTTCATCACTATTACCAGTTAACGCTATTGTTCTGAACCCCCTTTGGTTAAAACCCAGCGATAGTTTTTTGCATTCGTCAATATTAGAGCAAAAAATCAACCCCCTTACCTCTCCGTCATCACAACCAAAGAACTTTGCTTTTTCGATTATCCGATCTATCCTTTCATCCGCTATGAGCAGCTTAAAGTCGGATATCTCTTCGAGCACCTTTCCGTTAACCGAAATATCTCTAACCCCATAATAATGAAACGGGCTAAGCATGTTTTCCTCTAACGCTTTATGTAATCGAATTTCATATGCAATGTTGTAGTCGAACTGTTTAAAAACGTCCAAACCATCTGTCCTCTCAGGGGTAGCGGTCATTCCTAGAAGGAATTTCGGTGTAAAATAGTCGAGAATCTTTTTATAGGAATGAGCTCCCGCTCGATGTGTTTCATCAATTACGATGTAATCAAAATGGTCACGCGAAAATTGGCTTAGGCTATCTTCTTTACAAATCGTTTGAACAGTTGAGAATACAAAATCAGCATTAACGTCTTTAAGGCCTCCCGAAAAAATGCCCGTTGTTCTAGTACCTGCAAAAACCTTTTCGAAAGTCTTCTTCGATGCTTTGGCAATATTCAAGCGATGAACCACAAATAGAAGTCTTTGGGGATTAACCTTTTTAGCATCAAATGCTGATAAGTATGTTTTGCCGGTGCCTGTTGCCGAAATAAGAAGAGCCTTATCTTTGCCCTGAGCACGAAGCTGTTCAAGGTTATGCAACGCGTCATTTTGCATTAGGTTTGGAATGACACTTTGAAAAGTAGTGTTTTCTAATTCTGTCTTTAGTTTACGGGTGTATTCAAATTGTGCCTTATAAGAAACCTCATAACCTTTGATAAAGTCTGCATCGACAAATGCTGCACGCTCATATGTTGAGGTAAACTCTTTTATAGCATTAAAAATAATATGACTTGTTGGTGTGGCAGTAATCTTTAGGTTCCACTCTGCATTTGAGCATAGTGCAGAAGCAGTAAGATTACTACTACCAATAATTAAGTCATACACATCACCTTTTTTGAACAAATAGCCCTTGGAATGAAACGCATCATCAATAGCTATTTTGACTTCAATATTTTTGAACAGTAATAACCGTTTTAATGCTTCTGGTTGGGTAAAGTTCAGGTACTGGGATACAAGGATTTTACCTTTAATGCCTTTGTTCTGTAAGTCACTTAGTGTATTGATTAGTGCAGCAACCCCGCTTGTTGTTGCAAAAGCAACAGAAAACCAAAATTCATCACAAGCATTTAGTTCTTTTAGAATTGTTGTGAGAACCTTTTTTTGTTCTGTTTTATCATTCACCAAAAGTTGCGGCAAATAATCTTTACTCGACAAATAAGACTTATCTATAAAGCCCGTTTTTAAACTCTCGTTAAGCTTAGTAATAATGGGATTCATATTACCCATGAATCAATTTATGAACAATAGGAACATCTGCAGCAGCCCAGTCGAGAGAGTGGAGTTCAGACACATCTAACCATTTAAAATCAATGTGCTCGGTTAATGTAACAAGGGTATCTTTGCAATGACAAATGAAGCTATGCATTTCTATAATGAAATCAGGATATTCATGTTTAACAGTCAGGAACTCATCCATAACATCAATATCCATTTTCAACTCCTCTAATATTTCTCTCTTAATTGCATCTTCCTTTCTTTCGCCTTGCTCCATCTTTCCACCAGGGAACTCGTATTTTTTTGATATATAAGGGAGCCGGTTTTCACCGCGCTGAACGCATAGAATCTTGTTCTCGTTGATGATAATAGCGGCTACTACTTCAATTTGTTTCATTATTTATCGAGGCTAATCGAGGGTTGTTCATTACCCATCCTTTCAAATGTATACCGGTCTCATCAAATATCCAAAGCATGAAATCATCCCAAAAAAATGCCCCCAATCTAGATTAACATCACCCCACCCCCAAATCGATCTCAAACCAATGTCCATCAAACAAATCAATCAACTCTACCTTTGTATATTTATATGCATCAACAAACTCAACCCTTTGCGCAATATCAAAATAATAATAAAAGCCTTTTCTTTTATAAATGAGCCACGTAGAGGTTAGGAACCCATTTCGTTTCCTCAATTGAAAACCGGCACTTTTGCGCGCATCAAGCTTCTCCAGAATTTCAGTGATGTTCATGTTGCAGGGTTTTGTTTGGGTCATTGTTTATTACTTTTTTCAACAGGCAAAAGAGATCAAAAAGTTGAAACCACCAAGTCACAAATAGAAGGGGTGTTGAACGTGACAGCGTTAATTAACGCTTCTTTTAACCCTCCCTGGCAAACCGGTAAGCCTGATTACCTTTTTCTTGAGCCGGCTAAGTAAATTGTTAGACCAGCCTACCTTTTTTTCTGAGCCAGCTTACCTTTTTCCTAAGCCGGCTTACCAAAAAGATAGGTTAACGTACCCTGAAACAGTGATTAAACAGGGATTGGGTGAGCAGAAGTGCGCCCGGTTGTGCTTACACGTGGTTTAGCTTTTTGGGGTCGAAACAAAACGCGGTCGGAAGCTGTATATGACTGACGTTTGCATGGTCGTTCGGGAATGTGTCACCCCTAAAGGGGTTTATGTTATCGTGTATTGCTATCTATCTACAGATATTGGACCCACTACGGGGTCGGTTCGGGGTTATTTGTATTGTTGGGATTTAAAAGGAATGTTGCGAAACGTAGCAAGATAACAAATGCGGTCTGATGCTGTATATGACTGATGTATGCGGGGTCATTCCTAGGGGTTTATGATATCATGTATGCTATCTTTCTACAGATATTAGACGGGGTCGGTTCGGGGTTATTTGTATTGTTGGGATTTAAAAGGAATGTTGCGAAACGTGACAACACAAAAAAACGGGGTCTCACGCTGTAAGCGTCAAACCCCGGTTCCCAATTCTGTGTAATTTTCTCTTTAAAATAAATCAGTGCAATCTGTGGCAACAATCCCGCGCGACTAAACCTCCTTGCGCAATCTCGCTACAGGAATATTCAGTTGTTCCCTGTATTTGGCTACTGTTCTACGGGCGATGTTGTATCCTTTTTCCTTGAGGATTTCCATCAGTTTTTCATCCGGTAATGGTTTACGTTTTTCTTCGGCTTCTATTGCATCCTTGAGGATTCTTTTTACCTCGCGGCTACTCACTTCTTCGCCATCATCGGTTGCTATTCCTTCGCTGAAAAAGAATTTTAACGCAATGGTTCCGAAATCGGTTTGTACATATTTACTGTTGGCCACACGCGAAATTGTTGAAATATCCATACCCACTTTTTCGGCAATGTCTTTCAAAATCATGGGACGCATTTTGGTTTCGTCACCAGTTTCGAAGTAAGCGTATTGCTGGTTCAGAATAGCATTCATTGTCATCAGCAACGTGTTTTGGCGCTGTTTGATGGAATCGATAAACCACTTGGCCCCATCCAGTTTTTGTTTGATAAACTGCACCGTTTGTTTCAGCTCCTTGCTTGGATTTGGATTTTTATCATAACCTTTCAGCGTTTCCATATAACTGCGGCTGATGCGCAAATCGGGAGCATTGCGGGAGTTGAGGAGCACCTCAAGTCTGCCTTCGTTATCCACCAGAATAAAATCGGGGGTAATGTATTGCGGCTTGGAGTCCGAAACCGACTCGCCCGGTTTGGGGTTTAAGTGGGTAATAACCCTGATGGCGTCTTTCAGCTGATCATCGGTTATCTTAAGGGAACGGGTGAGTTTTTCGTAATGTTTTTTGGTGAAATCATCAAAATAATCGCGCAACAGGGTTTCAGCCAACACCACACCAACTTTAGTATGATCCTTGCGTTTGAGCTGCAGCAGTAAACATTCCTGCAAACCCGTGGCGGCAATGCCCGCAGGCTCCAGCGCCTGAATTTTAACCAGGCAGGTTTTGAGCTCATCAATAGTAGCATCTATGTTTTGCGAAAAAGCAAGATCGTTTTGAATAGCCTCCAAAGGTCTGCGCAGGTAGCCGTCATCATCAATGGTACCAATAATCTGGTTGCCCATAATCTGTTCGCGTTCATCCTCGGCAATTGCATTAAATTGTTCGGCCAGCAGTTCGTGGAAGCTGTTGGTTTCAGCCAGCGGCATTTCTTTTTTATCTTCATCGGGTCCTTCATCGCTCAGGTGAAAACCTTCCGAATCATAATCATCATTCACATATTCTTTGATGTCGAGGGTTTCATCGCTGAGGTAATCCTCAACCGAAACATTTTCTTCCTGTCCGTCATCGGCTGTTTCGGCTTCCTTGATATCGGTTTCGAGCGGAGCAGCGGCATCATCGTCTTCCGACTTTACCAGTGCAGGGTTTTCAATGAGTTCGTCATCAATCCGTTGTTGTAAATCCACGGTGTTGAGTTGCAACAATTTGATGAATTGTATTTGCTGTGGCGACAGCTTTTGAAGCAGTTTTTGTTGTAATCCCTGTTTTAACATTATGGTGGGTTAGCTAAAAATTATGCCAAAGTCCGTTTTGCTCGGCATAAATTATTATTTTCGTGCACTATTAATTGATAACAAAAGTAAGGAATGTATATTAAAGATTTGAGTTTGCATGAGGGGAAAGAAATAACCCTGCAAGGATGGGCATCCAACAAGCGCGAAAGCAAGGGGTTGGTTTTTATCATTTTGCGTGACGGGACGGGCTTGTGCCAGTGTGTGGTAGATGCCAATAAAGTTTCCGAGGAGATATTTACCCATGCACAAAAAGTATCACTCGAAACATCCCTGAGCATTACCGGAACGGTGGTGAAAGATGAGCGTCAGGTGGGAGGGTTTGAATTGCAGGCCACTTCGGTTACCATTATTGGCGGTTCGGTTGATTACCCGATTGCCAAGAAGGAGCACGGAGTAGAGTTTTTGATGGACCATCGTCACTTATGGTTGCGCAGCCAGCGCCAGTGGGCCATCATGAAGATCCGTAACCGTATTATTTATTCCATACACCAGTTTTTCCAGGAAGAAGGATATATCCAGATGGATGCTCCGTTGTTTACGGCCAATGCATCCGAAGGAACATCTAACTTGTTTGAAACAGATTTTTACGGTGAACCGTCATACTTGTCTCAATCGGGACAATTATACGGGGAAGCGATGGCGATGGCGATGGGGAAAATTTACACATTCGGTCCAACCTTCCGTGCTGAGAAATCGAAAACACGCAGGCATCTATCCGAATTTTGGATGATTGAACCGGAAATGGCATTTCATGATATTTTCCAGAACATGGATGTGATTGAAGCCTTTTTGCGCAAGGTTGTTTCGGATGTATTGGAAACATGCAAAAGTGAGCTGGCCATCATTGGAAGAGAAACCGAGTTGCTGGAGAATATCATCAAACCATTCCCGCGCTTAACATATGATGAAGCGGTAAAAATCATTAAAGGAGAAACGGATGTGAATGGTGTGAATGCCATTGTATCATTGGAAGAGGAATTAAAAAAAGTGGTGGCGCGCATTGAAGAAGTGAAAGCGGAAATAACCGAACGCGAAGAAAAAATAAAGGTGCAGGGCATGAAGAAGGGTGAAATCGGATTCAACCAGGCCAAGATTGATAAGTTAAAACAGGAGTTGGGCGATTTGGAAGAAGAGCAGCGCAATATTCCGGGATGGCTGAACAGCGCCCGCAACTTTGAATATGGAAATGATTTTGGTGGAAGCGATGAAACAGTTATTACACGCCTGTTCGACCGCCCGATTATGGTGTACAACTGGCCGCATGAAGTGAAAGCATTTTATTTGAAACGCGATCCGGAGAACAGCCATTTTGCACGTGGCGTAGATGTGCTGGCACCCGAAGGATATGGAGAGATTGTAGGTGGAGGCGAGCGTGAAACAGACTTAACCTTATTGGTAGATAAAATCAACGAACACAAACTGCCGATGGAAGCCTTTGAATGGTACCTGGATTTGCGCAGGTTCGGTTCGGTGCCACATGCAGGTTTCGGATTGGGACTGGAGCGTTTGGTAACCTGGATTTGCAAGTTGCCGCATGTGCGCGAAAGTATTCCGTTTCCGCGTATGTATGGCCGGTTGAAGCCATAGACTGGTTGATTAGTTAACAGAGTGATTGGTTGGTAAATAATGAATTCCCCTCTAATCTCTCTTAGTAACTCAAATTGAAGCTAGTTAAGGTTGCCCGCAGATCTCGCAAATCACGCAGAAAAAATCAGCGGCATCTGCGAGAAACAACATGCTAATATCTATTTAAGCATAAAGCTTTAATGTCCCGATTACCCAATTAATTTTCTCAATTGAAAGATTTAAACAACAGGAACAGGTTTACCCGATTAATTAAAAACATCATTTGTTGTTTGCTATTGCTTTCTTTTTTTCAAAATGCAATCGCACAATCCGACTCCACAAAACCGGTACGCAAACCGTTTATTATACGCACCATGGACTGGGGTTACCGCATCATTGAGGGCGACTCGGCACATCCGCGCAAGCGTTATATTTTACCGTTACCTATTGTTGTATACAAACCCGAAACCCGTTGGTTGCTGGGCGTTTCGGTTACCAATATTTTTCATGCTGCCAAGGATAGCGTAACACGTCCATCCTATGTGAGGCTCAACATCGCCTACTCCCAGGAAAAACAATTCTCCTTGCGTCCTAATATTGAATATTTTTCCAAGGGAAATAAGATTAATATCCGTGGTTTATATGGTTACACCAATTTTATTGAAAACTTTTGGGGAGTTGGAAATAACACCCCATCCGCCAACAAAGAGTCATTTTCGTTCCGCCAGCATAAAGTGAACATCAAAGCCGCATACCAGGTATTGCCACATTTTTTTGCCGGTGTTCAGTATGGCATGGAGGCGCTTTATGATGTTGGATCCATAAGTGGCGGATTACTCGAAACATCAAACCTGCCCGGAAACAATGGTTATTTTGTATCCGGACTGGGAGCAACAATGTATTATGACGACAGGGATCATGTTTATTTTCCATACCGCGGACAAATCATTGAACTGTCGAATGAGTTTTACAATAAAGCTTTTGGAAGCGAACACAATTTTTTGAATGTAACCCTGGATGCGCGTAAGTATATACAGTTGTGGAAGGAAAACATTTTGGCGCTGCAGGGTTTTGTAAACCTGAATGAAGGCGATATTCCTTTCAGGATGATGGGAGTGATTGGGAGCGATGTGTTTATGCGAGGATACTACAATGGCCGTTTTCGCGATAACCATGCTATGGCTTTCCAGGCAGAGTTGCGCAAAACCATCTGGGGGCCAATTGGCTGTGTGGTATTTGCAGGAGGTGGAACCGTGGCCCAAACCGAAAGTGAGTTGTTTACCGGCATTAAACCAAACTATGGACTAGGACTTCGGGTAAGGGCCATTCGCAAGGAACGCTTGAACGCGCGTCTGGATTATGGCATGGGTGCCAATGGCCTGCAAGCCATATATATCGGGTTGAATGAGGCTTTTTAGTGGCAAAAGGCACGCCATCACTTCCTTTTAGACTTTGGGGTCAGGTGGGTATTGCAAATTCAACCCTTGCAGGGTTGTTGGCTTTTTGGGTGTTATTGGTATTGAACCCCTGTGAGGTTCTGAAAATAATGTTGATGCCGAACCTAGTTTTCTCAGTAAAATTTTACACATTTGCACCGCTTAAAAAATTCATACTCTGAACAATATTGCTGAAATAAAGCCACTGCTGGTGGCTCAACCTTCCCCAAGGATCATTATCACAACCCATCACAAGCCTGATGCTGATGCACTAGGCTCGTCACTTGGGTTATATAATTTCTTGAAAGAGATGGGTGTTGCATCAACCGTAGTTTCTCCAACCGATTATGGTGACTTTTTAAACTGGATGCCGGGAGAGGAACACGTAATCAATTTTGAAAAAGAAGAAGCCCGAGCAACTCAATTGGTGCAGGAAGCCGACTTTGTTTTTTGCCTCGACTTTAATGCCTTAAAACGCATCAACAAATTGGGAGATATTGTGCGCGAATCGAAATGTAAAAAGGTGATGATTGACCATCATCTTGAGCCGGAAGGTTTTGCCGATTATGCGTTGTGGACTACACAGGTAAGCTCAACTTGCGAGTTGGTATACAAGTTCATTGAACTGTTGGGAGAAACCGATAAAGTTACCAAAGATATTGCCTCATGTTTGTATGCCGGAATCATGACCGATACGGGGGGATTCAGACACAGCAGCACGTACCCGAGCACACATATTACCACAGCAGCTCTGATTGAAAAAGGAGCGGAGCCGAATAAAATTGTAGAAGCCATTTACGACAACTATTCTGAAAGCAGGATGCGTTTTATCGGATATTGTTTGAATGATAAGATGCAAATCCTGAGAGAATACAATACAGCATTGATTTGTGTAACGGCAGAGGAGCTAAAACGCTTCAGTGTAATTACGGGCGATTCGGAAGGGTTGGTAAACTATGGGTTATCGATTAAAGGAATTAAGCTTTCGGTGATTATCATCGACAGAACGGTATTGTGCAAAATGTCGTTCAGGGCAAAAGGTAACTTCCCTGCTAATGAGTTTGCGCGCAAATATTTTAATGGTGGCGGACATTTTAGTGCGGCAGGAGGCGAAAGCAATGAAACCATTGAAGCAACAGAAATCAGATTTAAACAAGCACTGGCCGACTATAAAACGTTGCTGGCCTAAATACAGATGAAAAACATGAAATATACAATCACCCTAGCCCTGTTTGCAGCGGCAGCAATTTTTACAAGTTGCAACAAAACAGAAACCACCGAAAGCGGTGCCGAGTACAAAATCATTGTCCACGAAGATGGTTCGCGGATGGTTGCAACAGGAGATATCTTGTTGTTAAATCTTCGGATTGCTACCGAGAAATCAGATTCGGTAATTCTGGAAACATACACAACCAACAACCCGCGCTATATTCCTTCGGATGAGCCGGTATTAAAAGAAGTATTTGCGATGTTATCCAAAGGCGACAGTGCTGAAATATGGGTAAACGCAGATTCGTTGTTCCAAAAAAGTTTTGGCGCTGAAAAGCCGAAAAATATGGCAGATGGAGAACGTGTTAAATTTGTTGTAACACTTGTTGATGTATTCAACCAGCAGGAAATGCAGCAAAAGCAACAACAACAAATGAGCGAGTTTATGATTAAAGACTCTTTGGCTGTTGAGCAGTTTTTGGCGGCAGAACAAAATGTTCAAACAACAGCTACAGGCTTGAAATATATTGTTGTTAAGAAAACTTCAGGTAAACAAGCTACCAAAGGAAGCAAGGTGAGCATGATGTACAAAGGCACATTGCTGAACGGTGAGGTGTTTGATCAAAACATGGACGGTAGTCGCCCGGCATTCGAATTTACAATAGGCTTAGGCCAGGTAATTCCGGGATGGGATGAAGCAGTTGCCATGATGAAAGAAGGCGAAGAGTACAAACTGATTATTCCATGGAAACTGGCTTATGGCGAACGTGGTGCAGGTCCGATTCCTCCATTCAGCTCACTCGTGTTTGACGTGAAACTCGTTAAAGTAAACTAATATGAAAAACAGAATTGCAACATTCTTATTGATGGCCTGTGTTGTGTTTTCGGCAACAGCACAAAAGGGTCAATCTAAAAAACCAACCACCCCTAAATTAAAACTAAACGTGGAACAAACTACAGCAAGCGGACTTAAAGTAAAGTTACTGCAACAAGGAAAAGGCCCTCAGGCGATGCCGGGTTTAACGGTAGCGGTTCACTACACAGGAACATTAATGGACGGAAAAAAATTTGACAGTTCACGCGACAGAGGCCAGCCAATTAAATTTAAACTGGGCGAAGGCCGTGTGATCAAAGGATGGGATGAAGGTATTGCCCTATTAAAAGTAGGTGACAAGGCAATGTTTACCATACCGCCAAGCATTGGTTATGGCGACAGAGATATGGGTGTTATTCCGCCAAACTCTACTCTACAATTTGAAGTGGAGTTGATGGAAGTAGTTGAGGGTCCTAAGCCATTTGATGTGAAAGGGAAAGATACGTTAGCTACAGCAAGCGGGTTAAAATACATTATTGTAGAAAAAACCAAAGATGTAGCGGCTGTAAAAGCTGAGGCAGGTAAAACTGTTAGCGTACATTATACGGGTATGTTAACCGATGGAAAAGTGTTTGATTCATCTCGCGAACGCGGAACACCATTCCAGTTTGCATTGGGAGGAGGACAAGTAATTAAAGGATGGGACGAAGGAATTGCATTGATGCAGGTAGGCGATAAAATGCGCCTGATTATCCCTTCAGAACTGGGTTATGGAGCAACGGGTGCAGGGGGAGTCATTCCACCAAACGCCACCTTGATTTTTGACGTAGAGTTGATGGGCATACAATAAACCATCTCAAACAAGAATAAGCGAAAGCCCCGATTTATCGGGGCTTTTTTGTTTCAACAACATCTGTATATTTGCACCGTCTTTAGGGGTGGCATAGGAAGGTGAGAATTAGGAATTACGATTTGAGAAGTAAAAACCTCACATCCAAAATCTTAAACCTCACATCCAACTGTCTGAGATCAAACCCTTGGAACCTGAACAGGATAATGCCTGCGAAGGGAAAAGTAAGAAGTTTTCGTATTTGGTGTGCACGCTGAGGCGGCAACTTCTTACTGTACAACCGGCAACGGATGTGCAGTACAATTCCAAGAGGGTTTAAACAAAATTGTAGCGGACATCAACCCTTGATGCCGTGTTTGTTAAACCTTAATCATTAGTATCTATTATGCGTATTTTGTACGTAACAAGTTTTGCCCTGCTGCTGCAACAAGCACAGGTATTAGCGCAAACAACCGGCAACGACACGTTGTCGAACAAAAAAGAACTGCAGGAAGTAGTTGTGAGTGGCATAAAAGCCACCGACAAAAATCCGGTAACATTCACCAATCTTAACAGGAAGGACATTGAACGCCAAAACTTCGGTCAGGACCTTCCATTCTTATTAAATCTTACACCCTCCACGGTAATCAGCTCTGATGCTGGAGGAGGCGTGGGTTACACGGGCATCCGTATTCGCGGAACAGACCCGGCAAGAACCAATGTTACCATCAATGGTGTTCCCATTAACGATGCCGAGTCGCATGGGATGTTTTGGGTAAACATGCCCGACTTTGCCTCTTCATCGCAAAATATCCAAGTACAGCGGGGTGTGGGGACATCTACCAACGGAGCAGGAGCTTTCGGGGCCAGTATCAATGTTCAAACGGATGGGTTAAACCCAATTGCATATGGAGAAGTAAGCAATGGCTTTGGGTCATTTAACACCCGGAAACATACGGTAAAAGCGGGAACCGGCTTGCTGGACAATAAGTGGGCTTTTGATGTGCGCTTGTCGAAAATAACAAGCGATGGTTTTATTGACAGGGGAAGCTCTGACCTAAAGTCATTCTTCGTTTCGGCAGCACATTATGGCGAAAAAAGTTTACTCAAGTTCAACGTTTTTTCCGGGGTTGAAAGAACTTATCAGGCGTGGAACGGAATTCCGGAAGCGCGCTTAAACGGGGATGTGCAGGGAATGAACGACCTTGCTATGAATTTGGGTATGAGTCAGGCCGATCAGGATCATATGCTGGCATCAGGCAGTAGAACATATAATCAGTTTACCTATGCCAACCAAGTCGACAACTATCAGCAGGATTATTATCAGTTGTTTTATACCTACCTGTTCAGCAAACACATCAAAGCAAATGTAGGTGTGCATTATACCTACGGGCGCGGTTATTACGAAGAGTTTAGAAAAGATGAGGAGTTTACCACCTATAAACTGCAGGATTCGATTATGGTAGATGGCAGTGCAGTGAAGAGTGGTGACATTGTACGCAGACGTTGGCTCGACAATGATTTTTACGGAACGGTATTCTCGTTTGTATATGATAAAGACAAGTTGAACATTACTGTTGGTGGAGGGTTAAACCGTTATGACGGAAGACATTTCGGAGAATTAATTTGGACTCAATATGCATTGGGAAGTTCCATCAATGATCATTTTTATGACGGGAAATCAACGAAAACAGATTTTAGTTTGTATGGTAAAGTGAACTATCAACTAACGACCAAACTCGTTGGATTTTTAGATTTGCAGGCACGTAATATCAGCTATACGCTAAAAGGAGAAGACCTGAACAGCGGAGTCTACCTGCCATATGACTTTAATCTTAGCTATACTTTTTTCAATCCCAAAGCAGGGTTGACCTATGATATCGGAGCAGATGCAAATGTTTACGGGTATGTGGGCGTAGCCAATAAAGAGCCGGTGCGCAACGATATTATTCAATCAAGCAGTACAAGCGTTCCCAAGCCGGAGCAGTTGATTAACTATGAATTGGGTTACCGCAAAAGCTGGAAAAAAACAGCAGTGAGCGCCAACTTTTATTACATGGATTATAAGGATCAATTGGTTGTAACAGGAGAAGTGAACGATGTTGGAGCATATAACCGTGCCAATGTGGCCAGCAGTTACAGGGCCGGTATTGAACTTACCGGTGGTGTTCAGCTATTGGAAAAACTACGCTGGCAAGCAACATTAACCTATAGTCAGAATAAGATCAAAGCGTTTACGGAATACCTGGATGATTGGGATAATGGTGGCCAGCTTACCATAGCACATAGCAATACCAACATTGCATTTTCGCCCGATTGGATAGGTTCTTCCATGTTTTCATACACGGTATTACAAGGATTGAATGTTGACCTTATTTCAAAATATGTTGGCAAACAATACCTGGATAATACGCAAAATGAAAACAGAAAACTGGATGCCTTTTTTGTGAATGATATCCGTGCCGGTTATGAGTTTAAGGTAAACAAGGTATTTAGTGCAGTTCGTTTGGGGGTGCAGGTAAACAACGTGTTGAATGTAGCATATGAGCCGAATGGTTATACTTTTGGCGGTTCGATGGGTGGTACCCGATATGATTTTAACTACTATTATCCGCAAGCCGGAACAAATGTGTTAACGAACCTAACGCTGAAGTTTTAGGTTTTGTTTAATGAATAAAACAAATAAAGAAAAAAGGAAGAGTGCTTTAAAGTCTCTTCCTTTTTTACGTTATTGCGGATGCAAATGAATTGCACGGGTGGCGTCCCGATAACTATCGGGAGGTAGACGCGTGAACTGAATTTGCTTGTAATGCGCGGGTGGCGAAATTGGTAGACGCGCTGGTCTCAGAAGCCAGAGGGTAACACTGTAGGAGTTCGAGTCTCCTTCCGCGCACACAACGAAAAAGGGCTGAGTTCTAAACTCAGCCCTTTTCTTTTTTTTGTTAAGCAATGCAAAACGCTGCGAATGTCTGAATGGCCTCAGCCACCTTTTCCGGTTCTTCCAGCATTCCCATATGAGCGGCTTCATTCAGTATGGTTACCATCGTTGTTTTTGCTGTTGCCGATTGTCGCAACATATCCTCTGCCGGTATTAACGCATCATTTTTACCTATAATGAAAGCCACAGGCAGATTTGTTTCAGCAAGCAAGGCATTGTTGTCTTCCCTGTTTTTCATGGCCGTTAAACATGCAGTAAGAGCCTCGGCAGTAATCGTTTCATTAGAGGTTTGGCGTTCGGCAATAACTGCGGGTGAAAACCCTTCGGCAAACAGGGGTGGAATAAAGTTATGCAGGTAAATCTCAGGTCCGTTTAAGTTAATAAGCCGGATTGCTTGTTCCCGTTTTTTCTTACGGTCATCATTATCCGCATTGGCTGTAGAATGCAACAACCCAAAACCGTTTAACAGCGCAGGATACTTTTTGGCAAATGCCAGGGTTACATATCCGCCCATGCTGTGACCAATCAGGATGCATGACGAAACAGCTTCGACATCCAGTATTTTTTTGACTTCATCTGCTACGTCAGTCATGCTGAACGAAGTCATTACGGGTGATTTTCCGTGGCCGGGAAGATCAATTGTAATTACATTATAACGGGCCTTTAACAAAAACACCTGCTCGTTAAAGCAGGTGCTGTTTTCACAAAAACCGTGAATAAGTACAATTGTTTTTCCTACGCCATTGGTGGTGTAGTGTAACATATTAATAGAATTTATACCTGTTGTCTTTTACGTTTTTCATTTCTTTCAATACTTCGAAAGAACCATACTCAACTCGCTGCGACAGCTGGCTGATGATTTCTGCTTTGTATGGAGCATAATCCGGAACTTGTGGCCCATCACTGAAACGAATGATGTTGGCAACAAAAATGGCATTATCCCCTTTAATTGGTCCAACAATTTTGCCGGTAGTTTTTGTTCCGAAAATTGTTCCGATAAAGGTATTATCCGGACCAACATAAGCAACGTTAGGGTTTTCAAATGTTTGACCTACAACCGGAGTAACAGCTACCTGTAATTTGGTTGCAATATCCTGTAACGTACCGGCACCGCTCATGGCAGTTTTAACTTTTTCAATCAGCTGTTCTGCTTTTTTATCCTTACGGTAATCAGCAGTAACGCGATCCTTTACATCTTCAAAGGTTGCGTTGTCTTTTTCCTTGATTTGAGAAAGTGTAGCCACCAGGTATAAGTTACCCATTGAGAACACTTCCGATACATCACCGATTTCGGCATTGTATGCCCAGCGAATGGCTTCTCTTGCATCAGGCAAACCGGCAAGCGACTTATCGTTTTCTTTTAAGTTATCGGCAACACGTTTTGAAAGACCTTTTTCTTTAACAGCATTTTCGAATGCTTCGGCACCACCAACGCTGGCAGCAGCAAACTGGCTTGCCTGATTATAAGCGGTATTAACAGTTCTTTCACTAGGCTCGATGGCTCTTTCCAATACACCGGCAGCCACCGTTTTTTTCGATTTATTTTCGGTAACCTTTACGATATGGATACCAAATTGCGTTTTCAATACACCGATATCGTCTTTGTTGCCACGTTTCACGTAGTCGTTAAATTCTTTTACCATTGCACCTTCGGCAAACCAACCCAGATCACCACCACGACTAGCAGTTCCGTCTGTTCCATATTGAGCAGCCTTTTCGCCAAAGTCGGCACCCTTACGGATTTCAGCCAATACTTCCTGTGCCTTTTTCATGGTAGCAGCTGTATCGTTATTCTCAATTTTAAACAAGATATGGCTTGCGCGCATCTGGTATAAACTGTCTTCCTTGATACCGGCAACTTTGTATATTTTGTATTTACCATCAGCAAAAACAGGTCCTACCATACCACCAACAGGTAGCGTAAAAATGGCATTCTGAACATCAGGCGGAAAGAATGAGAGCGGATGGGAAACAGTATCAAACTTGCTGTCGCTGTTAACATCAACATACAAGGTATCGTTGGTGGCAGCAGCAAACTGAGTCATTTGATCGGTAACCCATTTTTGAATTGTAGCAGTGTCCTCAGCAGTAGGAACAACCTCAAATGTTACAAATTCCAATTTGCGGCTGTTGGTTTTTTCCTTGTATTTATCTTTGTTTTTGCTAAAGTATGATTTTAACTCTCCATCTTCTGCGGCAATGGTTGAATCAGGAATGCTGAAATAGTTTACAGCAACCAAATCCATATCAGTAGTATGGTTACGGTTATTGTAAACCGCCTTTGCTTCCAAGCTTGTGGCATACACACCTTTTTTGAAAAGGGTATTATATTTTTTAGATGCAGTTTCTTTTACCAATCCTGTTTCAAATTCCAGCCAGCTTGTTTTGGCTTGCTCATCGTTTGACTCGGTCATGTTTTTAAGGAAACGTACTACCAGGTTGCGGTCGTACTGTCCGGTTTGCGGATCCTGGAAAATAGGTGCAGATTTGATTTGTGGGTGTGGCTCGGCACCTTGCACCAGCTCAAACAACTCTTCGTTGGTCACATTAATTCCCAATTCATCATATTGTTTAGTCATCAAACCATCCATGATCATTTGATTCCATGTTTGTTCACGAATCATATCCGAAGTGTTTTGATCCACATTCGGCTGTTGCGAACGAAGTTTGTAACTCTCGAGAGCTTTCTGGTATTCCTGCTCAAATTGCTTCACGCTGATAGACTCTCCGTCAATTTCTCCAACGTTTGTATCGTTGGCGCCAAACATCCGGCTATTGCTTTGTAAAGCATCTGAAATAACGAACAATGCCAAAGCACCACCCACTACTACGATTGCTAAACCTGATTTGTTTCTGATCTTCTCTAATACTGACATGTATAAAACTTTAGTAAGGTGGCAAAAATAAGCGGGTTGTGTATATAAGTCAATAGCAGACCATTTAATAAAACACCTTTATATCAGCAGGTTATCAAATGATGCTATTTTGAAGCCCTTGATTTTGCTTACTTTTGGCCTATGCAAGCATACGGAAAATTATATCTCATTCCCAACTTTTTGGCCGATGACAACCCGGATAACTTTTTAGCGCAATACGTGCGCGAACAGGTGCTCCATATCAAACATTTTATTGTTGAAACCGAAAAGGATGCACGGGCTTTAATCAAACGTTTGCAAATAGCTACACCTCAAAATGAATTGCAGCTTTTTTTGTGGAATGAACACAGCAATAAAAATGAAGTAACGCATCTGCTGAAGGCCTTGGAAAACGGCATGGATGCCGGTATTATAACAGATGCAGGATTACCCTGTGTGGCAGATCCGGGGAGTGATGTAGTAGCATTGGCGCACCAGAAAAACATTGATGTGATCCCGTTACCCGGAGCATCCAGTATTTTGATGGCATTGATGGCAAGTGGAATGAACGGTCAGGGATTTACGTTTCATGGATACATTCCGATAGATAAGATTGCCCGTGCAAAAAAAATTAAGGAACTGGAGGCAGATGCCCGCAGAAGAAACCAGTCGCAGATTTTTATGGAAGCACCCTACCGGAACAACCAATTGCTGGAGGACATCCTTAAAAACACAGATAGCAATACCCGTATTTGTGTTGCCATGAACATCAGTGCAGCCAATCAGTTTATCAAAACACAAACCAATAAGCAGTGGCTCAATACCAAAATTGATTTACACAAGAAGCCGGTGATTTTTATTATTGGCTAGAGGGATCAATGAAGGGAAAAACGTCAAACAGGCAGAATCAATACCCGCTAATTTTTGAGCCTTGCCGCATCAATTTTTTTCACCAACTCTTCGGTTTCCGACATATCCTTTTGTTTTTCCAACTTGCCTGTTTCAATCGCCTTTATTGCTTCCTTCTTTGCAGCGGCATAATTCCCAGTTTTGTACAAGAGGGCTGCATACGTATCCCGATGCGCATATTGCGGGTCTTTTTTGAGAACAGGATCTTCCATCCATTTAATGGCCGCATTCAGCGCTGCCTTATCTTTGCAATCGGTGTACAAGTCCCAGGCATATTGATTTAAAGTTGACGGAGTGAGGCCAATTGTTGTATCGGGAATTGAACGTGTAATTAATTCAACCATGTCTTTCCAATTGGAGTCGGCCTTAAGTTGGCTGAGCTTGCTGTTAAACACAAACCAGCCGGGAGATGTTAAATAGATCTGTCCTTTTTTCAGCGTTTCATTAAACGCAATAGCATCATGTTTCTTGATGGCCAGCCGGATGTTGCTGCTGAACATAGAATTAAAAACAGACTCAACATCGTCATTTCCGAAAAGTGCATTGAGTGTTTTCGCATTTTCAAGCGTCCGGTTTTGTTGTGTAGTATTAACTAAAAAATAGAATCGCTTAAAAACACTCCAGCTAACCTCATCAGTCATGTCGCTTCGTCCGGTCAAAAAAGCATTCACAGTTGCCGAGTCCGGAAAGGCGGCTGATTTTTTATTTTTAGCAAAAACGTTGATGTAAAAAGAAGGAAAGTCGGGAGCTATGTTTTCTGAATAGCCGGAGAGAACAGGTTGATTAACGCCCGCGGTTATAATAGGCATTATCCTATCCAGGTATTTATCAGAATAGCCCTGAAGGGCAACAATCAACTGTCCTTTTTTATTTAGAATCAAAGCGGTGGGAAATCCCATTACGGCATACTTGCGCGCTAAGAGAATTCCAATGGAATCCTTCTCCATTTCGAGTTTGGTGGAAACAAAATACTTGTTCATCGTATCAGCCACTGCTCCAGCACAAAATACTTTTTCATCCAGCACCTTACACCATCCACACCAATCGGTATAACCATCAATAAATATGAGCTTGTTTTCCTTGTCGGCTTTGGCAAGGAGTTCGACCACACTATGAGTCTTCTCAAACTTTACCTGTGCAATTGCAACTAGGTTTTGCAACAGCATCAGAAGGATAAAAGGAATATATTTTTTAAGCATAGCAAATATTAATAAACGTGCTGACCACCATTAATGGAATAGTTGGCACCGGTAATAAAACTTGCCTGATCACTTGCCAGGAAACAAACCAGGTGTGCAACTTCTTCGGTTCCACCCAATCGGCCCATCGGAATTTGTTCCACAATCTGGTTACGCACCTCTTCTTTTACGGCCATTACCATATCTGTTCCGATATAACCGGGAGAAATGGTGTTAACCGTAACACCTTTGCGTGCAACTTCCATAGCAAGTGTTTTAGTAAAACCATGCATGCCGGCCTTTGCTGCACTATAGTTGGCCTGTCCGAATTGTCCGCGTTGCCCGTTTACGGATGAAATATTAATGATGCGCCCAAAATTGCGGTCAATCATTCCATTAATTACATTGCGGGTACAGTTAAAAACGGAGTCGAGATTAGACGAAAGAACATCACGCCATTGCTCGTAGCTCATTTTGCGAAAAGCTGTATCACGGGTAATACCGGCATTGTTTACCAGCACATCCACCGGCCCAATTTTTTCTTCAATCTCCTGCATCATGGTTTCAACACTTGCATAGTCAGACACCTCTCCATAAAACAAATCCACCTTGATGTTTTTGGAATCCATCATCATTTTCCACCTATCGGCTTTGTCCTTGCTTCTGAAATTGGCCAGTACCCGGTAACCTTCCTTGTATAAAGCTTCGCACATTGCAGTTCCTAATCCTCCGGTAGCTCCGGTAACGAGCACAACTCTTTTTTGATTTTTGTCCATGGCGTGGTTGTTTATGTGTGCTCAAGTTAACAATTTGGGTAGTGATAACAAGCAGGTTAAATTATTTCTTGGATTTTAACGGATAATTAATAATTTCGTCTAACAATCATTAGGTTTATGTCGGAAACACTCAGCATCAGTAGGAAAGAACAGATTTTGCAAACCAGCGCTAAAATGTTCAAGGAAAAGGGGTACGCCAGTACCAGTATGCGCGACATTGCAACAGAGATGGGTATTGAGGCAGCCAGTTTATACCATCATATCAAATCTAAAGAAGAGATTCTGGAAACCATTTGTTTCAGCATGGCAGATAAGTTGATTACGGGTATTTCGGAAGTGAATGATATCTATTTTAATGCAGAAGAAAAACTGCGCATGGCCATCAAGAATCACGTACAAATTATTGCCGAAAACATTGACCAAAGTGCAACCTTCCTTCATGAATGGAGAAGTTTAAGCGACCCTAAATTGTCGGAATTTAAAGCACTGCGCGACAAATATGAAAACGAGTTTAAAGTGATTTTGAATGATGGCGTGAATGAGGACTTGTTTGATAATGTGGACCAAAAATTTGCAACACTTACCATCCTTTCAACAGTGAACTGGATTAATGAATGGTATAACCCAGGCGGCAAAATGAGTGCAGAAGAAATTGCAAAGAAGCTGAGCGATTTTATATTAGGTGGATTACGCAAAAAATTAGTAACAGATATTAATTATAAGCCATAGAATTGAATAAGAATTAAACAAGAAACGATATGTACGGAAATGCTTACATCGATCCTAACGAAAAAGCTAATGGAATATTAGCCGGGGAGGATTCCATTAAATTGCAGGAATTTGAAGACCGGATTGCACGCGGTGAAAAAATAGAGCCGAAAGACTGGATGCCAAAGGAATACCGCAAACAGCTCATTCGTATGATAGAGCAACACGGGCACTCGGAAATTATTGGTGCTTTGCCTGAAGGAACATGGATTACCAGAGCTCCCGGATTCAAGCGTAAGATGGCATTAATGGCCAAAGTACAGGATGAAGTAGGACACGCGCAATTGTTGTATAGTGCTGCCGAAACATTGGGTAAAAGTCGTGAAGACATGACCAATGATTTGATAACAGGAAAATCCAAATACTCAAACGTGTTTAATTATCCTGCATTCACCTGGGCAGATGCCTGCATCATAGCATGGCTTATAGATGCAGGAGCAATTATCAATCAGGTTGCAAATGCAAAGGGGAGCTATGGCCCGTATTGCAGAGCGCTCGATCGTATTTGTACAGAAGAGAGTTTTCACCTAAAATATGGTCACGATAATGTAGTGACATTAGCTACCGGAACACCAATTCAACGCAAGATGGTGCAAGAGGCATTAACACGCTGGTGGCCGCCCATCATGCACTTTTTTGGCCCTTCGGATAAACTGTCGGGACACACCGAAATTCTGATGCGCTGGAAAGTGAAAATGGCTACCAATGATGAAATGCGTCAACAGTTTTTGAACATGTATGTTCCGAAGATCTGGGATCTGGGATTAACAGTTCCGGATGTGAACCTGAAGAAAAATGAAGAAACAGGAAAGTGGGATTATACCGAACCTGATTGGGACGAATTTAAACGTGTAATCAATGGTGGTGGTCCATGTAATGCCGAGCGTTTGGCTGTAAGAAGAATGGCTGAAGAACGTGGCAGATGGGTACGTAAGGCACTGTTGAACAAATCGGAACAATATGTAGCGCCATTGGCGTAATTAATTTTATCGTTTTCAGAGACGCATAATTATGCGTCTCAACATCAAAATAATTACCATGATACAATCATTAGACCCACGCATAGCACGCGAGAACATATCTGAAAACAATACCATTGAACCATTAACACCAATGGACAATTGGGAAACCTATGAAGTGTTTCACCAAAAAAAACGAGGCGACCAGCATATGCATGTTGGGATCGTTCATGCACCCAATCCTGAAATGGCGTTACTGTTCGGTAAAGATCAATACGGTCGCAGGGGTATCACTGCAAATATTTGGGTTGTAAAAACAGCCAATGTGTTTTGTACGGAATACGAAGATCAGGACATGTTTGAAACCACCCCGGAGAAACAATACCGAGAAGCCGGAGGATACAAGGTGATGGATAAGATCAATAAATACAAAAAAGCACAAAAACCTGCTTGATAACGTGTTGGGTTTAAAGTCATACGAAACCATAATTGGCAGCATCGCAATGATGCTGCTTTTGTTTTTGTCGGGGTATTTTTACCTTGAGAAGATGACGCAGATGGACAGCGCTTTTGTAACGATTGCCGTTGTCAATAAATCGGGTTTTGTGATACCGCATTATCGTTTTCCAATTCTGTTCACACAGCTGTTACCGGTAATGCTGATATGGCTTTCAGCACCCCTTAAATGGGTGGTGTTTTCATACTCCATTAATTTTTACCTGTTGTATGCGCTGTGTTATGTTGCGGCTACGTTTAAGTATAAACAACCTGCAACAGCATTGCTCATTCCGCTGGTGTGCGCTATGAATAGCGGGGAGGTGTTTTTCATTCAAACAGAAATATTACATGGGTTGGTATTTGCCATTTTGTTTCTGGCCTGGCTTGAGTACCATACCGGAACAACTATGACCCGAGCAGATCAACTAACGGGAATGTTCTTTGCCATTACGGCCATCTTGTTTCATCCCATTGTGAATGTGTTGTTGTTTTTTATGTTGGCTTATTACCTTATCAGAAACCATAAGCGGATGGAACGATTTCATGTGACTGTTGCAATCATTGCATTTGTATGGTTGTTGGTGAAAGCATATTTTCTTCCCGATAATGCATACGAAGACCAGTTTTACAATCAACAGCAAACATTTTTGGAAACACTGATGTCGCCCATGCAGTCTTATACTATTCAGTGGTATATCAAAAATGGAACAGGATTGTATTTGCTTACCAACATATTGTTCTTACTTGTTGTATTGGTGAATGGTTTGATGAAACGCTGGTTGCTGCTGTCTGTATTCATCCTAAGTACGTTTGGTTACCTGTTGCTGATGTCCGTTCTGTTTAAAGGGGATTCCAATATTATGATGGAACGGGTTTTTTTAGGACTGGCATTGATTATCGGTTTGGCGGCTGTGGATTGTCTTGGCAACATTCACCTTCCTCAATGGAGCAAGGTCACGTTATGGGTGTTCATTTTCGCAGCAGGTTTTTCCAATATATTGAACGCAGCACCCCGGCAAACGCAGCACCTGGACATTTCAACCGAACTCACACATAAACTACAGCAACATAACGGGCATAAATTTTATACCACCACAGCCGATATTCCGTATGCACACAATTATGTGATGTGGCCATTGGCTTGCGAGCAGCTGATGTTGAGCGCCATCCTGTATCCACAATCGGTAAAAACAATTTATATGTTTGCCGATATGGAAGAAGCGAAAGCCACACTTGCAGAAAAGATGCACGACCATAAAATTTTGGTTGCGAGCTTTTACCTGAAAATAGAAGACAGTGTTTTTAATAAAACCTATTTTGCCCTCCCCCCGGAACCCTACCAATACATACAACCATATCAATAACTTATGAATACAGAAGCAGTAAAAGAATTACTTTACAAAATGGCAGATGACCTGCTGATTATTGGTCACCGCAATAGTGAGTGGACAGGCTTGGGTCCGATTCTGGAAGAAGATATCGCTTTCTCATCCATGGCACAGGATAAAATTGGTCAGTCGCAGGCCTTGTTTCAATTGCTACATGAGCTGGGTGAACAAGAACCCGATACGGTTGCGTTTATGCGTAATGCAAACCAGTTTCACAATGCCCAGTTTCTGGAGTTACCCAATGGTGATTACGACTTTAGTTTGATGCGCCATTTTTTGTATGATGTTGCCGACCAATTGCGTTTTGAAATGCTGGCTACCAGCAGTTATGAGCCGTTGGCTAAAGTTGCCCGTAAGGTAAAAGGAGAACTGAAATACCATGTGTTTCATGCCAATATATGGATTACCAAATTGGGTGTGGCCACAGAAGAAAGTCATGCAAGGATGCAAACAGCTCTAAACGAAGCATGGAACTATGCTGTGGGTTTGTTTGAAGAAGGAGACTTTGAAAAACAATTGGCAGCAGAAGGAATTTTTGAAGGGGAGGCGGCCTTGCAAAAACGTTGGCTGGAAACCATTACTCCGGTGTTGGATAAAGCTACGCTGACTATTCCTGCAACGTCTACCTGGGAACCAAAGTTGGGCGGACGGAAGTGTTTTCATACCGAACACTTGCAACCACTTGTAGAGGAGATGAGTGAAGTGTTTAGAGTAGATCCGGGTGCAGAGTGGTAGTTGGTTGGAAGACAGAGGATAGAAGCTAGAGATTGGAAGAATAGTTGAACGAATAATAGAAAAGGCCACTCAATATTTGTTGGGTGGCCTTTGTGCGTAATGCTGTCTATCTTTTATTCTTTGCTTTGAGCGTCTACAACCGCTACAATAACCATATTGACGATCTCTCTGACGCTGCTACCCAATTGCAGGATATGTGCTGATTTTTTGAGTCCCAGCAATACCGGTCCGATAGCCTCAGCAACACCCAGTTCCTGCAACATTTTATAAGCAATGTTTCCTGAAGCCAGATTCGGCATAATGAATGTGTTTACCGGCTCACCACATAATTCACTGAACGGAAAGTTTTCCTGCAGCATTTTTTGGTTGAGTGCAATATTGGCTTGTAAGTCGCCATCCACTACCATAAAAGGATATTTCTCCTTAAGGATGGTTCTGGCTTCCGTCATTTTTTGTGGAATTTCACCATCAGACGAACCGAAGTTTGAGTATGATAACAATGCAATCCGCGGTTTCATGTTAAACTTTTTCACCGCATCATAAGTAAGTTTGGTGATATCAACGATGTCTTGTGTATTCGGATTGATGTTTACGGTTGTATCAGAGAAAAACAAGGTACCCTTATTGCTGAGCATGATGTACATGCCGGCAACTTTATCAATACCATCTTCTTTTCCCAAGATCTGCAATGCCGGTTTAATCGTACTTGGATAGTTTTTGGTTAACCCTGAAATTAAGGCATCAGCCTCTCCCTGATCCACCATCATCGGAGCGAAATGATTTCGGTCGCGCATCAATTTGTTTGCCTCATACAAGGTTGCGCCTCTACGTTGCCGTCTTTCATAGAAAATGCCTGCAAAGTGTTCGCGTTTTGTATGTTCTTCAAGCGGGTCTATTATTTCTACACCATCCAACTTGATTTTATTCTCGGCAATAATTTTGGCAATCTTTTCTTTGTTACCCAGCAAAATAGGAATGGCTATGCCTTCTTCTTTTACTACCTGAGCAGCGCGCAAAATTTTATAATTATCGGCTTCGGCAAACACCACACGTTTAGGGTTTGAACGAGCCTTATTACCCATTACCCGAATAAAATTACTTTCCTTACCCAATCGTGCCAACAACTCACTATTGTAGGCATCCCAATCGGTAATGGGGTGTTTGGCCACCCCGCTGTCCATAGCTGCTTTTGCCACTGCCGGAGAAACGGTTGTAATCAAACGTGGATCGAGTGGTTTGGGAATTAAATAATTACGGCTAAAGGTTAATGCTTTTTCGTTATAGGCCATGTTCACTATTTCGGGAACAGGCTCTTTGGTTAATTGCGCCAAGGCATGCACGGCAGCAATCTTCATTTCTTCATTAATTTTACTGGCTCGTACATCCAGTGCTCCACGGAAAATATACGGGAAACCCAATACATTGTTTACCTGGTTAGGGTAATCACTTCTTCCGGTGGCAATGATAATGTCTTTGCGGGATGCTACAGCCTCTTCGTATGGAATTTCGGGGTCGGGATTGGCAAGCGCAAACACCATACAATCCTTGGCCATGCTGCGCACCATATCCTGGTTCAATACATTGGCTTTGGACAATCCTACAAACACATCAGCATCTTTCAGAGCATCTGTTAATGTTGTTAAATCTAAATCGGTAGCGAATATTTTTTTCGTTTCATCAAGGTTCGGACTGTCTTTGCGAATCACACCTTTGCTGTCACACATTACTAAGTTTTTAGGATTTACGCCCAATGACATTACCAGTTTGGCGCACGAAATAGCTGATGCTCCGGCTCCGTTAAAAACCACACGCACATCGCCTATTTTCTTTTTAACAAGCTCCAACCCATTGATTAACGCGGCTCCAACAATGATAGCCGTTCCATGCTGGTCATCGTGCATGATCGGAATATCGAGTTCTTCCTTGAGGCGTTTTTCAATTTCAAAACATTCGGGAGCTTTGATATCCTCGAGGTTGATTCCACCAAAGGTAGGACTGATGGCCTTTACGGTACGGATGAACTCTTCAGTGTCCTTGGTGTTTACTTCAATATCAAACACATCGATATCGGCAAATATTTTAAACAATACACCCTTTCCTTCCATCACCGGTTTAGAGGCTTCGGGACCAATATCGCCCAGCCCGAGCACCGCTGTTCCGTTGGAAATAACAGCTACCAGATTTCCCTTCGCGGTATATTTGTATACATCATCCACATTGGCAGCAATCTCCAAACAGGGTTCCGCAACACCGGGAGAATAGGCCAAGCTCAAATCACGCTTGGTGTTGGTGGGTTTGGTGGGCACTACTTCAATTTTACCGGGACGGCCTTTGCTATGATATTTTAATGCGTCTTCTTTAAGTGTACTCATGGTTATTTCTTAAGCTTTTTCTTTGGATGCTGTCTCGTATCAAAAAAAGTTAACAGCTCCACCTGTTTTCCTTTGACGCGATATAACAACAAATTGTGTTTTGTAACTAGCACTTCATGGATTTTTTTGCCAGGTGATTTTCGGAATGTTAGGGGCGAGACACTTAAAATAGCAGCAATGGCGTTGGTTTTACGAATCAGGCTTTCAATTTCTTTTGCAGTCCATTCTTTTTCCAGATAAGCAATGATTTCGTTGAACCGTTTTTCTGCGGTTGGCAACCAGATTATTTTGTAAGCCATTTTTTATGTTTCAGCATTACCTCATCATGAGACTTTCCCAATCCTTTCCCAGATTCTTTTAAAGCAGCGTCAACATCCTTTTTTACTTCCGCAGGTAAATCGTCCCAAAAATCATATTGCTTGTTTGCTTTCAGCATGGCATGTACCATTTTCAGCAAGTATGGATCTGCCTTCGCAATTTCTGCAAGCACCTCTTTTTTTAATGTTGCATTTGTCATACTCAAATATACTAAAAATTAGGGCTGATAGACATATCCGCGTAGTAATCGAGGATATAGGTTACAGCATCGTCTGCGGAATCAACCAGCTTGAATAAGAACAAATCATCGGCATTGATATTTTTTTCCTGTTCGAGCATAGTGCCTTTAATCCAATCGAGCAAGCCACTCCAGTATTCGGTACCAACAAGTACTACCGGAAAACGGGCAACTTTGTGTGTTTGAATAAGGGTTAATGCCTCAAACAACTCATCCAGCGTTCCAAACCCACCCGGCATGGCTACAAATCCCTGTGCATATTTCATAAACATGACCTTGCGCACAAAAAAATAATCGAAGTTGATCATCTTATCACGGTCCACATATTTGTTCACGAATTGCTCAAATGGCAGTTCAATTCCCAAGCCTACAGATTTTCCTCCGGTCTCGTAAGCACCTTTGTTTCCGGCCTCCATGATTCCCGGTCCACCACCGGTAATTACACCAAATCCTGCATGTACCAGTTTTTGGGCAATCTCTTCGGCAAGCAGATAATATTTATGGTCGTTTTTGGTGCGTGCCGATCCGAAAATGGATACACAGGGACCGATGCGACTCATCTTCTCAAATCCTTCAACGAACTCAGCCATAATTTTAAAGGTTGCCCAACTATCGGTTACCTTTATTTCGGGCCAGTGTTTCTTTTCAAATGCTTTTTTAATTCTCTCTTCGTCTGTCATGTATCGCTTTCAAATTTGAGGTGGTATATAAACCAGAAAGATTACAAGGTAATGAACCCCATAATCTTTTCAAGTATTTAATGCTAAAAATAAGGGTTAGCCCAACAATGTTTTTAACAGGGCCGAAATCACTTTACCATCGGCTTTGCCGGCAAAATGTTTCATTGCCAGAGGCATCATTTTTCCGAAGTCGGCAGCACCCGTGGCTCCAGCTTGCTTGATTAGGCTTTCGAGCTCTGTTTTGATTTCGGCTTCGCTCATTTGTTTGGGAAGGTAACGCTCAAACACATCGAGTTCTTCCTGTTCGGTTTTGGCCAGTTCGGTCCTGCCGTTTTGGGTAAAAATATCGAGCGACTCTTTACGCTGTTTAGCGAGTTTCTGAAATATTTTGATAGCCTGGTCATCATCGATACTGTCTTTGGCACCTTCGGCAGTAGCTGCCAATAACATTGCTGCCTTCACTGCGCGCAAGGCGCGCAGGCTTATTTCATCTTTCGCTTTCATAGCGGTGATGATATCTTTATTTACTTGTTCTTGTAAGCTCATGGTTATACTTATCTTTTCTTAGAAATGTATTTCGCGTTTTTGGGTAAGAAGAACGGAAAGGTATCGCTTCTTAAACCCAAACGTAATGTTTCCAACGGAATCACATCATTGGTTGCAATATTGCCAAGGTTTACATTATTCCCTACCAAATTGATGAAATATGTTTGTTGTGCTTTTTGCGGTGCTTCCCAAATAATTTTATCACCCTCAATTTTGGTTAAAATCTCTTGTACCAATCCTTCACGCACTTCGCCCGATGAACGGAAAACACCGACATTACCGGCTTCACGGGATTCTGCAATTACTTTCCATGCACCGGCCTGGATCTCCGATTTCATCAACTCAATCCATTGATAAGGAGGGATAATTTTTTCAACGTCCTTACTGCCCACTTCGCTTAAAACCGTATAGTGTTTGCTTAGCTTACTGATGAAATCAAGCTTGATATCATGCGGCATTTCCAGAGAACCATCCGAAACTTCCACAAAATCAAGGTTGAAGGTATCCATGGCTTTCAGAAAATCTTCGTATTGGTTGCGCGCAATAAATGCTTCAAACAAGGTTCCGCCAAAATATACGCCAATGCCGGCCTGTTTATACAAATCAATCTTTTCTTTGAGTTTCGGGGTTACATAAGAAGTTCCAAATCCGAGCTTTACAAAATCAACATATTCACTGTTTACATCGATAAAATTCTCAGCTTCACGCAAACTTAAGCCTTTGTCCATCACCATAGTGATTCCGTTATTCCTGGGTTTTTCGGTGCGATCAGGAATGTTTTTCAGTTTAAAATTCTTCATTTAAAAATTAAGGTCTGTTAAGGTCAATGGCTGCAAGAACATCCTTCACATTTTGGAGTGCGGGAGTGAGTTCAAACAGCAAAAAATGGTCTTCGAAATTAAGCAATAGTGCAATATCTAAATGCTCCAACGCTTCTTTTGTTTTTCCGGTAGCATATAAGTAGCTCACCAGGCGGTAATGATACTGATGGCAATCGTAATCTATTTTAAGGGCTTCCTGCATCAGGTCGATGGCAAGAACCGGGTCTTCTTCCATAAACTCAATATATGACCAATCCAGCCATGCCTCCATTAGAGTAGGGTCGGCTTCGAGCAGGTGCTTATACATTTCTTTCGCTTCACCGGCATTGCCCAAACGGTATTCCGCTTCGGCCAGCACCAGTAAATACTCTGCGTTATCGGGCTCCAGCAAGGTGGCACGTTTAAAGTATGAAACGGCTTCCTTGACATTGCCCTCTTTTTCATAGGTAAGTCCTACACCAAACCAGGCCTCGGCAATATTGGGATTGATGCGGGTTGCCTTTTTGTAATATTCACGGGCCAGCATATTTTCATTGAGGCGTTCATAACAGCCGGCAAGGTTACAGTAGGTAATCGAATCCGGACCTTCCTTGTCGATGGTGAGCACATATTCTTCAATGGCATCTGCAAAACGATCCAGCTCAACCAGTGCATTGGCTTTGTTAAAGCGGGCGGCCACATAATCATCATCAATGGCAAGGCAATAATCAAAGGCATCCACCGATTTTTCGTACAGTTCCATTTTGGTGTATATCACCCCCAAGTTGTACCAGGCGTTGGTTGAATACGGATCAATATTGATAAGTTTATTGTAGCATTCCACGCAACGGTCGAAGCGGCCCATCACATCATTACAATTGGCAATTTCATAGTATGCCTGCTCGTTATCGGGACTTTCACTAATGATGATATCGAAATAGTAGATTGCCTTCTCATAGAGGTCACAATCTTCATATACATAGGCGATTTCAAATAAAGTATCGATGCGCTCATCGGTGTGCATCAGTGCTTTTTCGAAACACTCGGCAGCCTCGCGCACTTCCTCCATGTTAAGGTATGTTTCACCCTTCAGCAAAAAGAGCTCTGCATTAAACGGTTCGTATAATTCCAGTCGTTCTATTTCAACAATTGCATCATCAAACTTGCCCATCATCACAAACACTTCCGCTTTTTTTATACCGAACCCGGTGTAATAAGAGTAGAGGTTTTCGCCATAATAAATAACCTCGAGGGCAGCCTTTAACTTGTCTTTGTTGATGTAATATTCAATAATGGACTCAAGAGTTTCCGCGTCAAAATAATCCTGTGATTTGTTTCGCAACATCTTTTCATAACGCTGCACGTTAGAGGTCACATCCTCGTCCAAAAAATCGTCTGCATCCATAGTTGATACAATTGTAATAACAAATATAGCACCAATGACATGCAAATGATGGTTTTCACCCACAGGTTATAAACAACCCAATGTGATTAGCCTGATTTACAAAAGCGTAAACGCTGACAATATAGGGAGCGTGAAAATAAACAATGGCTTCGGGCCGAATGGGCAAATTGTCGCTTTTTTGGTGCAAAGCTTTCAAAAATGGCAGTGTTGTACCGGGTACAAGGAGGGAAAAAACAAAAGCTTTATTAACTTGTGCCGCAATGAGCATACTTAACATTACCACAACTGTTGCAGGCGCTTTATGCTGTGCAACACTATTGGCGCAACAACCCAAAACCAAACAATCAAACTGGCAACAAAAGGTAGATTATACTATCAATGTTCAACTGGATGATGTAAACCATATGCTTACCGGCACCGAAAGGGTGATGTATACCAACAATTCGCCCGATGTAATTAAGGAAATGTACATTCACCTTTGGCCCAATGGTTACAAAAATAATGAAACAGCATACGCTAAGCAGAAGCTGGAAAATGGAGCCACCGATTTTTATTATGCATCGGAAGAGGAAAGAGGTTGGATTGACGATTTAGCGTTCAAGGTGGACGATAGTCCTGTAAACTGGGTGCTCACCGAGCATATTGATATTGCCAAAATAACGTTGAATCATCCCCTGGCTCCCGGAAAGTCGTTGATCCTAACTACTCCTTTTAAGGTAAAAATCCCGAAAGTGTTTTCACGTTTGGGACACGAAGGTCAATTGTATTGCATCACCCAATGGTACCCCAAACCGGCAGTGTATGATGTAAATGGATGGAACCCGATGCCATACTTAGATCAGGGTGAATTTTACAGTGAGTTCGGAAATTTTGATGTAAACATTACGGTGCCTCAAAACTATGTTGTTGCAGCAACGGGAGTGTTATACACCGAATCGGAAAAACAATGGCTTAAGGAAAGGATTGCGTCAGAAAAGGTGTATGATAAAAACGAGCATCCCACATCATCAGATCAAACCAAAACGTTGCGGTTTGCACAGGATAGCGTTCATGATTTTGCCTGGTTTGCCGACAAAAGATTTAGTGTAAAAGCCAGTTCAGTGGTATTACCCCAAAGCGGACGATTGGTTTCAACATACTTTTACAGTTCGGACCCCAATGAAATAAGCGTTAAACATATTGATACTGCCATACTGTTTTACAGTGATATGTTGGGAGAATATCCTTATAGTGCGGCATCGGTTGTGGAAACACCATTGGTAGCAGGAGCAGGAATGGAGTACCCGATGATTACCAATATGACCAAAGTAAACAGGCAGGTAATTGTGCATGAAGTGGGACACAACTGGCTGTACGGAATTTTGGCAAGCAACGAGCGCGAATATCCGTGGATGGATGAAAGCATCAACAATTATTATGAAACGCGAAGCGCTGAAAATGAGGGAATGAAAAAGCGGATTTCCCTACGCAACAGTGGATTCACCGCTCTCGAACCCGAAGGGTATTTTGGATTGGAACAACGTTACCTCAAATGCGCCCGCAAGAATGAAGATCAGGCGAGCAATTTACCTTCGGTAGCCTTTACGGATTATAATTATGGAGCCATTATCTATGGAAAAGCATCTACCTCGTTTCATTATTTGCAGCGGTATTTGGGGGATAGTTTGTTTGACGCCATGATGCAGGCTTACTATGAAAAATGGAAGTTCAAACATCCGCTTCCCGATGATTTTATTTCACATGCAAAAACATTTACCGGAAAAAATCTCGATTGGTTTTTTGAGGGTTTATTTCAAACAACATACAAACAGAACTGGAAACTATCGGGCATCAAACGCACCGATGCAGGTTATATCTTAAAGGTAAAAAACAAATCACGGATCAAGGGTCCTTTCAGTATTTCGGGGATTCAACAGGATTCGGCAATCACAACGGTTTGGTATGATGATGTGCCGACACAACCTATTGTATTTCCCAATGGCAACTATGACAAGGTTCGTATTGATGCTTTTGAAAACACCAATGAAACAGACCGCAGAAACAATACCATCAAAACAAAAGGATTGTTTAAAAAGATGGAACCCCTGCAATTTCGCTTTTTTGGAGATATTGAAAATCCATACCGGTCGCAAGTGTTTTACACACCCATTGTTGGAGCCAATCTGTATAACAAAACCATGCTGGGTATGGCTTTTTACAATAGTTTGCGACATACAGAAAAAACAGAATACATCTTAGCTCCGATGTATGCTTTTGGAACGGAAGACGTGGCCGGTAGTGCAGAAATACAACGGCATTTTATGTCGTATGGGTTTGCAAGACGCATTACAATAGGACTTAAAACAAACCGCTATGCCACCGAGTATTTTGTGCCGGGTACGTATGAAAAGATTGAGCCGTCATTACGTTTTGAGTTAACACAAACAAACCCACGTACGGATGCAGAAAGAAGTATCACCGCGCGGTATGTGCTCATCAATGAACAGCTACGTGGGGCGGGGTATTATACCAATCTTGATAAAGCTTTGGGTTATGCTGATGTGGTATATGCCGTTAGCAAAAAGCGAAAAATCAATCCATACGATGCACAGGTGCATTACCAGATGGGAGTTGATAATGGTGGGTTTAACAAGATAGATGCGGAGATCTCTCAGTTTATTAATTACAACCAACCTAAAAAGGGCTTTACTGTTAGATTGTTCGGAGGAATGTTTTTGCAAAAACCGGGGGCAACATCGATCGGAAGAGAATACTACAGGGCAGGTGGCAATACGGGTATCTTTGATTACCTGTTCGATCAATCGCAATTTGGCAGGGGAGAAAATCCGGGATCCAACAGCCTGTTTTCACAACAACTCATGCCGGGCGGGGCGCAGTTCAGTTCACCTACGTTATTGTCGGGAACCGATAGCTGGTTAACGAGTGTGAACCTTACCACCACCATTCCGGGAATTATTCCTATAAAAGTATATGCGGATGCTGCGTTTGTAAACGAAAAAACAATTGAAGTTGATGGCAATACCGGTACGATATCCACCTCATACAAGCCACAGTTTTATTATGTAGGAGGTTTCCGCCTCGATTTGTTCAATGATGTACTGCAGGTAAACTTCCCGGTAATTGCCTCACAACAAATCACCGATGTATGGCAGGGCAACAACGGAGCCACTGCGGTACCTTATGGAAAGCGCATATCGTTTATGTTTAACCTCAACAAACTAAACCCGATAAAAGGAGTGAGGAGTATGTCCATGTAAAGTGTAAATTCGCACCCGAATTGTAATAACATAACACCATTATTCATGCAAGACATCTTAAAAACATTAGGCATTCAGGAAACCAACCACGGAACATCAACCGGAACCAAGCATTTTTCGACAACCGGAGCACCCGTAAAAGAAATATACTCACCCGTTGACGGTAAACTTATTGGAAAAGTAACCTATACCACTGCGGCCGAATACGAAACCATTATAGGAGCAGCACAATCAGCTTACCTTACCTGGCGCAAAATGCCAGCACCTAAACGTGGCGAAATTGTAAGGCAATATGGAAACCTGTTGCGCGAATACAAAGAGCCGCTGGGCAAGCTGGTAAGTTATGAAATGGGAAAAAGCTACCAGGAAGGTTTGGGAGAAGTGCAGGAAATGATCGACATCTGCGATTTTGCAGTGGGATTGTCACGTCAGTTGCACGGATTTACCATGCACTCCGAGCGCCCCAACCACCGCATGTATGAGCAGTGGCACCCCATCGGGATTGTAGGGATTATTTCGGCATTTAACTTTCCGGTAGCTGTATGGAGCTGGAACTCAATGCTGGCAGCTGTTTGTGGGGATGTATGTGTATGGAAACCATCCGAAAAAACACCGCTTTCGGCTATTGCCTGCCAAAACCTGATGGCCCGTATTGTGAAGGAAAACGATTTGCCCGAAGGGTTGTTCTCGCTGGTTAACGGAGATTATACCGTTGGAGAGTGGATGACCAAAGATACCCGCGTACCATTGATATCGGCAACCGGATCAACCCGCATGGGGAAAATTGTGGGTGCTACCGTTGGCGAACGTTTGGGAAAAAGTTTATTGGAATTGGGAGGTAACAATGCCATTATATTAACACCACATGCCAACCTCGACCTGGCTTTGTTGGGCTCCGTGTTTGGTGCTGTAGGAACGGCAGGTCAGCGTTGTACCACTACCCGCAGGCTGATCATTCACGAAAGCATTTACGAAACCGTGAAACAAAAGATGGTGAATGCATACGGACAGTTAACCATTGGCAATCCGCTGGAAGGAAACCTGGTGGGTCCGCTTATTGATAAAGCAGCGGTTGACAGTTACCTGAAAGCGATTGAAAAACTGAAAGCAGAAGGCGGAACCATTTTGTGCGGTGCCGAAGTATTGAGCGGTAAAGGATACGAGTCGGGATGTTATGTAAAACCAACCATTGCCGAAGCCAACAATACATTCCAGATTGTGCAGGAAGAAACCTTTGCACCCATCGTATACCTGATGAAATACAACACCATTGATGAAGCCATAGCCATGCAAAATGGAGTGAAGCAAGGATTAAGCTCATCCATTTTTACGGATAACCTGCAGGAAGCCGAACAATTTCTGGCAGCATGGGGAAGCGATTGCGGGATTGCAAATGTAAATATCGGAACTTCGGGTGCAGAGATTGGCGGAGCATTTGGTGGCGAAAAAGAAACCGGAGGCGGACGCGAATCAGGATCGGATAGTTGGAAAGCATATATGCGCAGGCAAACCAATACCATTAACTACGGTAAAGAGTTACCGTTGGCACAAGGAATCAAGTTTCATATTTAGGAGAAGACTTCCGAAATAGTGTTTCCCGCAGATCTCGCAGAAAGATTTGCGAAATCAGCGGGAAAACCTTTGGCTCGCGACAGTTTGCGAATGCCTGTTGGATTGTAAAAAGACTTTTACATGATTTACCTCTTACTTGTCAGACTGTTACGATTAATTTTTATATTTGGAACGCAATTTGTTTACTAAGACAACATCATGAAAAATAGCATAAGAAAATCTGTTTTGTTTGCAGGGTTAGCGGTTACCGCATTGGCTGCGCACAATCAAACAACTACTCCGGAAGAAGTTATTTACGAGGTAAAAAAACAAACCAACAATGCGTTTACGTTTGGAGAAAAGCTGACATACCGCGTACACTACGGAGTATTGAACGGTGGTAATTGTGAGTTTGTAGTGGGCGATCAACCTAAAATGGTGGGCGAGAATACTACTTACCATATCAGGGTTGCAGGAAAATCAACAGGTTTAGTGGATATGATGTTCGGGGTAAAAGACGAATATGAATCGTATATGGATGTGGACGCTTTGTTACCATGGCAGGCCACCAAAAAGGTAAAAGAAGGAAACTATAAAGATTCGGACTTTATCATTTTTGACCATAAACGCAGAATGGCAAATAGCCGCAGAGGTGCGTTGGCCATTCCGGAAAACACCCACGATATTATTTCGGCCATCTACTATGCACGTACAACCGATATGAGCAATGCAAAGATCGGAGATGTGTTTCCGATTAACTTCTACCTTGACCATAAGAACTATGAGTTCAGATTTAAATTTTTGGCAAGGGAAACCATTCAAACCGAAATGGGAACCTTTAAAGCGTTGAAGATTCGTCCGCAGGTAGTTGAGGGCCGTGTGTTTAAAGATGCCGATGCCATTACCATGTGGGTTACCGATGATGAAAACCATATTCCATTACGTGCCCAATCCGAAATTTGGGTAGGTTCACTTAAAGCCGACCTGATAAAGATGAGTGGGATCCGAAACCCGCTTACCTCTAAAAAATAAAAGGAAAAGCCTCCCGTTAACTGACGGGGGGCTTTTTTTATGCACTTCGCTAATCCCGCTAGTGGCGGGATTAGCGAAGCCTAATTGGCGGGGTTCGCCAACATCAGGATAATGATGATGGGGACAAGCAACCCGACAATAATTACAATTGTTTTCCGTGCGGGCATTGATATGGAACTGACATTACGGAGCAGCCAATGAAGGCCCAGCTGGATTCCCCAGAAGAACAGGGCGTACACTAGCAGGATGGCAATATTCCAAGGGTCTTTGAAGGTTTGGAGGCTGTAGTAGCCCTCATCAATAAAGCCAAGGAAACAACAAAAAAGCAGGGCCGAGATAAAGTAGAGAAGGGATGGTTTCATGGTAGTTGGTATTGTTGATGCCCTAACTAACGAAAAAGCCCTGCAATATTATTGCAGGGCTTTGGCATTATTACTCCGAAATCCGGGGCTTCGACTTCGCTCACCCTTCGGCAAAGCTCACCCTTCGACAAAGCTCAGGATGACATTATGTATTTTTTATTTTACAGTGTCCACCCTTCGACGAAGCTCAGGGTGACACCGTCTAAATCACAAATTATTTTACAGTATCCATCCTTCGACAAAACTCAGGATGACACTCTTCGACAAAGCTCAGGATGACACCCTTCGATAACACTCAGGATAACATTACTTAACAGTATCCATGTGACAGATTAAATCTACCACTTTGTTTGAATAACCCCATTCGTTATCGTACCATGAAACTACTTTCACAAAGTTATCGTTCAATGAGATTCCTGCTTTTGCATCGAAGATTGAGGTACGTGAATCACCTACGAAATCGTTTGAAACAACTTCATCTTCAGTGTATCCAAGGATTCCTTTCATTTCGTTTTCGGAAGCTTTTTTCATTGCTGCTTTGATGGTTTCGTAGCTTGCACCTTTTTCCAGGCGGCAAGTCAGATCCACTACCGAAACATCCGGAGTAGGAACACGGAAACTCATACCGGTCAGTTTTCCTTTTAGTTCAGGAAGAACCAATCCTACTGCTTTTGCCGCACCTGTTGAAGAAGGGATGATGTTTTGGTAAGCACCACGTCCACCTCTCCAGTCTTTTGCACTTGGTCCGTCAACCGTTTTTTGTGTTGCGGTAACAGCGTGAATGGTAGTCATTAAACCTTCAACGATTCCGAAGTTATCGTTTAATACTTTGGCAATTGGTGCCAAACAGTTGGTTGTACATGAAGCATTTGAAACCACGGTCATATCGGCAGTGTATTTCAGGTGGTTAACACCCATTACAAACGTAGGGGTATCATCTTTGGCAGGAGCACTCATGATAACACGTTTAGCGCCCGCTTTGATATGGCCCGAAGCGTTTCCTTTTTCAAGGAATAAACCGGTCGACTCAACTACATATTCAGCACCTACTTCATCCCATTTCAGGTTTTCAGGGTTTTTCTCGGCAGTTACGCGGATCTTTGTACCGTTTACTACCAATGAACCGTTGTCAACCGAAACTTCACCGTTGAAACGACCGTGAGTGGAGTCATACTTAAGCATGTAAGCCATGTAATCAACCTCAATAAGGTCATTGATTCCTACGATTTCTACTTGGGGATTGTTGATGGCAGCTCTGAATACCAAGCGCCCGATGCGGCCGAAGCCATTGATTCCTATTTTCATGTTATATAAATTAGAATATTGAAACTGTGCTTTTTGGAGGTGCGAATGTAATTATAGAAAAGGGTTAAGCAAAAATTTTGAAAAATGTTTTTGAAAAATAAAAAGTACGCTTACATTTGCACTCCCTAAAACGAACGATGGCCCGTTCGTCTATCGGTTAGGACAAGCGGTTTTCATCCGCTAAAGAGGGGTTCGACTCCCCTACGGGCTACAAGAAAAGCAAAACTGAACCTTACGTTTACTCGTAGGGTTTTTTTGTGCGATAAACTTTTTTGCTTCTAAATATTTACAGCTTTTCTTGTAGCCCGTAGGGGAGTGCCTACCCTGCAGTCGCGCTCAAGGCTAAAATCCTTTGGATTTCTTAACGCCTTGCCGTCCTACGGGCTACAGTGCACAAATTGAAACTTTAGGTTAGGGTTTTTTTGTGCTCATAATTTTCCGTTACCCAAATGACAATAGCCTTTTTGTAGCCCGTCCTTTTACTTTTTACATTCAGTGTTCTGCGGTTTTGCGGTTTAATGGAACGTTATTTTAACCGCAGAACAGTCCCGCCTTTAGCGGATAGAATGTAAAACCGCAAAAGGGGAGGATATTGTATGGTACCCAACCCTCTTTTTAGATAGATATAATATTATTAACTTACCCGCTCATTAAACCTGATGAAAGATTCCTGCCATATTATTTTGTTTGTGCTTACATGCTTTTACGGATGCCTCTTGCTTCCGTTTGATGCACAATGTCAGCAGGATTCGTATAAGGAAAGCAGGAAGGAGCAAGACAGAATCCGGTCGCTGCATATTCGCTCATCAATTAGTTTATCGTATGGTTCGCGGGATAATGATAGCTTGTTTTGCAGCATGTATGAGATTGTTTTGTACAACACACATGGAGACCTGGTGTATGCCGAGGATGCGATTTGTTGCGGACCTCATTTTATAAGGGATGTTTTCAATAGACGTGATAAGTTGATTCGGAACATGGACAGCACCGGTAACTTCTCAAAAGCGTTTTTGCTTTTGCAGGAAAAACGACACCGGTCACAAAAGGCAAAAAGAGATTACGATTTGGATGATGCCCATTTCTGCTATGTACATTTTAGCTATGAACAGGACGGCAAAAAAATTCTTAAAACTACTTTTGAGCCGAAAACGGAGTTTCCATGGGAACGAGAAGAAACCACCTTTGATTCGTCAGGTAAGCTTTTATCAAATCTGCTCTTTATTGGAGGTCGCAGCAATGATATTGTGTTGGCGCAAGAATTTTATTGCTACTACGACAATGCTGGCCGAAAAACACTTCAATACCAACCATCGGTTGATAGCATTGTTTTTGTTTACGATGACAAAGCGCGCCTTTCGCAAATCCTTCGTTATAGACCCAATGCGGGATTGGGTGCTGCCCAGGTTTACAATTATTCAGACACCGGTTATACGGTAAGGTTTAAAGAGAATAGAACCCCTTTAAACGATACCGGTACTACTGCAGAGACATACCGTATTGATCAGTTAACGGATAGGGGATATGAACGCTATGATACAGGGAACAGAATCCAAGAATCGAACTTGTTGAATTATGAAACGTATACCGTTTATAAATATGATGATTGTGGATTTATGACAAGCCAGACAACCAATGGCAAAACACATACAGACTATGAGTATGATGCGCAACACAGAAGATCGGCAAAGCTGGGTTGCGGTGAAACCACTTGTACCAAATGGGTATACCAATACAATGAACAAGGAGAAATGACAAGTGAAAAGGAATACGTAAACAATGAGGCTGCCGGAAAGCGTGTTCATGTTTATACGCACTTCCGCTGAGTTGGTGAAACCGTAGAACAGTCCCGCCTTTAGCGGGATAGAATATAAAACCGCAGAAGGGAAGCTGTTGTGGTCCGTCCTTTTACATTTTACATTCAGTGTTTTACATTTTTCGGTTTAATGCACTTTTGTGAAACCGCAGAACCGCAGAACAGAAAAATGTAAAACCGCAGAAGGGAAGGATAACGTAGCTCCTCCTTTTACATTTTACATTCAGCGT
>JAZKEF010000002.1:347784-360838 GCA_040387195.1 Bacteroidota bacterium
CCGCAGAAGGGAAGGATAACGTAGCTCTGTCCTTTTACATTTTACATTCAGTGTTTTACATTTTGCGGTTTAATGAGCGATGACGAAACCGCAGAACAGTCCCGCCTTTATCAGAAGTAAACCACGAAAAGGAAGATAAATCACCCCCAAATGTAAAGTTTACTTGACATTTTGTAAAACACAGTTAACTTTGTATGCATAAACCATCATTTTATGCTGCCTTATATTCTTCTGCCAAATTACTTTAAATGGATCGGAGCCGGTGTGTTCATCGCGGGTTTTGCCATTGATTCAATCCTTTCTCCCGATATTGATAACCTGACTTCCGGTTACGGGTTGCTTATTCAGATCATGGTGTTAACGGGTCTTTTGTTATTTACCGGTGCACGACAACGCATTGAAGATGAACTGGTGAAACACTACCGACTCATTGCCCTTCAATGGGCCGTATTCCTGTTTATTTTATTGCGTGCGGGTTTTAAGATTTATGCATGGAGCGTGAATGATGAGGATGCATACGTAGAGTTTGGAGTGAATTTTCTGCTGGAGCTTTATGTAATCTTCTTTTATTACCTGCTTTTTGTGAAGCACCGTATTCAATCAATCTTTACCAAGTCATGAAAAATACGATAAAAGTAGAGCGGGCAAAAAAGAATATAACACAGGAAGATCTTGCCAAAGCACTGGAGGTTTCGAGGCAAACCATCAATGCTGTGGAAACCGGCAAATTTGTTCCTTCCACCTTGCTTGCGCTTAAGCTCTCGGCCTATTTTAAACTTACGGTTAACCAACTTTTTGAACTCGAAAAACATGATTAAACCATTCAAACTCATTTTGCCTTTATTGCTGCTGTTGGGTCAGTTGCAGTATGCAGGGGCTCAGGATGCCACCAACACCCGGATCCAAAAAAGTTTTGTGAAGTACTATAACAAGAAGCAGTATCAGAAAATCCATTCCCTTTTTACAGATCAATTCAAACGTGTGATGGATCAGGAACAGCTGGATTATTTTATGGAATTTGTTCTTCACTATGAACATGGCCGCATTAAATCATCCCGCTACGACCGCATGGATCATGGCTTTCGGGTTTACCTGGTGGAGTTTGAAAAGGGAACAGCTGAAATGCACCTTGCCAATGAGAAGAACCTGATTGCGGGTTTTGCTGTTAAACCGGTTTCAAAAGGTCCGGTAATTAATCAGCATCCTTCCTTTAAAAGTTCCAATCCAATGATAAGTGTTGAAGATAGTATGTGTGATAAGGCGGTGCAGGCGTTTTTGAAAAGAAATAATGCTGTAGGATTAAGTATCGGAATCCTTTGCAAGGGTAAAACATACGTATATGGATATGGTGAGACCTACAAAGGAAATGCTACCGTGCCCGATGAACATACCATTTTCGATCTGGGTTCGGTGAGTAAAACGTTTACAGGAATATTGCTGGCTATTGCAGTTGAACAAAAGCTGGTGAAGCCGGATGACGATATCCGCAAGTTCCTCTCAGGCGATTATCCGAACCTTGAGTATAAAGGAGCTCCGGTTACATTGCTGTCGCTTGTGAATCATACTTCAGGATTACCCAGAGTTCCGGATGATTTGGTACAACAACCCGGGTACAAAGAAGAGGACCCATATAAATATTATTCACGTGAGATGATCCTGGCAAACCTTCATCAAATAAAGCTTGCAGCAAAGCCGGGAACCATAAACGAATACTCGAATTATGGAATATCCGTATGCGGAATCATCCTTGAACAACTCTTTAAGAAAACATACGCGCAATTGGTTGAGGAATATATTGCGGCACCTGCAGGCATGCAACAAACGTTTGTGAATATACCGGACTCTCTCCGTCATCGCATGGTGGGGTGTTATGATGAGGATAACAAAGCTATTGCCGACTGGAGCCTGGGAGAGATGGCTGCTGCCGGGGGTGTTTCGTCAACGGTGGCGGATATGCTTACTTTTTTGAGAAATAACATGGAAGAAAAAAGTAGCGCACTTAAGCTTTCCCATATCCCAACATTTAAGATGTCCCAACAACAACAGGTGGGTTATGCCTGGGTGACATCAGAACTACAGAACGGACAACATTTGGTATGGCACAATGGTGCAACGTATGGATCCACCGCATTCTGCGGATATATCCCAGAAACAGGTACAGGGGTTGTTATATTGAATAATACGGGAACAAGTGTTGATCCACTGGCAATAGATATTCTGAAAACGATGCGGTAGGCGATTGATCAGAGGTATTTGGGCTAATTGTAAGTATGTCGTTCTAATGAGCACGAACTTGGGAGTTCGCGCGAACTAAGAACATGATTAGCCTATCCATTTCTTAATATCAGCTACAACTTTTCCAACATTTTCTTTTACTTCTTTACCGGTGTACCTCAAAACCTGAAAGCCTAATTCTTGGAGAGTTCTATCAATATTTCTATCTCTTAGAGCCTGCTCTTCCGTTCTTTCATGGTATGTATGTCCATCTGTATAAACGCAGAGTTTAACATTCCTTTTCTCTATATAAAAGTCTGGAACGGTGAGCACCTCTTTAAAATTATAATCTTTATTACCATATTCACGCCCTGCTGTTGCGATGTTTTTTCCATTCCAATTCACTCCATATTGTGTACGGAATGATATTTTATTTTTTGTCAATTCTAAAAACAATAGTCTCTCCAACGGACTTTGGAGAACAAATAAACACTCAACACATTTGTGAGTGAGTTTATAAGAACAGCTTTCACAGAGTTTATCGGATTGATAATGTTCATCTACTACTGATGACCTTTCTTCAGAAATATTCAAAACCTCTGCCGTAGTTGTTTGTAATAGAAGCGTATCAATTTTTTCTCTTAATTTCAGCAAATCGTCCCTATCGCAAATAATTGTTTTCGTCCATATGTTTCCCTTCTCTGCCAACTTAAACAAGTAGCGGGTTACAACCGAATATTTAGGAGTATCTGGATGTTGATCAATGGTGAAGTTTCGCTGCTCAACTTTGATTTTTTCAATTTCTATTGGAATTCGGGTCATATGTTGTTTCGGCTATTTAGTGCAACAATAATAATGTGAAATAATAAGGATTTAGATTTTTCACAATGAATACTTGTTGACCTATCTCGCACGAACTCCGAAGTTTGAATAGAGAAGCTTAAGGCTTTCATTTTAAATGCGGAAAGCCGAAGTTTGAACTCCTAATCTATGAAATGATGTCAACACCTCTCACACAGTCAACAAGAAGCAATTTTTCCAGATTAATCCAGGATTTACCCAACAAAGTGCATAAGCTCCATGATTGCAACGATCGTGAATATAGAGGCAATCTTTTGTTTGAAGACATAGAGTTTATTAAGGAACCATATGACACCGTTACAATTAAGAATTGTACTTTTAGCTCAGCATTATCTTTTGAGAGGTGTAAGTTCTCTGCTAATATACAATTCATAGATTGTAAGTTTCTCAAAGGCATATCGTTCGTTGAAACTCAATTCAGAGGTATCCTGTATTTCGAGAGATGCACCATGACAGATGAAACTATCTTCAGCGATAGTTCGATCGACCAAATGACATTTGAAGACTGTTCGCTAACTGACTACTACATAAGCGGAAACATAAAAACTGAGTCGATAAGAAACTTTCCTATAAAGTTTTTAGAGACCAGCCTTGTGGAACTTAAAATTGAAAATGCTGTAGTGGAGATGCCAATTGTTCTGTGGAACGTTACTGCGAAAACACTTCATGCGAGCAATGTAGTATTTGAATCGGGAATATCATTTGGTAGTTTCGAAGGGCATGGCTTTTTTGCCCAAGACATTTACATCATATCATCTGATACTAACCAACGACTAGATTTCTATAATGGGAGTATCAAAGGTGAGCTTTTGCTAAAGAAGGTTGGAATCAACGAGCAAATGGTAATTTGGAAGAGTTTTAAGGTCGGTTCTTGGATTAAGATGCAAGAAATAGAGGCGTCCCATGCAGTTTCAATTGATTTTAATGAGAACTTCACACATTTAGACTTGGGTGATTGTTGGTTTGAAACCAGCCTCACAATAAGATGTGATTACAGTAGGTCATTAAAGAAACAAGTTACCTTGAGCCTTGATGGGATTATAAGTGGTAACTATATTGTCGAGAATATTCCAACCTTATCGATAAATCTGAACTGTATAAATATGGGCAACGTGATATTCAACAACGTGTCAACGAAGTTTATAATCTTTGAAAACATGTTCAACTTTGGAAAGGTGTTTTTCAATAGCATAGAGCGAAACGAGAAATTCAATATGCTTCGGATTTATGACTCCAATATTGGAAACACAGAATTCCAGAATATTGATTTCAAGCTATTTGATGAAGTTATTATTGCAAAGAGCGATGTCAGTAGCCTCATTCTTACTAACTCTCCTTTCCCCAAAAGGATACAAACGTACTCAAACCTATCAAATTATGGAGACGAAAAGCTGGACGAAGCCATGTATTATAGGGAATCATACAGGCAATTAAAAGTGGCAATGGGTAAGATTGATAATAAGTATTACTCCTTGATGTATAAATCAAGGGAAATGCATTACCAACGAAAGGAAACGAAGAGGATTTGGGATAAACTCTTACTTACAATTAATTTCATCTCCAATAACCATGGAATAGATTGGCAGAGGGGTATCGTTTTTACAATCGGTTGCGCATATGCATCCTTTTTAGTATTAAACAAGATTTCGGCACACCCGATATTCCATTGGAACATCTCTTCGTCTAAGGCTGAAATAATACAATCCATTGGCCTTGCCGCGGATCATTTCCTACACTTTATTTCTACATTTCCAAAACTTGATAGCAGCCTGCGAAATGATGGGGATTGGAAGACTGATTTAGTAATTTTATTGGCACGAATTTTCATTGGGATAGGAATATATCAGACTATTAGCGCATTCCGCAAGTATGCTAAATAACAGCCTAAATAGTCTGTATTGCAGTAATCCTCAGAAATGTTTGAGCCAATTGTAAGTTTGTCGTTCTAATGCGCGCGAACTTGGAGGTTCGCAAGAACGGGGGACATTTTTTAGCGCAATATTTCTATAATACAATTAATAATATCAGTTATCCATTCCTGCTTTGTGATTAGATACTGCTCGAAGTAATTCTCTTGTACAATATCTACACTCATATTTCGGTTGTATATTTCCTCATAAGGAGTTTTAAGCCTCTGAAATAGTTCGTCTTTGATTTTCAACTCATCTCGTTGAAAAACACTAATTATGTTTCCTTGAAGGACAACTGTTGGAATAATAAAATCCAGTCTACAGATTTGTGGTCTTCGACCGTCCCACAGCCTATTTATTTCCTCTTTTTTATGCTTAGTGGCTTCAACCAATTTTAATAATGTTTTATGGAAGTCGTCAGAATGTGTTGCCATCCAAGGTTCTTTGTTGTTAGTATCCTTTTTCTTTGAAAAACCACAATACTGCCTGGATGGAGGGGCTTTAATTCGAGTTCTTTCAACAAAATCAATAAGCGAATGAATTTTTAAACTGATATTTTCTCTTAATTCGGGTGTGCCATTTGTTATTTCATAGATCCAATCAGAAGAAGGCTCGTCCATATCTCCCAGATTCTCAAATAGGCCTAACGGCTGTGGGTTATTTATACACTCAACAACGAAATGGATATTAATTGCAACAGAGTTAAATTTATCTTCTAAAAACATTGTATGTAGTTGTTTTGTAGCGAGGATATCTATTTCTCGATATTTATTTTCCTCCGGATTGAAAAAAAGAGCATGACTAGACTCTGCATAGAAGGAGTTTTTTATGAATAATTTGAGAATCCTATTTTCAAGGAGATAGCCAGATCTGTTAAGAGCACTTATTATTTCATCGTTACTGATTTTATCCATAGTTTCATTGAACACTTATTTCCTCATCACCAACTGATTTCAAGTTATTATAATAGTCAGGTGTCTTAAGCAAATCCTCAGAATACTTATAGATATCATCCAAATCATTTACTTCATGTCTAACCTCATTCTTCGTATCATCAAATAACCCAATGAATTTCTTCTTTCCGTTGAACCAAAATCTGCAAATTGGTTTTCTGTTGTTATCGTCTAATAGAACACTGCAATAAGACTGTGCATCTCGCATGATTATTCTTTTGGAATCAATTTTTACACGAAGAATTGATTTTACGGCATAAAATGCCTCTATTTCTTCGATGGTTGTATCAATAACTTTGTCAACATTCGCTTGACCGGATTCTGCTTGTATCGGAATTGTGTTGTCGTTAACCACATTCGGTATTTCAGCGCTGGTTGTGCTTGGAAGGTTACTTTCAAACACCATGTTTATTCTGTCCTTTATATACTCTTGTAAAAAGATAGACGAGGACCGCGTGAATATCTCCCTGAAATCCGCCATTACCTTTTCTGTAGCGCGGCCATCATAAACTTGCGAAACAAAATGTTTTAAAAAAGCATCTGTTGGAGTATCAAATTCTTTTTTTAATATGTTCTTTATTTCACTCTCGTATTTCAGCCTACTTGCTGTATTCAATATTTGCTCTTCGCTAAACTGTGATTTGTGAAACTTCTGAAGTTCATCAATTTGATAGTCCTTTATATCTGTTATTTTGAAGTTCAAAAAGGGCTTTTCGTCCATTACATTGACTTTATTAAGGTCAGTATAAAACCTAAAATCAATCCCATTTGTGAGAAGGGCGAATTTGCAATCTAGCGTATGAAAGTAACGAAACAATTGTGAACTATGCGCATCCGATTCGTCCCGCCATTTCTTACACTCCACAATAAGTATTGGTTTGTTGTTTAGGAATATGGCATAATCAACTTTCTCTCCCTTTTTGAGTCCAATATCCGCTACGAACTCAGGAACAACTTCAAGGGGATTAAATACATCGTATCCAAGAAGTTGGATGAAAGGCATAATGAATGCATTCTTAGTTGCTTCTTCGGTTTGTATTTGTGCTTTGAGGCTATTAACCCTGTCGGCTAACTGAGCAATCTTCACTTTAAAATCTTCCATAGGTCTTTTAATTTTGGCTATAACAAGTATAGCGAATAGTAAACAGATAGCAAGTCCATGATTTTAAATAGCTAAGAATCGTTTCCCAGTGGCGAAAAAGATTTGCTGAATGCAATGGGCCAAAGAAACCGTCCCCTAAAATATGACACCTTTCTCCCCCAACTCAAATACATTCGTAGTAACAAAACCTTACTACCATGCACCCCAACAAACCCCTCATCCTCCAACTCCTCATAGCCGATATGAAACACGAGCAGCTTGTGGCGGGACTCTGCCACCTGGGCTTTGAAAGTGATGCGCACCATCTTGATCTTTGGCGTGTGGTGGCGGAGCTGATGGGAATCCGGGAACCGGACAGGAAGACGGAATGGTTTGAAGTGTACATGGCGTTTTTAGGCAAAGCGGGTACATATCCAGTTAGAGCGGATAATGAGCATTTGCTTCCGTTGGCCGAGGCCTTTTGGGAAAGTCTGGGAGGTGTTAATTGACCTTCGGGAATGTTTAGGGAGGCCGGGGAAATGTTTGGGAAGTTTTTAGGAGGTTTGGTGGACTGACTCCCTGAGTTCGGTTTGAAACCGTTTTAATTCGGTATTTTACTGTTTTAATTCAGTTTGAAACCATTTTAAAAGGGTTTTCGACTGTTTTAATTCGGTTTGGAAGTGTTTTAATTCGGTATTTTACCGTTTTAATTTAGTCTGAAACCGAATTAAAAGGGTTTTTGACTGTTTTAATTCAGTCTGAAAGTGTTTTAAAAGGGTTTTTTACCGTTTTAAAAAGGTAACCACCTGAACCAAATTTGTCCATACCCAAATAGTATCAGGCAGTTACGCTTTTTTAATCAGCCCTATAGCTGGTCCTTGAGAGTTTTTGGAAACCGGCCCTGTCCGTCAAACAGGTGGCTTAACTCATCGTAAGCTTCCGGTGCGCCTTCAATTCCTTTAGCCATACCACGTTTGGCGGTATTGTAAATTTCGAGGCCGCCATTGAATGCTTCAGATCCTGCCTGGTTGCGGGTATCGTAGACTTGTCGCTGGAGCTTATTTACATCAAGCAAAATCGTATCCAGTTGCTTGTATAAATTGATGTCTCTTTCCATTTCATCCAGCTCAAAGAACTGTGGTTTCAACTTCTCATTTTGATTGGCGAGGTCCATTGCCGTTGTCACAAAGTCAATACGTCCCCCTTGGAGATGGATAAGTCGTTTGGATTCTGTGGGGCTGAGTTGGATTAAAAAGGGTAATTCAGCGCGAATGTTGCTCAGGCAGTCCTTGATCTTCGCAAGGCTGTCGGGGTTAATTGTTCCTGTTACGAGGTTTTGCATTGTACTGTTTGATTAAAAGGGTTAGTAAAAAATTATATTAGTAAACAGGGCTGCATGGAGCCGGAGTTTTGGGGGAGGGAAGGAAGAAATGAGTAAATGTGAAATGCGATGAAGGAAAGGGAACCCCTACGGGGTTCAATATCCGTAGGAACCGGATTGTCCATAAAGGGCGATAAGAATGAGCAGATGCGCTGACGCTTGCCCCAATATAGCGTGGCGATGAAGGAAAGGGAACCCCTGCGGGGTTCAATATCCGTAGGAACCGGATTGTCCATAAAGGGCGATAAGAATGAGCAGATGCGCTGACGCTTGCCCCAATATAGCGTGGCGATGAATGAAAGCGAACCCCTGCGGGGTTCAATATCCGTAGGAACCGGATTGTCCATACAGGGCGATAAAAATGAGCAGATGTGCTGATGCTTGCCCCAATATAGCGTGGTGATGAAGGAAAGGGAACCCCTGCGGGGTTCAATACAAGGCGATAAACGAATGCATGTTTGCATTGGCCTGTGAGGCCGGATTCGAATGGGGTTATATTCATATTTCAGGGCTGCAGTAAATTAGGTTTGGGGTTACTGCATTGCGGTTGCAACAAATAATTATTTGGGGAATAATCCAAATAAACAGCTATTATATTTATTTAAATAACATAATTATAGGATAAATGGCTGTTTTTGGGAAAGGTGTAAAACCGCAGAAGGGAAGGATAACGTAGCTCTGTCCTTTTACATTTTTCGGTTTATTTGTGTTTTGTGAAACCGCAAAACAGTCCCACCTTTAGCGGGATAGAATGTAAAACCGCAAAAGGGTTGTGAGCTTTGTGAGAAACAGTCGGGCGTGGGTTCATACAGAGGACACCAAGGAGCACAAAGGCCACAGAGCATAGTAAAACCGCAGAACCGTCTCGCCTTTAGCGGGAGAAAAATGTAAAACCGCAAAAGGGATGTGAGCTTTGTGAGAAACAGTCGGGCGTGGTTTCACACAGAGGACACTAAGGAGCACAAAGAGACACAGAGTAAGGTCTTGCGGGTAAGTGGATTTAGCTCTTGGTGGTGCTTTGTGTCCTTTGTGCTTCTCCGCGAGCTTTGTGAGAAATTGCCGGATGAGGGTTCACACGGAGGGCACCAAGGAGCATAAAGGCCACAGAGCAAAGTAAAACCGCAGAACAGAAAAATGTAATCCCGATAGCAATCGGGAGCAAAAGTTGGGGAATGAAGGAATGGTTGCCCTCTCCCGCTGTTAGCAGGACGCAGATTCCTCTGATTCTTTTCTGCGCAATCTCCGTGATCTGCGGGAAACAATATCACTGAAGACCTTGTACCTCTGCTTCTCCACGAGCATTGTGAAAAATTGCCGTAGTGGTTTCACACAGAGGACATGGAGAAGCACCAAGGCCCATCTTTATATGGAACAGAAGCGCGAGTGTTGTGTAGCGAAAAAAGGTATCTTGCAATAGCTGAAACAATAGCCGCACGAATTGAAAAACATCATTTTTCTTCTGTTTGTCTTTTTAACTTCTTTTCCACGAGAGGTTCTTGCTCAGCAGGCATCCAATTCCCTTATTGATTCATTGTATGCCGAACTCCGGGTGTTAAAGGAGGATACCAACAAGGTAAAACAGTGGAATAAACTATGCCTTGCAAGCAAGCAGGCAAAACAAACTGTTGATGGCGTAAAATATGGTATGAGTGGATTGCAGTTAGCAGAGAAACTCAATTGGAAACCCGGAATGGCTTTGTGCTATTCTTCGATTGGGCGTAATTATTTGCAGGCCGATGATTGTGTAAAAGCATTCGAATATTTTTTAAGAGCAGATAGTTTATACATAGAACTGGAGGACGGTATAATGCGTGCAGCAACATTGTTAAATTTGGGTAGAGTGTATCTCCGTCAATGGAACTACCCTATGGCAATGGAGTGTGATCAACAAGCATTGGAAGTATCTGAAAGAATTGGCGATAAGCGTGGAATTGCTCTGGCCACCTATCTTATGGCCAATGTTGCACATTCGTTCAAGGATTACACGAAGGCTAAGGTTTCTTTTAAGAAGGCAGAGATGTTGTTCAGGGAACTGCGTGATACGGCATGGTTATTTAATACCATTGAAGCACTCTGCGATATTTATAATTTGCTGGGTAATCATAAAGAGACCATCAAGCATTGCCTCAAAACCATACATGAAGAGGAACAATATGCGGGCATTAAAAATCCTCCCTTGGATGGACTGGTAACGGCCCGGAGGGTAATGGCAGAATCATACAGAAAAAAAGGGATGCTGGCCGAAGCCATTGCGTTTAATTTGGCAGCAAAAAGTGTTGCCATCACTAATCAGGTTGCGCTGTGGGAAATACACTTTATTGAACTAGGCATTGGGCTCACCTTACTGGATGCTTACCAAACAAAAGAGACGATATGTATTAAGGGGTGGATTCCCCAAGACACTGCCGTTCGGCCATTTTTGAATTGCGGGTTTATTTCAAATTCTTACGAGCAGCGTTTGGATTCGGCTATTGCAAATTTAAGCCGCAGCATGCAGGCCGGAGAAAATGAAAATGATGTGGTGCAGGATTGTGCATTGGGTTTGGCAAAAGCATACAAACTGAAGGGCGATTTTAAAAAGGCACATTACTATCAGGAAATCTATATTGGTATCAGGGATTCGGTGTTTGGAGAAGACCGACACCAAAAGATGGCAGCACTTGAGGTTGGGCGTTTGGATGATATCCATCAAAAGGAAAAACAGATTACTGCATTGGAATTAAAGAATGCAAACACGCAAAAGTATAGCTTATACATTGGCTTGTTATTGCTGGTTGTTACATTGGGTATTCTATACAACCGGTACCTGTTGAAACACAAAGCCAACACGATTATTACAGATGAAAAAGCACGCAGCGAAGCATTATTGCTCAACATTTTGCCTTCGGAAATTGCTGAGGAATTAAAAAAGAACGGCAGCGCTAAAGCCAAAGACTTTGAAAGTGTAACGGTACTTTTTACGGATTTTAAAAATTTTACGCAGCTAAGTGAGCAGCTAAGTGCTGAGCAACTTGTGGAGGAGATCCATTATTGTTACAGTTCTTTTGATAGCATTGTTGCAAAGCATAACGTAGAAAAAATAAAAACAATAGGCGATAGTTATATGTGTGTGGGCGGATTACCTGCAGTTAACAATACCCATGCTGCTGATGTTGTGCATGCAGCCATTGAGATGCGTGATTTCATTGAAACAGAAAAGCACAAACGCATTGCAGAAAACAAACCATACTTTGAAATTCGCATTGGATGCAATACCGGACCGGTAGTAGCAGGCATTGTAGGTACCCGCAAATTTGCGTATGATATTTGGGGAGATACGGTAAACATTGCCTCCCGGATGGAATCTTCGGGCGAAACAGGTAAGGTAAATATTAGCGGAAGTACTTATGAATTGGTGAAAAATCTATTTACCTGCACCCATCGCGGAAAAATGGAAGCGAAAAACAAAGGGCAGATTGATATGTATTTTGTAGAGATGTAACTCTTTGCTATATGCGATAAAATTGTCAGTCTTGGTTTCACACAGAGGCACTAGGGATCACAAAGGCCACGGAGCATGGGGAAACCGCAGAACCGCAAAACAGTCCCGCCTTTAGCGGGAGTAAAACCGCAAAAGGAATGGAATGAAGGGAAATGGTTACCCGCTCCCGCTGTTAGCGGGACGCAGATTCCTTTGATTCTTTTCTGTGCAATCTCCGTGATCTGCGGGAAACAATATCACTGAAGACCTTGTCCCAATAACTAATAACCCAATATTTATCCAGCCAAAGGCAGGAACCATTAACGATTGCCCGCTGATTTTTTTCTGCGCAATCTCCGTGATCTGCGGGAGACAATCTTACTGAAGACTTTGCCTCAATAACTAATAACCCAATATTTATCCAGCCAAAGGCAGGAACCATTAACGATTGCCCGCTGATTTTTTTCTGCGCAATCTCCGTGATCTGCGGGAGACAATCTTACTGAAGACTTTGCCTCAATAACTAATAACCCAATATTTATCCAGCCAAAGGCAGGAACCCTACCCAAAATGGGAATATTCTTCCACACCATTAAAAGACTCCGTTATTAAACTCTTACAGTTAACAGCCCTTTCCCTATTGGCATCATTATTTCGGTCGGGTTAGGTATGAAAAAGATATTGATATCATTGAAAATAGCGCTGCTGGTATGCTGCATGCAACCAGTATTGCTCAACGCCCAGGAAACAGAACCCGACACCCGCACCTACGAATGGAAACGGGCAAAGCACAATAAGTGGCCCGGTGTTGCCGACAAACAAACATATTGGAGCAAGTTTGGTATCGGAGGTGAACTCTGGACAAGTGCAGATGGAAAAAACTGGCAAAAGGATGGTGACGGAATGTGGTCGGATAAGGAAGCTGTGTTCTACAAGTTTGATGGAGATAAACTCATGGCAAGCAGGGATGGAGGTACCACCTGGACCGAAAGTATTGACTGGAAATGGCATGCGATAGATGGTAAGTGGTATAAAGTGGATAAGGAGAGGAATGTGTGGGTGAGTAAATAAATAAACGCAGAGGCGCGGGGAGTTAGTTACGGGTTGCGGGTTGTGAGATGTCTTGCGGGATGTCGGTAGTCCGCGGTCGGTAGTCCGTGGTTTTTCGGATTTTTTTTTTTGCCTACTGCCTAC
>JAZKEF010000003.1:0-132120 GCA_040387195.1 Bacteroidota bacterium
TTTAGCATTGGTCACTCTCGACCCTATTTATCAATGACTTATTTTTTTATTATTCTCATTTTATTCATATTGAACCCCTGAGGGGTTCTCCATGCTTACAGTTCCTGCCACTTATGCATGTTGTCCCCCCCTGTCGGGTTTCTGCCGCTGGAGCCTTTGGGTTCATACAGTGCTGACAGTTCACTCCCACTTACGAAAGTTGACTCCTGCGGGGACCTGCAGCTGCATTCGACAGCATAAAAAAAGTGGAACTTACGTCCCACTTTCTCATATGTAAATACTTTATGTTATTTAAGTATATTGATTTTTGAACCCAGTACTTGTTGATCCGATTTAATATTCAGTATATACAATCCATTATTCAATGATGAGATATTGGTAACTATATCATTGAAACCAGAGTGCATATCTCGTTTCTGAACAACTATTACTTTTCCGGTCAGGTCCATTATTTCAATTGTTATATCATCAGACTCTTGTGATTGAAATGCAATATGCAATTCATTATTTGCCGGATTAGGATATACTGAAAGTGAACGACTATTGATATATTGTTCTTTTAATCCAACAGACCATCTTGACAACATGGTATCCACATTGCCGTTTGGCCATACTATATAAAGTTTTGCTGAATCCAATTGTAGCTTTGGTGCCAAAGGATTATTCGTGGGGTCAAATTTTGTAAACTGTTTGAATCCAGAGGTAAATACAAGTCCTGCCTGACCTTGATACAACATCAAATCACCAAATGCTGTTGTCATAACTGTATCCGCAGCGGCATCGGATATTTCAAATTGAACATCGTCCAATGCAGAGTGTGATCCATATCCATGAAATGTTTCGTACGTATCATTTTTAGATAAAAATTGAATTTGCCCTACACCACGAATGGTAGTAGCCTGTAAATCGGTTACACCATGGAAATACAGAAGATCAACATTCTTACTAAAAATCGCTGTTTTCTTTGCTCCTTTATATGTTACAATTTTAAAGGTGATATCTTTCCCATTAGGATTTGAATTGAAGTTAGTTGGATTAAGTGTACGCACACCTGAAGCCAATGCATAGTAGTTTGCTGAAGAATCCGGAGTCAGGGATAAGGTATAAAATGCGTCACCAACATTTGCACTACCATTTGGGGCGACTGCAATTGACATTGGAACCCATGCATTATAGGCAGTGAAAGCAGTTGCCTCACGAAAACCAAATCCTGCTAATGTTTTAACTCCGTTAATATATACATCAACCTTTTTGTTTGAAGTATCGGCACTGTTATGGACAATTTGAATTTCAGCAGTTAATTTTACCAATTCTACTACTGAACCATCACTGTATGCTACATATACTCTTATTGCTTTCGCTAGTGTTGGATTCCCGGTTTGGCTGTATACACCCGAAGTAAATACCACGCCTACTTTTCCACCCATGCCTGCAGTACTCAACTTATGAGCACTCAAAAACATCGTACTGTCTGTTGATGTTATATTACATATATGATTTCCGAGTAGCATAACAGTTGAATCCGAAATACTGCCGTAAGCAATATCATCTCCTATTTTTAATGCTCCGGTTCCGATTTTGTTAAAATCCATAGCAGGAGCATCCGGTACACCATTGGTGAATAATAGCGCAACTCTATTACTGGTGGCTATATTGTTGTAGGTATCCATGGTTTGGAATGAAAAAGAGCGATCGGCCCCTGCCGGATTTGTTGCATACTGGGTGGTATCAATTACTCCTGCAATAAATGCCAGATAGGTTTTACCGCTATCAATCCTGAAGCCCTCAACTTTTAATAAACTTGTTGCTGCAGTAGTATCTGTACTGAATTTTTTAGCGATTGTCATTACATAATCACCTGAATCAATGACAATCATCTGTGTTGCTTTACGAAAAGGCAAGTCGTTTGCTATACGCGTATTGTTTGCCCAAACATCTACGGTATCGATAATATAATCGGGTGAATTGTGAATAATCTGCATTCGTGCAGTTTGAGCTTTTACTGTTCCGGCTGATAACAGCAACAGTGCAAAAGCGGCTAAAATGGTAGAGTTTACTTTTTTCATCTATTGGGATTGTATTATTAATCAATTCTTAATGCTGACAAATATAGAAATACATTTCTTATTTCAAGTGCCGTTGAAACTTAATAAGGTTGCGCGGGGGATAGTTTATGATATTTATACTCTAAATGAGACAATAAATAATACTTTTGAAAACCTTCGAAAGCTTTTATCATGACAGACAAACACTCAATCAAAACCTTTGAGACTGCTTATAATCAACTGAATAACCTACAACAAACGGCAGTAATTGAGACCGAAGGGCCTGTATTGGTTATAGCAGGACCCGGCACAGGAAAAACGCAGATACTGGCAGCACGTATTGCACATATTTTAGCAACAACTGATACAATACCAGAAAACATTCTTTGTCTTACCTATACTGATGCCGGAACAATTGCAATGAGAAAGAGGCTTCAACAGTTTATTGGAGCCGATGCCTACCGGGTTCAGGTGTTCACCTTTCACTCCTTTTGCAATATGGTGATTCAGGAAAATCTGGACTATTTTGGATTGAAGGGGTTAGATGCTATCAGCGAACTTGAACAGATTGCGTATGTGCATGAAATCATTGACAGTTTCGGCACAGATCATCCCCTGAAACGATATACCGGAGATGTTTACTACGAAACGGAAAAACTCCTCTCGCTTTATGAAAGCATGAAGAAAGAAAACTGGAGTGCTGCATTTCTTTCTAAAAAGGCTGATGATTACATCGCTGACTTGCCCACGCGAGATGCCTACATCTATAAAAGAGCAACCAAAACGGCCAAGGCCGGAGATATTAAACAGGCCGCTGTTGATGTGGAGGTTAAGAAAATGAATGAACTTAAAGCTGCAGCTCAGACATTTGCTATATATCAACAAAAACTTGCCCGTAACAGCAGGTATGATTTTGCCGATATGATTGTATGGGTAATCAACGCCTTTAAGGATAAGCCTGAATTACTCAGCATATACCAGGAACGCTTTTTGTATTTTTTAGTTGACGAATACCAGGACACAAGCGGTTCACAAAATGAGTTGCTTGAATTGTTGATTAGCTATTGGGACAAACCCAATGTATTTTGCGTAGGTGATGACGACCAATCAATATACAGATTTCAAGGTGCAAACATTGAAAACATTGAGCAGTTCATCAAAAAATATGCTCCGCTTACCATCACACTGGAAGATAATTACAGAAGTTCTCAGTTTATTCTGGATGCCTCCCGTGCTTTAATTGGAAGCAATGTCAACAGGATCAATCCCGATAAACAGTTGGTGGCCCATAATATACTTTCATATGAAGCTCCTCAGCCCGAAATCAGAAGCTACTATAATACCACCCATGAAATTGTTTGCATTGCACAGGAAATTATAGCATTGCAGCGATCAGGTGTCGCACTGAATGAAATTGCGGTTTTATACCGTAAACACAGTCAGGCTGACGAACTAATCAAATACCTCAAATCGAAAAACATTACAGTAAACGCGCGTAAAAAAATCAATGCCCTGGATGAACCTTTTATCCGCCAAATCATACGCATCTTAACTTATATTGACGCTGAATATAAAAAAGCTCACACTGGTGAGGCCTTTGTTTATGAATTGCTGCATTATGACTTTTTCCATAACGACCCGATTGAAATTGCGCGCATTTCGGTAGAAGTATATAAACAGAACTTCAGTGAGCGGAATACGTCTTGGAGAGAAGAGTTACGCAGGGCCCACCTTCGCAAAGGTCCGGATCTTTTTAGCAGCAAACAACCCGGTGAACAGCTATTCAAAACATCACAGCTTCTGGAAAAATGGATTAAAGAGCGGGCAAATAGTACCGTTCAGCAGTTGATTGAGTCGGTTATTTCAGAAAGTGGAATGCTGGTAATGGCATTGAGCGGATTGGACAAGATTTGGAACATGCAGTTGCTACATACCTTTTTTGATCTCGTTAAAACAGAATGCTCCCGCAACCCCAGAACGGATTTAACACGCCTGCTAAACACACTCATGCTGATGCAAAACGAAGGTGTTGACCTTCCGACACAACGAATTAGCTATGCCGAAGACGGAGTGCATTTTTTAACGGTGCATTCTTCGAAAGGTTTGGAGTTTCAATATGTATATATGATTGGATGCACCACTAAAGCCTGGGAAAAAGGCGCTGGCAACCGCGATTTTAAACTTCCAGATACCCTCTTCACCATTATTTCGGAAGATGAATCGGAGGAAAACAGACGTTTATTTTATGTAGCGATGACGAGAGCGAAAACGCATTTGTATATTAGTTTCGCTGAAAGAGATACCAACGGAAAAGAGTTGGAAAAAAGCAGGTTTGTAGCCGAACTGGAAACACAGGCCCTTATGCCGGTTGCTACCCTTCATGCAAGTGACGAGGCTCTGCTCGAATTTGAGTCCAGCCTTTTTCAAGCTAAACCTGTTAAAACCCTGAATGATATTTTTGACAACGACTTTGTAGACGAGCTTCTTGCAAAATATACATTAAGTGTAACCCACCTCAACAATTACTTAAAATGCCCCACCGCATTTTACTTTACCAACATTATACGAGTACCCGCTCCGCTAAGTGCTAGCATGACCTTTGGGAGTGCCGTGCATCATGCTTTGGAAATGTTGTTTAAGAATATGAATGCGCATGAAGGTAAACAATTCGGGACGGCTGATGATTTGTACAATGATTTTAAATGGTATATGCGCAAACATGAAGACAGTTTTACGGAAATGGAATATAAGCGCAGGCTTGAATACGGACAGGAAATATTACCCAAATATTATAACCGATATATCAATGAGTGGAACAAAATTACCAGTGTAGAGCGGAGTTACCGGAATATTGTGATGGATGAAGTACCGATGAATGGAAAACTGGATAAACTGGAGTTTGATGGGAATGTTGTAAATGTTGTTGATTATAAAACCGGACAACCTGATAATGCCAAGAAAAAATTTGACCGGCCTGATGCCGAAAAAGTATCGATAGCCAAAGAAGCAGGTAAGGACATTTTATTTGAAGACGAGTATGGCGGGGATTATTGGCGGCAAGCTGTCTTCTATAAAATCTTAATGGATTTTGACCAGACTAAAAACTGGGAAATGCGAACAGCAGAGTTTGACTTTATTGAACCTGACAGAAAAAGTGGTGGATTTGTGAAACATAAGGTTGCAATTACACCGGAAGATATTACTGTAGTAAAGCAACAAATTATAAAAGCATATCACGCCATTAAAACGAAACAGTTCAGCAAAGGTTGCCAAAAAGATGACTGCGTTTGGTGTGGATTTGTGAACGACTACTACAGTGGTGATAAGTCGCAAAATGTTATGTTAAAAGCTACTGAAGATCAGGACTAGGCCAGAAAATCGTGAAAATCCTGCTCCATTTCGATAAATAACTCAACAAAACGTTTGTACTCAGCTTTTAATACCATGTGATCCTTGGTTACACGGTCTCTTAAATACTCAAGAGCAAAACGGGTCATCCGCTCAATCTCATTTTCATGTTGCTTAACACTATGACGCAGTGTATCAATCACTTCTCTTTGGCGAATAAATTGATTCTGAAATTGTTCCACTTTGGGACCAACCTTCTTCGAGGAACTTTCTTTTGCAAAGCCAGCCAGCTCTTTCTCCATCACATTCAACTGAGCCTTGTAAAAATCGAGATGTTTAAGCCATATAAAATGCTCTTTCTCGATAATTGCTGATGATGTCATTGTTTCCATGTAGGAATTGCTTTTTAATGGGATATAAATATACAATCGTTTTTTAATTTTCCTAACTGGTTGTGAGATTTTTAACCTCAGCTACAGACAGTTAGCACCCAGCCGAAGCTCTATTTAGCCACTGACAATCAACAACTTAAATCCAATCCTAAATCATAAAAACTAAATGGTAAAAAAGATTAGTTTTGCCCGAAATTAATTAACCTAAAACAACAAATCGATGGATTTTAGAATTGAACACGACACCATGGGTGAGGTAAAAGTACCTGCCGACAAGTATTGGGGTGCACAAACAGAACGTTCTCGCAATAATTTCAAAATCGGACCTGAGGCCAGTATGCCCAAAGAAATCATATACGCTTTTGCGTACCTGAAAAAAGCTGCTGCTCACGCCAATTGTGATTTAGGAGTACTGAGTGCTGAAAAGCGTGATTTGATAAGCAAAGCCTGCGAAGAAATATTGGATGGTAAGCTGGATGGGGAATTCCCATTGGTAATATGGCAAACCGGAAGTGGTACACAAAGTAATATGAACGCAAATGAGGTAATTGCTTACCGTGCTCATGTTAATGCTGGAGGAAAATTAACTGACGATCAAAAAGTATTGCACCCTAATGACGATGTAAACAAATCTCAATCATCAAACGATACTTACCCAACTGCAATGCATATTGCTGCCTATAAAATGGTTGCCGAAACTACACTTCCCGGGATCTTACTATTACGGAACACCCTTCATAAAAAAGCTGAAGAGTTTATGCACATCGTTAAGACCGGTCGTACACACTTTATGGACGCCACTCCACTTACTCTCGGACAGGAGTTTAGCGGATACGTACAACAACTGGATAATGGAGCGCGGGCATTGAACCTTGCTTTGGAAATGGTGAAAGAACTTGCCCTGGGTGGAACTGCGGTAGGAACGGGCTTAAATGCACCAAAAGGATATGATGTGCTGGTGGCTCAAAAAATTGCTCTATTTACAGGGTTACCATTTGTAACGGCTCCGAATAAATTTGAAGCTCTTGCAGCACATGATGCTATGGTCGAATTAAGTGGTGCCTTAAAAAGAGTTGCGGTAAGTTTAATGAAAATTGCCAATGATGTGCGTATGCTTTCATCCGGACCGCGTAGCGGAATCGGGGAAATTGTGATTCCGGATAATGAACCGGGTTCATCTATTATGCCGGGTAAAGTAAACCCTACACAACCTGAAGCTATGACAATGGTTGCAGCACAAGTGATTGGTAATGACGTAGCAGTAACAATTGGTGGTACCAACGGACATTTTGAGTTGAACGTGTTTAAGCCGCTGATTGCAGCTAATGTATTGCAAAGTGCTCGTTTAATCGGAGATGCTTGTGTATCCTTTAATGATAAATGTGCCGTAGGAATTGTTCCAAACCATGATATCATTAAGCGTCATTTGGAAAATTCACTGATGTTGGTTACAGCATTAAATCCGCACATCGGTTACGAAAATGCTGCCAAAATTGCCAAAAAAGCGCACAAGGAAAACAAGACATTGCGTGAGGCAGCAATTGAATTGGGTTTAGTAACCAATGAGCAATTTGATGCCTGGGTAAAACCTGAAAATATGGTTGGCAATCTGTAAGAAGCTAATCACAGATTATCACTACATTAATTATACTGCAGGCTGTCTCTTTTGGGGCAGCCTGTTTTTTTTAGTATACTTGCCCGGATGGAATTGCTGGAACCTGTATGGAAAGGACTCATAACCGGATTAATGTTTACGTTAACATTCGGCACTGTTTTCTTTTCATTGATTCAAACAAGTGTGAAACGGGGTTTACGACAGGGTCTCTATATTGCCGGTGGTGTATTGCTCAGTGATTCTTTTTACATCAGCGTAGCCGTATTGGGAAGTTCCTTTATTGTCGACAAAATGGAGGACTTTGACCATATTATCCGTGCGGTTGGGTTTTCCTTTCTGCTCATTCTAGGCATTCGCTCCATTATCAAAAAAGAAAAGCCTCATAACGAAGAGAGTCAGCCGGCCGAAAAAAAGGGGATTCTTTATATGATGAAAGGAATAATGCTTAACAGTATTAACCCCATGGTATTAATTGCCTGGTTGGGGGTAGCCACTTATGTTGAAACCGTAAATCATTTCAACTTTGATCAGGTAGTCCTATTTTTCACAGTAGTATTGATTATGATGTTCAGCAGCATGTTCAGCATTTGCTATTTTGCCCGCAAACTCAAGGATGTTTTATCACCCGCCAACATGCACCGGCTAAACATTTTTTCAGGAATGGTGTTCATCTTGTTTTCCATAATTATCATCTGGCCCGTTGTAAAATCATTGGTTCCCTGATTCCTTATTATTTTCTTAAAAATTCTTAAAACCCCGCTTGCACGCAACCTTTTCCGGTAAAATGCGTCTTTTAGGAAAACGTTAACCCATGAACATTTTAGTATATTCTGCTGACACCACCTTTATTGAGCGTTTATCAAAATCGTTACAATCCGTCACCTATTCAATCATCTCTTTTCGAAACCGAAAAGATGCCATTAACTTTGTATGTAAAGATACTGCAATGCTTGCCGTAATCGATGAAGGAACTGATGGGATTGAATTTCTTACCGCACTCAAGCTCATAGATGAGCAATTACCCGTACTCTTTACCGCCTCCGAAAAAAATGTTGAAACCAAATACAAAGCATTCGAATTAGGGGTGGATGATTGTATTGACAAAAGTATTCCTGAAAGGGAGTTGTACCATAGGGTTCAATCTATTTTAAAGCGTTCGCGCATTGAGCCTGTTCATCAGCTATTTGAAAATCCGGTTATTCTGGGTGCCTCTACGATGGATTTTAAAAGCCGCCATTTTAACTGTAAAGATCAATTAATCCAGTTGAGCCGAAAAGAGGCCGATCTGCTAAAAGTATTTTATTTAAACAAGGGCAGGGTACTGAGTCGGGAGGATATTTTAAAAGAAGTATGGAAAACTAGCGACTATTACGCCTCCAAAAGCATGGATGTATATCTGACCAAGCTGCGCAAAATTCTGCAAAACGAAGAAATGGTTGAGATTAAAAACATTCACGGAACCGGTTACATTTTTTCAGTGAATTAGTTCCATTCTCTGATATAGCGCCACTTGCAGGTAGTATTGAACTATTCTTTAAAACAACCCCTTAGAACTTCCCTAAACTTATTTCACCTTTCAATTAAAAGCATTGTAAAACAAAAACAGCTGACGGTTTCCGTCAGCTGTTTTGTTTACCAGAATTGGATTATTTAATGTTTCATCAATTTTACCGCTTTGCTTTCGCCATTAACAGTAAGCGTTACAACATACATTCCTTCATCCACGCTGCTTAAGTTGTCGATGTTAATCGCATTCATTCCTTTAGTTGCATTCAGCGTTTTCTGGGCTATCCTTCTACCTTGTAAATCGGTAATCTCCATAGCTACAGTTGCATTTTCAGGAGCCCTAAATGAGATACGGAAACTATCCTCGAAAGGATTCGGGAATGTAGAAATGGTGTTCGATTCACCGATCGCTTCCTGTGTTACAGATACTATTTCTGAATACGTGAATGCCCCATTATTATCCAATTGTTTTAATCGGTAATACAGTTGATTGCTACCTGCTTTGGCAAACGGGTTCGCATCAATCAACTTATAATCGGACACCCTACTGCTGTTTCCGGCTCCTGCTACGAAGTCAATTTGTTCAAATGTTTTTCCGTCAACAGAACGCTCAACATCAAATCCTAATGAGTTAGTCTCCATAGATGTTGACCATTGTACCAAAACATCATCCTGTAAACGGGATGCGGAAAGTGAAATCAATTCAACCGGTAACGGATTCAACGCGTCTGTTCCTGTAAAATTCCAGTTGTTGATTCCGGTGAATGTAGTTGAGTTAAGCACTTTGGTTGTAGTATTAACGGTAGATAAACCGTCAAAATTCCATACCGAAACTTTATACATGGCTATTTTCAGATTCGATTCCATAGATACATTACCCAATAAAGCCGGTTCATAATTCATGTTGAGGGTATAATTAAATCCTGAACCTCCAACCGATGTAGCCCCTATATAACTGTTCATTTGTGTTTTGGCTGCCACCAAATTTGGAGCATTCACACCTGTATAATACAAGAGATTCACACTTGTTGGAACAGTACCTGTGCTTCCCCAGTTAATAGTAGCAATTTGTCTGCCGGCAAACATGTAGGTAGTACTTGTATTCAAGGCAGGTGAGGCGGACGCAGTAAGTGCAGGGGGAGTTGTAACGGTGGTAAACTCAACCGCTCCTAAATCTGTACCAAAGCCAACTGCAGTTCCTCTGGTTGCACCTGCATAATCCGTGTTAATCATATTGGAAACCAAACCTGCAATTCCTTTACCGTTTAAGTACCACGATTCGGCATTGGTTGTAATCACTCCTGTATTTCCGTTTGCAACATCTGTAAACAAGTTACCGATGTTTAACAATCCTGTTCCGATACCTGTTGTAAGACTGTAAGAATTTCCGTCAGAAAGACCTGTTGCTTTCCACAGGTTAAAATCACAGTTTGTCGCTCCCCACTGACCAACGGCTGAACCAGAACTAGCCAGCAAATTGTAATTGATGGTTGAAGGAGTCCATCCCGAGCCGGTTGGTGTACCCGATAATTGCTGATTGGCAGTTGCGAATTGAATAGCCGCACCACCAGTTCTTGCATTTACAAACACATTATTGATGGCGGTAACCGGAGTAATAACTTCAACAGTACTGTTTGAACCCCTTAAAAATGCAAAACTTGAAACGTTACCGGTGGCACCCGTTCCACTAATTACAGCTGTGTTGTAATATGCATTCATATTATAGGTGCCCGATCCCAATACCCATATTCCATTGCATTGCAATGATCCTGATTGTCCACTACCGATTGAAATCTGATTGTTTACCACATCTACTTTACTGGTAGCTGAGGCAATGATAATTCCGGCAGCAATAGCAGGGGTTGAAATCGAACTCATGGTTGATTGGTTTTTAATCCCATAAATTCTGTTTCTAGAAATAACCGGAGAGTTAGCCGCATTCATTACAATACCTGCCGCCACCGAACTAACTGAGTTGGTATTAGTGGCTTCAATATTGTAAATATTATTTTGCGAAATGGAAACTCCTACAGAAGCCGTAGCAGCAGCTGTAAAAATAATTCCCGCGGCAGATACCACTCCGTTGTTTACTGCAGATGAAGAGAATGACGACAAGTTATAAATATTGTTTCCGCTAATATTCAATGGCGTTGATAACACGTGTAGAATACCAAACACACCATTGCTTGCCCCGTTATCCATCACATTCAAATTAGCAATGGTATTATTGGTGATAGCAACACTTGGTGTGATGGAAACAGGATTGCTGATAATCAAACCACCCAATGTTCCCAAGCCTCCAATACCCGCAGAAGAAGCTCGGATGCTGTTGGGTGTAGTTGCATGTCCAATTGTATTGTTGTTGATAACCGGTAATCCCGCAAAAGTATTGATACCATAAAATGCCGCAGCACTGTTGGGTGCATTTACATAAATACCCTGAATTTTATTATCAGTGATATTGATAACCGAACTTCCTGCTGTTCCGTTTACAAATATTCCTACATGTTGATTGATTCCACTAAGCGTAATGCTATTGATATCTGTTGGATGTCCAATCTGATTACCATTTCCGGTTGTCCCGATGTTGATGGTTCCAAATCCGGCATTGATTCCCAGGAATCTGGCTGCGGTATTTAAGTGAACAAGGTTAATGTTTTGAATGGTATTTGAATTTACCTGTGTAACATTCCCAACACCCACAGTTATGGCGATAGGTGTAAAGGCAACGTTACCACCATTCACCCATGCCGCGCCACCACAATTAGCAGCCTGACCACCTATAAAATTCCCGCTTATGGTATTTCCTGTTGATGACAATCCGGGAACAAACTGAATAGCAACCTGAGCTGTTACAGGATTTACCGCAAGGTTATTGTAGAAACTGTTTCCGGTAACCACCCAATTGCTGCCGTTACCAAAATTGGCGGCTGTAACATTCACACCAAAACCACTCCAATTCAAAATTTCATTATTGATGATTACGTTGCCGCTGTTTGATTTGCTTTCGGAACCGGATGAATTAATGGCCGAAACAGGGACTCCAGCAGGCAATACCTGTGTGATATCATTCCTGATGATACAATTCGAAATGGTATCATTATCATTGCCTAAAGTATTCGTTGTTGCACCAAACTGAATAACACCTGATGCGGCAGAAGGACTCACATTACCTCCTTCAATAATACAATTATGAATCCTGTTGGCAATTGCGTCATTAAAGAAATGAAAGGTTGCCGCTGCATTGTTGGTATTTCTGAATCTTAGTTTTTTATCAGTTGCAACTCCTGTTTTTATTGGGATACCCGAAATTTTGATCCTGTCAGCTCCATCTAATTTTACCAATCCGGATGCCGCATTTCCTGACAATACCAGTTCCGTATTGATAGCCGAATCGGGTTGAATTGTTACAACTGCAGATGGTATGGCATTGGTATCGGAAAGTTCTGTTAATCCGATGAGCCCTGTTTCATTAATGCTTGATGTAATTCTAACCGAAACATTTCCGGCCAGTGTTCTGCTGTTTAAAAATTCAAACAACCCGCCCGAGTTGGTTAAGGATGTATACGTTTGACCTGTTCCAACTTTATAGATGGTATTAGCCGGAATAGCCGGGTAAATATTATATGTGTTGGTGGTAATCGGATGAGCTGATACAATGTTTACACTGGTAGCTACTGCGTATGGATTTGCCGATAAGATATTTCCTGCATTATCTTGTGCAATTACATAATACCCGATATTATCTCCTGCGGTAACTCCACCTAAAAGTGAATAGTTAAGGGTAAACGAAAAGGTAGCATTAGTAGCAGTTCCGGTAAACGATGTAGGTGCCACGGACAAAAATGAGATTCCATCCTTTGAATAATACAGCCGTGGAGCATTGGCTCCGGTTGTAGGGATTCCACCTGCATCAGTAATATTCACACCTGATAGTGTCCTTGATACCGTACTACCTGAATTGCTCAATGGAACAAAACTGATAACCGGAGGAAATGCATCTGCACTTACCGTAAATGTTCCTGCATCCGCCCCAATATCTGCCGGAGTATTTGAAGCACGTGTTACTCCATCAAAATCAACTCCTACAATGGCACTAATTGCCAAATCACCTGCCCCTTCGGCCGGATTGGATGTGGCAAGGTGTAAATTAACTGTTGTTGCAGTTCCGGCAGGATTGATGAATAATGGATCCGCAAAACCTGTATTATAGTCAATTGCGGCAACCTGATTCCATCCGTTGTTTCCTGTTAGCGATACAAAATCCGTAATAACCGAAGTATAACCTCCAACCATTCCTCCTACTCCATTATGATAGTATATATTATTGCTTGATACATTATAGATTTGACGATAAACACGTACAATATGGTTTTTTCCTGTAGCTGAAGGACCATTGGAGACTGCATTGAAGAATATATTGTTTTTAAGTACAATGTAAAATTGCGAGTTAACCTCTCCAACCGTTTCAAAACAGGCTGTAAGGGCAGTTCCTGCTGAAGGAGTTCCCCCAATGTAAACACTGTTGTGATAATAATTACAGGTTCCCGTAAAGCGAGCTGTTGCTACGGATGAGCTTTGTACAATTCCTGTTATGGCATACGGACCGGTATATGGCAATCCGGCAGAATCAATACCCAGCCTCACCATATTATTGGCAAAAGTTGCTGCTGTAGCGTTTGTGGCACCTCCAACATGTATACCCTGAATGATACCCGGGCCTGTGGTGCTTAATTTTAAACTATGAATAAAGTTTCTGGTAATGTTATTATCAGTGGCAACTGCAGCCCCTGCACCAGAGTAAAACAATCCTACAATACTTGCTGATGCTGTTACCGAATTGGTATCTTCCAGTGTATGGATAATATTATTGCTGATGGTATTCACCTGAGGTGTGGTAGCATTGGCATAAGATAAACCTACAATTGCTGACAAATTCCCACCATTGGCGAGTGTAACGGTTTTGGTACTTACCGACTTGAGGTTGATAATGCTGTTATTATTGATGGTGACACTGGGCGATGTTACTAAAATGCCATACATAGAAGCAGCAACCGGAGTAACGTTGTAATAGGAAAGTCCTCTTACTTCGTTATTGTTCACCGTTTGATTCTGTGTAACTGATAAACACACTATTCCAATCAATGGAGCAGTTGTTAAAGTATTCACGGAAGTTGATGCGGTAAACATATTGGTTACTGAATTCCCGTTTATGACATTCAATCCACCCGTGGCATAAATTCCTACCAATGCAGTTGAAGCGGCACCCAGGTTTTTAAAGTTATCCAGGGTATTGTTGGAGATGGTTTGATTACTTGAAGTTGACGAGACTCCTATTCCCTGAATACATGCGGTAGTAAGTGTACCTACATTCAATCCATTGCATGTAAAGTTGGTCAGGGTGTTGTTGGAAATATTGAGTATATTACTAGCTATTGTAACGTTAATACCTCTTATTCCGGGACCCGTTCCGGTTGTGTTGTTGTTTGTAATATTTGAAACCGTGTTGTTTGTGATAATGACATTACCGGTAGCGGAAGAGAAAATTGCAGTACTCACTCCATTACCTGCCGACAAAATACTATTGGCAACTGACGGGTGGCCAATGGTATTATTAAGTACATTATGCGCACCGTTGGTTACAATATTTACACCTGCAAACCCAGTGGCAGTTGCTGAGGTTTGTGAAATATTCTGAATCGTATTTCCGCTGATATGTGTTCCAAAATTCGATCCTGCATTGATGCTGATACCTATAAATGTAACAGCGCCTGAGTTAACCCAGGGTAGACCGGCAGCCATTGGTTCCTGTCCTCCTATATAGTTGTTGGCAATGGTATCGAAATTAGAAACAGAACCCGGCACGAAATTAATTGCCGTTTGTGCAGTACTTGGTGTGAAGCCACTCATGTAAAAGCTGTTATTCGTTATTCTAAAGTTATTGCCATTTCCGGTGTTTACCTGAATACCATTGTTTGTCCAGTTGTATAATAAAGAGTTGTTGATTGTAATATTGTTATTCTCTTTTCCTACTGTTCCGTCAAAACGGAATGCGTTTCCATATGACGAACCTGCAACCAAGGTATTGTTCCGAACAACACAACCATTAAAGGTGTTGTTATCGTTTCCAGTATTCTGGGTTGTGGTTGAGAATAATACAGCAGCAGACGTTGTTGAGGTATTTCCGGTTTCAATAATCACATTACCGATTGTATTATTGGATGCATCATTGGTGAATGATAATACAGGATTGGCAGCATTGATATTGCGTATGATAAGTGATGTATCAGTTGGAGAGCCTCCAGAAGAAACTCCTGAAATAACAACATTATCCGCACCTGTTAACCTAATCATGGCCTGCGCAACTGTTCCCGAAATAACACGTGTAGTTGGTCCATCCGGACGAATCCGTACCTGATAACCATAGCTACCCATTATACCTCCACCAATTTCAAGCCATTGGTTCAACGATACGGCACCCGATTCGGTGATATCTGACGTAATGGATATTTCGGTATTACCCTGAAGTACTCCGTTATTGATTGCGTAAAATACACCTGCAGGGTCATTTTGCGTGAGCGAAGTGTATGCTTGTCCTGTACCTACCAGCATGGTTGTTGGAAGTGGTAAAGTAATGATGTAAAGATTAGGATTTACCGGATTGCTGATGATGGTAGAGGTATTGATGGCATTGGCCCATAAAGGGAATGAAGCAATATTGACCGAACTATCCTGGGCTATTACATAATAATAAACCGTATCTGTTGGGGTTAAACCTGCCATCACTGCGTCACTATAATCAATGGTAAACGACCATGTGCCGTTCCTAGCCGTTCCTGAAAGCATTGCTCCAACTCTGGAAGTATATAGCCCGCCTATATTCCGTTTGTAAAAAACACGCGGCAGGTTACCCATATCAACACCTTTGGCATCATACACCACAGCAGTTAAGGTACGGTTAGCCAAACTACCGGTATTGGACAATGAGGTGTAATACATCACCGGTGCAATCGAATCAGCCGATAACGTAAAGCTACCTGCATCTGCTCCAATGTCAACAGATGAAAGCACCCTTGCTGTTCCGTCATAATCATCCATAACAACTGCAATAGTTGTATCACCCATACCTTCGGCAGGGTTGTTTGTTTGCAAATGAAGATCTGCGGTCGTATACGTTCCTGTTGGATTCACAAAATTTGGACTCACAGCTCCGCTTTGCGCATCCTGCAGTGTAGAACTTAACCAGGATGATGTTCCTTTCAGCATTATATAATCATTGGCTCCTATCCCTCCTATATAATTATTGCTTCCGGTTGTTGTAAATAAAATATTAAAATTTGATTTAAGGTTGGTGATGCTGTTGGCCCTGATAGCATAGTTTTTCCCGGATCCTCCTGTTGCATTTACAGCATTCATAAACGCATTATTCCGAACATCAACCGATGCGGTCGTTTGTGTACCCGATAAATTGAAACATGATGTTACGGTACTTCCTGTTGCAGGATTACCGGCAATGTATACACTATTGTGGTAAAAATTATTCACCGCCAATGTGGTTGGAGTAGATCTTATTCCATATGTATTATATGCTCCGGTCATAACTGCCCCAAGTGAATCGACACCCAAACGAATCATATTATTTGCATACGTTGCATTACCACCAGCCACAATAATACCCTCGGTAGTTCCTGCCGCTGTTGTTTGCAACTGAAGTGTGTTGATGGCATTTCTAGACACAACCGAATTGTTTCCAACCAGTATGGTAGTTCCCGAAAACACAATTCCCGCAACAATTGGTGTAGTTGCTGCCGAAATATTAACAAGCCGGTTAATCATGTTTTGCGAAACCAACTGATTGAGGTTTCCGCTTTGGTTATTAATTCCTACAATGGACGGTGTAGTAGTGGTTCCCAATGTTGAGTTTGAGAATATATTCCGAATGGTATTGGATAAAACATTATTTCCTACTGTACCACTCACAATAATTCCATTGCATTGGCTTGCAGCAGCAGTTACAACCATCATTGAGTCTACTGTATTGGATGTAATAATTGCAGTTGATGCTCCGGCATAATTAATTCCATTCAAGGTTGCACTCGTAGAGGTGGATGTTGAACTTCCTGTGGTGCGTAAAGCAAATATTGAGTTGCTCAAAATAGTAGTGGCTCCCGAAGTCACTGCAATTCCGTTTACCTGAGATGAAGCCGCTGTTCCATTTAATAAAATTGACCTTACAGCGTTGTTTTGTATTACGCTACCATTGGTTCCTGTAGAACATAAAATCCCATTAATGGTTGCGCTGGTAGTTGTTCCGGTTACGGTTGAAGTTGACATCAATCCATTGATGGTATTTCCCTGGATGGTATTGATTCCTCCTGTTACCACAATTCCGTTAATCCTGCCTGCAGTAGTAATACTTGATGTAAACAATGGCTCTGCATACCCATTCCCTATTTTATTATTGGTAATAAACTGGTTTGGACTGGTTGCCGCCACAGCAATTCCATACACAGGGACTGCTGTAGTTGTTCCTGCATTCGCAGCGTTGCTTATCAGGTTCTTAATGGTGTTGTTATGTATGACTAACGTATTGGCTGATGCCGTTGAAACCAAAATACCCTTAGCTCCTCCAGCAGTTCCTGTATTGTTATGGAACAAATTAGATATGGTATTGTTACTAACCGTCAGGTTTGCAACAGTTGTACTGCTCACTGCAACAAAATCAATATTGGCTGTGCTGATCATCGAATCAATAACATTGCTATCCACTAGAATTGTTCCACCTGCCGGATTGATACCAATACTTTGAGCCGTGGCTCCCGAAAAGGATATTCTCCTGATTTTGTTTCGTGAAATGGTTGTTGCCGTTCCGGCATTTACCGTACAGATAATTCCCCTGTATGAAACCGCAACGGTATTCGACCAAATGGCGCCACCCAATTCCGGAGCACTGCCTCCGATAAAATTATCGTTAATCTTGTTGGCTGTAGATAAGGATGTTGTTCCGGGAATAAAGTTGATGGCAACCCAGATGGTTGCTATTGAAGCAGCCGTATCATAAAAACTGTTGTTCGAAATATTCCATCCGGCTCCGTTACCGGTAGCTGTAACCAATACACCGGAATTGCTGAACCCATAAATGTTATTATTGATAATATTATTAAATGCATTCTGCACTACTGCACTTAATCCCGATGAGGCAATACCAACACCCAATGTGTTGGCACCTGATTTTGAGATATTGCAATTTGCAATGGTATTACTGTCGTTGCCCAACAAGCCTGTTGTGGTTCCAATAAATATTGCGCCCGCACCAACACCCGTTCCTGTATTGGCACCCCTCACAGTAAGATAGCGGAGGGTATTTCCAATTGCATCGTTTTGAAACCGAATGGCGTTTGATGTTGCGGATATTCCTGTATTCTCAATAGTTAATCCACTCGTTGTCCCAATACCTCCAGGTCGTCCATCCAATACAAAATAATCAATTCCGTTTAATACAATGGTTGCATCAATACTTGAAGACGTAATTGTAAGCGGAGGAGATGAAGCTTCCGGACGTAAGGTGAGTGTAGCAGTTGAAGAAGCACAACTTACCGTTCTGTAATCTGCAAATACAAGCGGATAAACTTCTCCCGCACCTGTATAAGCCGACTGTAATTCCAATACTACATTTCCACTTATTCCATAAGCTGCCATTGAATCTGTTGCCGCTTTAAGAGAAGGGAAATTTCCAGTTGGTCCGACAGTTTTAATCCCGGTAATCGGTGAACACACCTGAGTTGTAAGGCCCGGAGAAAAAATGGCATTGGGTTCATCAAGGTAACCTTCTGTTACCGGAACTATCTTAAACATATACGCGGTATTCGGAACAAGTCCGGTTGCGGTATAACTGAGTGTTTGCGTAGAGGCAACAAAATCATAAGATACCCCTCCATTGGTTGATGCGTACACTCCATAACAAGTTGTTCCACCCGGAGCACCATGCGTCCAGTTAAGTGTGGCCGATGTAGTAAGCACATTGGTAATAGAAGCAAAAAACAGCCCTGTACCTGTTAAGGTTGGCGGGGTAAATGTATATATTTGTCCGGTAGCCGGTTTCTGGCTAATGGTATCTGCAACGGTAAGGGTTGTTGTATCTGTTGCTGTTGCATTCGCTTTGGTTAACGTAATATGTGTACCGACTCCTGTACCCACAGCGGTGATACCAATTCCTGCTCCGCCCGAAGAATTCACAACAGCCCCAGACTCTTGTCTGTATACAAATTGAATTTGTCCGGTGCCTTCATATAAAATACATTGAAATGAAATAGCCGGGTTAATCGATCCATAATCCCATGACCAGCTTAGCCATTGGGCGGTAAAAGTACGCGACCCGGGAACGCCCGAAACCTTGTACGAAAAAGTTCCCTTATCCAAATCCTCCCATAAAGGGGCAATTGTTGGACGTCCTCCATTCACCACACCCGCTTGCATAAAATTACCGGCATCGTTTACGGTGAGCGCAGAAACGCCCAACGCAATGCGACCATTGGTACTGGCCGACAAAACCGTATAGGCCTGTCCCATGTAATAAAATGGAAATCCAATTTGAATAGAGTTAAAACCGCCTTCGTCAACAGCGGAGAAAGCCCCGGTTGGTGTTGGAGCAACAGTAACAGCTCCGGTTAAAGGCGTAAACGCCCCCATGGATGGTGCAAAAATGTAGTTTCTGATTTGCTGGGAGCGTGCCTGCAAACCTAAAAACATAATCATCACAAAAAGTACTTTTGTAACATGTTTGTTTTTCATAAAATCTAGGGATTAGTGGTGTAAATTGTGTTATTTAATAATGGAAATTGTTGTAAAGTTTAATGCGGATCCGTCATTCTCTTTGGTGTATATTATATACTAATATAAAAAAAAATCGACTTTTCGATGACCTATATTCATTTAAACAATCCCCAAACCGGTTAGGGAGCATCTATTCCACTCACATATAAACCCCTGAAATTCTTACCTATACTTCACAAATGCTCATTCATCTGCTAAATCCCCCACTTATATTCAGCATATTTAACAGTAGCCTGGAGTCATAATTTAAGATTATTTAATAAAATGGGCACAGGTATGAGGCCAAAAAAAAGATGAAAACTCAATATTCAAGAGAAAGCCGTGATTATCCGAGTGGATGTATAAAGAGAAAAAACGATTATCCGAACAGGTAGTTTAAGAAATCTTCCAATTTACTCACCTCTACAATATTGATGCTGCTTTTCCCCTTAGGGATTTTATTAAACTTTGATAAGTACACCGATGTAAAACCGAGTTTCTCCGCTTCGCTGATGCGCTGCTCAATGCGGCTTACCGCACGGATTTCCCCACTTAATCCAACCTCACCTATAAATGCTATTTTACTATCAATGGATACATTGTGGTAACTGGATACAATAGCAGCAACCACCCCTAAGTCAATTCCCGGATCCTCCACTCTAAGCCCCCCGGCAATATTTACAAATACATCCTGCATGCCCATGCGTAAACCACATTTTTTTTCCAGTATGGCCAGCAGCATATTCAGTCTTTTGGTATCATAACCATTGGAGTTTCGCTGCGGAGTACCATATACTGCAGTACTTACCAATGCCTGTGTTTCAATAAGCAATGGCCTCATACCTTCAATTGTTGCCGATATTGCAACCCCACTCAATGCTTCATCTCTTTGCGAGATTAAAATTTCTGAAGGATTGCTTACCTCGCGTAACCCGGAACCGTGCATTTCATAAATGCCGATTTCACTGGTAGAACCGAACCGATTTTTGGTGGTTCGCAAAATGCGGTACACATGATGCCTATCACCCTCAAATTGCAATACGGTATCAACCATATGTTCCAGTAATTTCGGCCCGGCAAGGGTACCATCCTTGGTAATATGGCCTATTAAAAAAACGGGTGTCCCTGTTTCCTTGGCAAACCGTATCAGGTCTCCCGCTGTCTCTTTTATTTGGGAAATGCTTCCCGGGGTTGAATCAATTAGTTCACTTTGCAATGTTTGTATGGAGTCGACCACCACAATATCCGGTTGCAATTCCTGTAATGCCTTTCCTATTTTTTGAGTTGAAACCTCTGTAAATAAATAACATTGGTCATTTCGGTAAGGCAACCTTTCTGCACGCATTTTTATTTGTGTATCGCTTTCCTCTCCACTTATATATAACACTTTCTTACCTGTAAACTGCAGGGCTATCTGCAACATCAGGGTTGATTTACCAATGCCCGGTTCTCCTCCGATTAAGATTACGCTTCCAGGGACAACACCGCCTCCGAGCACACGCGATAATTCTGTATCCTTAACCATGTATCTTTCTTCACTTCCCTGCTCTACCTCTTTCAGCAATACGGGTTTTAATACGGATAATGAATGAGATTCCTTCTTCCACGTTTTTTTATAATCTGTTTTTTCCTTCTGGATAACTTCCTCTACATAAGTATTCCATTCTCCGCAACTCGGACACTTACCAATCCACTTACCCGATGATGCACCGCAATTTTTGCAGAAAAATGATGTTGAAACTTTTGCCATACCTCACGAATATAAGCGTATTCACAAGGCAAAAAAAAGCCCCCGGTTTCCCGGGGGCTTTCCCATTATGAAATAACAACTATTAAAACACCACTAGTAACAGCTGTTGTTTCCTTTTGTTTATTGTTTGTTTAACTTAACGGTTTGTTTTTCGCCATTCAATTCGATGGTTACAAAATACAACCCTGATTGGAGGATTGCTCCATCAATGGTGATGTTGGTACTTCCCATTTGAATAGCATGCGATTTCGCATACATTTCTTTTCCGGTAATATCCACAATACGAACTATTGCTTGCGCATCAGCACCTGAGCGAACTCTCACTGAAAATTCACTTGTAAAAGGATTCGGATACACTGTAGTTTTTTCGGTTCCTTCTTCAGCATTGATTACTACAACAGGTGAGTATGAATATTTACCATCCAGATCAACTTGTTTCAAACGATAGTAGATTGTTTGGTTCAAATCAGCTTCCTTATCAGTATAACTATACGATGATTTTGTTCCCTTATTGTTTCCAATTGAGTTTACTTCTCCGATTGTTTCGAACTCCTCAGAAGCATTGTACGAACGTTGCACCTCAAATGCACGGCAATTCACTTCGCTTGCGGTTACCCAGTTAAGATTCACCACATCATTGTTTCGTTTTCCGCCAAATGAAAGCAGTGAAACAGGCAATGGTGATGTACCGTTGGATGCCACCGTAAACTGACCAAATGTATCAATGAAGTTAAATGTTACACTGGTTGCCGAAATCGAACCTGAAGTTCTGTAGAAGCTCCAAGCACCATCAGCATTATAATCTCTTCTGTATAATCTTAATGCAGGATCAGTTACATTCAGGTAACCCATTGTCATGTTCAAAGTAATATCTGCCAAAAATGCTCCCGGATTTCCAAAAGGTTGAACCACCCAATATTTAAACGGATAAACAGTGGTAGCCACAGGTTGAACATTAGGAGCATTGTTGATTTCAGTTAACGTTACATCACAGGCATTGTCAAATGCATCGTACACATTCAATGTCATGTCGCCATTGTAGAACGTTCCGCTAAGTACTGCAGGCAATGTTAAGCTCGAGTCTCCTCCTAAAGGCATGGTAGCCGGAGCGATAACTGCCGCTGCATTTCTGTATCCGGTAGCACCACCTACAGCATCTCCAAACAAGGTACTGCCAACGCCTTCATTCAACTGAATATAAGTAGTTAAACCCGGTTCTGTTCCGGAAAGGGTGCGGTGCATGTTCCTGCGCAATGTCAAAGAATCAAGTGCTACGTTCCACAATCTTACTTCATCAAGTGCACCCAATGTTGGGTATCCAAAATCCCATGAGTTAGCACCCAGAAATAAATCGGCAGCCGATTGACTGATGGTTGTTGCTGTTGCTGAGTTTAAATATCCGCACAATGATCCGTTGATATACGCTTTTACACCAACACCCGATTGCCATGTTACGGCCAAATGCGTCCATTGATTTGCAGGAATGGTATTATTTGGTAATGACACTCCGGTAGTGGTCATTCTCACCGAACCTGTTCCATTTGCTACAGTCCAAATTTCAGGATCAAACTTAGCACCTGCAGTAAGAATACCAATACAGAATCCATTGTTCACGTTCGATTTACATACAAATTTCTGATCTACAGAATTGGTAGTTAGTTTAACCCAAACTTCGGCAGTAAATGCCGTTGAAGCATTTCCAATCATTTCGGGACGAGATGCAAAACGGATGTTACTTCCGGCCGGATTACCCGGTGTTCCATTCATGATTAATGCATTACCGGCAATTTTTGTTACCGTGGTTAATGCCAATGTTGCCGTATCATTATTTTTATTGTTATCTGCTAATCCGTTAGGAGCTGATGTATATACCAATAATGAATTTGATCCCGCAGGTAAGTTCATTTGTTGTGTACCTGTAAAAGTTACATAAGCCGTATCACCGCAACCCAGTAATGTTCCTGTCCATGGAATGGAAACGGCTGTACCTCCATTCAATTTATAACTGATATTGAACGAAGAAGCTGCATTCGGAGATGCATTTCTGATTCGAACAGATACATCCTGCAATCCACTTAATATCGGAGCCGAGATGTATACTTTATCTACTGCGATATCATTGGCTAACCCTGCTGATTCAAATGCACCCAAAGAAGGTGTAGTCGAGCGGATATTTCCATCATAATCTGTTGGAACAATTGCAGTTAAGTCAACACCTTTTGTACAACCATTGTTGCTGTGGAAATCTGTTGCCGAAACAAATAATGGATCTTGATTGAATGAGGTGTCACCTCCTGCCGTTGCAGTATTGTAGTTTGCTGCGGTAAATGTTGTAGCACTTCTATACACTAAACCTGTTCCTGCTTGATTTACATAATTATTATAATTTGTAAAATTACCAGTTGGTGAAGCAGCGTAATATGCCGGAGTTCCTCCATTAATAGCAAACACATTATTTTTAACGATGGTTCCTGTTGCGGTCATTGTTCCAAAATACATTCCATAAGTACCCGCTTTGGTTGCAACCACTGTATTATGGCAAACTGAAACTGTTGCACCTGCAGCATTTTGACAATACAAAGACGCATAACAGTTGCCATTAGTAACAAATATATTATTATGAATTTGAGTTGGCATTGTGGTTCCTGAATTTGTATAATAATTGTATAACGCTGCATAGCCCGCTGTTACATTATTTCCATTTACTCTTGAAGGAACGGTAGTTGAAGCATTCTGGCAATAGTAGAAATAGATTCCATAGCTACTTACATTCGAAGGATTCATTACTACTGTATTGTTCATGATGTCCATTGAGTTGTATATATAGTAAGCGCGTATTCCATAGTAATATGCATTGTTAATAGTGTTGTAACGGATGCGGTGCGCACGGTTATAACTTGCATTCGAGTTTCCTGAAGTAGAAATTTGAATACCGTAGTACCCTCCATTAGTCGTATTGCTATCAATAGTAACTGAATCCATCCATTGGTTTGCATCACCAGTACCGGTAATGTTACCCGTTACAATAATTCCATAACTTGTAGAAGTTCCTGTGTTTGGCAAATTCACTATACAATTTTTTACACTTGAACTCGCTCCCTCATTATTCGCAGTTGAACCAATCAATGCAATACCGGAGCATACACCAGGAAAGGTATTTGTTACCGTTAGGTTTTTAACTGTAATGTAGCTTTTCTTATTAATTATAAATGCTGCTCGACTTGCTGAATCTTTTACTATGCGCGTTGAAGCATTTCCTCCATCATACGTAATAGTATTCACAGAAGATAAGCCACTAATATTTCCAGAAAGTACCACTTGTTCATTGTATGTTCCAGGTAAAACATTAAAGGTAACCGGACCGCTCATTCCCGCAATAAGTAGCGCTGCATTAGCTGCTGCAAAATTTGCGTAAGTGCCCGAGGCTCCAATTGTGAATGAACCATTAAGCGGTGACAAATATGTTGCCTTAGCAGTATCATTGGTTGGTTTCGCATCTGCCAATCCATTTGGCAATGATGTATACGATATAAAATTATTAGCAGCCAAAATATTAATCTGATCTGCTCCAGTAAACGTAATGCTTACGGTATCACATGGATTTAAAGTACCCGACCAAGGCTGTGTAACGGTTGGTCCCGCATTGTTTTTGTATGATATGTTAAACGATGTAACAATATTCACTCCTGTGTTTTTTACACGAAGTATAACGTCTTGCAGACCTGAAGTTACGGGTGCCACCGGAGTAACGATTTTTTCAATCATTACATCATTTGAAACAGCAATGTACTCAGAAGCTCCTGCCAATGGTGTAACCGATCTGGTATTTCCATCAATATCCAATGGAACTACTGACGTAAGGTCTAAACCTTTTGGATCACATCCATTTGCTAAATTATAGTTACCACCACCTACAAAACTTGGGTTCACATTAAATGAACTATCTCCACCTGCAGTAGCCGTTTTATAAGTTGCTGCAGTATAATTAGTACCACCTCTGTACACTAAATTTGGTCCACCTGCATTATAGTAATTGTTGTAGTTTGTAAAATTACCTGGTACAACCGATGCAAAATAGGCGGAAGTACCACCGTTATTAGAGAAAATATTGTTTTTCACAATAGTACCTGCTGCCGTCATTGTAGCAAAATACATTCCTCCATAGGTACCGGTTGAGAGAGCCACAACTGTATTATGTATAATAGAAACTGTTGCAGCTGCTGCATTCGCACAATATAAAGCAGCATAACATGCGCCATTTACAACGAACTTATTATTCCAAATTTGTGTTGGCATAACAGCTAAGGTATTGGTATAGTAATTATACAATGCGGTATACCCTGCAGTAATATCATTTCCAATTACTCTTGAAGGAACAGTAGTTGATGAATTTTGGCAATAGTAGAAATAAATACCATAGCTATTCACGTTACTTGGATTCATGGTAATTTTATTTCCAATGATATCCACAGCGTTATACAGATAATAAATACGCATACCGTAGTAATATGCATTGATGATAGTATTATAACGAACGCGGTGTCCACGATTGTAACTTGCATTACCTGTACCCGATGTTGAAATTTGAATTCCGTAATATCCACCGGTAATGGTATTGCTATCAATTGTAACTGAATCTGTGAATTGATTTGCATCACCGGTTCCGGTAGTATTACCAGTAACAATAATTCCATAGCTGGTACCGGTACCTGAGTTAGGAATTTGAACATTACAGTTTTTAACCGTAAAACCAATACCTGCATTGTTAGTTGCATTACCCACAAGTGCAATCCCTGCACACACTCCGCCAAATGTATTTTTTACCGTTAAGTTTTTAATGGTAACGTAACTCGCCTGATTAATCAATATTGTAGAACCGCCAAAAGATGTTTCAACACTGCGTGTTGCTGCATCAACGCCATCAAAGGTTACCGTATTTGTTGATGAACCACCAATCAATGGGCCGTTTAATATAACCCGATCTGTATATGTTCCCGGAGCAACTGTAAATACAACAGGTCCTGTTAAACCACCTGCAGATAAAGCCTCTGCTGCTGCAGCTATTGTTGTAAAATTCCCTGTCGGACCAACGGTATAAGCTCCGTTTAAAGGTGCATATAATGTTGTAGCAAATGTATCGTTGGCTGCATTTCCATCAGCCAATGCATTAGGAGAAGACGTATAAACTTTAAGTGCATTAATGGCGGATAACGTAATCTGGTTAGCTCCGGTAAAAACCATCGTAACCGTATCGCAAGCGTTTAAAGTACCTGTCCAAGGAAGTGTAACTGCAGCTCCGGTACCCAGTTTGTAGCTTACAGTAAACGAGGTAATCGAAGTTGTTCCGTTATTTCTTACCCGTACAGCAAGGTCATTTAATCCTAATGTAATAGGAGCTAATGGATATAAGTATGCATCAACGGCAAGATCATTGCTAACCAACACGGGCTCGTATGCTCCAACATAAGGAGTGGCCGTGCGTGGCAAACCATCCACATCGGTAGGAACGGTTGCCGTTAAATCCACACCTGTTGGTTGTAAACATGCCGACTTTAAATGTAAATCGGTAAGTCCCGTATAAGCAGGTTTAATATTAAATGAACTATCACCGCCCGTAGTTGCTGTTTTGTATGAGGTAACCACATTGGTAAAATTCGCTCCCCGATAACCCAAGTTGATTCCGGCAGCATTCCAATAGTTATTATAGTTTACTACATTGCCTGTAGGATTGGTTGAGAAATAAGCAGGGATTGTTGTTGTTCCTGAAGTAGCAGAAATCGAAAAATTATTATTCTTAAATGTATTTCCAGTAGTTGCACCGGTAAAATAAAATGTATATTTCGTTCCACCTGTACTACCTAATCCAATATCCACTGAGTTATGTTGAACATCTAATTTATGTGTAGTTACTGCATATAATCCATAATTAGTTGAGTACAAAAAGGTACCCGCAATTACATTGTTATATATTTTAGTTGCATTTGCCGTTCCATTATTGGAGTTGGCAACATACATTCCCATGTAACTTGCATTGTATACTTTGTTCCCTATAATATTTGAGGGAATCGTAGTGTTGTTTTGACAGTAGTAAAAGTAAATACCATAGTTAGTACTTGAGGTTGGATACATATTAACCGTGTTGTATAATAAATCAAACTGGTTGTAGTGATAATATGTATAGATACCCATATAGTATGACGTTATCATATTATTACGCAATTTATTTGCTCTGTTAAATGCAGCTGAAGCAGCTGTATTACCATAAAAATAAATGCCATAATAGCCTCCGTTCACGGTGTTGCTATCAATTTCAACCGAATCGATACGGTTGTTAGAAGCACCTGCTCCCAGTGCGGTGGCTGTAGTTAAAATTCCATAACTGGTATTTGAAATATTCGTATTGGGAACATTCACAATACATCCGCGAATTTTACATCCTGTACCTTCATTATTGGTATTGGTGCCCACAATGGCAATTCCCGTTGGATTGTTCACTCCATTATTGGTAATTGTTAAGTTACGAAACACCACATACTTCGCTAAGTTTACAACTACAGTTGCCTGTCCCGCTATTGTTGCGGTTATAATGCGTGTATTGGGATTCACTCCTTCAAAAGTTACTGTGTTCACTGCATTTGTACCACTAATTACAGGAACAATAAGTTGTCCTGAATAAGTACCTGCAGCGACAACAAAAGTTACCGGTCCTGAAACTCCAAAGGGTGCAACATTACTTGCGCCACCATCTGTTCTTGTTCCCGAGCCCGTTAAATACGTAATAGCTGAACCAAAGTCCTGAAAATTGGAAGTAGTTGCTGCACCTCCCGGATTGATTGTGTAAGTACCTGATAGCTGTGTTGCAAAGGCTGTTGTAAACAACCCTAATCCAACTAACAAACTGCAGAACTTCATTAGAAGTAAGTTTCTTTTCATAATTGCTTTGAGATTAAAAAATTTAATGAGTCAAAGCTATCTTTCTTAAAATATTCTTAATCATCACAAGGACTACATGAACATGTAGTACCTTCTCCTAGAAAGAAACGGCCACAACGATATTTGCCATCTACACCAGTAAAACAGCCACTCAAGGTTGATTGCCGCTAAAACCAACAGCTTGTAGAATTATGACTACAAGGGCTTAAAGACGAGCATTAGCGGTTAAATGTGATTAAAGAATAGGGGTTCTATTACTTAGAATCCTGGTTTGGTAAGCAGGGTCGAATCTGTAATCGTTTTTAAAAACGCAACCAAATCCGCCTTTTCATCTGTTGTGAGGCCCAAACCAGTGGTATGTTTGGTGATAAGCTCATCAGCAGGGAAATTTCGGATAGCACCGGAATTGTAAAACTCCACTACATCCTCCAGCGTAGCTAAACTTCCATTATGCATATAAGGTGCTGTAAAAACCAAGTTACGAAGTGATGGCGTTCTGAATTTTCCATTGTCTTCCGGATTATTTGTAATCAGACCAAGTCCTTTATCTGTGCTTTGGTGACCATTATGGTGAAATGCAAAGTCGGTCATAAACGCTCCGCTCAAATTATGGCAATGAAAACAATCCGCTTTTGTCTCCGTGTTAAATAACACAAATCCGCGTTTCTCCTGTTCGGTAAGTTTACTTTGGTCATTAAACAATTTAAAATAATCAAAACGGGTTTCTCCGGAAACAATTGTTCTTTCAAATTGTGCAATGGCTTTCATCATCGCTGCAGTCGTAACAGAATCACTCCCGAATGCCTTTTTAAACAGTGCAGGATACTCCGGATGGTTTTGCAGTTTATTGATTACGTTCGAAATGGTTTCTTCCATCTCTATCGGATTGGTAATAGGGCCTAAAACTTGCGATTCAAGATTTTTAGCACCTCCATCCCAGAAAAAACGATGATCTGTTTTAGTGAATTTTTCGACATATGCCAGATTGAATAGTGGCATTGAATTACGCGTTCCGGCCTGTCCGCTAACGCCAACACTAAATTGCCTTGTACTGTCTGTAAATGCAAACAGCTGATTGTGGCAGGATGCGCATGACTGAACACTGTTTTTGGAGAGTATTTTATCATGAAACAATTTTCTTCCAAGTGCAACACCTTCAACAGTTAATGGATTATCCAATGGTGATGGCACCGGATAGTCCAATGGCAAACCAATGGGTATCTGAACAAAATAAGGAGTAGGCACGTAGGGTTTTGTTGTATCTACAGGCGGGCCTGATGTGGTACCATTTGGCACATTCACTTCTTCATCTTTTTTACAACCTTGGATGAAAGCCAAAGTTGTCACTCCCATGCACAACAGAATAAATAATTTTTTCATTTTTATTGAATTCCGGTAATCATAAATGCGTTAGAAATATTAGCTTTCAACTTAGGAATGGATGGTGCTCCTGATGAATGGATATCGATAGCATCCGTTTTTAAGTCGTAAACATTAGGACTGTTAAATACCCTGGCAAGATCAACATTTACATTTGCGCGGAGCATTGTTCCTCCCATATTGTATGCAGTTAAGCCATGTGTTACAGCCATTGTATTTCCATCACCTCCAATATCAAAACTATAGGCCGTGTTCTGCGAACTGAATCGTCCCTTTAACCGGATAAAAACATAACCCGTACTCCACTCCCAATACATTCCATGGCTTGGATCCAGATCACCGGTATGTACACCGGTACTATTGGCTACACTATCAACACCTACCGTGTAGGAGATCGATGTATACCTTCCGGCCGGGATATTATTAAGTTCAAAAGTAGAAGGTGTTCCTGCCAGATATCCGATAAGATTATAATTGCCCAAATTCACCTTATTCCCATTGATGGAGGTTAAGGTTACATTGCTTATGTAATATGACAATTGCGTGACCTTTACGGTATCATTAGCCGCTGTAATATAAGAGTGGGGAGCCAATGCCAGCGCCTGCGAGCCGAACGAATGGTCAAAAGCAAATGTTAGCTTTCCCGGAGCGGTAAATGTTATTCCACTATCATATGATGTTCCTGTAGTACCTGTAGTTGTTGTAGAATCATCCTTATCCTTGATACATGAGGTTATTGTGAATGCTAAACACATTATACTCAGTATTGACACTATTTTTTTCATTGTTATCAATGCTTATTACACTCAAAAATAGTTAGTTTGCAGCATAATTTTATCATAAAATTTAGATATGGCTAGTTTTGATATTGTAAACAAAATAGATCTTCAAAAGATTGACAACGCAATTAATGTGGCTATTAAGGAGTTGGTGAACCGTTATGATTTAAAAGATGAAGACTGCAGCATTGAGCTGGATAAAAAGGGGAAGCAAGTAAAGCTGCAAGCCAAACAGGAAATGGCTCTGACGAGTTTGATTGATATTATTCTCAGTAAATTTACCAAACAAGGATTGGATCCGCGTATTCTCGATTTGAGCAAAGAGCCACACCCAAGCGGAAAACATGTATTGCAGGAACTACCTGTTAAAGAAGGATTAGACAAGGACACTGCAAAAAAAATTACGGGATTTATCAAGGATGCCAAACTAAAAGTTCAGGCAAGCATTATGGATGATCAGGTTCGTGTTACCAGCAAGAGCATTGATGAATTGCAAGCAGCAATGGGAAGATTAAGAGGCGAAGATTTTGATGTGCCGCTGCAATTTGATAATATGAGGAGTTAAGAGGATGGTTGGTTTTAGGAATGGTTGGCGATGGTTTACTATAATTTTCACATCATTTCGTTTCCAGTTTAAGGTACGATTTTCCAATATTGATTACGGCATTATACTTCACCATAAAGTCGCTTCCCAATACTCCATCAATTAATGGAATGTTTAGTAATTCATAGGTTGTGTTTACATGTTGTAATGGCAATATGGCTACTTCCATTTTTTTGCTCGTAAACTTCTTCATTGCAATATTCCGCAGGGTTACTACTTTAGTTTCCATATCGGCAACACCCAACCCTACTGATTTGCTTTCATTGGGCTTAATCTTATCTGCTTTCACAAAGCGCAATACCCTATCAGCGTCAAAAACTGTTTTACTCGCACCTGTATCAACCAGCATACGGCATGTATTCCCCTCAATCTCGATATTTATGAAAATATGATAATTCTGAGGTTCCAGTTCAATAATGTCTAATGGAATTGTATGTTTCATATCGGTTACTATTTATAAAACCGCTGACAAATTAAGATTTAAAATCGCCCTGAACAATTTCAAAATCCTGCTTAAACAAACAGGGACGTTTCATTGAAACGTCCCTGTTTGTTTATTACTATTCAATTGGCTATTACAATGCACCGATTTCTTTCAATACACTGTTCATGTTTCGAACGGCATCTGCACTTTTGTTAAATAGTTCTTGCTCTTCAGAACTCAGTTTATAGTCAATAATTGTTTCCCATCCGTTTTTACCGATAATAACAGGCACTCCCAAACAAATATCATTCTGTCCATACTCGCCTTCAAGGCTCACGCAGCAAGGCATAACACGTTTTTGGTCACGCACAATACTCTCTACCAATAAAGCACTTGCTGCACCGGGTGCATACCATGCCGAGGTTCCTAATAACTTTGTTAATGTTGCTCCTCCAACCATTGTGGCATCGCTTATTTCCTTCAACTGATCTGCACTTAGGGTATTTGACACCGGCACTCCGTTTAAGGTAGCCAGTCGTGTTAACGGAATCATGGTTGTATCGCCATGGCCACCAATTACTGTTCCGTGAATATCGGCCGTTGGTTGGTTTAATGCAAGTCCCAGATATCCTTTAAAACGTGCGCTATCCAATAAACCACCCATACCAATGATTCGGTTCTTAGGCAAGCCTGTTGCTTTTAATGCCAGGTATGTCATGGTATCCATAGGATTGGAAACCACCACAATAATTGCATTGGGTGAATGTTTCAATACATTTTCGGCTACCGACTTTACAATATTGGCATTGGTTCCGATTAACTCCTCACGAGTCATACCCGGCTTGCGTGGAATCCCTGAGGTAATAACAACAACATCTGAATGAGCCGTTTTACTGTAATCATTTGTTGTTCCGGTAACACGTGTTTTCATACCCAACAATGATGTTGTTTGGTAAATATCCAACGCCTTTCCTTCTGCAAAACCTTCTTTAACATCCAGCAAAACTACTTCGTCTGCCAATTCGCGATACGCAATTACATCTGCCGTGGTTGCTCCTACAGCGCCTGCTCCGATAACCGATACTTTAGTCATGTTTTATTTTCTTAATTTGATGATTTGACAATTTGAATTTTTGATGATGAATAACTTAAGAATACTCCCTCAAAAAACAGTGCGAAAATAACATTGCATTTAACAAACGAAAATGATTTTTGACCTATTTTAGATCTAAATAACCATCTCCTTCACATCATCAGCAATAACAAGCCTTCCCAATGTTTTTTCCTTAATATAATCAACCGTTACACCCGGTGCATATTCCAATAATTTGAACCCTTCAGGTGTAATATCAAACACACCGAGTTCAGTAACTACCTTTTTAACGCATTTCAACCCGGTGATCGGAAGCGAACAGTTAGCCAGTAATTTGCTTTCGCCTGCTTTGTTTACATGTTGCATGGCTACAATAATATTTTTTGCCGAAGCTACCAAATCCATGGCTCCACCCATGCCTTTAACCATTTTGCCGGGAATTTTCCAATTAGCAATATCTCCGTTGTCGGCCACTTCCATGGCACCTAAAATGGTCAGGTTTACTTTACCTGCACGAATCATTCCGAAGCTCATGGCAGAGTCAAAGAATGCCGAACCGGCAACGGTAGTGATGGTTTGTTTTCCGGCATTGATAAGATCTGCATCCTCTTTCCCTTCTTCGGGAAACGGACCAATACCCAACAATCCATTCTCAGATTGAAGAACCACATTTATCCCCGCAGGAATATAGTTGGCTACCAGTGTTGGGATCCCGATGCCTAAATTTACGTAGAAACCGTCTTGTAACTCTTGTGCGATACGTTTCGCTATTTGATTTTTATCTAACATACTCTTCTAATTTTACCGTTGTGTTGAAATGAAAGCAAACCGTTCCTTGATCTTCAGAAAATGTTTTTCAAATAACTCGTAACTCACTATTGAAATGACGAGTAAAATGAGAAAATACACCCCAAAGTAAAGCCCAAAATTATAAATCTTATACCTATATACTACATAATTGATATACACAGGAATCATCATGTTGTGATATATGTAAATACCAAATGATATTTTACCCAGGTAATGAAGGAGATTCTTTTGTTTAAAATTGAGGAAAGCATCCTCGTTAAACAAATAATTGACCATCCAAAATACAATAAAAAACAGGTAAACGTATTTTTTAAACAGCACAGAGTATATATCCCAAACCCAAAAGTCGCTGCTGGATTGGGCGCATAATACTCCTATAAACAGCAGATACACTACAACCCTGATAAAGGCCGGTATCCTGACACGGATTGGCCGTACGATATGAATACACGCCAGCAATGCCCCTACTAAAATCTCATCAATTCTTGCCAACGTATGAAGATAAAGAGAGTGCTGCAAATGAGCTGCATCCACACTTTGGGTAATATAATAACGGTATGCAATAGAGCCGATGATTCCAACCAGTGCCAGTATCCATGATCTGTTAACCGGCACAAAAAACAACAACAAGGGCCATGCAAGGTAAAAATGTTCTTCCACACTTATACTCCAAAAATGAGCGAAAGGATATTGCCATTCCAGCGTGTTGATGGTGTTAAAGTTGTTCCAGAATAACATATTTGCCCAGTAATCAGGTGCAGGAATACTCAGTAATTGAATGCATTCATACCCTATAAAAATAGCCAAAAAATACAATGGCCATATTCTGAGCGAACGCCTCAGCATAAACTTTCCAATATGTATTTTTCCAAACCGCTGCTTTTCGGTAAGCAACAGATATGTGATTAAAAATCCACTGATTACAAAAAACATGGTAACCCCTAAAGAGAGGTTTCCTGTAAAAATTCCGAGAACATATTTAACGGTTGGTATGTTTGAAAAAAAAGCTGGTTCACCAAACCAAGAGAAATACGATTCATATACATGGGCTATGGCAACCGCAAATGCACAGATAAATCTTAATACATCTAAGTTAAAAAAGTGAACTTTCGCAGTTTCCATCAAATCCAACTATCGTTTGCTCACCGTGCGTTGTTCTATGCGCTTTTCGTAATCTTTACCCTGAAAAATACGGTGTACATAAATACCCGGTAAATGAATATGGTCGGGATCTATCTGCCCGGCCTCTACAAGCTCTTCAACCTCCACAATGGTTATTTTCCCTGCCATTGCTACCAATGGATTAAAGTTTCTGGATGTTTTCCTGAATACCAGATTTCCCTGGGTATCACCTTTCCATGCCTTGATGATTGAATACTCAACATCAAAAGCATATTCCATCAGGTATTCTTTATCATTAAATATACGTGTTTCTTTGCCAATGGCAACTTCGGTACCCACACCGGCAGGAGTAAAAATAGCAGGCATGCCGTAACCTGCGGCCAACAGTCGGGTAGCTAATGTACCCTGTGGAATCAAATCCACTTCCAACTCTCCCGACAATAACTGACGTTCGAATTCAGCATTTTCACCTACATACGAGGCTATCATTTTTTTCACCTGCTTCTGCTGCAACATCAGTCCTATTCCAAAATCATCTACCCCGGCATTGTTTGAAATGCAGGTAAGGTTATCTACATTTTTTGCTACTAAAGCGTTGATACAATTTTCAGGAATGCCACACAATCCAAATCCTCCCAAACCTATTACTGCACCACTCTTAATATCAGCAATAGCCGATTCGGCATCCTTAACTACTTTATTTATCATTCTCGGAACTTATTATGTATTGTTAAAATCAGAACAGATGAGGTTTATCGACCCCTATTCTCCGATGGTGGCACTCAGGCCCTCATCCAGCAAGGCCTGGCACATGGCCATCAAATCGGCCTTTTCTCCACGTTTTACATCACATTTGCCTTTATAGTGCACCAGTGTGGCGCATTGTTCGGCCTGCAATTCATCATGTTTGCAAATGCGAACAAGGCAGTCAATAACATGATCGAATGTATTTACATCATCATTGTATAAAATAAGCGTTGCACCCGAATGAACTCCATCCAGTACTTCCGCTAGTAACTCTTCAATCAATTGTTCGCTCATTGTTTTTGCGTTTCAATAGTTGGCTTTTTGTTTAAACTGAACTTGTTTTCGTTGCCTGCCCTCAACCGTCCAATATTGGCTCTGTGGGTATAAACCACTAAAACTGATATTGCCATGCAAAAATACAAAAATGTTGGTTGTTGCCAGTCATAAATTAATCCGGTGTAAACCGGACACAAAATAGCCGAAACCATTGACCCCAAAGAGATGAATTTGCTTATAGCCACAATAATGACAAAAGTTATAAAACAAAACAATGCCAGCAGGCTGCTCATGGCTGTAAGAACTCCAATAAGGGTGGCAATACCTTTTCCTCCTTTAAAACCCGCAAAAACAGGAAATACATGACCCAGCACCGAAAGTGAACCCAGCAACATTTTCATGTTTAGCTGTTCTGTAAGACTCATTGGTTCGGGATCAAGGTATACCAGACTTGCGGCAGCAAATCCTTTTGCGAAATCAATAAACAATACCGAAAATCCAGCCGGTTTTCCTAAGGTACGTAAGGTATTGGTTGCCCCTGCATTGCCGCTTCCATGTTCTCTTACATCAATTCCGAAAAAAAGTTTGCCAACCCAAACTGCCGTTGGTACTGATCCTAACAAATACGCTCCTAAACACTGGAGTAACATTAAAACAATATGATTCATAGCTATTGTGTTTTTTTCATGGCCTTCACATAACGGTTTCGGTCGGCAATGTTTGCCTGGCGAAGCTTAAACTCATCCTTGGAAAGTTTGTCAATATTATCTTTTATATATGTATTAAACAACGCATCCGATCCTACAACATACAGGATGTTCCGCTGGTATTTAAAAAAGTACCAGCTCCCGTTCTGCGGTGATTGAATATACAGTACAAAATCATCCCCGCTTCTGCGTTTTGTCATCTCCAATCTGCCTTTTACCTGACGCTCCAACCGGTACTTATCAAAAGAGTTGATTCCGATGTTGCCAACGGAAATAAGTGACCGGGATACCGGGCTCCATTTGAGATGCAACTCGCTAATAAATATTGTTTTCTGTAAATCCGGGGTTGCTTTCACACTGTTCTCTTCTATTTCCTCCGTTGCCCGGCCCACAAATTTATCATCAACTAACTCTGCAACAGCTTTTTTCATAAAATCGGATTTGAAAGAGGGTATTTCGCCATTATCTGATTGGTTGTAGAGTGAGTCATACATCAACTTGAGTGCTGCCGCAGGAATCGGGAAATTTAACAATCCTGCTAGGTGCATTTTGAAGGAGGTGTCGGATGCATCCAGAACAGCTGTTCCGGCAGTTGTAAATTCAAACTTCCCGGTTTCATACCCAAACTTAAATCGTCCTTCTCCGGTTGTGGTTTGTTTACCCTCATTCACTTTTAACACATTGCCCTTTAATCCATCCTTAAACAGTTTATCCGTAGAACCCATTCTGAATTCCTTATCCTTTTCATCATAATACAATACACCTTCCACTTTCATCAACTCCGGATCGGAACCATTCCGTTTTCGGGTAAAAAATGCTGCATAGGCGTGTGCAGAGTCATTGGATATATAAAAACCATTGGTGAGAGCCTGCTTGTTTTGGTTAGTGAGTGTTGGCTGCAAATTAATAAATACCGAATCCGGATTAATAATGGCCTTATTGCGGAACCAATCGGTACGCGGGTATGACAATGCATGTGTTGGAAGGAAGAACCCATCATACTCAAGATTCTTTTCAATGCTTCGTAATACAACCCTTCCCTGGAATCTGATATTTGTTCCAGCATTGAATTTGATTGAATCCGGAATATCTGTTTTTGCCATCAACTGATGTTGCGCATCTATCGTTATCTCATTCAAAAAGAATTTTTGCTTATTCTTTTTCTGGTCCATATACTCATACGTTCCGGTTCCTTTTAACGCAAACTTCCCTTCTATTCTTAATGTAGCCTCCTCAATCTTATGGAATTTACTTAAAGTGTCTGCAATGATTTTGGAATGGTAAATCTCATCAATATTCGCACCTTCCCGAATCACTACTTTCTGACTATCGGGAAAAATATGTGCATCACCAACAGCAATAAATGGAATCTTTTTGGCATACAATGAATAATCCTTTAAATCAAGTGTTGTTAATCCCGTTTTATAAGTTAAGCCTTCCTGGACTGTCCTCACCGATACAAGGTAGGAAGAAGGTTCCTCACCCTGGATGACCGATTTAAAATCAATCTTTTCATCATCCATGAACCAGGTGAAATCTTCAAATGAACCCACATACTGATTAAAGGTAAAATCGGTATTGATGCCCTGAGTATTCAGCACAAAATCTCCTTTTCGTGAGGTGAGATTAATGTTTGCTTTTACCGAACCCGACATAAAAGCAAATTTGGTGGAGTCGATATGCGACTTAAGCTGAAAAAAGCCGCTATCAGTTAATATATTGTCAGGTTTAAGATATAACAACGTTGCTATCAGTCGGGCCTTATCAATATCAACATGTCCATTACCTGTCATCGCCCCCGGAGTGAGCAACAAGGTTCCATTAAAGAATGAACGTTTATCGGAAACCTGCATATCAATATCCTTATCCAACACCAGCAATGAATCACCATAAGGCATCCATCGTTCATAAGTATTAACAGCACTTACAGTTGGGAATAATGTATTGCGCTTATTTTCGAATGCATCACAATGGGCATTCACCGAATCCAGAAACAACTCAAACTTATGTGAACTTGAGGTAGAGGTAAGATAATCCAGTTTGCCATTCCCAAAAAAACCGGAGTCGCTTAGATACAATGCAATGGTTCCGGTTCCTTTGCCTCCATACATTGGATAGGTAGCCTCTGTAATCTTAAATCCAAGTGATTTATCTTCCTGCAAATTCAAATCAGCCCGCATATCAGGAATAATGCCTCCGGCCAAAAATGTTCCCTCTAGTTTTATTGTTTCAAAATTCAGTTCATTTAAACTATCCAATGTAAATGGATCCAGCTTAAATGAGAAACGGTTGCGGTTGTAAATCCCATTGTACGTAGTAACCTTGTCGTAGTAAATATTGGCTCCTGTTTCCGATTTAAAAATGGGATAACCCGGGAATTTTTTTCTGCTGCTCTTATTAAAAGGATGGTCAATGGATAATGTTCCATAAATATTTTGCAATGCGCTTTTTATTGGAAGATCCATTCCCGTTTTTTCATCCTTATAAAAAAACTTCATCGAATCGACATTACTCAGGCGGATTTGAAACATGTTGTAATCGAAAGCAAATCCGTTTCCAAAAAACTCAACTTTCCCGGCATGCAATTTCCCTGAAAAATCCATGTTGCGGTTTTTCTTGATTGTGATTTGCTGATCTTTGGGTATGATATATACATTCTGCGAGTCGCTGAAGTAAAACTTCGGCACCCCTTGTACAATCAGGTCATTGTTAATTAAGCTCAATGACGCATTCGGATATCTTTTGATGATGGAAAAAAAAGCAATGGCATCAAAATCTGTTCTGCCGGCATGAGCGTTCACATAATCCTGCAACTTGCGCCTCACCTTCACATACTCCTTTTCCGAATCATAGGAAATAAAACCTTTATCGTTCAATTCAATCATCTGAATTTTGATATCGCTTTTATTACTCTTGAAAAAATTAGCGTAATCCTCAATATAAAATCCGGTTATTTTTAATTTTTCGGTATACTGTTTTACCCGTACAAGCGGATTATAGTCCAGTAATCCCTGAACTTTTTCATACCGTACATCCCTGAAATAATTATTCGACTCAAACTTTGCCGGCTGATTGTCATTAATCATGTCAATATCAATTTTAGGATTATCAAGCGGCCAGCGGATTTCATCGCAGTAAAATTCGATATTGTGATAGGTATCAAAAAAAGGAGCCTGTGAAATCCCCTGATCGCTTCTGTATACCGATACAAAAGCATCCTTCAATCTGTATGTAAACTCAACCTGCGGATGGTAAATTGAATCTTTATCAAGGAGAATAATCAGTTCCGATTTTTGCGTATGAACCTTATCCCCCCTTACAATTAATTCCTTCGCCCTTACCTTAAATACAGGTTTATCTTTATAGGAAAACACCATCTGGGCTTTAATCGAATCTACGGAAGTGCCGATAATGGTCTTACCCTTCATCCCAAATCCTCCGGTGAATTTTGCACGGCCAAATGGAAAATCTTTCAGTACAGCCTGAAACGAACTAAACTGCGGATAGGTTGACCTTTCGCCCATACTTTGTGTCATGGGCCTGTCAATTACCTTTCCTGCAATCGGTTTTTCAAACAACATCGGATAATAAAACAATGCCGTATCTGCTGTTACAAATCCGCTGGTAAAATCAATCGAATATTTCACCAGGTCGGCATACATTTTTGCCGAATCCGTTCCTACCCTTGTCCAGTCAATCTTGCCTCCGGTCCCAATCCATTTTTTGCGGTTAGGGTAATACACACCCGAAGTCCGGTATATTTCAAGTGTATCACCTGTGGTATAACAAATCAAATCGGTATTTTTTACTACAAATGCCGCTTCGCCTTTCGTTTGCAGGTTAATGTCAATATTACTGCTTACCCATTTCATTACTCCTTGCTCAAAAATGATATGATCGGCAAAAATGTTTCGTGAAATCTTTAAAAACTCCTTGAACTCATCCTTGGATTGGGAAAGGGAAAGATTGAGCGCTTTGTGCCAGGTATCAAATTTACCCACCTGATTGTTTTCAATCAATCCATTCATGGAGCGCAGGTAGTCATTAAAGGTAGGGGCGCCCATATGCAGGTTCACCATCTGATTGCTCAACTTGATGACCGACATTTTTTGCGGATTGGTTAATCTTCCGGTATTGTAAAAACCCAGAAAATCACCCATCGATTCCTGTGTAGGTTTATCGCCAAGCGATTCGATGTACTTCTCATAATCGGCTCCAAACTGCACCAAATCATAGCTTAACTGCGCCTTTGCGGCAAAACCAACACTAAAAAGTAAAAATATAAGACTGAATTTCCTGACCATGAATAGTAAACGATTTTTGAACAAGCAAGGTATTAAAAAGAACCCACAGGAACGAAAAAAGCGCAAACATGTATTCCACATTTGCGCTTTTTGCCAATGATAATGCTGAATCTTATTGCAACCCCATCATTTGTACATTTTCATTTACATCTTCCTCATAATTTACAGCAGCAAAACCAAACCCGAACAAATTCAGGAAATCGGCTTTATACCCATTTAAGTCACCCAGTTGCGGTAATGTTTCTGTAGTTGATTGAGCCCATAAATCCGTTATTTCTTGTTGCACATCTGCGCGCATCTCCCAATCATCAATCCGTATCCTGCCTTTTTCATCAGTCGGAATAGGTTGGCCGGAGTACAACCGTTCGCTGAATAAACGCTGAATTTGTTCAATACAACCTTCATGGATTCCTTTTTCCTTCATCGTTTTATACAACAACGAAATATACAATGGAATAACAGGAATGGCTGAACTTGCTTGTGTGACCAATGCTTTATTTACCGACACGTATGCTTTCCCGTTCACATTTTTCAATTTGTTGGTGATAGTAAAAGCCGTTGCTTCCAAATGATCCTTTGCGCTGCCAATGGTTCCTTTGCGGTAAACAGCTTCTGTTAATCCCGGACCAATATATGAGTATGCTACAGTCATTGCATTATCCGACAAAACTCCGGCTTGCTGTAAAGCATCCATCCACATCTCCCAGTCTTCACCTCCCATTACCGCTATGGTGTTGGCTATTTCCTCCTCATTGCAGGGTTCAATGGTAATATCGGAAACAATGCCCGAATGAAAATCCACTGTTTTATTGGTAAATGATTGCCCAATAGGTTTTAATACTGAGCGGTGCAATACACCTGTTGTAGGATGCATTCGAACCGGTGATGCCAAACTATAGATAACAAGATCTATTTTGCCCAAATCCGCCTTGATTGTATCAATGGTTTTGTTTTTCACTTCTGTTGAAAAGGCATCCCCGTTAATACTTTTGGCATATAACCCTGCCTTATCGGCTTCTTGCTGAAAAGCCACACTGTTATACCATCCCGGGGAAGCGGTTTTACCTTCCTGTGGTTCCTTTTCAAAAAATACACCTATGGTACCCGCGTTTGATCCAAATGCACTTGTGATTCTGGAAGCCAAACCAAATCCTGTGGAGGCTCCGATAACCAATACATTTTTAGGGCCTGCAACCGATTCCTTTGATTTAACATAAGCAATCTGATTCAACACGTTTTGCTCGCATCCTTTGGGATGCGATGTCAAACAAATGAATCCACGCATTCTTGGTTCTATGATCATAATTTTAGTTTTTTTTTCTTATAAAGAAACTCACCAGTGAATCTACTCAATTACCCAATCACTTAATTAATTCATGGCTTTAACAATATCCGTGAAGCTGCGGCTTTGCAATGCAGCTCCCCCAACCAATGCACCATCAATATCCGGTGCGGCAAACAATTCTGCAGCGTTTTCGGCTTTCACACTTCCTCCGTATTGGATCGTCAAATTATCGGCTGTTGTAGTATCATATTTTTCCTTCACCAGGTTGCGGATAAATGCATGCACTTCCTGAGCCTGTTCTGTAGAGGCCGTTTTGCCCGTACCAATAGCCCAAACCGGCTCATATGCAATCACTACATTGGCAAACTGTTCAGCACTTAAGTGAAATAAGCCTTCGCTCACTTGCGATTTTAATACATCAAAGTGTTTATTGGCTTCACGCTCTTCGAGTGTTTCGCCACAGCAATAAATAGGCGTTAAGCCATTTGCCAATAAGGTATCTGTTTTTTTTGCCAACCAATCATTGTGTTCGCCAAAATACTGTCTGCGCTCACTGTGACCAACAATTACATAGGTAGCTCCGCAACTTTTAATCATCCCTGCACTTACTTCGCCTGTATATGCCCCACTCTCATGGTTACTGCAATTTTGTGCCCCACTAAAAATGTTTGCCTGATCGGCAACCATCCTGCTCACCGCATTGATATGAACAAAAGGAGGCATAATCACTACTTGGGCAGAACCCCTGTATTCATCTTTCACCATCCCCACAATCTCTGTTACCAACCCCATTCCCTCCTCAAAGGTTTTATTCATTTTCCAGTTTCCTGCAATAATTTTCTTTCTCATATATGTATCGTATTTAGTTATTAGTTTTTTGATGCCGGATCCTGACGATTGCTTCCAGTTCTTTCTTTCGTTTCCGGTGCCCGAAATCTCTTATCCTTTTTCCCAGAAACGGTATTTTGCACTCTCATTGTACACTGCCTTGATAATGTCCTTTTCAACATCATCAAATGTCACTCCCCTACGTGCGCACATGGCCTCGGCCGTTACAAAGGCTTTTTTAAGAATGAAGGTTTCAAAACCTTGTGGACCACCCCATGCAAATGATGGGATAAAATTACGCGGGAATCCTGCCCCAAAAATATTAGCCGCTACACCAACAACAGTTCCCGTATTAAACATGGTATTGATTCCGCATTTTGAGTGGTCTCCCATCATCAGTCCGCAAAACGTTAACCCTGTTTTTTCGAATTTTTCAGTCCGGTAATTCCATAGTTTCACCTCTTCGTAGGTGTTTTTAAGGTTGGAGTTATTGGTATCTGCTCCAAGGTTACACCACTCACCAATTACGGCATTGCCTATAAATCCATCATGACCTTTATTGGAGTATGCAAAAAATACTGCATTATTCACTTCTCCTCCTACTTTGCAATGCGGACCCACTGTTGTTGCAGGATAAATTTTAGCATCCATTTTCAATCCTCCATGTTCACATAGTGCAAAAGGACCTCTCACCATACAACCCTCCATAATCTCTGAATCCTTGCCAATATAAATACTTCCACCCGATGCATTTAAAATGGAGAACTCCACCTTAGCTCCTTCCTCGATAAAAATGCGCTCAGGTTTCACCACCCGGTTGGTATCAGAAATCGTTTGCGATACCCTTCCTTTGGTTATCAAATCAAAGTCAGCTTCAATTGCAGCACCGTTGAGCGAAAAAATATCATACGAGAAATTCAACTTCATCATATCCGTTGCAGTCGATTCTATACGGTTTGTTGCCGCGTTCTCGTTTACTCCGGCAACACATGACGCTATAAGTGTATCCTTGAGATACAGGGCCTCTAAAGGCTTTAGTGCTTTTATCTCGGAGGCAAGGGTCTCATTAGGGAATATTGTACCATTTACAAACACATTGGTATCAGCCGATACCATTTTAAATTTGGTTTGCAGGTAATCTTTGGTTTTATAGGATATGGAGCCACCCAGATACTGTTTCCACTTTTCGGTAATTGTTAAAATGCCACACCTGATTTCGGATACTGGGCGAGTAAACGTGAAGGGCAAGAGATTTCCCCTGTCTATTTCAGTTTCAAACAATATATAGTTCATACTGCGATATTAATTGAAACGATTTGAAATAACTATATTCAAGGCTGCAATCGTATAAAGAAACCCGTTTCATTTTTTTCTTCTTCCGGGTGTAAAAGCCGCGAGAACCGAAAGCTAACGGCATAAAAAAAGCCTCCCGACAATATCGGGAGGCCTTCACGTTGTATGAAGATCTTACTTCTTCTTTGCAGCGTAACGTTTGTTGAATTTATCAATACGTCCTGCTGTATCAATCAACATATTTGTTCCGGTAAAGAACGGATGTGATTTGTGAGAAATCTCTAATTTGAACAAAGGATATTCGTTGCCATCTTCCCATTTGATGGTTTCTTTGGTTTCAACTGTTGAGCGTGTCATAAAAGAGTAGTCGTTAGACATGTCTTTAAACACTACTTTTCTAAAATTTTTTGGATGGATATCTGCTTTCATTTCTTAAAATTTTTAAATTTTATATGGATTTTGCCATATCATTCAGTTCCGGCTCAATACTGTCCACAAAAAAAGGAATGCAAGCGGGTATTGTTCGAAAATGAGGGGCAAAAATAACCATATTTTGGTTTAAGCCAAATATTTTCCAATAAAAATAATTACCGGGTACCTTATTGAATTTACTGGGCTTCAGTTAACTTTGGCTGCAAATTTAGGTAATATGAGCGGACAAAAGATGCAAATTCTTACGGATATTCAGGTAAAACAAATGATTAAACGCATTTCGTACCAGATTTACGAAAACCACTTTAACGACAAGGAACTGATTATAGCGGGTATTGACGGTCGCGGAAATTACATTGCTCAACTTCTGGCCGATCAGCTTTCGGAAATTGCCAAAATTAAAATTTCATTTATTACTATCAGCCTTGATAAAGACAATCCCAGTGGGGGCAATGTATCACTGAGTGATGAAAAACTCAAAATGACTGATAAACATGTAATAGTTGTAGATGACGTATTGAATACCGGCCGCACACTGGTATATGCCCTCACTCCTTTCATTCGAGCTAAAGCCAAAAAGATTCAGGTGGCCGTATTGGTTGACCGCAATCATAAAAACTTCCCTATTTCAGCCGACTATATCGGTATGCAACTTTCAACTACTCTTCAAGAACACGTTTCGGTAACCATTGAAAAGAAAAAAGTAAATGTGTATTTGAGTTGATGGTGTTGCAATGCAACGCTGTTGGCGTGTTGACTTCGACTCCGCTCAGTCAACGTTAACTGCAACTCATCTGACATCATTTCATATGCACATTCCAACATCTTCATACTTCTACAGTATCTCATCTGCATATAACCTGATTGCATAAAAAATCCCACCCAGAAACTGAGCGGGATTTTTTGTTGTCTAACGACAAGTGTTAATTACTTAACTTTAGCTTGTAAGTTAGCACCGGCTTTAAATTTCACAACCTTTTTTGCCGGGATGTTAATTTCTTTACCAGTTTGTGGGTTACGGCCCTTACGAGCTGCACGCTTAGTAACTGAGAAAGTACCAAATCCTACAAGAATAACTTTGTCATTCTTTTTCAAAGCAGTTTGTGTTGATGCCATGAATGAATCCAAAGCAGCAGCAGCTTGTACTTTAGTGATCTTGGCAGCGTTTGCCATGTTGTCGATTAAATCTGACTTGTTCATAGTTATAAATTAATTAATTGGTTGGTTATTACTCTAACAAACTTAGTGATTGGCATGAATAAAACAAGCGGAAACACTGTCCTCCGCATTTTTTTTTAGGGGAAGATTTTCACACGTTGTCAACATTTGCGCACCCTTAGCCCTTTTTGAGATCAAAATCATTCTGGCCAATTCCTCCTAAAGCATTGATATTACAGACTGTACGAAGGATTTTACCGGTAACCTCACCCGCAGGTGTGCACAGCTATAATAAGGTTCTCTTTCGGCCAGCATTTGGTCAATAAAAGGCTCCAGTTCACCTGTTTCCTTACCTTTCAGCAGGGGTCTTTTGTCTGTATTCTGTCCTACCCTGCTTATAATAAATGCTGCATTAGCCTCCAGGTATACACTTTTTCCATGTGTGTTGATCCATTCCATATTATCAAAAAAACAAGGTGTTCCTCCCCCAGTTGCAATAACCGAGTTAACATCTGTTGCTGTTTGATGTAAAATATGTTGCTCTGCTTCCCTGAAATAAGACTCACCCTCCATATCAAATATCCGCTGAATGGAACGCCCTTCAATAAATGCGATTTGTGTATCGGTATCCAAAAAAGAATACCCAAGTGCATTGGCCAGTTGTTTTCCGAGTGTACTCTTGCCCACTCCCATCATGCCTATAAGATAAATACGTTCGGGTAAACCGACCGGCAAAGATGTATGCGGAATGCTCATCTGGATGATGTTTGTTACTTCATATACTTTTTTACAGCATCCATGGATGGTATGGCGTAACTCGACCATTTTTTTACCACCACATTTCCCTTCATGAGTATAATTCCCGGATTACTGCGCACCATCGACTTAAGAGGCGTGGCATCCATTGTATAATAATTGTAGGCCAACTGATGTTCATGACGGTATACTTCCACATACTCCGGTGCGGATGATGTTAGTCCCCACACCTTATAACCTGATTGCTGAAAATCATTACCCAGTCTGGCCAGTTGGCTTTCTATTCCCTTGCGGCTTTCTTTCACATCCTTTTGCACAACCACCAGCTTATAATTGTTGTCGTTCAAAAACGTATCGGTGTATTCAATACTATTGGCATCATACATCTTAAAGTCATGGATCGGCAGCTTGTACCCTTCTTTTATCAGCTTATCCTTTCTATCTATAAACTTATAGGTAGCATCAATCTTACCCAAATCATTCATTCCCAACTCGAGTTGTTTACCATCCTTCTCATAAATAAATACCATTTCAAAACTATCTCTGGCTGCTCCTTCAGGATAAGTCATAAAGGTTTTAATATCATTTCCTACTTTGTAAGGAAGGAAATCAATCTTGGGAAGAAACATATATGTATAAAGGGTAAATGCTGTAGTAACCAATAATGCTACCGAAATCCCAATGGTTTGAATAGTTGAATTAACCAATGGTTTGATATGTTTATGTCCCACAAAAATAATTGAGATGAATACCAGCAATACAAGGTCTTTGATAAATGATTCTACCGGCTTAAGCTTAATAGCATCTCCAAAACAACCGCAGTCCGTTACTTTTCCGGTAATTGCAGAGTATCCCGTAAGCCAGGTGAAAAACAAAATCATGATGAGCAATAACCACGCATTCAATTTTGAATAGGCACCCATTAACAGCAACACACCCACCATAATTTCAAAAATGCAAATCAGCATTGCTATCGGAACTGCATAATCAATAAACACCGGAGTATGGAACACTTCTAAATATTCTACAAGTTTGTACGAAAAACCAATGGTATCATTGGCTTTGATAAAACCTGAAACAATAAACAATACCCCAACCAATATTCTGCTGATCTGTGTTATGATTTTCATCTTCCTTATTTGTTTTTAGTACAACAAACCTCGTTGTATTCTTGTTTAATTTTTTCTTAAAGTATTGCTGTTGCCTTTGACTCCTCTTAGTCAAAGGCTACCCTCTATTCTCATTTCTGTTCTTCAATCCTTATGAGTGCAAACAATGAGTAGTTAATCATATCCTGCAGGTTTGCATCAATCCCTTCGCTCATAATGGTTTCACCTTTGTTATCTTCAATTTGTTTGATTCGCATCAACCTTACCAGCAAAATATCGGTGAATGTACTTACACGCATGTCTCTCCATACCTCTCCGTAATCATGGTTTTTGTTTTCCATCAACTGTTTTGTACTTGTAGCATATTTATCGTACAAGGCTGTTAGCTCATCTATTGGCAAGTTTAACTCCTTCGATTCCTTCAGTTCAATTTGAATCAATCCCATGATACAATAGTTTACAATTCCCATGTACTCCGATTCAATATCGTCTCCGATTTTTTGAAACCCCTTTTCTTCGATATTACGGATACGTTGCGCCTTGATAAAAATCTGGTCGGTGATGGAAGATAAACGCATCACCCGCCATGAAGTTCCATAGTCTTTGCTCTTATTGATAAAAATGATTTTGCACTGTTGAATTGCCTGATCGTATTGTTGTGAAGTTTGATTAATCAAAACGTAAACTGTTAATTTGTTAGTTGTACAAAAATAATGGAGCATCTCAATTTGCAAACGCTTACACCAAAAATAACATTAAACTGTAAAGGTCAACTGATTACCATCGAAAAACCGGTGGTTATGGGCATTCTTAATGTTACACCAGACTCTTTTTACGATGGCGGGAAGCATCCTATTGTTTCCGAGGCGCTTCGCCAAACCGAAAAAATGTTAGCTGATGGTGCCCTTTTTATTGACATAGGAGCCTACTCAAGCCGTCCCGGAGCTGTTCATATTTCTGAAGCAGAAGAATTAAGGCGCATACTTCCTGTCATCGAAGCCATAGCACAACAATTTCCTCATGCTATTATTTCAGTCGACACCTTTCGAAGCAATGTGGCAAAACAAACAGTTGAAGCGGGTGCTCATCTGATCAATGATATTTCAAGCGGAGATGATGATGCGGAAATGATGGATACAGTTGCTCTGTTAAATGTACCTTATATTATGATGCATAAAAAAGGCACTCCCCAAAACATGCACCATAACCCGCAATATGACAACGTAGTTCTGGAAGTAATTCAGTATTTAACAACAAAAATTAAAGCTGCACATCAAGCTGGCATTAAAGATTTGATTATAGATCCGGGTTTTGGATTTGGCAAAAACCTGCAGCATAATTATCAATTATTAAACAATCTAAACGATCTTTCATTATTTGAATTACCCGTCCTGGTGGGCCTTTCCCGCAAAAGCATGTTGCAAAAAATTACAGGAACCGATGTGGCGCTCGCGCTTAATGCCACTACAGCCGCTAATACCATCGCTTTATTGAATGGCGCAAAAATTTTGCGCGTGCATGATGTCAAAGAAGCCGTTGAATGTATTAACATTGTAAACGCTACATATGGAATTATTTGAGTTTTACAATTTTAAATTCACTCTGGTAAATGTGATTGATGTGCTGCTGGTAGCAGGATTCATTCACCAGCTTTACCGGATACTTAAAGGAAGTTTAGCCTTTAATATGCTTATTGGGCTTGTAACCATTTACATCTTCTGGATGGTGGTTCGTTACTTCAATATGCCCTTGCTTGAAACCATTTTAGGGGAGGTTACCAAATTTGGTTTCCTTGCCATCATCATCATTTTCCAACAAGAAATTCGTAAGTTTCTATTGCTGTTGGGTAAGATCAGTTTCCTTGCAGAAAATAAATCCATGTTTCGTTTTCTCCCCTGGAACTGGAAAATTGAAAAGAGTTTTCACACCAATTTTGAAGAGATTGTTGATGCCTGCGAATTTCTGGCAGAAACCAATCAGGGTGCCATTATTGTGTTCCCTAAAACATCGGAGATGAAATTTATAGGATCAAGCGGTGAGGTGATTGATGCCCATATCACCCGCAGGTTGCTCATTAGTATTTTTAATAAATACAGTCCCCTCCACGATGGGGCGGTTATTATTGCCAACAGTAAAATAAAAGCAGCCAATGCAGTTTTGCCGGTAAGTGAAAATCCTGAACTGCTCAATAAATATGGAATGCGGCATTTATCTGCCATTGGCATCACCGAACAAACGGATGCCGTTGTGCTGGTGGTATCTGAAGAAAAAGGAACCATTGCCTTTGCAAAAGAAGGAAAACTTATAGAGGGCTTAACCAAATCACAAATCACCGATTTGCTCAATAAGGAGTTTGTAAATGATATGGTAAGGGTCGATTAATGACCTCGTTTCAAAACATAGCTTAGGATTTAAACATCGAGACGATAAAACAAAAAAGGAAACTTACGCTTCCTTCTCAATTATTTTTTCGCACTAGCTGTCGAATCCTTTTTCTCAAACTCTGCAAAAATCTGCTCCGGTGTTTTGCCTAAATCTTCAATAGATGATTTAGCATCTTCGGCTAAATCACTATTGGGATAAAGTTCCAGGAATTTAACATATACCGTTTTGGCTCGGCTCAAATCCTGCATGCTGTTTTCGTATACATATCCTTGCAAAAACAATGCATCCTCCGCTATCTTGTGTTTAGGGTACTTATCTATTACCTGTTGGAACAATGCCAATGCCTGTTCATGGTTAGCCGAAGCATTGCAACGCTGGCCAGCCTTGAATAAGAATTCAGGAGCCAAGTCATCATCCGGATATTTGTTGGCAAAATCAATATAGGCCACTTTTACTTTTTCAATTTGCTCAGGACTAAAAATACTGTCGTTCGCTTCGAGGTTTTTTATGTTGGCAAGTGCCTTTTCTTTGGGTGATTGACAAGCCACTATCGTTACAATAGCCAATGCAATAAAAAATATTTTTTTCATGGTTTAAAATAGTACTGCGATGTTAAAACAAATTTCGACATCTGCAAAAGTCATAATATTAACCCGGTGTTAATATTGTCCGGTACGCAACAACACCAATGTGCACGCTTCCAATGGATGAATACCTTCATTGATAAGCTTTTGTTCGAATTCGGGATTTTCAGTTCCCGGGTTAAACACAACCCTTTGGGGGTGCAATCCTATAATATAGTTGTAGTATTCCCGCTGATTGGTTGGATTCAGGTACAGTGTTACCGTATCAAAATCGGTATCTTGGGGTAGTTCATTTACGATGGGTTTTCCATTTATTTCCCCCTTCTTAATCCCATATGGAACTACTTCATGCTCAAATTCAGTAAGCATTTCCGTAGCTATGTATCCATATCTGCTTGGGTTGGGTGAAGCGCCCAACACCAGTGTTTTCTTATTCATAAATTGTTTCTCCTTTCAATATTAACACTTTAACGGCCTAAAAGTTCCTGATAAATTTCACTTGAGATGCTTATTTTCGCAACCTAAACTGCTACAGCACTTACTGTAGTTTTATTCCTATACTGAATGAAAATATCCTATAACTGGCTGCTCGAACTGATTGAAATCCACAAAACTCCCGAGGAAATTTCGGCTATGCTTACCGGTACCGGCTTGGAAGTGGAAAGCGTTGAAAAGTATGAATCCCTTCCTGGCGGACTTGAAGGTATTGTGGTTGGTGAAGTATTAACATGTGCCAAACACCCGAATGCCGATAAACTAAGCATCACCACCGTAAATATTGGTGGTGAACAACCCCTGCAGATTATTTGCGGAGCACCTAATGTGGCTGCCGGACAAAAAGTACTGGTTGCAACTGTGGGCTGCACGGTATACCCTACGGCCGGAGAACCCTTCAAAATCAATAAAAGTAAAATCCGAGGAGAGGTAAGCGAAGGAATGATTTGTGCAGAAGATGAACTGGGGCTAGGTCAAAGCCACGCAGGTATTCTCGTCTTACCCGATACTCATACTATTGGAGCCAAAGCTTCCAACTATTTTCCGGTTTACACGGACCATTTAATTGAAATAGGCTTAACAGCCAACCGAGGAGATGCCGCATCACACCTTGGTGTAGCAAGAGACCTTAGAGCACTTACCGGAACAAAAATCCGAATTCCGAAATCTCAAAATCTCAAATCCGAATTCTCAAATCCGAATTCCGAAATCTCAATTAACATTGAAGATACTGATTGTCCAAGATACTCCGGACTGTCCATAAATGGCATTGAAGTTAAAGACTCTCCGGAATGGCTGCAACACAAACTGAAGGTAATCGGCCTCTCTCCAATTAATAATATTGTAGATGCCACCAATTATGTGTTACATGAAATGGGACAACCATTACATGCCTTTGATGCAGACAAAATTGGCGGAAAAAAGATCATTGTAACAAAAGCAGCTCCAGGTACTACTTTTATCACACTGGATAAAGTGGAGCGTAAACTAACCGGAATTGAATTGATGATTTGTGATGCCGAAAAACCATTGGCTATTGCCGGTGTTTTTGGCGGAATGGATTCAGGTATCCAATCAACCACCCGGAACATTTTTATTGAAAGTGCTTATTTTAATGCTGCCTCTGTGCGAAAAACAGCCAAGACTCATGGATTGAGCACCGATGCATCATTCCGCTATGAACGTGGAACAGATCCGAATATTACCATTGATGCCCTGAAACGTGTGGCCACAATCATTATCGAAATTGCAGGCGGAAAAGTAAGCTCGGAAATTACGGATGTATATCCTCAACCCATCCAACCCATTCAGCTCAACTTTTCGTTAAGTAGATGTTACCGCCTCATCGGACAAGAAATTCCATTAACGGACATCAAACGGATATTGACAGGCTTGGATATCGAAATTGTTTCTGAAAACGGAGACACTTTAGTACTATCATTACCCCCTTATCGTTCAGACGTAACCCGTGATGCTGATGTTGCAGAAGAAATATTACGTATTTACGGTTTAAACAATATTGAGATCCCAACTCAGGTAAAATCGTCCATTTCCACGTCTCCTGATGAAAACAATTTCAGGTTACGCAATAAGGTTGCAGATTACCTCAGCGCCAATGGCTTTATGGAGCTTACCTGTAACTCACTCACTAAATCGGCATACTATAGTGAAGAAGAATTGAAACATGCCGTAAGAATGCTAAACCCACTCAGCAGCGATTTGGAGATGCTGCGCATGGAGATGATGTACAGCGGACTGGAAATGCTGCAGTATAATAACAACCGCAAATCATCCGATATCAAATGTTTTGAACACGGACTCACATACCAAAATATTGACGGAAAATATAAAGAGACCCCACATTTTGTACTGTACCTGATGGGAAACAAACAAACTGAAAACTGGAGTCAGCCGCTGCAAGGTCTTAGTTATTTCAATTTGAAAGCTACGGTAATGAATGTACTGTCCAAGCTGGGCATCAACCATCGTTTGGAAAGTATGTATTCCGAAGATCATGCCCGTTTGTATAATACCACCACATTAACTTTTAACAAAAAACCATTGGTCATATTTGGAACGATACAGCCCGCCATCACAGGAAAATTCGACTTAAATCAACCGGTTTACATGGCCGATTTTCTGTGGAAAAATGTGATGGATTTAGTACGCAACAGCAATATGAAGTTTCGTCCGATATCGGTATTCCCGCATGTACGCAGAGATTTGGCACTGGTGCTCGACAAGCAGGTTACGTACGGTGAATTGGAACGCATTGCCCTAAAATCGGAACCCAAACTTTTACAGTCCATCAATGCGTTTGATGTATACAAGGGAGATAAAATAGAACAGGGTAAAAAATCATATGCAGTAAGCATCATTTTGCAGGATGATGAAAAAACAATGACAGATCAGGATATCGACAGGGTAGTAAATAAATTAGTTAAACAATTTGAGAAAGAATTGGGAGCTACTTTAAGAAGTTAATTTATGGATACACTTACCGTAACTGCTGAAGAAATCAAACTTAAAGTCATCAAGCTCCTGCAACGGGTTGAAGATCTTGAAAAACGGTACGATGCGGTTCAGAAAGAAAACATAGTCCTCAAAAACTCCCTTGAGGAGCAAAAAAATACCAATAAAGGATTAGCAGAAACGAATAAAATGCTTAAAATTGCTGAAACGCTTCATCAATCCTCCGATACTGCTGACCTCAAAAAACTGGTTAGCGTATATATCAAAGAGATTGACGAGTGTTTAAGGTTACTAAGTAGCAAATAGCAAAACAACGTTGGACGAGCTTTCCATTAAAGTGAATATTGCCGACCGGTTTTACCCGTTAAGCGTAAATGCCGAACAGGAAGAACAAGTGCGGAAAGCAGCCAAGCTCATCAATGATAAACTGAAGGCCTATGAAAAGCAGTTTTCGGTTAAAGATAAGCAGGATATTCTCTCGATGTGTGCCCTTGAACTGGCCACGGAATTGATACAACTCCAAAGCAAACCGTTGATAGAAGACAATGGACTGAGCAAGGAGTTATCGGAAATCCAACACCTGTTGAAACACGTTCAATTGTAAGCACTGCTGCTTGGCTACCACCTTTATTTATTCATTATTAACAAAACCATTTATAGGTTTATGGAAATTTATTTAGTAGTTATCATTGTCATGGTAGCCCTGGGAGCAGGAGCCGGGTTGATGTATTTCGTCAACCAATCCATGCAAAAGAACAAGGCCGATAACATTGTAAAAGAGGCCGAGGCTAAAGCAGAAGTGATTAAAAAAGATCGTATGCTGGAAGCCAAAGAGAAATTTATTCAGCTCAAGGCAGAGCATGAAAAAGAGGTAATGCAACGTAACCAAAACGTACTTACTGCCGAAAACAAAATCAAACAAAAAGAACAGTCCCTCAACCAGAAACTGGAACAAACACAACGCAAGGATCAGGAGTTGGAACAAATCAGAGCCAGCCTCCAAAAACAACAGGAAACCTTGGCCCTCAAAAAAGAAGAGGTAGAAAAAGCCCATCAGTCACAGGTGAAACAGCTCGAAAAAATTGCAGGATTAACGGCCGCAGAAGCTAAATCACAATTGGTGGATGCTTTAACGGAAGAAGCCCGCACAGAGGCTATGAGCAAAGTAAAAGACCTGGTTGATGAGGCTAAACTGACTGCCAATAAAGAAGCTAAAAAAATTATTCTGAGTTCAATCCAGCGCTCGGCTGCTGAACATGCCATCGAAAATTCGGTATCCGTTTTTAATATCGAAAATGATGAAATGAAAGGGCGGATTATTGGTCGTGAGGGACGAAATATCCGTGCACTGGAGGCTGCAACAGGAGTTGAAATTATTGTGGATGATACCCCGGAAGCCATCATTCTTTCCTGCTTTGATCCAATTCGGAGGGAGATTGCCCGTCTTTCATTGCACCGGTTGGTTCAGGATGGCCGAATCCACCCTGCCCGTATTGAAGAAGTAGTTACCAAAACACGTAAACAACTGGAAGAAGAAGTTGTGGAGATTGGAGAGCGTACTTGTATCGATTTGGGAATTCACGGATTACACCCTGAGTTAATCCGCATGGTGGGACGGATGCGTTACCGTTCGAGCTATGGACAAAACTTATTACAACACTCGCGTGAAGTAGCCAACCTGTGTGCTACCATGGCTGCCGAATTAGGTTTAAATGTGAAATTGGCTAAACGTGCCGGATTGCTACATGATATTGGGAAAGTGCCTGATGATGATCCGGAAACACCACATGCTTTATTGGGAATGAAGCTTGCTGAAAAATATAAAGAAAATTGGGAAGTGGTAAATGCTATCGGAGCGCATCATGATGAGGTTGAAATGACCTCAATCCTTTCTCCGATTATTCAGGCTTGTGATGCCATTTCAGGTTCACGTCCGGGTGCACGCAGAGAAGATACCGAAAACTATATGAAACGTTTGAAGGATCTTGAAGGAATGGCGCTTAGTTACGGAGGTGTTGAAAAGGCATATGCCATTCAGGCTGGAAGAGAATTACGTGTAATTGTAGAATCTGAAAAGGTAACCGATGATCAGGCAGATGTATTGTCAATTGACCTGTCACAACGTATCCAAAAGGAGATGACGTATCCCGGACAAATCAAAATTACAGTGATTCGCGAGAAGAGATCTGTAAATTTTGCTAAATAATATTCACACTTCGATATAATAAAAGGTTGACTGTCACAGTCAACCTTTTTTGTTTCCGGGTTTTGTTGGTTTTCTATTATTTAAAAGCGAATTTCATACATACAATTAAACACGAAACACTATATGAAAAAATTTGGCCTGTATTCAATAGCACTGCTGATGCTGGGCATCGGAACGCTAAACACCGGTTGTATGGGCTCATGGGCTATCACCAAAAAAGTATACAAATGGAACGAACATGCAACAGGAAATAAATTTGTAGACAATGGCATTTTCTATTTACTCTGCTGGTGGTTTTACCCATTAACAACATTTGTTGATTTCGCCTTATTAAACCTGATTGAATTCTGGTCCGGCTCTAATCCATTGGCGATGGCTCCAGGCCACATGGAAAAGGGAATTGTGAAGGCAAAGGATGGCAATACTTACGAAATGACGGTGACTCAAAACCGTTACGAAATGGTAGCATTAACCGGTGCAAGCAAAGGACAAAAAACTACTATATTCTTCACACCGGCCACTCAAACCTGGAGTGTTGATAAAAATAATGAGATTCATCCACTTGCAACTATTCATCAGGACATCAATAAAGTAGAGATCTTCTGTGCCGATGGTTCCGTTTCCTTGGTGGATATGGGTTCATTCAATGCTCAGGGTCTTTTGAAAGGATCATATTAACAACTATTACTTGTTCCGTAAAAGTCACTTCGGTTAAACGGGGTGACTTTTTTTATTCTAAGCTACCATATACACAATGAGCAACAAATCAATTAATTAAGATATTTCTAACTTGGTATTTAAGGCAATTCATTTTCGTCCCTATTTTCATTAACCCTACATAAACAGGATACCCCATGCAACGACTTTGTCTTTTTTCGGTTCTTGATAATCAGTATCATAAATTTGGTTACCTTAGTTTTTTAAATGAAAAAAGTAGTACTACTCGTTGCCTTGCTTTGGGGTTGTGAAACCTCCTTTGCCAAACATATTGTTGGTGGTGCTTTTGCATTAAAACACCTGAGTGGAAATAACTATACCCTTACCTTAAAAGTGCTGCGCGACTGCAATGGTGGCGGTGCCGACTTTGATGATCCTGCAACTGTCGGAGTGTTTGATAAAAACACAAATGAACTGATCGAAACCTATAAGCTTCAGTTGTCAACCGAGGAAAATTTAAATTTTTCAGGTATCAACTGTACCACAGGTATCCCCAACACCTGTACAACATTAGGCACCTACACAAAAACCATTACACTTGCCCCTTCCAAATTCAACAACAATACAGGTTATTACTTCGCTTACCAACGTTGTTGTCGAAATAATATCATTACCAATATCTCGTCTCCTGAAGATGCCGGAATTGCCATCTATATGGAAATTCCACCTCCACGGAACCTCATTAATTCAACACCCTATTTTACTGCAAACCCAAATACCTTTTTGTGTGTGGGAAGTTTGGCAAAATACAACCTCAATTTTAAAGATTATGACGGTGATCAACTCGTATACTCATTTGTGAATCCGTTGAATGGAAACCTTGGCCCGGGCAATCCTGCCAGTAATGTTGCTTCTCCCGGACCCTATCCGGATGTAACCTGGTTCGGAGCACATAATACCAATCAGCAAATTATGGGTGCACCTTCCTTATCCATTCATCCATCAACCGGAGAAATTAATGTTAACCCGATTCAGGCCGGCATTTATGTTGTGGCAATTAAGGTTGAGGAGTTCCGGATGGGAATCAAAATTGGAGAGGTACGCCTAGAGCTCCAATTTAATGTTACAGATTGTCCACAACCTGTACCTCAAATTATGTTCAAGACAATTCATGGAGCATTTATGAGTAGCAACCTCACTATCCAAACACCAGAGATGGGTTGTTTTGATATTGAAGCCTCAGATATTGCTGACTCAATATTTATGGTCGTTAAAAATGTATCGGCCGATACCAATATTGTAACTAAACCGACTTTTACCAGAACCATTAATGCATTTAAGAATATTACCAATAGGGTATGCTGGGAAGCTTCCTGCGATTTACCCGATGGAAAAACACAACAACTCCTCGTTGAGGTTACTGATAATGGATGTCCATTCCCCACCCGATCCGTATCTGTTATCAATCTTAAAACAATACCGCTGCCACGTGTAAATGCTACCGACATCCTTTGCATGACCCTGATTAACGATCAAGCTACTCAATTCTATTGGGGTGATTCAACGGGTAACCCTCCTTACTTTCATAAGTATAATATTTACCGTGCTATTAATGATGGTCCATTTGAAGTGTTGGATTCAATATTTGATAAAGGTCTTCGTACATACAATGATCCAAATACTCCTCAATATAATGTAAACAACTACCGTTACTTTATGCGTTCTGTTAATCAATGTATGAAAGAAGGTTCGTCATCCGATACCTTGGGAACATTTGAACAGCTGAAGTATATCCCCGACCAACAAAAGCTCATTACGGCAACTGTATATGATAAAAACAAGATATTAATTACCTGGCCTAAAACCTACGAGAAAGATTTTGCCAGGTACATGATCTATAAAACGGAAGCTTCCGCAAACAATTACCAACTCATACACACGTATACCAAAATATCAGACACCGTCTTTATTGATTCAGATGTTGATATCAATAATTACTCTTACTGTTATCACATTATCATGAAGGATACCTGTGATAACTATGGTCCGCAAGGACTTACAGCCTGTACCATACTGCTTAAAGGTAACTCTCTTCCCTATAAACACAACCTTTCTTGGACTCCTTATGATTTTTGGGAGTCGGGAACTGCCCATTATGATATTGTGAGGCTGGGAAATGAATCTCCCGTTGAAAGATGCATGCTGGCCAATTCAGATGAAACAACTTTTAATGATGATGATCTGGATGTAAAATCCGGAATCTTTACGTATAGTGTTATCGCCAATCAACAATCCGATCTCAACTATTTTATAGGAGGAATACGTACCCTCAACGGATACGCCCAAAGTCAATCCAACTCCATTGATCTTATGCAGAAACCGATGGTATACGTACCCACAGCTTTTACTCCCAATGGAGACGGTGTAAATGAGATCTGGAATATCCGCGACTTGTATGTAAAGGATTATCAATTAGTAGTTTACAACAAATGGGGACAATTGGTTTTCCAAAGTGACTCTAAAAATACAAAATGGAGCGGCAATTCAGAAAATGGTGATAGTGAGCCAACTGACGTTTATATTTACCGCCTCATCTATACCGGTTATGATGAAAGTCGCTCAGTATTACAGGGCAACGTTACTATATTAAGATAATATATTCACTATCAACACATTACACCGATTTCATCGATTTTACCCTGTTGATAACCCCCTCCTTATCCACACCCTATAAACATTTACAAGTCAATTGTGCATAAGCATCCTTTTGCCTCTTAAAAGTTGTGAGTAAACAACGTATCCTCCTTGGGTGTTAATTCAGCGGGAGGCCCTACATTTACAAGTGTTACAGCGATTTCAAAACCCGCTGACAATCAACAGCAATTAAACTAAAAACACAAAAGATAATGGAAGAAAAAGTAACCCTCATTGCTCGCAGAAAGAGTATTCAAATTGTTTTCGACTATGCCATGGACTTAAAAATTCCTTTTCAGGTAAGTGCCCGTGGAATTTCGGCCGATGAATTTGAGATAGACCTGACAATCAACGGAATAAAACAAGCCGTTGCCTTGGGTATGTTTGTAAAAGAGCATAAATTTGAAGTCTCAGGTTTAGGCGAATTAGCCAAAGTAAAAATGAACGGTAACGGCTCTAAAAAGCCTGAGTCAAAAGAGAACGGATTGGGAAGTCTTGCAGAAGTTGTTTCTGTAACAGAAGAACCAGCAGCATCTGTACTCAATTTTTAATACGGAAAACCGGCAACGGAAGTTGTCATGTTTTTATAGTTGATTCATTACACAAAAAAGCCCCGTTTATTCGGGGCATTTTTGTTTTACAGGAAACTGATTCTGTTGATGCAGGAAATAGGAATCACCACACCTCCTTTTAATGTAACATTATCATCAGTTGTCGCCCAAACTGTAGTTTCAACTTCTTTCACTCCTTCAGTGGTTGTAAAAAATATCTTATACTTCACATGCTCACTGTTTCCCAAAATCATCGCCTTCTCTAATTCGGCCTTTCTCTCTGCACGAGCATCTTTAGTATCGAGCACATCATAGGTTACAAAATGATATTTTGTAACTTCTTCTTTAGGGATTAATTCAAAGTCGTTCATTTATTTCTAATATTAATGATACCAAATTAAGTATTGTTGTGTGAAAATAACAAACAACTTTAAATTTAAGGTTGTTTTAATTTCATGCATAAATCTTTATTATTAGGTCAGATTGATGATATCCAGCTCCATCACAAAAAACGGATGATGTCGGTACTGGGTCAATACGTTCCTGCTCAGGCTGTGGAGTATTGCTCAGAGTTGATTATGCTTTATAAATTGCACTTGCACATAGAGGTGGAACGGAAGGATCGGTTGGGCGATTATAGTCCGCATCTCGGCAAGGGAAATCGTATCAGTATCAATCACAACCTGAATCCCTTCGATTTTCTGATTACCTTTATTCATGAACTGGCCCACCATGTTACTTTCAAAAAATATGGTCCACATCACCAGTCACATGGGGCCGAATGGAAAGAAGAATTTAAAAACTGCATGCGGCCTGTTGTGATGATGCGCATTTTTCCTCCGGACATTGAACAACCACTTATTAAACATATGCAGGCCCCAAAGTATACCCATAGCGGAGACGTAGCGCTTATGAAAGCGTTAATGAAATACAATAAGCAACAATTATATATCCTGTTGGATGATTTACCCGATCGTACCCTGTTTAAAATGTCGGGGCGGAGTAAGCTTATCATGCGAAAGCTGGAGAAACTCCGCACGTATGCAATGTGTGAAGAAATAAGTACTGGCAAAAAATATAAAGTGCACTTACTGGCCAAAGTTGTAACAATGGACTCTATTTAGATTTTTACTTGGAGAAAAGCTCATATACCAGCTTGAAGAAAACAATGCTGATAAATGATGCAAACACCAATCGGATAAGTTCCGGTTTGGTTTTCTGTGAAATATTTACGCCAATCGGTGCAAAAATGAAAGTGGCAAGAATCATTGGAATCACGATAGGTAACATGATAAACCCAATCTGCATACCAGGAATAATAAGAGGAGCCGTTGAAGAAAGATTATAAAGTCCAATAGCAATGGCAAAAAACGGAATTACTCCATTTGATATGGAACTTGCCTTTTTAATGGGTACGCGCAAAGCATCCGTAAATACGGGTGTCATTACTACCCCTCCACCCAAACCGGATAATGCTGTAATAATTCCGGCAAAGAACCCTGTTATTGAAAACAGATAAGGGTTTTCGGTCTGATTGCTATCATCTTTAGCCGGGGCCTTGGCAAAAAACATCCGCACAATAATCACAAACAACATCACAATAAACACGTAATTAAATGCCTGCTTTGAATACCATGTCCCTGTTTTGATAAAATAGGTCATCACTAAAGCCGTAATCATTCCCGGAAGTGCCGTATACAATATTTCCTTCGGGAAAAAATTTTTCATCCTGTACTGTTTAAATGAAGCCACCGCTCCAGAAAAAATAATGGTAAACAATGAATTTGCAAGAATCCCCTTTACAAGTAAATCATCACGCATCCCCAATTTGTATAAAAAATAATCGAGAATCGGAATATACACAATGCCTCCGCCTACACCCAGGAATCCGGCAATAAAGGCACCCAATGAACCCAATAAAAATAAGATGATATAATCTGAGAATACTAACACAATGGAATACGTTTAATTGACTACTTGCGAAAGTAATCAAAAACGGAAATTCCGGTTGGTTTATTTCTTAGCAGTCGGCCTCAACAGTGATTTGTACCGTGCAGGATCATTCAACACCTTCAAAGCCTCCTGTATATCCTCATCGCTTTTAAAGGATGCTTCATACCTTGCCTTTTGGAAATAATACCTTCTGGTAATCTCTTCTTCCAGCAATTCTGCTATTTCAGTTTTGTTCCTGTCAAGGTCAGCCTGCTTATCATGGGTAAAGTTTAACTTCAGACTTTCGTATTGCGCTTTGATACCCTCAAAATACTTTTCATCTTCTGCCTTCTTTTTAAACTCTTCCAAAGCCTTTTCGGTTTGAGTGGTATAATCATATTCCTTTCCCGAAATAAACTTCTTAAAGTCCGCGAAATCATCATCTGTCAGCTTAAAGCTTTTTGCTGCCGTTATACTTGTGTGTTTGTTGCGGTAATAAGTTGCATAATCAAATATCAACTGCTTCGATAATAAACTCTCTGCAATTTTAGAATACCCTTTATGCGTTACCGTAATATCAGGCTCTACTCCACCACCATCATAAACCTTACGCCCTGCTTTGGTTTTAAATTCTTTTTTTAAACTATCGGGAACACTTCCCACACTTCCATCTTCATTGCGGTGCGAATAGTCCAATGCCTGAATACACCGACCCGAAGGTGTATAATATTTGGCTGTGGTAATCTTGATTTGTGTTCCGTAACTCAGCGGACGTGTATTTTGTACAAGCCCTTTCCCGAAAGTACGTAATCCGATAACTACTCCCCTGTCCAGATCCTGCAAACTCCCCGAAACAATTTCAGAAGCCGAAGCTGAAGAACGATTGGTTAAAACCACCAACGGCATCTCAGTATCAATTGGTTGATTGAGCGTTCGGTATACCTTTTCCGACTCCTTAATCTTTCCTTTGGTGCTCACTACTTCGAGCCCTTGCGGAACGAACACATTTACAATATTCACTGACTCATGCAACAATCCCCCCGGATTTCCCCTCACATCCAGAATCACAGATGTAATTCCCGAATTTTTCTTTAGTTCCACCAATGCATCCTTCACTTCTTTCCCTGCATCATTGGTAAACGACTGTAACCTGATGTATCCCGTATGTTCATCTATCATCCCAACATAAGGCACATTTTTAACATGGATCTCTTCACGAGTGAGTATTTTAATCATCTCGCCCTCTCCTTCTCTTTTAATTTTCAACTTTACTTTAGTACCCGGTTGTCCTTTTAACATCTTGCTTATGTCGCTACTGTTTTTACCTTTCACTGAATTACCTTCCACTTCCAGCAATATATCACCGGCACGTAAATCTTCCTTTTGTGCCGGGTAACCCTCATAAGGATCTGTAATCATGATAAACTCTCCCTTTTGCCCTATTTGTGAACCAATACCTCCGTATTGTCCGGTCATTTGAAAACGGAAATCCTCAATTTCAGATTCAGAAATATAGTTCGTGTAGGGATCAAGCGAATTGAGCATCTCATCAATGGCCTTACGCATCAATTTCCCCGCATCAATATCATCCACATAATATGCATTCACCTCGCGGTAGAGCGTGGCAAAAATGTCGAGGTTCTTAGAAATCTCAAAATAATTGGTGCCGGCATTATTAAAGGAGAAAAGGGTTACCAATACCAGTAATCCTGCAACATAATACCATCTGATCTTTTTAAACAGTGCTTTCATGGGTTTGTCTTAATATGAAGTGCAATAATGTGTTTGCGTAAATTTGGAACAAGTCTGTTTTACATTCGATATTACAGATTATTCCAGTTATATTTTTCCTAATGTGATAAACGGAAAATCCCATTACTTATTTTAAGGGATCGTATCCGCTTCCTCCCCAGGGATGGCATCGCGACAACCTTTTTACGCCAAGATAAATGCCTTTGAATACTCCATACTTGCGGATGGCCTCTTCGGCATATTGTGAACAGGTAGGTGTGTAGCGGCACGACATGGGCAACATGGGCGACAATACATGCTTATACACCCGAATGAGAAAGATAAACGGAGCCTCAACGATTTTTTGAAAGTTCATAACATAACTGTTTGATGCCTTGGGAAAAAAGCTCACTGAGTTCCGGATGGGATTTGGCTTCCGGGGCAGTATAGGAAATAGATAATGCTATTTGCTGATCGCCTAAACAATCATATAGTGCAGGCTTAGTTAACCTGTATAATTCACGCAGCTGACGTTTGATTTTGTTTCGGGAAGTGGCTTTGGGGTAAATACGCTTGGGTACAATAAAAAGCACCTGAACGGGGACCTGTGCATCCAGCGATGCGGATACCCAGGAAAAACGAAAAGGAAACCGAGAGAACCCACGATTTCCTTTTACAAATAGTTGGGCAATCAGCTTTTTGCTGCATAGCCTTTCCGATTTATGAAATGTATACATCTTAAAATCCGAATACTTAAATCCGAAATTCGAAAGATAACCGTTTCGAATTTCGAGACTCGAATTTCGAAATTTCTATTCTTTATTTTTTGTGACGTTTTTCGCTTGAAACGGTTAGTTTCTTGCGACCACGCGCTCTACGAGCAGCAATCACCTTACGGCCTGCAGCTGTACTCATTCTTTCACGGAAACCGTGTTTATTTCTTCTTTTTCTTACAGAAGGTTGAAACGTTCTTAATGGCATACCAAATACAAATTAGGACGGCAAAAGTATGCCGATAATTTTTAAAAACAAATATTTTAACTCAATTGGGGTAAAAAAAAGAGTGCTAAACTAGCACTCTTTTTCATTTTTGCGTTTCCGCTTACTAATTACTTAGCTTCTACCGGAGCAGCAGCTGAATCCATAGTAGCTGAATCAGCAGGCATCATAGCAGCTTCCATAGCAGCTAATGAATCAGCCATACGTTGAGCAGCTTCGATTGAATCTTGTACGCGTTTTTCTTCAGCTTTCTTTTTTTCTTCAGCAGAAGGACCGCAAGCGATTACTGCTAACATAGAAGCAGCAGCAAGGATTGATAATACTTTTTTCATTGTAATAAAACTTTTAATTGGTTAAAATTCGGTGGCAAAAATACATTTATTCTGTACAAATGCAATATTTTTATTTCTTTCTCATAAAAATAGTAATCGGAACACCATGTAAGTCAAAACTTTCACGCATTTTATTTTCAAGATAACGCTTGTAGCTTTCATTGATATACTGTGGCAGGTTGCAAAAGAATGCAAACTTCGGACTCTGCCCCGGTAACTGGGTAATGAACTTTATTTTTACATACTTACCCTTTATTGCCGGTGGCTGATGAGCCTCAATATGCGCCAACATTACATCGTTTAATTTACGGGTAGGTATTTTACGGGTTCTGTTCTCATACACCAGCATGGCCATCTCTATAGCCTTGTGGATACGCTGCTTGGTAACGGCTGAGGTGAATACAATCGGGACATCTGTAAAAGGCTCCAGCTTTTTACGCACAACCTTCTCAAATTCATTAGACGTGGTGTGGTCCTTTTCAACCAAATCCCATTTATTTACCAGTACAACCAAGCCCTTGCTATTGGTTTCAGCCAAATGAACCAGGTTAATATCCTGTGAATCAATACCCACTGTTGCATCAATCACCAATACCACAATATCACAATCCTCAATTGCCTTTACCGAACGCATAACGGAGTAAAACTCAATATCTTCCTTCACCTTGGCTTTCCTCCGGATACCGGCAGTGTCAATCAACAAGAACTTATGTCCGTAACCATTATACAATGTATCAATGGTATCGCGGGTTGTACCTGCAATATCAGTCACAATATTGCGCTCTTCACCCAATAATGCATTCACAAGAGATGACTTACCAACGTTAGGGCGTCCCACAATAGCAATACGGGGCAACCTCTCTTTTTCAACTTCCTCCGCGTGTTCATCAATTGCGGGAAGATTGGCCACCACTTCGTCCAGTAAATCACCGGTTCCGCTACCCGATGCCGATGAAACTGAAAACATCTTATCAAACCCCAGTCCGTAGAACTCACTTGCAGCATGCATCCTATCATTGTTGTCTACCTTATTCACCACAAGCATAACCGGTTTTTTACTTCTGCGCAAAAGGTTGGCAACTGATTGATCCAATGCAGTAATCCCTTCGGCAACATCTACCATAAAAATCATCACATCGGCTTCCTCAATGGCAATTTTCACCTGACTATTAATGGCAGCTTCAAAGACATCATCCGAACCTGCCACAAATCCACCGGTATCAATAACCGAAAACTCGCGTCCATTCCATTCACTATTACCATAATGCCTGTCGCGGGTAATACCCGAAAAATCTGCCACAATGGCCTTTCGGTTACCTATCAACCTGTTAAACAAAGTTGATTTCCCAACATTTGGCCTTCCTACTATTGCTACTATATTTCCCATATCTTTTTTATTCTTTTTACATTTTGCCTCCCCGATAAATCGGGATGCTACCCATTATTCGGACTTGTAACCAAACTGCTTCAACATCTGATCACTGTCGCGCCAGTTCTCCTTCACCTTTACAAAGGTTTCCAAAAACACCTGCTTGCCAAAAAACTGCTCCATATCTCTTCTTGCGGCAACACCTACTGCCTTGATTGCCACTCCTCCCTTACCGATTAAAATGATTTTTTGGGAATCGCGCATCACATATATCTCTGCGCTAATGCGGAGTAGTTTTTCTTCATCCTTAAACCCAACAACCTCCACCTGCACACTATAAGGAATCTCTTCTTTATAACGCATCATTATCTTTTCTCTGATGATCTCTGCTGCAATAAATCGTTCGGATTTGTCCGTTAATTGATCTTCCGGGTAAAAGGGAGGAGCCTCCGGTGCATGTTTCAATACCTGCTTAAGCAATACATCCAGGTTAAATTTATTAAGGGCCGAAATCGGAATCACAGCATTACACGAAGGAACATGCTCTTCCCAAAACTTAACCCGCTCCATAATCTGTTCTGTTTCTTTCAGTTCATCCACCTTATTGATCACAATAATTAAGGGCGCCTTAATCAGCTTGATCCGCTCTATCAATTCCACATCCTTCTCTGCCGAAGTAAATGTATCTGTAAGGTATATAACCACATCCGCATCTTCCAAACTCTCATTTACAAACTTCATCATATCCGCATGTAGCTTGTACTTTGGCTCAATAATTCCGGGAGTATCGGAGAACACTACCTGGTATTCCGGTTTACTCAAAATACCCATGATACGATGACGGGTAGTTTGCACCTTAGGTGAGATGATGGATAATTTCTCCCCCACCAACGCATTCATAAGGGTAGACTTACCAACATTAGGCTTACCTATAATACTAACAAAACCAGATTGATGCTTCATTTCTTAAAATTGAACTGCAAAGAAACAATAATAATTTCAGAAAATAGTTGCATTCTATCAAAAGCTATCTATATTTGCATCCCCAAAAACAAGCAGATGACCGTTTGTTTTCGATAGATTAGAAAGTTTACTGAAACTCAAGATACATCGCGGAGTGGAGCAGTGGTAGCTCGTTGGGCTCATAACCCAAAGGTCACAGGTTCGAGTCCTGTCTCCGCAACTAAACAGAAAGTCTCACAGAAATGTGGGACTTTTTTATTTCAGGTATTTCCAAAACAAAGAATATTTATCAGTTTCCAAAACTAATTGTTCTAAATCAACATGTTTGTGTTAGATTCGCACGGCAAATAATAGAAACGATTATTTGCCATGATAAACGATAAAAACAAATTCTTTGGAGAAGGCCTCACATTCGATGATGTATTGCTTCTTCCGGCTTTTTCAGAAGTACTTCCCCGCGAAGTAAACACCGCAACCCAACTTACCCGCAATCTTAAAATCAACATCCCCATGCTTTCAGCGGCAATGGATACTGTTACGGAATCGCGGTTGGCTATTGCGATGGCACAACAGGGTGGCGTAGGAATGTTGCATAAGAACATGAGTATCGACCGTCAGGCTGAAGAAGTGCGAAAGGTAAAACGTAGCGAAAGCGGAATGATCCTGGATCCGGTTACATTGCTGGTAAATGCAACCCTTAAAGAAGCTCACAAACTGATGAGTGAAAATAAAATCGGTGGTATTCCGATTGTTGACAATAAGAACAAGCTTGTTGGAATTTTAACGAACCGCGATTTACGCTTTGAAAAAGTAATGAGCCGTAAGGTAAGCGAAGTAATGACAAAGGACAACCTGATTACAGCTCCTGAAGGAACCGACTTAAAAAAGGCTGAATCCATTTTACAGAAGTACAAAATTGAGAAGCTGCCTGTAGTAAACAAACAGGGTAAACTGATTGGCTTAATCACCTATAAAGATATTTTAAAGTTACGCGATAACCCGAACGCCTGCAAAGATAAACATGGACGTTTATTGGTAGGAGCAGCGGTGGGTGTTACACCGGAAACTCAAGACCGTATTCTTGCCTTGGTAAAAGCAGGAGTGGATGTAATTACAATTGATACAGCACATGGACATTCTGCTTTTGTATTGAAAGAAATTAAACGTTTGCGTAAGCTCTTCCCTGATCTGGATATAATTGCCGGAAACGTGGCCACGGGTGAAGGAGCAAAAGCACTTGCCGCTGCAGGTGTAGATGCCGTAAAAGTGGGTGTTGGTCCGGGGTCCATCTGCACCACCCGCATTATTGCAGGTATCGGAGTTCCTCAATTAACGGCCATATACGAAGCAGCAAAAGCATTAAAGGGAACAGGTATTCCGGTAATTGCCGATGGCGGTATCCGTTACAGTGGTGATGTGGTAAAAGCATTAGCTGCCGGAGCAAGTACCGTAATGAGCGGAAGTTTGTTTGCAGGAACCGAAGAATCTCCGGGAGAAACTATTTTGTATGAGGGGCGTAAATTTAAATCATACCGTGGAATGGGTTCGATTGAGGCCATGAAAGAAGGATCAAAAGACCGCTATTTCCAGGATGCCGAAGATGAGATTGCCAAATTGGTACCTGAAGGAATTGTGGGTATCGTTCCTTTCAAGGGCGAATTAAAAGAAGTAATCTACCAGTTTGTGGGAGGTTTACGTGCAGGGATGGGTTATGTTGGTGCAAAAGACATTAAGTCCCTGCAAAAAGCTAAATTCATTAAAATTACCCCCGCAGGTTCGAAAGAAAGCCATGCACATGATGTGACCATTACAAAAGAAGCTCCAAACTACAGTAGAAGATAATATGCTTCCATAAACATTTAGAAGAGCTCTGCCGGTAAATACGGCAGGGCTTTTTATTTTTACAATACCTTTCGTAAGTTGCAACGTGACCAAACCAACAACATCTTTTAAAGGAATAATCGATCGTTTTGATAGCAACCTCTGGCATTACTATGTAAAGGTTCCTATCAAAATCGCTCAAAAATTTATTGAGGGTAAGGATAAACGGGTTGTGTGTACCCTGAATAGAACAGAAACCTTCCATGCAGCACTGATGCATTTAGGAGATGGCGGCTACTTTATCATGGTCAATAAACAATTGCGCAGCAAACTAAAGGTAAAGGATGGAGATGAAATTTTGGTTGCTCTCGTTAAAGATGAAAGTGAATACGGACTCCCCTTACCCGATGAGTTTAAGGAACTGCTCCAACAGGATATTGATGGGAACGCTATTTTCCAATCGCTAACTGCCGGCAAACAGCGAACCCTGTTATACATTATCGGAAAACCCAAATCACCTGATTTGCGGATCCGCAATGGCATTGTCATACTCGAGCATTTAAAACGAAACATGGGCAAAATTGATTATAAACAATTGAATCTTGACATGAAAAACACATTCTGATTCCCGATATTGCTACCCCATTTATGTATGCTATTGTTGATATCGAAACCACGGGAGGCCATGCCGACTCAAACGGCATTACCGAAATTGCCATCTATATCTTTGATGGTGAAAAAGTAGTGGATGAATTCGTATCCTTGGTGAATCCGCAATATCCTATTCCCCCATTCCTGGAAAGCTATACCGGCATCACCAATCAAATGGTGCAAAAAGCTCCAAAGTTTAAACAGATTGCACCAAAGGTTTATGAGTTATTGAAGGATCATATCTTCATTGCACACAATGTAAATTTCGACTACTCCTTTATACATTACCAATTGCAGCAAAACGGTTTTGAACTCAACGCTGATAAACTTTGTACTGTCCGTTTAAGCAGGAAAGTATTTCCGGGATATAAATCATACAGCCTTGGCAATATTTGCGGGGCATTGGGAATTCCCATTCAAAACCGTCACCGGGCCGCGGGTGACGCTATTGCTACCGTAAAACTGTTTCACAAAATATTGCAGGCAGATGATGGCTCCATCGTAAAAGGGTTCCTCAAAAAAGGCTCGAAAGAATACCTGCTGCCACCCAATTTACCAAAGGAACAGTTTGACATATTATCACAACAAACCGGTGTATATTATTTTCACGATGACCAGGGCAAGGTGATATATGTAGGCAAAGCCAAAAACATCAAAAAGCGGGTGGGTTCTCATTTTACCGGAAACGGAACGGGTAAACAAAAACAGGATTTTTTGCGCAACATTCATGGCATTTCGTTCACCGAATGTGCAACTGAACTAATGGCTTTTATTCTGGAGTCGGTTGAAATTAAAAAACATTGGCCACCCTTTAACCGTGCCCTAAAAAAAGTAGATTTCAATTTTGCCATTTATGATTACCAGGACCGCAATGATTATGTTCGTTTATGTGTAGACCGTGTACGTAAAAACATGATCCCTCTTCATACATACCGTACCCAGATAGATGCAATCAATGCTTTACAGGAGATTATTTTGCAGCATGAATTGTGTCCGAAATTATGTTATGTGAATACCGCTAAAGAACCCTGCAGTGCATTTGAATCGACCTGCTGCAAGGGAGCCTGCGAACAGAAAGAAAATGCGGTGGTGTATAACCAGCGCGTGACTCTTGCAATTGAAAACCTCAGCAACAGTGAATCATACGCACTTATTGATAAAGGATTGTATGCCGATGAGAACAGTTGCATTTTAATTGAAAAAGGAAAATTCATCGGTATGGGGTATGTTCCCGTGGACGCAGGGATTCATGATTTAGAAACCGTAAAGTCATTTATCAAGCTCCACAAGGAAAGCTTCTATATTAAAGATATCCTCCAAAGTGAAACGCTGCTTGCTTCAACAAGGCGGATCGATTTTGCAGTTGCATAAAAAAGGTTGAACCTCTGCGCTCAACCTTTTCTTTTTATAGGTAAATGTGTCCTACATGTTATCCATCACCACATATCTTAAAAACTCTTCACGGGTTTTTGCATCCAGAAACTTACCGCAATACTCTGATGTAATGGTATTGCTGGTTACATCTTTTACACCACGTGATGCTACACATAAATGATCGGCCTCAATAATCACCGCAACATCTTCTGTATTCAATGATTCTTTAAGCATATTGGCGATCTGGATCGTCATTCGCTCCTGCACTTGCGGACGTTGGGCAAAATACCTTACAATACGATTCAACTTTGATAGACCAACTACTCTCCCGTTAGGAATATATGCTATATGTGCCTTTCCAATAATTGGAACAAAATGATGCTCGCATGTACTATGGAATGTAATCTGTTTCTCAACCAACATATTTTTGTATTGGTATTTGTTTTCAAACAGCTTCGCTTTCGGTGCATTCTTAGGATTCAATCCCGAGAAAATTTCCTGCACATACATTTTCGCAACACGGTGGGGAGTGCCTTTTAAACTATCATCCGTCATATCCAACCCCAGAATAAGCATGATTTCCTTAAAATGTTTTTCAATCAATTCAATTTTAAGTGCATCATCCAGTTCAAATGCATCTTCCCTCATTGGCGTTTCCAGTGAAAAAGACTCATGCCCCTCTCCCATTTCCTCAAAGTGATGTTTACTTTCCGCTGTATTCAACAAAGTTTCTTTCTGTTTCATAAAGTTTGATGTTCAATGTTAAACTATTGTCAAGTCTTTTTCTAATTAAGTTCCAAATTACCACCGCAATATTTTCTGCTGTTGGATTTACTGCACGGAACTCCTCCGTATCCAGATTCAGGTTTCGGTGATCAAATCGGTCTTCGATTTCCTCTTTAATAATATCCTTTAAAATTTTGGTATCAATCAAATAACCCGTTTCCTCATTAATCTGTCCCGATACTGTTACAATCAATTCATAATTATGGCCGTGGTAGTTGGCGTTATTGCATGTACCAAATACTTCCTTGTTTTTTTCGGGAGTCCAATGTGATACATCCAACCTGTGGGCCGCATTAAAATGACTTTTGCGCGATACTGAAATTTCCATATTAAACCAGACAAGCTACAAAGTTAAGTCTAGATTATGCATTCTCCTATCTAACTTAACTGCGTTGTTATAGTAATGATATAACTTGTTTAACCCCAAATTGTTTTAGTTTAACATTATGACAGCCCTATACTGGCATAATTTATGTGCTGCGTACATAGGCAAATTGGATTCATAATACGCTAAATGTTTTATAAAAATCAATTTACTTATTTATAATATCTTAATTTACAGTAGATTATAAATTGTCTAACATTTCTCATAAAAGATTTAACAAAACCGCTAGGAATTATGGATGGAATAGCGCTTAAATTTGTATAACAATTTTTAATAATAATTAAACAGTATGACAGCTATCGAGTTTAAAAAGGTGGTTCAGAAAGAAGCACAATCGATGAGACATTATGCTTATCAGCTTACCCGTAATGTTGAAGACACGAATGATTTAATACAGGATACGATGATGAAGGCATTCATATATCAGGATAAATTTACGGATGGTACCAACCTTAAGGGTTGGTTGTACACCATCATGAAAAATACCTTTATCAATAATTACCGTAGAATGGTGAAGCGGAATACCTTTATTGACCAAACCGAGAATGATCATTATCTCGACTCCCTTAATCATTCAGAAAAAAATAAAGGGGATGAGAATTTTGTGATGCGTGATATTGAAAACGCCATTAACAAACTCCCGATGAGTTTAAAAAAGCCATTCACCATGAACAATAGTGGGTTCAAATACCATGAAATTGCAGCTATTTTACATATCCCAATTGGTACCGTGAAAACCAGAATTTTTGTTGCCCGAAGACAACTAAGGGAAGCCTTAAACACATATGGGCACCAATATGGACTGGAAAACACCCAAGTAAAAGATTAACCTAATCCCCTGTTTCCCGTAAGAAAGCCGAAGAATATTCGGCTTTTTTTATGATTAATGCTTTCTATTTTATTACTTTGGTTAAAAGTATCATAGCTTATGAAAAAACTAATTGCTTCATTCATCCTAGCATTTGTATGTGTATCCGCTGTAAAAGCCCAGTTCGGATTTGTAAAAAAAGAAGACATTGAGAAGTTTAAGGATACACGACTTATCGTAGTATTATATAATGATAGTATTTATAATGCTTCCATTAGAACTGCCGTTGAAAAATTCTGGACCTTTAACGGAGGGTTTGAATTTGTAAACGATAGCATGATGAAGGCATACGCAAAGGGTAACTATAGTTATCTTTCATTTGCCAAAGGGAAAAAATCGAATAAAATAAAAACCAAACTGGGTTCTTCGGAAGATGATTGCAATGGATTAGTGGTTACTTCAAAATACCGCAAACGTGCCAAACTTACCGAAATTATTGCCGAAGGATATTGCAGCAATGTAATAGATACTACTGATTGGTATCCTGAAATGGTAAGAGGGGTGCAAATGCTCAATAATTACTTTAACTATGCCGTACAGGCGGAAAACGATAAGGATATTGACTATGGCCAGATGTTAAGCAGTTACCCGGGTGACCTTACTATTATTTCGAGTAAAAAACTACTGATTGAATTGGGCACTTTGCAACTAAAAGGAAAAGAAGATGCTACGGCCATTTATGGCAATGATGTGGAAGAAGTTGACCGTGACGAAATCAATAAAGCGATTCTTACACAAGATCCGGATTTGGTATATGTGTTCACCGTATTTAATGAGAAAGAATCGTATAAATTATTTGTTTCGGCTTCAAACAGTGACGTAATGCATGTTACAACAGGAAAACCTGACCAGTTGAAAACCATTGCCAAAGATCTGAAAGCACTCAAACAAAGAATAGATAAGGCGAATAAATAAACTCGCCTTATCTGCTGATTAAAAATCTTCCTGTAAATGATTGGGTTTTCCCTCTCAATTGTATAAAGTACATGCCGTCCTTAAGGCTTTCGGTTGCTATAGTGTGTGTTGAATAAAAATGATTCACATTGCCCTGAAGCAATACCTGCCCAACTATATTCACAATTTCATAGGCCATATCTTCTCGCAAATTCACCGTATTGAAAGAGAGTTCGGTATTAGCCGGATTCGGGTATACAACCAATGTACCTTTGTTTAGCATCTCTTCATCCATCCCAATATTTCCGGTATCAGTGGGGATAGACGCATAAAAATTAAGTCCCCCTCCCATGTTTCCGATCAACATATCCAGCTTATCATCATTGTCGAGATTAGCTGCAAAAGGAACAGATCTCGATCCGAATTTGATAGCTTTACCGGAAGGGTCCGATTGGTTGATTGAAAACAGCTGGGTTTGTTTGGCAAATACCTTTCCGATTGTATCAGAAACACTCATATACAACCACACTTCACCACTACTTGTACCCACCAACATTTCTACTGTATTGCTATCGCCATCCAGGTTGCAGGCAAACGGTACAGCATACCCGTCAGGTTCCATATTATTATAACCGCCACTGCTCACATAGGTCTTACGTGTCATTATTTTTCCTAAACTGTCAATAGTTGGAATGTTACTGAATACGGGGTTGGTCACTGTTCCCGTATTTTGATAATACTGAACTATTCCGGCCTTATTTCCGATGAGTAAATCGTTTTTACCATCCTTATTCAGGTCAAATACCTGAGGTGCAGAATTATTACCGGCATCAATATCGCCAAAGGTGCGAGTTTGCAAAGCGAAACTAGCAGAAGAACCACTTGACTGATTCAGGAAATACTCAATCTTTCCATTCGAATTTCCGATGATGAGGTCCTTTTTTCCATCACCATTCAAATCTCCAAATGTTGGATGCATCTCTAGGATAGCTGTGTCATTGGTGAGCGACAAAAAATTACTATCCTGCAATACATAAACAGGACTGTTGTTGGTTCTGATATTGCGGTAAAACATCAACTTGTCTTTTACATTCATCGTTTGCTCATAATCACCGCTTGTTGCTACCAGCAAATCATTTTTGCCGTCATTATCCATATCCATAATTACAGGAACCGTGCGGGCACCATAATCCAGTGATTGATTAAATAAAAAGAAGTTGTTACCCTTAAAATCAAAAACCGGTTTTGCGTTGGTTCCTGTATTATCATAAACCCACACATTGTTTGTGTTTTTCACACCTAATGTATTGTTGGTTGTAACCAGCAATTCATTGATGCCATCGCCATCCATATCTACATAATATGGAGCAGGAAAATTGATGTGATTAAACGGAGTTGTATTTTTAGGAAACACAGAATCCTGTGCTACAATCGAATCATGTCCCTGCGGATGTTGATTTTTTCCATTGATTAATGCAATTAGGGAGTTGAATAAAACATCCCCATATATCATATCTTTAATACCATCACCATTAATATCCAGCATCAATGTTGAGGTGCCTGCGTGTTTTGCCTGCGCCATTTTTTGCATCGGATACAAGCGGTAATAACATGCGGAGAGTTGATCCTTTCGCAGGTTAATTGTAAACATATTGGTACCGGCATTAGCATTAAACTGAACGCCTCCCCAACATAAATCTCTCAATATAAAACGGGTACTGTCTGCAGGATACTGAATATTAAAGGGATTGATTTTATAATTCTCAACGTATTGCGGACTAAAATCGCTGCTCTGAAAACACAAAATGTCAATATCCCCATCACCATCCATATCCTCAATGGAAGGAATATCAATACTATTGGCTTGTATGATTCTGTCGGAACGGTCAAAGTTTGGATAGGTAGGTGGTAGTCCATATCCTTCGGGACTTCTGCCTGTATCCTTCACTTCATTGTTAACAGGTTTGAATGAAAAATTACTCCCACCGGTATTCAATAATATCCTCAATCCGTTTGATGAACCGACAGGTTTGGTGCTATCAGGCAGAAGGTGTCGGTTATCAATTACCTCCGTAAAAATATCCTCTTTTCCGTCACCGTTAAAATCACGTAACAAGGCCCAAGATTGGAGATATGGAAACTTTTGTTCATAAAAAGGAGAATGCTCATAACCGGTTGGCAAATTCAAAAAACATAATACCCGCCCTGTCGAACGATCAAATGTAAACAAGTCCTTGCGGCCATCTGCATTTAAATCAATATTGGAAAACTGGGGGGCATTTACACCACCGGTGAACGGAAATTTAAGAGTATCCGTTCCATTCAAAAACTTCGGTGCATTTGAATAATAAAACCGAAATGATTGTGAATTTGCAACAAACGAACTTAGAAGGCTGAGGATAAGTATAAGTCTTTTCATGCGGGATTTATTTGCTATTGTAAAGATACACCAATAATTTGCAGGGCGCACTTAATATATTCTTAAAATGGCCATTGAAAATATCTACACTCTTTTTTTACAATACCCGACCATTAGCACCGATACACGTAAGATAGGGAAAGGCTCTATTTTCTTTGCACTCAAAGGCCCCAACTTTAATGCTAACGCATTTGCGGCTGATGCATTAGAGATGGGGGCCGCTTATGCTGTGATAGATGAGGCGCAGCACAAAAAAGATGAACGATATATTCTGGTTGATGATGTATTGCAAACTCTTCAAAAGCTTGCTCAACATCACCGCAAGCAACTTGATATTCCCGTAATTGCCATTGTGGGTTCGAATGGAAAAACTACAACTAAGGAATTGATTACCTCTGTGCTCAGCCAACAATTTAATGTATTGGCAACACCCGGAAATTTCAACAACCATATCGGGCTTCCCCTAACATTGTTAATGCTGAATAAAAACCACCAAATAGCAGTGATTGAAATGGGAGCCAACCACATTGGTGAAAATGCTGAATTGTGTGAAATTGCCTGTCCGGATTTAGGGTTGATAACCAATAACGGGAAAGATCACCTGGAAGGTTTCGGGAGTATAGAGGGAGTGGCGCAATCCAACAGTGAGTTATACTATTACCTGCTCAAACATAACGGACTTGCATTTGTAAACGCACATGATGAATGGCTGGTACGTATGGCTTCCCGCCTTACCCATAAAATTACTTACGCTGCTAATGATGATGAAAGACTCGCTCAGGCAAACTGTGTTGGAACCGCAGAGACACTTCGCCCGGAAATTGTATTCCGGTATACCATTGACAAAAATCCCGCTTCCATTCTGATTACAAGTTGCCTGAGCGGAGATTACAACTTCGACAATATCATGGCGGCCGTTTGCATTGGAAATCATTTCGGTATGAGCGAAGAATTAATTAAAGTGGGCATTGAAACCTATGAACCCAAAAACAATCGCTCCCAGGTAATCAAAAAAACAAATAACACAGTATACCTGGATGCTTATAATGCCAACCCGAGCAGCATGGAAGCTTCCTTGAAAAATTTTGCGGCCATGCCGTTCAACCATAAAATTGCAATTATTGGCGACATGTTTGAAATGGGTGATTATGCAGCCCGCGAGCATGCTGAAATAATTGCATTTTGCTCAAAACTAAATTTGGAACAAGTATGGCTGGTAGGGGAAGAATTTTCGAAACAACAAGCCAAGGGCATGAAACAATTTAAGACAACGGAAGAGGTTATAAAAGTATTGATGGATAATCCGCTCATGCATAAAAATATTTTCATGAAAGGATCGAGGGGAATGAAACTGGAATCGCTGGTTGAGGTTATTGCTTAAGCATTAATGCTACCGCATAAGCATTAACACCATCTTCACTGCCAATGTATCCCAGCTTTTCATTCGTTGTTGCTTTTACTGAAATATCATCAATAGAAACGCTGCATATACCGGCAATGCAAGCTCGCATCTGGTCTGCATAAGGCATAATTTTAGGTTTTTCCAAACACAATGTAGCATCAATATTTCCTACTCTGTAGCCCTTTTCCTGAACAAGCTTCATTACATGAGCCAACAGCAGTTTACTATCTATTCCTTTATACTGAGCATCCGTGTCGGGAAAATGTTTACCGATATCTCCTAAAGCAAGTGCTCCCAGAATTGCATCACAAATTGCATGTAACAATACATCAGCATCCGAATGGCCAACTGCTCCTTTGGTGTGAGGAATCTGAATCCCTCCCAGCCATAAATCATAACCCTCGCTCAGTTTATGTACATCAAATCCGAAACCTATGCGCATCTGCTTTAGTTTGTTGGAGCTTCAAACACTCCGTTATCTTTACTATCATTGCCTCCATCCTTTTGTTTTTTGAATGCATCAAGATCAAAAGTGAGTGTAAATCGTAAGGTGTTATCGAGTGGGTTTCGTTGCTGGAATGATATCAGGTACGCCACATCCAATCCAAATACATTGTATCGTAAGCCTGCACCCATGGTAAGATATTTTCGGTTTCCCTTGTATTGGTTTTCATGAAAATAACCGGCACGTAACGCAAATTGTTTATCATACCAGTATTCCATCCCGGTCGAAATATTAATCTCGTTCAACTCTTCTGAAAAACCTCCCGGAGCATCGCTGAAAGATTGCAGCATTCCTTGAACAACCGGAACATTATTCAATTTACCACTTTCAATAATCGGTTCCTTGGTAATCGGATCGGTTTCAATTTGTCCGTTTGCTCCTATTTTATATTTAGGTGGTGTTGGCACCAGTAACTTATTAAGGTCAACAGTAAGTGCTATACTATTGTATTTGTCAATTTCAACCTGCCAGTATGTACCTACGCGCAAGTTAATCGGAATAAAGTTTTCCTGCTGTGCGGTGGTATAGGTAACTTTTGCTCCGATATTGGTAATGGCTGCACCGTATCCATAGTTAAACTTATACCCTTTATACTTCATCGTATTCTGGTAATACGCTGTAATATCTCCTGCAAAGGATTGCCCTGCCTTAATTCCTGCAACATTGGTTGCCCCACCGGCCAGATTGGAATAGATATATCGGAAAGCAATACCTACGGCAAACTGATCTGATAGTTTTTGGGAGTATCCCAAATCAACTGCTAGCTCATTAGGGTTAAAATTTCCCATGGATAACCCCGAGTTATCGGTAAAATTAATTTCACCAAGGGAAAAATACCTCAAGGATCCACCGATTGCCGACTTTTCATTTATTTTTCCATAGGCCGATAAATAGGAAAGAGATACATCGGGTACCAATTGACGAAGCCAAGGTGTATATGAAATAGAAACGCCTCCGTTTTTTTCCATAAATGCCAGCTTGGAAGTATTCCAATGAATGGCATTCATATCATTTGGGGTTGCTACACCAACATCACCCATTGCTCCAGCTCTTGCATCAGGAGTAATCATCAAAAAAGGGACTGCGGTTGTAATTGTGTTTTGTCGCCCGTCAAGCTGACTTGCACTGGCATTATTAACCTGAGCCGTTGCTCCAAAAATGCTCACTAAACCTGCTGCGGCAACTGTATAAATTTTTCTTATTATCATGTGTGTGTTTAAAAACTCTCTCAACCGCGCAAAAATAAACGGATAGTTGGGATTTGAAAATTAATTCAATATCACCATCTTTTGAAATTCTTCCGCACTTTTTCCTGTATTTGACTTAACTTTTACTTTGTAAACATATACCCCTTTACCAATATTATCTCCATAATCATCACGTCCATCCCAGTTTAATTGGTCAAAGTGATTTCCGTTGGTCAAAGCATCCGTTTGCAGCGTTTTGATCAATTTGCCACTGATGGTAAAAATCTGTACTTGCACGGTTATGGGTTCGCCCGCTTTATTATGATCGAAATGAAAGGTAGTATTGGTAGTAAAGGGGTTAGGATAGTTCAGTACATGTTGTAAAGCCATCTCCTGCGAACTGGCCACCACAAACTCCAGCATTGCGTCCGAAGAATTATTGTACACATCGTATGCTCTCGTTTTTAGCATATTTTTCCCTTGCGGCAAATCCTTCATCTTAAAATGCACCTCTCCCTCCTGATAACTATCTGTCTTAGCTTGATAATAGTCGTTTAATACTACATTTTTAGTCGTATTATTATTTAAAATCATCGAAATATCCCTGCCTACGCCCTTACCGGTTATATTAATTCCATTCTCATCTTTGAGCTTAACGATTAATGTCGGATTTTCGTTTGTTACCCCTCCGAATACAAATTGTTCGTCATTCATATACAGTTTGATTTCTGGGCCAGCATTGTCTGGAGGAATGCTATCCGAGGTGGTTCCAACAATCATATTGTTAAAATAACCAATAGCATCCGAAGTACCGTTGTCGCCTTCATAACTGATTTTCCCATAACCTATTTCATATGAAATATCTTTGGGCACCACAAATGAAAACGAGAACAAACCATTAACTACCGAAGCCTTTCCCCGGTATATTACATTGTTTTGCATGGTAAAATTTGCTTGCGGGCTGGAGGGATTATTTCCAATGGTGCGGTATGTTGACGGTTTATCATATACTGTTGGATACACAATTCCTGTATATCCGCTCAGTGTGTTATGTTGCAAATCCGTGAATTTTCCACTGATGGTAACTTTTGCAAAGGCTCTTAATGTATCAGGAGTGATTGAAACCGATTGATTGTTAATGCTTGTTGTTTGAATTCTGTTTGTCGGATAGGCTAGGTAAATTGCAGGATCTCCCAACAGTGTAAAATTACGCTCATTTTTATCGCCCGACAGATAATCATTTTTGGTTAAACGCATAATCTCTCCAAGTCTCAATGGATTGGCCGCAGAGGCTGAATCAAGCCCTACCCGGTTGTAAAAATAACTATTGAGTTCAAAATTGGAACCCGAGTTAACCAGTCGTACTGTTGTAAACAGGGCTATTCCGCCCCCGTTAGGGTTGAGCAGCACCATTTCACCTGCCGATGTTCTGGAAGGATCATCAAACCTGCTGAACTCACATGTGGCTGTAACAAATAACGGAAGTTTATTTCCATTGCCCCACCGCTGTATATCATCTGTATTCAGAATACGTTCGCCCGCCCAACCTACTTCTCCACCATGTCCGGTATAATTTATTATCATGGCACCCTGCTCAACAGAATGAACTATTTCTGCTTGTGCGTCAGGATTTCTGGCCCCCCCGGCTGTATTTTCTTCTTTAAAGGCGTCAATGAATATCTTTTTTACATTGTAGTTCTTAAACTTTAGGATGGCATTGTTTGCCAACTGTTCTGCCTGACTCTGGTGAATATTGCTATCCTCATCATCTGCAACAAACACCAATTTTGTTTTCCAATCACCAAAAACCGGACTCTTTACGTAGTTAAATATTTTGTTCAGCATATTTGTGGCCTGAGTATTATCCTGAGCAGGCAACCTTCCGATAGCTATATCCAGCAATTCCTTTGTATCTGTATTCGAATCCCACTTCCCTTCAGTATCATCCAGCAACCCAAGATAATCATCTGAGTTGTAAGTATTAACAGGGTCGTATGATTCGATGCTTTCATAAGTGGGAACGTAATTGGTATTGTTGGATACCCGGTTTTTGTAATCATAGGATGCCCTTCCAAAGAGGGTAACATACTTCGGTAAATCCTGCGGGTTGGCCGCACGTTTATAAAACATCCGGAAAAAATCACGAATGGCACTTACATCCTGAGCACCCGAAGAAAATTCATTGTAGATCTGGTTAACAGTAATGACATGAACCCTCAGATTTGAGTTATCGATATGAAACCGGGCCAGGGTTTGGGATTCATTAACAAATGCCGGATGGGTAATAATAAACAAATCGGCTGCTGCCAGTCCGTGTAAGTTTTGGTTCGGAATTTTAGCTGCTGAAATCGGTTCTAAATATAATTGTCCGGTAAAGGAAATGTATTCCCGGAGAGAATCGGAAGTGGCAACAAAAGAGTAGCCCCCTCCTGAAGATCCGATCGTTTGATTTACAGCCTGTGTAGGTGCGCTTACATCCCAAACGTATACAGGAACTCCGGAACTGATGTTAAACTGGCTGATTTTTCCTGCTCCAACACTTCTCGAATCCCGAAAGCTAAACATTGGACCAACCTGGCTTAAAACATTACGGCTTTGAAGTTCAAAATAGTCGAGCCAGCCAACCGATCCCGGAATAGGTAGGTTATAGGTATAGGTAACATTTATACTTCCGGAAGATACGGCAACTGTCGCATCCTTTAAAGCATCTGTATTGGTGGCATACGGACGTTCAAAATTGGCCTCAACCTGAGCCAGATTATGGTTAATAACAGGATTGCCGTTAATGCTTACTGAAAACATACTGGGCACAAAACTGTGTGCTGTAACGGATGATTTTATATACAAAGGCTCGGCAATATTCAGGTTTCCCAAATTTGCAGTAAAATTAATGGTTGCGGTTCGGCTAAACTCTTCTCCCATCCATCTTCTTCCCGATTTAATCAGGTTGTACAACTCCTGTTCATACACATATAACTGGTCAAACTCGGTCACCTGTGTGTTGGCTAAACCTGCACCAGGTGCCTGCGGAACGCGTTTTCCAACCACACCGCCATATGTAATAAAGTAATATGTTACATCAGAATAGATATTCGTTGAGTGAGCATATCTTCCATTGGAGGCACTGTAATTCCACACATCCTGCTGTGCTTTCCCATAAAAAATAACCCTGTCTCCCTCATTAAAAACGCCATCAGACTCTCCTTCTACCCAAATTGCATTTTCGGGCAAATCATCGTGCCTGAAATCGCTGTTTTTTTGCGGCAACATCCCTCCCCCCATTCCATATATTTTAATCGTCCTCGGATCAATGCCATCCGTATTCAGCCCAATACTTTTTAAGTAATTTTTTGATAACGCATACATTCCCGTTTGGTTAATTGCCATTTTTATCCACTCTCCTGTTGCCAATACCGAGTTTGTAGCAAATGCCTTTTTCGCCAATAACGCTGAATTGGGAGCGGCTCCATCACTCTGAATGGTTATTTTGAACGACACCAAATGTTCAATGTTGCCACTTAACTTATTTATCCGCACCGGTATCACCTGAACCATCAATACCGGATTCTTTTGTATATAGCCTAACTCCTGTTCAATAACAAACTCACTCTTCAGCAAGTCTTTATCCTGAAATAAAGTACCGGCTGCCAACGTTTCATATACAAGGTCTCGTAACTCAACCTGGATATGCTGATTTCCGGATATTGGAATATTGCGCGTAACAATAGGTAATGCTCCATACTTATTTTTATGGTAAGCAGCGTTTTCGAAAGTGTGGAATTGAGGATATAGTTTATCCTGTAGCTTATAATCCGATGTTATATTCCACCTTAGTGAAACGGGAGTTATTATTTCAGCAGCGTCTACACCAAAATAAACCCCATGAAATAGAAGTAACAAAAGCACCTTAGAGGCTTTTATGACCTTTTTATGAAAATGTTGTTGCATATCAAAAAATAAAATGCTTATAATTGGAACTTTGTATAGTTATTAATAACACGTTAATAAACGTTAAACAAAACAAATTAATTGTACGCGTATTACAAATGATTTGAATGAATTAATAATTCATGCAAAACGGGACAAACTTATACTAAATGCTATAGGAGTTATCAATAATATTCTATAACACACGAGACATAAAAATGAAGGTAAAAATTGCTGTACAAAACAGCATCTATATATACATATTAGCGTTAATCCTTAGTGTAGGGACTGCTTGGGCTCAAGACCCGCAGTTTTCCCAGTACTATGCTAATCCTATATATACGAATCCCGCTTTTGCAGGAGGGTCAAATGTGGGGCGCATGGTGCTTAATTATCGGAGTCAGTGGCCTACCATATCGGGTACTTTCAGAACATTTTCGGCATCTTATGATGAACATTATGATATCATAAACGGGGGTATCGGTTTTATTGCTACCGCTGATGAGGCCGGTGTTGGAACATTGCAGTCTACGTCCTTCAGCGGGATGTATGCCTACCAGATTAATTTGAACAAAACCATGACCATGCGGCTGGGAGTGCAGGCCGGTGTTTTTCAAAAAACAATCAATTTTAACAAACTTGTATTCGTTGATCAAATCAGGGAACAGCAGGGAATTGTAAGGGCAACAGGAGAAGTGCCAATTACCAATGCGATATTTTATCCCAACTTTTCGGCCGGTGGAATTATATACTCCAACTCATTTTACGCGGGTGCTGCCATTCACAACCTGAATACGCCTGCACAGGGCTTTTACAAATCTTCAGAGAGTAAAATTCAGATGCGTTATACCCTTCACGGGGGGCTGGTGCAACCTGTGAAAAAACACAGGGATCCTAAAAAAGCATCCAACCTGTATCCGAATGTATTGTACATGCAACAAGGTTCAAACATTCAGCTCAACTTAGGTATGTACTACAATCAGGGGCCGATTGTTTACGGGGCATACTTCCGCCAAACCCTGCGCAACCCGGATGCTCTCATCTTGTTACTGGGTATACGTACACCAAAAGTTAAAATCGGTTTTTCATATGACGGAACCATTTCCGATATCCGAAAAGCGGCAGGCCAGTCATATGAAGTGTCTTTATCGTTCGAGTTGAAGAAGCATGTGAGAAGCAAAAAAGTTAGAAGTATCAGATGTCCGGAATTCTAAAAAAGTTGTTTATATTCGTATCAACCCATTGGAAATGAAAAAAACGCTTCTAAAATTATTGCTTTGGTTAGCTATACCTTTTACAGCTTTGGCGCAAGACCCACAGTTTTCTCAGTTTTATGCCAATCCTCTTTACACTAATCCTGCATTTGCAGGCGCTTCCAACAATATCCGTTTTACCATCATTGGCCGTGATCAGTACACCGGCATCAGCAATAATTACAAAACTGCAGGTGCCAGCCTTGATGCTCAAGTGAATTCCTTAAATGGCGGCTTGGGATTGATGGCAACGATGGATATGGCGGGAGATGGACGATTAACCACAACAACCTTCAGCGGTATTTATGCTTACAGCGTTGCGCTTTCCCGAAAAGTAACAATGAGAGCAGGTATTCAGGCTTCTTATTACCAGCGTGCTTACGACTTCAGCAAATTTCGCTTTGGCGATCAGATTGATGACCAATACGGTTTTATATTACCAACCAACGAGGTAAGGGGCTTGCAACAAATTAACCTGCTGAATTTTGGAACAGGGCTTCTCATATACAGCAACACCCTATTTGGAGGTATTGCCGTGCATAACCTTACCGAACCCAATCAATCTTTCTACTCGCCCAACAGCAGTGCCGATGAGTTTAAGCTTCCAAGAAGATACACACTCCATACCGGAGCCAATATTACTGTTAAAAATGCCCGATTTGACGATCAAAAAGTAATTCTTTCGCCAAATGTATTGTACATGCAGCAACGCAATTTTAATCAGTTAAATCTTGGGTTTTATGTAAAAAAACAGGCTTTAACAGCAGGTATGTGGTTCAGGCAAACATCTGTAAATAGTGATGCCTTCATCTTTTTAGTAGGTCTTAAGTTTCCAAAATTCAGGGTGGGTTACAGCTATGATATTACAATATCTGGAGCCCGCACAGCCACGCAGGGTTCGCATGAACTTTCGATGGCATTTGAGCTTAAACCTAAGAAAAAATCGACTAAACGAACTGTAAAAGCGATGCGTTGTCCTGAATTTTAGATTGGAAATTGGAATATATTGTGCATTTTTACGTTATATTTGAAAAATTAATAATAAGCTAAGTATATGAAGCATGCTTCAAAATTGATTCTTTTAGCAGTATTGGCCCAGGCTATTGTAATCTCTTCTTGTGGAAACAAGAAGTCGTCCGTTACCGGATGGAAATACAATGACCCTAAATGGGGCGGATTTGAAAAAGCTAAATTTAAAGATCAGGAAACCGGTCCGGGATTAATATTTATAGAAGGTGGATCAGCTACCATTGGACAAGCTGAACAGGATCTTTTATACGATCGGAATAACTTCAAACGCAGGGTTTCGGTTCCAAGTTTTTACATGGACGAAACTGAAGTTTCGAACTTTCATTACAATGAATATTTGTATTGGTTAGCCCGTGTATACGTGAGCAATCCAATTATTTTCACCAAAGCATTACCTGACACTTTGGTATGGAGAGATAAATTATCTTACAACGAACCATACGTATTGTACTACCTGCGTCACCCTGCTTACAGAGACTACCCTGTAGTTGGTGTTAGCTGGTTACAGGCAAAGGCTTACGCTGAATGGCGTACGGATCGGGTAAACGAAATGATTTTGGCGCGCGAAGGATTCATCGATATGGATGTAACCAAAACCGTTGATGATAATAACTTCAATACTGAAGCTTATTTATTGGGATTGTATTCTCCAACCATCAAAAAACAATTGAAAGATTATTCTCCAAACGGAAGCAAACGTAATGTAAGAATGGAAGATGGTATTTTACTTCCAGAATACCGCTTACCTACCGAAACCGAATGGGAATATGCTGCTTATGGTTACTACTCTCCTTCTTACAATGAAAACATTGACGTAAGAAGAATTTATCCTTGGGATGGTTTGACATTGCGCAGAAGCGATAATGAAAAAACCCGTGGATTGATGTACGCCAACTATCAAAGAGGTCGTGGTGACGTTGCCGGTGTTGCCGGTAAATTAAACGATGGTGCATTCTTTACAACTTTTGTGAAACCAAAAGATATGCTTCCGAATGATTTCGGATTGTATCACATGGCAGGTAACGTAAGCGAGTGGACAATGGACGTTTACCGTCCTTTATCTTCTGAAGATATGACTGATGTTAGTCCTTTCAGGGGTAACGTATACAAAACCAAAGTAACAGATGCGGACGGTATTGTTTCGGAAAAAGACAGTTTGGGTAGAATCCCTTACCGTGAAGTTACCGAAGAGGAAAATGCCAAACGTAGAAACTACAAAAAATCAAACAACATCGGATACAAGGATGAGTTGACATACTCCGACCTCGATCAGCAATATGAATACAGTGTTTCATCATTGATTGATAACAGAGCACGTGTATACAAAGGTGGTTCATGGAGAGACCGTGCATACTGGTTACATCCGGGAACACGCAGATACCTTGATGAGGAATTAGCAACTGCTACCATCGGATTCCGTTGTGTAATGGACCGTGTAGGTGATCCAAGAAAAAAGAACTAAGAACACATACAAAACAAAAAAGGTCGGGAGTGCAAACTTCCGACCTTTTTTGTTTTGTATCATTTGGAGCTATCCTGCCCGCATGCTTAAATCCAGGCTTTTTACTGAATGTGTTAATGCACCCGAAGAAATAAAATCAACACCTGTTTCTGCATAAGCTCTTAGGGTTTCCAATGTAATCCCCCCTGATGCTTCTGTTTCAAATCGTTTGTCAATCAATTGAACGGCTTCTGTAAGCATGGGAATAGAAAAATTATCCAGCATAATCCTGTTCACTCCACCAATGGCAATCACTTCATTCACTTCGGCAAAATTTCGGGTCTCTATCTCAATTTTCAAATCAAGCTGATTGGTCTTTAAATATTGTTGTGTACGGCTTAATGCCTGCGCAATTCCACCTGCAAAGTCAATATGATTATCCTTAATCAGAATCATATCATACAATCCGATACGGTGATTGGCCCCTCCTCCATTTTTAACCGCCCACTTCTCTAGTAAACGCATACCTGGAGTAGTTTTGCGCGTATCCAGAATCTGGGTATGCAAACCTTCAAGCACCTTAACATACCTGCTGGTTTGTGTGGAAACACCACTTAACCGTTGGATGAAGTTTAACACTGTTCGCTCTGCTGTAAGCATGCTGATGGAGCTTCCTTTTACCTCCATTACCACTTCTCCTTCCTTTACAAGAGATCCATCCTTTTTCAGGAGTTTCACATCAAGTCCGGCATCCACCTTCTTGAAAATATACTCTCCCAACAATACACCTGCCAGCACTCCATCTTCCTTTGCTACAATGATGGATTTACCCGTTGCAGCCTTATCGATGGTGGCAAGAGAAGTATGATCGCCACTACCGATATCTTCGGTAAATGACATCTCAATCAGCTGAATGACCAGCGGATGATTTAATAATTCGTTCATGTATTTATTCTTTTTCGAAACGCAACTCGTGTATCAGCATTCCAGCTCCCGAGTCTTTCATAAAAATATAAGCTCTGTATTTTCCCTGCTGGCATTCATACACAGCAATGGCATATTTGGAACCCTGCGCTGATGAGCCTTTATGTTGAATCGTTACATTCTTGGGAGGAGTTGCTGCCAGAAAGTTCTTTAAAATAATTTCGGCCTGCTGTTTACTATATACTCCTTCACTGTTTAATACCGTAAGCTCTACACTGGAATTGAAAAACCGTGCTACCTCTTTGGCGTTAGCGTTTTTTATAGCTGCAACCACATCATCAAAAGTATCCGCCAAAACGTTGACCGTTAACAGGCAGCTGAACAAAGTATATAAAACGTATTTTTTCATGAGTAGTTTCTTAGCACGAATCCATCATTTGACCAAAACCATGCCATAGTGCAAATTAACAAAATACTTGCGTTCGCAACCCAAAAGTGCAAAAAAGTTTTTCACTTCTGATTGATTACATTTGCGGCATGAGTAATAAAGCAATATTATTAATTTTAGATGGCTGGGGTAACGGGAAACAATACAAGGGCAATGCTATTGCCATGGCCCAAAAACCAGTCTTCGACTCACTCATTAAACAGTATCCCTCCAGCGAACTTAAAACCTCGGGGGAAGATGTTGGATTACCTGAAGGCCAAATGGGAAACTCAGAAGTAGGACACATGAATATTGGAGCCGGCCGGGTTGTATACCAGCAATTGGTGCTCATCAACAAAGCTTTCAGGGAAAATACTATTAACAACAATCCTACATTATTAAATGCGATTGCTTATGCTAAAACACATCAAAAAAAGGTTCACTTCATTGGGTTGGTAAGCGATGGAGGGGTTCACTCTTCTATCCAACACTTAAAAGGATTATGCCATATAATGCAGGAGCAGGACATGACTGATTTTTATATACATGCTTTTACGGATGGACGGGATACAGACCCGAGAGGTGGTGTAGGTTATTTACAAACTGTATTAGCTACGCTCAAACAAACCGGAGGAAAGCTGGCCAGTGTAACCGGGCGTTATTATGCCATGGACAGAGACAAACGCTGGGAGCGGGTAAAACTGGCTTACGATGCAATGGTAAATGGTGTGGGTGAAAAAAGTACCGATATTGTTCAAACCATGGAACTCCGGTATGCGGCCAACGAAACGGATGAGTTTATTAAACCGATTATCGGAGTGGATGCAAACCAAAAACCCTTGGCTACCATTCAGGATGGTGATGTGGTTATCTGTTTTAACTTTCGCACGGATCGTGGCCGTGAGATCACACAAGCGTTGACCCAAGAAGATTTTCATGAGTTTAACATGCATAAACTTGATGTGCAGTACATCACCTTAACGGATTATGATAAAACCTTTAAGAACGTGCAGGTTGTATTTCCGGATTTAGAGTTAAACATGACCCTTGGTGAAGTTCTGGAGAAACACAACAAACAACAGGTTCGCATTGCCGAGACTGAAAAGTATCCGCATGTAACTTTTTTCTTTTCGGGTGGTAGAGAAGAGCCGTTTGGCGGAGAAACCCGTCACATGGCTCCTTCACCTAAGGTAGCCACGTATGATTTAATGCCTGAAATGAGTGCAGAACAAGTATGCGGGTTTACATTGGATGAAATAGCCAAAGCTGAAGCCGATTTTATATGTGTGAATTTTGCTAATCCGGATATGGTGGGACATACGGGTGTAGTGAGTGCGGAAATAAAAGCAGTTGAAACTGTAGACAGTTGTGTTGGAAGAATTGTACCTGCTGCATTGGCCAAAGGATATTCATTATTAATTACAGCTGATCATGGAAACGGAGAGTATATGATTAATGAAGAAGACGGATCTCCTAATACCGCTCATACCACCAACACGGTTCCGCTTATTTTGGTACAGCCTGAGGTAAAACATACTATCAGGGAAGGACGCCTTGCTGATCTGGCACCTACCATTCTGGCACTGCTCGATGTTCCACAGCCTGCCGAAATGAACGGAGAAAATTTACTGGCATGATCAAAAATATCATTTCCGCATGGATGCTTTGTTTCCTGTTTGCCTGTGATTCTGGCAAACAACAAAACATTGAATACTTCGATACAAAATCCTTTTTTGAAGCGACTATAACACGTCTGTCGGCCCATGGTAACCTCTTGCATAAGGAACTTATGTTTGGTGATAGCACTGTTACACAACAACCCTCAACTGTAAACTGGGCGAATGAGCTACAACCTTTTGTTGAAATTGATCTGCACAAAAATGCCTACAAGGCGCGATTTAAAGCCGATACCAGCAAACAGGCAAACACATACCAGGTTACTTACACACCGTTGGACACACAAACAGACTTGAAAAATCTGGTAGTTACAATAGATAACTCAACCGATGCTATAAGCTCTATTCATGCCCGTTTTAGCGAACAGAATACGTTGTATGAAGCCACAAAAGAATTGGTGTTTTATAACGATAGTTTATTTACGATCAGCGGATCGCAGCAAGTGAAGTTGGGAAAAAATATCAGTTACTCCATTACCGGAACAATTACCGGAGGTCAATAACCTCTACCTTGGGATATTTGGTCGCATCGAATACAAACGCTTTATCCTCGAGTTTGATATTGGGAAACTGATTGGTAATTGTATAGGTGTGGATGGTTCCATTCTTATCGTATACAACTGACTTCAGGATTGTTTGATTGGTTTTATCAATCGTTAATTTGATTTTGTGGAAGCTTCTTTTTTTATCCTTTGGGGTGAGTTCCACAACTGCTATTTCCCTGCTCCCTTCTTTCATTTCATCCGCAATTTTATACAGGAACCCTTTGCCATACATGGTAAAGATATCATCTAACCTTATCGCACTTTCTTTAGGATTATAGGTGTTCACCTGCACTTCGTTTACCTCTTTGCTGTAGGTCCACAGTGTTTGATTATCACAAATGATGAGTTGTCCGGCAATATCCAGTTTAAATTTATTGCCTTTTACCAATAAGGTTCCTTTTTGTTTCTCCTGAATCTTATCCGCTTTACTTTCGATCCCATAAATAAAATCAGCCTTCATGGTTTTGAAATTCTTGTAACGTTTGCTGATGGTATTCAATAATTTATCTGCGCCTTTATCGACAACCTTTTTTTGTTGTGCCTGTGCAGAAATGATAACAAATGAGAAGAGGAATACGAATAAATTTTTCACGGTGCGAATATCTTAGTATATGTGGAATATTAGACAAACCTGACGGTTGAAAGTTTAATGACAAAAATCACTCCAATTCCGAACGATCAAGCAGGTTTTGTGGAATTGCTTTGGTGGCCTTGGCTCCCAGCTTCTTCAAATCTTCGGAGCGTTTCACCAAATTCCCTGTTCCCTGGTGCAGTTTGTTCATGGCCGACTCATATGCTTTTTGAGAATCGCGCATCTTATTTCCCAACCCGATCAAATCATCCACAAACCCAACAAACTTATCATACATATCTCCGGCCTTGTTGGCAATGTCGATCGCATTTTTATTCTGGTGTTCTTGCCTCCATATATTAGCTACTGTTCTTAGGGTAGCCAGAAGTGTAGAAGGACTTACAATAACAATATTGCGTTCGAATGCATCATTGAACAACTGAACATCATTTTGTACAGATAACGCAAAAGCAGATTCAATGGGTACAAACAGCAACACAAAATCCAGGCTTTTGGCACCATACAGGTTCTGGTAGTTTTTATCACTCAGCCCTTTGATATGTGAACGCAACGATTGGGTATGTTCTTTAAGAGATAGTGCTTTTACGATTTCATCATCTGCCGAAACATAGCGCTCGTATGCAACCAATGATACTTTTGAATCGATCACCAAACATTTTCCATCAGGCAAATTAATGAGCACATCGGGCTGGAAACGTCTTCCATCTTCGGTGGAGATACTTGCCTGCGCCTGGTATTCCCTATCCTTCACCAATCCCGATTTTTCCAGAATACTTTCCAAAATAAACTCACCCCAGTTTCCCTGCATTTTGGAATCCCCTTTTAATGCTTTTGTTAAATTCTGGGCATCCTGGTGCATGAGTTGGTTAAGCGACATCAGTTGTTTGATCTCGCCTTTGAGCATATTGCGTTCGGCTGCTTCCGTATCGTATACCTTTTGTACCTTGTCTTCAAAATCCTTAATCCTTTCTTTCAGCGGATTGAGAATGGTATCGAGCGACAATTTATTTTGCTCGGTAAATTTTTGGGACTTTTCTTCCAGTATTTTTGCAGCAAGGTTTTCAAATTCTGTTTTGAACCTTTGGTTCAACTGCTCCATCTCTCCCTTTTGCTCAACAAGACGTTGTTCAATATTTTTACCGGCACTCAGGGCTGCCGTTAGTTCATTGTTGAGTTTAATAATCTGGTCCTGCGATTCTTTTAAGGAAATCGAAAGCTGGTCTTTGTCGCTCTGCAGCATTTGGTTGGACCGAGTAACCGCACTTACTTCATTTGAAGTTTCCATCAACAACCTGCGCATTGCTACTGCCTCTTCACCTCCATCGTGGTTGCCTTGCTGTCCCTTTTTCAATAGGAAACCCAATGCTGTTCCAATGACTAATCCAATGATTAAAAATACAATCTCCATTTCACCAATTTTGCTGTGAAAATACATGCATTCCCAGCTTCGTGCAAACTATTTTACCTTTTCCGGGCTAAAGCAATTAAACCAAGCGTTTCATTTACTATCTTACTCCGGTTGAACAACAAAACATGCTGAGCAGCGCAAGCGAGGATTCCGAACTTTTGGTGGCCTTTGGATTGGTTGGTACCAAAAACAAAGCCTTTGAGTGTTTGCTGGACAAGTACCAGAAACGCGTGTATTGGCATGTGCGCAGAATTGTGATAGACCATGATGATGCCAATGATGTAACCCAGAATACCTTTATTAAAATGTGGACCCAGCTTGAAAAGTACCGTGGCGAATCCAAACTGTATACCTGGCTTTACCGCGTGGCCACCAATGAAGCGTTGCATTTTCTGAGCAAGAAAAAAACCGACCGTAATATTCCGATTGACAGTGACGACAGTGATTTGCTCAACACACTCGAAAGTGCTCATTATTTTAATGGCAATGCACTGGAACTGAAATTACAGACCGCCATTTTAACGTTGCCCACCAAACAGCGTACTGTGTTTAACATGAAATATTTTGACAACATGAAATATGAAGACATGAGCGAGGTGCTCGAAACCTCCGTGGGAGCGCTTAAGGCGTCCTACCATCATGCTGTTAAAAAAATTGAGGCCTTTTTTGAAAACGAGTTAAACCATTAAGTATCTATATTATCCAACCAACATGTACACCGAAAACGACCATACAGACGACAGCACATTAAAAGCCCTTCGCACAGAAGGTGGCTTTTCTGTTCCTGTTGGTTATTTCGCCAACATGCGCAAACAGGTATTGGAGCAAACCACCGGAAGTGAGGCGAATGATAGCTTCCAGGTACCCGATGGTTATTTTGACCGGTCGCGCGCAGCTATTCTTGCCCAAACAACATTGAAGCCCCAAACTGTTCGTTTATGGTATACCCGGTCGTTGGTTAAATATGCCGCTGCCGCAATGGTATTGGTTACCTGTACCATTAGCCTGTTATGGTACCAACAGTCTCCATCCAATTTGCAAAGCATGACCGATGATGAGATTATTTTATATCTAGAAGAAAATGGAGTACGTGATATTCCAGTGTCAGAAGTTTCCTTTGTGGTAAATGAGGCTCCGGCCAACAGCGAAGAAAAATACCTGATCAACAATGCCGATGAACAATCCTTAATAGAAGAATTATGAAAAACCTGACTACTCTTATTGTTTGCTTACTGAGCCTGGGATTAGGCTTGCACGCACAAGAGGACCCGCAAGACAAAAACGACCGTATTGAATCTTATAAAATTGCGTTCATTACCGAACGGCTGAACCTTACTCCCAAAGAAGCTGCTGTATTCTGGCCGGTATACAATGAGTTTAACGACCAGCTTAAAAAGATCCGTAAAACCGAAAAGGAACGAGGCCGTGCGTTTGGTGAAAAAACCCAGCCCACCGATGCAGAATCTGAGAAGTTTGTGAATGATTTTATTGCCGGCAAACAGCAGGAGTTTGACCTTACCAAAAAATATGTAGTGGAGTTCAAAAAGGTATTGCCGGCCTCTAAAGTGGCCAAACTGGTAACACTGGAGCATGAGTTCAAGATTAAATTGTTGCAACGGTTAAAAGATAAACGTGGTCCGCAACGGTAAAGACGGATAACCGACCGCTGATAAGAAAGCCGCTGAATTGTCCTGTGATTATCGCCACTGATTATCACTGATTAAATTGCAAAACAATACTAGAATGTTGTTCTTGAGCATTTAACTTCTCTCATTTAATCAGTGCAAATCTGTGGCATTTTCTTTCAACGCTATTTCATATCCCCAATATTGATTCGTTAAATTGGCGTAAACAGCGGCTTTTTTGCGGCTGCTCCTTTTTAAAACCTTTGGTTTTTTATTACCACCGGGGGCTTATATTTGCCGCAAATATTACGAACATGACCAAAGGACCTATTTCTCAGTTTATTGAAACTCACTATAAACACTTTAATGCAGCTGCTTTGGTAGACGCTGCCAAGGGATATGAAACACACCTTACCGAAGGCGGTAAAATGATGGTAACGCTTGCCGGTGCCATGAGTACTGCCGAGCTGGGAAAATCATTGGCCGAAATGATTCGTCAGGGTAAAGTAGATATTATCAGCTGTACAGGAGCCAACCTGGAAGAAGATATCATGAACTTGGTTGCACACTCACATTACAAACGTGTGCCTAACTACCGCGACTTATCACCTCAAGACGAATGGGATTTGTTGGAAAATCATTACAACCGCGTAACTGATACCTGTATTCCTGAAGAAGAAGCCTTCCGCAGGTTGCAAAAACATATTCATAAAATATGGAAAGATGCCGACACGGCTGGTGAGCGTTATTTCCCGCATGAATACATGTACAAAATTTTGAATAGCGGAGAGTTGGCTCAATATTATGAGATAGACCCTAAAAACTCATGGATGCTGGCTGCTGCCGAACGTAACTTACCTATTGTAGTACCGGGCTGGGAAGATTCGACCATGGGAAATATTTTCGCTTCGTATGTGATTAAAAATGAAGTGAAGGCATCAACCATGAAAAGTGGAATTGAGTACATGGCTTGGTTGGCCGACTGGTACGTAAAGAACAGCGAAGGAAAAGGTTTGGGCTTCTTCCAGATCGGTGGAGGTATTGCGGGTGATTTCCCGATTTGTGTGGTGCCGATGTTGTACCAGGATATGGAAATGGAGAACATTCCGTTCTGGAGTTACTTCTGTCAGATCAGTGATTCAACAACTTCTTACGGATCATACTCAGGCGCTGTTCCCAACGAAAAAATAACCTGGGGTAAGTTGGATATTCATACACCTAAGTTTATTGTTGAAAGCGATGCAACCATTGTTGCACCGTTAATGTTTGCATGGATTTTAGGCTGGTAACACAATACCCGCAACATAACTATACAGAAAGCCGTTCATTCCGAACGGCTTTTTTTGTCGGCAGTCCGCGGTCCGCGGTTGTGGTAATTGGTGAGTAGTCGTCTGCGAAAGTTGCAGGTTGGCTTCGACTCCGCTCAGCCATCGCTTCTTCCTTTTTCGCCTAATGCTTACTCTCCTCTTTGCCTACTTCTTCCTTCGTGTACAAAAAAACTGTTTAACAGCATCCCAATTACTATTTTTGCCATTATGCATATCAGCAACCGGGAATTATTTCTTCGCCATCAAGGGCAAACCACACGGTTTCCTTTATTGCTTGAATTCGAAAAAGCCGAAGGTATTTACCTGATTGACTCATCGGGTAAAAAATACATTGACCTTATATCGGGTATCAGTGTAAGCAGTCTGGGACATGGAAACGAGGTTGTCAATACTGCAATCAAAACGCAGGTTGATAAATACATGCACCTGATGGTGTATGGTGAATATGTGCAGGCTCCGCAGGTACAATTAGCTAAACAACTTACTTCCCTCCTGCCCGAATCGCTTAATTGTGTGTACCTGGTAAACTCGGGAGCCGAAGCAACGGATGGTGCTTTAAAACTTGCCAAACGGTTGACGGGACGCAGTGAGATTGTTGCATTCAAACATGCTTATCATGGCAGCAGTCATGCAGCATTAAGCCTGAACAGTGAAGAATATTACAAAAATGCCTTTCGCCCATTGTTGCCTGATATCCGTTTTTTAACCAACGGAAACACAGCTGAATTGAATGCAATTACAACACGAACAGCTTGTGTGATCATAGAAGTAGTGCGCGGTGAAGCTGGTTATATACCAACGGACGAATCCTTTTTAACAGCCTTGCGCAAACGTTGTGATGAGCAGGGTGTATTGTTGATTTTTGATGAGATCCAAACCGGAATGGGGCGTACCGGAAAAATGTTTGCATTTGAACACAGCGGAGTAATCCCCGATATCTTATTGCTTGGAAAAGCTCTGGGAGCAGGAATGCCCATTGGTGCTTTTATTACAAGCCACGAAAGGATGATGAACCTTGCGGAAAATCCGATGCTGGGACATATCACCACTTTTGGCGGGCATCCTGTAATTGCAGCTGCTGCTTTTGCAGGTATTCAGGAACTCCTTGCCCATTCGTGGATAAAGGATGTTGCCGCAAAAGAGGCACTCTTTCGCAAACTATTGGTGCATCCTGCTATTCATAAGATTGAAGGAAAAGGCCTGATGCTGTCGCTGGAGTTTGAAAGTTTCGATTTCACCAAAACCCTGATTGACGCCTGCATTGCTGATGGATTGATTACCGATTGGTTCCTGTTTGCCACCAACCGTTTGCGCATCGCCCCCCCTTTGATTATTACCATGGAAGAGATCACTACAGCATGTAACATCATTTTAAGCAACATTAAAAAACTCTCTACGCATTAAACCATCTGTTCATTAAACCATCTTACCCAACAAATACTATAATTATGAAAAAATTAATAGCCATTACCTTAGTTGCACTCACAGCACTAAGCCTTAGTTTATCTTCTTGTAAGAAGAACGATAAAGACGAACAGGATACGGATGATACCGGAACCCAAACCCAACATTCGGGTGATGAATCGCTGATGCAGATTGAGTCGGAGAATTCACTCAATGAGGTGAACACTGCCCTTAGCGGTTCTACCTTTGGTAAAACAGGTGAGATTGCCGGTGCTACCATTGTGGATAGTCCTTCTATAAAAACCATTTTTATTACCTACAACGGAACCAGTGCAGATGGCAAAAGAACACGCACGGGCGAAGTAACGGTTCAATTGGTAACTGGCAACAATTGGGGTGAAGCAGGAGCCCAGATCCGTATTACTTACACCAACCTTAAGATTACCCATGTTGTTACCGGAAAATCGGTTACACTCAACGGCTATCATCTAATTACCAATGTTACGGGTGGCCGTGCATTTATCAGTGCCACCGTTACACATACCGTAAGGGGAGCCATGCAGGTATCGTTTGACAATACCACTTCACGCAATTGGCAAGTTGCCCGCAGACGTGTTGTGAATAGCAGCAATGGTGCATATGATGTTACCATTTCGGGCGATACCACCATTGCCGGATTAACCAATATAGTGATCTGGGGAACCAACCGGTTTGGAAGTGAATTTTATACCCAGATAACACAGCCTATTGTATTTAACAGCACTTGTCCGGGCAAACCTGTTTCCGGGGTAAAAAACCACAAAAAACTGGCACGTGAAATTACCGTAACATTTGGTGTGGATGCAAGCGGAAACCCAGTGAGCGGAACCTGCCCTTATGGATACAAGATTAACTGGACCAATGCACGTAACGTAAATAAGACTGCCGTTATTAGCTATTAGTTATTTGTTATTGGGTTATTGGGTTATTGGGTTATTAAGTTGTTTGATATAGACAAATCCCGTGACTGTGGTCACGGGATTTTTTTATGTGTGGTCGTGGAGATGTTTTATTCGAAAGTGAACCGGTTGGCTTTTTTACCGAACTGGTTGGGTCGCGGAGTGAACTAGTTCGCTTTTTTACCGAACTAGTTGGGTTGCGGAAGTGAACCAGTTGGCTTTTTTACCGAACTAGTTGGGTCGCGGAGTGAACTAGTTCGCTTTTTTACCGAACTAGTTGGGTTGCGGAAGTGAACCAGTTGGCTTTTTTACCGAACTAGTTGGGTCGCGGAGTGAACTAGTTCGCTTTTTTACCGAACTGGTTGGGTTGCGGAGTGTTTTAATTCGGTTTGAAACAGAATACATAATGGATAAAACACAACTAATTATCAGCCAATTGTGCTTTTTTTTAAGCACAGTCAGCAAAAATCAGAATAAAACAAGGTGCTTAGATGGCGAGTTGACCGGATTGGGTTTCCTACTTAAATTGGCTTTTTGAGTTGGCTGAAATACTGTTTTTTGCCGATAAAATGTTCGGCAACTACGCTTCCGTGATATACTCCAGAGAAATTCTCGTTTTTAAAGATCGGCTGTACCTGTTTGCGGAGTTTCCACCACTTGGCAAACTTAAAGAAATAATCGGCATGTGCGCGGTGCACGGCACCACTGTATGCAGGAAAACCATTGATGAGAAAAAATATGGAACTCAACAAATCCATGCACGACCGGAAAGGAATTAACCAAAGCAAGGTAGGCCATGGCAGGTTTTTGGTGAGCATGATGAGGTTGTTGCGGAAATTCAGATATGTTTTTTGCGGACTCATTTTATTGAGTGTTCCTCCGCCAACATGGTATACAAATGAGGATGGAACTACTTTGAGTTTATAACCCAGCAATTGAATTCTCCAGCACAAATCCACTTCTTCCATATGGGCAAAAAAGTGTTCGTCAAATCCTCCGGCTTCATGAAACACATTGCTGCGAATAAATAAACAAGCACCGGTAGCCCAAAAAATTTCGGCCTCTGTATCGTATTGTCCTTTGTCTTCCTCCAGCACTTCAAACAAGCGTCCCCTGCAAAACACATAACCCAAACGGTCCATGTAGCCTCCACAGGCACCCGCGTACTCAAAACTCTTTTTGTTTTTATAATCCAGCATTTTGGGCTGGCAGGCACCCACATTTGATTCACGCTCCATTACCTCAATCACCGGTTCTATCCAATGTTGCGGAACTTCAATATCATTGTTGAGCAATACATAATAGTCGGCCTTCACATGTTTTAAGGCGTGGTTGTAGCCACCGGCATATCCGTAGTTGGTATCATTCTGCACAATGGTAACCTGCGGAAAGTTGGCACGCACATATGCTACAGAATCATCGGTAGAGTTGTTATCGGCAACCACAATTTCCAGGTTAGGATAGGTGGATGCACATACGGAAGGCAAAAACTGCTCAAGCAGATTTTTACGGTTCCAATGAATAATAACAACGGCTACTTTAGGGTACGATTTCATAACTTGGTGTGCGAGTTAGCTTTTATACGGCACAAAAACAAAACTCGCAATGGTGGCCGTAAGCAGCATAATGCACATAAACTTCTTCGGGTCCTTATAGGTGCGGATGAATTCTGCTTTTTTATGCTCAAGCACCAATTGGCGGTCAACCATTTCTTCCAGCGTGGTAGCATAGATGCTGTAGGTAGCAGCATGGTCATTCTTTTCTAAAATCAACTCTCCCATTTTTACTTCATGCTCGGTGGCAATAAAAACAGGATATTGGGTGAACCCTTCTGCGATCATATCAGCCGAAACATCTTTAATCATTTCGTCATAGATCTTAAGGTCGACTTTCAACTCTTCAATTAACTTGTTAAAATCTTCTTCTGTCATTGTTGTATTCTTTCTATAACATATTATCTACGCAACTCGAGCAACGCTACATTTTCAACATGGTGGGTATGCGGAAACATATCCACGGGTTGAACTTTGGTTACTTCATACAGTTCCTGCATCAGTGCAATATCGCGGGCTTGTGTTGCGGGGTTGCAACTTACATATACAATTTTAGCAGGAGCCACTTCCATCAGTTTCTGAATTACTTTTTCGTCCATACCGGCTCTTGGCGGATCAGAAATCACCACATCGGGTTTTCCGTGACGGGCAATTAACTCATCATTGAGCACATCTTTCATATCGCCCGCATAAAAATGGGTATTGGTATTCTCATTCAATGCAGCATTATGTCTGGCATCAACGATAGCCTGTTCTACATACTCAATCCCCACCACCTGCGCAGCCTGCTCGGCAACATATAACGCAATTGTTCCAACACCCGTATACAAATCATATACATTCTCCGATCCTGTAAGTCCGGCAAAATCCCTTGTTACATTATACAGGTTAATGGTTTGGTCGGTATTGGTTTGAAAGAAGGATTTGGCTCCAATGTGAAATACGGTATCACCCAAACGTTCCACCAAATGGTCCTTTCCGGCAAATACATGAACAGGTAGATCGTGAATGGTATCATTCATTTTACCATTGATTACGTATAATAGCGAAGTAATTTGCGGAAACAATTGCTGCACATGCGTCATCAACGGTATGATCTTATCCTGGTCATCTTCTTTAAAGATAACCACAACCATCCACTCTCCGGTTGAAGCATTGCGGATAATAATATTGCGCATGAAACCTTCCTGTGAATGTGCATTGTGAAAGGTATGTCCGGCCTGAATAGCAAAATCACGAATGGCTAATCGGATTTGATTTGACGGATCGGGTTGGTGGTAACAATGGTCGATATCCAGCACTTTATCAAAACGGCCTGGAACGTGGAAGCCCAATCCCTTGTGTTCCGATTCCGTCATTTGTTCTTTATCCGATACTTCATTCAGCCACTTGCGGTCGGTAAAAGAGTATTCCAGTTTATTACGGTAACCCTGTGTTTTAGCCGATCCTACAATGGGCAAAAAAGGCGGGAACGGAAATTTGCCGATGCGTTCAAATGCATCGAGCACCTGTTGGTTCTTAAAACGCAGTTGCGCCTCATAACTCATTTGTTGCCATTTGCATCCTCCGCAAATCCCGAAGTGGGAACAAAAAGGTTCAACCCTATCCGGTGAAGGGGTAATGATTTTTTCGACCTTACCGAAATTCACTTTTTTACGGGAAGAAGTAACACGCAGATCAACCACATCACCCGGTACGGCATAATCCACCAATACCACTTTTTCGTCTTGCCGGGCTACACTTTTCCCTTCACTCCCCGCATTGGTAATAGGAATATTTGATAATACGTATTGTTTAAATTTGCTTTTTCGCATGATGATTAGAGTCCCCGCTGAGGTAATAATAAGCTGCGAAAATAAGGCTAATTCCTGAGGTAAGGAAACGAGAGTTTAACGGGTTGAGCTCCTCAGATAACATTTACTTCGGGAGTAATGATCACCCCGAACTTTTCAAACACACTGTGCTGGATATCCATTGCCAACTGCCAGATCTCCTTACCGGTGGCTCCTCCGTAGTTCACCAGTACAAGTGCCTGATCTTTATGCGATCCGGTGTGACCAACATGTTTGCCTTTCCAGCCACATTGTTCAATCATCCAACCTGCAGCAACCTTGGTGTACCCTTCGGTTGCAGGGTAGCCTACCGCTTCTGGGAAACGTTGTTTAAGCTCAGCAAACTGAGCATTCGGAATTTCAGGATTTTTGAAAAAACTGCCCGCATTCCCCAATACCTTAGGATCGGGCAACTTGGTTGAGCGGATCTCAATAACCGCATCGCTGATAGTTTTTACAGAAGGTTCGACCACTCCGTTTTTTTGCAGGGTTTGTTGTATGGCTCCGTAGGTAGTATTGAACGAAGGCTTTTTACTCAATTTATAGGTAACGGAAAAGATAATATACTTCCCTTTAGCTTCCTGCTTAAAGATACTTTCGCGGTATCCGAATTTACATTCTGCATGGCTAAATGTTTTGATAGTTCCACCATCCAGTTCAATCGCTTCCAAAGAATCGAACGTATGTTTTATTTCTACTCCGTATGCTCCGATATTTTGCATAGGTGAAGCACCCACGCAACCGGGTATCAGCGAAAGGTTCTCCAATCCTCCGTATCCTTTCTCAATCGTCCATAGCACCAAATCATGCCATACCTCTCCTGCCATGGCTTTTACCCATACATAATCATCATTTTCGGCAACGATCGAAATTCCTTTGATCGAAATTTTGATGACCATTCCATCCACATCCTGGGTGAGCAACATATTGCTTCCTCCACCCAAAACCAGTACCTTCCTATCCTTGAGGTTAAAATTAATGCACAGCACTTCCAACTCCTCCTGCGATTTTATTTCGACAAATTCCTTCGCTCTGGCTTCTATACCAAAGGTGTTGAGGAATTTTAGGGATACGTTTTGTTGTATGTTCATCGCAGGCAAATAAACAAATAGGTTTCAAAATTCCATGATGTATTTGCAAATAGTATATTCGTCCGCAGAAAGTGAATTTAACCAATATACATATCCTCCTTAAACGGCTGTTTTGGGTATACATACTCTACACCTTAAGTCGGGTTGTTTTTTTTGTGGTGAACTTTTCTTTCCTGCAGCAGTTTCATGCAACCGAAATAGTTGGTTCCTTTCTGGTAGGTTTACGTTTTGATACCACAGCCATCATCTATACCAATGGGGTATTTATCCTCTTACATATCCTGCCCCATCCTTTCCGCAGCCATAGCCTTTATCAAAAAATACTTAAATGGCTATTCATAATCGTAAACAGCCTTGCTTTATTGCTCAACCTGATTGATGCCGGTTATTACCAGTTCAGTGGAAAACGAAGCGGAGCCGAATTGCTCAGTATGCGAAAAGATATTAGCGATCAGGGGGTACAGTATATCAAGGATTATTGGTACTTAGCACTGTTGTTAGTCGGAACGATATGGATCCTGTTCCGGGTTTATCCAAAATATCCAACCACCAAACAACCGCTCAAAATATCTTACCTGATGGAAAGTATCCTTTTTATAGGATGCTGCGGATTGATGATTTTAGGGGCAAGAGGGAGTATTGGTCTTAAACCTCTGAATACGCTTGACGCGGCACGATTAACCCAACCCGGATTGGCAGCATTAACGCTCAATACTCCTTTTCAATTTATCATGACGGTACAGCAAACAGGAGTTGCTGAAAAAAGATACATGAGCATCAAGGCAGCTGCTTCCCGCTTTAATTTTATGCACCTGAATCCGGATGCTCAACCAACACGTAAAAATATTGTTCTGATTATTGTAGAGAGTTTAGGAAAAGAATATGTTGGATTGTATAACAATGGTAAAGGGTACACTCCATTTCTGGATTCACTTGCACACTACAGCACAGTATACCAACATGCATATGCAAACGGCAAACGTTCCATTGAAGGGATTCCGGCCATTGTAGCAGCCATGCCTTCGCTGATGGATAATGACTACATGAACAGTTATTACCAATCGAATGCGCTGGAAAGTACCGGTGGTTTGCTTCAGGCTATTGGTTATCAAACATCCTTTTACCATGGTGGAAAAAACGGAACCATGAGTTTTGATAATTTTATTTCGGCTACAAAGGCTGGTACGTATTATGGAGCGAATGAATATCCGGATCCGAAAGATAATGATGGCAACTGGGGTGTTTATGACGAACCTTATCTTCAATACTTCAGCCGGCAGCTCGACAAGGGTTCGAAACCATTTTTCAGTACGGTGTTTACCCTTTCTTCTCACCATCCTTATAATATTCCTGAAGCGCAAAAGGGCTTATTTCCGGAAGGCTCATTGCCTATTCATAAAACAATACGTTATGTGGATTTTGCCCTGAAACGCTTTTTTGAAACTGCGCAACAATCGCCCTGGTACGAGAATACTGTTTTTATTATTACAGCCGATCACTCTTCTACCAACGAACAAGCCAATTATGCAAGCATGGAAGGAATGTACAGAATACCCCTCTTGGTATTTGACCCAACACATCCTGTTGTGCAGCTCATCTCCAAAACTACCCAGCAAATTGACCTGATGCCACAAATACTAAACATTGCAGGATATGGTAAACCTTACTTTTCTTTCGGATTGTCATCATCAGATTCAAACGGGTTTGCTATTCAATACATCAACAATGTGTACCAGTTTATCCAGCATCCGTATGTGCTGCAATTTGATGGGGATAAGACCGTACATTTTTACAAACTCAACAACAAGGATGTGTTGGAGGAGTGTAATGAAGCTGACCGCAGAATGGTAATGGAAAATTCGGTGAAGGCGTTTATACAACAATACAATGCTGCATTAATTCACAACCAAACATCCTTGCAGCGTTAGAGTGTTTCCCGTATTTTTTTAGGCAAACTTTTCACCACAAGCTGATACGAATCCGATACCATTTGGAGTAGGAGTGTGTCGTCCACATCTTCATTAAACGATACGGTATTCCAGTGCACCTTACTCATGTGATAGCCGGGCTGAACGGCACCGAATGTTGCTCTGTATTCTACTGCTTTTTCGGGGTCGCATTTCAGGTTTACGGAAACGGGATTCGACAGGGAGGTAAGTGCAAACATTTTGCCTGCAACTTTAAATACGAGCGTATCATTGTCGAAAGGAAATTCTTCGGTAACTGCCGACAGATTGATACAAAAGTCTCTGAGTTGTTCAATATGCATATCTCAAATGTATGCAGGAATTTGGTGATTGGCTACTTTTTATCGGTTGCCAATACCATCTTGATATGATGTTTGGCTCCAATTTGCATTACATCCACCAGATCCTGAATTTGCAGATCGGCAGGCAGGCGTAACACAACGGTAAGGTCTTCTACATTCTTCATCTCGTTCAGGATCTCGGCTTCCAGATTTTCATAAACGATTTCGCGCTGGTTGATAAAGTAATGTTTATCCTCCGTTACGGTGAGGGAAACAGTTTTTTTACTGAGAGCTTGATTGGCCTGCGATTTAGGCAGTAAAATTTTAATTACATTGGGGTTGGCAACGGTAGACACAATCAGGAAAAACAACATCAAGAAAAACATGATATCATTCAAGGAGCCTGTTGCTACCTCTGCATGAAACCTTCTATTTCGTCTTAATTTCATTTACTTGATTTTTGGATACGTTGTAAAAAAGAAAGTGTTTGTTTCTGCACATCCAGTGAGAATCTGTCGATAATATGATTGAGCAGGTGGTATGCCGAATAAGCCAATAAACCCACTACCAATCCTGATCCGCTACTGATCATCTTTTCGTACAAACCACCGGCAATGATACCAATACTGATATTGTCTGTTAATGAAATATTGTAGAAGATTTTAATAACCCCAGAAATGGTTCCGATAAAACCTAGCATGGGAGCAATACCTGCAATCAATCCCAAGTAACTCAAATTTTTCTCCATCTCGGCAAGTTCAATATTGGTTTGGCTTTCCATCATCGTTTCAATTTCACGGATGGGCTTACCAATACAAATGAGTCCCGACTGGATAATATTACCCATGGCTCCCGTATTGCGTTCGCACAATGCATTGGCACCTTTGATATTGCCTTCTTCGAGTTGATCGATGATCTGGCTGGTGAAGTTGGGTAAACTTTTTGCCCGCTGGCGGATATGTATCAACCGTTCTACAAAAATATAGATGCTTGCGATGGATAAAATTACTATAGGAATCATCACAACCCCACCTTTCATGAGCAACGATAACATGCTCATCGGTTGTGCTTCGGTTGGTGCTGCTGCAGCAATTTGCAATAATATACTGTTCATCTTACTTGGTTCTTATTATTAAATCCAATATTAAGACGTTCAATCCTATATATTTAGTGTGTAAATCTGAACACTTGTGGATAATATAAAAGGCCGTTCTAGTTTTTAGAACGGCCTTTCAAAGGGTAAAATGAACCTTAAAACTTAAGCAATAACCTTTGCAGGTGCTTCTTTTTTATCAAAGTCAACTACGATCGGGGTAGAAATACACAATGATGAATAGGTACCAATAACACGACCTACCAGCAATGCAAAGATAAATCCACGGATGCTTTCTCCACCGAAGATGAAGATAACCACCAATACGAAGAATACCGATAATGATGTAAGGATGGTACGACTCAAGGTGCTGTTCAATGCAAAATTGATCAGCTTGTTGCGTTCTTCACCCGGGGTATCAACCTGTCCGCGTTCACCTAAACGTTCGCGAATACGGTCAAATACGATTACCGTTTCAGTCATAGTGTAGCCCATTACCGTTAAGATAGCCGCAATAAAGTCTTGTCCGATTTCCAGTGAGAATGGCAACACATTATCAAAAATGGTGTAGAAAGAAAGTACGATAAGCACATCATGGAACAAGGCCACAACCGCACCCATACCATATTGCCATTTCTTGAATCGGATAATGATGTAAACAAACATCAGCAAACAAGAGAACAAGATAGCACCGTATGCTCCGTATACGATATCTGTAGCTACGGTAGGACCTACTTTTTGCTGTTGTACGATTTCATATTTAGAACCTATGCTTTCCAATCCTTTGGCAAGGGTGGTTTCAACTTCTTTATCTGCGTTCTCATCCGTATTTTCAATATGGTATGAGGTTGTAATTTTCAGCTGGTTGGCGTTACCCAATGTTTGAACGACCGTTTGTGAGTTCTCAAATACTTTTTCAAGCGAGATCTTCACATTCTCGGTATTCATTTCATTGTCGAAACGCACGACATAGGTACGACCTCCTTTAAAGTCAACTCCAAGGTTGAAGCCGCCATTCTTAAAGTAGAAAATCGTTCCGATGATGATTACCGCAGTTGAAATCATGTAGTAGATTTTACGTCTGCCTACGAAGTCAAAATGAAGGTTTTTAAATGCGTTGCGTGTAAGCTTGGTATCAAATGTGATTTCTTTTTTGGTGGCTAACATCCACTCGAAAATCACTCTTGAAATAAGTACTGCTGCAAACAATGATGATAAAATACCAATAATCAACGTTGTTGCAAATCCTTGGATAGGACCTGTTCCGAATACGTAAAGTATTGTTCCTAATAACAAGAGCGTAACGTTGGAGTCAATGATAGACGGCATGGCATGTTTAAATCCTTCTGCAATTGCTTGAGAAATTGTTTTACCATGCGCCAGTTCTTCACGAACACGCTCAAAAATCAGGATGTTTGCATCCACCGCCAAACCGATGGTAAGTACGATACCGGCAATACCCGGAAGTGTTAATACGGCTCCGATAGATGTAAGCACACCCATTACGAAGAATACGTTGATGAATAATACCACATCGGCAACTAAACCTGAGCGGTTGTAGTAGAATGCCATGAATAAGAATACTGTTAAGATTGCAATCACCATTGAAAGCAAACCTGCGTTGATCGCTTCTTGCCCCAATGTTGGTCCTACAACCGATTCACTTGTGATTTTAGCCGGAGCCGGTAATTTACCCGCTTTTAAGATATTTGCTAAGTCACCTGCTTCTTCACTAGTAAATCCACCTGAGATAGATGAGCGTCCGTTAGGAATTTCATTCTGTACATTCGGTGCCGAGTATACAACATCATCCAACACGATTGCAATGCTTTTACCTACGTTGGCTTTAGTCAACTTTGCCCATTGATGTCCACCTTCGGCATTCATTGTCATCGATACTTCCGTTTGTCCGTTTTGTGAAACATCTCTGCGTGCATCCACAATTTTATCGCCTTCCATTGCGGCCTTACCTTCTTTAGAAGTTCTCAGCGCATGTAAGATTACACCTTCGTTGTTTGTACCAAATCCTTTGTATGCCCATAAGAAACGAACATTACCCGGTAATACTGCTTTTACTTCGGGACGGCTCAGGTAGCTGTTAATTTTGGCTGTATCCTTTACCAATGCAGTTCCACACATCGAACCTTTTGCGATCAGCATATTTTGCTCATCTGCATAAGGACGTAACAATACGAACAATGGATTTTCTTTGGTAAATTCTTCTACCGTTTTTTGTGCTGTATCAGCTTTGGTTGAATCAGCAGTAACTTCCGGGGTGGTTGTTTTAGCTCCTAAGCCTGCCAATGCGCTTGTAGTAGTTGTAGTGTCGGTTGTTGCTGTTGTATCTGTAGTTGCTGTTCCGGATTTCTCATTGGCCAATACTTTCTTCAACATATCATTAGCCGAAGTAAGGTATTTAAAAGCTTCAGGGTTATCAAACGTTTCCCAGAATTCCAATTTTGCAGTTCCCTGTAATAATTTACGAACACGTGTTGGATTATCAACACCCGGCAATTCAATCAGGATACGACCGCTGCCTTCCAGTTTTTGAATATTCGGTTGTGTTACCCCAAACTTGTCGATACGTGAACGAAGAATCTGGAACGAACGGTCAACGGCAAGTTCTGCTTCACCTTTGATGTAAGAAATAACTTCATCATTTGATGAACTGATTTTGATTTTATCCTTATTTGACTGATTAGCAAAAAGTGATGCCAATTTCGCATTCGGATCTAATTCTGTCATCGATTCACCAAAAAGTGTTACATAATCTTTTCTGCTCTTTTTGATTTTTTCGTTGGTCATTTCAATTGCCTTGGCAAAAGTCGGATCCGGATTGTTGTTCGATAATGAACGAATCAGATCTCCGATTGAAACTTCCATGGTTACGTTCATACCACCTTGCAAATCCAATCCAAGATTTAACTCACGCTCCTTACATTGCAGGTAAGTGAATTCCGTAATACCTAAATTATAAACCGTCATGCGGGCTATTGAGTCTAAGTATTCTCTTTCTTTAATTGGATCTCCGTTGGCAAACTCTTTTGCTTCATTCTCTACCTTGTTGGTAACCCACGTAAACGATAGCTGGAAAATACACACAAGGGATAGTGCGATTGCAAACAGCTTTACTGCGCCTTTACTTTTCATTTTGTCTCTGTTATCTATTTTTTAATTATTACTTCAAGTTATGCTGCTTTCGCTCGAGCATCTTTGTATTTGTTCCGAAGATTTAGGCTACTGATTAAAATCATACGAAAGCGGGCAAATATAGGTTTTGGCACCACATTTTACAACCTATCTATATATTGTGCTTTATCGTTTGAAAATGAGTAGCATAGGTTTATTTCACATCTTGCAATATCCACCTGAAGTGGTCCTCTACTACTTTCAGGCTGTTTTGAAAATGCTCATTGTTATTGATGATGATATCTGCCTTTCCTTTGTATGGTTCAAGGTATTGACGGTATGCAGGCATTACATGGTTTATCCATTGATATTGTACAAAATCTGCCGGAATATTTCTTTCCTGGGTATCACGTTTTAACCTTCGCTCCAGTTGCAGGTGTTCCTGGGCCTCCACAAATATCTTAAGGTTAAAATGTTCGGAAATATCTTCCCGGTAAAAGATGAATAAGCCTTCGATGATGATGATGGGTGCTGAAGCAAAATGAAGCCAATCCCCCATCTGGTCTTCATGCTGAAACCGGTATTCACGCCTCCTGATATCCTTTCCCTCCTTTAGTTGCACCATGTCATCATGAAAAGCATCCAAATCAAGGCAGCCCGGCAAGTCATAATTTATATGCCCGTTTTCATCCGTGGTTTGCACTGCGGCCGACTTATAATAATTGTCCTGCGACAAGATACAGACTTGTGTTTTATCAAACAGGTTTCCTATTTCTTTTAAGAAACTTGTTTTTCCACTTGCACTTCCCCCTGTAACGCCCACTATATAAGGCTGCTGATATTTCATTTCCTGTAGTTGCTTGGTGTTGCAATTAGCGCATTTACCCTCAATTTGACAAACATTAATTACGCTATCGGCTATTTGCTGTTAGCTGTTGGCACCTGGATAGTTCTTTGATTAAAAAAGTTCTCAATGTACGCCACGCTTGCTACTAGAACTCCCTGTTGTTAACAATAGTCCATACTATGAACCGTGAACTATACTCTATGAACCATATCCTGCTTTGTCACTCACCGATTTGTTCGCTCCGTTTACCGACACTTTTGAAACACTGGAAACTTTTTATCCAAAAAACGTTTCCAATATCAAAAACGTTCTTACCTTTGAGCCCGATTTTAGAAAAAGAACAATGGAAGAATCAAAATTGAAAATACTTAACGGAGCCGAAATGCTGTTTTTGCGTTATGGTTTTAAGAGTATTACCATGGATGATATATCCAGGGAATTAGGCATTTCCAAGAAAACGCTGTACCAATACTTTACCGATAAAAACGACCTGGTGAATCAGGCAGTTGAAAATCACCTGAGTGAGGAAAAGGCATTTTGTTTGGAACTTGACGCATCCGAAAAAGATCCGATTGCCTATTTACTGGCTATAAGCAACAATTTCAGCAGTGAAGAAAAACACATCAATCCGGCTGTATTGTTTGATCTCAAAAAATACTTTAAAGAGGCGTGGGATAAAATTGAACTCTACAGCAAAGATTTCATTTACGGACAAGTACTGCAAAATCTGCAACAGGGAAAATCAAAAGGCCTTTACCGCAAAGAGCTGAACGAACGGATTATTGCCCTGCATTATGTTCACATGATCCAATTTATGGTAAACCCTGAAAACTACCAGAAAGAAGAGCGCAATTTTAATATCGTTCACAAAGAACTGATGACATATCATTTGCACGGTATCCTCACCGAAAAAGGACTTAAACAATTAGACAAACTATTAAACCAACCACAATAAATTATGAAGCGAACCATTTATTTACTTGTTTGTACATTACTCAGTGTGCAACTCTTCGCACAGGAAAAATCCATACAAAGTTTTTCGCTACAGCAGGCAGTTGAGTATGCCAAGAAAAATAACCTTGCCTTAAAAAATGGCCAACTAGACATCTCTTCTTCCGAAAAAAAGGTAAAAGAAATACTTGCATCCGGATTACCACAGGTTAATGCAGGTGCGAATTACACGCACAACATCACGATTCCAAGTATGGCCTTACCTGATTTCATTTCACCTGCCATATATGGATCATTGATACAATACGGTTTAATAAGCCCATCAACCCCGGCACCACCCGTTGGTGTATTTCCGGCCCAATTCGGAGCTAAATACAGCGCTGCAGGGTCAATCACAGCAAGTCAACTATTATTTGACGGTGGATTTCTGATGGGAGTTAAAGCTTCTAGGGAATATGTGCAGCTGGCTAAAGTCAATCAAAACAGGAATTCTATTGAAACCGAAGTAAATGTTTCGAAAGCTTATTACGGAGCGTTGTCACTTAAAACCAATTTGGAGTTAATTGACCGCAACCTTCAAACGTTGAAACAAGCGGTAAGTGAATCAGAAGCTGCTTATAAAGTAGGATTACTTGATAAAACATCTTTCGACAGAGCTTCTATACAGTACAGTAACTTAAATCTTCAGAAATTACGTACGCAGGATGGTTACATTATTACAATGATGGTTCTAAAACTTCAAATGGGAATGAATGTAAATGATAGCATCACCCTTTCAGATGACCTTCAAACGATGTACACCAAAACTCAAACAGCCTTGGTTGAAACTAAGCTTGATTATAGCAAACGTGCTGAATACCAACTTTTAGAACAAAGCATTAGCCTGAACACTCTTGATAAAAAAAGATACCAATACGGTTATGCTCCAAGTCTGAGTATCTCTGCAACCCATCAGCAAAATTCATTCGGTCAAAGCTTTAGTGAATTGGGGAAAACATGGTATCCTGGAACGTTCTGGGGGCTCAATCTTCAGGTTCCCATATTTGACGGACTTCGCAAATCTGCACAGATTCAACAATCCAAAATCGCTATTCAAAAACTTGAAAACGACAGAAAGAATTTTGAAAATGCAATGGAGCAACAAGTAGCTCAGGCCCGACTGAAATATAGTCGCTCTGCAGAGCAGGTTGAGATTCAAAGAAAGAATCTTGAGCTTGCAGAAGATGTATATAAAAACACCCAGGTTAAATTAAAAAATGGTGTTGGCTCAAGCATCGAACTAGCCACATCACTTGCTGATTTGGAAACAGCACGGGTGAATTTTCTGACTACAATAAACGACTATTTCGTGGCACAACTTGAATTGCGTCAAGCCACTGGCGATATTAAATAATTAATAAAATAATACTAGAATATACCACTTATGAAAAACATAACAATCATTATCGCTACAGTTGTCCTTGCAGGATTTTTAGCTGCATGTGGTGGATCCGGATCAGCTGAGGAGAAAAAAGCTCAACTTGAGCAACTCAAAACACAACAAGCAGAAATTACTGCTCAAATTGCCACCCTTCAGGATGAAATTCTTGCAATGGGTGATAGTTTACCAAAAGAGGAAGACCGCTCAAAAGTGATTGCACTTACTGCAGTTACCAAACAAAATTTTATTCACGCAATTGATGTACAAGGTCGCGTTGATGGTGATGAAAACATTACCTACAGTGCAAAAGTACCTAGTGTGGTAACTAAAATCAATGTAAAAGTTGGACAACATGTAAGCAAAGGAACAATCCTGGCAGAACTTGACACTAAAATGTCGAAAGCGCAATTGGAAGCATTGAAAAAACAATACGAACTGGTAAAACTACTTTACGAAAAACGCAAAGAATTATGGGATCAGAAAGTAGGAAGTGAAATAGAATTCCTGCAAGCTAAAAACCAAAAAGAAGGTTTGGAAAAACAAATGGATGCTGCAAAAGAAGGTTTAGACATGTATTACATTAAAGCTGATTTTAATGGAACAGTTGATGAGGTTTCAATCAAAACCGGTCAGAATGTAGCCCCTGGTATTCCTTGTGTTACCGTGGTTAACCCTGATGCATTAAAAGTAAAAGCTGATCTATCTGAAGCTTATTCAAATCTTGTTAAAACTGGTGATGCAGCCAGTATTACATTCCCTGATATTCAAAAAACAATTTCGGCAAAGGTTAGCTATTCATCTAAAACCATCAATCCGATGACCCGTACTTTTAATGTAGAGGTAAACCTTCCAAATGACAATGATTTACATCCGAACATGGTTGCCGAATTAAAAGTAATTGATTACAAAAATGCAGCCGCCATTGTGGTTCCAATCAACGCAATCCAGCAGATAGATGGAGAAGACATCATATTTGTTGCCGTTAAACAGGGAGACAAATTGATTGCCAAAAAAACCACCGTTAAAGTGGGTAAACAATACAACGGTTTGAGCGAAATATTATCGGGCTTAAATGAAGGAGATAACGTCATCTCCATCGGATTCCAGGATTTAACCGATGGCCAAGTTGTTAAACTATAATTAATAGTTAACCTATTTAATATAACTTATTATGCAAGATTCAAACAAAGGATTTTTTATATCCAACTGGAGTATCGATAACAAAACCAGTATATTCATACTTACCGTTATCATTACCCTGGTGGGATTATTCACCTATAATAGTTTGCCCAAGGAGCAATTCCCTGAGGTCAAATTCCCAAGTATCCTTGTAACCACAGTATATCCGGGAACTGCTCCCAATGACATGGAGAAACTGGTTACCAAACAACTGGAGAAACAACTGGCAACCATCACCGGTGTCAAAAAGATCAAGAGTAATTCCGTTCAGGATTTTTCAGTAATCAATGTTGAGTTCAACACTGATCAGAATGTAGATTTAGCACTACAACGTGTTAAAGATGCTGTAAGTAAATCAAAAAATGATTTGCCCGATAATTTACCGCAGGACCCTCAGGTAACAGATATTGATGCTTCCCAGTTCCCGATCATGCAGGTTCATATCAGCGGTAATTTACCGTTGGATAAGATGAAAAAATTTGCAGACCAGCTGCAGGATGATATAGAAGGATTAAAAGAAATTACGGAAGCCCGTATGTCGGGTGAACTCGAAAGAGAAATTCAGGTAAATGTAGATATGTATAAAGCAGAAGTTGCACATATTACATTAGCTGATATCAGAGGAGCCATTCAATATGAAAACATGACCGTTAGTGGCGGGCTTGTAGATATGGAAGGTTTAAAACGTTCCATCAGTGTTAAAGGTGAATACAAAGACGCAAACAAGATTGGCGACATCGTTATCCGTGGACAAACAGGTGCTACAGTATACTTAAAAGATATTGCAGAAGTAAAGGACGCGTTTAAAGAAAAAGAAAGTTATGCCCGTTTGGAACACAACAATGTAATCACGCTCAATGTCATCAAAAAGAGTGGTGAGAACTTAATTGAAGCGTCTGATAAAATTTCTGCCATCACCAAAAGATACGAAAGTGATGTTTTTCCTGAAGGTGTAAAAATCACGATTACGGGCGACCAATCATCTGAAACTCGTACCACACTTCATGATATGATCAATACCATCATTATCGGATTTGTGTTGGTTACCGTTATCCTGATGTTTTTTATGGGAGCAACCAATGCAATTTTCGTTGCAATGTCAGTTCCTTTATCGTGTGCGGTAGCGTTCATGGTTTTCCCGATGATTGGGTTTAAGCTGAACTTTATTGTATTGTTCTCTTTCTTACTCGCACTCGGAATTGTGGTGGATGATGCTATTGTGGTAATCGAAAATACGCACAGGATTTTTGCCAACGGGAAAGTCCCCATCAAAAAGGCTGCTAAGGTAGCTGCCGGTGAAGTGTTTGTGCCTGTATTTGCCGGTACAATGACCACCCTTGCTCCATTTGTTCCGCTTCTGTTTTGGCAAGGTGTAATTGGTAAGTTCATGTACTTTTTACCGGTTACATTAATCATTACATTATTGGCATCGCTGGTTGTAGCATATATCATCAACCCTGTATTTGCTGTTCAATTTATGAAAACACATGAAGAAGAAGACAAAGTAAGATCCAATAAAAAGGGCTATAAAATTACCGCAATCATTTTCGCTGTAGTTGCATTGTTATCTTACCTGATGGGCAACTTCGGTACCGGAAACTTCATGGTGGTAATGTTTGGTTTGTACTCATTGAATCGTTTTGTATTGTGGAAGTGGATTAAAAATTTCCAGGAAGTAAAATGGCCAAAAGTTCAGGACTTTTACAAAGGAATTATGGAATGGGTATTGCAAAAAAATCGTCCAAGATGGATGATAGTTGGAACCGTGGTATTATTCATTTTTACATTTGTTTTCACCGCAATCGTTTCACCAAGTGTAGTATTTTTCCCTAAATCGGATCCAAACTTTGTATACACTTATATTACGTTGCCTACAGGTACATCCGCAGCTTATACTGACTCCATTACACAAATTGTGGAAGACAGGGTATATAAAGTAATGGGTAAGGATAACCCTATTGTAGAATCAATCATTGCAAACGTAGCTGTTGGAGCAAACGATCCTTCTCAGTTTGAATATAACTTCAGTGCAACTCCGCATTTAGGAAAAGTAACTGTTGCATTTGTATCCTTTGCACACCGTAATGGAGAATCAACCCGTCCTTATCTGGATAAAATCCGTGAAGCCACCAAAGGTCTTGCAGGAGTTGAGGTTATTGTTGATCAGGAAAGCAATGGTCCGCCAACCGGTAAACCAATTGCAGTAGATATCAAAGGTGATGATATTAACCAATTGGTTGAGGTTGGAGCTGATATTAAACGTTATTTAGATTCGTTGGGAATACCCGGTGTTGAAGAATTAAAATCGGATGTGCAATCGAGCAAACCCGAAATTGTAGTTGAAGTAGACCGGGAACGTGCAAACCGGGAAGGTATCAGCACAGCGCAAATCGGAATGCAGTTGCGTAACGCCATTTTTGGTTTGGATGATCCGAGTAAATTAAAAGATGCCAATGACGAATACCCAATTCAGATTCGTTACCAGGAAAACCAGCGTAATAATATCAGCGCATTGATGAACCTGAAAATAATTTTCAGAGATATGAACATGGGCGGACAAATTCGCCAGATTCCTTTATCATCAGTTGCAACTGTACGTTACGGAAATACATTCGGTGGTATTAAACGTTACAATGAAAAACCAATCATTACGCTTTCATCAAATGTATTAACAGGATTTAATGCAAATGAGATTGTAGGTAAAATTGACAAAGCGTTAGCACGTTATGATCTTCCGCAAGGGGTTACTGTAAAAATGGGTGGAGAGCAAGAAGAGCAAGCAGAAACGGGGGCGTTTTTGGGTGGTGCATTGTTATCATCATTGGGCTTAATCTTCCTTATTTTGGTTACTCAGTTTAACTCACTCTCTAAACCAATTATTATCTTAAGTGAAATTCTGCTTTCTCTCATTGGTGTGTTCTTGGGTTTCTCCATCTTCAATATGGAAATCTCAATCATCATGACCGGTGTAGGTATTATTGCCCTGGCTGGTATTGTGGTGAGGAATGGTATATTATTGGTGGAGTTCACTGAAATATTAATAGCTGAAGGTATGCCGTTACGTGAAGCAATTATAGAAGCCGGTCGTACACGTATGACTCCGGTGTTACTAACTGCAACAGCAACCATGCTTGGATTAATTCCACTTGCAGTTGGGTTAAACATCGATTTCGAGTTGTTATTCCAAACAGGTAACCCTCACATCTTCTTTGGAGGAGACAGTGTTGCTTTCTGGGGACCATTATCATGGACAATGATTTTTGGTCTGGGTTTTGCAACCATATTAACATTGGTATTGGTTCCTGTAATGCTTTACCTAACTGAAAACCTAAAACTACGCCTAGGTATTAAACCAAAGCATAAGTTTGAGCACACATTGGAAGAAAGCACTGTAGAGGTCATTCCACACAATATTGTAGAATAACCTCCACAATATAGGTTGAACACCCTGATTATTGTTCAATCTTCGTTCTTTAAAGTTTTGTTTGTATGAACAATTCCGTTAGTTCTCTGATTCAATTCATTACATGCGGTATGACAAAAGTCATATTATTTGAATTGCGAAACAGATGGCTGTTTGGTAATTTTACTTCATATAATTCTTATATAAGTAGCAAAAACAAATACAATTTTGTATTGTTGTACTTGATAAGAATATGTTAAAGTGACTTAAGAGTTTGCATCTATGAGTAGAGGTGCAATTTGTTTCATAGGCTAGATAGACCCCCGCAAGGGGGTTTATCATTTTTTTGCCGAGGAATTCATCATTTTACAGAATTATGATACAAGAAATTGTATGCATGCATAATAAAACACGATATTTGTACGTACAATTATCATAACAGTTGACTTAAGAGTTTGCATCTATGAGTAGAGGTGCAATTTGTTTCATAGGCTAGAAAGGCCCCCGCAAGGGGGCTTTTCGTTTTATGCCAATTGCGTTAATATTACAGTATGAAAACCATTATTTACCACAATCCGTCATGTTCCAAAAGCTGCGAAACATTGTCTATTTTGGAGGAAACGTATGAGGAGGTAACCATCATCGATTATGTGAACAATCCACCCGGTATAACCGAACTCACCCAATTAATAGCTCAACTGGGTATCGCTCCTGAGCAGTTGGTGCGGAAAAATGAACCTATATACCTTGAGCAGTTCAATGACACACATTATACTGATGATGAGTGGATTGTAATACTTTCGCGACATCCGATCTTAATTGAACGTCCTATAGTGGTAAAAGATGGAAAGGCCATTATAGGGAGGCCTCCTAAACTTGTATATACCATTCTTTAACTTTATTACCGTTAAAGACCGTAACCCAACATTCAACCGCCCACATATCCATTTATGTAAACCCATTCAGCAAAATCACATTCATTTTATATCTTCACAAAAAAAACGTACATGAAAAAGCTAATCCTTGCAGCCTTTGTTTTGAGCCAGACCCTAGTGGTATTTGCTCAGAAAGCGGCACCTGAAAATTGGTTTAACCTTGACCTGAAAAAAGACAAGGTTCCCGGAGTAAGTACCGAACGTGCTTACAATGAGTTATTAAAAGACAAAAAATCAACCCCGGTAATTGTAGCCGTAATTGATGGCGGAACAGAGGTTGACCATGAAGACCTGGCTCCTGTAATCTGGGTAAACCAGGGTGAGATCCCAAATAACAATATTGATGATGATAAAAACGGCTATATCGATGATGTGAATGGCTGGAATTTTATTGGTGGAAAAACGGAAGATGTAAACGATGATAATCTTGAATTAACCCGTGTATACAAGCAATTAAGTGAAAAATACAATGGAAGTACTGCCAAAACAGGAGCAGAATATGATGAGTATCTAAAGGTAAAGGCTGATTTTGAGAAACGTAAAAAAAGATCTCAATCTAACCTTGCACTTTACACCGAGCTCATTAAAAGTGTTGATGGTGTTATCAAATCTATTGGTACTGAGAATCCTACTGCCGATCAGCTGAAGGCTTTTACACCAGCCAATCCGATGGAGAAACAGGTAGTAACCATTGCAACCAAAAACAAAATTCCATTGGGTGCAATCAAAACACAGCTCAATGGAGCGATAGGACATTTTAGTTCAGAACTGAACGTTCATTTAAATGAGGATTTGGATTCCCGTAAACTGGTTGGGGATAACTACAATGATGTAACCGAAAAATATTACGGAAACAATCATTACGAAGGACCAAGTGGCGACCACGGAACCCATGTGGCAGGTATTATTGCCGGTGTTCGTAACAATAATAAAGGAATGAAGGGTGTAGCCGATAATGTGAAAATTATGGTTGTACGTGTAGTACCTAATGGTGATGAACGCGATAAGGATATTGCCAATGGTATCCGCTATGCAGTTGATAACGGAGCTAAGGTTATCAATATGAGTTTTGGCAAAAGTTATTCTCCTAATAAAACTGCTGTTGATGAGGCTGTAAAATATGCCGTGAGTAAAGATGTACTACTTGTGCATGCTGCAGGGAATGATGGCAGAAATACCGATACAACCAATAATTTCCCAAGAGATACATACGCCAATAATAGTGGTACAGCTTCTACCTGGATGGAAATAGGTGCTTCCAGTTGGAAAAAAGGTAAAACCGTTACCGCCAACTTCTCAAACTATGGTGTTCAAAATGTGGATGTATTTGCTCCGGGGGTTGATATCTACTCAACTACCCCCGACTCAAAATATGCAAGCTTTAACGGAACCAGTATGGCTGCACCAGTAACTGCAGGTGTTGCTGCTTTGCTTCGTTCATACTACCCTACTCTAACAGCTACTCAGGTAAAAGAAATCCTGATGCAATCTGCAGTAAAAGTTAAAGGCAAAGTATTCTTACCGGGTACTGCAAAACGTAAGGTTAAAATGGCTGAATTGTGCCAAACAGGTGCAATCATCAATGCCTACGAAGCTGTGAAAATGGCTGATAAAATGGTTTCTTCGAAATAGAAGATTCTTAACACAAAAAAGGTCGGCCCATATAGATGAGCCGACCTTTTTTGTGGAATTTTATCTACGTTTGACGAGTTTAATACCCATATAGGTAAAAAACATTGAAAGCACCGCGCCAAAGAATGCCAGCGCCATATCTTTTTGAGCATCCCAAATATCTCCTTGCGTTCCTAAATATGCTGTTCCTTGTTCCTTAAAAAAAACATCTGCCACAAGCCACTCTATAATTTCATAAAGACCACTAAAACTCATGGTGATTTCAACAGGTAGTACAAAACAAACCCAAACCGGCCATTTAAACCAGTTCTTAAAATAATCCATTAACGGGTAAGTTAAAAGAAAACCGAAGGAAAAATGTACAATCCGGTCGTACTGGTTTCGGGCTAAGCCAAACGTATCCTTCAGCCAATACCCAGCTGGGTTTTCGGCATAAGTATATTCAGAACCATATACATGCAACAGCATGAATGCAAAAATAAGTGTATAGCTTAAATCACTGAAAACAAACTTACGATATGAATATATTAAGCCAACCATAAAGATAAGGGTAAGTATATTCTCTATATACCAGTTTACCTTATCCGTTGTATTGATAAATGTTCCTATCCAGCAGATTGCAAAAACAAGTAAAAATAGTTGAAGGATTCTGTTCTCTTTAATTGGTGTACGCTGAGATGATGATGCTGATGAATAATACATAGGCTTATTTATTTATGGCAATGTAGGAAACAATCAGCAAAAAAATACCCCACTTTTCAGCGAGGCATTTTTATCACAGTAGAGGTCTTTGTATCCTTATTGTTTGAGCAATCTTTGTGTTGTTACAGCACCATTTGTTACCATCGAAACAACATACATTCCATTGGGTAAATCACTAATGGAAAGCTGTTTAAACTGATTCAGGTATTCTTCTGCAACAAGCGTTCCAGTGATGTTATAAATAGCAATGAGTACGTTATCGGCTGAGTTTACCGTCACAAAATCGGTTGCAGGGTTCGGATATAAAACCAAGTCTCCGGTACCGGTTTGGGTCACATTCAGGATGCCGGTGTTCACCGTACCCGTTGAGTTTACCGTTAAATCAACCGTTGCATTCAGGTTTGAACTGTCCAATACCACTGTTTTAGCGTTGGCAGTAGGTATATTAATCATATCCACCAAAATTTTATACGTTCCTACCGGCAAATTAGCCGCGGTAAATTTCCCCGAATCATTGGTGCTTGTCATTTTCACAAAAGCTCCAGCTGCGGTTTTAATTACTACACGTACATTTTTCAATGGATCTCCGGCCGTTTTCAGCATTCCTTCACTTAACTCCCCATTAATAGCAGCCGGACCTGAAAATGACGGGTTTGGCAACATCCCTTCGTCACACAGAGCTGTATCTTTTGCTGTAAGGTCAATATCCATCGCTTCATCCCAAATTGCCTTCATAGGGTGCCAGGTTGGAATGTATTTGGCGTAATCCATACTTGCATGTAACCTATACATGCCGGTACTCAGACTATCAAAAGTCCACATTCCACTGTCTTCGTCCTTTGTCTTAATCAGTGCATACGAATTGTCTGTTTGTTTTTGATACAAACTGTATTTAATCATTGTGCCGCCAACACGGGAGTTAACCTTAATCCATTTGGTTTGGCCAAGTACGTTCAGGGTTGAAACAACCGCAATTAAGAGTAGTAATTTTTTCATATTATTAAGTTTATATTAATAATCAAATGTAACACTCGCTCGTTAACCAGACCATACGTCTATTTGCGTATTTGAACCTTTTGGCTAAACAGGGGTATAATACCCAAATCCAATACTTATGAGAGTACAAATTGCTTCCTTGTGTCTTTTGCTACTATTGACCACCGGCCTTATACATGCGCAACAACCGCAACATGTGCATGGATTTGCTATCGAGAAAAAACCGAATGCATGGTATGCGCAGCAAATTGTTTTGTGGAAGGCCGAATTGGATAAAAACCCCACTAACGGATATGCGTGGTACAATTATTACCGGGCCACACGAAATCAAATACGCTTAGATACCACCGATAAGCGCACACACATGGAGAAAGCCGCTGTTTTAGCGAACCTGGTGAATGAAATGGAAAAAGCTGTTCCGCAATCTTTTGAGTTCAATTTGTGCAAATGGATGAATGGTGGCAATGATTACGAACACTACCTTCCGTATTTGAAAAAAGCAGCTCAACTGGGGCCCGACAGAATGGAACTTATCAGCGATGTGCTTACCTGGGCGGAAATTGAACGGGATATTGCCAAAAGAGATTTGTATGCGCAAAAATGGTATGCTTCACCTATGTCGTCACCGGGATTGCTTTATTATAATCACAATGTACTTGCGGGTTTAAAACCCAATGCCATTCTCATTACCCAAGGCGATAACGACACTTATCCTGCATGGATTCTACAATCTCAAGGGATCCGAAGGGATGTAACTGTTATTAATACTTCCCTGTTGAATATTGATGTATACCGCGAAAAAGTGTTTAAGGAACTGGGGATTGCAAAATGGCCCGTAACAGCTACAAACAGTCTGAAAGATACAACAGTAGCTTCCTGCAACAGGTATAAAAATGAACTGGTGAAACATTTGGCCGCTAACAACAAAAAATATCCAGTATACCTTGCACTAACAGGCGATGATGAACTTACCAAACCTATTGCGGATCAACTTTACCTAACAGGACTGGCCTATGAATATAGCCCCATAACCCTTGACAATATTGCATTGATGAAGAAAAATTTTGAGCAGGTATACACGCTGGATTATATAGACAAACCTTTTTACCAGGATATTTCAGTTTACTGGTCGAAGCATTGCCTCAACAACTACATTGTTCCAATGATTAAATTATATGACCATTATAAAACATCAGGAGATGCCATCCACATGGATTGGATGAAAAAGAAAATCTTGTTTATCATAAAAGGTACACCCGAAGAACAAAACACCTTAACCTACCTGAACAACTAAGGTGAAGTTATTCCACCGGACATATAAACACCATACGGATGAGCAGCTGATGAAGCTGCTATCTGTGCATATGGATGGAACAGTAATAGAAGAACTACATAAGAGGTATGCTTCAAAGCTTACTTCATTCAGTGCACGGATGCTTACCAACAGAACTGCTGCAGAAGACTTGGTGCAGGAAGTGTTTATTAAAATCATTGAGAAACCTCATGCATTTGATGCAGAACAAAAATTCTCGACATGGGTTTTTACGATTGCGCATAACCTATGTTTAAATGCCATACGCAATGAACAAAACCGGGATCGTTTGCTGCAGGAACATTATGAAGTGCAGGAACAATTCACGCAACATTCCACCATGGATATGAAGCTTATCAAATCACAGGTGAATGCTGTTTTTAAAGACTTTTCGGAAAAAGAAAAAGCAGTATTCATTTTCCGGTTTGAACATGAACTCAACCTGAAAGAAATTGCCTCCATCCTGAGCATACCGGAAGGCAGTGTTAAGTCATGCATCTATTACATGCTCAAAAAAATTTCAGATCAATTAACACCTTTTACCAACACAAACTAATTATGGAACATATACCCGATCATTTGTTTGACCTTTTGAACCAAAAGGATTTTCAAGCGTTAAACCCGGAAGAACAGTCCAGCGTGTTGGCTGTTATGGATGAGCCAACCTATGCATCCATGCGCAAAGCATCTGTTGTATCGCGACAGTTTTTTGCGGAAGAAAAATCAACACCGGTCAAACCTGAATACCTGCAGCAGCTTCTCAAAAAGGCTGAGGCAAAACAACAGCACGAACCAACCATTGTTTGGAACAAACCTATTGCATTATGGAAAGTGGCCTCCTTGTTTTTATTATTGGGAGGAGGATGGATGGTATTTATGCTTGCCAATAAAAATCAGGTAGTGCGTACTTCCTATATAACCCAGTTGGATACCGTTTTTGTAGAAAAAGAAGTACCGGGAGAAAAAATTCACGACACGGTATACATTGAATATGAACGCAAACAACAACGCCAGCATACCCGTGGTGAAAACAGATCGCATAAAGACTATTCATCAGTTCCGACCGGAGACGCAAGTCTGCCGGTTATCAGCGATGTAAATATTGTGCGTATCAAAGAAAAAGATGAGCCGATCAATAACAGCAAGGGAAATAGCATTAAGGATGATTCGCTGATCAACGCCTTTCGGTTTGTGACGTTATAGCAGGTAATTCAATGCTATAACTTGAATAGAACCGGAAGGGTGTACCTTACACTGATTGGTTTACCATTTTGTTTGCCCGGACGCCATACCGGCATTGTTCCGATTAACCGGATCACCTCATTGCTTAACAATTCATCGGGAGTTTTTAAGATCTCTATTTGTGTAATTTCTCCTTCACCGGTAACCACAAATTGAGCAATTACCCTTCCCTGAATTCCTGTTTCTTTGGCTTTAGCCGGATACCTTATGTTCTTTGCTATATACTGATACATATCGCCATCAAACTCCGGCATTTGTTCTGCAAATGTAACAACAGGAACAATCCTGGTTGTATCAGTTTGTTTGGTTTGCGCCTTAGCATACTTTGATACTCCCAGGAATACAAACAAACTGATGAGGGCTAATTTTTTCATGATCCAAATGTATGAGAGATCAACAAATAAAAAAAGGCGATCCGAAGACCGCCTTTCTATACTGAAATTATTTACTGACTATTTTCCTACACTTGCTCTGATGATGTTCAAAGCTCCTCCTGCATTGAACCATTCAATTTGTTGTTCGTTGTAGGTATGGTTTACACTAATCTCTTCCTTGTTTCCGTCAATATGGTGCAATACCAATGTTAATGGTCTGTTTGGAGCGAATGATGTTAAACCGAGAATATCGATGATATCATTTTCCTGAATTTTTTCGTAGTCGTTTTTATCATTGAATGTTAATGCCAACATTCCTTGTTTTTTCAAGTTGGTTTCGTGAATCCGTGCGAATGATTTTACCAATACAGCGCGTACACCCAGGTGACGTGGTTCCATGGCTGCATGCTCGCGTGACGAACCTTCACCGTAGTTCTCATCTCCTACTACCACACTTCCGATATCATGCGCTTTGTATGCACGTTGCACTTTTGGCACTGATTCATATTCACCCGATAGTTGGTTTCTTACGTTGTCGGTTTTTTCGTTGAAGAAATTCACCGCACCAATCAGCATATTGTTTGAGATGTTATCGAGGTGACCACGGTATTTTAACCATGGACCAGCCATCGAAATATGATCAGTTGTACATTTTCCTTTTGCTTTGATGAGGAGTTTTAACCCTTTCAGGTCTGTACCTTCCCAAGCTGCAAACGGATCCAATAATTGCAAACGATCTGATGTTGGCGATACTGCTACCTGCACTCCGCTACCATCGGCAGCAGGTGCAATAAATCCGGCATCCTCAACCGCAAAACCTCTATTTGGCAATTCATCACCCACCGGAGGATCCAGCTTTACAGCCTCCCCTTTGTTGTTGATCAATGTATCGGTAATCGGGTTGAAAGAAAGATCACCAGCAATGGCAATGGCAGCAACCATTTCAGGTGATGCAACAAATGCAAATGTATTTGGATTTCCATCCGCACGTTTGGCGAAGTTTCTGTTGAACGAGTGAACGATTGTATTTTTCTCTGCCTTTTCAGCACCCACACGATCCCACATTCCGATACAAGGACCGCAGGCATTGGTGAAGATGGTAGCATTTAAATCTGTAAATGATTTGATCAACCCATCACGATCGGCAGTGTAGCGTACCTGCTCCGAACCCGGGTTAATTCCAAACTCTGCTTTGGTTACCAAACCTTTGGCGACAGCTTGTTTGGCAATGGATGCGGCACGGCTCAAGTCTTCGTATGAAGAGTTGGTACAAGAACCGATCAGTCCCCATTCAACTTTTACAGGCCAGTTATTTTTAGCTGCTTCTTCTTTCATTTTCGAAACAGGAGTAGCTAAATCCGGAGTAAACGGACCGTTTAAGTATGGCTCCATTTCGCTCAGGTTAATTTCAATAATCTGATCGAAGTACGCTTCAGGGTTTGCATATACTTCAGGGTCTCCGGTTAAATTGTGTTTTACAGCATTTGCCGCATCTGCAACATCTGCACGTCCAGTGGCGCGCAGGTAACGCTCCATGCTTTCGTCATAACCAAATGTTGATGTAGTAGCTCCGATTTCGGCACCCATATTACAAATGGTTCCTTTACCGGTGCAACTCATCGAAGTAGCTCCATCACCAAAATATTCCACAATTGCACCTGTTCCGCCTTTTACGGTAAGGATCCCTGCAACTTTTAAAATCACATCTTTCGGTGAAACCCATCCGTTCAATTTACCGGTTAATTTCACACCGATCAGTTTCGGGAATTTAAGCTCCCAGGGTAAGCCTGCCATCACATCACATGCATCTGCTCCACCTACACCGATCGCTACCATTCCCAATCCGCCAGCATTTACCGTGTGCGAATCCGTACCAATCATCATTCCTCCGGGGAAAGCATAATTTTCCAATACCACCTGGTGAATAATTCCTGCACCCGGCTTCCAGAAACCAATGCCATATTTATTTGAAACCGAAGCAAGGAAATCATATACCTCTTTGCTTTCGGTATTGGCAACCTGCAAATCCGTCTTGGCACCCAGCTTAGCCGTAATCAAGTGATCACAGTGAACAGTAGAAGGTACGGCAACCTTAGGGCGACCGGCCTGCATAAACTGAAGCAAAGCCATTTGAGCCGTTGCATCCTGCATGGCAACTCTGTCGGGACCAAAATCCACATAGTCGTTACCGCGTGCATATGCCCTTGAGGCTGCACCTTCGGTTAAGTGACTGTACAATATTTTTTCGGTAAGGGTTAATGGTTTGTTGGTTACTTTTCTGGCTGCTTCGATACGCTCTCCCATGCGGGCGTATACAGCTTTGATCATGTCTAAATCAAATGTCATATCGGTGAAAATGTTAATTTCGAATTGTTGATCACGAAACTCAAAAGAGTGAATTTGGTGATAAAAGCGGTGCAATATTACATAAATATTTACTGTGTACCGAACGAAACAGCAGATTTATTTAGACCCTGAAAGCATTGATTATCAAGCTAGCTTTAACATTCCAAAGTATTCTTTTACCTTCGGCCGAAAGCAATGCGGATTTAGGTTAATGGGTATTGGATTCAGTATCATCCCTGCTCCTAAACCTAATCTAGCGCCTGTTATTTACCATATACTATGCAATTGAGTTATAAAGCACGATATGAGAACGGACTCTCATCCCAACCTTTTACTGTCGACATCAGCTTATCGGAAGTCGGGGTCTCCATTAGTTATACCGATGAAGAAGGCATCTTCCGGCAAGAGCAATGGCTGCAACCTTCGCTGATTGAAAAACAAGTGTCATCGTCCATCATTACCTTGAGGAATGGTGCAGGTGTTCCATACAAACAACTGGAGATTACAGATCAACGTGCCATAGCCGAATATCGTTCGCTGTTTAAACAAAAGAAACAAAAACGCAGCCCCCTTCCCTTCGGCTCCGCTCAGGGGCCGGGGCGTACGGGAAGAAAAGTGGTATTGCTCATTGCAGGGATCCTGACTGTATTGGTATTATCCTATTTGTATGTGCTGCCTTATGCTGCCGATAAGATCGCACAGAATTTCCCGAAGGATCTGGAGATCTCACTCGGAGACCGGATGTATAGTTCCATACTGGCATCATCAACCATCGACTCTGCCAAGACAACAGCCATCAATAACTTTTTCCGGCAACTCCATATTGAGAGCGAATACCCTGTAAGAATTACGGTAGTAAAGGACACCATTGTGAATGCATTTGCTGTACCGGGTGGTGGCATTGTGGTGTATGATGCCCTGCTCAAAGAAATAAACGAACCCGAAGCGCTTGCGGCATTGCTGGCACATGAATATTCGCATATTGAACTGAAACACGCTACCCGTAATATGTTCAGGAACGTGGCCGGTTATGTATTCATTTCAATGGTGCTGAGCGATGCAAATGGTATCGCCTCGATTGTATTGCGCAATACTGAAAACCTGCGCACACTCAAGTATTCGAGAGACCTGGAGCACGAAGCAGATGCCAACGGACTCGAAATCCTGAAACGCAATCACCTATCACCTGAAGGAATGATCAAGTTGTTTGAGCAACTCAAAGAACAAGAAACAGCAACAACATATGAAGCGTTGAGCACCCATCCCGAATTGGATGCACGCATTGAATATGTTAAATCTTATGCAGAAAAAAATCCTTTCCCCATTGAACAACATGATAGCCTGAATCTGTATTTCGGGCGACTCAAAAACAATGCATCATGGTAGATCAATCCCTGCTCCCCGATACCATTCAATCCATCCAAAAATATGTGGAGATTGAATCCTCCCCTACCTACGAGGAACTGGCGGAGGCCTTAACCAATGTAGTAATGCACCTGCTATTGCAGGATATGGAAAAGCTGCTCAATATTTTGTACCGCATTGATGTAAATGAACCCAAAGTGAAAGCAGCATTCGCACAAAACAATCCCAAACTGATAGCACCCACCATCGCCAAGCTAATCCTGGAAAGAGAATTGCAAAAGGCTGAGTCGCGGAGGAAGTACCGGGGCTAGTCAGTTCGAGTAGCAGGCGAAGGAGGTGCGTTGCAGTGTATCGAGAACAGGCTCTGATTAAGCAATATGCTCACGCTTCTCGATACGGCTCTCTCCCAAACCATCCCAAGACCTACTCGAAGTGACTTGGAGTAGTCAGTTCGAGTAGCAGGCGAAGGAGGTGCGTTGCAGTGTCGAGAACAGGCTCTTTTTAAGCAATATGCTCACGTGCTTCTCGATATAAACTCAATCTCTTATGCCACCCCAATGTTTTACTCGAAGTGACTTGGGGTAAAAACAAAAATTGATGCATATCAGTTCCCGTCTGCCTGTAATACCTTACTTTCGCAAACTATTACACTTTATAATCGCACATGGCTATTTTTATATTTTTTGTTTTACACTGGTATTTATCTCTTTTCGGACAAACGTTTTTCCTCCACCGTTACTCCGCTCATAAAATGTTTACGCTCACCAAAGGTTGGGAAAAATTCTGGTACATCTTTTCGTGGGTTACCCAAGGCTCATCTTACCTGAATGCCCGTGCTTATGCTATCTTGCACCGCATGCACCACGCATACAGTGATACCGAAAAAGACCCGCACTCTCCTGTATTTTTTAAGGAAGTATTCACGATGATGATGTATACCCGCAAAGTATACAACGGGGTATTGCACGGAACGATGGAAGTGGAAGAAAAATTTGACCGCAACTTTCCAGAGTACGCCAATATTGACCGCATTGCCGATGCCTGGCCTACACGGATAGCGTTTGGTTTAGGGTATATCGCATTTTATGCCGCTTTTGCAACACACTGGTGCATGTACCTGTTATTGCCTGTACACTTTTTAATAGGACCTGTTCATGGTGCTATTGTAAACTGGGCCGGACACAAATACGGATACACCAACTTTAACGAAGGTGATCACTCCAAAAACACACTGATCTTCGACTTTCTGATGTTGGGAGAATTGTTTCAGAACAACCACCACCACGCAGGTTCCAGGCCTAACTTTGCCGCCAAATGGTGGGAGTTTGATCCGGTGTATCCGGTTATGCGACTGTTCCATAAAATAGGAATCATCAAACTATCCAGCGTAAAATCTTAACTGGTTTTAGCTTTTTTATTTCACACAAAGGCTCGAAGAAAAGAAAGATGAAAGGCACAAAGAAGAAGGAATTTCAAAGTAATCATACTTTATGAGACCTTTCTGAAGACTTTGCTTCGTGTCTTTCTTTAACTTACATCTTCGAGCCTTCGTGTGAAACCTTCATAGCACTATTCACCATCATGTGCAACAGAATACACAGATCTATTGAATCAAAGGAGTTACCAAAATGGCAACTCCTCTTTTTATGACTTCCCTTTTGTGGTTCTGCGGTTAAGGTCGTTTGCTTTTTAACCGCAAAACCGCAGAACGCTGAATATAAAATGTAATAGTGATTAGCAACAGGATACCGTCAATTATCATACTTTTGCATCACATGAACCATTACCTTAAAACCGATCTGGATGATACCATATGTGCCCTGGCCACAGCCGGAGGAATTGGTGCCATCGGGGTTATACGCATCAGCGGCAACAATACGTTTCCGTTGGTGAACAGCATCTTTAAAGGCAAAAATTTAGAGCAGGCTGATTCACATACCCTGCATTTCGGAAAAATCATGCAGGGTGATGTGGTGCTGGATGAAGTACTGGCTTCGGTTTTCAGAAATCCGAAATCATATACCGGGGAAGATACCATTGAACTGAGTTGCCATGGTTCACCTTATATTCTTCAGAAAATACTGGAACTGCTGGTGCAAAAAGGCGCACGTCTGGCCAAACCCGGAGAGTTTACCTTACGTGCTTTTCTGAATAAAAAATTGGACCTCTCGCAGGCAGAAGCTGTTGCCGACCTGATTGCTGCGGATAGTGCTGCATCGCATCAAACAGCCATGCAACAAATGCGGGGAGGTTATTCGCACCAGATCCAACACCTGCGCGAACAGCTCATCAACTTCGCATCGCTCATTGAGCTGGAACTTGATTTTGCGGAAGAGGATGTGGAGTTTGCCAGCAAAAGTGAGTTGTACAACCTGGTTAAAAATATTCACGTGCTTATTCAGTCGTTGCTGGAGTCTTTTCAATACGGCAATGTGCTGAAGAATGGCGTACCCACCGTAATAGCAGGCAGGCCCAATGCGGGAAAATCTACCCTGCTCAATGCCCTCCTCAAAGAAGAAAGAGCCATTGTAAGCAATATAGCCGGCACCACCCGCGATACCATTGAAGAATCATTTGTGGTGGATGGCGTTACGTTCCGGTTAATCGATACTGCAGGCATCCGCCACTCCGAAGACACCATTGAAAGCATTGGTATTGAACGCACCTTTGATGCGATTGGCAAAGCATCACTTGTTTTGTATGTATTTGATGCCAGCACCACCACACCCGAACAATTGGAGGTAGAACTCTCTCAGATCCCAAATGGTAATAGAATCATTATTCCTATTGGAAACAAAGTCGACCTCGTCCAACCGATGGTTTCGACTCCGCTCAACCAACGGTTGGATATAACTTACATTTCTTCTTTGAATAAGCATGGTATTGATGAGCTGATAGAACAACTCAGAGACTTCATCCATACCAACAAAAGCGGAAACGACATTGTGGTGAGTAATATCCGTCACTACGAAGCGCTGCAACAGGCATCGAATGCATTGGAGCAGGTACTTCAATCTATTGAGATGCAGATGAGCGGTGAGTTGCTTTCACTGGATATCCGCAAAGCAATCTTTCATTTGGGTGAGATTACGGGGGAGATTACTACGGAGGATTTGCTGGGAAATATTTTCAGTAAGTTTTGTATCGGAAAGTAACTATTACAAATAGTTTATGCTGGTTGAAGTTTGCAACTTCAATCATTGCACTCTTGTTTTTTCCAACATAAAAAAAGCCCCGGTAACTAAATACCGAGGCTTCCCCAATAATCAAGTTTAACTAACCCCTTAGGAAAACGATTGCAATATATTTACAGGAATCTTAACTACCCGTGTACAAACGGATAAGATTTTAATTAACCGGTTCGACTTAATATCCTTTTTAATTTAGTTTCAACCTATTTTAAAACACCTTTTTGCTATCTTAATTCAGGTCAATCCTATTTTAAAATACCTTCTTCCTATTTTAATTCAGGTTGAACCTATTTTAGAATACCCGTCACCTATTTTAATTCAGGTTGATCCTATTTTAAAACACCTCCTCGCCTATTTTAATTCAGCTTGATTCTATTTTAAAATACCTCCTCACCTATTTTAATTCAGTTTGATCCTGTTTTAAAATACCTCCCCACCTATTTTAATTCAGGTTGCTACCTATTTTAAAACACCTTCTTACCTATTTAAAAACAGGTACCACCTGAACGTATTTTGTCATTTCTAAAACATTATCAGGTGGTTACCTATCCTATTCGTCCTTACGGCTGTTTGGGAGCTTCGGGTTCTTTGGTATATCTGCCCTGCCCCTCAAACATCTGTTTGAGCTCTTCATATGCGACTTTTGCACCCGGAATACCCTGTACAGTGGCACGCTTGCAGGTATTGTAAATCTCACGTGCCGCAACATAAGCTTCATGTCCTGCCTGATCGCGGGTATCGCTCACTTGTTTGCGTAATCTGTCGACCGGGACCAAAATGGCATCCATCTCCTTAGTAAGTTCCATATCCTTTTCCATTTCTCCAATCTCAAAAAACTGAGGTGCCAGCATTGGATTTGCCTTAGCAATTAAAAGGGCTCTTCTCACAAAATCATAGCGGCCTGCTTCCATCCGTGTTAAACGTTTCGCTTCGGTAGGGTCTAATTCCACCAAAAAGGGGAGTTGATCGTGAATGCTCTGAAGAGCACTGTTAATCGTGTTGTGATTGTCGGGACTGACATGTCCTGAAACTTTGTTTTCCATAGGGAATAAAAATTAAATGGTTTAAAATTATATGTATAAACATGGCCGGATATGGCCGGTGTTCCTGATAGGGGTTTAAATGATGATTGTGCTGAATACATGAACTATGCTCCTGATGTATTCGGGGGCAACAAATAGTTATCTCAGAAAAAATAGTACGCAAATTATTTGAGTTGCAGAATTTACATAATGGATAAGTGTTACGTTGGATTTGAAGATTAAAATTTGCTTCATGTTGATTGCCGTTTGCTCCCTGCTGATTGAAGTTTGCAACTTCAATCATTGTACGCATGCAAGTTTGTAACTTGCTTATTCTCTCAATAGTCTTGCGTTATGGCAAGTTGCAAACTTGCAGGGGTACCTTCTGTGAAGCTGTAAACTTCACAGAGCAAGGTGCTGATTGAAGTTTGCTACTTCAATCAGTGTATGCTTCCAAGTTTATAACTTGCTTTGCTCACCCTCCTCACTTAATAACTTAAAGATTTGGTAAGCATTTGTAAGCTCCCCTGAAAATGGGACTGGATAAAAATAGGCAAAAAGTCTAATTTT
>JAZKEF010000004.1:0-207743 GCA_040387195.1 Bacteroidota bacterium
CCGACATCCCACAAGACATCTCCAACCCGCAACCCGCAATAAACAACCCGTAACCTTTGCAATCAAATATTTGCACACCAATTGACATTTTGCCGGCTAATGCATATTAGACCCCTTCAGGGTCTTGCTTTCGTTTTCCATCATTCAAAACCGCGGACCACGGACCACCGACATCCCACAAGACATCTCCAACCCGCAACCCGCAATAAACAACCCGTAACCAATCCCCGCAACTTTCTTTTCAATTTAAGGCTTCTCCCCTATATTCGCCCTGTGCGAAATCCTCATATTGATCCGGAAGATGATAATTTAACAAACCCTGAAAAGGAGTTTGAACGTGTGCTCAGACCCAAAGAGTTTGGTGACTTTACAGGTCAGGAAAAAATAATTGAAAACCTGCGTGTATTTGTAAAGGCGGCAGCCATGCGCGAAGAAGCACTCGACCATGTACTATTGCATGGTCCTCCCGGATTGGGAAAAACAACCCTCTCCTATATTATTGCCAACGAGCTTGGAGCCAATATCAAAACCACATCGGGACCGGTACTCGAAAAACCGGGTGATCTTGCGGGATTGCTTACCAACCTTGAAAAAGGCGATGTATTGTTCATTGATGAGATTCACCGGTTGAGTCCTGTCGTGGAAGAGTTTTTATACTCTGCCATGGAAGATTACAGAATTGATATTATGATTGACTCGGGGCCAAATGCCCGTTCCATCCAGTTGGAAATAAATCCGTTTACCCTCATTGGTGCCACCACCCGTTCGGGATTGCTGACGTCACCTTTGCGTGCACGTTTCGGAATCAATGCACGGCTGGAGTATTATGATAAAGTGCTGATGGAAAAAATCATAACGCGCAGTGCTGCTATCATGCACTCGCCTATTGAAAAAGATGCAGCTCACGAAATTGCCCGCAGAAGCCGTGGAACCCCGCGGATTGGAAATGCCCTGTTGCGTAGAACACGCGACTTTGCACAGATAAAAGGCGATGGCACCATTACACTGGATATTGCCAAATTTGCATTGAACGCATTAAATGTTGATGCTGAAGGATTGGATGAAATGGACAATAAAATCCTGCGCACAATCATTGAAAAATTTAAGGGCGGACCTGTTGGTATTACCACCATTGCAACCGCCATTGGCGAAGAAGGAGGAACCATTGAAGAGGTGTATGAGCCTTATTTGATACAGGAAGGATTTTTAGCCCGGACGCCACGCGGACGTGAGGTTACCGAAAAAGCTTTTCGCCACTTCGGCATGATGCCACACCAGCGCAATTCATTGTTTTAACAATGGCAGGTACAATAGGTATAGTTGGAGCAGGCAGCATTGTGGAGCGTTATTATCTCCATGCATTGCGGCAACTCGGTTATGCTGACATTCTGATTTATGATAAGATTGAAGTCAGATCCAAAGAACTTGCACAACAATTCGGTGTGCGGCAAGCGGACATTGCCACCATTCAACAAGCTGCCGATACCATCATTATTGCTACTCCCCCGCATACACATTTTGATTTGGTGAATCAGTTGCTGGCATGCAACAAAACCATCATTTGTGAAAAGCCCTTTGTACTTTCACAAGAACATGCACTATTGCTCAACACAAAGGCTCAGCAAATAGATGCCAACTTGCTTGTGGCACATATCCGCAGAATATTTCCGGGTATTCAATTAGCTCAACAATATATTGAACAACACCAACAGGAGTTGGGAAAATTACAGCGAGTGCTGTTAAACGAAGGTGCTCGTTTCAATTACAAATCACAATCGGGATATGTACGCAACCATCCAATGGGCGGTGTATTGGCCGATACCGGTTCGCATGTATTGGATTGTTTGTTGTATGCAACCGGTTTGGACCTTCAACCCATTAGCTGCACGTTACAGTCAGTAGAACATAATCAACCCGAACCTTCACATGAAGTAACATGTGCGTTTCAAATCAATGATATTCCTGTTCAATTAAGACTATCGCGTTACCAAGCCCTCTCCAATAAAATGACACTGCAATATGAACATGCAACGATTGATGTTCCACTTGGTATCAAACCCAATATTCGTGTTATTGCCAATCAAACATCAACCATCCATTCGGCTGCCACATCTTGCCTCACTTATTTTAGTCAGGCATTTAGAGAAGAGTTGCGTTTGATGTTGCAACAGCCCGATGAGCACCGCTTTGATGCCAAAAGATTTCTTAACCTGAGTGCAGTACTCGAAACCTTGTACAAGGCATGAAAACAATAGCCATTATCGGAGCATCAGGATATGTGGGAAGTCACCTTGTAAAAGTTCTTTCCCAAACAGGTAAGGTTACCGCCATCAACCGCTCACCGGAAAGTATTTATAAAAAGATTGCTGGTGTTGATTATATCGGTATCAACCAAATTAACGGGCAGTTCGATATCATCATCAATACAAGTTTCAGCGCTGACAAAGAACCGCAGCAATTTGAACAGGAAAATGTTGCCATGCTGAAACACATTCAGCAGATGTCGGCACCACATACACATATTATTCACTTGAGTTCCCTTGCTGTTTTCGGTTTTGGCCTTGATATACCTGTTCAGCCTGTTGCATTACCAAACAGAACTGATTACCCGTATGTAAGCTCCAAACTGCATATGGAAAATGTGTTATTGGAACAATTCCCGAATAAACAACTTTCGATTGTCCGTTTAGGAAATGTGTGGGGGCCCGCCAACCAATCGTGGACCCAACCCGTTGCGGATGCACTGGTATGGGGAATGCCGGTTCTCCATGCTACTCCATCCTTTTCCAACCTTACGTTCATCCATAATATTACTTCCTATATTCAGTTCATCATTCAAAGTGAAACACAACAAACATTTCATCACCTGGCCGAACACAACAACATTACCTGGCAACAAGTGATTACTGAACTGAGCGATCATTTTCAGTATATTCCACAGCCAATTGAAACTGTCCCGTTTTATCCGAAGAGTTTGGCCGAAGAGGTTAATCATGCCATCATGCTGGGACCGGTGAAGATGTTGAGAGCATTAAAATCAGGAAGATTCACTGCATCAGGATTCCCCTCATTTTTATTGAAAGCTTTGGTTTCGGTAAAGTCGATTGTTGCTCAAAACACCACTAACAATCCACTCCCACCCTACGAAACAGATCCTGTTTTTCACTGGGTATTAAGTGCATCAAAACCATTCACCAACTGTTTACTGGAAGGTTGGACACCACCATACAATTGGGAACAAACAAGCAAACAAACCCTTAATTGGTTGGATGAAGCCGGGTATTAGGGTATTAGGGTATTAGGTTATTGGTTATTGGTTATTGAGTTACTTAGTTTTTGGGTATCAAGTCACAGACTTGATTGTGTTTAGAAATTGAAGGTATAAACTTCAATTAGCATAAGTTAATAAGAATAAATTAATACGTTAATCATGTTAAAGCTACGGAGGCTGAGCGGAGTCGAAGCCCCGCAGCGGTTGGCTTCGACTCTGCTCAGCCAACGCCCTCAATCCCTTAATCTCCTCCCCATTAATTTACGAACCACCGACTGATCGATTGTACGCGTATACCATGAGATGATACAATACAATATAAATGCAACCAGGAATTTCACTACAATCAGTATCCAGGTTTCAGACCATGTTTCCTGAAAAGGTGCAACCAGCAACATGGAAAACACCACCGACAAAAACAATGACTGGAATGGTACCGCATATTTTAACCTGAAGTGGGTATACAAAAGTCCGGTGGTAACCGAAAACCCTATAGCGAGCGACTTAGCCCAGGCGGCACCTTCCAATCCGAATGTATGAATAAGGCCAAAGGCCAGGCCTAAAAAAATGGTTGCTGTAAGAATGTCCTGTATCAGGAGGAAACGCGCTTTACCCAATCCCACATGTGTACTCATTAATGCATAACTGCATACACCGGGAATGATTCCGGGCAGCAAAATTTTAACATAATATGCCGACTCCACATATTTATCGGTATACAACAACGTAATAATATGTTCGGCATCAAACCAAATAAAGGTTCCGATGAAGATGACCAGCCAGCAAAAATGTTTGAAGAATAGCTCAAACTGCTCTGATGCCTCGCGGTGTTTATCGCCCATATTGGCAAAATAATACAGCAATACACCGGGAATCAGTTTTAAGGGTTCGGCAAACAACGCTATTACCGTAAATGCCACGCCATACAATGCCAGGTGCGCATAATCAAAATAGTTCTTGAGTATTGATAACTCGAACCGCTGCCATACCATGCCGGCAAGGATAGCCGACACTGCAAAGTACAATGCCACTTTTAACAATTGCGGTGTGCCGGGTAATACAAAATCAGATTTGGCAGGTTTTACATCCTTAATTGCTTTACTGATTGTAACGATATAACCGGCACTCAGGATGAGATGCACCAGCACAAACGACCAGATATAAGCCAACGCACCATAAACAGGAATGGTGAGGTATAAACAAAGTGTTCCCGCAATACAGGCAATCACATTCATCCAGAAAGTAGTCCGGTACCGGTAAATACTTTGGATAAACACATTGAGGTATGTAAGTAAAAACTGGCTGCACGCAAAAACCATCAGTGGAAATAAGGGCAAAACAATGGCAGCCTTTTCAAAAAAATAATAAAAGCTAAAGCCAACCAACACACCGGTTAAGATAAAAGCGATAACCGCAACTTTCAATAATTGCAAGATAGAACCGGGGTGCTGATGCTGAAAAGCCTGCGGAAAATAGCGGCTCAACACATTGGGGATACCCAGATTGGTAAACATCCACAATACGTTGATCAAAAATGTAACATAATGTAGTTCACCGAAACGCTCAGTGGTCAACTCTCGTGACGCGATATAACCCGAAATAAAAATGAACACATAAAAAATTATGCGTGCCAAAAAATTGAGGATTGTTATATTTACCAGTCTTATTTTAGGTTGACCACTCATTACCCAACAAATAAACACATTGAAACTTTACAAACAAATCAAATCGCTTATTCCCAACAGTTATAAATATCCGGGATGGTATATTTTGAAGGCTCCTCAGCGCAAGATATCATGGGCTACTTTGTATACCGACCTCAAGGGGATTGTGATTTATAGCTACCGAACGCTTTTCCCATTCAAAAAATTACAACCTATCAGTATTTGTACCGGCATCAAAAACCGTTCGGATAATTACCTGAACCATTTCCTGGAAAGCCTGCAGCATATTGACCATCCCGAGCTCATCGAACTCTCTGTTTTTGATTGCCACTCGGATGATGTTGACAACCTGGAACAACGCATCCGCGAAAAATGGAAAGGAAAACTCATGTTCAACAGCGAGGATATTAAATTCAACCGTTCTTATACCTTCAACCGCGCCATCTCACAAGCATCCAATGAATTGATCTTAGGATGCGATGCCGATATTTCACTTCCGCGCGATATGGTAAAAATGTGCAATCAATACGTGGATAGCAAACAAACATGGTTTCCGATTTATTTTTTTCTATTCAAGAATAAGCCGTCTCTGATTTCGAAAGAAAACGGAATCTGGGATCAGTATGGCAGCCGAGGATTATTCTCCTGTTACAAAACAGATTTCTTCGCGGCAGGCGCATTTGATGAATCATATACAGTGTGGGGTGGTGAGGATATTGATATGTGGACCCGTTTTCACCAGCATGGATACATCGTTATCCGCAGCCGGAAAAAGGGATTGTTCCACAGATGGCATACCACACATAATCCGAAATACATGCACATGAACTAAGGGAAAATTGAGCGTTGCAATTCGTAGAAAAAGTCCTCTGTAATATTGTTTCCCGCAGATGTCGCGGATTTTTCTCTGCGCTATCTGCGAGATCAGCGGGAAACCCTTACCTCGCGTCATTATCAGTAAACGCATGCTGGTTAATTAATTTATTTCTCAATAAAATCAATGATGCCTTTCGAATAGATTGATCGATTGGATGCATCATATTTCCTTATGAAATCCGGATTAACGCTAGCTGTTTGGTTTTGAAGGATGATTGTTGAAAATTCCTCGACCGTATGTGCCACCAAACTATTTGATTCTTTCAGCAAATCGCTCAAACCACCTTTATTGTTGCCAATCACCTGCGTTCCTACCAAGATACTTTCGTGGGCTACACGGTTCCATCCTTCGTTGAGTTTGATGTAAGCAATGCTGTATGCCGATTGTGCGAGTTTGTTTAAATAGTCGGAGTGATTGTCAAACCTGTTGATTTCATAGTTATCAAATTTTCCCACCTGCGATTGGATCAGTGTGGTAAAAAAACAAGAATATCCCTGCTTCGTTAATTGATGTGCGAGTTCAAAAATTCCGTCATCTGTTTTAAATGCATATTGTCCCAGGTAAATCTGTTTGGGTATTTTGGTTTGCTTAAATGATTGATAATAGGTTGTATCAAACAGGTTGGGGAAATGTACTATTTCTACTGATGGTGATACCTTGGACTTGAAATACGTAGCCCAATAGTCGGATACTACCATAATGGCAATATGCGTTGAGCGGGTGTTGGCTAAAATGTTGAACAACCATTTCATATACAAACGTGTCATCGTTGTTTTTACATCTGCCTCATCGTGGTGGTGCCAGGTAATCACAATTTTTCGTTTAGCAAATACATTTCTCCAAATAGCATACAAGGCCATCCAGTTGGATACGAGATTCAGGTTTGATTGCGCATGAACCATTCCCTGCCACACCATCTTAAGTTGCGACAATCCTTTGAAAAAACGATTTGTTCGAAAGTGATATTTAGAAACCCTGCAGCCTTGTTCTTCCAGACTATTGCATACACTGTTAAACACAAATTGTTCATGTAAGTACCCACCCGTTACGGATACACCATGCGAAATATGTGCAACTGAGTATGCCTGTTTCATTCCTGCAAATTAAGGGCAATGGATTGAATTACCTGCTCGGGTGTAATTTGTTTCATACATATATTATCGGAACACGGAGCATTCATACAGCCTGCACAAGGCACCTGGTAATTCACAAATAGCGAATTTTTTCCGTCTGCCGGAGGATTCCATTTGCCCCGGTAATTACGTGCGCTAAAGATGGCATACACCGGTGTTCCAACCGCATAACTAACATGCATGGGTCCTGAATCGTTGCAAATGGTAAAGCTGCATAACGATAAAAGGGCAGCACTTTCTGCAATGCTTAATTGACCGCAGGTATTTTGGATGGCCTCAATACCCAACGATTCAACTGCAGCATGATCGGAAACATTGCCCACCGCAACAAGTGTGTATTGGTTATTGATGAGAAATTGTGCTACTGTTTTTACGTAAGCTAAAGGCCATTTCTTTTTATCAAGCTTGGCTCCCACAGCAATTGCAACCAGTTTTCCGGAGGTATCAATCGTTATTTTTTTTCTAACAACAGCCAGGTCTGCTGACGAAAACAATGCAGGATACTGATTGATACCGGCATCTATCCCACAGCTTTTTAGAATCTTTTGCAAGCGCTGTTGTTCGGTATCAAATGTTACATGCCTGAGTTGTGTCTTTTTCAGAAATCCGCTACGTGTAATGGTCCATCCTCCACCACTCTTTATTCCTGCCAGCCTGAAAAAAACCATATTGCGCACCTGATTCCAAAATGTGTCGACATCAGGAGGTAATTCAATCACTGTATCATACTTGTTTTGTTTGAGCAAAGCAAATAACGACCTTACTGTAAAGGAACGGTACTCATACATCTGATGAAAATAACCATGAGGTATAACCGATGTTACACCAATATCCGACTGTGTTCCATGGGTCGTTAAGATATCTATTGTTGCGTGTGGAAAGTTTGATTTGATAGCTTCGAAAGCAGGAAATGAACAGATAAGGTCTCCTAAATTCCCCTTACGAACGATCAGGATATTGGAGGCATCGGATTTGATTTTGCGAAACAACAATTTGCGCAGCAATACCAGAACAGCATTCAGCAGGAAATAATGCAGCCGTACCAACAACACGCCCACCTTCATTATTTAAGCAGGTATATTTTTCCTGTATTGTGAACGATAAAACGATCGGCAGCCGTCTCACGTTTTTTGATCGATTCACCATCAATACGTGTTAACACCTGATACAGGTAAACTCCATTGGCAAGCCTGTCACCAAAATTATCCGAACCATCCCAACCGTATGCCGAGATATTGTTTCCGATCTTGATAGGACCGAATTCATCATGTGTAATTTCTTTCACTACTTTACCGGTGATTGTCATAATGCGAATCAACAACTGCTCCGGAGCCTTGCTGCCGGTAAGGGTAAACACAAAACGGATATTGGTAGTTCCGGGGTTTGGGTAGGGATAAAAATTGGTAATGGTGCTTTCGTTGATTACACTAAAATCAACCTCATATGAGTTATTGCCGGATATATTTCCCGAAGCATCCTTTGCCTGTACCTTTAAACTATATAATCCATCATTAAGTCTTGCAGGTTTGTATTCAAGTACAGCAGTATTGTTTTGGGTCTCTCCTGCCGAGAATGAAATCTCTGGACTGTTCAACTGTAATCGGTCATAAGCAATGGCATTGGGACGTTTGAGGAATAAAGCAAACGTTGAAGTATCCGATTGAATCTTAAACTTGCTATCGTCCTTTGAACTCAGGTGAATAACAGGTGTCGGTGAAACAAGATCGCCATTCATAATCCGGTACCCATCAAATGTTACATCAAGCAATGGGTTGGTTTTATCTTCTCTTACCTCAAATGGTTGGGTTAAAAAGTTATTCAGGAAGCTAATCTCTTTAACCGTTCTGGTATCATTGAGTACCAATGAAAGTGAATTCATGCCCGACATCAAAACGGTTGGAATATGCTGCGTATATAATGTAGATGTACCGGCCTTGATCCCTTCCAATTTTTGATTACCCGAGTATACGTTTACCCTGTTGGCATCCAAAATGGTTAACTTAACATTTACAGAATCGGCATCCAGATCGCTTATATTACTGATGGCAATGTTCAGCTTTAAGCTATCTCCCTGATCGACCTGTTTGTTGTGAAAATCATATTTTACACCTGCATCAAAAGCCAACTCTGTTCCTGTAACATAGGTTACAAAAATTTTGGAGGGTTGCTGCGGTGTCTGGTTTATGGAATCCGTTAACTCAATACGTAAGCGCAACAACGGATAGGTATTGGCATCAATGGTTGATATATCCAATGTAGCTGTATTGATGCCTGTTTGTAGAAGAGTATCGGTTAAATCATTTTTCACTCCATATACCTTCAGTGTGAAATGATCTGTGGGTTCAACTGATGTAAACTGTACATCACATTTACTCCAGGATATAGCAGGTCCAAGCAATTGCGTTTCAAAATATCCGCTGGTGTTTGTTCCTTTTATTTCCTTAATACTGGTAGCCAATGGTGATTTGTAAACCGTGTCGTATTGAAAAATTCCGGTATCATCATATATCGTATCCTCTACCGACTCCTGCGGATATCCTTTTTTTGCAATGAAGGAAAATGAATTATTTACATGCTGTATGGCAGGTACCTTAGTCAAACCAATTGACGTTAACTTATCGCGCATGGCCTGCGACCACACATCAGCCCCTGAATAATAAAATGAATACGCAGCTATATACGATCCTTTACTAACCGAATCTACAAACCGCATAAACTCATTTTGTCCTGCCGGAATGGTGGTATTGAACGTATAAAAATGATAGAAAGTTCCTAAATTATTTGGATTGCAATTGGTAGGAAAATTAGGTTCTGAAGATACTTTAATCGTTTCCTTATTGAACAGCACACACACAGTTCCCTGCCCGATACAATCTGTAACCTTGGGAGTATTAAAGTATGGATCGAGCACCCCTAAACCTCCATGTCCCCAACGTGCAATAAATGCTTTCACTATATTGTATCTCGAAGTGAATGTTACCTGTTGTGTAAAGGTATCCATTTGAAGCTGGTTGATTGCACCAACATCGCTGTACTGGGGAAAACGTACCTGTCCAAATCCTTTCTGCCCGTTTTGAATCAATGTAAAGGAACTTTGGTTCCAGATTCCACCTTCATTTGCAGGAACGTTTAACCGCACTCGCCAGTAGAAAGCCTGGCTATCGAGTGCCGGAAGTTTAACCTTCCATTTTGGAATAGCGCTCCCTGTTACCACACCGCTCGACATAAATGCAGGTGAATTAAACGAAGGTGCCGTATCCAGTTCAAAAATATACGCAGCATTTTGAATGAGGATATTGTTGTTTTGTGCAATCAGCGTAACTGAATCATTGCTGACAATACCATACTTAAAAGGCAATAAAGTACTTACTCCGCTTCCGGCAATGAAAGTAGTAAGTATTGCCTTGTTGTTAAACTCATTCCCTTCGGCTACGATACCTTCGTTGTCGATGCTCACTTCAAACAGGTTGCTTCCCAATAATAGATTCATATCCGGATATTTAATCCAGTAACGCAACGTATCTTTATAATATACCGGGTGATATTTCACTATAGGCCATTGCACAAAAGAACCACTTGGCAACTGGTGTTTAATAGCTACCGAAACAGAGTCGCCCGTTGCTTTACCCAGGTTTGTTACAATTACATTGATAGCCAGCGAATCTTCCTGAACGGTAACATTGGCCGGTGATACAAACAGATCATTGCTCAAAATGCGGTAATCAGGAAGTGCATTGTTATCAAGAATTAAAGCCGGATCGCCCTGCAATTGCCATTGTATTATGTGCGACCGGGTAAGGGCATCATTGGTATTGGCTGCCGCTCCAACACTTTTCATCAAATCGCCAATCGGCATTCTGTATTCAGAAACAGTGTAACGGCTATAAAACGCGTCCATCATGTTAAACAATGTACCGTCAAACGTAAAATTAGAATGTGCAAGCCACCCGATAGCTCCTTTATTTTCGGCACACACGTAATCCTTTCCGTATATATTCCCCGACCCGTTTATATCTACCTCACCTACATTTCCAACATTACACCCGCTAAAATAAAAAAACGGGTACTTGCGGTTGTTATCCAATTCACCAATGCTTCCAATATCTACATCCAACACTGTAAGTGAAGCGTGGCCTAAAAAAGAAAGCAGGGTAACTCCCCTGTTTTGGGTATCAATAATTTTTTGTTTCAGGTTTGCCTGGGTTGCATCCGAACTATTCTTTGCATAAGAAATCACGTTAGCCCCTACGTATGGTCCCTCGATTACGGCTTTGCTTTTGTTCATTTGAGCAGCAAACCGTTGTTGTTCTATATCATTATTGCCGCCACTGATATGAAGGGTGTTTTTTTGCCACTCCTGTAACGAATCACCCGATGTCTCATAATAGATTAATTTATCGAGGTAATGTTGTAATTCAAGATTGTTGAGTGCAGGAATTCGTCCGATTGGCACTTCGGCAAAACCTCCCGAATTGGTAATGCCTGCTGTATACAAAGCATCGGCACCCGGCATGCCCAGTACAGGAACATAATTGCGGTTGTAGTAATCCGTAGGGTCCCCTACTCCGGGTGTTACGTTTCTTATTTTGTCGTTTTGGTATCCTTTTCCCAGGAGTAAAAAATACTTAGGAGTTGTTGCTGCTTCTTTTACCATATAAGCGGCAAAGTGTTTCAATGCAAGCGGATGGCGAACCCCGAAATAATAGGCATCATAAATATCATCGGTGAGCACCTTGAGAACGGAGTATCTTGACGACCGGTACTGCTCATAATTTTCTGCTGCACTATCAAGTTTTGCGTGTGTTATGATTACAAACTGTGCTCCGGAAGAAGTAAGTGCCGGAAAAGTGACCTGCTTTAATTGGGTAACTGCCATTACCAGCGAACTGTCAAACACAACCACATCATGTAAACGCCCGTCATTTACAATCAATGCTGATGCTGTTCCAGCGGTATACATCAGATTCACCCTGGTGCGGGATGTTAAATCAAGCAGTGTGGGCATGGTTTGGCTTCCGTTACCAAATGCTGCAATGTCGACCCTGGTTTTAAATCCGCCTTTGGTATTGGCAATCTTGAAGCGTTTAAAAGTACTGTTGTTCCAGTTATACAAGCGTGGATACCGAAGTAAGATAGACGACAAGCTGTTAAAATCTGACACAACCCCAAGGTCATTCACACTTTGAATGGAAAAATACGTTGTAGTGCCAATGTTGGCAAGACTGATAGGGACCGTAAAACTCGGTTGTTCATATCCGGCATACACATGATCAATAGCGGTGGTAAAGGAGCTATTATCGCTGCTTACCGATACATTTACGTGGTGATTGTGTCCGTTACTGTTACGTATTGCATCCGATGCCCCAATAACCCTGATAGTGGCAGAAGCATTACCGGCACCTGTATATTTTGCGGGAGTATTTACCGAATAGGTTTGCGATTGTGCCTGACCAACCCGAGCACCCGACCAGCCCTCTCCTTTTTCGTAATCGGACGTGAGGTACTTTAATTCACTAGAAGCCATATTAGGTCCATCCAGGTATTCAACTGCCGGTGCAATGATGTGTTCATCCGTAAAATAATCCTCGGCAGTGTAGGCCGCATAATTAAAATCATTAGTATCCGTATACCTGAGTGGCTGAACCATGGTGGTATCAGGCAATATGGTCAAAAAATAACAGGACGTATCTGTAAAAAGACTGTAATACTGATGGGGTTGATTTCCCGGAGCGTATAACACCGAGTCGAGTTCTCCCCTATTTTTTTCAACGTAAAGCTCTATAAAATCTGACAGATTAAAAACCCCGTCTCCCTGACCTTTCACAAATATCGGCTGCTCTTTTCCGTTTTTAAATACCTGCAAACGTGCCGGCACAAGGGTAGTAAGGTTGATTCCGGCAGCCTGTAACGTTGAGGCATTGATTCGTGCCACCCCATCCTCTCCAATTGCAAATTTATAATAGGGTTGATATGGCTTAATCCATTCGAATCCATATTGTGCCCATGCTCCCGACATAAAACAAAACAGATGAATACAAAGTAAAAGTGTACGTTTTAACAGCATCATGTTTGGAAAACGGTGAATATAACACAATAGTATTTCAGGTTATGATTCAAAGTTACAAAATCCGGGAGCGCTAGAGCCGATATTGCCCGATTTTACGAAGTGGTTTCAGAATCAGGGTATACAGGGGTACCTTAAGGCCATTAATTGACCATGCTTTACGATCCTGGAGATTGGCAAGGATACGGTTCTTCAAAGACCGGTTACTCTGTCCACCCATTCGCATTTTTACCAGTACATTCGGAATGTAATATGTTTTGACCTTATGGAGTAGGCATAAACGTAGGATTAGCTCGTAATCGGCCGAAGAGTTTAGTTTAAGGTTATACCCTCCAAATTTTTCATACACCGAACGAAGGACAAAAAAAGTAGGATGGGGTGGCATCCAACCGAAATAGAATTTTTTTACATCATAATCCCCCGATCTCCACTCTCTTACAATATGATGCTTATTACTGTATGAAACATAATCCAAATCGGCATAGGTTGCTTCAACGCCTTCCTGATCAAAGGCTTCCACAATCCGGTCAATTACAAAATTGTCTGCATAAAAATCATCGGAATTTAAAAAGCCAATCACATCACCTGTTGCAAGGGCGATACCCTTGTTCATTGCATCATATATTCCTAAATCAGGTTCCGAAACGACTTTACTTATTTTATTCCCGTAAGATTTGACGATTTCCAAACTATTGTCACTGGAACTCCCATCAATGATAATATACTCAATATTAGAATAATGCTGAGATATAATACTGTTGATTGTATCTTCAATTGTGGCCTGACTGTTATGACAAACTGTAATTATAGATATTTTAATCATTCTAAATGTTTTCTCCTCTATGCCTTATAAATGAAAATCAGTAGAGCAAAAGGAAAACGATTTGCTACAACTACCAAGTATAGAAGGGCAATTAAATAAAATATTGTTCAGGAAGCAAACAAAATGTCGATATTGTTTAGCCGCTTCGCATCACTTCACAAAATTTCCTAAAAAAAGTTAAACTATTGTAAAACCTGTATTAAGGTAAAGTGCTGAATTGCAAGTTACCGGTTAATACTCCGAAGTTACACGATGGAGTACAATTTCCTGGCTTTCCTGCATTTATTTTCTCAGTAACACTGCCGGCCAGTGTTTAATGGTATTCCATCGAAAACCTATTTTTTGCCACAAAGTAGCTTCGCTCCTTTCCGAAACCGAAGATGAGTTAGCCAAATGCCTGCGATGAAGGATATATGGCTCATGCAAAAACGTGCATTCATAAAAAAGTTCACTAATAAACCCTAACCAAATATCGTGCATTGGTAATTTGTCCGGAAATGGTAATGCCTTATCAAGGATCTTTCTTCTGAAAGCCATACAACAACCTAGATATGTATTGGAAAGCAAATTACGAATTAACCCCCTTCGTGATTTTTTAAATGCAAAATAGGATTCGGTGATTATATTAAGATTGTCATCTACAATCTTACAGTCGGTAACCACTACATCTGCTTTATTAAATGCTGTCATCACAGCATCAATCTTTCCATCCAACCATATATCATCCTGATCCGATAGAAAAATATACTCCCCTTTGGCTTGTCCTAATGCATGTTCAAAATTATAAACGGGATTGCGGAAATGCATACCCGTTAAAAGTCGAATTCGCTTATCATTAATTGACTGAATGACTTCGATTGTATTATCAGTTGACGAATCGTCTGAAACAACAATTTCATCCGACTCACCCAATTGCACCAAAATACTTTCTATTTGTTGCCTGACATATTTAGCCCCATTGAATGTAGCCATACAAACAGAAATGCGTTTTTCCTCCATATCTATGCTGTTGCTTTTGTGTGTTTGATAAATCCTAAATTTATATATGGTTCATATATTCTTATAAAATACAATGCCACGCAATGCAAAATTACAGATTGTGGGCTAAACAATAGCGGATTGCCAAATGATGGGAACAAATAACCCATACAACCAAGAGCCGCAGCTGCAATTCGTTTATCAATAAGCGGATTAAAGAACATCTTTGCGCATTTGTAAATCGTATAAAAATAAGAGAATATAATTAATAAGGCAAACACACCGAACTTGTGAATAATATTAAAATACACCAATTCAAATCCATAAGGTTTGTCATCACTCCTTGTAAAATTCATTATTTCTGCCCCTAATCCATTTCCAAAGAACTTAAGATCATTAAGCAAATACCCCAGCTGTTCATAACGATCCAAATTGGCAACATCATTTTTATCAAAAATAACCTCGGCAATATTCCCGTACCCTGTAAGTATAAATATTAGAATTGTGACTACTCCGATAGCAGCATACAGGAGCATACTGCTCATATATTTACTTTTTTTACCAGAATCACCCCCTCCTCTCCAAAAGAGTAATATCGGTATAAAAACAAACAAGAACATTCCTCCCAGCAAATACCCTTTTGAGGCCGTAAAAAAAAAGAGCGATATAACCGATAATCCCAACAAAAGAAGATTGGTCGTTTTCGTTTGTCCATTTACAATACTGATTGCACTCATCGAATCAATTTTGGGCTGAATTAATTGAGTCAGACTCGAAGCATACAATACAAAAATAACGAGTTGACCGGCATAGAAAACTCTCTTTTGTCCTGTACTGGATCCCGTTAATTTAAAGTTACCAAAAATCGGATTATCAAGTACAAATGTCCAGTCAACTCCAATAATATAATATGCTACATAAAACAGAACTGTTACAAAGGCTGCTATTAAAGCTGCTTTTATAAGCATTTTTTCCATTTTAAAATGTTGTTTTGAGTAAGGAATGAGCAGAAAATAAATTACATACATGGTCATGCCTGCAAAATTATTGATTACAAATTCCTTATTATTACCCCGGTAGAAACCAACAACCAAGCCATAAAACCAAACAAGGAGTAATGAAACCACCAATAAGTCTACAAACTTAAGTCGCACAAATACACTACTCTGGTTTTGGGTAGCAATGGTCTTTAATATGGATACCCCAAATATCAACAGTGCACTTACATAATAATAAAGTGATTCAAAATTAGTTGGCAAACAAAATAATAGATAATAAAACATGTATCCGGCTATTTTAATTTCGTTATTCCCTGATAAGATGAATAGGTTTGTTGGGCTGCCTTATCCCATGAAAACTTTTCTCTAATTCGTGTTGAAATGAATTCCATATCCCGTTTAGTATCAATCTCTGTCAGAATACCTGCACGAATGGAATCTGTGTCAAGAGGATTTACAATTGTAACATCATCACCAAAATAAAACGTTACTGGGCAAAATGCAGTTGACGAAACTACCGCCTTACATTTATTTGCAAGTGCTTCCAACGAAACCAGTCCTGGAGATTCACGAAATGATGCTAAAACATGAACAATGGCTCTTTGATAAATGGCCGGTAATTGTTGATGTTCAATTTCTTCAATAAAGAACACATTCCCTCTTTGTTCGGCAAGTTGTTTCACCTTTTGATAATAAGAGGGACGGAATTTTGTGTTCCCCACAAAAACAATCGGGATGTCTTTTTCATTAAAAAGGGCCTTTATAACCCCCAGTTGATTCTTTGTAGCTTCTATACGTCCGACTTGCAATACATAATTTTCCGGGAGGTCCGGCCTTACACCAGATGAGACATTTAGATTAAAAGCCGTTGCGTTGACTACTACTGTTGTTTTCTGCAACAACACTTCCTTTTCAAAGCCAATAAAGGTTGAAATCAACGCCAATTCTTCCGGGGAGTTCGGCAATAAAGTATCTGCAGCAGCAACCATCATTGTTACCGCCTTTTTAAAATTTCCGGAAGAAAACTTAGGCTTCCCTATCCATTTTCCAGTCAGGTTGAGTAATGACCTGATCCATAAAATAATCTTGCTGTTCCATGGAACAATGGTTAATAAATCAAGTAGCTCAGCGGAAGTAGAATAACTTAAATCCCAGTAAATAGTGCTTAGTGCTACTTTCTTATGATAACGTTTACATTCGGTTACAAACTGAATACTGTTATGAGGATCTGATAAATTGAATACATGAAAAATGTCGGCATCTGAATCCTTTATACTCTCAACATCAGTGATAACAATAGATTGAATGGAAAATATTCTTTCAAGAGCCTCTTTTGTAGACAAAAGTTGAATTGTATCTCCTCCTTTTCGATCCAAATAATCCTTTCGAATACAAAATGCTATTTTCATGCTTATTCTATTTCAGCAAATATACTTATCTAACCAATATCTCTGTGTCATTGGCAAACTCTGTGCTTCTTTTTTTATAACAGTAAGATATAAAAAAAAGTGTCGTCCAACCCAAATGTAGTACATAAGAAATCAAAGACGCATAAGCTACTCCCAATGCCCCCATATCTTTTTCCAGCAACAGAATTGCAATTACCACCTGAACGATTGCCCATAAACTATTAAATAGAAAGGCCAGCCACAATTTCCCTTTTGCTACCATAAAATTCCCCATTGGGATAACTGAAGCATTGATGATGGTGGTGAGTACAATTACATTTAATGTCTCTTCATTTTGTAAATAGTCGTTCCCAAAAAAACCAAGAATTTCGGTTGCATAAATATAAATAAACAATCCCGTTACCAGATTTACCCCAACGATAATACCTGTTACCCATAAAACCATTTGTATCTGTTTCTCCAATTTATCTCCAGATGATAATAATGGTGTTAATACAAACCCTAATGTGCTGGGCAAAAACAACAACAACATTTTTATCTGATTCACAATATTATATACACCTGTTTCGTGAAACCCATTTGGATATTGAATAATGAGTCGTAACAATAGCCAATTAGTTATTATAACCACGAAACTTCCCTTTAGTGCCGGAATAGCAAGTTTCATTGCTTTCATAAAAGCCGGATTGACAGCAATTTTTTTATATTGATCGTACGTAATCGAATAAGATGCAAGGTGTTTTTTTATAAAATATCGGCCTACAATATTGCTCGTAATGGATGAACCCGTAAAACCAAAAACAGTCCCGTTGAGTCCCCAATAATATGCACCTAACAAGGTACCTAGCAATACCAGGCCTCCTTTAATTACATTGCTCTTAAATAAAATGTCAAATTTCTTGAATCCTGAGAAAATGGCCGTTTGTACCAGCGACTCCGTATAAGTAAAGAATAACAATGTACTAACCATAAACAGCATAAAAAAAGACTGTTCTCCAATTATAATCTCAATAGCGATCCTATTAAAAAGAACCGTTACCAGTATGATTGCTATAGCAAGGGCTCGGGTAATCCAAAGTGTATTAGCCACCATTTCTCTTTTTTCATGCTCATTATCCGACTGGGCTATTTGGGTTGGTAATATGATATGTAAACCAAGTGTTGAAACAAGAGAAATAAGCTGTGCCGAACTTATAAGAATAGAAAACACCCCATACTCTTCAGCACCTAAGAATTTTGCGGACAAAAAATTGGTTACAAGAATTAAACTCTGAGAAGAAAAGAATGCCAACGTTGCCCAAATAGAAGACCATAATAGGTCATACTTTAAACCTGTTAAAGATAATAAGGACTGAATCTTACTTCTGAAAAAAATCATTTTTACCTTGAAAGAATATCTAAGATTCGTGCAGAAGAATGTCCATCGCCATATGGATTTGAGGCATTTGACATTCGTTGGTATACCGGTTCATCTTTTAGCAATAGCTGTGCATGTTTGATGATCAAATCCTTATCAGTTCCTACCAAAACAGAATTCCCACTTGTGATTCCTTCTTCCCTTTCGGTAAAATCTCTCATAACCAGTACTGGTTTGCCTAATGAAGGTGCTTCTTCCTGAATTCCCCCAGAATCGGTCAGGATAAAATCGGATCTATTCATAAGCCATACCAGATACGGGTAACTCAGGGGCTCTATTAAGTGAACATTTTCAACATTCATTAAAACCTCATTTACGGCCGCTTGAACATTCGGGTTTAAGTGCACCGGATATACAATCTGAACCTGTTCATTATTTGCTAAAAATTTAATTGCCTCACAAATTTGCAAAAACGGTGCTCCGAAACTCTCCCTTCGATGCCCTGTTACCAAAATGGTTTTAAAATCAGGCTTTAAAAAACTAAATCTGTTCTGATAAGGTTCTTCACCCTTTTTCTCAATAATAGCAAGCGTTGCAAACAATGCATCGATTACAGTGTTACCCGTTACAAATACATTTTCGCTTATCCCTTCCCGCTCAAGATTTACTTTTGACTGTAAGGTTGGAGCAAAATGATAATAGGCCAAATGACCAGTTAATTTGCGATTGGCCTCCTCGGGAAAAGGAGAGAATAGGTTATGCGTACGCAATCCTGCTTCTACATGTGCAACCCTGATTTTTTGGTAAAAACAGGCAATTGTTGCAGCCAGAACTGTTGTTGTATCTCCTTGAACTACACAAACATCCGGCTTAACATTGGTGAGCACCTTTGCTATCGAACTTATCGCATCTGCCGTCAAATCGGAGAGACTTTGATTTGTTCTCATCAACCCTAAATCAATATCCGGAACAATATCGAAAAACGACAATACCTGATTCAACATCTCCTTGTGTTGTCCGGTAATGCAAACAGTAACCTTAAAATCTGATTCCCGTTTATAAGACGCAAGAATAAGTGGTGCTAATTTTATGGCTTCAGGTCGTGTCCCCAATACAAACAATATATGTTTTTGTGGCATACTGCTATCTTAAAAAATTCTTTACCATTAAAAATAATATTAAACCCATAACACTAACCATACAGCTCACAACCACAGATAGCACTTTGGATATTTCAATTACTTTTAACGGATAATAGGGTCTGTCAATAACCTGAAAAATTGGAGTGGTGAGTTCCAGGTTAAATTTGGCCACTTCTTGGTTCTTAATGACTTCACCCAACACAATGTATAACGTTTCTATCTCTTTTGTGAGTTGCGCTTCCCGCACCCGGGTTCCTGCCATAACATTGCCCAGAGGTGCATTCTTAAATGCGATAAGATTATTCTCCTTTTCCTTGATTAAAAATCTTAACGAATCACTTCTGTTGGTAATGATTCTAAAGTTCATTTCCTGACGTTGAATAGATTTTGAAACATAAAATTTGCTCAACTCTTCAGTAATTTTATCTAAAAAATTCTTGGCAAATACCTCTGACTTGGATTTATATGAAATAAGTATAATGCCACCTTGTGCCGATCCTACAAGGGTTGTCTTTTTTGTTGATTGTACTATTAAGCTTTGGGATAAGATAATTTCATTGATGATTTGGTTTAGTGCTTTATGCTCTGCATAAGTTAGGTTGGCAATCGGATTCCCTGTAAACCCTTTAAAATCATGCAAAGTAGTATCATTCTTCCAGGAGTTTCCCAGTTTAAATTGTTCAATGTAGAAATTAGCCAATATCTCATCCCTATCAACCATTTTACTAAGCAACGTACTCCCAATTATTTGTTTTGATTGAATCAGAAAAACAACTTTTTCATCTGTAATGGAAGCCCCTCCACTACTTAAACCCAATTGGCCAACAAGGGAAGCTAACGATCCCCCTACCTTTTCTGACTCATTTAGCACAAAACTAAATGTGGCCTCATATTTGGGTTTGATGATTAATGGTATCAATACACCAACTATCACACCTAATACTAAAGATACGATCAACTTTAGTCTGTGTTTCTTCAACAATACGATTTGGCTATTGATGAATCCAACTACATCTTTAATATTTACGTCTTTCTGTTCTGAATCCATTCTAAAAAATAAATAATGTGTTCCTTAAAAACCATATTCTATGGCAAATAAACTAAAATCATACGGACTTTCATATGGTGCAGAATGGTATACTCCCACTTAAGGTCGACCCTTTTTGTTTTATCCATAGGTTTAATAAAGCAGTTTCAATACCTTACACGTCTCAAACGCAGACAACTACAAGTATATTATTTATTACTGATAATGTATGAATGTGCTGCTCTACTAAATGTGTATTTTTTTAACACAGAACCCGCTTTATCATGAAATATACAAGGGTTAAACCATTTTCGTAAATTCGGATCCTATGCTTATCTTTTTAATATGAAAACACTAATCCTATCGCTGCTCCTATTCTTAAGCTATGTATTGCATGCACAGCAACCCTACTTCCCGCCCTTAGCCACAAACAGTCCGTGGGAAACAACCTCCCTTGATACCCTTGGTTGGTGTCCTGATAAAGTAGACTCATTGTACTCCTTCCTCCAACAACAAAACACCAAAGCCTTTTTGGTGCTGAAAGACGGAAAGATTGTGCTCGAAAAATATTTCGGAACCTTTACCAAAGACAGTAATTGGTACTGGGCTTCGGCAGGTAAATCGCTTACGGCTTTATTGGTAGGTAAAGCACAGGAAGAGGGCTTTTTATCCATCGGTGATACCTCGTCTAAATATTTAGGACCGGGCTGGACAAACTGTACCCCGCAACAGGAGCAACGGATTACCATCCGCCATCAGTTAACAATGACCTCCGGACTGGATGACGGTGTGACGGATAACCATTGCACTTCTGCACCCTGCTTAACTTTTAAAGCCAATGCAGGAACAAGATGGGCCTATCACAATGCTCCATATACCCTGCTCGATAGTGTGTTATATAAAGCTACCGGCCAAACCCTTAACGCTTATACTCTGGCTAAAGTGAGACTTAAGACGGGAATGAATGGTGTTTGGTTTAAAAGCGATTACGACAATGTATTTGCAAGTACTCCCCGAAGCATGGCACGCTATGGGTTGCTGGCCCAAAACAATTTTGTTTGGAATACCGATACCCTTATCCATGATACTGCCTATGTTCGCCAAATGACCAACACATCACAACCGTATAACTTATCATATGGTTATTTATGGTGGCTCAACGGAAAAACTTCTTATATGTTTCCCTCTTCGCAACTGGTGGTTCCGGGTTCATACTCCTCCAACGCCCCTGCCGATATGTTTGCCGCAATTGGCAAAAATGGACAGATTGTAAGCATTTCCAAAAGTACAGGACTGGTTGTGGTGCGCATGGGTGATGCACCTACCAATCTCGGTGAAGTTCCGTTTGCCTTGTGCGATTCCATCTGGTCAAACCTCAATAAAGTAATGTGTAAAACCACCGGATTAGGAACATTTCAACTAACAACTCCAAAAATAAGAGTGTATCCTAACCCTGCCCATGATTTGCTGTTTATTGAGCTTTCTTCGAATGAACCCTTTTCTGCAAGCATCTTTAATATGCTTGGAGCAGAAGTATTAAGCGGACATAACAACCTCGACATATCGAATCTTCCGGAAGGAATCTATCTGCTTCAAATCAACACCGCAACTCATACATACACCCGGAAGTGGATTAAAAATTAAGTCGGGATTCCTGATATATTGAACAGCTTTTTTTGAACACCAACATGCTGTTTTCTATAATAAATTCTTACTTTCGGAGCATGGCAAATTTAGTATCCCACAAAGCAGAACACCTTATCGGTTCAGAAATCATCAAGCTTGCCGGAGAGGTCAATCAAAAAATTAAGGATGGGCAAACCATCTACAATTTAACCATTGGTGATTTTGACCCTGAGTTGTTTTCGATACCGGCTGAACTCAAACAATACATCATCGATGCTTACAACGGGAACCAAACCAATTATCCGCCTGCTGACGGCATGTTGGAATTGCGCACAGCCATTGCCTCTTTCATCAGCGAACAGCAGGGCTTAACATATGCTGCCAACGAATACCTGGTGGCCGGAGGAGGTCGTCCGCTGATATATGCCGTTTACCAAACACTTTTGGATGCCGGTGATAAAGTACTGTTCCCGGTTCCTTCCTGGAACAATAATCATTACTGCCATTTGAGTGATGCACGAAAAATAGAAATTGAAACCACGGCTGAAAATGGTTTTTTACCAACAGCCGAAGAACTCAAACCGTTTATATCCGAGGCAACTATTATCGCGTTGTGTTCACCGCTCAACCCTACAGGAACTATGTTTCGCAAGGAGCAGCTATTACCCATTTGTGAAATGGTGCTGGCCGAAAATGAGCGCAGAAAAACAGCGAATCTTAAACCATTATATGTTTTATATGACCAGATTTACTGGATGCTCACGATGAAAGACATTGACCATGTGGATCCGGTAAGTTTGCTTCCTGACATGAAAGCCTATACTATTTTTGTGGATGGTATCTCCAAATCGCTTGCGGCAACAGGTGTTCGTGTGGGATGGAGTTTCGGACCCGAATATGTAATCGGTAAGATGAAATCCATTTTAGGGCATATCGGTGCATGGGCACCCAAAGCCGAACAGGTTGCCGTGAGCAGGTTTCTGCAAAACAGGGAAGCTCTTACAACCTTTATCGCTGATCTTAAACGAAAAGTAACCATTCGTTTTGATGGCATCTACAACGGCTTTGAAGTGCTGCGACAAAAAGGATATCCTGTAAAAATTATCGCACCCGAAGGAGCCATTTACCTTACAGCACAATTTGCCTTAATCGGATGCACACTTGCCAATGGAAAAACAATTGAAACAACCGAAGATATTACGGCCTTCCTGCTTGATCAGGCAGGCATAGCTGTGGTTCCGTTTACTGCATTTGGTGTTGCCAAAGGAACCGACTGGTACCGCATTTCTGTTGGAACCATTAAAGAATCGGATGTACCCCATATGCTCACCAAACTTGAACAGGCACTGACAACCCTAAAACTCAACCGAACCCAGTAGCATGTTTTTTATTCTCAAACACCCTGTGTGTTGTACCTTAACCTTTCAGGAAAATGAATACCCAGTATGATGTAATTATAGCGGGCGCTGGTCCCGGAGGAAGCACCTGTGCACTCGCCCTTAAAAACAGCGGACTCAAGGTGTTGATGCTCGAAAAAGATACGTTTCCGAGGGATAAGATCTGTGGTGATGCCGTAAGCGCTACTGCAAAAAGAGTGCTGAGGCAGATAGACCCCGCTCTTGAATTGGATCTACTGGAATTTCCACCCAAAGCGTATATCACCAAAGCCAAATTATACAGCCCAAAATTTGAATCACTTGAAATCGGATTTCCGCGTGTGGGTCATTGCATTCGCAGGATGGACTTTGATAACTGGTTATTCAATAACGCTCTCTCCAACCCGACACTCGAAGTGCTGCAAAACACTTCATTGAAAGATGTATCGGTTACCGATGATTGTGTAACCATTACCACTCATACCGGCAGCCAATATACCGCTAAGGTAATAGTAGGGTGTGATGGCGCCCATTCCATTGTAGCCAAAAAACTGGCACAGTTTAAAGTGGACCGAAAACACTACTCCGGAGCAACACGGCAATACTACCGTAATATTAAAGGCCTGGAAGGAAACGCACTTGAGGTATATTTTTTGAAAGGATATTTACCCGGTTATTTCTGGATTTTTCCACTTTCAAACAATGAGGCCAATGTTGGTTTCGGAATGCTCTCCTCCACCATTGCCGATAAAAAGATTGACCTCAAAAAGTGTATGCACCAAATCATTAACGAAATTCCGGAAGTTGCCGAACGTTTCAAAGATGCGGAAGCTCTTGAAGATGTGAAAGGTTTTGGACTTCCCCTGGGGTCAAAAAAACATACCATTTCGGGAAAACGGTTCATGTTATGCGGGGATGCTGCGGCATTAATTGATCCGTTTAGCGGAGAAGGAATTGAAACAGCAATGGAAAGCGGGAAATTTGCTGCCGAACAAATTTTGCAGTCCATCCCCACTGACTCATTCGGAGCAAACCACCTTAAGGCCTACGAAGAACGCGTATACAAAAAAATGTGGGGTAACTTTAAAAGTCACTACTTTTTGCAACGTTTGCTAGGCGACAGGGTGTGGCTCCTCAATGCCCTCATCAAAATAGGAAACATTCCGTATGTAAAAAGGAAAATCCCCGAACTATTTTATTGATGAATTCGGTTTCCGACTCAATTAATTCGATTTCTGACTCAACTAATTCGGTTTCCGACTGAACTAATTCGGTTTCTGACTCAATTAATTCGGTTTCTGACTGAACTAATTCGATTTTCGACTGAACTAATTCGGTTTCCGACTGAATTAATTCGGTTTCCGACTCAATTAATTCGGTTTTCGACTGAACTAATTCGGTTTCCGACTGAACTAATTCGGTTTCTGACTGAGTGAAAAGGGCTCCAAACCTCCCCTTTTATAAATGGTGGTTGCGTTTCAAAACATATTCCCTAATCTTTGTTTACATCGTTAGTTAAATATTCCCAACTTAATAAGTAAAACCATGACATTTAAGATATATACCAAAACAGGAGACAAAGGCCAGACTTCATTAATAGGCGGAGTACGCGTACCAAAATATCATTTGCGCATCGAAAGTTACGGCACCGTTGATGAGTTGAATTCATATATCGGATTGGTTAAAGAAAGTATCACAGACGAACACCAGCGCAATATTTTATATGAAATACAAGACCGTTTGTTTACGGTAGGTTCTGTGCTGGCAAGCGACCCCGAAAAATCCAAAATGAAGATTCCCGATTTACATGATGAGGATGTAACGCTGCTGGAAACAGAAATGGATAACATGGATGCCGGTTTACCCGAACTTAAAAGTTTTGTATTGCCGGGGGGAAACATTCCCGCATCATACTGCCACGTGGCCCGCTGTGTATGCCGCAGGGCCGAGCGACTAGTGGTCCATCTGCAAACCGAAGAAGAAGTTCCGCAAATTATTACCACATACTTAAACCGGTTGAGTGATTATCTCTTCATGCTCTCCCGCAAAATTGCACATGATGCCGGAGCACCTGAAGTTCCATGGAGACCGAGGATGTAAATGTGTGTTGAGTTTTTATCCGGGGAAATGTTAATTGTGTTGATTGGTTAACTATGTTATCTAAGCATAAAATAAAAAGCGGAAGTACCATTTGGTCTTCCGCTTTTTTAATGGGATTCGTTCTTCTTTCAGCATTCCGGATGTCTTGCTTCTCCCGCTAACAGCGGAACAGCATGACACTGCTCATTTTCGTCCCGATAGCTATCGGGATCGTGTTTTATTATTCGAATTTGTTAGCGGTCTTTCTTACAATCTTTCGGAGGTCTTGCTTCTCCCGCTGATAGCGGGACAGTATGACAATGCTCCTCTTTGAGAGACGTGATCTTTCTTACAACATCACCTATTCTCTAACTTCCATCCCCAACCTCTATCTTCCAACCTCCAACTTCTATATATCAAATGCCTTCTCAATCCATCCACCCCCCACAACATCATTCCCTTCATAGAATACTGCTGATTGTCCGGGAGCAATGGCTTTTACATCACTGTTAAAAATCACTTTCATACGATCGCCTTCCTGGGTAATATTGGCAAGGGTTCCTGCATCTTTGTACCTTACTTTGGTAATGGTTTCCAATGGCGAATCAATGGATGCATATTTACCCATGTTCAATCCCCGTACCCACATTCCCTTTTGTTTCAGTTCTTCTTCGCGTCCGAGGATCACACGGTTGGTTTGCGGTTCAATTTCCAATACAAACATGGGTTCACCTAATGCAATTTCCAATCCTTTACGCTGACCTACCGTATAAAACGGATATCCCCTGTGTTTGCCCAATACCTTTCCTTCTCTGGTAACAAACTCTCCTCCTTCTACTCTTTCTTCCAATCCATCTACCCTGCGTTTCAAAAACCCGCGGTAATCATTATCGGGAACAAAGCAGATTTCATAACTCTCACTTTTTTTCGCAAGCTCCTCATACCCCATGTCTATAGCCATTTGGCGGATATCTGTTTTACGGAATTGCCCAAGCGGGAAACGGGTTCTATCGAGACTTGCCTGACTTAATCCCCACAATACATAGGATTGATCCTTGTTTTCATCCAGCCCTTTGGAAACAATATAACGGTTGTTTTCATTGCGTACCTGAGCATAGTGCCCGGTAGCAATAAACTCACAATCCAGTTGGTTGGCTCGTTTTAGCAGTGCTTCCCACTTAATATGTGTATTGCATAATACGCAGGGATTGGGTGTACGTCCGGCAATGTATTCATCAACAAAATTATTGATTACAAAATCGCCAAACTCATCACGTATATCCAAAATCATGTGGTGAATACCGTGTTTAACGGCAATGGTGCGGGCATCGTTGATGGAGTCTAAACTGCAACAGCCGGTTTCTTTTTTGCTGCTCCCTGATGATGCATAATCCCATGTTTTCATGGTAATGCCTACTACTTCGTAGCCTTCCTCGGCTAACATAACGGCCGTAACCGTACTATCCAGACCGCCACTCATGGCAACCAGGATTCTTCCTTTTTTACTCATTTTTCAAAACATTACAGGGTAAATAGCCCTGGTGATTGATACTTATTGAGGGGCAAAAATAGGGAATTTTTCGGGTAGGTACTTATTTTTTTCTTTCTGGGTTAAACCATAAGTGCCATTGTCCCATCCAAACAACATATTTAATTAGCACAACATTTATGAAAACACTAACCCAAACCCTTTTGCTGCTATTTGTGGCAACTGCCTGTTTACAGCCTGCTTTGGCACAGGATGCAAAGAACAATGACAACCGCAAAGCCAAACACGAACAACGTTTTAAAGCCGCTTCGGAGCGACTGAACCTCACAACCGATCAGCAAGCCAAACTGAAAGCAGTACTCAAGCAAAACAAAACAGAAATGAAAACCTTGCGTGAAGCCAACAAGGATAAGGCAAAGGATGAAAAACGGAAGGTGATGATTGCCCAAATGAAAAAAGCCGATGGGCAGGTAAGCGCCATTCTGGACAGCAAACAGCAAGAGATTTATAAGCAGATGAAGGAAGAGAAAAAAGCCGAGATGAAAAAGAAACGTGAAGAACACATGAAAATGAAAGAAGAGCTGGAAGGGGAAGAAGGAATATTTTAATTGAAAAGAGCCGGTTCATCCGGCTCTTTTCAATTAATCAAGTTCGTAATAGTTCAGGTCTTTGGAGAACGATTCCCGCACATACAAAATTCCTGCAAAAGCCAATGTGATGCATACCATTCCTACAATAACGGCCGAGTAGGTAATTCCAACAATAGGTAACAATGCCTTAAAGCTTAACGTAATGGGCACAACTGCTCCCCTCACAAAATTGGGAACGGTATTGGTTACCGTTGACCGTATATTGGTACCAAACTGCTCGGATGCAATGGTTACAAATAAAGCCCAATAACCTGTGGCTGCTCCAAGCAGGAAACACATTACATTAAAATAGAAATTATCAGGAATTCCGGCAAATAAGTATACAAACAACAAAACCAATGTAAAAATAAGGTATGCTATCACCACTTTTTTACGGCTTCGCAACCATTGGCTGAATATACCACTCAGTAAATCGCCAACCGACAATCCGATGTAAGCGTACATTACACTATCTGCTACATTCACCGTTATTCCCATAACGTCACCGAACCTGTTAGATAAGTTAATCAGCACCCCAATCACAAACCAAATGGGTAAGCCAATTACAATACAGGAAAGGTATTTTAACGCGCTGGCACGGGTTGCAAACAGCGACAATAAATTCCCTTTTTTTACATTCACGTTTTGTTTTACCTGTTCATACATGCCACTTTCAAAAGCTCCTGCACGTAACAACAGCAATGCCAGTCCCATGCAGCCTCCTACAATATAAGTGGTTTGCCAGCTGAATGCCTTCCCTACCAGAGATGCCACAACTGCACCGAGGGCACCAAATGTTACAATAATCATGGTGCCATAACCCCGTTTTTCCTTTTCCATGGTTTCGCTCACCAGCGTAATACCGGCTCCTAACTCGCCTGCCAATCCAAGGCCCGCAATCAATCTCCAGAAAGCATACTGATCAATGGTGGTTACAAAGGCATTGGCAATGTTGGCCACCGAATACAAAAAGATAGAACCGAACAATACCGAAACCCTTCCCTTTTTATCACCCAGAATACCCCATAAAATACCGCCCAGCAGCATCCCTGTCATTTGCAGATTGAACAGGTATATTTCGTTATTTTTTAATTCCTCACCTGCAAAACCTAAGGCCTTGAGACTGTCATTCTTTACTACATTAAATACGATGAGATCATAAATATCGACAAAGTAGCCGAGTGAGGCTACCATAATGAGCAGGTAAACTTTGTTCTTTTTCTCCATAAATAAGGGAGGTAATTTAACCAAAAAACGGAAGGAGAAAACTAAAAAAGCGTAGCAATAAAATCCGCTACCAACTCCAGGTACTGTTGATCAATGGAATCGTAATGAGCCAAAAACTCACTGTCGGCATCCAGCACGGCTACAACACTTCCATTTTTAATAATAGGAACAACAATTTCGGATTTAGAGGCGCTACTGCAGGCGATGTGTCCCGGGAATTCATCTACATTGGGAACGATGATGGTTTGTTGTTGTTGCCAGCTTGTACCACAAACGCCCTTTCCCATGGCAATGCGTGTGCATGCAACCGGACCTTGAAATGGCCCAACAATAAGCTGATCATTTTGAACAAGATAAAAACCTACCCACCACCAATTAAAGGTTTCTTTGAGGGCGGCAGCAATATTGGCAAGATTGGCTGTAAGATTATCCTCTCCCGAGCACAACGCTTTGAGTTGCGGGAGTAACGACTGATAAATACCTTCTTTATCAGAATGTGTATTTACTTCGATGGAATGCAAAGGGAAATTATTTTTTTGCGGTAGAATCTACAACAGCAGGTGTTGCAGCGGCTTCTTCCTTAGGAGCATCGCCACCGGCACGGTTTACTGAGTATTCAGCTTTCTCCGATTTGTATTGCTCGTTTCTTTCCAAAGTGGTTTTAGCTTCTTCCTGACCGTAGTGGCATGAAGTGATTGCAAATACTGAAAGTGTTGCGAATGCGATGGCTAATTTTTTCATTGTATTGTTTGTTAAATACTTTAGAAAGTTATGTACCCGATGCGGTTCCGACAGCTTTCGGGAGAACCCGCACTATCGACTCCGTCTGAGCCTTAGTACCCGAGGCGGTCCCGATAGTTGTCGGGAGAACCCGCACCATCAACCCCGTCTGAGCCTTAGTACCCGAGGCGGTCCCGATAGCTATCGGGAGAACCCGCACTATCAACCCCGTCTGAGCCTTAGTACCCGAGGCGGGACTTGAACCCGCACATCTTTAAAGGATACAGGATTTTAAGTCCTGCGTGTCTACCAATTCCACCACCCGGGCAAATATGTCAATGTTTTCTTTCTCCCGTCCTGCGGTTCAACGCGCAGATTTTAAGTCCTGCGTGTCTACCTCCCGATAGCTATCGGGACCACCACCCGGGCAAATAAAAATGGTCATTAGTTAATATCATCTATCGGTTGTTTTTCAACAAATGACTACTGACTAATGACCAGAACAATGGAGCGAAAGACGAGGTTCGAACTCGCGACCTCAACCTTGGCAAGGTTGCGCTCTACCAACTGAGCTACTTTCGCTTATTTCCTTAACGGGATGCAAATATAACGTTTTACCCATTGCCTCCAAAAAATGGGACAAAAACTTTCTACATTTTTTAAATACTGCTGATTATCGGGCAATTATTTTTGCTTAAATCTTTCTACCGCTACTCAAATAAGCCTTTTGAATCATTTGCAGCCTACTGTTTCATCATTTTTTTCAACTCGTTCAACTTCATCAGGGCTTCAATTGGTGACAATGTATTTACATCCAATACCTGTAACTCATCCCTGAGTTGTTCCAATACCGGATCATTCAACTGAAACATGGACAATTGCATATTCCCAACCTGTGGCAATCCTTTGGGTTTATTTTCTCCTAAATCTTCCCGTTGCGACTCAAGTTGGGTAAGCATCTGTTGTGCCTTGCGCACCACTATCTGTGGCATTCCTGCCATCTTAGCCACATGGATACCAAAACTATGTTCACTCCCACCTTCTTTCAATTTGCGCAGAAAGATGATTTTCTGATCCGCTTCCTTGATTTCAATATGAAAATTACGGATGGTGGAATGCGTTTTTTCCAGATCGTTCAATTCGTGGTAATGCGTAGCAAACAACGTTTTGGGCTTGGACGGATGATTGCAAATAAAATCGGCAATGGCCCACGCAATGGAAACCCCGTCATACGTGCTGGTTCCCCTGCCAATCTCATCGAGCAAAATCAAACTGCGGTCGGAAATATTATTGAGGATACTGGCTGTTTCAGTCATCTCCACCATAAAGGTTGATTCACCGCTCGAAATATTATCACTCGCTCCAACCCGTGTAAAGATCTTATCAACCAGGCCAATCTCAGCATACGATGAAGGAACAAACGAACCGATCTGTGCCATGATTACATTCAATGCCGTTTGGCGCAGCAATGCCGACTTACCCGACATATTCGGTCCGGTGAGAATGATTACCTGTTGTTGCTCGTTGTCGAGGTAGATATCATTGGCGATATATGGTTCGCCTATTTTGAGCTGTTGTTCAATAACCGGATGGCGGGCATCTTTCAGTATGAGTTTTTTACCGTCATTCAATACCGGTTTGGTATAATGATATTTCTCCGCCAATACGGCAAAGGCAAACAAACAATCGATCCTGGCAAGTACCAGTGCATTCTGCTGAATTTGCCCCACATACTCGGCCACAGCTGCAATAAGTTCAGTATACAGACGCTCCTCTATTGTTGAAATTTTACCCTCGGCACCTAAAATTTTCTCCTCATACTCCTTGAGTTCTTCGGTAATATAACGCTCCGCATTGGTGAGGGTTTGTTTGCGGATCCATTCAGGCGGCACTTTATCTTTATGTGAATTGGTTACTTCAAGGTAATACCCAAATACATTGTTGTAAGAAATTTTGAGCGAAGAAATACCCGTACGTTGCTGCTCCTTTTGCTGCATTTGCAAGAGGTAATCTTTCCCTGAGTATGCAATTTTTCTAAGCTCATCCAACTCTGTATCCACTCCCTCATTAATCACTTCGCCTTTGTTGGCAGCTATCGGTGGATCGGGTTTCAATACAGCATCAATCTTCTCTATCACCCAGGTGCAATCATGCAATTGATTGGCAATACCAACCAGCTTTTCATTCTTGCTTTGTAAAAAACTTTGCTTTACCGGAGCAATTTGTTTAAGCGAACGGTTCAACTGCTGCATTTCGCGAGGGTTTACACGCCCCATCGCAACCTTGGATATCAGGCGCTCCAAATCACCAATACTTTTCAGGTTGTCGATTACGACATCTCTTTGTTCGGCATGGTGGTATGCATATTCAACAATCGTCAGCCTTTCATTGATGGCAACACAATCCTTTAACGGAAGCACAAGCCACTTTTTGAGTAAACGCGCCCCCATTGGAGTCACTGTTTTATCCAATACCTGCAAGAGGGAAACACCATTCTCATTAGCCGAATAGAGCAGTTCTAAATTGCGAATGGTGAACCGGTCCAGCCATACATATTGTTGTTCATCAATCCGCGAAATAGATTGAATATGTTGTACCTGGTTGTGATGTGTTTCGGTAAGGTAATGCAAACACACTCCGGCAGCAACAATGGCTGCAGGCATTTGTTCAATTCCGAATCCCTTGAGGTTGGCTGTATTAAAATGACCGATTAACTTATCGTTGGCAAACTCAAACTGAAAAGCCCAATCGTCCAGTTGATAGGTATAAAACCGGTCACCAAACTGTTCCTGAAAAGCCTTAAACTGATGCTTAGAAACAATAATTTCTGCAGGCTTAAACCCCTGAATTAACTTATCAATATAATCCAGATCGCCCTGAGCGGCCATAAACTCACCTGTTGAAATATCGAGGAATGAAACACCCGTTAACTCTTTCTCAAAGTGAATAGCCGCAAGATAATTGGAAACTTTATGGTCTAATATTTTATCGTTGTACGAAACACCGGGTGTGATTAATTCTGTCACTCCCCGTTTCACAATCGTCTTCGTCAGCTTAGGATCTTCCAGCTGGTCGCAGATGGCAACCCGCTGGCCTGCACGTACCAGTTTTGGTAAATAGGTATCCAGCGAATGATGCGGAAACCCCGCCAACTCAATATGTGAAGCAGAACCATTGGCTCTTTTGGTGAGCACAATCCCCAGAATTTGCGCTGCTTTTACAGCATCTTCACCAAAGGTTTCGTAAAAATCGCCTACCCTAAATAACAAGATTGCACCCGGATATTTGGTCTTAATCTGGTTATACTGCTTCATCAGCGGAGTTTCGGCTACTTCTTTCTTTTGCATGAAGCGGCAAAATACATCAGGTTATGAAAGTCGAGTAAACATTTTTTAAACAACCTGAAATCACCCCAATAAGACCAGAAACAGTAATTTTCCTTTTCTTTGCGCCTCATGGAGCACGCTAAACTAAAACTGGATGAACTTAACCGCCTAAGTGTTGAAGAGTTTAAAAATACGGCCAAAGCTGATATCGTCTTTGTATTGGATAATATACGCAGCGCTCAAAATATTGGTTCCATCTTCCGCACTTCGGATGCGTTCAATATCTCAGCTATTTGTATTACAGGAATCAGTGCCACACCTCCCAATAAAGAAATATTAAAAACTGCATTGGGGAGTACGGAGTCAGTTACCTGGAGTTACCATGAACATACGGTTGATTGCATAAATGAGTTGAAGGCAAATGGATTTATGATTGTGAGTGTGGAACAAACAGCCAACAGCACCAAACTGCATGAATTTAAGCCGGTGGCCGGTAATAAGTATGCCTTTGTAATGGGAAATGAGGTAGAAGGAGTTGACCAGAAAGTGATTGATGTCTCTGACGTGATTCTTGAGATACCGCAATTTGGAACCAAACATTCCCTCAATGTATCGGTAAGCGCAGGGATTGTATTGTGGGATGTGTATCAGAAAATGTTTTTGGGTAGTTAGCTGTTGATTGGTTACTTGTGTGGTCCGTTAAGTATGTTGACCGTTATGGATATTAGGTTATTCATTACTCCGCTCCCGATTGCTATCGGGATGCTCACTTCGAATTCCGCATTTCTGCTAATCGTTCAACACTACATCCATGGTATGCGATAATGGCAACATTTCTTTCGCAAGCAATTGAATGAATGATGCATAATAATCGCCTGTAAATTGTGCTAAGGTATCATGGCGCTCATGCGGTTCATTGTTGGGAAATAGTTGCTGCTTGATTTCCGTAAGCAACTGAATATCGGCATCGCACTTTTCTTTTTTGCTACGTACCAGCTCCTTTTTAAATCCCGCATATGCCTCAAGTGATTTCACTTTCCAGTCAATCATTTTAGATGCAATCTTATTATCAAACGGCAGCACCTTATCAATTGCAGCTTGCATCACTTTATCAATGTATACTGTTTCTTCATCAAGCGTAAGCGGGTGCTCGGCTGTTATAAATGCTTTGATAAGTTCATCTTCCCTGGCAAACAATTGCTCAATGGTGACATTGCGTTTAGCCAGTTTATGAATAGTGGCAGCACGCATCAGCATGAGTGAATTGCGTAACACCAGCATCGGAAACTGAACCTGATGAGTTGCAAAAACACCCTTCAGCTGCAACCAATACGCCAACTCTCCCGGACCACCCACATAGGCCAGGTTCGGCAATATGGATTCCTGGTAAACCGGGCGCAAAACAACATTGGGACTGAATCGTTCGGGGTGTGTCTTTATTTCAGCAACCATCTCTTCTTCCGAAAATAAGATGGAAGTATTGTTGATCTCATATCCGTTACGGGTTTTCTTCATTAAGTTTCTTCCTTCCGGAGAAAGATAGAAGAAGTTGATTTCACGACCGGTAACCTGTAGTTTATAGTTTTTACCCAATCGTCCGTTGGTTTCGATGAGGGCTTCAAAACTGGAACCCTTTGTTATATCATCCAACATTACCGGCATCAATTGTTGTTTCAACACAGTATCATTCGGTTCAATCATCACCAAACCATAGTCGGCAAACAGTTGATGCACAATTTTACGGGTAGCTTCACTCAGGTTTTTCCCCGAAGCATAACTCTCCTCGAACAATGTGATGAGTTTATTAGATCCTCCTATAACCTGTTTCAATTCTTCAACAACAGATTTTATTTCCGCTGTTTCCAACACCCCAACAGGTTGATTTTTTGAATCAATATTCCATTCAATTTTTTGTCCGTTAACCAACACGTGGTTAATCTCCGCAAAATCATGATCCTCAGAAGCCAGCCAGAATACAGGTACAAAATGCTTATCCGGAAACTTCAATTTCAGTTCCTGTGTTAACCGAATGGTTGAAAGAATTTTGATGATAAAAAACAATGGACCGGTAAACAAAGCCAATTGGTGTCCGGTTGTTACAGTATAGGTATGCTCGTTGGAAAGGGCGTCAATATTGGCAAATACGGCCTTCCCATGCTTGCGTTCGATACCCAATTCAGCATATTGTTTCAGCAATGTTTGTACTAATATTTCCCTTTTAGTTATGCTAAACTTCCGGTTTGTGATAACCCTTTCGAAAGCCGACATTTCCGGAGCATATTCATAAAAAGACTTTACGTCTTCTTTCTGTTGAATATAATCCAATACAAGCTTGGAGTAAAGTCCGGTTTCACTTATTGGGATGTTTTTGTGTAACAAAGCTATTTTAGTTATTGGGTTATTTAGTTATTCGTTATTGGGTTATTTGTTATTGAGGTGTCGTTAAATAACTCAATAACGAATAACTTAATAACTCTTAACTTCCTACAACAGTACCAATTAAATCGAATTCTTCGGCAGCTGTAATTTCCACTTGTGCAAAATCACCTACCCTCACGTAGTTTGTTTTCGCATCAACGATCACTTCGTTATCTACCTCGGGAGAGTCAAATTCCGTGCGGCCTACAAACTGTCCGTTCTCTTTTCTGTCGAACAATACTTTGAACGTTTTACCCACCTTTTGCTGGTTCAGTTCAGATGAAATCCCTTGCTGGATATCCATCACAATAGCTGCTCTCTCCTCTTTTACTTCCTGAGGTACATCATCCACCATTGTTCCGGCATGTGTTCCTTCTTCGTGGCTATAGGTAAATATACCCAACCTGTCGAAACGGTTGTATTCAACAAATTTGCATAAGTCTTCAAAATCTTTTTCAGTTTCACCCGGATGTCCGGCAATTAAGGTAGTACGGATAGCAATACCAGGAACCTTTTCACGCATGGTATCAATCACCTCTTGTGTACGGTGTGAAGTAATTCCCCTGCGCATAATTTTGAGCATGTTATCGCTGGTATGTTGCAATGGAATATCAATATATTTACAAATATTATCGCGCTCACGCATCACATCCAAAGCATCCAACGGGAATTGCGAAGGGTAGGCATAATGTAAACGAATCCAGTCAAGACCATTCACATCACTCATTCTGCGCAACAATTCCGCTAGTTTACGTTCTCCATATAAATCCAGTCCGTAATATGTACTGTCTTGTGCAATCAATAAAATTTCTTTCGTTCCGTTTTTTACCAAGCCTTTTACTTCCGTTTCAATCTGTTCGAATGATTTGGAAATATGCTTACCACGCATGATTGGAATGGCACAGAAAGAACAAGGTCTGTCGCAACCTTCCGAAATTTTCAGGTACGCATAGTGAGCCGGAGTTGTGAGCAAACGTTCTCCAATCAATTCATGTTTATAATCTGCCCCCAGTGTTTTTAACAGCTGCGGCAAATGTGTGGTACCGAAATACTGATCCACATCCGGAATTTCCTTTTGCAGATCGGGCATGTAGCGTTGCGATAAACAACCTGTAACATATAACTTATCTATCTCTCCTGCCTGCTTTGCTTCAGCATAGCGTAAAATCGTATCAATACTCTCCTGCTTGGCGTTGTCAATAAAACCGCAGGTGTTGATGATGATCACGTTGGCATCATCCTTCATCGATTCATGCTCAACGTCAAATTTATTAGCCTTCAGCTGGCTGTATAATACTTCACTGTCTACAATATTTTTGGAACATCCTAGGGTGACAATATTTACTTTATCTTGTTTTCGTTTTGTTTTCACGTTGTACTTAATTAAACAATGAATCTACAAATTCTTTTCTGTCGAACAGCTGAAGGTCTTCAATCCCTTCACCTACTCCAATATATTTTACCGGTACCTTAAACTGATCGGCAATTCCAATTACCACACCACCTTTAGCGGTTCCATCCAGCTTGGTTAATGCCAGAGCATTTACTTCCGTTGCGGCTGTAAACTGCTTGGCTTGTTCAAATGCATTTTGCCCGGTACTTGCATCCAATACCAATAAAACCTCATGTGGTGCTTCCGGGATAATCTTGCTCATCACACGTTTAATTTTACTCAACTCGTTCATCAGATCCACACGGTTATGCAACCGTCCTGCTGTATCAATAATCACCACATCCGCATCGTTTTCAACTGCATATTTCACTGCATCAAACGATACAGCTGCAGGATCCGTGTTCATTCCATGCTCCACCACATGCACACCGTTACGTTCTCCCCATATTTTAAGTTGCGCCACAGCTGCTGCCCTAAATGTATCACCAGCCCCCAGCACCACTTTTTTTCCGGCTTTTTTAAACTGATTGGCTAACTTGCCAATGGTGGTGGTTTTGCCTACCCCATTAACTCCAACAACCATCATTACATAAGGTTTTTTGCCTTGCAGGTTTTCAAAGGTAGCCAGGCTGTCATTATTGTGTTCTTCCAACAATGCGCCAATTTCTTCCTTCAAAAAAGTATTAAGCTCTGCCTCTCCTACATACTTATCAATGGTTACCCGTTTTTGCAAACGTTCAATAATTTTGAGGGTGGTATGAATGCCCACATCCGATGTTACCAGAATTTCTTCCAACTCATCTAGAAAATCATCGTCAACCGTTGTTTTACCAACCAGTGCCTTGCTTATTTTACCAAACAAACTGGTTTTGGTCTTTTCCAACCCCTGATCGAGTTTTTCTTTTTTCTCTTTACTGAAAAAGCTAAAAATGCCCACTTTAAATTTCGGATTGCGGATTTGGGATTGCGGAATGCAGGCCTTTATCCTGTTAAGTTAAACAAAAAAAGCACTCTGAAAATTCCAGAATGCTTTATGTATAATAATGAGTTTGCTTATTAACCTTTGAAAAACGACTTAACGTTATCGTTGGCAATAATCTCTGATTTAAAAGAGTAAGATCCCTTTTTGTTTTTTACTGCACGGAAAACCTTGGCAAAATCTTTACCAGCTCCCGTTTTTAATGTTGCAACTACTTTCTTAGCCATGATTCAGATTATTTAATTTCTTTGTGTAAAGTAACACGTTTCAGGATTGGATTGAATTTTTTCAACTCCAAACGCTCAGTTGTGTTTTTCTTATTTTTCTTAGTGATATAACGTGAAGTTCCAGGCATACCTGAATCTTTGTGCTCTGTGCACTCCATTATAACTTGGATTCTATTTTTGCTACGTGCCATCTCTTAGTTCCTCCTGATTATATTTTTCCGTTTTTAGCCCAATCGCGTAATACTGCGCTGATGCCTTTTTTGTTAATGGTTTTCATAGCCTTAGTAGTTACACGTAAGCTAATCCACATATTTTCTTCAGGGATAAAGAATTTTTTATCCTGCAAATTCGGGTAGAAACGTCTCTTTGTCTTGGCGTTAGAGTGGGAAACTTTATTTCCTACCATTGCACTCTTACCTGTTAAATCGCAAACTCTCATGTCAGTATATTTTTAAAAAAGGACTGCAAATATGGGCCAAATATTTTGAAATGCAAGTGCTTTTGCAAAATAATCACCCATTTAACCCCGAAAATTATGTTGATAGCTTTCGGGATTGTCTTATTTTCGCTGCAAATATAATAGAATAATTATAATGTCTTACGAATTTATCCTTGCCGAAGCCCAATACCAACCCCATATTGCCCTTATCCGTTTAAACCGTCCCAAGGAGTTGAATGCCCTCAACCTCCAGTTAATGCAGGAAATCAAACATGCCTTGCTGGAATTTGACCAGAATGAGGAGGTTCGTTGCATCATCATTACCGGAAACGAACGTGCTTTTGCTGCCGGTGCCGATATCAAACAAATGGAAAGCCGCACCGCAATTGATATGCTGGTGATTGACCAGTTTGAGACGTGGGACCAAATCCGCAAAACTAAAAAACCTGTAATTGCAGCCGTAAGTGGTTTCTGTTTAGGTGGAGGCTGCGAATTGGCCATGACCTGCGATATGATTGTAGCAAGTGAATCGGCAAAGTTCGGACAGCCGGAAATTAAACTGGCTATTATGCCGGGTGCGGGCGGGACCCAACGTCTGACAAGAGCTGTAGGTAAAGCACTGGCCATGGAAATGGTTCTTACCGGTAAATTTATCTCTGCAAACGAAGCTCTTGATGCAGGGTTAATTAACAGGGTGGTTCCTGAGGAATTGTACCTGGAAGAGGCCGTAAAACTGGCTAAAGAAATTGCCCAACAATCACCTGTTGCCATAAGATTAGCCAAAGAATCTGTATTAAAAGCATTTGACACCGGATTGCAGGAAGGTTTATATTTTGAACGTAAGAACTTCTATATGTGCTTTGCCAGCGAAGACCAGAAAGAAGGAATGAGTGCTTTTGTGGAGAAACGTAGAGCTGTTTTTAAAGGTCGTTAGGGGAAAGTAGGCAAGGAAGAAAGTAGGCAGTTAGCAAAAAGAATAAAGAGTATAAATATAAGAGAAAGTAGTCGACAGGCAAGAATGAACCCCAATGAATATGAATTATAAAGATCTTACTGTTTTTAAAAAGGCATTTGAATTGGCTATGCTCATTTTTGAGGAGTCAAAAAAATTTCCAAAAGAAGAAAGATACAGCCTAACTGATCAAATAAGAAGATCTTCACGTTCCGTTTGCAGTAATATTGCTGAAGGTTACCTAAAACGCCACTATCCGGCACACTTCATCAGTAAAATGAGTGATGCTGATATGGAAAACTCTGAAACGCAGACCTGGTTACTGTTTGCGCTTGCTTGTGAATATATTTCGAACGAAGTAATGGCCGATTTAGAAAAACGCTCAGAAGAAGTCGGACGTCTTCTCTCACATATGGTAAACAATCCCGACTCGTATAATCCATCATTAAAGAAATAATCAAATCATTTCCTAAATAACATTGCCTACTGCCTACTTTCTTCTTTGCCTACTTCTCACGAATGAATCCTAAGAACCTAAATATCCAAAACTACTCCTACCACCTCCCCGATGAGAAAATTGCAACATTCCCATTGGCGGAACGTGATGCGTCAAAGCTGTTGCAGTATAAGGATGGTACAATTACAGATCATTCGTTTAAAGAAATTCCCGCAATTCTTCCACCTGATTCCCTCATTATATTTAATAACACCAAAGTTATTCATGCCCGTTTGTTGTTTCATCGCGAAACAGGCGCGCAAATAGAGGTATTTTGTATTGAGCCTGCCGATCACCTGGATTACCAGTTGACGTTTGCGGCTAAACAATCTTGTTCATGGAAATGCATGGTAGGTAATGCCAAACGCTGGAAAGAAGGTGAGGTATTGCGCAAAACAATAACAACCCCAATAGCTGAACTTGAATTATCCGTTGTAAAAGATGGAAAAGCGGGTGATTTGTTTGTTGTCAATTTCAGCTGGAACAATGACCAACTTTCTTTTGCAGAAGTATTGCACCATGCAGGAATCTTGCCGCTTCCTCCATACCTCAACCGCGATACAGAAGAGAGCGATGAAGAACGTTACCAAACTGTATATGCTAAGGTGCAGGGATCAGTTGCGGCACCCACTGCGGGACTGCATTTTACCGAATCCATTTTTGAAGCCCTTGCGAATAAAAACATTACCGTTGATGAAGTGACCTTGCATGTAGGTGCAGGTACGTTTAAGCCTGTAAAATCAGATACCCTGGCCGGACATGAAATGCATGAAGAAACAATCTTTGTGCAGCTCAGCACACTCAAGAAAATAGCATTGAATCTTGAACAAACCAAACCCTTAATTACTGTTGGAACCACCAGCACCCGCACCATTGAAAGTTTATACTGGCATGGAGTAAAGGTATTGCATCACGGATCCGATGAAACAGTTGAAATCAAGCAGTGGGATGCATACGAAATACCAACATTTGACACCACTCCCCTGCAAGCCATTCATGCCATCATTGCTGATCTGGAGCAAAAGAACCAGACCTCATTGCAAGGAAGTACCCAAATTATAATCGCACCCGGATACACATTTAAGTTGGTAGATATATTGATCACAAATTTCCACCAACCTGAAAACACGCTGATACTTTTAATTGCGGCATTTGTGGGTAATGATTGGAAACGCATTTATGACCACGCGCTGAACAATGATTATCGCTTCTTGAGTTATGGTGATAGTTCGGTGTTGTGGCTACTTCGGTGAACTCAGTATGACATCGCCTCTATTTTAGTGAAGTAGTCTTTCTAATTGGTATTCCGTAGGTCTTACTTCTCCCGCCTTCAGCGGGACATTGCTCCTCTTTGAATGCAATGCTCTTTCTTCTCAACTTCCAACTTCCATCCTCTAACCTCTCTTTCTATCGGAGCAACGTAAACGAACCCTTTGCTGTAAACTCTCTCAATCGTTTATTAAAATACCCCGAATACGTTGCCGTATACACATACACCTCAGCATTGGCGGCCTCTCCTTTTACAACACCATTCCATGTTTTACTGATGTCACTAGTTTCAAATACCAACTGTCCCCAGCGGTTGTATATTTTCATGGTAAAATTTACTACATCTTTTCCTTTGGGAACATAATGATCATTTAATCCATCATTGTTCGGAGTGAAGATATTGGGAAAATGGACGGAGACAGGGCAGCGTCTTTTTACCTGTGTGCCATCATTTCCATTACAGCCTCTGAAGTCTTTTACCACCACAAAATAATCACCAACATCACCTACAATAATCCATTGGGTGGTATCACCTGTTGGTGTCCATTTGTATTGCTCAAACTTCTCGCCTGCATCTAGTTTTACCAACTCTTTATCATCATTGCAGATAAAATATTCATCGCCAAGATCCGTCCAGAGGGAAGGGTAATATCCTATTGCTACTTCATCACCGCTTTTGCAGTCACCATTGCGCACTTCCACTGCATACATTCCTGCTGCTTTCACCACAATCGTAAAAGTGGTATCTCCTGTCGACCATTTATATCCATCTGCTCCGGTAGACCCGCTTAAGGTAATGGCAGTCCCATGGCATAAGATGGTATCATTTCCAAGGTTAACTAAAGGGGTAACCCCTATAAATACATCAACCTTTTTCACATATTCAAATCCGCACAAATACCATTTAAAGATTGCTGTGTGTTTTCCCGGTTCAGCATAAACATAAGAAGTATTCTTTGCATACACAGAATCCTTGTTACTGAAAACCCATTTCACTGAATCTGCTCCAAAATCATTTATAACTGCAAACTTTGTTTCATCGCCAAAACAAAATTGCGCTGTTGTTATAAGCGGTTTCTCATACCCCGGGTCAACCGTTGTTCTGTCTGAAACGCCATCGGGTAAGGAATTCGTGATGCGGCAGGATAAACCACCGGAACATGTGGTTCCCGGATCCAGTTTTACAGCTTTAGAAACAAAGGTGCATGCTATTCCTTTGAGCCAGGGTTTTTCGACAACATGGAGTTTGCTTGCAGGTGACAATCCTCCTCCTGGACCTGACGAGACTTCTTCTGTTGTAATGTAAAGCCTGTTGTCCGGACCAAGTTCCATCGCTTCCAGTGGAGTGTATCCATCAAAAGTAACCACATTAATAACCGACTGCGAAGGATCACCCGAAAAGAGATCAAATTGCAGCAAATGATAATCCCCTCCCAACATTCGGGCAACATATAGAAACTGTGCAGTCTGATCGAATGCAAGTGACTGATAGAACCCATCAATATTGAGGGTTTGGTTAAACTTGATTGTGCCACATACCTTGTCAAAATCATATATTCCTGCAAGCCCTTTGTTGCTTGCCGATTTAAAAGTACAGGCAAACATATTTCCCGTTGTCGTGGCTTCCATATCACCCAACCGCATGTCGTTGATATCGTATATCCTGTCGGGTCCCGCAACTGAAATTACCGGTTCCGAGATACGCTCTCCGGTAATGCGGTATGCATAAAACCGTTGTCCGTTTTTATCCGAAACAATGAGCCAGTGTCCTTGTCCGTAATATTGTTTAACCACTACAAAATGGTTTTGTGCATCGGTTGAAAGTGTTTGGTTTTGCACAACCACCCCCCCGAGGCCCCCATTCAATTTCATATCCACCTTGGTATAAAATAGTCCGGAAGGTGTTGTATAAAAGATCGTAAACAACGTACTATCCAGCAAGTCGGGCACAATCATTACCTGTAGAATATTGGCTATAAAGCTTCCCATGGGCATGGCTGTGTGATTCCTGTTCATCACCTCAGTGCCTGTTGTATAAAACAGCAGTTCACCGGTGCGATTATCACAAATGGTAGCTACTTTAAAAATATACTGCGAAAATTTGTGTGGCTGAACCGAAGGAGTCCCGGTAGTTTTGACCAGAAAACCATCATTAAAATACATGCTACATCCCCTGCCGAAGTGCCAGATATTATCCGCCTTTTGGCCAAACACAGGAAATGTAAATATAAGCAGGAGTAAAACCTGCAAACGTACTTGCATCATTGCTTTGATTATGTTAGTAGGCCCCTGTTTCATGCAACTGTTCACAACAGTCATACTTTCAGATCTTCATTTCGTAGAAACACTTTTATACTGCATGAAATTAACCCAATAGGTCAATTTAACAAAACCGTTAAACACAATTAAGAATTCGCTATCGCAACAACGTAAACGAACCCTTAGCCGTAAACTCTTTCAGCCGCTTATTGAAATACCCTGAATACGTGGCCGTGTATACATATACGTCCGCATTTGCTGCTTCTCCCTTTACAACACCATTCCAGGTTTTAGTAATATCCGTTGTTTCAAAAACCAATTGTCCCCAGCGGTTGTAAATTTTCATATGATAACTTACCACATCCTTTCCTTTCGGAACGTATGCATCGTTTACACCATCATTGTTCGGAGTGAAAATATTGGGAAAATGAACCGAGACCGGACAACGTCTTTTCACCCGGGTTCCATCATTTCCATTGCAACCCCTAAAGTCTTTCACCACCACAAAATAATCACCAACATCACCTACAATAATCCATTGGGTGGTGTCTCCCGTTGGCATCCATTTGTATTGAATAAAATTTTCGCCTGCATCCAGTTTTACCAACTCTTTATCATCATCACAGATTACATACTCATCACCTAAAGCGGTCCATAACTGAGGATAATAGCCCACCTCTGTTTCATCTTCTCCCCAACAATTTCCATCCCGTACTTTCAGCAAATATTTTCCTGGTTTTGTAACCGTTAAGCTAACGGAAGAATCACCTGTACTCCACCTGTATTCATCAAGACCTGCGGGACCGGCTAACTGTAATATATCACCAAAACAAACAGTGGAATCTTTCCCTAACAACACTTTTGGTGTATTGCGTAACTTCAGAGTATCCGTAAGGTTGTATTCGTACCCGCACATCCACCACTTGAATGTTATGGCATAATTTCCAACAGCAGCATACTGATGAGTGACCGATGTCTGTTTCAGAACCGTTCCGTCTCCTAAATCCAGCAACAGGGAATCTGCCTGCAATGGGGCTTTCAATGAAATGGTAACAGGTTGTCCTTCGCAGGTATTCTGAAATACCAAAACGGGCTTTTCCTGTCCCTGAAGTTGAGAAGAAACATCCATTATAAACTGCGGAAAATGTTCGGTAAAGTACACATTGGAGTTATTGGCCAATACCACCTGCTTTTGCTTGTAATTACATCCCACACCCAACTGGTTAGGGTTTTCAATCACATTCACTTTTGCCGTTACTGCTGCATTTTCTGCCGTGGCTACATAAATTTTCCCATCGGGTGCCAGTTGCAAATCGCCATCATATTCATTACCCTGACTCAGTCGAAAGTAAGAGCTGGTGGGTGAGGCATCCTTTAAGTTATACTGAAGTAAAAATGTTTGTCCCGAGGAATAGATCCAGCTGATGTATAATTTGCTGTCATCACTACTGTAAGCGGGATATGCAAACCTTTCTTCTGCCTGCACCGGGTGGGCGTAAAACGATTGCTGAAAGGTAACCTTACCACAAGCCTTATCAAATGAAAACTCTTCGGCAATGGCCGTCACACCGGTCCAGCCGTGTGTAAATACAAACCTGTCGCCTTTGGAATTCGACACCATTTTACCATACGTATACCTTGCTCCGGCTGGAGAGGCCGTGCCCGCATAAGAAACCACCGGCACCGTCTGCAGTCCGTTCTTACCTAGCCTGAAACATTTAAATTCATTTGTGCCTGCTGCATGTGTAATAATCCAATACCCTTCGTCATACAACTGTTTAACCACACAAAAAGGCAGATCAGATGCGCCATCCAGCACCTTAATTTTTTCAACCACATCACCTTGACCTCCCTGCAGGCGCATATCAACTGTTGCATAGTACAGTTTTGTCTGGTAGCTGGCCGATGAGATGATATAGTAGAGAAATTTGTTCCCGGGATGGGGCACAATTACTGTATGGATGCCGTAGGTTTCTTCATTGATATAAAATCCGTTGGGCATTTGTTTATGCTGCCGGTTGTATACATAAGAACCGTTTGTATAAAACAACAATTGCCCTGTGAGGGGATCGGAGTAGCATGCAGACCCATATGGCGCATAAGAAGGTGTGGTGTTTACCGGGATAACCTGCATGCCGGCACCTGTGAATTTCATACCCAGATAGGTACCCATAAACCAGTTGCTGCGTTCCTGCTGAGCGACTGAAAAAAGGCAGTGAAAAATGAATATTCCTAGGAGCAGTTTTTTCATGTATTATAGTAGACACCATAATGCGGAAAACGTTGCAATTGTGTTGGGTAAAACTTGTGGAAAAGTATGAGTCAAATCATGTGTTAAATTTAGGTTAATCGTGCCTTTCAACCTATTTTTACCCATTAATTTCTCAGCACAAAAAAATGTCAGAAAGCTCAATGGAAAACAAACAAAATTACGGTGCCGATAATATCCAGGTACTTGAAGGTTTAGAAGCAGTAAGAAAACGTCCGGCAATGTATATTGGCGATATAGGCGTGCGGGGTTTGCATCATTTGGTTTACGAGGTGGTAGATAATTCAATTGACGAAGCATTAGCAGGATATTGTAAAAATATTTTCGTAACCATACATCCGAACAATGCTATTTCCGTTTTGGATGATGGTCGCGGAATTCCTACCGGCATTATGGCCAAGGAAGGAAAATCTGCATTGGAAGTTGTAATGACTGTATTGCATGCGGGTGGTAAATTTGATAAGGATACATACAAAGTTTCGGGTGGATTGCATGGAGTGGGTGTAAGCTGTGTGAACGCGCTTTCTGTTTTGATGCGTACAACTGTTTACCGTGAAGGTAAAATCTGGCAGCAGGAGTTTAGTTGTGGTAAACCGTTATATGACGTAAAAGTAATTGGCGAAAGCGACAAAAGAGGAACAATGCAATACTTTGAACCCGATATGACCATCTTCACCGAAGGTGTTTACAAGTTCGATACCATTGCTTCCCGTATGCGTGAACTTTCATTCCTGAACAAAGGAATTACCATTACTCTTAAAGACGAACGCCCGGATGAAGACGGAAAAATGCATGAAGAAGTATTTTTCAGTGAAGGCGGATTGCGTGAGTTTGTCAACTTTCTGGATGGAACACGTGAGAAAATCCTTCCTGAACCGATTTATGTTGAAGGAGAAAAATCAGGGGTGCCTGTTGAGGTAGCCATGATTTACAACAATGGATATACCGAGAACTTACATTCATACGTAAACAATATCAATACCCACGAAGGTGGAACACACGTTGCCGGTTTCCGCAGAGCCTTGACTCGTACTCTCAAGGCCTATGGCGAAAGAGAGGGAATGTTCAAAAACCTGAAGTTTGAAATAGCAGGTGATGACTTCCGCGAAGGGTTAACCGGAGTTATTTCGGTTAAAGTTCAGGAGCCTCAGTTTGAAGGGCAAACCAAAACCAAATTGGGTAATAGTGAAGTAACCGGAGCCGTAGATCAGGCAGTAGGTGAAATGTTAAACAACTACCTGGAAGAAAACCCTAAAGAAGCTAAACTCATTGTTCAGAAAGTAATCCTTGCTGCAACTGCACGTCATGCTGCTAAAAAAGCACGTGAGATGGTGCAGCGTAAAGGTGCCATGAGCGGAAGCGGTTTGCCGGGTAAACTGGCAGATTGCCAGGAAACAGATCCGGCATTATGCGAAATATATCTTGTTGAGGGTGACTCGGCAGGTGGAACGGCTAAACAAGGCCGTAACCGTGTGAACCAGGCTATTCTTCCATTGCGTGGTAAGATCTTAAATGTAGAAAAGGCCCTCGAGCATAAAATATACGATAACGAAGAAATCAAAAATATGTTCACCGGTTTGGGTGTTACCATCGGAACAGAAGAAGATGGAAAAGCACTGAACATGAACAAGCTTCGTTACCACAAAATCATCATCATGACGGATGCGGACGTGGACGGAAGTCATATCCGTACGTTGATTTTAACACTGTTCTTCCGTTACATGAAAGAGCTGATTGAGTTTGGATATATCTACATTGCTTTGCCTCCTTTATACCTCGTTAAAAAAGGTAAAGAAGAAGAATATTGCTGGACAGAACCACAGCGTGAAGAAGCCGTAATGCGTTTGGCTAAAGGTGGTAACCCTGATAGTGTTGGTATCCAACGATACAAAGGTTTGGGAGAGATGAATGCCGAGCAATTGTGGAGCACAACCATGAATCCTGATACCCGTACTTTAAAGCGTGTTACCCTGGAAAGTGCTGCAGAAGCCGATCGTATCTTCAGTATGCTGATGGGTGATGAAGTACCACCACGCAGAGAGTTTATTGAAGCAAATGCGAAATACGCGAAGATTGACGCCTAGCAAAATTTGAGAATTAAGAGTTAAGAATTGTGATTTAAAATCTCAAATCGTAAATCTCAATTCTAACATCCTTTTCCGGTTTTCCCTCCCGTGTACTATGAGGGCTTAGTATTGGCTTTGAGTCAATGCTACTATATCGAAAAATCCTCTGCTGCAAGGCAGGGGATTTTTTTATTTGGGAGTGCCGTCAGATAAATGATGGACTGTTGATTATCCTCCAAAGTAATGATTAAGTCAATACCATCTGCTCAAACAATTTCTCCAACACAGCCTGAGGATCCGTACATAAACCCGGATGAATTTCGGAAGCCTGAATCACGGTGCTGCGTTTGGCGGTGAGCCACCTGAAACGTGAGGGCACATCCAATGCGGCAATGGGACCTGCTTCCAAATTACCCAAACAGATTTGTTCAAACGCTTTAAGGTGATTGTTGATTTCCTCTACATCGGCTTCTTCGTACAAAGATTTAATCCGTTGTTCGTTGAGCTGAATCTTGGCTTTTAAAAACGACTGCTTTTTGCAATACACCACCACGCCTGTATTTACAAACTCGCCACGTTCAACACGCGGCAGCACCCTGATGATGGCGTACTCAAATACTTGCTTGTCTTGCATGTTTGGCTTCGTTTATAAAATTGCGCGTTAATCTTTTGGTTAAATATTGATGGTATATTAATCTCATGGAGTCTTTTGTTTCACCCTCCGTTTCAGGCTCCAACCATGCTTCGGGAATAGCAGTAACAACAGATTCGATAAAATCAGGTGTAATCAAATAGCGCATTTCACCATCCGCCTCATCCAGGTGATTGGCGAAAGGTAACAATACATGATCTTTAATTTGTGTAAATGGCTGCTGCGCATGCGTTTCCCAATTGTTCAACGCATGGTGAAAGTATAAGGATGCTCCGTGATCGATTAACCATAATTCCTTGTTCCACATGAGCATATTGGCATTGCGTGCCGTACGATCTACATTGGTAATAAATGAATCCAGCCAAACAATCTTAGACGCAAGCAATGAATCAATTTTATCAACCACGGGATCGTAGGTAATGGAACCCGACAAATAATGCACACCTAAATTCAATCCTACACTCGCTTTCAAAAGATCCTGAATCTCCTCATCTCCTTCTGTGCGACCAAAGGCTTCATCCAGTTCGGCAAACACAATCTCCGGCATTCGCAACCCGGCAGCCCTTGCTAACTCTCCGCCAATAAACTCTGCAATCAACGCCTTTCGCCCCTGCCCTGCTCCTCTGAATTTGAGGACATATAAAAACCCATCGTCCGCTTCCGCAATAGCCGGCATTGACCCTCCTTCACGCAGCGGTGTTACATATCTGGTTACATGAACTTTTCGTATTTCCATTTCTTTTTGCCTCAAAGAGAATCCACTACGATTCCCAATTGCATTTACCCCTCAAAGATAATGCTTTCCGTGCATTGTTAGCGGCTGGCTGTTTCTGAACTGCGTCACGAAACAGCAATGTTCGCCATACGACCTCTGACCTTAGTCATACGACCTCAACACATAGTTAATTTGATAAATAAGGGTCCGTTAAAGGACCTTTTACCTTGGATGTCCTATCTCAGACCTTGGTTAATGGAGCAAAAAGGTCTGTCATCCGACCTTAAAACATAGCTGATTTGATAAATGAGGGTCCGTTAACGAACCTTTTACCTTGGATGTCCTATCTCAGACCTTGGTTAATGGAGCAAAAAGGTCCGTCATCCGACCTTAAAACATAGCTGGTTTGATAAATGAGGGTCCGTTAACGAACCTTTTACCTTGGATGTCCTATCTCAGACCTTGGTTAATGGAGCAAAAAGGTCCGTCATCCGACCTCAAAACATAGCTGATTTGATAAATGAGGGTCCGTTAACGAACCTTTTACCTCGGATGTCCTAACTCTGACCTTGGTTAACGGAGCAGCTGATTAACAGTATTAACCAATCAACTGCGTTCCTTACGCAGTTTCCAGATATACCCATCAATGATATAGTGTGTAATTTGCGGCAACGACAATAATGGAACAATTAAGGTTAACAACGTTTGCTCACCCATTGCCGGCAACCACTTTAACACGGGGAATACCGACACATGTTCTCTCCATACCAACACATCCCATAGTCCTTCTTCGAAATACGCAAAGCCAAGAATAATAAGTATAAAAAATAGCCAACCAAACCGGGAGTAAATGGTTCGCTGCACACCATCCTTGGGAGCGGCTTCCTGTTCCGATTTTTTCTTTCCATACACCCATATCAGGAACATATACGGAATTCCATGCGATACAACATTCAACAAGGTAAACGATAAATCTCCATTTAAATAAACAATACCCACAAACCAGGAGAGTGCTGTTCCCAGTATGAGCAGATTGCGTGGAATATTGAAATACTTTGTGCGTTTCATGAAGCGCAGCTCTTTCACCATATACACAGCCAATACAAACAGGTATAATAGCGAAACATACCCTGTTGCTCCAGCTGCAGTTACTGTATAAAAATCACCCTCTATAAACCAGTTAAAATTACGGGGTGAGCTCATATGCCAATATACTATCGGGTAGAGCGTAGCTGCATAAATGGTTATGGTGTCTATTGTTTGTCCGGCTCGTTGTTGGTTTTCCTTTCGGGAATAAATTCGCATAAACCCATACTGCTGCCTGATAAAATGAAACACGGCCAGGTATGCCAGCACCCTCCAGAAATACATCGGTTCGATTGCATACAACAATACTGCAACCACAAATGAAATAAGCGGAATGCCTACAAACAGGCTTCGTTGTGCGGCAAACTCCTGCCGGTCGAGGTAGGTTCTGAAAAGTGTGCTGTATACATGTGCCACATCAATCATGAGCACAAGCACAACCCAGCTGATGGTCGACATACCCTCACCATTCTGAAACAGGGAGGGAAATAAAAATATGATGGCTAATGAAACAAAAGGAGGTGCGATGATGAATATACCATCGGATACTGTTGAATAGATCCATGCCTGCGGTTTCATATGGTTGCTTTTCTGGTTGAGCTAAGTGCGGTTGCGGCATCCATTCCCCGGTGAAAGGCTTCCTCAAATACCGATATTCCACTGAGATCAGAATGTGCGAAAAAAACTTTACCGTCAATGGCTGTGGCTGCATGCTTTCGTTCAGAACCTGTAATAAATCCGGGTACAGGACGAATCATTCCGTGTCCCCACAACCAAATATCAATCTGTTCAATATACCGATCTATACCCGGATGGACCTTTTTTAAATCCGCACAAATGAGTTGAACCCATTCTTCATGTGTGCGTTTGAATGCTTGTTTTCTTTCATCCGCAGGTGTGCCATCGGACAATGGCAAATAATAGGTAAGCACCTTTTGTGGTGCAAACAGTTTTACATGCTGGTGCGTTGCATCCACATACCCGAGCGACTTGCTTCCATAAAACACATTATCCCAACTCATGGGAAACCCTTTCTCTTCTGGCAGCGAAGGCACCGTGATATTGGCAACCATCCAGGGCGCATAGCTGAATGTTTTTATGGAGCGTTCGTTCGCTGCCGGATAATCACCCAACAACTTATTGCTCACAAATTGTGGTGTGGAGAGTATTACCTGGTTGCACACGATCCTTTCCGTTCGGTTAGTTGTAAAATTAAACCCATCCACCTGCACTTGTTTCTGTTCATTTAAACATACAGCATACACCAGCATATCCGTTTGAATATGACCCGAAAGTTTATCCTGTAGTTTTTTCACCAGCCATGCATTTCCTTCAGGCCATGTCAGCACTGTTGAAGATGTTGTATTGGCCGCCTTTCCTTTACGCGATGCAAAATAGTGGATGCCTGCCCATGCAGATGTATCCCGAATGCCTGTACCATAATCATCGCGGCAGCAATAGTCGAGATACCAATGCAGGTGCGGAGACGTGAGTCCTTGTTCTTTCAGATATGTTTCAAACGATAATGCATCGAGCCGGGTGAATGCTGCATCCTGAGAAGAATGTTTTAACGGAATGCAAAATGCATCTTTCCCATCCGTTCCTATTGCTGTTTTATATGCTGCAACAATTTCAAAAAAACGCTGGATTTGTTTTTGTTCCCCTTCCGGAACCCCCACATGCGGAACCAGTCCCTCCTGCCAAAATCCATTGATGTACAAACGCTCCTCGGGATCAAAACATAAATACAACTCATTGTATGTAGGAAGTCCATTGGCATCAAATCCTTCAATGCATTTGCATTCTTCCAAAAATAACATCAGTTCTTTATCTCTGTGGTCAGGTATGGGCAGGTAATGCGCCCCCCAGGGATAAGCACTGATGGCATTCTGATCACTTACCGAATTTCCACCTACCCTGTTGTCCAGTTCAAACAGTGTAAAATCAATACCCTGAGCTTTGAGTTTCCGTGCAGCCGATAATCCCGCTATGCCCCCACCAACAATCACAACATCTTTTTCGATAATGACTTTTGGCGTTTCGAATTGGGGGTTGCGCAGTAAATGTCCGCGCCCCGAAGCAGCACCAACAATGGAACCCTTGATATGGCCGTACTTTTCCGTATTGCAGGCAGGAAGTAGCATACCGGCAAACGGCAATGCCCCAAGCACTCCGGTTACAAATGCTCTTCGCGAAATATTATTGGTAGTTTGCCCACTCATCTTCAAAATAATGAACCAGCACCTGGTTGTTTAATTTGTTCACATCGGCCTGCACCGGCTGCATGTCTTTCGGAAAAACCAGCATCTGTTTAAAACTCTCTGCATTCACAAATCTAAGGTTGGTGATAAACGAATCGGGAACCTCAAAGGTTGGCTTCTTAAAAGCCATCAGGTAACCCCATTCGCCAAACGAAGGAATGTAGGTATGATAAGGCAATGTTTTAAACCCTACTGATTGCAGGGTTTGCGCAATACACCAATACGATTTGGGGGCAACAAAAGGTGAAGTAGATTGTACCACCGCCACACCGCTATCACTCAATACACGGTACACCAGTTTATAAAAGGTATTGCTGTATAGTTTGCCAATAGAATAATTGGAGGGATCGGGGAAATCAATAAGGATACAATCAAACTGCTCTTTCGATTTTTTAAGCCACAGGAAAGCATCTTCATTAATAACCGTGACTTTGGGTGACAGTAAGGAATGCTGGTTTAAACCTGTGAGAATCTCGTTTGTTTGGAACAGTGATGTCATGTGATGATCAAGATCAACAAGTACGATTGAAGTTACCGAAGGATATTTAAGAACCTCCCGAACAGCCATTCCATCTCCTCCTCCAAGTATCAACACTTTTTGTGGTGCCGCCAAACTTTGTAATGCCGGATGCACCAAAGCTTCGTGGTAACGGTATTCATCGGCACTGCTGAATTGCAGATTACCATTTAAAAACAAACGGAACTCGCGCGGATTTTTGGTAAGCACAATTCGTTGGTATGGTGATGACCGCGCATAGATAATCTTATCCTGATATACCATTGTTTCGGCATAATTCATGATCTTTTCGGCATACACAAAACCAACAAGTAAACCCAGCAGCGACAATACAGCTGCTGTCTGCACTGCCTTTATCCATGGAATCTCATCCTTGAATTTCACCGAGACAATCCATGCCACCAGCACATTTAATATACCGAAGAAAAAAGAGGTTTTGAGCAAACCTAAATAAGGTATCAGAAATAAGGGAAAGATGACTGAAGCTAACAACGCTCCAACATAATCAACCGTAAATACTTTGGAAACAAGATCCTTGAATTCATATCGGTTTTGCAGGATACGCATCAGCAGAGGAATTTCCAACCCCACTAGAATCCCGGTAAGGGAAACCAGCAAATACAACACCATCCGGAATGATTCCACCTGTTCGAACAACAGGAACAGAATGGTAGAACTCACGCCACCTATGATTCCCACCAAAATCTCAATCTGCACAAACCACGCTACCAGATTTTTATTAAAAAATTTCGACACATACGAACCCATGCCCATCGAAAACAAATACACTCCGATGATGATGGAAAACTGCGTTACGGAATCGCCCAGCAAATAACTGGCAACCGTTCCGGCAACCAGTTCATAAATAAGTCCACAGGTAGCCACCACAAAAACCGAGAGCAATAGCAGAACATGCATATTTGCATCCTGACGTCCGGCCGGTGGAGCAGATGGTTTATTATCCATGAATAGCCGAGGCGATAATGATGGCTATGGCAATAATGAATGCCGCAGCAATAATTGCCAGTGCTTTGTTCTGTTTTTCAAGAATTTCTTTCCACAGGTTTTCCGGTGTAATCTTCTCCATCACCCAAAACGCAATCATCAACACTAGAATTCCAAGGAATGAATACAATAATGAACTCACCACATACTTCAAATTAATTAACTCTTCCATACTATTCGTTTATTTATGATAAAATCTTCCTGTACCCATACGTCCACCGGTTGAATGACCTCCCGGGTAACTCCGTTCGGTAACTTCATCGGGATTATAAAAACGCCAACCGGTTACACCACCATAGGTAAACACCCCCAGCACCAATGCCAGAAATGCGATGTAATACCGCATGCTTTTCCATTCTTGTTTTCCAATCATAGGTTTATTCATTATCGCCTGAATAATCACTTTCCATCCACCTTCTGCTTTCAAAATTTCGCTCCCGGTAATATTGAATAGCCGGAAAAATACTGATGAGCAACAGCATCCACATAAAATTGGATGGCATGGAAACATCATGAATCACAGAAAGTGTAAAATTAGGATCTGTCCAGCTACTGTTCGACTGGTTACCCCAATCAGGATACATGTTGAGGTGGTATTTCCCTTCGGGTACTGCCGAGATGATTACGTATTCGCTCTGACTTCCTTCGCTCCATGCACCTTCGTCATACCCGCTGTAAAACTCCAGCGACTTCAACGCTTCGTACCGTTCACCCGTTAAATCATTGATAAGTTCGATATCGATATCCATCCAGTTATTGTTTAACGGACAGCTCACATTAAACTGAACGGATGCTGTTCCTCCCGTTAATTCAAATGCCGGAGTTACAATTACCTTTTCTGCATTCATATCATGCTGGTAATAGGTATTGGAGAGGATCTTTTTTTCGGCCGATGAAAATGAAAACACAAGCTGGGTCACAAATAAAAGGCACGCAAAAACAGCCGTTATGGTGAGCAGCGTTCTAAACTTGAATCCTGAAATCATCAATTGAGTGGCTCCTACTCCTGAACGGGAAGGCATCTCATCAAGCTTAAAAATACCCTTGATATCCGAAGGAGTGATATACTCGCCCAAAAACCAGCGGACCTCATCTCCTGCTTCTTCGTTTACCAGCATAAATGGAGGATTGATAAACTCCCTTACCAGTGTATCACCTTCGCGTTGCACATCAACATAAAACTCACCCACTGCATATAATAAGGTTGCCCGGTACTTATTGTACAGGTCGAAATCATTGTTTTCATAAAACACACTGCGACTCCGGTTGGATACATCCCTTGGGTATGCATTTAACTGGTAAATAAAATTCCAGTGACCATTATACTCCGATAGTGAAGCATACCCCAAAACCGGATTGAACAAGATGTACTCGCGCCAGTCATAGTCGCCATGTTTCTCCTTTTTAATGAGGAATCCAACAACTTCATATGTATTTCCATGAATGGTTCCAACGCTGTGAAGTGGAATGGTTGGTTGAGTTGATGGTACTTCAAATACAGCTTGTCTCGAAAGTTTACCCGATTCATCATACCGCAAATACGAACGGCATTGCGCACAGGCGCAAGCAACTGCTTGCCTGTGTGTCACCAAACGGATCTCAGCATTGCACGCAGGACATTTAACCAAAGCAGACAAGTCATCTTTATCTCCGGTTGTTTGTTTGGTATTCGAGAATTTAAACTCTGAGAAAGTGCCCCATTTACCGGTATATACAGTTGAGTGTTTTTTATCAAACAACTGCACAAAGGCATACTCACCTTCATTGGTGCTCATTTCAGCCGAAAAAAACGAATCTCCGTGTTGCCCTGTTTCAGGTAATTCTCCTTCAAAGGTTGTCAGCACATTTTTATCAACCGCATCCACTACATACCGAATCTCTTCAAGTGTGATGTCATTTCCCGGATGCAGGTTTTGCAATTCATCTGATGGTAATCCTTTCGGGTAGGGCTTGCAAAATGCATAATAACCGGTTGCCTCCAGCAGGTATGCCAACTCTCCTTTTTCATTCAACAATACCCAATTATTTTTATACGAATTGGTTTGCTGGTAATGATACCTTCCCAAAAATACATAACGGCTACCCTCCATCTCCAATACCGAATCGAGGGTGAGGAGGCTCATGTCTTCCGGCATTACAATAGGTGCTGCTGTGTTCTCGGGATGGATGACAAAACAAGCCGGGCAAACAAAAACAGGAAGATCAGGACGTTTCCGTTGATATGCCTTCCCGCAACCCGTACATGTATAGTTTACACTTGCTGTCATTATCGTTTGAGTTCAGTTTGCTGAATGATGGCACCGTCAAAAAAAAGCCGGATAGCTTCATGGATGGCATGAACTTTTTCTGTATTGTCTCTCCGGAAGTTAGACAAAAAAACGTCATACGTAATAATTCCAAATTCCGGCCAGGTATGAATGCTGATATGCGACTCTGTTAAACAAACCATACCTGTATAGCCTGCACAGTCAAATTGGTGGTATACTTCTCCTACCTTCTGCAATCCGTGTTTTTCAATCAGGTTGTCAAGCAGGTCTTTGAAGGCATAGTATTCACATAGTAGAGTGGTATCGGATACCTTCAGTTCAGCCAATACATGTGACCCCGGATTATACACTGGCGTGGGGTTTATAGTCCTTAAAATAGGTTTTGATAAAATCCTTAACGAAGTCGAGTAAAATAACAAATGCAAAAATGCTCAGGATAAAACATAAGGTGATGATATGCATTTCAATGCCATCTGTATTGATTACCCGTTGCGGCATTTCCAATACCTGTGATCCAATTTCCATAAACAAACCGATAAGCAGTATCCCCATTCCGTTATGATGGGCAATTTCATTGTGGTATAACTGGCGCGAATGTGTTTCTTCTTTCCTGGTAGCAAGTTTTCGTATCGTTTCACGCTCCTCAAAAAACACACCCGCTGCTACGAGGATTCCGGCCAAACCATCAATGAGCTCCTCCATCTCCCCTATCAGGGCATCCTGAGGAATGGTACCCCAGCAGTGTTTGATGAATAAAAATTGTTCGATAAACATGGGCACCGAAGTACCAATGATAATAAGGCCCATTAAGATGAGCAGTTCACGCGAAGTGATAAAAAGAAAAAAGTGATTCAGGTATTTGTTAAACATTGGCTATTTGTAAACACGGGCTAATTGTAAACACGATAATAAAAAAGAATTTAGTCATTAGCAACAATTTTAACCGGGTCAACCGCACAATTTCATTACCGATAAATGCCTGGTCTCATGAAGATTTTACTCCATAAAAAAAAGCTGAACCTGATTGGGTTCAGCTTTCAACATATCTTAGCTATCTTAAATTATTTCTTGCACAATGATTTCAAATCCAGTTCACCACCTTTAAACACGTTGAAGTCAACTCCTCCTCTGATACCATTGATTTTGGCTCTGTCGGTATGTTGCCAAAAATGCCAGGCATTAATTTTTTGGTTCAAGTCAGGTGTTTTATAATGAGCAATCCACAAAGGATATTTTCTAAACTCGGCTGTATTCAGGTATGACTTGTAGAAACCCCAGTTGGTATAAATAATAGGTTTCATGCCATACTGCTTTTCTGCTAATACGAGCCATTTTTTTAAGTTCTTGCGTAAACGCTCAGGAGGGCAACTTCCGCGCAATTCAATATCCAATACAGGAGGTAAATCACCTTTTTCCATTTTGGGAATCTGGCGCACAAATAGTTTCATTTGTTCTTCAGCTGTTAAATGCGGGCGGTAAAAGTGGTATGCACCACGCATGATACCTGCTTCCTTTGCAGCTTTCCAGTTATCTTTAAAGTACTCATCAACAACGGTTCTTCCCTCTGATGCTTTGATAAACGCAAAACTGACAGAAACATCGTTATGATTCATTTTGCTTACAGCTTCCCAGTCAATATTACGCTGATGGCGTGATACGTCAATACCATGCACTTCATAATCACCCGGAATTTCAACACCAAATGACGGGTAAGAAGGCGAAGCACTGATTCCGAAAGCATAACTGTTTCCTGTTACCTTTTCGGCAGTAAGAAGAGCAGCTCCCGCAATAGCAATGCCACTAAGAGAAAGGAAAGCTATATTTTTTAGTTTACTCATGTTTTTGTAAGGATAATGAATCCGCAATTTACAGAATACAAATATAAGTAATGTTTGTAACATGTGTATAATTATACACAGTTAACGTTTGAAATCCAATAAACTATACGTCCTTATCTTTTTCTTTCAGAATCAGTGTTTAAGCACGCTGAGCAGAAAAAAGTGAAACAATAGTATGTAAAATAAAAACTATTCTTATTTTTGCACCCCATTCAATCGGAGGTGGCAACTGATTAATATCAGTTCATACTCTTTTAGAGCGCAGGATTCATAACTCTGGGACCGTTTGAAAGGTTTTCTGGTAATTAACAATATGGCGGGGTAGCTCAGTTGGTTAGAGCACAGGATTCATAACCCTGAGGTCGGCAGTTCGATTCTGCTCCCCGCTACCAAAGCGGAATACTCGATATTTAACTCGGGGATTCCGCTTTTTTCATTTAGCAAGCCCTGCTTCTGACAGGCGATGTAGCGAAATACAGAGTTAATTCTAAAAGTTCGACACCCATCATTTTCCTTGTTATACGATATTCCCTCAGGAAACAACCAAAACTGGATACGTTGCTTGGTGGTGTAGTCTGCTGAACTCCACACTGACGCGAGATTCAGGGAATAGGAAATGACTTTTTCAACGCATTCTTCAAGGTTCGACACCCCCTCAGTCATTTTTGTCAATTCGGCTTCAATTTGAGTCTTTTCATCTAGCAGTTTTCCGATATTCTTGAGGTATAGTTCTTTCGTAAGTTCCTCTTCGATGAACCTGTTTTCCAACCGTCGTAGCTTATTTTTAATCTCTTTTACTTGTGAAGCGAGTAAAGTGGTCGAATCAACTTGTTCACCCGCTTCTTGGTTAAACGTAGCAAGCATTTGTGTTTTGATCAGTTCAACAAGATCGGATGAGATATTGAAGGTAAATCGTTCTGCAATGCTTGCAAAGGTAGCATTAAGCGCATCAGCAGAAAGACGCTGAAGTGACTTTGGAGGGAAAGATACTTGCTCGTAGTTATACTGACAAGGGTGGTTTAAAGAGATATGTATCGGAGATTTAATGCAATGAGATCCTGTTGTTAGGCAAGAAGGTTTAACAGTTTAAGTAGGGATTTTAATAAAAAAGGCTACCGAATAGTAGCCTTTTTATTTTTGACTTAAGATGATACAATTTTTCTGCTATAAGTGAAGATGTTTAAACGGTATATGGATTGTATCATTTTATTATAGAAGAAAAGTCTAACTCGTAAAATACTGTACCAGTTGGACCCTCAAGATCTATCTTATACAATGTGTTTTGGCAACTAAACACTTTTGCATCAAAATGCGCTATGCGTTTCATGAAAACACGCTGTTGTAAATCCAAATCAAAAAGGCTTGCAAATGATATTCCATCTATATTTTCAATTAAAAGAAAACAATCGTTGTTCTTATGTCTTAAGGGCTTAAAATGGACTAGTCTATAGAATTTTTTGCTGATACTGTCTTCAAGGAGTTTAATGATAGTGCCTGTATTTGTATTAAATAAATAGGGCATATATTCGAATGCAATTATGCTATCATTGACAAAGTCAATTTTATGGCATAAATCTTTTGATATCTCATAATATGGTTTAAAGATAGAGTCCGGAATAAAACATTTGGACTCAATACCCTTATAAACATATTGTACATTTCCATTATTTTTCCATTTTCCCACAAAATAGTTTTTGGGTAGGACTTCTTGTTTATCTCCAACCAAAGCAAATTGCAAAGTTCCATCATTATTATGCCTAAAGCCATAGAAGTCTAATGGTTTATAATATTCTGTGTATGAAAAATTGCAATTTTTTATATCAATAAATTCAAGATTCTTATTAAATGTCATTATGAAATATAGAGAAGATACTCTGATAATATCAAACGCTCTCTCTATTGGAAGAGATATAACAGCCGCAACATATAATGTATCGTTTGACACGGAATAATTGTTAAACTTAATCATTTCCATTCCACGAGGTTTTATATCTATTTTGTATGATTTAAGCACGCTATCAATTTGATTATTTGGCCTAGTTTTAACACTGTCAGGGAAATTATTCAGTATGTAAGGAAGGGCATATTGTGCTATTTCTTTTTCATTTAGATTGATCTTATTAAGAAATTTTCCGCTTGCATCATATCTAAGCAACGTATGTTCTGGTAGCGTCTTAAGAAGAATTTGACCATTAAAACAAACCGCCTTTTCAATTGATGTATAGAATGCTGTATCATTGGTTAAGTTTATAGGCTTTCCTGTTTTTACTGTATTGCTTATGAATGAAGAGAATAGAGGGGTATTATTTGCTGAGGTTAATGGAATCCACTCTGATACCTGAGAGCCATAATACTTCAGAATAAGAGATTTTTTTAACGCATCTCGTTGTGTTATTTTAGAAAAGTAATCAGATAAAACAATGTCGTCAATTACATTAACGGAATCAGGCAATCCAAACTGAGTCTTGATAAACTTTAATTTAGATTTCGGAATATGCGCGGCAAGCAAAAAGATTCGTTTAAGGTCAAGCAAGCTCTCATTGTTGATGGTCTTTATTGGAAGAATACAATTAATGCAATCATTAAAATCGACATAGTATATTATTATATCTTTTCGATCCTTTTTGTTAACAAAAACCTTATTAGTAATTGTTGAATCTATGTGAGATTTTATTTGATAAGGTAAAATAGCGTGTTTTATTTCAAATGCGTTTGCCTTTCCGAAAATAGCACATTGAAAGATTAACAATAGAGATAAATATTTTTTCACAGGTAATTGTATAGGTTTTTTATGTAATAAAATATAAGAAGAGGACATTCTGAAATAAATCAGAATATCCTCTTTAAAAAGCTACGTGCTCTGCATGAAACTAATCTTCGACAAAAATAGTTGTATAAAGAGATTCGCTATCGCTCAACTGTTCGAAAGATTGCCAGAGGAAAGTTCCTGTGTATGTAATATTATTTGCAGTCATTGATATTACATCCCCTTCTCCTAATGGTCCATCAAAAAGGCCTTCACCAGTGGCCATATCAGGTATCGTTTCTGTAAAACAGACTTCATTATAAACAACAGAACAGGTCTGAGTTATAGTTTTTGTACCATCTTCGTTTGCAGTCACATTGACACCAAAATTCCTGCCAGGTCTTTCAATTTGTTTAGCCATGCCAAATATTGGCAACGCCAATACTGCACAAATGATCAGTTTTTTCATGTTTTTACGTTTTAGTTGGTTGGTACAAATGTGTAGTGATGGGTTACTGAATAATCATCATCAGCGTTTACTTCGTACGAATAGTCTACGAATGTTCCTTGAACAACAGAATAAGTTGAACCATCTTCGTTGTAATTTGTGATTGTTACTTGATCGTTCTCTGTAAGATCATCATCTTGCAAGTAGGCCCTTCCAAATGTTACAGGAACATTATCTGCAACTGTTATTGTAGTGCAAATAGAACTGACTTTTACACCGCATGTAGTAGTGTACGTTACAGTGCCTGCACTTGTATTATTTACAGCACTTCCGGCTTTTAATACACCTTCAACTTCAATTGTTTTTGAATACGAATCAAACGTAACAGCTGTGAGAGCGACTAGCACCCCTAAACGAAAAATAGTTTTTAACATAATAGATAAATTTGAAATTTTATAAAATTGAAGAACGCATTTTCAAATGATTTAGTGAATGCGGCTACTTTACCAACTAATAGCTTTCTAAGTATTATTCTTGGTATTGGGGTTTTGATGGGTTTAGATTTTTTATTGGGCCTCCTTTCTTAATCAAAGTTATTTAATAAAATCAAAAGTGCACGTTTTATTATTTTGGTTCGGCAAAGTTTAATAGGTAAATTTTCTTGAGTTTTTAAATTAAAATTATATCGTTGTAGTCCCTATGAAATTAATCTATGCGATGAAAGGTGCACTTTTTCTTATTTTCATTTTTATTGTAAGTTTTACTAGTTATTCGCAAAGTTTCGATCATTCGATATCTGGTATACTCTTGGAACAGGATTCGATTCCACTAATCGGAGGCAATGTTATTATTATGAATAATAAGGACTCAATCATTAGAGCGGTTATTTCAGACATTAATGGTCATTTTACAATTGCCGGATTGAAAAAGGGACCATATTACCTGAGAGTAAGTTTCTTAGGGTTTGATACTTACAAAGTACCGATAGGAATTTTATCAAGCACAATAAACTTAGGGAACATTAAATTGACGAAGACAAATAATCTGTTGGGAGAAATTCGAATTATTGAAAAAATTCAGGCTGTAATACAGAAAGGAGATACAACAGAATTTAATGCAAAGGGTTTTTCTGTGCATCAAGATGCTAACATAGATGATTTATTGAAGAAAATGCCTGGGTTTGACGTCTCTAACACGGCAGGAACATTAAAAGCCCAAGGAGAGATTGTTGTGAAGATCTTGTTGGACGGTAAACCTTTTATGGGAGATGATGCTTCCCTTATCCTGAAAAGTCTTCCCGCGGATATTGTAGATAAAATACAAGTATATGATCTAAAGAGTGAACAATCTCAATTCACAGGATTTGATGATGGCAAAACCTTAAAGACCGTAAATATTGTCACAAAAGCAGAAAAACAGAAAGGGATATTTGGAAATGCCTATTTAGGGTTTGGAAATGCCACTAGATATCAAACAGGGTTAAACATTAATAAATTCAACGGTAAGAATAGGATATCCATCATAGGTCAATCTAATAATGTTAATAACACTAAGTCCTCCCAATCTGAAATACCAACTCAGGCGAATGGGACTGGAATCACTAATACAAATGCGGGGGCTATTAATTATTCAAATATCATGAGGGGAAGTGATTTTTCAACAAGCTATTCATTTAATGAAACAGAGAATGCAAGTCAAAAATCTATTTTTAGGGAATATGTTACTTTGAATAATAATGGTCAGATATACAAGCAAAACAATAATGGTTTAACGACAACATATTCGCACCGTTTTAGTTTAAAATATGATTATAGAATTGATTCAAATAATTCTATAGCTATTAATCCGACAATTTCTCTTTCAAAAAATAATGCATTAACTCATTCAGAAATCAATTTGAACACTGACAGTTCATATCAATCGCAAACGAAGAGTGACGCTACTGCTACTTCTTTAAGGTATTCAGTAGCGTCCGATATGTTATTTAAGCATAGGTTCTCTCTAAGAAGAAGAACATTTACATCGATGCTTAGTGCTGGCTACACAAGTAATACTTCCACAAACACTCTTACCTCAAATAGCACTAACAATGCTTCCTTTGCAATAAATCAAATGTCAGTCATAACAAGTCCAGATAATAACTTAGCAGTTACGACAACCTATACAGAACCTCTTTCAAGGCATTCGATCCTTCAATGTAATATCCTTCTTTCAGCTCAGAAAAGTGTATCGGAGAAAAACACAAATGAGTATTCTCCCGTTACTAGCGAGTACGATGTTAAAGATACTTTGCTGAGTAATCGTTTTAGGACTGAGAGTCAAATGCAACAGTATGGTGTTGGATACAGCTTTAAGAAAGATAAGCTTAATGTGTCAGCCGGGATATCATACCAATTATTAAAGATGAAGAATGAAATATCTTCACTATTGAATTTGACGAGGCAGTATCAGAATATTCTTCCGACATTGGTAACCAATTACAAAATATCTTCTAATAAGAGTTTTGTTCTAACGTATCGTATGGCCACAATTCAACCTCAAATTGGACAATTGCAAAATGTAATTAATAATACTAATCCTATATTATTAACAACCGGAAACCCTCAGCTAAAGCAATCCAATCAACATAACCTTACTCTTCGATATAATTTGTCACTAACGGAAAAATCACAGTTCTTTTTTATCACGTCTTCCATTTCCTACACTGATAGGTATATTACTAATGTTACTCGTATTGCGGAAAATGATTCCATCTTAAATGGAGAGGTAGTATTACGAAAGGGAGGTCAAATTTCAATGCCAATGAATATAGGCAACAATCTATCAATAACCTTAGCAACAACATATAGTAGACAGATTTCAAGTGTAAAATCAAATCTAACGAGTAGCATCTCATATACCTATCGCAGTAGTCCTACGATGATCAATGACCAAATAAATTACTCAACTGCCCATTCTCCTACAATTTCTTTAGCAATCAATAGCTCCGTAAGTCAGAAAGTTGATTTTTCAGTATCATCAGCAACGTCTTACAATACAACATACAATAATTTAAACTCTAACTTTAAGAATAATTACCTAAATCAAACTAATTCTCTCAACCTATATTGGATGTTTTGGAGAAAAACGATATGTCAAACAGGTTTAACACAGCAATTATATTTTAACGCGTCATCAAATAATTCTCCGAAATATTTATTGTGGAATATAGCAATTGCAAAAAAGGTATTTGAAAATAGCAGAGGTGAAGTTCGAGTATCTGTTTTTGATGCCCTTGGTCAGAATAGAAGTATTCAAAGAACATTTACAAATCAATATTACGAAGAGCAGAGATCGACAATATTACAAAGGTATTTCATGGTCACATTTTCGTATAAGTTAGTAACCTTTGGAGGAAAGTAATTTGTCTTAAATACATTTATAGTATTCCATTATCACGTGACCTTGACCTCCTCCCAACTATTCAAACTGTCTGAATAGTTGGGAGGGGGTCACAGATGAGGGGGCTTTAACCCTTTAGTATCATTGATAACTTTTGAATCTTCTAAAAAGTTCGACAAAATTCCGATTCCCTCTACCAAAGCCTCGGTCTGTCGACCGGGGCTTTTTTATAACCCCAGACCCTTGTTATTGTTTATTTACTCTTAGAAAGCCATGATGCAATACACGTCAGACCTTCTTAATCGTTTCCGGTTGCATAATTTGTTAAGCTTTCATCAAATGCACAAAAAAGTCCCAACCGAATCGCGATTGGAACTTTTCTTATTAAATTGCTGTACTGCCTAGTAGCTATTCAGCACCATTGGCATAACCAACATCAAGAATGCTTTCATTGTCTTCCATTGCAACAAGAGATAAACCTGCAAGCAGGACCGCATGGCGCGCGGGTGTATCGTGTTGTTATTGTTCATTTGATTACAGAATAAGTTGTTTAACAATACAAACAGCCACACGTACCATCATGTTGATGTATCTGGCTATCATTAAAAGTATAACCGATACATGAGGTTGGGAAAAAAACCGAATTGTTTGACGTGATCTACACCATTGGGCTTTTTAGAATCATAAATCTCGGAAATTCTTGCCTGCACTCCTGTAAGGTTTTGCAGGTTTAGAAACAACTCGTGTGTTGCTTTGGGTTTATTCCATTTATAGTTTACAGATATGGTAATCTCATACACATCGTCAATTTTATTGCGGTAAGCATTTTTATAATCCCAAAACCTGTTAGCAGACGGGTCAACATCCAGGTTTCCATTTGCATCGCGCGACAACAATATTTGTCGTTGGCCCCCTGCAAAAAACAATTTAGCATTAAGGGTAAGTACTTGATTTTTCTTCTTACCCAAGCCTACGTAATCTTTACCGGCCAGGATATTAACGAGGTAATTGCCATTGTACATCGTGTTCCGTTCAACCCCTTCTAAACTTTTATAGGTGGAGTTATACAATGACCCATTGATGAGGAAATAATAATTGTCGGCAAAAAAACGCTCCAAGGTAATTTCAATACCATAATTTTGTCCGGTGCCTTTATTCACCAAATCTACATAACGAAAATCGCTGGCTTCGTTTAGGGTGGCATAATAACTGGTATCGTTGTTTTCAACAGGAAGGTTGTATAAATATTGGTAATAAACTTCCGTTTTTAACCGCATGTTTTTAGACAACCTTTTCTCATAACCCAATACCACATGATCGGCTTTTAGTAAATCAAGATCCTTATTGGGCTCTGTTGTGTTGCCATTGGCATCGGTTACTTTTGTAAAGTAGTTGTGCACACTTTCCATAGCACTGTGTTTTCCATACCCTATGTTTACACTATTGGAACTATTGAGTTTGGCTTGAAAAGCAATGCGTGGTTCGATGGTTGATTTGGCATTGTACAACACATTCATGTTGTGGAATCCGGCCACCATGGTGATGAAGGGATTAAAGCGGTGTTTCCAATTGATGAAATTACGCAGGTTAGCAATCTGCTCATTCCTATCTACCAATTGAACGCGTTGGTTGGTGTTATTGAGCTGGCTGGTATTCATATCAAAAACAAACAAGGCATACTTGGTACCGGACTGTATGGTGTTTTTGGCATTGAGCTTATTGTTGTAGGTAAGAGCTCCGCGGTAAACACTTCTGCTTAACCTGTTTTTGTAATTCAACTGGCGGGTGCCCGCAGAGTCATACAACACATTTCCCTGTTGGTCCTTTACCTGAGTGGTAATTGTGCTGTAAATATCTTCCAAAATGCCATTGTTCGAGTATGCAACAGTGGTTGACAGGTAACTCTTTTGGTTCAAATTGATGGTGTGGGTTAGCCCGTAATTGGCTAAAAATGCGTCTTTATCATAATCTTCGCTTAAACGGCCAGATACAACTTTATTGGTTGGGGTGGAAAACTCATCGGGACCCACATTTTCCAACTTAAAACCACTCAGCCCCCCCAATCCAAACATGGAGAACACACCAGCCTTTTTGGTTGGAAAAAGTAGCTTAAAGGCCGCATCCTGAAACTTGAGTGCACCGGGAACTGCTACCAGCCCCAAATCATTAATTAAGGAAACGGTGGAATACCGATAGTTAATAAGGTAAGAGCCTCCGTACCCTTTTTTTAACGGCCCTTCTAAGGTTATATCTGTACCAATAATGCCCACTCCTAAGGCGGCTTCAAATTTTTGGGTATTACCTGCCCTCAGTTTTACATCAAGCACACCAGATAACACATCGCCATACTCTGCAGAAAAAGCTCCGGTTGAAAAGTCGGAAGGCGCAAGCAAATTATTGTTTAATGCACTGATTCCTCCTTTCACACCGTTCTGGTCAGCAAAATGTGTGGGATTGGTAATTTCTACTCCCTCCAAACGCCACTGCATGTATTTTGGCGAATTGCCTCTGACGATAATATCATTTTCTCCGTTTGGAGAACTGGCTACTCCGGCAAAGTTACTCAGGATTTTGGCCGGGTCGTTAAAGCTGCCTGCATACCGTTTTGATTCTTCAGGTGAAACAGAACGAGAACTGATCATGTTCATTTCGTTACGTGCATTTCCCTTGTCAATACGATAAGCAACCACAACTGCCTCATTCATTTTCACCACCTGCTCTTGCAAACTGATATTGAGTATGGTCTCTTTTCCTGCATTCAATTCAATCTCAGGAATGGTTTTGCCCTCGTAACCCACATATGAAATCTGTAAAGTGATGTTGCCAATGGGCACTTTGTTTAGTTGGTATTGCCCCGATACGTTGGTTGATGTGCCAATAACCGGATTGCCGCCCACAATTCTAACGGTTGCCCCAATAATAGGTAGTTTGCTGTCTGCATCCACAATGGTGCCTCTAATGGTTTGCGTAAGCACTTGCGCGTTTACAAAAAAGGCAAAAATTAATGCCATGCTGAGTAAGGAGATTTTTTTCATAAATAGATCTAGTGAGGCAAAACTCTATCTATTCCATGGGCTGCGGTAGTTTGTTTGGCAAATGCGGTGAAGTTGTCTGCAAAAGGGCAATTATCTTCTGCAAAGTAGCGGGCACTTATTTGACTGAGCAAGGCGCCCTGACCAGATCATTAAGCTTTATTATTAATTACCTGATAAAATAATTCTTTGTATGTTTCGGAAATGGGAATGATTTGGTCGGCAATTTTAATACGGCTGCGCTCTATGCTTTCTATTTTATCAATGGCTACCATATACGATTTGTGCACCCTGCACACCATGCTTGCCGGAATAAGTTGTTCCAACTCTTTAAAGTTCTGCAATGTCATGATTCGTTTGGTTTGCGTATGTATTCTCCGGTAATCGCGCATACCTTCAATGTATAAAATATCGTTAAACGATACTTTCTCCAGCCTGTTCTCTGTTTTAATAAAAATAAAATCGGCCGGTGGTATTTCTGCTATATTGAGGGTCAGCGCTTTTTGTGCTTTGGTAACGGCTTGCAAGAAACGGTTAAAGGTAAATGGCTTCAACAAGTAATCGGTTACACTTAACTCATACCCTTTCAATGCATATTCCTGATATGCGGTGGTAATAATAACCTGGCTACTGATGTTTGCACTCTCCAGTAACTCAATGCCAGAAAGTTCATCCATGTTAATGTCTAGAAAAAGAATATCAATCGGTTTTGATTTTAAATACAACAAGGCGGTGAGAGCATTGTCGAAAGTGGCCGCCAGTGTAAGAAAAGGCAGTTTATCGACAAACAATTTGGTGCGCTCCATAGCCAGCGGCTCGTCTTCAATAATAATGCAACTGTATCTATCCATGCTCAATAGTTAGGATTACGTGGTACACTTGATGGTTATTGCTTACTTCCAGCACATGCTTATCGGGATACAAAAGTTGAAGTCGTCTTTTAATCAACTCATTACCCAGTCCGTAGTTTTGCTGCTGCAGCTTATGTGTTGGGTCGAACTTGTTGCTGCAAATCAGTTGTGTGTGGGTAGTGGAGGTTTCTATTTTGATATCGATGGCCTGTGGTATTTTTTTATTGTTGGTGTGTTTAAAGGCATTTTCAATAAACGGAATAAATACCATTGGGGCCATTAACTGCCCGTTTACTTTGCCTGATACTTCGAAATTTACATAGCTGCTGTTGGCTGTTCGTATCTTTTGCAAGTCAATGTATTTGTTGATGTATTCAATTTCTTTAGCCAGCAAAATGTGTTCTGTTTTGGTTTCAAACAACATAAACCGCATGATGTCCGACAGTTTGTTTAAATAGTCTGAAGCCTGAGTGGCATCGCGTAAAATCAGCACATCAATATTGTTGATGGTGTTGAATAAAAAGTGTGGATCGAGTTGTGACTTTACCAAGGCCAACTCCATTTCGCGGTTTTTGAGTTTCAGTTCTTCCTTCAATTTTACCTCTTCTACCCAGGTAATAAATCCTTTAATTACGAACGCTATTATCCCCGAAATGGCTGCAATAAACGTCATAAATAAGATGACCCCTAATCGAGTTACCTCAGTATCATTTTCACCCCAACAACTCCTGTCTTGCGAAATGATGATCCATTCCAAAAGGCAATATCCTATAATGGCTGAAGCCAGTGCGGTGAGTGCACCATAACAAGCGGTTAGCACAAACTTGCGTTGTTGCAAATACCTGCTAAACAATACCCCGTAAAACAAGTAAAAGGTAATGGCCGAAGGAATAAGGACAAAATAAACAAGGGTGTGAAATGCCTTTTCGATTTTAGTTTCCGATACAGCTCCATCATCGCCAAACAATACGCCCAATATTACCAATATTAAAATAAGGTAACAAAACCAATAGCCTATATGCAGCAATGTAACAACTGTTTTTTTCATGCGATGCCGTTAAACAGGGTATAAATTTGGGATTTATTCCGGACTTATTATAAATAATATGCAAAATGGTGTTATATGTCTGCAAATTGGTTTTCACAATCAAACAAGCCTAAGTTACCTAACCTTATGAATCGTGTTATTCGAGAGTTTGTTCGATTCCAAACATACAACGACTCATCCATTTTCGTTGGAAGAAGAAACTCCTTTGGAATGGGGATACTGTCAAAGAAAAGCAGACTCAAGTTGTTTTAGCCTGATAACCCATCACAAAAAAATCCCAACCGATTCCTCGATTGGGATTTTTTTATTGTTAGGAATAACTATTAGTAGCTATTTAACATCATTGGCATTACCAGCATTAAGATACTTTCATTGTCTTCGGCTGTTCCCGGCAATAAAACACCTGCACGGTTAGGTTGGCTCATTTCGAGTCTTACTTCTGTTCCGTCAGCCGAATTGATCATCTCGGCAAGGTATTTTGAATTGAAACCAATTTCCATGTCCTCTCCTTCGTATTGACATTTCAATTTTTCCTGTGCTTCATTTTCAAAATCGATATCCTCAGCAGATACGGTTAATTCGCTTCCTGCAAGCTTCAACCGGATTTGGTGTGTGGTTTTATTGGATGTAATGGATACACGTTTAACCGACATGGCAAAATCGTTACGATCCATTACCAACTTGTTTGGATTTTCCAATGGAATAACCGCTTTGTAATCCGGATATTTCTCATCAATCAAACGACAAACCAGGGTAACATCCCCGAAAGTGAAGTGTGCATTTGACTTATTAAAATCAATGGTTACTTCGGTATCATCATTCGGCAATGACGATTTTAATAAGTTGAGGGCCTTTTTAGGCAAGATGAATGCATCTTCCACACCCGGCTTAATATCCGAACGGTTGAAACGAACCAAACGGTTGGCATCGGTAGCTACAAAAGTGATATCTCCAGCTGTGAGCTGAACAAAAACACCGGTAAGGTTTAACCTTAACTCATCACTGCTGGTGGCAAATACGGTTTTACTGATTGCTTTTTGCAATACCTTAGCCGGCATGGTGAATTTCTGACCACCATCTACTGTCGGGTTTTTAGGAAACTCATCTCCTTTTTGAGCAGTTAGTTTAAAACGACCCGCATCGTATTTAATTTCAACCGCGCCTTTTTCAAGGTTGATTGAAAATGCCAACGGTTGGTCGGGTAAACTCTTCAACAAATCCAACGTAGTCTTCGAAGGAATGGCAATCGACATATCCTCTTTAGCATCCACTTTAATCAATGTAGTCATGGTGGTTTCCAAATCGGTTGACGAAATTTTCAATTCACCATCTTTGATATCAAACAAAAAGTTGTTCAAAATAGGAATGATTGGTTTCGACACCACTACCCCATCTATCATGGAAAGGTGTTTCAATAAAGTGGTACTGTTTACTATGAATTTCATCTGAATATTATTTCTGCTGTATGGTTACGAAAATATAGGCGCAGGCGCTGCATTTAAACACAAGTTATACACAGTTTGGGAAACACTATTGCTCAGATTTTTGCATTTAGTACAGAATCAGGATGCCGGATACGAGATGTCAGATAGTATGCGGTGGTTTCGACTCCGCTCAACCACCTCAACCTAATCTCCTGCTTTCCCTTAGCCCTTCTTTCCTAATCCCCCTGATCCTGCTCCCATCCTCTCAATTCCCAATTCGTCATTCTCAATTTCCCCCTTCACTTCTTCCGATCATCCTGCGTTCCTCGAGCAGCCGTTGTTCTTCTGCTATAGCCTTTTTGCGCTCTTCGGTATTCATCTTTTGGGGCTTCATTCCTGTTAAATCAGGTTGTCCGGCATCTACCCAACAAGTATACCACACCGACCCTACGGCCAGTATGCTGGCCCGCATCCTGCGTTCCACCTGGTTTCCGAGCATTTGATGATAGGCTTTTGCATACTCTTTGGAATATATTTTCACCTGTGTTTGTCCTTTTTGTTCGAGGGTATACTTTTGATCGGAAGGATAACCTGCATTGAGTTTACGCTCAAAATCCAACACGGAATCTTTCGCATTAAAACTCCCTTCACTTGCCTTCCATGCAAGACCCAATACATCCTCCACATAATAGGCTCTTCCCACAAAGAAATCGTAGTTTTCGCTGAACAACTCCGGTAATCTCGACTCCCAGAAACCATGAATACCTGTTTGTCCGGTAAGTTGTCCGTTGTAATTTTCGGTTGCATGCAGCGGAACGTGAGCATCGGCAATATAATGTCCGATATCTGCCGAAGCTTTCAGTATCTTATCTACATCTTTTTCCTTAAAGGCTTCTGTGAGGCGGTATTTCATGGTATTGATATGCCACGGCACAATACCATAGGCATTCAATGTATCTTCAGTGAATTTTGCTACCGCGTCTTTCCAGTATTTAGGAACTGTATCAATAGGAGCTGTCGTTTCGTAATGATCCAGATCCACATAATGTCTGCAGGCCTCTTCCGGAACGGAATACCGTCTTTTATCGGGATCTACTGAATGGTCTGTTATAAACTCAATGTTGTTCTTGTAAAACAATAACAATTTTTCGGGAAGGGTAAATACAGCAAGGCGATTCACCATCTTGTGTCCGAAAAAACCCCAGGTAAATCCATTTACGGTTCCCAGCAACAGGGTTAAGCATAAGGCTAAACGTTTCATATAGCGAAAATAAGAGAAGTTACATTACCATTAAGTAAATTTTATGCTCTGAAAATCAACTTAATGTATTTACATGACCCAAAACAGACCATTTGGGTAAACTTATCGGCACGATTGTTTCGTATACACTATATAAACAACCAAACCATTATGAAAACGATAACCTTTTCCTGGCCAATGCTAACATTCAGAATGCTGTTATTGGCAACCATTTTAGTAGTGGCAATCAGTTAATTCATACCTTATCTAATTATTATCCTGTTATGTTTACAACTAAACATAACAGGATTTTTTTGCCCTAAATTCGGTTAAAGAGGCTCATCTGAGCAGAACCTTTCCTGACGACCGTCATCATTTTGCCCGATGCATATCATAATTTAAGCGTATCCTGTTAATTACCTTCGATGACATGAAAGGATGCGCGTACAGAATCTAATATGTACCATAAACAGTATAACACCAATGTATCTGGAACAACTCATTAAGGGAAAAAGAGGAACGCTGATAGACGTAAGGTCGCGTACTGAATATAATGACGGGCATGTTACTTGGTCCATTAACATTCCGTTAAATGAAATACCCGATAATTTTGATGAGCTCAAACTACTTCCTCTTCCTATTATACTATGCTGCACATCGGGAAACCGCAGCGGACAGGCAGTTAAATTCCTCTCCAACCATGGGATTGAATGCGTGAATGCAGGAAGTTGGATGGATGTAATGTACATTGAATTATTAACGCTCTAGAACATCTTCAGTGAGCAAAAACCTCTATTCATAAATACATTGCTGTAGTCTAATTCCCGGAAGCTTTCTTGAGGGTAAACCCAAAAGTTGTACCTTGCCCTATCTGACTGCGTACATTAATGGATTGGTTGTGTGCTTCGATAATGTGTTTAACGATTGCCAGTCCAAGGCCTGTTCCTCCCGGACCACTTTCGCGGGCGCGGCTTTTATCTACCCGGTAAAACCGTTCGAATATGCGTGGTAAATGTTCCTGATCAATACCATCGCCATTGTCGCCAATTTCGATGAGTATGTTTTCGTCCATATCATAGTAGCCAGCTGTGGTCATTCCAAACTCTTTACCATACTTAATGGAGTTGAGTACCAGGTTAACCAGTACCTGTCGGATGCGGTACCTGTCGGCCATTACATAAAATGGTTTATTGCAACCTTCCTTGATGATGAGTGAAATCCCTCGCTCTTTGGCTCGTACTTCCAATTGCTCGTAAATATCTTTCAACAGTGCATTGACATCAAACCGTTCGGGCTCCATAATCAACTCACCGGATTCGAGCTGTGAGATGGCCAATAGATCTGCAACAAGATCAGAAAGCCTGTCGGCACTTTTAGCGGCTTTTTGCAAAAACCGGACATTTACCTGCGGATCATCAATAGCACCGTCAATCAAGGTGTGGATGTATCCCTGGATATTAAAGATCGGGGTCTTTAACTCATGGGAAACATTCCCTAAAAATTCCTTTCTGAATTCAGCGAGTTTCTTCAACTCATCCATTTGCTCTTTCTGATCCCTGGCCCAATTGATCACCTCCTTGTTCATATTCATGATAGGATCAGTTTTCCAATCGAAGTTGCTCAGTTTGGCATCATACTTTTGGGTTTTGAGGCTGTGAATGGTTTTGTAAATGAGTTTTATTTTTTTATAAATAAAATACTCAAGTGCGTAAAAAAACAAACCGAAGGAAAACAGCAGGGTAACGAGACCGGCCCAAAGTGCATGCTCGGTATTAAAATCTTCAATAAACCATGTAAGCCCCATAACAAACAGTGACAGCAAACTTGCAATAATCAGCGCAATGGTGGCGGGTTTCGGGTTTCTAATCATAGTTCAAATTTGTACCCAACTCCTTTAACGGTTCCGATATATGCGTCTCCCAGTTTTTCGCGCAACTTGCGAATATGAACGTCAATGGTTCTATCTACAACAAGCACTTCATCTCCCCAAACTTTTTCCAGGATAAATTCGCGTGTGAATACCTTTCCTGGTTTTCCGGCAAGTAAAAACAACAATTCAAACTCTTTACGTGCCAACTGGATTTTTTGATCTCCACGGTACACTAAAAATGTTTCCCGGTCTACAATCAAATCACCAACGGTTAGTTTAACTTCTGCAACATCTTTATTTTTTCTGCGTAAAATAGCACTGATACGACTCACCAGTACACGTGGCTTAATAGGCTTGGCTATGTAATCATCAGCTCCGGCATTAAATCCGGCTATTTCCGAATACTCTTCTGAGCGGGCGGTTAGAAACACGATGAACGTTTGGTCAAAATTGGAATCTGCCTTCATTATTTTACAGGCCTCAATGCCATCCATTACCGGCATCATCACATCAAGCAAAATCAAATCCGGCTTAATCTTTTTTCCAATATCAATCGCTTCCTGTCCATTATGCGCTAAGTGAACCTCGTATCCTTCTTTTTTGAGATTGTACTGGATGAATTCTAAAATATCATTTTCATCGTCAACCACGAGAACTTTAAAGGGATTTTCCATGTCTTCTTTTTTCTGTAACATTCGCTTAACGCTATCATTTCAATATTAACGAATGTTTAACAAATTGTTAAGACCCTTCAGGATTTTTATTATTCCCGGGGCATAAAAAAACCTCCATACTGTCATCAATATGGAGGTTTTGGAACAAAACAGACTATTTGCCTAAGGCATCAGCTCTGCAAGTTTCTTTTCAAGATCCGCACCTCTAAGGTTTTTGGCGATTATTTTTCCTTCTTTATCAAGCAACACGGTAAATGGAATGGATTCGATATTGTAAGCAGGAACAACAGAGGCATTCCATTTTTTCAGGTCACTTACATGTGTCCATAACAGTTTATCATCATTAATGGCTTTCACCCATGCATCTTTATTGTCATCCAGCGATACGCTGAATACATCAAAACCTTTTGTTTTAAAGCGATTGTACATACGCACCACGTTAGGGTTTTCCATTCGGCATGGTTTACACCAGCTTGCCCAAAAATCCACGAGTACATATTTTCCTCGCAGGGAAGAGAGTGCTATCGATTTTCCAAACGGATCTGCCAGCACAATATCGGGAGCGGTTTCGCCAATAGCCGTTTTACGAAGTGTTTCCACCCGTTTGTGGTGTTCGCGTGCATATTTGGAATTGCTGAACAATGTATAAAACTGTTTATCTACTTTATCAAAAAACGGAAAATCTGCTTCGGCTGTAAGGAAGTTGGTTGCAAAATAGGCTGCGATACTTGGCTTGCCAAAAAACACAAATCCTTGAATTTCCTGTTTTCGGCCATTCATAATAGAGTCGTACTCTACTCGTATTTGTTGTTGGGTTGCCGCGTTCGGTACAGTAGTATTGTATTGAGCATACTTTGCTTCCAGGCTGCGCAATCCCTGCATATACTTGTTATTCACTTCAAGCAGTTTCCTGAGTTGCTCGGTATCTTCCGATCCTTTCACTCCAAACTGATCTGGAGTATTGGCATCAATGCTCAATGCCATATCGGTTAAGGAATCCACCACCATCAACACAGCTCCTTTCGGAAAGTTAATCATCGCAAATGTTTTCTCGCTCACTTTGCCATTAAACTCAAATGAGCCATCTGATGCAACTGTTGCAGTATCCAGTAAAATCAACCCTTTCGGAGTTAACTCATTTAAGGTAATTGTTTTTTCAGTGCTATTGGTAATCTTTCCCTTGATTACAAATCCACCCTTGGTTGCGGCATCGCTGCCACATGAAATGAATACCAGCATAGCAAGAACTGCAATGCATGATGAGGTTATTTTTTTTAGTCTGTTCATATGTTTGAATTGGATGTTGGCCATTAGCTTTTGGCTGTTAGCTATTTCCTAATTATTTGAATTTCTAATTCCTTTATCTCTCCATTAACTTTTATCCAACGTTTCCATCACCATTTTATTGGCAATTTTTGGATCGGCTTTCCCTTTGCTGAGTTTCATTACTTCGCCCATAAACAACCCTACAAGTGACGTTTTACCCGCTTTGTATTCCACCACTTTTTCGGGAAACTTGGCTATGGCTTCATCAATCCATTTTTGCAACTCACCACTATCGCTTTGCTGCATCAGGTTTAACGATTCGGCTATTGCCAATACAGGTTGTTGCGGTGCCGCTATCATTGCCGGAAATACTTTTTGAGAAGCTGCTGAGTTCGATATTTTTCCTCCATCAACCAATGCAATTACTTCGGCAATTTTTTCAGGACCTAAAACGAAATCAACAATATCTACTGCCTGATCATTGAGGTATCCACGAATATGAACCATTACCCAATTGGCAGCAGCCTTGTAATTTTGCGTATGTGCTAAAATGGACTCAAAATATTGCGCGGTTTCTTTATTATCGGTTAATACACTTGCGTCATATTCATTCAAACCGTATGTATTGGTAAACTTAGCATGCAACTCTTTGGGCAAAACCGGCATTTGCGATTTTACTTCCGTAACAAAAGCATCAGTAATATGCAAAGGTGGCAAATCCGGTTCAGGGAAGTAACGGTAATCGCTGGCACCTTCTTTGGTTCGCATTACCATGGTATCCCCCTTCAATGCATTAAATGTGCGTGTTTCCTGGTATATTTTTTCCCCTTTTTCAATGGCCTCAATCTGACGTTTGATTTCATAATCGATTGCACGCTGTACGTTACTGATAGAGTTCATATTTTTCACTTCCACCTTCACCCCAAATGCTGCTGCCCCTTTTAAACGTACCGATACGTTGGCATCACATCGCATGGATCCTTCCTCCATGTTTCCGTCACAAATACCCAAATACCGAACCAGTTTTCTGATTTCGGTTAAATACTGGTATGCTTCCTCTCCGCTACGTATATCAGGCTCCGATACCATTTCTACCAACGGTACACCTGCACGGTTGTAATCAATCAACGTATCATACAAATCCTGATCATGCATACTTTTTCCGGTATCCTCTTCCATGTGGATACGCGTTAAACCGATCCGCTTTTCTGTTCCATCCTTCAGTTTGATATCTATATGTCCACCCTTACAAATAGGAGTTGAATCCTGAGAGATTTGATAACCTTTTGGCAAATCTGCATAAAAGTAATTTTTGCGGGCATAGTAGTTGAACTCGGCAATATCACAACTGCAGGCAACACCCAATTTTACTGCATACTTTACCGCTTCTTTATTGTGTACCGGCAAGGTTCCTGGATGGCCAAGACTTACAGGGCCTACCAACGTATTTGGCAATGCTCCGTATTCATTTCCATCACTGCAATATGCTTTACTTTTGGTAAGCATTTGTGCGTGTACCTCCAAACCAATTACCGGTTCATATTTAGTATAATCTATTTCCATAAATAAGGTGGCGAATTTACAAGAAATATTGAGTTATATTTGGTAAAAGTAAATCAAAATTTATGGCCCAAAGAACACTGAAACAATGGTTTGACGAATATGGTGAAAGTCACCGCAATAAAACCAATAAACTCATCCACTGGATTTGTGTACCCAGCATCTTCTTCAGTGTAGTATGCCTGCTTTACCTTGTACCTGTTGCCGGCTCTCTCAATCTGGCTAGCATCTCCATGATGTTTGCCACTTTTTTTTATATCCGCCTTTCATCACGACTCGCAGCAGGATTGCTTTTATTTTACCTCTTGTGTTACATGGGTGCATATATGCTCAGTACTTTATCAACACCCTTATGGAAAATTGCCTTAACTATTTTTGCTTTAGCTTGGATCGGACAGTTTTTGGGCCACAAAATAGAAGGTAAAAAACCCTCCTTTTTAAAAGACATCCAGTTCCTGTTGATTGGTCCGGCCTGGTTGTTAGGGTTTGTTTACCAAAAAATGGGTATATCACTTAGGGGTTAGATACAGTCACATTGCACCTTATGATTTCAACAACGCTAAAATCCCTTTTTGCAGTGCTGTGTTGTGGCCTTACCATTCCGGTCATTGCGCAGAACCTTGTTCCCAACGGAGGCTTTGAAGCTAATGATTATGGACAGGTTCGGGAATGGAAACAACCCATTGAAGACTATTACCATTATGAAGTCCGCACAACATATGCAGATAGTGAAATGGTGTACAATGCCATCAATGGATTGTGCTTATTGCAGCCGGCACCCAGCGAATTTTTAGTAGCAAAACTTAAAACCCCGTTACAACCCGGTAAACGATACTGCCTGAGTTTGAATATGTATTATGGCAATACCTTTATCGGCAAATTTGATTACCTCAAATCCATCGAAGTTGCATTTTCGGATACAGCGATTGAGGTATGGAAACGAACCAAATTATTCCTGACTCCCAAAATAACTATTCCCGTTATCCGGGAGGACCATGATCTCAAACAGCCCTCTCCTGTTGAATTTGAAGCTGATGGAACCGAAGAATATATTGTCATTGGAAAGTTTCATTCACTCATCGGCACCATTAGTTTTGAAGAAAAACGAACAGCAATATGGCGGGAACAATATTATGCGGCTGATTCCATCAAAAAATATTACCTCCGCTTATTGCCACCCCCCAAGGACCATTATGAAAAGCGGGAAAGCAAAAGAGAAATCCGAAAGCTCAAGGATTCACTTGATAAAATTGAAATGGCTAAGATTGACGCCATTCATGCCAATGCCAGCTTTTACCAGCAAAAGGTTGCACAACTCACCTACTCACCAGATACTTCATCCTTTCACGTTCGCGTGTATTTAGATAATATTTGTGTGGCCCCTGTTTTGAAAAGTGGCGAATGCATCTGTAACGAAACTGAACAAAAACCATTTGAAATAGGACGTACTTACCGGCTTAACAATATTCAGTTTGACTTGGATAAGGCATCTTTCAAACCACAGTCGTATGCCGAAATGGATAACTTGATCCGTGTATTGCGGAAATACCCGAAGATGGTCATACAGCTCAATGGACATACCGATAATCTGAACTCCGAAAGTTATAACAAAGATCTTTCGAACCGCAGAGCTAAGGCTGTATATGACTATATTGCAGGCAAGGGCATTTCAAACAAACGGCTTACGTGGAAAGGCTTTGGAGAAACAAAACCAATAACGGATAATACAACAGAAGAAGCAAGAGCTGTAAACAGAAGGGTGGAATTTTTGGTGATTAAAGTTGAATGAGCGTTCTTTGGTCTATGGGTCAGACGCATGCGTCTGACCGCTTGCGGAGATCCATCCTTAAAACCAATACCCTAAATTAAGGTAAAAATTGAACGTATTGTTGATGGTGGATCGGCTTACATTAAACTGAATGGGACCAACCGGACTTCTGTACTCATAGGAAGCACCGTAAGCAAAACGGAGTGATTGAAAATCCAGCAGCTGCTCAACGTATGTATCTGCCTTTAATACTTCTCCAAGCACACTCACATAATTATTTTTTAGCAATTTATAGGATGGCTTAAACCTGTAATGTGCAACATTGGGTGTTGCCAATTGCGCAAAATCAATTCCCGCAAAGGGAATGTAATTTTTAAACCGCATATCCAGCATTCCTCCTACCGAATAGGCAAACTGTGTATTTCCGGGTTGAAAATTTGCATCATTCAATCCTACATTGATGTAATTACCCAGGTGAATTCTGGAACCCAATTTAAAATGCCGTTCCAACCTCATGATTCCGCTAAACCATGACCTGTTAAGATCCATGTTGTTGTTTACCCAGTAAATATCAATTAATGAACGTCCTCCGGAAGTTGGGATATACGTATCATCCCGGCTATCATGGCGGTAAAACACCATAAGGCTATTGGCTTGTTGGTTATTGGTAAGGGAGGCTATCTCATCAACAGCTATAAATGCATCCGTCCTGTTATTAACCTGCTCAATACCCAATCCAATTCCAATATTGAGTTGGTTGCTGATATTGTACTTCGATTTGAGATACAAAGATGAATAAACATTATAAGAAGTAGAAACTTTAATCCCATCCTGATAGAAACCTTGTCGGATGTTGTTAAGTGAAGCCTCAATACCCAATACCGGACGAAAACGCGATTGGTAATAATAACTCACATCCATCCGTGGCATGGATGATAAACGGATATCCGATTTGAAGGTTCCTCCCTTAAACACAAATCGTTTATATGATACTCCTAGCAGCAGGCTAGCTTCATGATAGGTATTGTAATTGATACCCACATCAACATCTCCCCGTGGTTTTTCCTTGACGGTGATGACCAGTTTTCCCAGATTTTGTGCATTATCAAAACGGTAAACGATACGCTGGAAGAGGTTTGTATTTTCGAGCTGGAGCATAATATCTTCAAGCTCTGCTGACGATAGTTCGTCATCAAGGGCCTGCACCAAAATTGATTTTATCTGGGTGCGGCTCACATTTTTAAGACCTTCGATATCTACCTCCTTAACTTTATATTTTTTATTGAGCTGCTTGACATTTGTTTCAATCTTTCCAGAGAATTCCTGCCCGTATATTTTAACATACAATGCTTTCAACTCGGGAAGCTGTGCACGGGCTGCGGCCTCTCCAATTTTAACGATGGTATCAGCTTCTTCAAAATCGAGTGGACTGAAGGCAGCCAGATCGGGTTTGATATTGATGCTGAGGTGTTTTTTTTCTGCCTGAAAATTCTGGTATCCATGCAAAAACATTGACTCCATCATCACATTTACAAAAGAATTCAATTCCTCTTTGGATGATTTGGTCCCGACATCAATTCCGATAATATAATCGGCCCCTAAATCCTTTGCTTCAATGATGGGATAATTTTGTGTAAGACCACCATCAACCAAAATGCGGTTATCTATTTCAATGCTTGTAAACAGAGATGGAATGGCCATGCTGGCTCTGATGGCGTCCGGCAGATTGCCTTTATTCAGCACCACCTTTTCTCCTGTTTGAATATTAGTGGCCACGCATGCAAATGGTATGGGGAGTTTGGTGAAATCATTGATGCCCGATACCGGTAAACATAACCTTGTTAGCATATTGTGTACACTTGCTCCTTTCACAAAACCACTGTAGGAAATGAATTTAATACCCTCAAAATTGAACTTCACAAAATACCGATCGAAACGCTCGCGCTCTATGGAGTTAAGCGTTCTTCTCGAAACGCGGTCATACACCACATCATCCCAATCCGTTTTAAGTACGATCTTTTCCAAGGTATCACTTCGGTAGCCAATGGCATATAACCCACCAACAACACCTCCCATACTGGTTCCGGTAATGATATCAGGTTTAAATCCTGCCTCTTCCAATACTTTAAGCGCTCCAACATGTGCAAATCCGCGGGCTCCTCCTCCACTTAATACAAAAGCAACTTTGGGCCGTTGCGCCCATGTGAGCATAGCAACAAAACAACAAATGGCTGAAAGAAATAACCGTATGGTTAGCATATATTAAGGTGGTACACAAGTCTAGCTAAAAAACCTGAGCTTTAAAACACCTTATCGTATGAGTTTAATCGTGCCATGATAATCCTTACTGCGGTGGGTTAAAATATAAAAATACACCCCTTCCGAAACAACTGCTCCATTGGATTTACCATCCCAGCACTCTCCATTTTCATCCGAATCGAACAACAATGTACCCCAACGGTTGTAAACCTTAAGCCGGGAACAATCTGTTGCAAGCGATATATGTTCAATCCGGTAACAATCATTGATACCATCATCATTCGGAGAAAACACATTGGGTACGGTGGTAAAAGAATCGACAAATACAGGTTTGATGTATTTTACCAGCGAGTCCCAGCATTGATTATCTGATACAATCAGCTTGACGCCAACCTGCCGGTTGTAAGCCAGTTTATAGACCTCGAGTTGTTGTTTGGAAAACAGCGTATCACTTATTTTCCAGAGTTGAGTTGGGTATGGAACAGCAGGAGTTACCAGCAATGTGGCATCCTTACATCCATTTACCAAACTGACCGAAAATTCCGGATTGAGATCTTTGAGTGTGATTTTTACGGTATCCACATTGACACAAAGTTCGGACGTTCTTGTTACGGTATATTGATAACTTCTGGGGGGGCGTGAAGTGGGGTTGGATATAAAAGGACTATCGAGGTACAACCCAAGCTGCCATACATACGAAAATCCGATGCTATCATTGCTGCCAATTTTAATAGAATCGCCCGGACAAATAATTGTATCGGGAATGGCAAATGCACCTTTGTCGCTATCAATAAACACAGTTGCTTCACTTGAATCCACACAATTTCCATCCCTCGCAAACAACTTAATACGAAACGTTCCGGTTCGTCCGTAGATGTATACAGGTTCAAAAACCGAGCTAGTATCTGATAACTTGGTGGTATCACCAAAATCCCAGAAATAAGTTGTGGCTCCTGCACTTGAATTAGTGAACTGAATGGTATCACTGCAGGCTTTGATATCCTTCACAAAAGAGCTGACAATACTGACCACACAGTTGAATACATTGAACTGAAAATCCCTGCGTGTGGTGTTGATCCATTTGCCGTTACGGTATTCCTTTACTGCAATGCCCACAACATATTGTCCCGTTGCGGTAGGCGTTACATTAATCTGTCCGGTTTTCGGATGGATGGTTAACTCCGGATTTCCAAGCATCATTTGTTGTTCATTGTAGGAACCAATCCATGAAACAGGCTGATATGGTGGACCTCCGGGCGGACGTGGTAATGTATTGCCTGTTCCACCTCCCAGATAAGGTGTGTACAATTCATACACCAACGAATCTCCATCAGCATCTGCTGCAGAATGATCGTATGAAAATGCGCGATTGGCACACAGATAATTTGGTGGCAGTGTTTTAAAAACAGCAGCAGAATTGTATCCGTTGAGCCAGGCCGAATCGGGAACATAACACCAGAATGTGGCTCCGGTTGATTGGGGCTGGATGATATTTTTAATGGTATTGTTACGGCAACAACGTTGGTACGCCAAATAATATCCACCCGGACGGTAAGCAAAGGTTGTATTGAACGTATAGGTGTATTTGTCAACACATGCATTTGCAGGTGGCAACACACAATCCAGACTTACCGAATTGATGCGCGTTGGCAAACTCCGGTTTTCAAGCATTGTACGGATTAATGTTCCGGAGGTATCAAAAATACCAAGCATGGCATCCGCATCCTGCGCAATGGCTGCAGGAATTCCGTTGATGCAGTCAATGTAAAGGGTAAGGGTAACTTCAAAACTGTCGTTGATGATGTGTTTGTAGGTGAGGTCACCACCAACCACATGAGATGCGCGTGCCTGCTCCCGAAAAGTAAACAAGCAACAACATACCGCAAACAAACGAAACCAAAAGTGCATACTGAGTACAGTTTGTTTCAAATTTAACCGTTCAATACTTAAATTTTGGTTAATTCAGCGTACTACACAATTGTTTTAGCTTTTTCCAAAGCGGCATCCAGCCCGTTCACGTTATTACCTCCGGCAGTAGCATAAAAAGGCTGTCCGCCTCCGCCACCCTGGATTTCTTTCGCCAGCTCCTTCACAATGTTTCCGGCATGAAGTTTTTTATCCGCAACCAAGTTGTCTGAAATAATTACACTCAACATTGGTTTGCCATTGAGTATACAACCCAATACGCAGAAGAGGTTTTCAACTTCGCCTTTCAATTGGAATGAAAGATTTTTCAATTGTTCGGCTGAAGATATATCAACTTTAGCTACAAGAATATTCACACCATTCGAATTTCGGATTTCGGATTTTAAATTGCCTTTTACCTGAACTGTTTTCTCATTTTCGAAAACTTCCAATTTCTTCAACAACTCCATTTTATCCTCCATCAACTGACTCACGGATTTCACCAAATCATTTGTGCTTAACAGGTTTTTAATGCCTGTTACGGTGTGTTGCAAGTCATTCACATACGCTTCTGCTCCATCAGCGGTGATGGCTTCAATCCTGCGCACTCCGGCAGCTACCGCGCTTTCGCTGGTAATTTTAAAATATCCGATTTGACCTGTTGCCTTCACATGTGTTCCTCCGCATAACTCTCTGGAATATTTATCATCAAACGTGATCACACGTACACTCTCTCCATATTTCTCTCCAAACAACATCATTGCTCCCATCGTTTGTGCTTCGGCAATCGGTACATTTCTACGTTCATCCAAAGCGATATTCTCGCGCACCTTTTGGTTTACAATATGCTCCACTTTCGCAATTTCTTCAGTGGTCATGGCTGCAAAATGAGAGAAGTCGAAACGCAGGTGTTCGTTGTTTACCAAACTTCCTTTTTGTTGCACATGTGTTCCCAAGACCGAACGTAAAGCCGCATGCAGCAAGTGTGTTGCAGAGTGGTTGCTTTCGGTGAGTCTGCGTTTGGTTATGTCGACTGTTGCAGTAAAAGAGGCTTCCACATTCTCAGGCAATGCATTCGCAAAATGAATAATGAGGTTGTTCTCTTTCTTAGTATCAAAAATTACAACTTTCTCATTGGCGTTGCTGATGAAACCTGTATCCCCAATTTGTCCTCCGCCCTCAGGATAAAAAGGAGTTTGATTGAATACTAACTGATAACTTTCTTTTCCTTTCGCTTTTACCTTGCGGTATTTGATGATGGAAACTTCTGCTTCGACTTGGTCGTAGCCTAGGAAAATTGTCTGTTGTTGAGTTGCCTCCGGGAAAGGCCTCTTTTGCTGAGAAGACTCCTGTTGAGACGCATAATTATGCGTCTTTACGGAAGATAGCTCCACCCAGTCGTCTGTTGTTAATTCAGTTGCTTTGCGTGAGCGATCTTTTTGTTTTTGAAGTTCTTCTTCGAAACCCTTCATATCAACTTCCCATCCATTTTCCCTACAAATCAATTGAGTTAAGTCTATAGGAAAACCAAAAGTATCATACAATTCGAACGCACCTGTTCCAAGTAATTCTTTCTTATTATTACTTCCAATTTTTTCTTGGAAAACGTTTTCTATACCAAAAGATGTTTCAAGCCTTCTAATTCCCTTATCAAGAGTCCTTAGAAAGCTTTGTTCTTCTTCTCTAATCACCTTCACCACAAAATCTTTCTGCGCATACAACTCCGGAAATACATTCTTAAAACTATCGGCAATAATCTCCGCCAACTTACACATAAACGGTTCTTTGATATCTAAAAATTGATATTGATATCTCACTGCTCTGCGCAAAATCCTGCGAATAACATAACCTGCTCCATTATTACTTGGCAACTGTCCATCGGCAATAGCAAACGAAATAGCGCGGATATGATCAGCCATTACACGCATCGCTATATCCTGTTTGCTATCGCTGAATGTATATTTTACACCTGAGTGTTTTTCGATAAACTGAATGGTGGGTACAAACACATCGGTATCATAGTTCGAAGTCTTGCCTTCAATGGCACGCACCAAACGTTCGAAGCCCATACCCGTATCCACATGTTGAGCAGGCAATTTCTCCAGTGAACTATCGGCCTTACGGTTGAACTCCATAAAAACGTTGTTCCAGATCTCAATCACTTGGGGATGGTCATTGTTCACCAATGTTTTTCCGTCAACAGCTTTACGCTCTGCATCGGGACGTAAATCAATGTGAATTTCGGTACATGGTCCGCATGGACCGGTATCGCCCATTTCCCAGAAATTGTCTTTTTTGTTTCCGTTTAAGATCCGGCTCTCATCAATCCACAGTTTCCAGTTGTCAAATGCTTCCTGGTCAAAGGCCAGTCCTTCTTTAGCATCACCTTCAAACACGGTAACATATAACCGGTCTTTGGGCAATTTGTATACTTCGGTCAATAATTCCCAGGCCCACTCAATGGCTTCTTTTTTGAAATAATCGCCAAAGCTCCAGTTTCCAAGCATCTCGAACATGGTATGGTGATAGGTATCTACACCCACTTCTTCGAGGTCATTGTGTTTACCGCTTACGCGCAAACATTTTTGGGTATCCACCACACGTTTGTATTTGGCAGGTTCATTTCCCAAAAACCAATCCTTAAACTGGTTCATACCGGCATTGGTGAACATCAGTGTTGGGTCATTTTTTACCACAATAGGTGCTGATGGAACAATGGTATGTCCTTTACTCTCAAAGAATTTAAGAAATGTATCGCGTACTTCTGCTGCTGTCATGTATATGTGCTGTTGCTTTAAACTGTTTAAATTTTATCTTCGCTCCTTAAGCGTTGGCGAAAAATACACTTTTTCACCTAACGTTGATTCCTGAAAACGGATGGCAAAAATAAAATACTTTTATAATCCACATAGCCTCGAACTCGAGAAAGTTACCACCAATGTGCGCAGTGTCATATTGAGGGTATTTGGATTTTTGTCAGCCTCCATTGTTGCCGGTATCATTCTGATGTTGATTGCCTATAACTATATCGACTCCCCGAAAGAGCGCATCCTGAAGCGGGAGATCGAGGCTTATAAGCTACAAACACAGCTCCTCAACAAAAAAATGAATGATGTGGATGAGACCCTGGCCGACCTGCATGACAAGGATGCCAATATCTACAGAGCTGTATTTGAAGCCGAGCCCATGCCTGTGGATTCACAACAATTCAAAACCATCAATGTGGAAAAATACCAGGAACTGATGGGGTATTCCAACTCCGCCATCCTGATTGACCTCAACAAAAAGATGGAACACCTGGTTGCCAAAGTGGAACTTCAGAACAAATCGTTTGATGAACTGGCCCGTTTGGCTTCGCGCAAAAAAGAATTTCTGGCTGCTATTCCGGCCATCCAGCCTGTGGCCAACAAAAACCTCCGCAAAATGGCATCAGGTTTCGGTTACCGTTTGCATCCTATTTACAAAACATACAAAATGCACGAGGGGATTGACTTCACAGCACCCACCGGCACGCCAATATACGCCACCGGAAACGGACGGGTAATGAACGTGGAACTGGGACATCGCGGTTATGGAAATTGTATCGTCATCAATCACGGATTCGGGTATCAAACATTGTACGGGCACATGTACCGTATGAAAGCACGGCCGGGACAAACCGTAAAACGTGGTGAATTGATAGGTTATGTAGGTAATACGGGACTTTCTTCGGGGTCACATTTGCACTATGAAGTGATTAAAAACGGCAAGAAAATTAACCCGATTAACTATTTCTTCAACGACCTTACCGAAGCAGAGTACACCAACATGCGGGAACTGGCACAACGTCCTACACAGTCGTTTGACTAGTTTTTTTCACGCAGAGTCGCAAAGACGCGGAGGAGTTGGAGCAACATCATGTTTGGTTTCGGCTCCACTTAAGCATTGTGGCTGTCAAAAGTTAATTATATCTGGAATTACCGGTGGTTGAACGGTCCGATAGCTATCGGACGAAACCACGACATGTCATCAATAACCATTAACCAATAACTTATTAACTTCTAACTAAATCAGCGCTGCAATCTCATCACTCTCATAAATCCGTTTCTCCGTGTTCAATAACAACGCAGCCTTCACCATAGCCTTGGCCACTGTTTCACCTTCGATTGCTTTGTACTTTTTAAGAGGACCGATGAATACAACTCCCAGCACTTTCATCACAGCTTTAGCGATCAACTCTCCAACTCTTACTTCCTTGCGGTTACCCAATAATAAAGAGGGACGGAAAATCCGGAAACACTTATAGTTCAGGTTAGTAATGGCCTGTTCCACCTCTCCTTTCACACGGTTGTAAAAAATGGAAGAAGTTGGGGCAGCGCCCATTGCACTTACCAGCAAAAACTGGGTAGCGCCATTCTGCAAACAGATTTTCGCAACCTCAACCGGGTATTCAAAATCTACTTTTCTGAAATTATCCTGTGAGCCCGCAACACGTATGGTTGTTCCCAGACAACAGAATATATCATCGGCTACCATCATTTCCTTATACGTTGCCAGCCGGTTAAAATCGACAACAACCTGTTCAAGTTGGTGGTGTTTAATGGCAAGAGGCTTTCGCACCAAAGCTATAATGCGGGTGTATTCTTTTGTTTCCAGTAAATTATATAAGCAACTTTTACCGATTAGGCCTGTAGCGCCCACAATCAAAGCAGTTCTCATTGTTCCAAAATGGTATAAGGCAAATCGGCAATCACGCCACCTGTAACATGTAAGGTGTCTCCTCCCGTGTTTACAAGCGTGCAGGAAAAAGTACCCGAGAGTTTTTTATTGGCAGCGTCACTTTTAGTGATGGTTACGGTTCCATAAGCACCCACATAACTATTGCTGCCGTTAGTTGAATAGGCAAACGTAGCATCGGAACTTCCAATGTCAAGTGAATATGTTCTGACTGCAATTCCATCACCACTTACTCCTGTTGATGCATCAGCCAGTCGAATACCCAATTGCTTGCCATCTGAGGAGTTTGCGAGTATGCGCATTTCCTTGCTCGGACCGGACGAACTGTTTTTAACCAGCAAACTGATGTTTTGTTTGGCTGTCCATGTATTTCCCCCAATGGTTGCTTTATAAGTGAAGGTAGCAGGTTGTGGAATATTTTCCTCTTCAAACGTAGTTCCATCATCCTTTTGGCAAGACGAAATGCCCAGTAATGAAACAATACCAATGAGGACCAGCATTTTTCGGTAAGTAGTCATGTTCAATATTACAACCGGGTGTTTGATTTTAAAATGCATACTGTTTAATTGTTTATAAAATCATATAGTGCTAAAACCGAACCACAATTACCTTGCGCTAAATTTTTTTATTACATGCGCGTTCATTTTATATCCATAGGCGGAGCTGTTATGCATAACCTTGCCCTTGCCCTGCATCATAAGGGGTTTATTGTTACCGGTTCGGACGATGAAATATACGAACCTGCCAAATCGCGACTGGCAAAGGCAGGCATCTTACCAACAACGATTGGGTGGGATACCGGCAATATTACACCTGATTTGGATGCTATTGTACTGGGCATGCATGCGCGAATCGACAATCCTGAACTCATTAAAGCCCGGGAAATGGGACTAAAGATATACTCGTTCCCGGAATACATGTACGAACAAACAAAAGATAAAAAACGTATTGTGATTGGCGGAAGTCACGGAAAAACCAGTACTACCGCCATGATTTTGTTTGTACTTAAATACTTCCATGTTGATTTTGATTACCTCGTTGGTTCACTGATTGATGGATTCGACACAATGGTTGGCATCAGCAATACGAGCAAGATTGCTGTGTTTGAAGGTGATGAATATTTAAATTCCGCAATTGACCCTCGTCCCAAGTTTCATTTTTACCATACCGAAGTAGGAATCATCACGGGAATTGCATGGGATCATATCAATGTGTTCCCAACCTTCGAAAATTATGTTGAACAGTTTGAGATTTTCATCAAAGGGTTACCCAAAGAAGGTGCATTGATTTATTGTGCAGATGATCCTGAGGTAAAGCGGGTATGTGAAAACACCCCTTGTGCTGCTCGTCTCATTCCTTATCACACACCCGAAACCGAAGTAAAAGATGGTGTAACCTATATTCATGTAAACGGACAATTACTCCCTCTGAATATATTTGGCAAACACAATATGCAAAACATGATGGCAGCCAAATACGCTTGTTTGGAAGCCGGCATTACAGAAGATCAATTTTTCGAAGCCATACAGCAATTTAAGGGAACAGCAAAAAGACTGGAAACCATTAAAGAAACACCTGCATCCGTTATTTACCGTGACTTTGCTCATGCCCCTTCCAAATTAAAGGCTACCGTAAATGCAGTTAAAAACTTGTATCCCGAACGTAAACTGATTGCGGCCTACGAACTGCATACGTTCAGTAGTTTGAACAAAGATTTTTTACCTCATTACCACAACAGTATGGAAGAAGCTGATGTAAAAGCAGTATTGTTCAGCAAACATGCGTTGGAAATGAAAAAAATGCCGATGCTTGATGTGAATGAGGTTGCAAAAAACTTTGGTGAAGGTGTAAAAGTGTTTACAGATAAGAATGAATTGCACACTTACATCTCGCAACATTATACAGGCAGTGAAAATTTGTTATTGATGAGCAGTGGGACTTTTGATGGAATGCCGCTACAGTTTTAGGTTCGAATAATGAAGCACGAAATTCGAAAGAAAGAAGAATGCGTTATTTAGAATTACTGTCATACTGAGTTCATCGAAGTAAGACCTCCTAAAATTCTAAAAAACTCTATATACCCAATATATAAAGTATTAAAATAATCCATGTCAGTTAAAACGCTTTTGTGTATCCTTGGACCTACAGCTGTTGGGAAGACTGCTGCTGCCATTAAAGTTGCAAGGCGTTTGCAAACGGAAATTATATCGGCCGACTCGCGGCAATTTTACAAGGAGGTTTCCATTGGAACCGCTAAACCAACACCTGCTGAACTTGCCGAAGTGCCTCATCATTTTATCGGTCAACTGAACATTAGCGATGTATACAGTGCCGGTGATTTTGAGCGTGATGCCCTGCAAAAACTGGGTGAACTTTTCAAACACAAGGACGTGGTTGTAGCTGTAGGTGGATCAGGGCTATATGTAAAAGCGTTGATTGACGGACTGGATGTGTTACCTCCCGCCAATGAGCAGCTGAGAACAGCATTGCACGAATTGTTTGCAGCCGATGGAATTGAAGGATTACAACAATACCTTAAACAGTTAAACGAAGAGGCTTACCTTCAAACTGAAATCCTCAATCCCCAACGCATTATGCGTGCCATTGAGATTGAAACTGCTGTTCAAAACGGATTTGTGAATTATTCCAACAAACAACCCCGTACTTTCAACACCATTAAAGTGGTATTGGATCTTCCGCGCGAAGTATTGTACGAACGTATTAACCAGCGGGTGGATTTAATGATGCAGCAAGGTTTACTGGAAGAAGTCAGATCTGTGCGCTCCTATCAACATACCTATGCCATGCAAACTGTTGGTTATACGGAGATCTTCGAATATATGGAAGGAAAACATACACTCGAGAAAGCCGTAGAACTCATTAAACAACATACCCGAAATTTTGCCAAACGACAACTTACCTGGTTTCGGAAGGAGGCTCCCAAGCATTGGTTTGCCCCGACAGACATTGAGCAGATTCTTGCTTTGTTGTAACCACTGCAGATGAATACGCCACTTGTTTTCAAGCAATTAACAATCTCCTATTTTTCGTTTTGAAACACTATATTTGCAGGTAATTTATTTTCCTTCATGTTAGAAATATTTACGACACCAGAAGCTTGGCTATCCCTCATTACGCTTACCGTAATGGAAATTGTACTGGGTATTGATAATGTTATTTTCATTTCGCTTGTTACATCCAAATTAGATAAAGGTAAACAAAACAAAGCCCGTCAGTTGGGATTGTTTATGGCCCTTTTCATTCGTGTGGTGCTATTGGCATTCATCAGCCATATTGTCCATGATATGGTAGACCCGATCTTTACCATTTTTGATCATGGTGTAAGCTGGAGAGATATTATTCTGATGGCCGGAGGGTTATTCTTATTGTATAAAAGCACACTCGAAATTTTTGAATTACTGGAGGCCGATGCACATGAGCATAACACAAAAGTGAAACCTACATTTTGGAACGTGGTGATGCAGGTTATCATTATTGATATCGTTTTTTCATTCGACTCCATCATTACAGCCGTAGGATTGGCAAAGGACCTTCCTATTATGGTATTGGCTGTTGTCATTTCGATGATTATCATGCTGTTCTTCTCGCAGGCCATCAGTAAATTTATTGACAAACATCCAAGCATTAAATTGTTGGCACTTGCATTCCTGTTAATGATTGGTATGTTGCTGGGAGCAGAAGCCATTGGTTACCACGTGCCAAAAGGATATGTATACTTTGCAATGGCATTTTCGATCGGTACTGAGTTATTGAATATGCGGATGAAGAGAAAAAGTGGCAGCAAACCTGTTGAACTCAAAGATATTTACAAATAATAGTACCCTTTTTAATACAGCCAACAAATGCCAAGAATATTAATTACAGGAGCAGCAGGATTTTTAGGTTCTCACTTATGCGATCGTTTTATTAAAGAAGGGTATGAGGTAATCGGGATGGATAACCTGATTACCGGTGATCTTCGAAATATTGAGCACTTGTTTAAATTAAAGGCGTTTGAATTTTACCACCATGACGTAAGTAAATTTATTCATGTACCCGGTAAACTGGATTATATCCTGCACTTCGCTTCTCCCGCAAGTCCCATTGATTATTTAAAAATTCCGATTCAAACCTTAAAGGTTGGTTCTCTTGGAACACATAACTGTTTGGGTTTGGCAAAAGATAAAAAAGCCCGAATCCTCGTGGCTTCAACATCCGAAGTATATGGCGACCCTACTGTTCACCCGCAACCGGAAGAGTATTGGGGAAATGTAAATCCTGTTGGTCCGCGTGGTGTATACGATGAAGCCAAACGTTTCCAGGAAGCAATTACCATGGCTTACCATACCTACCACAAAGTAGAAACCCGCATCATTCGTATATTTAATACCTATGGTCCGCGTATGCGCCTCAATGATGGTCGCGTATTGCCTGCGTTCATCGGTCAGGCATTGCGTGGGGAAGATTTAACCATGTTTGGAGATGGAAGCCAAACCCGTTCGTTCTGTTATGTTGATGATTTGGTTGAAGGTATTTACCGTTTGCTGATGAGCGATTATGCCCTTCCGGTAAACATTGGAAATCCGGACGAGATAAGCATACGCGAATTTGGCGAAGAGATTATTAAGCTTACCGGTACATCACAAAAACTGATTTCAAAACCATTGCCGCAGGATGATCCCAAACAACGCAGACCTGACATTACCAAAGCCAGAACTATATTAGGCTGGGAACCAAAAGTCAGCCGTGCAGAAGGGTTAAAAATCACTTACGAATACTTCAAAAACTTGCCTAAAGAAGAACTGAACAAAACCGCGCACCGTTTTGATTAACAATTAAGCTTGGGCATGGTGTAAATTGGCCGGATAATTTGTGTAACCTGTGGCCATCAAAACAGTCTTACAACATCTTGTTAAGCCTCTATCCTTTTGGGCAAAGGGGATTCGTAAAACCGGCCTACTTTCTCCAGATCCAATACAGTTGCCTTCCCATTATTATCGCGGTGGTACATCATCTCAAACTTTGCACCCCATACCACATCCTCGCTCGGGTAAGAATGCCTGCTATGTACAGTTTGCGCATATGTTTCATCAAAAGCCTTGATTAAACAGACAAACTCACAATCCATTCCGGCCAGCTCGTTAGGTGAAACACCATTCATCGGACTGTTCTCATCAATGGGATGTACAATGGTCCAGCTCAATGCCAGTGCCGAAACTTTTTGTATTTCGAGTGGCAGCTGAATAAACCTACGAATATTGGTTTCTATGTCAACATAACTCATCATCAGTTGTGCTTCACACTCAATCAGTTGATTGGGTCTCCCATTGGCAATCCGGAACATCACAGCAGTGCCATCCTTAAACGGTGCAATCAATGCATTTTTACTATAGATAATTTTGGCCTGCGGACGCGAGAACCTCCCATACAGCACACCTGTTAAAATGGCAAACGACATCAATCCCACAAGGCATTCGGCTGCTGCAACAAGATTGGCTAAAAACCCAATTGGGCTGGTTCTGCCATACCCAACTGTTGTCATGGTTTGAGAACTGAAAAAGAACGCATCCCAAAAATGTTCCCATTCTGTGAGTCCCCTGTCTCCTTCAATCTCTTCCATTCCAACGGTTAAATATAATCCTGCAAACAATAAATTAATGGTTGTATAAAACAGTATAACAAACAGAAAAAACTTCCACCATTTCATGGTAATCAAATCGTGAAAATGGTTAATCCTGTTCCAAAAAGGTAATCCAACCCTCTTAACATTATAGCTGCCATCCTTATTTACGAGTCGTTCGCCCTGCGATGAAGCCTGTGTTCCAAAGCCGGTATCATTGGTATTCTTAAACTTTAGTGCTGTTCTTTTCATACGTCCTCACGAAACTAATCATTTGCTCCGAATATTGCTCCCGGGAGGTTATTGTTCACCGTCAACTTTGGGCCGTTCACCTATTTGTTCCTGGTTAAGTATTATCAATTCTTCTCATTTGCACATCGTCAGATCAGCACATCTGCATATTTGCACATTCACTCATTTTCTTTTAACCACATATTTAACAAATTCTTATTTTCGCGACATAATACAACAATATGAAATCGAACCACGAAATAGATTACCGCATATTAGGATCAGAAATGCAATGTGTTGAGATTGAACTCGACCCTCAGGAAACAGTGATGGCAGAGCCCGGAAGTTTTATGATGATGGACAATGGCATCGACATGCAAACATTGTTTGGTGACGGTTCCCAGCAGCAAGGTGGAATTTTAGGGAAAATATTCAGTGCAGGAAAAAGGTTACTTACCGGTGAAAGTCTTTTTATGACTGCTTATACCAATACAGGGCAGGGCAAAAAACAGGTTACGTTTGCTGCTCCATATCCCGGAAAAATTATTCCGCTCGACCTGTACCATATGGGCGGTAAAATCATTTGCCAGAAAGATTCTTTTCTCTGCGCAGCCAAGGGTGTAAGTGTTGGCATCGAATTCCAGCGCAAGCTTGGGGCCGGAATATTTGGAGGAGAAGGTTTTATCATGCAAAAATTGGAAGGTGACGGACTGGCTTTTGTTCATTCAGGCGGACATGTAATCGAACGCTCGCTGCAACCGGGTGAATTATTGAAAATAGATACAGGGTGTCTAGTTGCCTTTTCACAAGAGGTAAACTACGATATTCAGTTTGTTGGCGGAATAAAAAACACATTATTCGGAGGAGAAGGCGTATTTTTCGCAACACTCTCAGGCCCCGGTAAGGTTTGGATTCAATCGTTACCGATAAGTCGCCTTGCCGGCCGTTTGATGTCGTATGCAGGACCAATGGGACGCAAGGAAGAAGGTGGAATACTGGGAGGATTAGGTAATATGATGGACGGTGACGGATGGTAGAGCAATATTTGAGAATTGAGATTGACTATTTGAGATTTTAATATTTAACATTTTTTAGAATTTCGTCCCGATTGTTATCGGGAGTTATTCAAATTTAATATAAAACTATGGGAAGGGTATTTGAAAAACGAAAACACAAAATGTTTGCCCGCTATGCTAAAATGAGCAGGGCATTTACACGTATTGGTAAAGAGATTGCAATTGCTGTGAAAATGGGCGGACCGGATCCGGATGGAAATCCACGTTTGCGTGTAACATTAGCCAAAGCCAAGGCTATCAATATGCCTAAACACAATCTTGATAACGCCATTAAACGTGCGGTGAGCAAGGAAGATGGGGACTTTGAAGAAGTGTTGTACGAAGGCAAGGGTCCGCATAGTATAGGGATCATGATTGAAACAGCTACCAACAATCCCACCCGTACCGTTGCCAATTTGCGCAGTTATTTTAATAAAAAAGGCGGTGCATTGGGGGTTAAGGGATCAATGGAGTTTTTATTTGAGCATATAGGCGAATACAAAATAGCCAAAACAGGCATTGATTTGGATGAGTTTGAACTGGAAATGATAGACCATGGAGCAGAGGAAATTAATGTGGATGAAGATGCTATCTATATTTCGACCTCATTTGAAGACTACGGACGAATGCAGAAAGCATTGGAGGATAAGGGTTATACCATTTTAAATGCAGAGCTTACCCGCGAACCGACCAATCCGGTAGAACTTACTCCCGAACAAGAGGAAGAGGTAAATATCCTGCTTGAACTGATTGAAGATGACGATGACGTTACGGCCGTATACACTACGATGGCTTAATCTATACAAATCATTATTTAAAAGCCCGTTAGCTTAACTAACGGGCTTTTTTGTGCAAATTCATTAACTTTACTTTTTTGAATTATTTTCCAATACCAACCAACCCTTACCCAATTACCTGCGTACTCATGAATACGTTAGCAATGGTTTGTCAGAAATTGTATGATTTGCAAAAGTGCTTACTCCTTGTAATCCTTGCTATTATGGCAAATTTTAAGGGGAATGCCCAATGCAATGCCAACTTTTCTTACAGTATTGATTTAAATACGGGGGATGTGCAGTTTACAAATCTCTCTACCCTGGCCGACACAACCCAGGCGGTAACCTATACTTGGTATAGCAATCCTGCAATCGTTCTTTCTAATGATACGAACCCTGTTATCCATTTAAAGCCGGGTAACCAATCTGTTTGCCTGATCATAACCAATGCCGGTTGTACTGATACGTTTTGCACAACCATTACCATGCCTCCGGTTCATTGCCGAGCAATGTTTCAGGACAGCATTGATTTACTAATGGACACAGTTACATTTACCAATAATTCTTCAGGATTAAACCTGAATTATTACTGGAGTTTCGGAGATGGCGATTATACAACCGACCAGCACCCGAAACACCATTATGCAACAAATGGCTGGTATTATGTGTGCTTAAACATTATAAATACTGACTCAACTTGCGTAGATGATACTTGTGAATTTCTGAGGATTAACCGAAGTAGTCCTTCACCTTGTGTTGGGGATTTTGTTTTTGAAACCGATACCACCGACTCCTATAAGGTAAATTTTTCAAATACAACGCTTGGAGATAGTGGCATTACCTATTTCTGGCTTTTTGGAGATACAGTCACTTCAACACTCAAAAATCCTACACACCGGTATGATACAATTGGACACTATAAAGTTTGTTTGCTGGTAAGTGGCCCCAATTGTGCCGACAGTATTTGCAAAATGGTGGAAATCATCAATATCGTTCCTTTTTGTCAGGCAGATTTTGCGTATGCTTTGTTTCCCGACTCGGGCAATAATGCTACACGAATAGGGGTATTTACCAACAAATCAATCGGACCAAACCTTCGTTATGAATGGACTATTGATGACAGCTTAACATCTGCCGATACCTCGCCCATTCAGTATTTTGGTACAAATGGAACGTATAAAGTCTGTTTAACAGTCTACTCCGGGGTATTGTGTACCGATAGTATGTGTACCTTTATCAGCATCCAAACCGGATTAGCAGAAACAAGCATGATGAATTGGGTTTCAGTATACCCTATTCCTGCCAAAGATGTATTGCATATATCATTTAGCAGACCTGTTTCATCGTCTTTTACACTAACATTGACGGATGTTTTGGGAAACAAAAAAATGGTACCGCAACAACTGAAAAGCGAACACATGGAACTTGATGTAAGTGATTTACCGGAAGGGTTTTACTTTCTGGAACTAAAAAACGATGCAGAAGTTAAAACCATTAGGATACTGAAGTGATTTAAACAAAAAGTACAAGAACTTGGATAGTACCCGGATCTGTATTATTTTCAACTTAGAATGCAGGATATAGACATCAATATAATAAAAGGTTGCATGGAGCGGGATACGAGGGCAGAATATGCCTTGTATACTGCATGCTTCCAAACGTTGATGTCGATAGCCTACAGATACACCCGAAATGAAGATGATGCTGCTGATTTGGTAAGCAAGGGGTTCTTAAAAATAATAACCAACCTGAATAAGTACGATACCGCCCAGCCTTTTAACAAATGGATGGTAACGGTGATGATTAACACCATCATTGACGAATTCAGGTCTAATAAAACATATAAAACATTGATGCAGCATACGGATATTTATCCGGTAGAGCCGCCATCTTCAATGAATGTAACCGATGCAGAAGCAAAACTGAATATCCAGGATATCCAGCGTTGCATTAACCGACTGCCGGATGCTAGCAAGATGGTACTTAACCTATATGTATTCGAAGGCCTGAGTCATAAAGAAATTGCCAAAGCGCTAACGATTTCGGAGGGAACTTCGAAATGGCACCTCTCCAACGCGAGAAACCTGCTGAAGCAAATTATGAAAAAAGCCATGACATCAATTAAAGTATACGCATTATGAATCGTAACGATGAACAATTTGATGAATTCCTGAGATCCCAGTTCAAACACAAAACGTTTGATATGAAGGATCAATACTGGAAGAACACACAACAGATGATTGCCACCCACCGGGCAACTGCCGGGCAAGGCATGCTTTCTATTGTGTTTTCCGGAATCGTGCTGGTAGCATTATCTGTCGGTTTATTATGGAATTCTGCTCATACACCATCAGCTGCAAAACAAGAACAACCTGCCTTTTTAGCCTCTGCCCTTCCTCAGGAAATAAAAGCCCCGGTTGAAACAGGAAATGTTGTTTTGCAGAATGGTTCAAATCAACCTGGGTCTAATGCATCCAACAGCTCCGTTTCGGCAAAGGCTTCGAATGAAAACGAAAAGGCTGAAGGTCAAAGTGCTGATGCCAAACCTAAAAAACAATTTATTCAGCACCAACAACGCACACGCAAATCAGTTATAGCAGAACGTGAAGCTATAACCACTCCTCCGGCTGACGAACAAGTTACCACCAATACCGTTTCTGAGATTACTTATATTGACGGAAAAGTATTCCGTTCGATTAAAGGCACACAAAATCGTCTTGCAACAGATGTTCCAAAGCCCGACCTCCTTGCTTATACAGCAAACCGTTCTAAAGGATTCCTGGCTATTGAGGGGGGATTAAACAGTTATAATCATACTTCAGATTTTGCCCAATCATTCAACTTCCATGCAGGCTTACGTTACTACCGTTTCCTGAGTCCTACATTTGCGGTTAGCTCCGGATTAACATACAGTCGCTTGCAACAAAATCTGGATACCCGTGTATTCCGCAATGTTGATTATAGTTTTGGTCAGCAAACCAGCGAAACCAAAATCAGTACCCTCCGACTTGATTACATTGAAATTCCCGTTTCGGCTTATTACAATCTAAAAGGAAACCATTTTGTACAAGCAGGAGCTACACTCGGGTATGCATTGCAATCACATGACCTGGTTGAGTCAAACGGCAATAAAGGCCAATCTGATAACGGTTACATGGATGGAATCAACAAAATGGACGTTCAGTTGAACGTAGGATATGCCTGCCTGATTCAAAACAGGTATACTCTTTCGGCAACCTATCACATGGGCTTAACCGATGTTTCTAAAAATGCAGCCTTCCATTCCGATAAAACAGACCGCAACAGTGGACTGCGATTGACCATTGGTTACAAGTTGTTTTAGCACATGCATAAATATGCCCTGATTGCAATATTCACTCTGGCATGTATCGGTAGTTGTAAAGAAAAAGACACTCCGGTAGAGGACGCAGGTATTCCCGTATTTAGCATTTCAGGCACGGCAAATAATGCTCCTGTAAGCATCAGTGCGGGTGTAAACAACTTTTATATGTCGACTGCTTTCGACAAAACCACGAACAACCTGTACATTTTTAAGGGCGAACTAAAGCGTAATAATTGTATTGGTTGTGGGCCGGCTCTTTCCATTTCTTTCCGCAACTACACCACGTCTGCTGCATTCACCATCGATTCATCTATCACCACCGGTGACTATCCCTATTTTGACCAGCGTAATCCAATCGAAACCTATTATAGATTGCATTGCTACTCGTCGGCTTCAGGCATCGGTGCTCCAGCCATTTCGTGGGATTTCGGCAACAACCGTTTTTCAACCGATCCTAATCCTGTATTAACTTTTCCGGTAGCCGGAGTTTATCCGATAACCTGTACCGCTGTTTTCCCGGCAAGTTGTTTTTCGGAACTAAAGCAACCAGTGCACCTCACCCCTTCGCGCGTAGGTAAAACCACAGACTTTACTGTTAATTACCCCGATACACATACCTTATTATTTAACAGCATACCTGTTGATCCGAATGCTCTTGTGTCATGGGATTTTGGAGATGGAAAAACAGCTCAGGGCGCCATCGTAAAACATAGCTATTCTACCGGAGCCATGTACAAAGTGTGCATGCAATATATCAAAGGAACCGATACCATGTCGCTTTGTAAAAATGTAAACACTCTTGACATTACCAAGTGCAAAGCCAATTTCAGCTTCCTATCGGCATTCATAATTGATTCGCTACACCTTTCTCACGTGGTGGTAGAATGGAAAGATGCAAACGGAATTTTGTATTCCAGTGGCAACACCACACAAACCACTGCAAGTAATTTTAAGGTTATGGAAGTTGGCGAGTACGAACGAAATGAACTGGGACAAAAAACCAGGAAAATAAAAGTGCTGTTTACCTGCTCTGTTTCTGATGGAACAAACACCTTGGAATTAAAAAATGTCTCAGGTACATTCGCTGTTGCATACCCTTAAACGGCACAATCCGTACCTTATTAAAACACTCTTCCCCTCATCATTGTTATTAGGTAATATTTCACATATTAATACTAATATCGCATCTTAATTGTCATCAATGAACATACTACTCTCCTACCTCAAACGATATAAAAATCTTGTTTTCCTTGCCATGATACTTGCCAGTATCAATCAGGTATTTTCGCTTCTCGATCCATTTATTTATGGAAAAATCATTGACCGTTTTGCACAACATGCAAGTGATTATGATAAAGCTACCTTTATAAAAGGAGTATCCCTACTTATTGGTGCATCCATTGGTGTTGCCATGGTAAGCCGTATTGCCAAAGCCTTTCAGGATTATTTCATGAACCTGATTATTCAGAAACTGGGTGCTGACATTTATACTGACGGGTTAAAACATACCCTCCAAATTCCATTTAATGAATTTGAAGACCAACGCAGTGGTGAAACACTGAATATCCTGCAAAAAGTTAGAACTGATACCGAAAAATTCATCTCCAACTTTATTAATATCCTGTTTACTTCATTAGTGGGATTGGTATTTGTAATTATGTACACCGTAAATGTATACGGAGGTCTGATTGCGGTCTATGTGATTGCCGCATTCACATTGGGAATCATTACGAACTACTTATCGAAACGGGTTAAAAAAGTACAAACCAATATTGTAAGAGAAACGCGCCAGCTTGCAGGCAGCACCACCGAAAGTCTGCGCAATATCGAACTGGTGAAAAGTTTGGGATTAACCCATCAGGAAACACACCGGTTAAACATTGCCACAAAAAAAATACTTCAGCTTGAGCTGAAAAAAGTAAAGGATATCCGCAGTATTTCATTTGTTCAGGGAACACTGGTAAACTTCCTACGCCAAAGTATTCTCTTCATTTTACTATATTTAATTTTTGAAGGTCGTCTTACTGTTGGTGAAATCATCACCTTACAATTTTATTCCTTCTTTATTTTTGGTCCGCTGCAAGAAGTTGGAAACGTAATCATCAGTTACCGGGAAGCCGAAGCATCACTGGCCAATTTTGAGCAGATAATCAACACCCCCATTGAAGTGAAACCGGTAAATCCTAAACGGATCAATGCCATAGAAAAACTTTCCTTTAAGGATGTTACCTTCCGGCACAAGTCGGCCAATTATGATGCCCTAAGCAGTATTAACTTCAGCGTATCAAAGGGTGAAACAATTGCTTTTGTGGGGCCCAGTGGTTCAGGTAAAAGTACATTGGTTAAACTGCTGGTTGGATTATACATTCCGCAAAAAGGCCATATAGACTACAATGAAATCAATTCGCATGATATTGATAAGGATGAGCTGCAACACCAGCTTGGATTTGTAACCCAGGATACCCAATTATTTTCGGGTACTATCAAAGAGAATTTACTGTTTGTAAAACCCGCTGCAACTGATGCTGAAATTAACCTGGCATTGCAAAAAGCGGCCTGTACAAACCTGCTCGCCCGGAGCGAAAATGGGATAGATACGGTAATAGGCGAAGGAGGCATGAAACTCAGTGGTGGTGAAAAACAACGTTTATCCATTGCACGTGCCTTGCTGCGCAACCCTCGGTTAATGGTATTTGATGAGGCAACCTCTGCACTTGATTCTCTTACCGAAGAAGAAATCTCCAATACCATCAAAGAAATAACCAGCAAAAAAGAACATATTACGGTTTTGATCGCGCATCGTTTAAGTACCATTATGCATGCCGACCGCATATTTGTGCTGGAAAAAGGCGTGATTATAGAAACCGGAGAACATCAGCAATTAATAGAGGAGAAAGGGTTGTATTATGCCATGTGGAGACAGCAGATTGGTGAGCGTAAAAAAGATTTAGTAGCAACTAACAACTAGAAAAAACCGAAATTCAAAGCACGATCCCGATAGCTATCGGGACGAAATGAAGACGTGGAGACGATTGATACTCTTCTCTTCCTAATAACTATTAACACAGTAACCATTAACGAGGATATGTTTGGAAAACTAGCAGAAGCACAGCAAAAAGCAGAAGAAATCAAAAACCGTTTAGCGCTCATCTCAGTTGAAGGTGAAACAGAAGGAGGATTGGTTAAAGTCTCGGCAACCGGTAATAAAAACATCACCCAAATTCATATTGACAATAGTTTGATGAAGCCGGAGCGTAAAGAAGAATTGGAAGACCTGTTGATGGTAGCAATCGAACGCGCCATGCAACAAGCCGAGAATGTTTCGGCAGCTGAAATGAAAAACCTGATGGGCAGTATGATGCCCGGATTGGGTGGCCTATTTGGAAAATAACAGCCCTTAAACCAATTTATTCGATTCGAGATAATCGAAAATATGTTGGGTGGCTCCTGTTTGTGAAGAGATAAACCGTGCCGCTTTCGCTCCTATGTCTTTCAGTGTTTGAGGATGTGCATTCCATTGCTTCAGGTATGCATCAAGTGATTGTGCATCCTTAATAACAAAGCCGGCCCCGGCATCAATCATATCAAGTGATTCAGGAAACTTGCTGAGATTGTTTGGCCCAAATAAAATGGGCATTCCGAACACTGCCGCTTCCAGGGTATTATGTAAACCAGATTTTCCATAACCTCCGCCAATAAAAGCAATATCACCATATTGATAAATCGAAGACAACATTCCGATATTATCAATCACCAGTACCTTTTTAAGATTTAACGCTTCATTTTTATTTAATGCAGAATAGGTGGTAACTCCAAACTTTTCAAAACGTTCGCATATTTCAGTTATCCTACCGGGTTGAATATGATGTGGAGCAATTATAATCTTCCAATCGGTTAATTGTTGCATACACGCTTCCACAACTGTTTCCTCCTGTACATAACTACTCCCAATAACCAATACCCGCTCGTCTTTCACAAAATCTTTTACCAAGCTCAACTCTTTAACCTGTCGGCTATTTTCAAACACCCTGTCGAAACGGGTATCTTTACTGATGCTCACATTGCTGAATCCATTTGCTTTTAGTAACTCATCCGACCTTTCATTTTGTGAAAAGATGTGATTGAACAGGTGAAGCATTTCCCTGAAAAAAGTACCATACCATTTTACATAAATATGGTCGGGACGAATATTCGCTGAGATGAGCAATACCGGAATATCAAACTCCTTGAGTGTTTTAAGGTAATGATACCAGATTTCATATTTCACAAAAAAGGCCAGCTTGATCTTCACAAACGAAACGAATTTTTCAGCATGTTTCCGGGTATCCAGCGGCAAGTAAAAAACATAGTCCGCTCCTTCAAAATTTTTACGGATCTCATACCCGGATGGTGAGAAAAAAGTAATTACAATGGCGTATTGCGGATATGCTCTTTTAAGGCGTTCAATTACCGGACGGGCCTGTTCAAATTCGCCCAATGAAGCACAATGAAACCATATTTTGTTACGTGTATCCTGGGCTGTTTGCCGTGCAATCTCTTTTAACAATCCGTTGCGGCCTTTGATGAATTTATGGGCCTTATCACTCCATAAAGCGGCTATCCTTACCAAAAATGTGTAGGCAAATAAACCAATATGGTAACCAATATAACCCGTCAACCTCATCATTTAAACTCGTATTCATTATCCGAATTTTTTGATTTCAGGTAAATCGGGATCAGCCAACCTACCCTGAATCCGTAACTCATGTCCAATCGTTGTTCCGTATCGGCCTTTTGGGTATCATAATTAAACTTCCGCACACTTTGGGTAAATGCCTGCATAAAATCAACCCCTATAAAAAAGTTATAATACCTGTTATGGCTTTGGTAAGAATAACCCACAAATTGGGTAAGTGCCGGACCCATACTCAATCGGTCATATCCTTTCCTGTATTCTTCGGAAAGCATCGGGATATCATTTCGGGTGGTTGAAAAATTGATTTTATGATAATATACTCCTCCACCTACAAGCACCACAACTCCTGAATTCAGATTACTGGTACTTAAAGGAAAGAGTTTCCCAGCCTTGCCATAAATGCTGAATCCGCGTTGTCCGACACTATAATCTGCCGGACCTCCTCCATTGTTCATAACCACACCGTGACTGTTGGTTAAATTCAACAACAACCCTTCTTCTTTTACATTCAAGCCATACTGGTATGATGCATCCAGGGAAAAGAGCCATTGGGTGTTTGTTTTAAACAATCCCCCGAAACCGATATTGTGAAACGGTCCAAACCTGCTCCTTAAGTCTCCTTCAGGAATCATATAGGTGTAGTGAAATTGAAAATTAATCATTTTATCGCCTTTGGGGCGAATCTTTTTCTCCTGAGCCGAAACACAGAGTGTCGAAAGAATAGTTATCAGAATGATGTAAACACGCATAGATATTGGTCAAAAATACACACAATTCTGTATTTACAAGATGTGTAAGTTGTTTTTACAAACGGTTTTAGGGCAAACTTATTTTATACCTCTTCTTCAAATGGAATGTTTGAAGTCGCTTAAATTATAAAAACCACACCAACCCTTTGATTACAAAGACCTTTGGCTAGTTTCATTTCAGATTGCAGGAAATTTGTGCAAATGTGTAATTTCGTTGCCCATAAAAATTCAATCACCATAACTATTGTAGAGAGGCATGAAGGCATACGACACTGGTCTGGTGAATATCGAACAACTAAAACCCTTAGATTAAATAAATGAAAATAGCTGTAGTAGGAACAGGTTATGTAGGATTGGTTACCGGAACCTGTTTTGCAGAAGTAGGAATTGATGTTACGTGTATTGATATTGATCAAAAGAAAATTGATAACCTCAACAAAGGTATTCTTCCTATTTATGAACCCGGTCTGGAAGAAATGGTTACACGCAATGTTGATGCAGGTCGTTTACATTTTTCAACCAGTCTTGTACAAAGTATTCAGGGCTGCGATGTAGCATTTATTGCTGTAGGTACACCTCCGGGTGAAGATGGCAGTGCCGACCTCAAATACGTGTTGGGTGTTGCGCGGGAGATCGGAGAAAACATCAACGATTATATTGTGGTGGTAACCAAAAGTACTGTACCTGTTGGAACAGCCGTAAAAGTAAACGAGGCTGTAAAAGCAGCATTAGCCAAACGTAATACTTCAATTGAATTTGATGTGGCCAGCAATCCTGAATTTTTGAAAGAGGGTGCAGCAGTTGATGACTTCTTAAAACCCGATCGTATTGTTGTGGGGATACAATCCAAAAGAGCTGAGGACATCATGCGCAAGCTATACAAACCATTTTTGCTCAACGGACATCCTATAATTTTTATGGACATCCCATCTGCCGAAATGACCAAGTATGCAGCCAATGCCATGCTTGCTACCAAAATCAGTTTTATGAACGATATCGCCAACCTATGCGAAATTATGGGCGCAGATGTAAATCTGGTACGTAAAGGAATTGGAAGTGACCCACGGATCGGTAATAAATTTATTTACCCCGGAATCGGATACGGTGGATCATGTTTCCCGAAAGATGTAAAAGCTTTGATTCAAACCGCTGCAGAAAACGGTCATAAAATGCGTATTCTGGAAGCAGTTGAAGATGTGAATGAAGACCAGAAAACCGTATTGTTTACCAAAATACTTAAACAATTCAATGGTCAGCTTAAAGGTAAAACATTTGCACTGTGGGGACTTTCGTTTAAACCCAAAACAGATGATATGCGCGAAGCTCCTTCATTGGTGATTATCGAAAACCTGTTAAAGGCCGGAGCCAATGTAAAAGCATTTGACCCTGTAGCCATGCATGAAGCAAAAAAAATGATTGGTGAACAAATTACCTATTGCAAAGATCAGTATGATACATTGATTGATGCAGATGCATTGTTGATTGCAACTGAATGGCCTGAGTTCCGTTCTCCTAATTTTAATGTAATCAGTAAACTGATGAAATCACAAATTATTTTTGACGGACGCAATATTTATGATATTGAAGAGATGAAGGAACTTGGTTTCACCTACCATTGTATCGGAATCCGTACAACCTAAAATGTAGTTTCAATCATCACCTTTTCTTTGGTAACAGGATGTGTAAATGCAAGCCTTGTTGCACATAAAGCAATGCCTCCATCCTGTAACGGTTTGGGGGCATTGTATTTTACATCACCTACAATCGGGAAACCAATCTTTGAAAGTTGAGCCCTTATTTGGTGTTTACGCCCCGTGTGAAGTGTTATTATCAGTCTGGCATTTTTCCCCTGCATACCCACCACTTCATATTCCAGTTGAGCACGCTGGCTGCCTTTTACTTCCTTATCAAATGCCTTAGTTATTCTTCTCGAATCATCCCTGAGTAAATAATGTGTAAGGAGTGCTTTGGTTGGATGAGGTGTTCCATTGACAACCGCTGTGTATATTTTCTCTACATCCCTTTGTTTGAATGCTTCATTCATCCTAACTAATGCTTTACTGGTTTTAGCCAGCAATACAATGCCACTTACCGGCATATCCAAACGATGAATAACCCCAAGAAAAACGTCACCCGGTTTTTGTTTCGAAATTTTTATATACTTTTTTACCTGCTCTTCCACCGATTCCGGTTTACCCTCTTCGGGTTGCACAGGCTCCCCTGCCCGCTTGTGAACAGCAATCAAATGATTATCCTCGAAAAGGATATGCAGATCAGTAAATGTGTTGTTGTGCAAATGTGTTGTTGTTGTTTTGTTCAATATTCTTTCCCGATAAATCGGGGATGCTACAATCGTTTTTTAAATCTTCCCCTCCTGCTTTTTTCAATCCGCACACCCATTGATCTGCACATTTGCACATTAATATTGTTCTTTCTCATTCGGAAAGTCTACCGATTTTACATCGGCAACATATTGTTCAACCGCACCTTTTATTTCATCATATAAATTAAGATAACGTCTCAAAAACTTGGGCGAAAACTCCTTATTGATTCCAAGCATATCATGACTGACCAATACTTGTCCATCCACCCCCGAACCGGCCCCAATTCCAATAATCGGAATCTTCACCGTTTGGGCAACCTGCGTAGCCAGCTTGGATGGAATTTTCTCCAGTACAATAGCAAAACAGCCTGCTTCTTCCAGCAACTTGGCATCCTGAATGAGTTTTTGTGCCTCCTCATCTTCTTTGGCTCTTACTTCATATGTACCAAACTTATAGATGCTCTGTGGCGTCAACCCCAGATGTCCCATTACAGGAATACCCGCTGTTAAAATACGTTTAATCGACTCCACAACTTCCTCTCCGCCTTCAAGTTTGATAGCATGAGCCTCTGCCTCTTTCATGATGCGTATGGATGATACCAATGCCTCCTTGGAGTTTCCCTGGTAAGAACCAAAAGGTAAATCCACCACAACCAGCGAACGTTTCACCGCGCGGGTTACCGATGAGGCATGTGAAATCATCTGATCCAGCGTAATGGGCAAGGTTGTTTCAAAACCATGCATCACATTACTGGCCGAGTCACCTACAAGCAATACATCAATCTTGGCATCATCATAAATACGCGCCATCGAATAATCATAAGCCGTGAGCATGGATATTTTTTCACCGCGCACTTTCATCTCCTGTAAAATATGCGTGGTGATTTTTTTGATTTCCTTGTAAGTACTCATGTGTAAAGGTTTGCTGTCAAAGGTATACAAACCTTTGATGAAGACAAAGCAACCAATTTTTGATATAATCGCACTACCATATCGATATCATGCGCATTTTTTTAGGTTTACTGCTTTGGGGAGTTTTCGGATCCTGTAACAATACGTTGGAGGTTTATGGAGATGATTATGTCGAAACCGCTGTGGTGTATGGTGTTATTGACAGGATTCAGGATTCGCAGTTTGTGAGGGTAAATAAAACATTCCGCAATACCTCTGCAGCTTCAGAGGTGCTTAATATTTATGACTCCCTTTGTTTTGAACAGGTTTCCGTACAACTCACCTTTTTACCGGGCACCCAAACTGTTACACTCATTCCAATTCCACGTCCCGGTATTGTGTCGAACCGCAGGGACTTGTTTGCCATTCCTACTTCGGCATACGACAACAAAGCCGAGAAGGTAAAACTTATTGTAACAAATGAACTCACGGGCAAGGTATTTACTACTACCCAACGGATATTGTCTCCACCTGCTTTTTCAAGACCTTTTCAATTGTTGTTTACCTCACAGCTGAACATTATAGGCTTTACACCTTCAAATGGAGACTCATACAATGGTACCATCCGCATGTTTTACACCGAAAATACCGGTACCGGTGATCTTGACAAAATATTTGATTTCCCGGTAGCCCAACCCTTTTATTCCGGAGGATTACATTTCGAAATTGAAGGAAAAAATTGGATGTATGCCGCCCAAACCATTTTAGGGAACGGAACCGGCAAAATCCGAAAACTTAAAAGTTTTAGTTTTTACATATCAGCCGAGAGCGAAGATATGGGTGACTATCAGCAATTGCGCGTACCATCCATACAGATTGTTCAGAAAAATCCGTTATATTCTAATATCCAGGATGCTATTGGTTTATTTACCACCAGGGGGTCTTCTGAACAAAAAAATGTATTACCCGACAATGGTATGAAACTCCTGTTAAAACAAAACCTAAACATTGATTCTTAATATACCAAACAATCAGAATACTACTATATTCGCACCTTTATGAACGTATTTAAAACCTGCATACTATTACTGTCAATCTGTTGGTTGGGAGCTTGTAAAAATGATATTGAGATTAATGCTCCATGGAAAGAAATCCCTGTTGTGTACGGATTTCTGGATGTGAATAAAGACACCCAGTACATCAGGGTACAAAAGGCCTATCAAAACTCAACAGACCTTACAACTGCTGAAGGAGCCCAAGTAAGCGACTCTCTTTATTTCAAAAATGCAGTGGTTGAAGTGGAAGGCGTAACATTTACCAAAATAACCTCAATACCTAAAAATTCAGGCTTTTTTGCAAGTGATGTGAACTTCATTTACCAGGCAAAAATGGCGATCAATCCCAATGTAACCTACCATCTTAAAATTACAAGCGGAGAAACCGGCTTATCTTATACCTCTGCTACCAATATTGTTGCAAAAGCAGATATCATGACCATTTCACCCAACTATAAATTATACATAAGACCTTACCAGGATTATAACCGGATTCAATTTCAGTTTAAACCCGGTGCCAGAGCTTCTTTGTATGATGTAGCCATACGCTTTTGGTATAAGGAATACCCGGTAGGCAATCCGTCAGGTTTTGAACTGAAGTATATTGACTATTTTCTGGATAAAAACTGGGTTGTGGATGCCCTTACACTTGCTTCTGGCAAAAGTTATGTTCCAACTTCCCGTCAATGGATTAATTATATTAAAGGAGCCCTTACGTTGAACAGTGCAGTAACCCGCGAGTTCCACCAAATTGATTATGTAGCTACCGGAGGTAGTAAGGAAATGAAAGACATTATTGACCTGAGTAAACCGAGTGCCGTAATTGTGCAGCGTAAAACCGATTATTCTAATATAACCAATGGATTAGGGATTTTTAGCAGCCGCAGTGAAACCGTCAAAACAAACCTCCTGTTCCAAAACGATACGGATGATAATGGGTTCGACTCCAGCAAATATTACCTTGTAAAAGACCTTCCGAACTTCATTTTCTAAACGAGACCTGTCGGTAAACTGACAAATTGTACGGGTAAAACGTGGCATTTTTCCTCTTTTGTGTCACTCTTACGTTCAAAAACTGCCATTTCCCCTTTGGCACTGTCATTGATAAATTGTGTTTAATAAAATTATCAAAACACGATTATGAGTAAAATTATTGGAATCGACTTAGGAACTACGAACTCCTGTGTTGCCGTTATGGAAGGTAATGAGGCAGTAGTAATTGCCAACAGCGAAGGGCGCAGAACCACTCCTTCCATTGTTGCATTTTTAAAAGACGGAGAACGTAAGATTGGAGATCCTGCAAAACGCCAGGCTGTTACCAATCCAAAAAATACCATCTATTCAATTAAACGTTTTATGGGACATACCTTCAGCGAAATTGAAGGAGAAACCAAACGTGTACCTTATTCAGTAGAAAAAGGTGACAACAACACACCTCGTGTGAATATTGATGGCCGTATGTATACCCCGCAGGAAATTTCAGCCATTATTCTTCAAAAAATGAAGAAAACTGCTGAGGATTATCTTGGACATGAAGTAAAAGAGGCAGTAATCACTGTGCCTGCATACTTTAATGACGCACAACGTCAGGCTACCAAAGAAGCCGGAGAAATTGCAGGATTAACCGTAAAACGTATCATCAACGAACCTACCGCAGCTGCACTGGCTTACGGTATGGATAAAAAAGGAATTGACCAGAAAATTGTAGTATTTGACTGCGGTGGTGGAACACATGACGTTTCGGTACTTGAGCTGGGCGATGGTGTATTTGAAGTAAAATCAACTGATGGTGATACCCACTTAGGTGGTGATGACTTCGATCAGGTTATCATTGACTGGTTGGCTGATGAATTTAAAAGTGATGAAGGTATTGACTTGCGTAAAGACCCAATGGCTTTGCAACGGTTGAAAGAATCCGCTGAAAAAGCAAAAATCGAGTTATCAAGCTCTACCCAAACAGAAATCAATTTGCCTTACATCATTCCGGTAGATGGTATTCCAAAACATCTTGTAAAAACATTGAGCCGCGCCAAATTTGAACAATTAGCCGACTCATTGATTAAACGCACCATCGAACCTTGTAAAACTGCGTTGCAAAATGCCGGTTTAAGCACAAGCCAGATTGACGAAATCATCCTGGTAGGTGGTTCTACCCGTATCCCTGCTATTCAGGTTGCTGTTGAAGCATTCTTCGGCAAAACGCCTTCTAAAGGAGTGAACCCGGATGAAGTAGTTGCTTTAGGAGCTGCAATTCAGGGTGGTGTAATGACAGGTGAAGTAAAAGACGTTCTATTGCTGGATGTAACTCCACTTTCATTGGGTATTGAAACCATGGGTGGTGTAATGACCAAGTTGATTGAGGCCAATACAACCATTCCGAGCAAACGCAGTGAAACTTTCAGTACTGCAAGCGACAACCAGCCAAGTGTTGAAATTCATATCCTGCAGGGTGAACGCCCGATGGCCCGTGATAACAGAACACTGGGACGTTTCCACTTAGACAGTATCCCTCCTGCTCCGCGTGGTGTTCCTCAGGTTGAAGTATCATTTGATATTGACGCCAACGGTATCTTACATGTAAGTGCCAAAGATAAAGGAACCGGTAAAGAGCAAAAGATCCGTATCGAAGCTTCAAGCGGATTGAGCGATGAAGAAATCAAACGCATGAAAGCTGAAGCAGAAGCAAATGCTGAATCGGACAGAAAAATTAAGGAAGAAGCAGAAAAAATTAACGCTGCCGATACCTTGGTTTTCCAAACAGAAAAACAACTGAAAGAGTACGGAGATAAAATTCCTGCAGATAAAAAAGCACCAATCGAAACCGCTGTTGCTGATTTGAAAAAAGCGCATGAGAGCAAAGACATTGCTGCTATTGATACAGCAATGGAAGCTCTGAACACTGCTTGGACCGCTGCTTCTGAGGATTTATACAAAGCAACACAGGAAGCTCAGGGTGGTGCAAACCCGGGTGCTGAAGGTGGTACTGAAGGGCAAAACGAACCTAAAGTACAGGATGTAGATTACGAAGAAGTGAAATAATCTTTAACGAATACAAAAAAAATGGCCGCTCAGATTTTGATTTGAGCGGCTATTTTTTTATTTTACGTCCAGACTAAACCCCAATGGATACAAAAACATGCCTCCAATGCGGCTCCCAGATCAGGGGCCGTATTGACAAAAAGTTTTGTGATGACCAATGTCGCACAACGCACAACAATCATTTAAAATCAGATACTAATCTGATGCGAAACATCAACAATATCCTGCGTAAAAACCGCAAGATTATGAGTGATTTTGTCCCCCCCGAAGAAACCAAAAGTAAAGCTACACGTATGCGGCTCGAAGAAAAAGGATTCCGTTTCTCCTACCATACACATACGTATACCAATAAGGTGGGAACCACTTATTATTTTTGCTATGAATATGGATACCTGCCGCTCGATCACGACTATTTTATGCTTGTGAAATGGGCGAAGGATTAAATATTGTCATTAATGAAATAGCTTAGGGTTTAAGCCCTAAGCTATATGTATATCTGAAAATCATATTCACCCTATAAATTCATTAATATGCCCCAATCCTATCATAAAATCTGGATACATGCTATCTGGTCAACCAAAGAAAGAGCTCCTTATATTGTTCCTGCAATAGAAAGCAGAGTCTTTAATTTTTTTAAAAGAACAATTCTTATTTACAGGTTGTAAGGTCAGTATTATCAATGGGATGCCCGACCATGTACACTGTTTATTTTTATTAAGTAAACAAAAATCTATTTCGGAAGTCATCAAGCAAGTTAAGGGAAGTTCATCTCATTTTATCAATGAACAGAAGATGCTTCCTTTAATGTTTGCATGGCAAAACGGCTATGCCGCATTTCCCGTTAGTGAACAGGCCATAAGTAAAACATACCAGTACATCAAAAACCAAAAAAGCCGTCATGCAGAAAAACAATTTGACGCAGAATATGATATGCTTTTAAGAATGTATGGATTTAATCCGGAAAAATAATTCTCCCCTAAATATAGCTTAGGGTTTAAACCCTAAGCTATATTTAGGGGAGAATGTCAACAAAAAAAATTTCCTATCCGAAACAATTACCCTAATTTACAGGTATAACTGCAAATCAGTTTTCCTTTGCTCCAATATGGAATTGAACAAAAATATTTATGAAACAGAAATGCCTGTGAGGCCTGATGATATTGATATGTTTCAGCATGTTCACAGTGCAAAATATATTGATTATGTATTGGCGGCACGTTATGACCAGATGGAACGCTGCTATGGAAATCCAATGCAGGAATACCTCGACCTGGGAATGGGCTGGGTGGTGAACAGTTGTACCATCAACTTTAAACGGGCTTTAAAACTTGGTGACCGGATGCTTACCCGTACACAACTCGAATCTGTGCATGCAACAGGTGTTCGTGTTAATTTCAGTATCGTGAATAAAGCTACCAATAAAGTTTGCAGTGATGGATTCTTTGATTACACCCTTATTGACTTAAAAAGTGGAAGGGCACAAATTATCCCGGAATGGGTATTGGATCGTTATTCGTTAAAATAATAATCCCCTAAACTCATTCACTACAGCATGAAAGGCAATCACCCGGAAAACATGAACGAATGGCTGCACCTTGCAGGAAGTTATATCTGGGGCCAACGGTTGTCGACCTATAACAGCCACCTTAACGGAAAGCTCGAAGTGTGGCTTGTAAACGGGAAGCTGATTCTGAACTCGGCTCATGCCAACCAATCATACGATTCGCTGCACCATGTTTTTAAACACGTTTTTGAAGAAATACAATTAGAACACCAACCGGTACACCATGTATTATTGCTGGGACTGGGAGCAGGAAGCGTAGCAGAGATTATTGAAGAGGAGCTGGTAATGAACTGCAAAATAACTGCAGTCGAAAAGGATCCGTTGATGATTGAGCTGGGTATAAAATATTTTGATATTACCCGGTTCAGGCAACTGCAAATAGTGCTAGATGATGCATTGCATTACGTTCAAAATTGTAAACAGCAATTTGAACTCATCATTATTGATTTGTTTGTAGACAACCAAGTTCCTGAGCCCTTTACCAGTGAATCATTTTTAACCGACCTGAACCGTTTGTTAAGCCGTGAGGGTTTTGTATTGTTTAACATGATTGTGCAAACGCCCTCACAGCTTGAACAGTTTAAACGGGTGCATCGTTTTTTTAGCGAACAGGATGGTGTAACCAAAATTTTGCAGCCTATTATAACCAACAAAGTGCTTTACTGGCAAAAAAGCTAGTGAATTTGGTTGACAAGCCATCCAGACTTACTTTTGCTGTTTCATATACAACAAGAGATTTGAATTTAGGAACGGATATACAACGAGCAATACAGTGTCTGACCAACGGTGAATTGGTAGCCATACCAACCGAAACCGTATATGGCCTTGCTGCGAATGCTTTTAATCCGCAAGCTGTTACCGCTATTTACAAAGCCAAGGATCGTCCTCAGTTTAACCCATTGATCATCCATACACACAGTATTGAACAATTGGAAAAATGGGGGTTGTTTGTTCCTGAAAAAATGAAACAACTGGCGGTTCATTTTTCGCCCGGACCGCTAACTTATGTTATTCCAAAAAGTGAAACCATTCCTGATATTGTAACAGCAGGGACCAATGCTGTAGCTGTACGTATACCCAATCACCCGCTCACACTGGAACTATTGCGGAGTATTGATTTTCCATTGGCGGCACCAAGTGCTAACCCCAGCGGTTTTGTAAGCCCTACCAATGCCTGGCATGTAAACGAACAACTTGGCGACAAGGTTGAGTATATCCTAAACGGAGGTGATTGCAGTGTGGGTGTTGAATCGACCATCATCTCCTTTTTGGAAGAAACACCTTCTATTTTGCGTTATGGAGGATTGGCTATTGAAGATATTGAAAAGGTGATTGGTAAAGTTACCTTGCCTGCACAGGGATTTATTGATAATCCGGTAGCACCGGGACAACTGGCCAGGCATTATGCCACCAACCATAAACTCATTGTAGGAGATCCGCGTAAATACTTGAATGACTATGCCCCTGAACGAATCGGTGTAATCGCTTTCAGCTCTGTTTATACAGAGATCCCAACAAATAACCAGTTTGTATTATCAACTAACCGTAATCTTGATGAGGCCGCGCAACAGCTGTTTGCAGCTATGCGAAACATTGATACGTTGGAAATTGATGTGATCATAGCGGAAACTTTTCCTGATAAGGGCTTGGGAAGAGCCATTAACGACCGACTCAAAAGAGCTTCTGTAACCGAATAAAATGCCATGCACAAAAAACTCATTTTTATACTCCTCCTGGTTGTTTTCTCCGCCAAGGCACAGCAATACCAAACAGGAGATCTGGTATTCCAAAACCTCGATTGCGGAGGGTTATGCGATGCAATCGAAACCGTAACGCAAGGTCATAAGGGACAAAAATTTTCGCATATTGGGCTGGTGTATGTGCGAAAGGATTCTGTATACATTATTGAAGCAATCGGAACAGAAGTGCAGCTTACCCCTTTTTCGCAATTTGCTTCGCGAAGCAAAAATCCGTTGGTTCATGCACGACTTAGGGAGTCCAACCGCAAACTGATTCACAATGCCATTCAGTTCGCACTCCAACAATTGGGGAAGCCATATGATGAGCCATTCCTATATGACAATGGAAAATATTACTGCTCGGAACTTATTTACGATGCTTTCTTATTTGCCAATGGAGGAAGACCCTTTTTCCAGCTGGAACCCATGACCTTCAAGCAACCTAATTCAAGCACTTTTTTTCCTATTTGGGAGGAATATTATCATAACCTTAAAATGGAAATCCCCGAAGGAAAACCCGGCATCAATCCAGGTGGGATAAGCCGTTCGGATAAAATTGAAATGTTGAAGTAAGTTGATCTGTTAATTGTGTAATCTGTTAATTGTGATATAGGGGTCAATTGTTGCTGGTGGAGGTCGTAAGCTCTTTTTTAGCATCCAATAATTTGCCCCCTGCCGTCTTTCCCATTTGCCTACTTCTTCTTCGTGTCTTTCTTCCCCTTCATTTTTTGTGTCTGAGTGAACAAAAACCTCCGTAGGTACTTTGCCTACTGCCTACTTTCCCCCTTGCCGACTTCCACAGTTAACAAAAAATATTTCTTCAAAAATCCCCTCTCAAAAGCTTATTTTCGCGCCTTAGTTTTAAAGAGAGAACACCGTTTAGATGAAGAATATTCGCAACTTTTGTATTATCGCTCATATTGATCATGGCAAGAGCACCCTGGCCGACCGTTTACTGGAATACACACAAACCATCAGCAAGCGCGATATGGAAGCGCAGGTACTGGATGACATGGACCTTGAGCGTGAACGTGGAATTACCATTAAGAGCCACGCCATTCAAATGGATTATACTTACAAGGGTGAAAAATATGTATTGAACCTGATTGACACCCCGGGACATGTGGATTTCAGTTATGAGGTATCCCGCTCCATTGCGGCATGTGACGGGGCGTTGCTGATTGTAGACTCTTCTCAAGGAATTCAGGCACAAACAATCTCAAACCTGTATTTAGCCATTGAGCAGGGACTGGAAATCATTCCTATTCTCAATAAAATAGATTTGCCGCATAGTATGCCTGAGGAGGTAAGTGATCAGATTATTGATTTGATAGGTTGCAAATACGAAGACATTTTGAGGGCAAGTGGAAAAACAGGACAAGGAGTTCACGAAATTCTGCATGCAATAGTTGAGCGTGTGCCGGCACCTAAAGGGTCGGAAGAAGCACCATTAAAAGCATTGATTTTTGATTCGGTATTTAACTCCTTCCGTGGCATTATTGCATACTTCAGGGTATTGGATGGTGTATTAAAAAAAGGCGACAAGGTAAAATTTATGGCTACCGGCAAAGAATACCTTGCCGATGAAGTAGGAGTATTGCGCATGACGATGGAACCCCGGGCAGAAGTAAAAGCGGGTGATGTAGGATACATCATTTCAGGAATCAAAGAAGCCCGTGAGGTAAAAGTGGGTGATACCATTACCACTGTTGCCAATCCCACAACAGATATTATTGACGGGTTTGAACACGTAAAACCAATGGTATTTGCCGGTATTTACCCGGTTGACACGGAAGATTTTGAAGAGTTGCGCGAGAGCATGTATAAACTGCAGCTCAATGATGCATCTCTGACATTTGAACCTGAGAGTTCTGCTGCATTGGGATTTGGTTTCCGCTGCGGGTTCTTGGGTATGCTGCACATGGAAATTATCCAGGAACGTTTGGAACGTGAATTTAAAATGACCGTAATTACTACTGTTCCCAACGTAAGTTACCATTGTCATACCAACAAGGGCGAACTGATTGTAGTGAACAATCCAAGCGATTTGCCTGAAGCCAATTATATCGACTATGTTGAGGAGCCCTTTATTTTGGCTACCATCATTACGAGTGCCGAATTTGTTGGCCCTATCATGGGATTATGTTTGGGTAAACGTGGTATGCTGAAAAGCCAGGTGTACCTAACATCAGAGCGTGTGGAAATGAAATTTGACATGCCTTTGGCTGAAGTGGTATTTGGCTTTTTTGATACCTTAAAAACCATTTCAAAAGGTTATGCTTCATTCGATTATCATCCAATCGGATATGTTCAATCGGATCTGGTGAAACTTGATATTTTATTGAATAAAGATAATGTAGATGCTTTGTCAGCCATCATTCACCGCGACAGGGCATACGATTGGGGAAAACGGATTTGTGAAAAACTACGGGAGTTGATTCCGCGGCACCAGTTTGAAATTCCGATACAGGCTAGTATTGGTGCCAAGGTTATTGCCCGCGAAACTATTAAAGCTTTGCGTAAGGACGTAACGGCTAAATGTTACGGTGGCGATATTTCACGTAAACGTAAACTCCTCGAAAAACAAAAAGAAGGTAAAAAACGGATGCGCCAGGTTGGATCTGTAGAAATTCCGCAAAGTGCATTTATGGCCGTATTGAAACTTGATTAACCAAATGCTGTAAAGCATACAACATACTATGAATAACTTTAACCCATGGCACAACGTAAACTACGGAGCTGATGCTCCCGAAATTGTTACTGCCGTTATTGAGATACCTCAGAACAGTAAAGGAAAATTTGAACTGGATAAAAACAGTGGATTGTTAAAGCTGGACCGTGTACTATTCTCTTCGGTGCACTACCCTGCCAACTATGGTTTTATTCCGCAAACGTATTGTGAGGATAAAGACCCGTTGGATATTTTAGTAATTACATCCATTGAACTTCCTCCCTTATGCCTTATTGATGCCCGTGTGATTGGTGTAATGCGAATGGTTGACCAGGGTGAAGCAGATGATAAGATTATTGCAGTAGCCAACAATGATATGAGTGTAAACCATATTCAAAACATTGAAGATCTGCCTCCGCATACCACCATTGAAATGCAACGTTTTTTTGAAGATTATAAAAAACTGGAGAATAAGGAAGTAGTGGTTGAGAAGTTCTTCGGAAAAAAAGAGGCACTGGACATTATCAGAGAGAGTATCGAATTGTACAACAAGGCCTGGAGAGGAAAAATATTTTAAATCATCATGCAATTACTGAACGGAAACGAAGTCTCAAAACACATTCGCCAGCAAATCAAAGCTGAAGTGGAACAACTGAAAGCTGCCGGTAAAAAAACGCCACACCTTGCAGCCATACTGGTTGGAACCGATGGCGCCAGTCAAACCTATGTTGCGGCCAAAGCCAGAGATTGTGAAGAAGTGGGATTTGACTCTACCGTTTTGCATTTTGATGCTTCCATTTCGGAGGCCGATTTATTAAATGAAGTACAAAAGATTAACAACAATGCCGACATTGATGGATTAATCGTTCAGTTGCCATTACCCAAACATATCGACACCAATAAGGTTACCCAAACCATTGACTGGCGAAAAGATGTTGATGGATTTCATCCGATGAATGTAGGCCTCATGTTTAAAGGATTGCCTTGTTATTTACCGGCAACCCCAATGGGTGTTATCAAATTATTGGAACACTATCAGATTGAAACTGCTGGAAAACATTGTGTGGTTATTGGCAGAAGTGATATTGTCGGAAAGCCGATGAGCGCGTTGATGTTGCAAAAAAATTGTACCGTAACCATCTGCCACAGTAAAACCATAGATATTGAAAATGTTATTAAGCGTGCAGATATCGTTATCGCTGCATTGGGTATTCCCAACTATGTTACCGCTTCCATGATCAAAGAAGGAGCCGTTGTGGTAGATGTAGGAATAACAAGAGTAGAAGACCCAACTTCAAAAAGTGGATACCGATTGAAAGGAGATGTAAAGTTTGATGAGGTATCGGAAATAGCCGGCTGGATCACACCGGTTCCGGGTGGTGTAGGCCCCATGACAAGGGTTGGGCTTATGCTGAATACACTGAATGCAGTAAAAAATATTTGAGAATTGACATTTACAATTTGAGATTTAAAGACATGATTTTGTATCTTTAGATTTCAAAGACAAAACCCCATGAATGCAGTAGACCTCAAAAACCGAACAAAATCATTTGCTCTTTCCATTATCAAATTACTTAAAAGTGTACCTCGGGATTTTATTTCCGAAGTGCTTTTAAAGCAATTAGTAAGATGTTCAACTTCCTTAGCTGCTAACTATAGATCAGCCTGCAGAGCTAAATCAAGAGCCGACTTTATTCATAAAATCGGTACAGTTGAAGAGGAAGCAGATGAAGCATTGTTTTGGTTAGAGATGATTACCGAAAGTGAAATTCTTTCCTTAGATAAAACGAAAATACTTCTTGACGAAGCAAATCAGTTAACTGCGATATTTACTTCTATCAGAAAGACGACAAAAGAGAATGACAAGCGATAATTCACAAATCTTAAATCACAAATCTCACCTCCCGGTGATGGAACACTTTTACACCATTCAAGGTGAAGGTTTCTATCAGGGGCGTGCTGCTTACTTCATCCGTTTGGGTGGATGTGATGTAGGATGTGTGTGGTGTGATGTGAAAGATAGCTGGGATGCTTCCAAACACCCGCAATATTCAATTGGACAAATTGTAGCTTTTGTAACAGATGCAAAGGCACAACTGGCTGTAATTACAGGTGGTGAACCTTTGCTGCATAACCTGGATGAATTAACTGCAGCACTGCAGGCCAAAGGCATTCAAACCAATATTGAAACCTCTGGCTCCTCTCCTCTTTCCGGTTCGTGGGATTGGATCTGCGTGTCGCCAAAAAAGTTCAAGGCTCCTATACCTGAAGTGGTAACAGCAGCCAATGAATTGAAAGTTGTGGTGTTCAACAAATCTGATTTTGACTGGGCTGAACAGCACGCAGCCATGTGTGCTGCCGATTGCAAATTATTCCTGCAACCTGAATGGGATAAATCGAGTCAAATGCTTCCGTTGATTATTGAGTATGTGAAAGCACATCCTCAATGGGAAATAAGTTTACAGGTTCATAAATACATGAACATCCCTTAGTTCTTCAGTAGTTTCAGGCTAACCTGTGCTGACCGGGTATAGACCCTTACAATATACAATCCTGGAACAAAATCCTTGGTCCGTATCAACAACTCGCCTTCGCATTGTGCAACAGCACTATGTTTCCGCCCTTGCAAATCATATACAACAACATCAGCTTTCAGTGGAAGATTCAATAGTGCATCTCCATCTCCTAATGCAAAAGCTAGGGAATTGTTTAACCTTAACTGTTGCGATAAAATAGTTTGCTCATCCATTCCGGTAGGGAAATTCCCCAACAGGCGATTGTTAAATATCGTTCCCATTTTCCAGCTGAAATGTTTATTGAGCAATATGCTATCCACCTGCATGAATAATGTTGCCGCCTGTGGCATTGTGGTATTATCAGTATAGGAAGCTACCGAGGCCAGCATTAAGATAATCGTACTATCACTTCCAATTTGCTCCGCAATATCAAGCAATGTGCTCGACCAGATTTCGGAACTGGCATAGGAATCATTTGTTAAATTTGCATAGGTTTTGGTTGAGTTTCCATTTCGTCCATTCCAAAAAGGTGTAACACCTGTTGCGAAAGGATTAGGAGCATCCCAGTTGAAAATTCTCCTCCAATTAAACAAAGTATATTTCTTGGAATATATTGCAGCCATTACATCACATAATCCCTCCTCTATTGCCCTTCGTTCTGGACTCATATTGAGGTTTGGGTTGATGCTGAATGAAACTGCATGTGTAAACTCATGAACAATTACATCCGCATCTTCTGCATCCGGAACACCACCGGTTCCAAAGTTTAAAGCTGTATCTCCGTCATATTCAAAATACGACTGATCACTGGTTGTTGCATGTGCATCAATTTTTAGCTGGTACTTCACTTCATCAATTCCCAGCGCATGCAAATATTCCTGGGTATTGGTAACATGGTATAAAGCCATTACATCCTTAAATCCGTTCTGCTTACGGGTAAAATTAAACTGTGGTGTAACCGATATTGCAGGTGAAATATTGGGTGTTTTAAATGATGTATCATAAATGCGGGCATATTTATTCCTGAGTTGAAACAATGACCCATCAAACGTTACAGGGAAACTCACTTCCACCAACTGGTTGTTTAACAAGGCATAATCACTATCGTTAAAATGTTTGTAGGTTCCGTTTAATCCGGCAATCACACCAATGGGAGTTATCGGATCGGGAAGAAATACCTTGGCTGTAACCAGTGTATCATCTCCCGCAAAATACAGGCGTCCATCCTTCTCGCTGAAAACAATTCCGTTATCATCGGTCATTATTCTTTTGCCTCCTTCAGACCTCCGGTACACGGCAACCGGTTGTCCATCCACAACCAACCACATCCCTTTTCCGAAGGAAGCATTTGGCGCAACTAGAACTGCTTTCCAGTTTTGTGTCAATTCCAGTTTATCAAATACAGACAAGGTTGTTCCCGCATCATTGATGTTTACCTTCAGGGTAGCTCCTGTAATAGGTATTCCTTTATAGAGTTGTTCGTAATATAGATGCCAACCGAGTACAGTATGTTTGGCATGGAGCAACCTAATACTGGTTTCGGAAGATTGCAATGCAGGATGATGTTGTTCATAATATTGCTGCACTGCCTCTGTTACCGTCCTCCTTCCAGCTACAGGAATATTGATCCGGTTAAAGCTTGCTGTAGCAACACTGTTTTCTGAGACTTTTACGGCATTGTATAAAATATCGGTTTGTGTTGGAACAGATGATTGCGCCAGCAATAGGGTTGGCAGCATTAACAGGGCTAGTATTGATTTGTTCATATCAGCGATTACTTGTATTAAAGACTACTGCTCTCCCAAAAAGGTTGTTTCAAACACCCTTTTCTCCTTGATAGCGTGGAGTACAGCATCAGCTTGCGATTTTCTTACCTCAAATATAATGGATATTTGCCCGGCATGATGGTGTTGCAGGATTTTTAATCCAAACTGCTTGATGATTTTAAATGCATCATTTTCGTTGCTGTAGTCAAATTTGAGTTCGTGCCTCTCTGTTACTATTTTTTCAACGATTGAAACATGCTGGAGTGCATCGGCTGCCGCTTCTCCGTATGCCTGAATTAAGCCGGGAACTCCCAGTAATTTCCCTCCGAAATAGCGAACCACAACAACAAGTGTATTGGTTAGATCCTTTGCGAGAATACTCCTCAGGATCGGCTTCCCAGCAGTATTGGATGGTTCACGGTCATCATTCACTTTCTGGATCTGCTTATCAAAACCAAGTACATAAGCATAACAATGGTGAGCTGCCGAGAAGTGTTCCTTTTTAAGTTGCTGCACACATAACTTAACCTGCTCTTCGTTCTGTACCGGAAATACATAGCCGATAAACTTACTCCCTTTGTCTTTAAAAAGGCCTTCACCTGTTGAAGCAGGTACGTTATATGTATCCGAAAACAACATCAGGCAAATGAAATAATAAGAATGGAACAGATGGCCAGAGCGAACCCGATACGATTGGCCACACTCATTTTTTCCTGAAAGAAAAGTAGTGAAACGATTGTTGAACAAACAACAATCGCAATATTGTTAATCGGAAAAATGAAGGTGGCATCAAAATTCTCCAGTGTTTTCACCAGAAAAAACATGCAGAAAAAATTAGGGATCCCTAATGCGATCCCCCACCCTATGCTCTTTAGCTGCAACGTTTCCTTTCGGGTGAGCAACACTAATATTCCAATGATAAAGGCAATCAAAAAAACCGTACTCACCATATCCCCTGCATTTCCCGGAGGAATAAATTCCTGTTGCATATGCTTTAAGGTAGCATCAATAACACCGCTACCCAGGAAAACATAAACAGGCAACAACCATAACCATTTTCCTTGCCGGTTAACATCTTCATCCGATTTCCTGCTAATTAAAAATACCGCAACCAACGAAAGGAGAATACCTCCAATTTTGAATCCTCCCATTACCTCACCATGAACCAAGCATGCAACTCCCACAGGAATCACTACCGATAGTTTTGCGGCAACCATACTCACCGATACACCCATTTTCTGAGAAGTAAGCCCTATGCTGTAAAATACAGAAATGAACATAAACCCTAATAGCAGAGCATATCCAAACCAGGGATATTCCCAAAAAGGTTGTAAAATAATGACATCATCTGATAGGGTATTCCCAATCAAAATACAGGTAGCATAGTTGAAGATAATTGCCTGAAGGGTATGCACATTATACCGTTCGAATAGCTTGAAAAAACAAACCGTGAGCACCGAAAGCAATATACTGAGCAGTAAAAATATCATGCGTTTGAATAAATGGTTAATTCAGTGTTTTCAATCTTTGAAGTAAGGTTAATCGTGCCGGAAATAATTGGAGCGAAAATGCCTTCACCCATCACAATAGAGGTCCTGAAAACCTGTGCTTCATCCCATAAACCAGCTTCAATCAACGAACGTAAAACAGTTGGGCCACCTTCGACAATTACAGATTGAATGCCTCGAGAATAAAGCCCGGTAAATATTTGCTGCCAAACAGGTTCATTAAAATCAATAAGTTGATATGTTATCTGGTCGCTTGGAGATTGCATGGTATTGTTTTCCGTAAAAATCAATGTGGGTTGCCTACCATCAAAAAACGTAGCATCACTGCTTAGATTACCGGTGCGGTCCAGTGTAATGCGCAGGGGATTTTTGCCCGGATATGCCCTGGTGTTCAATTCCGGGTTATCGGTAATCACGGTATTGGTACCAACAAGGATTGAATCTTCCTCTCCTCTCCATTTGTGAACCAGCATTTGCACCACGGGGCCTGTGATCCTGCGCTTCTCATCAAATACTTCCCTATTCATTGCCGAAGCATGTGGAGCCATCATTCCATCGCTGGTTTGGGCCCATTTTAATATAATATACGGCCGTTGTTTGGTATGATACGTAATGAACCGTTTATTGAGTTCTCTGCAGTGTCCTTCCAAAATACCCACCTTTACGGTAATACCATTAACTTCCAGCTTCCTGATACCTGCTCCCGATACTGCTGCAAATGGATCTACCATCCCCACCACAACCTCTTTTACCTTGTATTTCACAAGCAAATCAGCGCAGGGTGGCGTTTTCCCGTAATGGCTGCAAGGTTCAAGGTTCACATATACGGTGGCATCTTTAAGCAACCCCTTATCGGTAACTGAGTTGATAGCATTCACTTCGGCATGCGGACCACCATACACTTGATGCCAGCCTTCCCCGATAATGATCCCGTTGTGAACAATTACACTTCCTACCATCGGATTGGGTGAAACGGCACCTGCTCCCAGTCGGGCCAGTTCCAGGCAGCGCAGCATATATCGTTCGTCAATGTTCATTAATCGGGTAGGTTATTCAGGGTATAAATGTAATACAAGTAAGCAACAAAAAGAGCCCGACTCCATAAAGGAACCGGGCTCTTTGTTATAAATATCTTCAGAAATTAGTCTTCGATGATAACTACTTTCTCCATATTTGGCGACTTAACGTTCACCAATTTAGTGTTCAACTTGATAGCTTGCTTGCGATCCATCGAAGCGTTTTTGTTTCTTCTATCTTTTCTTTTTAAACGTGTAACTGCCATGACTTTATTCTATTTAAGGGCTGCGAAAATAAGTGATTTTTTCATGTTTACAAATATTTTCAGATTAATATCCTAATATTTTCATCATGGATGCGGCATCCTGTTCATTGGCAAACACCTTATAATCCATGGTCCCGTCCGATTTTTTATCAATAATGATATGTTTGGGGGCCGGAACAAGACAATGTTGAATTCCTCCGTAACCTCCCAATGATTCCTGGTAAGCTCCGGTATGGAAAAACCCCATGTATAAAGGTTCTTCATCTTTCAGTTTCGGTAAAAAAACCTGATTGGTATGCGTATCCGAATTGTAGAAATCCTGACTATCGCAGGTTAACCCGCCAAGGTTGATCCGCTGGAACTCCCTATCCCATTGGTTGATGGCGAGTAAAATGAATTTTTGCCCAATTCCCCAGGTATCAGGCAGTGTGGTGATAAATGAGCTGTCAATCATGTACCAAAACTCTTTGTCATTCTGTTGTTTCTGGCCAATAATGCTATATAACGAACCACCGCTTTCGCCTACGGTAAATGAACCAAACTCTGTAAAAATATTGGGTTCAGGCACCCCTCTCGAATCGCAGATAGTCTTGATATAATAAACAATTTGATCAATCATGTAGGGGTAATCGTGTTCCACTCCCAGTGATGTGTAGATAGGCATTCCTCCACCAATATCAAGCGTATCCAGATCCGGACATACTTCCTTTACATCACAGTATATATTTACGAGCCTGGTAAGTTCACTCCAATAATAAGTAGTGTCTTTTATGCCCGAGTTTACAAAGAAATGAAGCATCTTGAGCTTAAAGTTAGGGGCGTTCTGAATCTGTGTTTCGTAAAACTCCTTTACTACTTTATGGCTCATGCCTAAACGGGAGGTATACACCAAAAAGCCCGGTTCTTCTTCTGTTGCAATACGTATTCCGAGTTTCATCGGTGACTGTGCGTGTTTGCCTACCACCGCAAGTTCTTCGGGGTTATCCAGTACGCATATGAGGTTCTCAAAACCATTTTGCACAAAAGCCGCCATTTTTTGAGCGTAACTTTCTGTTTTATACCCATTGCAGATAATATATTTCTCTTTGCCGAATAGCCCTTTTTCATGCCTGTTTTGAAGCAAATCCAGATCAAAAGCCGAAGAGGTTTCAATATCTGCATCGTTCTTTAACACTTCATCGAGAATAAAAGAGAAATGGGAACTTTTGGTACAATAGCAATAGTAATATTTCCCCTGGTAACCATACCTGTCGATTGCCTGGTTAAACAGCGTTCTCGATTTCCGGATCTGTGAACCGATCTTAGGTAAATAGGTAAATTTAAGAGGTGTTCCAAACTCTTTAATCAATCCCATCAAATCAACATCATGAAAGAACAGATTGTTATCCCGTACTTCAAAGCCATGACGGGGGAAATAAAAGGTTTGATTGATCAGATCAATGTACTTGTTTTTTACAGGTAATGACACGTTTACAGTGGTGTTGGTTTAAAGTGTGATAGATGTGATAAATTTAGCGGTACAATGTTAGCTAAATCGACCATAAATCAAGTGTTATTTTTTCGACCAAAACCACCTTTGGCTACAGGATGCACAACTGGATGATTGAGGTTATTCCTTGCAGGAAGGCTACATAAAATCCTAAACCTGTGAAAACACTATTTATTCAGCTTCACAAATTTAAACTCCTCAATTCCGATAATATTGAGATGGGCATTTTGGTAGCCCCGTTTATCCTCCTGTTTTTTGAAATCAAATACGGTGTGGAGCATTTGCTGTGGGTTTCCTTCCGCTTTAGACATCAGCTTTTTTCCATCCATTTGAAAATGCTGGGCAAAAAACAAAAACTGGTCATAACCTTTGAAAGCAGCCTCGGTTGGTTCAGTATAAAACCGTTCACGATAAGCGGCAATAAACACCTTTACATCATCACGCGTATAATCAACATAAAATGGTGTTGCAATAAGAACATTTGTATGCTGCCACCGCAAATAATCCGGATTTTTAAACTCGAGCCACTGCGGAAAACCGTATACGTTTACTCCGCTAAACAAGGCCGTATCTTTAATACTTTTGAGTGCCGCATTTACGGTATTCTCATGAGAAGAAGGAATGATAATATGATTGGGAAGGGTTTTGGATAGAGATGATTCCATATTCATTCCTTTCACAAAATCAATGAACTTAATTTTTACCGTCTTATTCTGCAAGGCCCATTGTTTGATAGCGGCACTGATGGTTTTATCCAATCCTGACTTATCGCTCACCACAATGATCTGTGCCGAATCCTTTCGTTCGCTGCGGATGTACTGCAATATATATTTGGCATAAAAAGTAAGGTCTGGATTGGGGCAAATAAAATTAGGATCTGTTAATTTTGTTTTTGAAAGCGTCATCAGCGGAGATACATGATAGGTATCCTTCCCTTTTACAAAATCGGCCATCACCTTATTGCCTCCCTGTAGCACTGGTCCCAATATTAAATCGGCTTCTTTGAGTGCTGTCTTTTTTAAGATCGCTACCAACACCATGCTATCGTTTTCGGTATCAAAAACAGATACATTTACATGAATTGATGCCCGTTCAAGCGAGTCAGCAGCAATCATCGCTCCTTGATAATATTCCCTGCTTAGTGTCCCAAGTCTTCCATTACTGTGATTGGGATTGGCCAGTATTTGTTTGCTGCAAAAAGGCATCAACACTACAATATTGTTATGCTTTTGCGCATGCACCATCGAAAAGGATAATAATCCCAGGCAAATAAAGGCAACCGAGTATATCTTATGCATCAGAAATAAATATAGTATTGAGTTAGTAATGTACAGTATTATTCCCACTCAATTGTCGCAGGTGGTTTAGAGCTGATATCATATACAACCCTGTTAATTCCCCTAACCTTATTGATAATCTTATTGGAAACCTCCGCTAAAAACGTGTAAGGCAAATGACACCAGTCTGCGGTCATTCCATCAACGGATGTTACTGCACGTAAACAAATCACATGTTCGTATGTACGTTCATCACCGGCTACACCCACAGATTGGATCGGCAGAAAAATAGCACCCGCCTGCCATACCTGATCATATAAGCCATGTGCTTTCAACTCATTGATAAAGATAGCATCAGCATCCTGTAAAACAGCTACTTTATCTTCGGTAATTTCACCCAGAATACGGATTGCAAGACCCGGTCCGGGGAAAGGATGACGACCCAGAATAACTTTCTCCATGCCTAATTCAGCCCCCACTGCACGTACTTCATCTTTAAACAATGAACGCAATGGCTCCACTATTTTCAGGTGCATTTTTTCAGGTAATCCACCAACATTATGATGGGATTTAATTGTTGCCGAAGGGCCTTTAACACTTACCGATTCAATAACATCAGGGTAAATGGTTCCTTGACCCAACCACTTTGCACCATCTATTTTTTTTGCTTCTTCTTCAAATACTTCAATAAATACACGGCCAATGGTTTTACGCTTTTCCTCCGGATCTATTTTGCCTTTGAGTTCATTCCAAAAACGGTGACGGGCATCTACCCCGATCACGTTCAGGTTCATTTTTTTATATGCATCCAGTACTTGCTGGAATTCATCCTTACGCAACAATCCATTGTCAATAAAGATACCGGTAAGGTTTTTACCAATGGCCTTATCAAGTAATACCGCAGCCACCGAAGAGTCAACTCCTCCCGACAATCCTAATATCACTTTATCATCACCCAATTTCTCTTTGAGTTCAGTTGTGGTAGCCTCAATAAAATGTTTCGAATTCCAGTCCTGCTTCAGTCCTGCAACATGCTTCACAAAATTCTCCAATAACTGCTTACCATCCGTACTATGTGTTACCTCGGGGTGAAACTGGATAGCATAGGTTTTTTCACCTTCAATTTTAAATGCAGCTACCTGCACATCATGTGTACTTGCAACAATCTTAAAGTTGGGGGGAATAGACTGAATAGTGTCTCCATGGCTCATCCATACCTGCGATCCGTCAGAAATACCCTGGAACAACAAATCATCATCAACCGATTTCAGAATGGCTCTTCCGTATTCCCTGGTTTTGGAGGGTGCTACATGTCCTCCATTTTGGTTGGCCAGCAACTGGGCTCCATAACACACGCCAAGCAAAGGCAGTTTACCACGAATTCCCGACAAATCAATATTTGGCAACAACCCGTCATTCACTGAATACGGACTTCCTGAAAGGATGACGGCTTTTGTATCTTCACCTATTTCGGGTAAATGTGTACAAGGATGAATTTCAGAGTAAACGTTTAACTCGCGTAATCTGCGTGCAATTAACTGTGTGTATTGCGAACCAAAATCGATAATGAGAACTTTTTCTTCCATAATTGGGTGGCGAATTTCGCTTTTTTTTTGCTTAGTTACTCATGTTTTTGCGATTTATCCTTTACATTGGTTACCAAGCCCCATTCGGCCATCTCCGGCAGCAATTTTATAAAGAACCTTACCTGAGGTTATGTATTGAAAACATCCACCAGTCTTAACAAATCGGCATTGAGCTCTTTTACTTTGTTAATTGCATCATCATATGGGGTGAGCACAACCTGATTATTGATTAACCCAACCATCTTATTGGTTTCACCTTTCAGTAATGCTTCAACTGCAGCATTTCCAAGACGGGATGCCAGCACCCTGTCATATGCGGTTGGGGAACCTCCACGTTGAATATGTCCCAAAATACTGACACGCGGATCAAAATCCGGAATCTGCTGGCGGAGTTTATCTACAATTTTATAGGCACCTCCCTCCTCATCACCCTCAGCAACCACAACTATGGAGAATGCTTTTTTACTTTTATCACGGATAAAATAATCGCTTAATTTTTGCCAGTCGTTGGTAGATTCGGGAACCAAAATTAATTCCGCTCCACCTGCTATGCCTGCTGCCAACGCGATATACCCGGTATGCCTACCCATCACTTCAATAAAAAATACCCTTCCATGCGAATCGGCTGTATCCCGGATCCTGTCGATAGCTTCTACAGCCGTATTAATGGCAGTATCAAAACCTATGGTAAAATCGGTTCCATACAAATCATTATCAATGGTTCCGGGCGCTCCAATGGAAGGAACTCCGTATTCCTCATGAAAAATCTTAGCCCCGGTAAATGTTCCGTTTCCGCCAATGCAAACGATTCCTTCCACGCCATGTTTCTGCAAATTCTCATATGCAGCTTTGCGTCCTTCAGCCGTCATAAATGATTGGCTTCTAGCTGTTTTCAGTATAGTGCCTCCACGCTGAATAATATTAGATACGGAGCGGGAATCCATCTCAATAAAATCATCCTCTACCATTCCATTGTATCCCCTGATGATACCTGCTACTTCAATATGTTGATAAAAGGCGGTTCTCACTACAGCACGAATACAAGCGTTCATGCCCGGTGAATCTCCTCCTGAGGTAAATACGGCAATTTTTTTCATGATGAGAAGGTAAGATTCTAAGTTAAAAAAAACACTACAACACCACTATTATCATTTTTATAAACTGATTATCAATAAACGAAAATGCCATATAAACATTTAGCACGTTTATGGGCAAAAAAATACCTGCCTACCGGGAGGTAAGCAGGTATTTTTAAATCCGTTATCCTGATTAGTTAGCTTGAGCTACAACTTCCAATTCGACTTTAGCATCACCTGCCTCAGTACCGAATGCCGTTGTTACTTTAACAAATCCCATTTTACCGGCTCCGTTTACAAATGCAAGAACATCTCCCGCTTTCAAATTATCAACACGCCATAAGTTCCATCCTGCCTGAGGATTTGCACCTTCGTAGTTAACAATTGCTGAATCATTAATAGCTGCAGCAATCACATCAAACTGAGCCGCTGTTAAAGTGGTTTTAGCTAGTTTAACTGTTTTTGTTCCAGCAAAATTAAGACTACTGAATACACGGTTGCGCAAGAAAGTATCTTGAGGAACAGATAATGTTAATTTATAACCTGAGTTAGTTCCATAGAAAAAGCCTAAATCGATTCTGCCTTTGTTCGCGTCAAACTCATTGAAACTGAATGGGGTAATAGGATTTGACAAAGCGATGAATGAAGAAGCATCAGAACCTTGTGTTTGACCCAACAGCTCGATTGCATTAGCTGTTCTGGTAGTTAAACCATAAGGAGCTCTTGTTTTTACCGTATATGTTTTGGTTGCAGGTGTACCTTTTTCGCCCTCTACAGTTACCGTATAAGAGTAAGTTGTATTCGGCAATAACAAAGTATCTCTAACGATTTCAGTTGAACTGTTAGTAGATAACGTTTTAGACAATAATGCAGCGCTACCCTGTGTGCTTGTAACAGTGATTTTTTTCAATTTATTGTCAGTGTTACCCGTACATTCAATTGTTAATGTAAGTACCGTACCGGTTTGAACTAAGGCATCTGAAGGACTTGCCGTTATGGTAACAGATACGTTTGTTACATCTCCATTATCATCTTCTTTCTTACAAGATGACAAAATTGCAAGTGATGCGATTGAAAGCATCAATACTGATTTTACTAACTTTTTCATAGTTTGTTGTGTTTTAGATTTTATTGTTTATTGTATTTTGTGTCTTGGAAAATATTATGCCATTTCTTCTTCAGATTCGCTTGTATAATTATCGCGGCTGAATTCTTCAAAGTTATACTCGGGCATCAGTTCTGTTTTAACATGGTTTACGGTATCATTTAATGCTTCCATAAACTTATTAAAATCTTCTTTGTAGAGAAATATTTTGTGTTTTACAAAACTCCCGTCTTCAAATCTCTTTTTGCTTTCCGTAATGGTAATAAAATAATCATTACCTTTTGTTGATTTTACATCAAAGAAATAAGTTCTCTTTCCGGCTCTGATTTTTTTAGAAAAAATCTCTTGTCTGTCACTTTTGTTGTAATCCTCCATGTCTCTTTCCGTTGTTTTTATCAAGGTTAAATTTCGGGCAAATTAGACCATGTGGCCTTCTTTTCAAAATATTTTTTTTACCCAAATATCAACCACACTCCGGTGTTCTTTAAACCGCTCCGTATATTCTCATTTACAGCGCTTCCTGCTCATCCGATAATTGCCGCTGGTACAACTCAAAATATTGTGTACCCTTCTGCAAAAGGTTGCTGTGACTACCTTCCTCGGTAATTTTGCCTCCATCCAGTACAATGATATAATCTGCATCTTTTACGGAAGATACGCGGTGACTAATGATTACCGCGGTCTTTTTCTTCATGATTATTTTAAGATTATTTAAGATTTCCGCCTCTGTTTTGGTATCAACAGCCGACAAACAATCATCCAAAATCAATAGTTCAGGATCTTTGATAAGAGCCCTTGCGATTGAAACCCGTTGCTTCTGCCCTCCCGAAAGTGTAATTCCCCGCTCTCCCACAACCGTTTCAACCCCTTCTGGAAAATCATTGATTGCTTCAGTTAGGGCAGCGTTATCAGATGCTTCCCGGATCAAACGTGTGAGCTCAGGAGTATCACTTGCCAGCCCGAATGAAATATTGCTCGCAATAGTATCAGAGAACATAAATACATCCTGCGGAGCATACCCGATTTGTTGTTTGAACTTACGAATATCAATACTTTTCAATGGTTTTCCATCAATGGTGATAGCACCTTCTGTAATATCCATCATGCGCAGCAAAAGTTGCACTATGGTTGTTTTGCCGGAACCTGTTGAACCTAATATTGCCAGAGTTTCTCCCTTTTTGATCGTAAATGAAACATGGTTCAGGGCCGGGATTGTTTTTCCCTCATAGGTATAACTTACATTGTTAAACACAATTTCATCCCCGAATGAAAATGTTTCGTCTCTTTCAGAAACAATTTCGGGTTGGGTTTGCAAAAACTCATTGATACGCTGCTGGGAGGCCGCTGCGCGTTGGATCAGCGAGGAAGTAAATCCAAGCGAAGCAACGGGCCAGGTGAGCAAATTTACATACAATACAAACTCCGCAATATTTCCAATGGTAATTTCTCCATTGATAACCATCATCCCGCCAATACCTATGGTTAAGAGTGTGCTCATGCCGGTTAAAAATACCATTAAAGGAAAGAACATGGCGTCTACCTTAGCAAGTGACATAGATCGCTGGTAGTACTTTTCCGTTTCGACTTCAAAATCTGCACGAGAATCGTTTTCAACCGCAAAAGCCTTCATCACCCGTATACCCGAAAAGGCTTCCTGTACAAAGGATGTTAGGGTGGATAATTGCGACTGAATGGCATCGCTCCGTTTGTTGATAGTGGTATTTACTTTAAAAATAGCATATGAAAGAATGGGCAAAGGCAGCAATACAATAATGGAAAGCTTCACATTTACAGTAAACATTGCCCATACCACCAAAATGATGGTTACCGTTAAGTTAATCATATACATCACAGCAGGTCCAATATACATTCGTACCCTTCCCACATCTTCGGATATTCTTGCCATCAGATCACCAGTGTTGTTCTTGCGGTAAAAGGAAAGCGGCAGGTTTTGATAATGATTGAAAATTTCATTCTTTAAATCATACTCCACATGACGGCTCATTACAATTAATGTTTGTCGCATGAGGTACATAAAAAAACCCTTGATAAGCGCAAATACCATCACCAGCAGCGCAAAATATATAATGATAACCCCTACCTGTTTATACACCATTGATTGCAGCGATGTATCTGAGTATAACTTATAGGTAGCCAGATTCTCCTGCACCAAATCAATAGCTATACGCACCGATTGAGCCGGAAAAACTGCGAATAGATTGGAAGCGGTAACGAAGAGTATTCCCAATACAAAACGGAGTCTGTATTTGTAGAAGTACTTGTTGAGGTGTTTGAGTGCTTTCAAATGATTGTTTTCAGGTTTTATGAAATACCGAATTTTGAATTACTTTTGCAAACTTCAATTAAAAAACTGTAATACAAAAACACTATGTCAACAACAGCAGCTAATCAAGGCACATCGTCCGACATTTTCAGTCAGTTAACTACTTACGATCATGAACAACTGGTATTTTGCCAGGATAACCATACGGGCTTGAAAGCGATTATCGCTATTCACAATACGGTACTTGGACCAGGTTTGGGCGGAACCCGTGTATGGAACTACGCTTCTGATGCGGAAGCTATTAATGATGTATTACGGTTATCGCGCGGTATGACCTACAAAGCAGCTATTTCAGGATTAAACCTTGGTGGTGCAAAAGCGGTGATTATCGGTGATGCAAAAACCATTAAAACAGAAGCCCTCATGCGTAAATTCGGTCGTTTTGTAGAAAACCTTCATGGTAAATACATCACGGCAGAAGACGTAAACACTACAACCAAGGATATGGAGTATGTGAATATGGAAACCAAACATGTTGTGGGATTACCCGAATCAATGGGTGGTGGTGGAGATCCATCTCCGGTAACTGCCTATGGTGCATACATGGGAATGAAAGCCTCGGCACAGTTTGTATGGGGAAGCGACAGCTTAAGCGGTAAAAAAATTGCTGTTCAGGGAATCGGTAAAGTGGGTGGCCACTTAATCGAAAGATTACATGCTGAGGGAGCACAATTGTTTATCAGCGATATCAACGAGGATGTATTAAAACACTACTCGAAAGAATTGGGAGCTACCGTAGTAAAAGGTGACGAAATATACGCTTTGGATGTAGATGTGTTTGCTCCATGTGCTTTGGGTGCAATTTTGAACACTGAAAACATCAGTAAACTAAAATGTAAAGTTGTAGCAGGTGCTGCAAATAACCAGTTGGCAGACGAAAACGTTCATGGTCCTATGTTGATTGAAAAAGGTATTGCTTATGCTCCGGATTTCTTAATCAATGCCGGTGGATTGATTAATGTTTACCAGGAACATATCGGCTATAACCGCGAAACTGCTTTCCGCAATACAGAGCATATCTACAATGTTACATTAGACATATACAAAGCAGCAGCAGCTAAAAATATCCCTACCCAGCGTGCAGCCATCGAATTGGCTGAAAAACGTATTGCGGATATGAGAAGCGTTAAGGCAACGTACTAAATTTGAGATTTAAGAATTCCGATTTGAGTATTTAAAAACTCGGAATTAGCATATAAAAAAGTAGCCGGATGATTGTCCGGCTACTACATTTTCACATACAATAAAAGGTTCTTTTCATGTTTAACAGAAGATTTTTGCGAATTAAGGTACTACAGGCTTTGTATGCCTATCATCAGGATGTAAGTCCGAATCGCACCACGCATGAAAAAGCTATGCTTAAAAGTATAGATAAGGCTTACCACCTGTATATCTATTTACTCTCACTCCCAGCCGAATTTCGTTTTTATATTGACAAAGAGCTGGAGAAACAAACCTCCAAATATTTTCCAACCGAAGACATTATTACTCCGTTGCAGGCCTTACATAATAACCAATGTATTGCCGTACTGGAAAAATCAGAAGAGATTAATGCTCTTATGAGGTCGCTTAAGCTTCACTGGACAGGTACCACCGATTTATTTAAGAATGCTTGGAATGACTTGAAACAAAACGAAGCTTTTACCAATTACAGCAAGCGTCCGGAACATAGTTTCGGTGAAGACAAAAAAATTCTATCGGAGATTTACCAGATTTTTATTGCCGAATCGGAGATTTTCGAGAAATATATGGAAGAGCAGTTTATGAACTGGGAAGATGACCAGGTATTGGTAACCAATGCGCTGCTTAAGAGTATCAGTTTGATGACAGAGGATGGAACCGGTGATTTCTTAATTACAGAATCAACCCTCAAAAAAGAAGATGAGACATTTATGCTCGACCTCTTCCGCAAAACTATTGAACAGGATGAGGAGTTAACTAAACTGATTGGTGATAAGACCAAAAACTGGGAAACCGACCGTATTGCCATCATTGATTTCATTTTAATGAAAATGGCTTTATGCGAAATCATTAATGAGCCACATATTCCCGTTAAGGTTAGTATTAATGAATACCTTGAACTGGCCAAATTATACAGCACACCGAATAGTCATGGATTTATCAATGGTGTTCTGGATAAGGTGCAGCTTGATTTGAAAAAACAGCAAAAAATTAACAAACAAGGAAGAGGATTAGTTGAATAACTTTGAACCCATGAAAAGAATCTTATATACCTTAGCGATGGCAAGCATGGTGTTTGCCTGCAACAACGAACCTGCACCCAAAGCGTCAACTGATCTGGTAAACAATCCGGTTACAGCAGATGCTCCGGTAATCGATACTTCAAAAGCAGCTTTGACCTCTACCGGTGGCGCTGTTATAGAATTTGAGAAGACAGATCATAATTTTGGGAACATTACGCAAGGGGAACAGGCCGAGTATAATTTTAAATTCCGCAATACCGGTGGTCAGGATTTGCTGATATCTGCTGCAAATGCAAGTTGCGGTTGCACCGTTCCCGAGTATTCGAAAGAACCTATTAAACCGGGTGCAATGGGGTCAATAAAAGTAAAATTCAACAGCGACTACCGTTTGGATGCCTTTGAAAAAGCAGTTGTGGTAACAGCCAACACCACTCCGATGGAAACCGTTCTTAAGATCCGTGGTTTTATTAACCCGAAACCTGATGCAGGTGCCAAACTCAAAATGTAATTTACGTACACAAACTCACAATAATTAAAACATACACAACAAAATGACACTTTTAAACATTCTATTAATGTCGCCACAAGGTGGTGGTGGAATCGGCTCTTTCCTTCCGTTGATCCTCATCATGGTGGTATTCTATTTCTTCATGATTTATCCTCAAATGAAGAAAAACAAAGCACAAAAGAAATTCAGGGAAGCATTGAAAGAAGGTGATTCGGTAATTACCATTGGCGGTGTTCATGGTAAAATTGAGCGTATGATGGATACTACCTTTATTCTGAACAGCGAAGGAACCCGTTTAAAACTGGACCGTACTGCTATTTCAATGGAAGCATCACAAGCATTAAACGCTCCTAAAAAAGAAGAAAAGAAATAACGAATGTGCGATTGGCAATTGGCTGTTAGTTATTGGTAAAATGCCATGCTAACAGCCAATCGCTAAAAGCCAATAGCCTCATCCATGAAAAAAATTGGCATCACCGGAAGCATTGGCAGCGGCAAAAGTACCGTAACCACTATTTTTGCTGCATTGGGCATACCGGTTTACGATGCAGATTCACGTGCTAAAACCCTGATGATTTCCAATCCTACCCTTATTCAGGAAATCAAACAACTCTTCGGACCCGATGCCTATCGTGCAACCGGAGAATTAAACCGGCAACATATTGCCTCCATTGCCTTCCACGAAACATCGGTACTATCCCAACTCAATGCATTGGTGCATCCGGCAGTGTTTCACGATTTTGACGAATGGTGTTCCCAACAAACAACACATTATGTTCTTAAAGAAGCTGCATTAATGTTTGAAAGCGACTCCTACAAACAGCTGGATGAAGTAATTGTGGTAACCGCTCCCGAAGAGCTCAGGATAATACGCACCATGAACCGCGATAATATTACAAGAGATGCCGTACTGAGTAGAATGAAAAATCAACTATCTCAGGAAGAAAAATTATCTAGGGGCCAGTACGAAATTCGAAACAACGAACAAGAATTGTTAATTCCACAAGTGGTTTCGTTGCACCAGCAATTTATAAAAGCATAGGTCTTCGCAATCCGCTGCCTTCGACCATTTCACTGCGTGAAGCTCAGGCAGCTTTCATACTGCTCCTCCATTCTCTTATCCTCCCAAAAATAAAACAGGCTCCCTCATTGCTGAAGAAGCCTGCATCATTGTATGAATATTTTATTTCTTTAGAAAATCATTCTAAAAGTAAGAAACAATCCCCCCGCAAGAAGAACTGTAACAGGTAAAGTAAGGATCCATGCAATGGCAATACTCTTGATGGTAGCCGGCTGTAAATTTTTAACTCCTTTACTTGCCACCATACTACCCGCAATACCCGAAGATAAAACCTGTGTAGTACTTACAGGCAATCCGAAGTATGTAGATAATCCGATGGTACCGGCAGCAACCAATTCGGATGATGCTCCCTGTGCATAGGTTAAATGTTGCTTGCCAATTTTTTCACCAATGGTTTTTACAATGCGCTTCCATCCTACCATAGTCCCCAGTCCCAAAGCGATTGCAATCATCAGAATAACCCAATCAGGAGCGTAATCTGTTACTGATTTCAGCTCTTCAACCTTACTTTTCAGCTTTTTCTTATCATTGCTGCTCAAGCTCAAATCAGCACTTTCAAGCATCTTTTTGCTTGCTTTATTAATTTGGATAATATCCTTACGGATGCCATATTTTTCTCTTTCTGTGAGGTATTCAAACTCTTTCGCATAACTCAATCTGCCTTCCAGACTTGTAACCAAAGAACTGAATTTTGCATACTCAAAACTATCAGTCTTATTCAAGCGGGTATGATCCACACGCGCAACCATTACCTGAATATCATTGATATTACGTTTGTAATCTGAAATATCCTTGGTGCCGTCAATAGCAAAATATCCAGGTACAATGGCAATCAAAATCAACATTACCAATCCAACTCCCTTTTGTCCGTCATTTGATCCATGCGAAAAACTTACCCCGGTACAGGTAATTAATAAAATGGATCTGATCCAGAAGGGAGGAGGGGCTGTTGTATTCGGTTCTTTAAAAATGGATTTATTTTTGACTACCTGACGCAGAATATACATCAACAGAATAGCGAGACTAAAACCTACCAACGGTGAAACCAGTAGTGACAATCCGATATCGGATGCTTTGCTCCAGTTAACGTATGACACGCTTTTATTTTCGGCAATAAAAGAATAGGCTAATCCTACTCCAAGTATAGATCCGATGAGGGTGTGCGAACTCGAACAAGGAATACCCAAGTACCAGGTTCCTAAATTCCACACAATGGCTGTTAGCAGCAACGACATGATTAATGCCACACTGTGGTGAATATTGGTATCAGTTAATACCTCAATAGGTAATAAACTGGTAATACCTACTGCTACTGTGATCCCTCCGGCAAATACACCGAGTGCATTCCAGATGCCTGACCACACCACTGCTACCCATGGTTTGAGGGAGTTGGTATAAATAACGGTTGCAACTGCGTTGGCCGTATCATGAAAACCATTGATGAACTCAAATGCAAATGCTGCAAGAAGGCAGAAGATGAGTAGTGTACTTAGGGTTGGATCTAGACCAAACATATTTTTAATTTGCGACAAAAGTAATTTGCCATTCCTGTAGCAATGTTAAGCAATTGTTAAGTTTATCCAAACCAAAGAAAGAAAAAGAATCTATATTTACGATCCATTGATACTAAACACAATATGAAAACAGAAACACTCTTGTTACCCTCCTCCCTGCGCATTTTCAAACAATACAAAACCTTGGCCGATAACGCTGTTAAACAAATAGAAGAAACTGGGTTTCGCTGGGAACCCGAACCCGGGGCTAACAGTATTGCCGTTATTATGAAACATATGAGTGGTAACATGCAAAGTCGCTGGACTGATTTTTTGACATCAGATGGAGAAAAGGAATGGCGTACCCGTGATGCAGAATTTGAAGACGACAACCGAACGGTAAAGGAGATACTTGCCGATTGGGAAAAAGGCTGGAATTGTTTGTTTGCGGCACTTGAACCGCTTACCAATGATGACCTTGCAAGGATTGTATATATCAGACTTGAAGCCCACTCTGTAATGGAAGCCATTAACCGGCAAATTGCTCATTATGCATACCATATTGGCCAAATCGTTTATCTTGCCAAAACAATTCAATCCCACCAATGGCAAACACTTTCCATTGCCAAAGGGATGTCGAAAGCTTTTAATGACAGCATGAAATGACACAACTTTTATTACTCCATGGAGCATTGGGCTCCAAGTTTCAGTTTGATGATGTAACTCCGGCACTTCAAGAAAAAGGGTTTGCTCCCGAAGCCATTAATTTTGCGGGACATGGCGGCTTTTCCATTCCACTCCAAGGGTATAACTTTAATGTGTTTGCCAATGATATTTTGACCTATGCCGATGAACATAAGATTGAAAAATTAAACCTTTTTGGCTACAGCATGGGAGGATATGCAGCGCTTTATTTTGCCAAATTGCATCCCGACAGGGTTCATAAAATTGCAACACTCAATGTAAAATTCAATTGGGATCCGTTGAGTACCCAAAAAGAAATTGCCATGCTCAATGCAGATAAAATTATTGAAAAAGTTCCTTCGTTTGCCGACAAGCTGATGTTTCAGCATGGACTGAATGTTTGGAAACAGGTGCTTAAAAGCACTGCCGATATGATGGAAAATCTCAGTAAGGAGTTTGTACTTACCAAAGAAGATTTTGAGCATATCAAAGTACCCGTATTGCTTGGAGTGGGGGATAAAGATACGACTACGAGTATCGATGAAACATTGGCCATTCATAGGCTTCTTAGCAATTCGGGATTTTGGGTATTACCCAATACACCACATCCATTCGACAAGGCAAACCCTCTCATTTTGACAGAACAATTGCGCGTTTTTTTTCAATAAAATTTGCAGAATCAATTAATCTCGTTACTTTAGCTTCAATCAATTAATCAAATAATATACCTCATGAAAAAAATGATTCTTGCACTTTGTGCAGTAGCAACGTTGTCAGTAGCCATTATCTCTTGCAGTAAAAAAGAGGATTCGGACGATACAACAACCACTACAACTACAAGCACCACAAGTACGACCTCAACAACTACTCCGATAGACACTACAACAAGACCAACAGCAACCAAAAACACATTGGTAATTGATACCAATATTGTAGGTTATACGGTAACAACCTGCGGTGCTATTGCTCAGGGAAGATGGGCATTAACGGGAGCCAAGTCAAGTGATATGAACAAAGCTTTCAATGCTACTTTTGGTTCACTTAAAGGTTTTAACGCATCATACACCATTACTCCTACTCTTCCTGCTACAGGTTCACAGTCGGTTATGATTTCAGTACAACTGGACTCAGGGTTCTTTACTGCTTCATCCGGAACCGTTATGCTAACCAATGATACTGCGGGTAAAAACTTAACCTTTAAGGATATCAAATTTACCAAAACAGGGCAACCAGATATACTTATAAATGCAAATTTACAATGCCCTTAATACTCAGTCATTTTTTAAAAAGCAGACTTCGGTCTGCTTTTTTTATGCTTCCACAAAACTGAATGTATCTCCATCAAACAATCCCTTATCACTCAATTTGAGGTGTGGAATAACCAGCAGTGCCATAAAGGATAAACTCATAAATGGCGCCCGCAATGTTGAGCCCATTTGTTTGCTCATCGTATCCAGATCAGTGTAGAGCTTGCTTACCACCCATGCATCGGCTGTACTCATCAATCCGGCTACTGGAAGGGGCAATACCTTTTCGCCTGTTGACGCTACCGCACACAATCCCCCTTGTTGTTTAATGATGAGATTAACCGCTTTGCAAATTGAAGCATCATCTACTCCTACAACTATAATATTATGGCTATCGTGAGCAACCGAAGAGGCAATGGCTCCTTCTTTGAATCCCATGTTTTGAATGTATCCGATGGCAACCGGAGCTTTTCGGTATCTATTTACCACTGCAAGCTTTAATACATCCTTTTCCGGAATACAATCAGCTGCTGGTATAAGTTTTTTGCGAGTGATCAGTTCACCATCCAGGCATTCAATTACAGGTTGGAAGTCCATAGGCCGGTTGGCAAAATCCTCCACTACTCTCTCCTCACAATCAAAAAAATTAAGAGGATGAACAGAAACACTTTCAATCAAACTTTTCCCTGCATCGGAAACTAATTTTCCTTTGATATAGGTTTGCCCGATAGTAAACTGAACAATATCCTCAGTAAGAATAAAATCGGCCGTATCTCCGTGTTGTAGCAGGCCCACGGGTAATGCATAATGTTTCACCGGATTGATACACGCCACCAGTAATACATCAAACAAATCATAACCCAGCGCAATTGCCCGCGCCACGAGTGAATTTATATGTCCGAGCAACAACGAATCAGGGTGTTTATCGTCACTGCAAAACATCAATTGATGTGCATATTCCTTCATCAGCGGAATCAATGCGTTAAAGTTCCGTGCAGCACTTCCTTCCCTGATGAGTACTTTTACACCGTGTTTTATTTTCCCCAACGCTTCCTCATAACTAAAACACTCATGATCGGTAGTAATGCCTGCATCAAAATAGGTACGCATCAAATCATCCTGCAATCCCGGTGCGTGACCATCAATAGGTTTGTGATATTTCTGTGCAGCCCTGATTTTGTGCATCACCTCTTCATCGGCATTCCACACTCCCGGAAAATTCATCATCTCCGACAGGTACCAAATATCCTTTCTGGCTAGCAACGCCTCTACATCGATTGCTGTTATGGCTGCACCTGCTGTTTCAAAAACAGTTGCCGGCACACAGCTTGGTGCGCCAAAGAAAAAGTGGAAGGGAACCTGATTCCCGTTTCGAATCATAAAATCAACACCATCCATTCCCACTACATTGGCTATTTCATGCGGATCGCTCACGGTCGCCACCGTACCGTGCAATACAGCCATGCGCGCAAATTCAGAAGGAACCAGCAACGAACTTTCAATATGCACATGTGCATCAATAAAACCCGGTAATATATATTGTTTATAGGTTTCCCCGGTGGGTGTAATACGTTCAATGATGCCGTTTGTTATTACTACTTCAGCACCATAGATGTTTCGGTTTGGAATATCAATAAGGTTGGCTTTGACGTTGAAAGTACCCATGGTATTTATTAGTTTAATGCTATTGTAAAACTAAGCAATTCTCCCCCACTTAGAATGTTTGGTGTATTCTGTAAAAAAGTTGAGCAGGCGTTGATTGTCGGGGTGCGACATGTTCGGATCGTTATCGAGCAGCAGTTGGGCTGCCGCTCTTGCCTGTTGTAAGATAAACTGGTCCTTCGCTATATCGGCAATGCGCAAATCGAGGACACCGCTTTGGGCTGTGCCTTCAAGTTCTCCCGGACCGCGTAATTTTAAATCGACTTCACTGATCTCAAATCCATTATTGGTTTCGCACATGGTACGGATGCGCAGTTTTCCATCAGCACTTAATTTATAACCGGTGAGTAAAATACAGTAGGATTGTTCTGCTCCCCTTCCCACACGTCCTCTCAGCTGGTGCAATTGTGATAATCCGAAACGTTCGGCACTTTCAATAATCATTACACTTGCGTTGGGAACATTTACTCCTACCTCGATTACGGTTGTAGCCACCATGATCTGTGCTTCACCCTTAACAAAACGTTGCATCTCTGCTTCCTTATCTGCAGGTTTCATTTTGCCATGCACCATGCATACCTGATATTGTGTATCGGGAAAAATCCTACTGATTTCTTCAAACCCTTGTTGCAGGTTATTAAAATCTAGCGTCTCACTTTCCTCAATCAGCGGATACACCACGTACACCTGACGGCCTTTGGCAATCTCTTCCTTCATAAAACCATACACCCGCAACCTATTGGCTTCTGTGCGGTGTACCGTTTGAATCGTTTTTCTGTTGGCTGGCAACTCATCAATAATCGAAGTATCGAGATCACCATATAAAGTCATTGCGAGCGTACGGGGAATAGGTGTGGCCGTCATCACCAGGTTATGTGGAGGATAGGTGTTTTTTTTCCATAACTTTGCGCGCTGCTCTACACCAAAACGGTGCTGCTCGTCAATAATTGTCAAACCTAAATTTTTAAACTTCACAATCTCTTCAATCAGTGCATGTGTGCCAATCAGGATATGAATGCTTCCATCTAAAATTCCTGCAAGAATAATTTCCCGTTCTTTCTTTTTGGTGCTACCGGTAAGCAGCTTCACTTTCACGGGCATCTCACCTAATAAAGCCGTAATGGTTTGAAAATGCTGCTGCGCCAGTATTTCCGTGGGTGCCATAATGCTTGCCTGATAATTATTATCAATAGCCATGAGCATACACATTAACGCAACAACTGTTTTGCCGCTGCCTACATCTCCTTGCAACAGCCGGTTCATTTGTTTCCCCGATTTTACATCGCCTCTTATTTCCTTGATTACACGCTTTTGCGCGTTGGTTAATTCAAACGGAAGCTGCGTATTGTAAAACGTATTGAACAATTCTCCTATTTGTTCCAGCTTAATACCATTGTATAATTCCTTGCGTTTTAGTTTGTATTTGAGCAACCGTAATTGAATAAAAAACAATTCTTCAAACTTCAATCGTTGCTCGGCTTTGGCCAGTTGTTCGGCACTTTCGGGGAAATGAATTTGCGTGAGTGCCTCCCTGCGGGAAATCAATTTGTACTCATTAATAATCTCAACAGGCAAATTTTCGGGTACATCAAAACGCACATCTGTAAGGATGGTATTGGTGAGTTTCATCAATACTTTTGAATCGATACCCCTTGCCCGCATTCGTTCAGTTACGGTATAAAACGGCATAATCCGTAAGTACTTTTTCTGTCCCTCTGCATCAGGCTCATCTACCGTTGGGTGTGGCATATTGTAACTGCTGTTAAACAGGGTTGGTTTCCCGAACACCATATACTCTTTTCCTTCCTGGATAGCTTCCTGAATCCACTTGGCTCCCTGAAACCACACCAGCTCCAGGTTACCCGTACCATCCGAAAAACTAGCTACCAACCGTTGTGCGCGTTTTTGTCCGATGGTTCTGAAATGGGTGATGCGCCCCTTCAATTGAATATAGGGCATGTCAGGAGTGATATCCGAAATTTTGTATACCTGCGAGCGGTCTACATGCCTGTAGGGAAAATGAAACAACAAATCGCTAAGGGTGAAAATGCCCAACTCCTTCTGGAGCATTTCGGCACGGTTAGTGCCCACACCTTTAAGGTACACGATGGCTGTTTGCAGAAACGACATGTTGCAAGTATACTTAAAGAAACGTTTCTGAAACCCACGAAAAGATGTTTATAAATAAGCGTTTGTACACTTGTGCAATGGATGTGAATTAAAAATCGGGTAACGCTTGCAGGATAGTTTTAATATTGAACCTTTAAACAGAGATTAACAACAGCAATTGGAATTGCTGATGAATACAAACATCATGAAAAAAATCATCCTTCTTTTTTTAGTATGTGTGACCTTTACGGTGCTTGCACAGCAAAAGTATTATCCCGTTGAAATAAAATACAAATGGGGTTATATGGATGCAGAGGGGCGTTTGGTTCTTCCGGCAACATTCGACTATGCCGATGAGTTTTATGAAGGACTTGCCGTAGTTGCTGTGCGCAATCTTCCGTGTGTGATTAATGAAAAAGGACTTCGCATCATTGATACAGGATTGTATCAGCACATTAGTCATTTTTCGCAAGGGCTAGCGGCAGCAATGGATTTTAGCGGACGCAAGTTTTACATCAACACCAAAGGTTACAAGGTTATTACACTGCCTGAAGATATTTACGAATCGCGCACCTTCAGCGAAGGTATTGCTGTAGTATCAAAAAAACATGAAGAACATGTAACCAAATTCGGAAGGGATATCAGCACGCTGGGTTACCGTTTTGCTTATATCAACATGAGAGGGGAATTGGTGAGCGAATATGTATTTGAAGATGCCGATGATATCGTAAATGGTTATGCCCGTTTTCGCCAGGGAACTAAATTTGGACTGATAAACACCAAAGGTGAAATAGTAATAAAACCAACCTATAACAATATTGGTAATTTTAACAGCGGCCTTGCCGTGGTTGATGTAGATGGCAAATACGGCTACATCAATACCGAAGGAATATTGGTTATTAAACCACAATTTGAGTATGCATATGATTTTACCGAAGGATTGGCAGGTGTGTGGATGAAAGGAAAATACGGGTTTATCAATAAAGAAGGAACCATTACAATCCAGCCAACCTTTGATCAGATTAAACCTTTTGCCGAGGGCAAAGCTGCTGCCATGAAGGATGGCAAATGGGGGTTCATCAATAAAGAAGGTGTTTGGGTATTGCGGAATGTGTTTGATAATGCTTCCGTATTTTCGGAAGGACGCTGTGCTGTAATGATTAAACGAGGCTGGGGATTTATTGACGCTACAGGAGCGCTTGTCATTCCAGCCGACTTTGATGCCGTAGGTTCTTTCCATGATGGCATCGCTGATGTAGTTTACAGGGACATCAGTTTATACATCAACCTTCAGGGGCAATTGCTTCCAATACTTGAGAAGAAAAAATAATTTATCAGTAACCACTTTCGTTAACTAAAACCATGCGTACTCTTTTTATCTGTTTTGTTGCCCTTATGTTTGCACAAACTGTTTTTGCGCAGCAAGAGCCTCTATTTACGGGAACCAAAAACAAAAAAGCGGAACGCCTTTTCGGTGACGCATTGCAGGCTTATACTGCCATGGATTACAAACGGGCTTTTGATATCCTGAAACGTGCAACTGATGAAGACCCCGGATTTATAGATGCATGGATGTTGGTAGCTGATATCCGCGAACAAAACGACCAATACAAAGATGCCTTTGCCATCTATCGGAAAGTAATCGGTATCAATCCCGGTTTTCAGCTCCCGTATTATAAGTTGGCCAAAACTGCACTCGACTTCGGTGAATATGATACTGCAACGGTATACATCAATCAGTACATCGAACTTAACGGGAACCAGATTGATAAGAAGAAAGTAGCAAACCTAAAGCTCACAGCAGAATTTGGGGCCAATGCCATCAAACATCCCGTGCCGTTTGCACCTATCAATATCAGAACTGTAAACACTACCGACAATGAGTATTTCCCGGGTACTTCGGCTGATGACCGGATGTTGATTTACACCCGGTTGGTAGGTGGGCAGCAGGAGGATTTTTATGTGAGCATGAAACAATCCGATGGCAGCTGGGGCAAACCATACAATATGGGAGTGCCCATTAATACCGAAGAAAATGAAGGAACCATCACCCTTTCACCCGATGGACAATATGTATTTTTTACCGGCTGCAACCGCCAGGATGGTCAGGGCAGCTGCGATATCTATTTCTCGGCATTGGACGGAGACCAATGGAAGGCTCCTAAAAACCTTGGATTCCCCATTAACACGCGCGCATGGGAGTCACAGCCATCCTTGTCGTTTGATGGTAAAACCATTTACTTTACGAGTGACCGCCCGGGAGGGTTCGGAGGAATGGATATCTGGTTTAGCAATTACAGCAAAGGCAAATGGAGTGCTCCACAAAATATAGGTCCGGAGATTAATACCTCCGAAAACGAACAGTGCCCGATGATTGCCAAGGATGACCAAACACTTTATTTTAATACCGATGGTCGCGTTGGCATGGGAGGTGTAGATTTATTCATTACCCGCAAAAACCCTGACGGAAGATGGGGAAAAGCCGAAAACCTAGGATATCCCATCAATACCCATGAGGATGAAATTTGCATGGTTCTCACGGCCAATGGCGAAAATGCCTTTTACGTAAGCAGACGACCGGGAGGGGTTGGAGAACTGGATTTATACGAGTTTAACCTTTATGAAAAAGCCCGTCCGAAAAAAACCGGTTATATCAAAGGCGTGGTGTTTGACGCTATCTCTAAAAAGAAACTAAAAGCCCGCATTGAACTCATCGATCTGGCCACAGCCAAAACCGTTGTTGAGGCTTATTCCAACAGGCTATCCGGAGAATTCATCATTTGTTTGCAGGGCAATAAAGATTACGCCCTCAATGTGTCGTGCGAAGGTTACCTCTTCCACTCCGAAAATTTCTCCCTTAAAAACCAATCGGCCACCGACCCTCTGGTTCTAAGTGTGCCGCTCTACCCTATTGAAGCCGGAGGTAAGGTTGTTTTGAAAAATATTTTCTTTGATGTGGACCAGTTTGTGCTCAAAAACGAGTCGAAAATAGAGCTTGATAAGCTTGTTTCCTTCCTTAAAGCCAATGCTACCCTAACCATTGAGGTAAGCGGACATACCGATAATACAGGCAGTAAGCAAAAAAACCTGGATTTATCGCTCAACAGAGCCAAAGCCGTATTGAATTACCTTACACAACAAGGGATTGTAGCCGCACGCCTCACAGCCAAAGGATATGCCGATGCACAGCCCATAGCCGACAACAAAACCGAAGCCGGCCGCAAACAGAACCGCAGAACCGAGTTTAAGATCATTAAAAAATAGCCCTAGGAAGTTGCCGAATCTGGGATAGCAGATACCTGACCAACAGCAAAAAAAACAATCGCCAACAGCCTGCAATTTAATCCAATGATAATCAACAGGCATGAGCCCTGATACTGCATTTCGTAACGCCTTCAGACAACCGTTTGCAAAATTTGACGCTCTTTGTATCTTTACGGTTAGCAGACAATTGATTGTACGATTTGCTCGTTGTGATGCGTTTTGGAGGTAAAAAGGTCTGAAGCAAGTTATTCACAAAGCGCCCATCCCAATATAAAATTTACGTTAATCGCTTTATAAATTGATTTTTTATCCTTTTTTTGCTCCACTTTAAAAATGCATAATAACATGAACAAGGTTCAAACTCAAAAACAAGAAAGCAAATTCAAAAGTTTATTTGCTTCATTCGCTATCCCGGTTTTAATTGCCGTTGGTATTTGTATTTACATGTTTGTTATGGGAAATCCATCCAACTTTGAAGGTGGCGACCCTAAAAATCATCCGGTACAAGAAGGTGTTGGTCACATTTTGGGCCTTATATACAAAGGTGGATTCATCGTACCTATCCTTCTTTCGTTGGTATTAATGAGTATTACTTTCTCTATCGAACGTTTCCTTACATTGGCGAAAGCTTCAGGTAAAGGTTCGGCCGATGCATTTGTGCACAAAGTAAAAGCACAGCTTGCTGCAGGTAATATTGATGCTGCTTTGAAAGCTTGCGATGAGCAACAAGGTTCGGTAGCAAACGTTGTAAAATCAGCGTTGATCAAATACAGAGAAATGGAATCTGTTTCGGGTATGGATAAAGACCAAAAAGTATTGGCTATCCAGAAAGAAATCGAAGAATCAGTTTCACTTGAATTGCCGATGTTGGAAAAAAATCTCGTAATTATTGCTACCATGGCTTCGGTTTCAACACTTGTAGCGTTATTGGGAACGGTAATCGGGATGATCAAGGCGTTCTCGGCTTTGGCAAGTGCAGGTTCGCCTGACTCGGTAGCGTTGGCTAATGGTATCTCTGAGGCACTTATCAATACCGCATTGGGTATCGGTAACTCTGCTTTGGCTACCATCATGTACAATGTGTTCACAACTAAAATTGATAAAGTTACTTACACAATTGATGAGGCTGGTTTTACTATCACTCAGCAATTTGCTGCTTCGCATAAATAATACCTTTAGGGAAATACAAAGGGCAATTGCCCTCGAGTTTTCAATTTTGTAAACATTTAATTTTAACACAAAATGCCTAAAGTAAAAGTACCTCGTAAAAGCACCAGCGTGGATATGACGGCAATGACGGACGTAGCGTTCCTCTTGCTTACATTTTTCATGCTTGCTACGAAGTTTAAACCCGATGAACCGGTTATCGTAGATACCCCTTCATCGGTATCGCAAATATTATTGCCCGAATCAGACGTTATTTTGTTAACCATTGATAAGGACGGACGCGTGTTTTTTGGTGTTGACGGACAACAAACCAAAGAACAACTTATCCAACGCATGGGAGAACGTTATAAAGTTACCTTTACACCTGCTCAAATTAAGGAGTTTTCGTTGCTTTCCACTTTCGGAACACCCATTGCTCAGTTGCCTGCCTTGCTTGATATGAAAAGTGAGGAGCGCTTAAAAGCAGTACAACCTGGTATTCCAACCGACTCGCTCAATAATGAGCTGGCCGACTGGATCTGGCAAACACGTTTATTGAATAAGGATGTTCGCGTTGCAGTAAAAGGTGACGGTCAATTGGCTTATCCGAAAGTGAAGCAGGTAATTGCTACCCTTCAGGATAAAAAGGTGAACCGTTTCAACTTTATTACCAACATGGAAAAAGGTGAGTAATAAAGCGTTTTATAATTAACAACAACCATTAAACGAAAACATAGATGGCAGAAATAGCAGCAGATGGTGGCGGTGGGAAACATAAAGGCGGGAAGAAGAGAGGCAAGAAGATGTCGACCCGCGTTGACTTTACGCCAATGGTGGATTTAGGTTTCCTCCTTATCACCTTCTTCATGCTCACCACGAGCATGAACAAGCCGAAAACAATGGAAATTAATATGCCTGATAAAAATGTAAAAACCGAGGAGGAAAAAACCAAGGTAAAAGCATCTCAGGCTGTAACGTTACTCTTAACACAGGATGATAAAGTAGTTTATTATTTCATCAACCCTAAAACAGGTGAGCCGGAAACTCCAGAAATTACCAATTACAGCAAAGGCGGTATCCGCGCAACACTTTTACGTGAAAACAAAGCACGCAATCCATACGTTGATTCGATTGCTATATACAAAGAACAATTGAATATAGGTAATATCAACGAAGCTACATACCGTGCCAATGCGAACAGAATTAAAGGATATGAAGATGGTTTGATAGTGGTTATTAAAGCTACAGATAAGTCGAACTATAAAAATATGATTGACATTCTGGATGAGATGTTGATTTGCAATATTGGTCGTTATGCCATTGTAGACATCACTCCTATTGAATTAGAGATGCTTAAAACTGTAAACCTGGAATAATATCATGGCATTAGGAAAAATAAACATATTCGCTAATAACTGGGTTGACATGGTGTTCAGCGGACGTAACCAACAATATGGTGCGTACGTATTGCGCAAAGAAAGCGACAAGAACACCAACAAAGGAATTTTGTACGCTATCGTATTTTTTACGTTAGCCGTTTCAGCTCCAGTTATCATTAACTACATTGAAGGATTGGTTCCGAAAGATGTAGAAGAAGTAAAAGTAGTGGAGGTAAATACGCTCGAAGAGCCACCTCCTGTAGACAAGGATCAACCGCCTCCCCCACCGGCTGAACCACCACCACCTTTGAAATCAACTGTGAAGTTTACTCCTCCCGAAATTAAACCTGATGAGGAAGTGCCGGATGAACCGCCACCAACCCAGGAAGACATGAAGGATAAGGAAGCAGCCGTAAAAACTGAAGAAGGTGACGCCAACGGAGTTGATGCCAGTTTGCTGGAAAGCGGAGATGGTGTTACAGGTGATGCCGGACCGGAAATTGTAACCTTTGCTGAACAAATGCCTCAATTTGAAGGTGGCGAGGGCGAGATGATGACGTTTTTACAGAAAAACATCCAGTATCCGCCAAACGCTAAAGAAAACAGCATTGAAGGAAAAGTAATCCTTTCGTTTGTTGTAGGAGTTGATGGTAAAATATCACAGATTGAAGTAATCAGTAAAGATGCACAAGGCCGTTACAAACTGGGATGGGGATGTGAAGAAGAAGCCATGCGTGTTGTGAAAACAATGCCACCATGGAGACCAGGAAAACAAAATGGTAAGGCCATTCCGGTGCGATTTACGTTACCGGTTGTATTCAGATTACAATAACGATTTAATACCAAAACGATTTTGGACAAAACACCCCAAGACCGTGAATCGAAAGTAGCCATGATCCTGAAGTATTTCGGAGTTATCATGGCTATTTTTTATTTCACAATGGCAGTTGCAATAGTCATTATGCCAATGTTTGCAAGCATTGATACCACAATAAGGTATATATTTGCGGCCATGCTTTTTTTGTATGGAGCATTCCGGTTGTACCGGCTAATAAAATCATAACACCATGAAACCAACCGGTTATCTTATACTGGCTTTCGCCACCCTTCAACTGGCATGTGGCAGTCCCGATAAAAATGGAAAGAATATGGATACTGCCACCAGCGGTACCATTACTATTGCTGCAGATGAAAGCCTGCGTCCTATTGTGGAAGCAGAAGTAGAAGTGTTTGAATCCCTTTACCCTGCGGCACATTTAAACGTAATTTACACCAATGAGTATGATGCCATGCAATTGCTGGTAAAAGATTCAGCACGCATCGCCATCACCTCGCGTGAGTTATTGCCTGAGGAAAAGGCCGTATTGGATAAGGCTACCATTACAGCACGTTATGCACCCTTTTGCAAGGATGCCATTGCTATCATCATGAACAAGGATTCCAAAGATACTATTCTGAATATGCAGCAGGTTAAAGCCATTCTGGATGGAACCTATACAACGTGGAAAGATCTCAATGCCAAAAACCCGGTCTCCCCTATTCAGGTCGTGTTCGACAGCCCCAAATCGGGTGCGGTGCGCCATTTGAAAGACAGTGTACTCAACGGAAAAGAACTGGCTAAACATTGTTTTGCTGTAAGCGATAACAAAGCCGTAATTGATTACGTTGAAACACATGCAAACAGTATCGGACTTATTGGCGTAAGCTGGATCAGCGACCGGGACGATTCCACGAGCAATAGTTTTATGAACAGGATCCATGTGGTGAGCCTAGTTCCGGTAAACCCTGAAACAGCCGAATCAACGAGCATGAAACCTTTTCAGGCATACGTGGCGCTCAAACAATACCCCTTGTGGAGAACGGTTCAAATTACCCTGCGTGAACCACGTGTGGGTTTAGGCACGGGGTTTGCAAGCTTTGTTGCCAGCGACAGCGGTCAGCGGATCGTGTTAAAAAGCGGATTGGTACCGGCAACAGCCCCTATCCGAATTATTGATTTAAAATAACCAAGAGAAATATATACAGATGATGAACATGAAAAAGTTAAGTGTAGTTGTATTGATGGCCGTGAGTTCAATAGCGGCATTTGCACAAACCATTACTGACGGATTGCAGGCTTTAGACTTTGAACAGTACGAAAAAGCAAGGGGTATTTTTACCTCACTTACCCAACAGGAACCAACCAAAGGTGCCAATTTTTATTATTTAGGACAGGCTCAATGGAGCTTATACAAGGAAAGTGAAGCGCGTGCGGCATACACAGCCGGTATCGCAGCCGAACCAATCAATCCGATGAACTATGCAGGATTGGGTGAATTGGCTTTAGCCAACGAAAAAAGAGAGGAAGCAAAAGGTCTTTTCGACAAGGCACTTTCATTCAGCAAAACCAAAGACGGTCGTTACAAGGACGTAAATGCACTGCTTGTGGTAGCCAATGCCATGATATCGGGTGAAAACAAAATGATACCGGAAGCTGTAACATTGGTGGAGGCTGCGCGGGAGCTGGATAAGAAGAACTATGATGTATTGATTGCAACAGGAGATGTTTACCTGGAAAAAGATCCTAGCAATGCAGGTCCGGCTGCCATCCAATACGAAGATGCCATTTCATTGCAAAAAAACAATCCCAAAGCATACACACGTGTATCCAATATATGGTTGCGTGTAAAAAATGCCGATGCTACCAAATCGGCATTGGACCGTGCATTGGAGATTGACCCTAACTATGCTCCTGCATTAAAAAACCTTGCAGAGTACTACTCTTTGTCGAAACAATATGCCAAGGCAAAAGAAACCTTCCAGAAATACCTTCAAAATTCGGAACCGAGTAATGCTAATAAAGCGCGTTTTGCACGTATCCTTTTCCGCAATAAGGAATATGGTGAAGCATTAACACTTATCAACGAACTGCAACAAACAGATAAATCAGATTTGTATTTGTTCCGTTTGGCCGGATACAGTTATTATGAAGTAGGAAACGAAACAAAAGACACTACTAAATTCCAACCGGGTGTAAATGCATTAGAGTTTTTCATGGCTAATATTGATGTAAAGAAAATCCTCTCGAACGACTATGAATACCTTGGTAAATTGTATGCACGTATTAAAGGCAAGGATAGTTTGGCGATAGTGAACATCAATAAAGCAATTGAAATGGATCCTAATAAAGTTGAGCTTATTAAAGAATCAGCAATGATTTACAATAAGCTGAAACGCTTTGACCAATCGGTAATATATTTTGAGAAATACATTTCGGTTACACCAAAAGTTCAGTTGGTAGATTATCAGTTATTGGGATTGGCTGCGTATTATGGTAAACAATATGCTAAATCCGATAGTGCATTTGCCAAGATTTTGGAAATCAAACCTGATTATGCCGATGGTTATTACTGGAGAGGTGCAAATGCTGCATTTATTGATCCTGAGTTTAAAACAACAGTAGCAAAAGACTTCTGGGAAAAATACTTAAGCCTTACCGAAGCAACACCTGATAAATACAAGAAAAACCTAATCAATACATACAACAATCTGGGTGTGTATTATATCAAAACAGATAACAATGCGAAAGCAAAAGAATACTACAATAAAACGTTGACGTTGGATCCTGAAAACAAGGAGGCCAAAGAGCGTCTTAAATTGTTAAAGTAAAAAAAGCGGCTTAGGCCGCTTTTTTTATGCTTCAATAACTTTGCGAATATCTGTTTCGAGTTCCAGAATATAACCTGCAAGTGTTTCCACCTTTTGCACCGCTGTATTAGTATGTTGTTTGGATTTACCCATCAACTCTAGCTCCAACACCAGTTCGGAAACAATGGGAGCACCAAGCATCTGCAATGGTGCTTTCATCTTATGTGCTGTTGTACCAAGTTTATCCCATTCACCTTTGGCAGCATATTCCCTTAGTTCCTCAATTTCGGGAAAAGTACTACTAAGGAACATGGTGAGCATTTCTTTGATAAATGCCTGGTCACCTCCTGAAATGGTTTCGAGATACGAGAGATCCAATTGAATCATATTTGTTGGTTTGGTGCTCAAGTATACAAAAATGTTGCTACTTTTGACATCAAATATTATGAATAAAGGTATTTGCAGCTTAAGTAGTATCCCGCTTCGCAAGGAAGCCGACAGCCGTAGTGAAATTGTTTCCACTTTGTTGTTCGGTGAAACATTTACCATTACTGAAAAAACGGAAGGCGACTGGACACACATCAAAACAACTACCGATGAGTATGAAGGCTGGGTAAGTACCAAACAAATTACTGTACTCACAACCGAACCAACATCGTTTAAACCGGTGAGTGATTTTCCTTTTGCCATCATTCAGGCCACACCCGGTTTTATTATGGCGCCCTGCGGAAGTCTGTTACCCGATTATGACGGAGCATTCTGCTATATCAATGGCAACCCGATGGAGGTTACCAACAAACAAACACATCAAACAGCTAAGGACATCAGTTATATCAGCCGTCAGTTTGTCAATGCTCCTTATTTATGGGGTGGCAAAACACCTTTCGGAATTGATTGCTCAGGATTTACCCAAACCGTTTTCAGGTGTATCGGTGTTGACCTTAAACGTGATGCATACCAACAGGCCGAACAAGGTGAAGCCGTTTCATTTCTGGAAGAAACCCGAATGGGAGATCTTGCGTTTTTTGACAATGACGAAGGACGCATCACACACGTGGGTATCATGCTCGATCCACATACCATTATCCATGCTTCGGGCCGTGTGCGAATCGACAATATTGATTCCTACGGCATTTTAAATATCGAAAACAGAAACTACTCCCACAAACTCAGGATCATAAAAAGAGTTCTTGCTTAAGAACCTTTTTGATACATCCTTTGTTACCACATCATATAACTACTATTAACCATATGGCTTTACATAAAGGAGATCAGGCACCGAATTTCGCATTATTCAATACCGACAAAAAAGAAGTTTCGCTTACTGATTTTAAAGGCAAAACATTGATTGTGCATTTTTTCCCCCTTGCCTTCACCGGTGTTTGTACTACCCAATTATGTACAGTAAGGGATGCTATTGGAGAATATAAAAACGACAAAGCAGATGTAGTTGCTATTTCTGTCGATTCCTTATTTACCCTTCAAAAATTTAAGGAGGCACAAAAGCTGCAATTCGATTTGTTATCTGATTTTAACAAGGATGTATCAACCGCTTATGGGGCACTGCATGAAGTATTTCCTGCTTTTGGAATGAAAGGTGTATCTAAACGTGCGGCTTTTGTAATTGATGGAAACGGAATCATTCAATATGCAGAAATATTGGAAAGTCCGGGAGATCTACCCAATTTTGCGGCTATCAACGAAACGTTAGTTTCACTTACACGCGCTTCGGCTTAAAAGAGAAACATCAAAGCTCGTCCCGATAGCAACCGGAATCGAAGCAATACAAAATATTAAATAGGAAATATTTTAAAAGAACCAAAACAAAATCTTCCGGAAAGTTATTTCCCGCAGATTTCGCGTCTCTGCATTCCCTAAAGTCTCAGTTCCCCTTAATAAAACTCCTGTTTACAACCCCCTCCTCCGAACGTATTTCAACAATATAATATCCTGCGGGCAATGCTGCTGTTTGAAGAAACAGTTTCTTCCCACTACATAATTGCATTTGCACGCATACTCCTGTAAGGCTAAATACCCGCATCATTGCATCCGTTACAGGTTTACTCAGCTCCATATGCAACACCTCCCGAACAGGATTAGGATAGCTATTGTACACCAATACTTGCTCTTCCGCTACACCTGTAAGTTTCCCTGTTTTACTGATATCACAAATAGCAGCAATGGCCATTTTGCTCATGTTGGTGAAATACGGAAGGTGCATATTTTCAATACTATCGCTCCATAAGTGCCAATTGGGATTAAAATCATGATTATAATCTTCGGTGAGCCCGACAGCTGTTGCTCCCACTATCCAGAATGATTGTTGGTCGGTAGATTTGTCGCCCGGATTTTTAATGGTCGTTTGCAAGCCTGTTCCATACTTTTCATTGATCTCAGCCAACCTTGAGGCCAGTGATACCGAATTCCCTACCGGAAAGGTATGGATCATGGCAAGTGAATCATTATTTCCATCATACCCGATCATATCCAGGTTAAGGGTAGCTTTCACATCCCAAAAACCCAGCGGACCATCGGGAGCAAATGCCTTACTTCCCAGCAATCCGTTTTCTTCTTCATCCCAAAACGCGAGGATGATAGTATATGGAAAGTATGTTGACTGTAATACCCGCGCTGCCTCCAGCAATGCAGCTGCACCGCTTGCATTATCATCTGCTCCCTGAAAAGCCATGGTAGCGTTGCCCACACAATCATAATGAGCTCCTAAAATGTAGGCCTGTGTTTGTAAAGCGGTACCATTTTTATACGCCACAATATTTCTTCCCGAACTACTGAACGGAATATCCTGCACCGTAAATCCATAACCGGTAAGTGTTTGTTTGAGGTAATCTGCAGCTAAGTTGTTTCCGGGATGGCTCGCAAAACGGGAGGTTATGACTTCCTGTTGCCCATTAATGATTGCAGGCTCTCTCCCACTTAATATTTTCACAAAATGGACGAGACTATCTTGTTTCACCTGCAACAAAGCAGCCGCACACTCTGATTCCTGTGCATGTGCTAGAGTTGTGCTAAAGAGCATGAATACAATAAGTCTTTTAATCATTACTTGTAAGAGTCTTGCAGGGTGGGAAAAGTTGCAGTTAAAATTTTATGCTGTATTCTACATTTGCAATAAAACTTCTTGTTAAGCCATCCGGTCGTGCCTCTCTATAAATAAATGGAGCTCCGAAATTAAGTTGAAGCCTGTTTTTGTTATTTATCTCATAGTCAACATAAACATTTCCATTTAGTGTTAATCCTTGAGAACCTTTAATTGCTGTTTCAACATTCAACTCGTTCGTGTATTTGTCATTTGCGAGGTGATAGATTGGTAAAATACTTGGTGTCACTGTGAGTTTGGGATGGATATTTAGCGGATAAGAAACTCGTAACAAAACATCTCCGCTTCTTTGAAATGTATTGGTTGATTGAAAAGTTCTCAACCTGGAATTTGCCGGATAAGAACCCGCAATAAACTGATTGTCGTTTTGTGTTAATGGCTGTTGAATGGCTGCTACAAATTGAATCTTCTTGATTTCATACCCTATTCCAAATAGCAAATCAAAAGTTCCTAAGCTTGCTTGATAGTCCATTGGAAGTGGAAGATTGCCATCCATTTTAGCTGCACTTGAAAGTGGAATTTTTGCACCTGCCGTAAGCGTTACTTTTTCGCCCACCCTATAATTGGCATTGATAAAAATGTCCGAAAATCCGAAAACAGCTATACCATTTCCCTGTTGGGCAAGTGTTGTCAGTTTAACATCAAGTCCAAGTTTCTTACCCACTTGCCTGTTATACTCAATATAACCGCCATATACAGCAATAGCGTGGTCTGCCTTGCCAAAAAAAGCCCCGGTCTTGAATTGATTATTCAAAGCAACCGTACTGTCCGAACTATGTGGCTTATGGCTATTCACAGTACATAAACCTGCGTCACTACAACCTTGTCCATAAGAATAGTTTGTACACAAAGTGCATAAGATTGTAATGATTAACACCCTCTTAAATTTTTCCATGTCTCGTTTTATCGATGCGTTTGTCAGTAATTCTTATTGATGCTAGAGTATGAAACAATGATCCATCTTCCTTTTGTAAAACTTGCGATTTAAACCTTCAAAAGCAACTTAAAGGTTTCCAAATTTGCAACACAATAAAAAAGATAACATACACGCCCACCGATAACAGCAGATAGCCATGCTTTTTAACTCAAACAGTTTATCCATGGCACCGAACCTCAACTTTTGCAAAGCCCATGTTCGTTGCGCTATTTCGTTTCTGCTAGTTTTTATGCTGTCCAAAAGTCAATAAGTTGTTGTCCGGGTCAAGCAAAGAAAATTCTCTTTGTTGCCAGGGTTTATTTTCCAAATGTCCGTTTGGGTGAATGTCGACTTTATTTTTTAATACTGTTTGATACAACTCATCTATATTGTCTGTTCGGATGTAGATTTGGCCGTAATTTTCTTTGGGATCAAGTGTTTTAAACTCGAAAAAATGAATTTGCAAATTGTCCTTCTCTACAATCAAATAGTGATCAAAGTCGTCACTTCCTATGTATTGGAAGCCTAACTTGTCAACGTAATAATTGCGTGTTACTGTCTTGTCACGCATTGGCAGTTTTGGAATGATATCGGTAAGCATCGTTTTTATTTTTTTGCAAGATTCAGAATACTTTTCAAAAGATCACTTGATGCTGATCAAAGAGTTCAAAATGCGTAAAAATTGGTTCTTTAGTGCCAATTGGTAAATCTGTGAGGGATACAATGCTACAATGAGAAAAAAAGTAAAATCAGTATTGTAAAAAACATGAGTGTTTCTGTAAAACAGAGGTCTGCTCAATAAACTGAGGCAATTAAGGTTGATTTATCTCGCATTGAAACCGCAAAATGTAAAACCTGAATGTAAAATGTAAAAGCCTGGGAATTAGGGGGAGGGAGTATTGCATGATCCTGTTGGGAGTGGGTTTCAGTTATTTATACCCCGGAGGCTGTGCCTCTCCGGTATTTTTTATGTCCGGACGTGCTCAAACTTTGGTTTGGACCGTCCGGACATAAAAAATCCCGGTTCTCACGAACCAGGACTCAATACTGGCGGAGAGTGAGGGATTCGAACCCCCGGTCCTATGACAGACAACAGTTTTCAAGACTGCCGCAATCGACCACTCTGCCAACTCTCCGGTGCAAAAGTAAGCGGAGAGATGATTTATACAAAAAAAATATTAGAAAATTCTTTGCGAAAGCGCTTGTAGCCTGAGAATCAGTTTAAGCGAATTAGCTCACCGGCTTTCTGAGTAAGCTTTTCCTCCATTTTGATGGCGCGCGGAATCAGCATATCCTCTTCAATCAGGCTATGTGCCTTTAGGTCACTTTCAAAACTTTTGAGTTCATGCATCAGCACTTTATAGGCCAGGTGGTCATCCTGGGTTACCTCGTAATTGTGCAGCAACTTGCGGATATTGTGCATATCATCGTCATCATGGTGATGTTTCATGATAAAATCGCCCATCGAAAAATCCTTCAACTCCACCCATAACGAATTGTTGAAACTGATGGTAAACCGCTCCAGCTTTTTGATAAAGGTGAACAACACCTCATTTTCATACCGGATGTGCTGCAAAAAGTCCTGTTTAAAGGTGGCAAAGATCTTATCGAGCAATAACAGCTGTGGATAGCTCTTATGGTGTTGCAAGGCCGTTTGCTGAATATGGTGCTCAATAACAGGCAACATGCGCTGCGAGTAATGGTGATGGGTATGCTGCAGGTGGTTGCACATTTCTGATGGCGACATACGCTGCAGACGTGCAAAACTATGATCATTCTTATCGTTGAGTTGAAGCAGGGCCTCCTTCACATTGTTCATGTTCAGGTTTTTAATGCGGCATACATCTTCCAGCGTTTCTCCAAGGTAATCAAACGCATCAATTCCGCACCAATGTAATACAGATGCATACGAGTGATTCTCCTCCAATAATTCGTAGATACTTTTATCAATCATAAAAAAACAAATGTATGGAGTTGGTACCATTTCTAAAACACAAATTTATGTGACTTTTATGTGGTTATACTGTTGGCTTTTATTGTCGTGCGGGAGGTCCATGGTCCGTAGTCGGTGGTTCATTGTGTCGTGTAAAAATCGGAATAGTCGACAACACCATTAACATCCCCAACGCATATAGCCAACAGCTAATCGTATCCCCGTGACAACACGCTGCGCCACCGTTGCGCCCGCTGCGGTTTAACAGGATATCCATTTGAATCTCAACAGTCACCATCCATAATATTCGCCAACAGCTAAAGGCCGAGAGCCAAAAGCAAAACGTACATTTCTAAAATTAGTATGAAATGAGTAACATTGCCGTTGATATGGCGAAAGAAATTGTTGTAAGCGGAATCCGCCCTACGGGCAAGTTACACCTGGGAAATTACATGGGTGCAGTGAAGAATTTTGTAAAAATGCAGCATGAGTTTCAATGCTATTTTTTCATTGCTGATTACCATTCCTTAACCACACATCCCAATCCGGCAGACCTGCACTTGAATGTGCGTACAGTGCTGGCCGAATACCTTGCCTGTGGCATTGATCCGGATGCTTGCACCATTTATATGCAAAGTGATATACCGCAAATTCCTGAGTTGTACATGTTGCTGAATATGCATGCCTACAAAGGAGAACTCGAACGTGTTGCATCTTTCAAAGAAAAAGCAAAATCTCAACCAGATAATTTGAATGCCGGATTATTAACATACCCGGTACTGATGACTGCTGATATCATTATGCATAAAGCGGTGAAAGTGCCTGTGGGTAAAGACCAGGAACAACACCTGGAAATGGCACGTACGTTCGGAAACCGTTTCAACCGTATCTACCAAACAGCAATTTTTCCTGAACCATATGCATTCAATTATGGTACCGAGCTGGTAAAAGTTCCGGGGTTGCAGGGTGGTGGCAAGATGAGCAAGAGTGATGGAGATAACAATGTCATTTGTTTATCGGATTCACCTGAAGTTATCCGCAAAAAAATGAGCAAAGCAGTTACCGATACCGGACCAACTGAACCCAATACGACTCCCACTGCTGCAGTGCAAAATCTATTTGATTTGATGGCGATGGTATCAGGCCCTGACACCTTAGCACATTTCACCGACTCTTATGCAAATTGCAGCATCCGTTATGGTGATCTGAAAAAACAATTGGCCGAAGATATGATCGAATTCCTCACGCCCATCCGTACCAAAATAGCAGACATTTACAACGATACTTCATACCTGGGAAAAGTAGCCAAACTGGGAGCCGAAAAAGCAGGAGACAGTGCCGATAAAACAATGGCAGAGGTAAGGGCAGCGATCGGATTTCAAAAGTTCTATTAAGCAACTGCGAAGAGGATACTTGATACTATTGGAGAGCCGCGTTGCCTGAGCGGAGCCGAAGGCAACATCTCCCCTCTCCATCACACACTTATGTTTTTGCCAAGGTCTACTCCTGCGCTTCTCCACAGGTGTTCACAACTTTTCAGGTTTAATTCATAGCGTATTCATAAAATTTGATATTCATAGAATATATCACCGTTTACACCACGTATTATGGCCAAAAAAATTGCAACCAAAACCTCTGCTACAAAAACGACTTCCGTAAAAGCGGCCGACAAAAAAATCTTCGTTCTGGATACCTCCGTTATTTTATATGACCACCAGGCTGTGAAAAACTTTCAGGAGCACGATGTGGCCATTCCGATAACCGTATTGGAAGAACTCGACAATTTTAAAAAGGGAAACGATACCATCAATTTTGAAGCACGTGAGTTCATTCGTTTTCTCGACAAACTTTCGGGTGAGTATACCTTAAGCGACTGGATTCCGATCAACGGACGTGGTCGCGGAAAGTTTAAAGTAATTATGCATGAGCGTGGCAGTGTAGATGCCGAGCGTGTATTTGGTGAACGCAAAGCAGATCACCGCATCCTCAATGGGGCTATTGCCATGCGCGATGAAAATCCTGACCGGAAAGTAATTATGGTAACCAAGGATGTGAACCTGCGCTTAAAGGCGAAGTCTCTTGATTTGCTTGCCGAAGATTACGAAACAGGAAAGATCAAAAATGTAAACGACCTGCACACCGGAAATACGGTTATTGAAAATGTGAAACAAAGTGTCATCGACCGCATTTATGCAGAAGGTTTTGTTTCGTATGAAATGTTATTTGATGAAAAACCACCTGCCAACAATTATTACATATTAAAAAACAACAAAGCTGCGGTGTTGTGTTATTTCAATCCTGAAAATGAAAGTCTGGAGCGGATTGATAAACGGAATGCATACGGTATCAAACCACGCAATGCCGAACAAACATTTGCGATGCATGCGGTGCTCAACAAAAACATTTCGCTAGTTTCCATTCAGGGTGTTGCCGGAACCGGAAAAACCTTGCTAGCCTTAGCGGCAGCTATGGAACAAAAACAGGATTACCGCCAAATCTATTTGGCTCGTCCGATAATTCCATTGAGCAATAAAGACATTGGTTTTTTGCCGGGTGATATCAAATCAAAAGTGAACCCTTACATGGAACCGTTGTGGGATAATTTAAAACTCATTCAAAACCAATGGAAAGAAACCGATAAGGAGTATCAGAAAATTACAGACATGGTGAACCAGGAGAAGCTGGTTGTATCTCCACTGGCGTATATCCGGGGACGCAGTTTATCCAATATCATTTTTATCATTGATGAAGCACAAAACCTGACTCCACTCGAAGTTAAAACCATCATTACCCGTGCTGGCGAAGGTACCAAAGTGGTCTTTACAGGAGATATTTTCCAGATTGATACCCCTTACCTCGACTCTCAATCCAATGGTTTATCCTACCTGATTGACCGTGTGAAAGACAACCCGATGTATGCGCATATTACCCTCGAAAAGGGCGAGCGCAGTGAGCTGGCCAATCTTGCCAATACATTATTGTAACACTTTTTTTAACATATAAAAAAACACCTCCATGCGGGGTGTTTTTTATTTCCGGTAAACAGAACGTGATTTATTTCAATCAATAAAGTATAAGATTGAACTACTCGCACTGAAAACGTGATGTCCGTCAAGTTTTTGAACATGCAATGTTGCTTCCTTTGCAACCGATATTCTTATACATGATCAATTACCGCAAATGACTTCACAACACACTTTTCACATACCAGTACTTGGACTGGCTTATTCGATTGACACACCGGTTAAAGTAGCTCGTTTTGGTATTTCTTCCGTAATATCGGTTGTACAGGATGAACTGGTGGAACAAATGCGGCACTTTCATGCCGTTAAAAATAATATAGCCTTTCATCCTGTTTTTAAAACAACCTTTGATTACAGGGCCAAACGGATCACTGAATATTTGAACCTTATTAAAGAACTGGTTCATAAACAAATCGACATACTCAAGCAGGAATCATATACTGCCGGAACAGAAATCACTAAATATTTCACACTGTTACCGGACGAGAGTGTGGTAAAAAAGCTCTATTTCAGAATGCTTCAGGCAAGTGGTGCAGCGCAGGTAAATCTTCAGAATCAATTGAGGGAACATATTCTTCCTGGGAGTATCGATGTAAATATAATGACCAAAATTGATGGTCACAATTACCATTCAGACATGAAGAACATGGATCCTGAGTTGTTCTCAGAAGCTTTGGCAGCGTTGCGTGGCTATGCAAACAGTACATTAGAATCGTCAGTTATTTTTTCGGCCGGTTTAAACCCCCGTTTGTATTCTTACCTCGAAACCTTCCCCGACTTTTTCCCTGACGATGAGCAGCGCATCCGCAAACGTGTGATTATTAAAGTAAGTGATTTTCGGTCAGCCTCCATTCAGGGAAAATTTCTGGCTAAAAAAGGTGTTTGGGTATCTGAGTTCCGAATTGAATCGGGACTAAATTGCGGAGGTCATGCCTTTGCTACCGATGGTTATTTGATGGGACCTGTGCTAGAAGAATTTAAAGAGAAACAGAACGAACTGACACGTGAATTGAGAGTGTTGGTTAATGTAGCCCTAATTGGCAAAAAACAACCGATACTAGCCGAAAATGAGAATATTCGTTTCACAGTTCAGGGGGGCATCGGTACGGCATCCGAAGATCATTTTTTACGCACACACTATTGCATGGATGCAACGGGTTGGGGCAGTCCATTCTTATTGGTTCCTGAAGCTACCAACGTAGATGAAGAAACATTAAAAGATTTAGCCTGTGCCACACCGGATGACTACTACTTAAGCGGAGCATCACCATTGGGAGTGCCCTTTAATAATTTCCGGAAAAGTTCGGCCGAAAAACAACGCATGAAGCGCATTGAAAGTGGGAAACCGGGAAGTCCATGTATGCGCAAACACTTAAGTTTTAATACCGAGTTTACGCCAAAAACATTATGCACGGCATCACGCAAATATCAGCACCTTAAAATCCGGGAATTAAATACATTGGCGTTAACGCCTCCTGTATACAAGCAAAAACTGGCCGACATAACAGAAAAAGATTGTCTGTGCGAAGGCCTTTCGGCTGTGGGTTACCAATTGAATGACCCGACTCAAAAACTTAATATGAATGCCGTCACAATTTGCCCCGGACCAAACTTAGTATACTTCTCAGGAATCTTTAAGCTAAACCAAATGGTTGATCATATTTATGGAAGAGCCAGTTTATTAAACAGTATAGAGCGACCTCATATGTTTGTAAACGAGCTGAAAATGTATATTGATTACCTGAAGAAAGATCTCCTGAAACTAACTGCCCCCCTCACTTCCAAACAAGTAAAATATTATACTTCTTTCAGGCAAAACCTATTGAGTGGGATTCAATACTATAAAAAACTGGATCCGCTTAAACCATGGTTGAGCCTTTTGGAACATTACGAACTCAAACTGAATAAGATTTCTCTTGAAAATCCAGTATTGGCATATGAGAACTAAAACTTCGGCTTCTTCACCTTAAGTTTTTCCTGTTCCGTGTTGATGGTTTTCATCACACCCATGTCTTCATAGCGGATATACATTTTATAGGCCAATGTATGTCCTTTGTTCAATTGCGTTAAAACTGTTTCACTCAAGCAGCGCGTTTGAAATAACAATGTATGGCGCTGCCCCTGCATGATACGGATCGTTTCCCTCTGTGGCTGTTGATTATCACAAATGTTGGGGGCTTCATTTATGAATTTATCCTTGTGATAAAACAAAATAAAGCTGAGTGGTATGGAGGATAAAAGTTCTGCTGCCGTGTGTGACATGTTAAGTTGCCTTAACGACCTCCGGTTGTCAATAGATATTGAAATGGTATGGTCAGTTGTATTTACCAGTTTAAAGCGTAACATCAATGCGCCATCACTTACATAAGAACTGTCGGCAATCAATTGAACCTGCGCTGTGGCTGACACTCCTAGCAATACCAAAAATACAACAACATGCATTCTCATATTGAGGATTTTAAAGTAAAGGATTGAAACGATTTTCCTTCAATAGCAGATACGTGTATCACCCCTCGGATTGCATTGGTTAAAAACACAGCATCAGCATCCATCAATTGTTCCATAGTGATTACCGTTTCATGGACTTCATAATCGGCATGGCGCAGCTTTTCGAGTGTATGCGCACGCATTACTCCTGCTACACAACCCTCGGTTAAGGCAGGAGTAAATACCCTTTCCTGTTTCACCATAAAAATATTGGAGCTGGTTGCTTCACATAAACAACCGTGTTCATTTAGCAGAATGGCATCGTCCCATCCTCGCTCCTTAGCGAAAATACCGGCCATAACATACAGCAGTGCATTGCCGCTTTTGATGGATGAAAGTTCATTGCAGGATTTATAGTTATCCGTGTATATCCCCATATTTAAAGACACTACAGGAGTCGTATCCAACTTAAATGTTTCTACAAAATAGTGTGTCTTATGATGCTGCGGGGTATAAAAACCATCCGCATCCCGATGCAATACGAACCTTACGCGGGCATCTTGCAGCTTACTTTCAGCTACACTTTGCTGTAAGGCTTGCACAAAAACCTCCATTGTCAAATCCGTTTCAAACTTCAACAGTTTTGCACTTTGGAGCAAGCGGTTAAAATGCAGATTCATCAGCTGCGGAATTCCATCCGTAACCCGTATCGTTTCAAACAATAAATCTCCGTATATAAAAGCTCTGTTCATTTTTCTACTATCCTCGTTGTTGGCTGTTTCGATACAAATATGCAATTTGCTATCGGCTTTTTGCTATTAGCTGTTGGCTATTTACGTTGAGGATGTTAATTGTGTTGATGTGTTGAGTGTGTTAATTATTCCAACTCCCGCAAGGTTCAGCAGACCATCGACTATGGACTACAGACAAATCCTGCACGATACAGCGGACTACTATCGCTTACGTAAGACAATAAAGCCAATGGCTAAAAGCCAATAGCTAACGGCTCTCCCTCGTGCACAACTTTTACACTCAATTTAAAACCCTTTCAAAACCAACTCATTACATTGGTTGTTATAGCCTGTGAACAGTGTAGAGAAAAGCACAAATTATTGCCAATTTCTGCTACATTTGCCCGACTAAATTTACTATCAATTAATTGTAATTATATCAAGATGAAAAAAGTGTTTATCGTTTCTGTAGCCCGCACTCCTGTTGGAACATTTGGTGGTGCGCTTTCAGGGTTTACAGCTACCCAATTGGGCTCGATTGCTATTAAAGGTGCTTTGCAAAAAGCCAATATCGCTCCTGATGCCGTAAATGAAGTTTATATGGGCTGCGTGTTGCAGGCAGGTTTAGGTCAGGCTCCGGCAACACAAGCAATGATTTTTGCAGGTATTCCAAATTCGGTGCCTTCAACAACCGTCAATAAAGTATGTGCTTCCGGTTCAAAAGCCGTGATGTTGGGTGCACAAAGCATTATGCTGGGACAAAACGATGTGGTAGTTGCTGGAGGAATGGAAAGCATGAGCAATGTTCCTTATTATTTAGACAAAGCCCGTAACGGCTACCGTTTGGGACATGGCCAGATTACAGATGGTTTGGTAAAAGACGGCTTGTGGGATGTATACAGTGACTTCCACATGGGTAACGCAGGTGAACTGTGTGCACGTGAAAAAAATATCAGCAGGGAAGAACAAGATGCATTTGCAATCGAATCGTATGAAAGAGCTAAAGCTGCTTTTGCAAAAAATGCATTCAACAATGAAATAATTCCGGTAGAAATTCCGGTACGTGGCAAAGATCCGATTATCTTAAAAGAGGACGAACAATATACCAAGGGGAATCCGGAAAAAATGAAAACGCTAAAACCTGTTTTCGATAAAGCTGGCAGCATTACAGCTGCCAACGCTTCTCCATTAAGTGACGGAGCTTCGGCATTTGTATTGATGAGTGAAGAAAAAGTGAAAGAACTTGGACTGAAACCTATTGCCGAAATTATTGGATTTGCAGATGCCGCTCAGGCTCCAGAGTGGTTTACTACGGCTCCTTCACTGGCTATTCCAAAAGCTTTAAAAATGGCAGGAATCGAAGCTAAGGATGTTGACTATTATGAATTGAACGAAGCATTTGCTGTGGTAGGAATCATCAACAACCAATTGTTGGGTCTTGATCCTAAAAAAGTAAATGTATACGGAGGAGCTATTGCATTGGGCCATGCACTTGGAAGTAGTGGCTCACGCATTTTGGCTACCCTTACCTCTATCCTTCACAATGAAGGTGGCAATATCGGTGTTACCGGTATTTGCAATGGTGGTGGTGGTGCTTCAGCCATTGTAATCAAAAAAGTAAACTAAAACGGTTTATACCCAATCCTAAACGCGGTTCTCTTCAGGAGGGCCGCGTTTTTTTATTTTTTAAGATAATAGGGGTTGAGATCAGGCAAGATGTCTAACGGATATAAAAACCATTATTTGATTTTAGATCCATTATGAAAAGAACAACATCCACCATCCTATTCGCAGCCTTAATGCTGGCAGCCCTGGTTTCCTGTAAAAAAGAGGATGACTCCAAGGAAACCTCCACAACAACTACCACCACATCAAGTCCTTCAACCGGAATCAATCCCCTAACCTTAAAAAATTGCACAGGTAAGGGTGATATTGAAGTGAACAGTGTGAAAGATACCATACAGGCAAGAGAAGCTGTAATGGCTCCATTAAAATTATTTGGCATTTACTGTGAAACAGGGTCGGGATCATTAGTGTTGCAGAGTGGCGACTCCAAACTTCCGGGTGCCTCCAAAACCTTTACCGTGATGGGTGATTCCGACAAACTTCCGGGTGCTTCCGAAATGGTGCTTCAGTATTATGACGAAATATCGGGACATGATTATTATGCTACTTCCGGAACGGTTTCCTACATTATTTCTTCGACCGAAAAAACAGTGACGTTCACCAATATTATATTTAAGAATGAGGCTGGTAATACCAAAACAATAAGCTTTGAGGTAAGGTTGAAATAACAGTGTGCATAGATAATTGAAACGGTATGGTGCTCGCATCGTGCCGTTTTTTATTTTTGTACTCATGAAATACCTATTTGCGCTTTTGTTAGTCTATTCATTCGGGTGCAAAGCCCAACAACTCGATTCATTAACCCTTGATACGCTGAACGACCTTCAAATCCGGATGACCGGACTGGGAGAACGCATGATTCTGTCGTATGACGAAAAAGAACGGTTGACCAGCGGGTATCATTTCTTGAAACACATGAACTATGCATTGCGCGTAAAAGGTTCATATTACTATGGCTTCGACTCGTTGAAGTCGGTTTCTATTGTTTATTCTCCCGATAATGCATTCAGAATTATTACTTGGAACCTGGTATTGAACAATGAACGTTTCCACTATTACGGTGTGATTCAACTCAATCCGGTATATGCAAAAAAAATTAAGGACACTACAAATCTGCGCCCCTTCTACCCGCTCATCGACCGTTCGGAACAAATCAAAAATGTGCTGGATACTACCGTAGACCAGAATTTTTGGTGGGGTGCCACGTATTATAAAATCATTCCTGTTACCTACAAAAAACAAACCTATTATACATTGCTCGGCTGGAACGGACACACCGCATTAAGCAATAAAAAAGTTGTTGAGTCGATGTATTTCGAAAACAACAAACCCGTATTCGGTGCTCCCATTTTCGACCTGCATTATAAAAAACCCATTAAACGGATGGTTTTCGAATTTGCCAACAACGCTACCATGACGCTGAGGTACTCAGAAAAAAAAGGGTACCTCATATACGAAAGTGTTGTACCGCGTAGGCCACAGGATGAAGGTCACCCCGAAACCTATTTACCGGATGGCAGTTATGATTTCCTGTTGTTTAATAAAAAAACGGGGTTATGGGAAAAACAACAAGGCATACTGAAAGACTTTGATCTGATGAAATAACGATCTAGTATTATCAAATTATTAAATGCAACTTAAACGACCTTTTCTTACTTTGCATTTCAGTCAGTAAAGCCGAATTTGCAACGGAGCATCAAATGATATGATTCAGTATTTCAAAACCATCAAAAACAAACTCGAGGAAATTGAAGCCGTAGAAAAAGACTGCTGGATCAATGTAACCAATCCGAGTTCGAAAGAAATTGAATACCTGTCGCAAAAGTTGCTGGTACCATCCGACTTTTTAATCGACCCACTTGATGTGGATGAAAGCGCACGTACCGAGCAACATAAAAACTGCATGCTCATTGTGCTCCGTATCCCTTTGGATCTGGGATGGGAAGAAGAGCTCCCCTTTATTACCATTCCCGTAGGTATTATCTTAAAACGGGACCTCATTATTACGGTATGCAGTAAACCAACCGAAGTAATTCAAACATTAATCGAAGCCCGTTTACGCAATTTTTACACCGAAAAACGTGAACGCATGGTTATGCAGATTTTCCTGCGCTCCTCCATTTTATATCTACGTTACCTCAAAAATATCAATAACAAAGCAGACGAAATTCAACTTACCCTGCACAAAGCAACCCGAAACCGGGAACTGCTGCAGCTCCTCAACTTTGAAAAAAGCCTCGTATACTTTACCACTTCCTTAAAATCGAATGAGCTCATGATGTACAGGCTGCAACGGTTATCATTACCTGCATTAAAAACAGAACTGGATGAAGACCTTATTGAGGATGTAACAACCGAAACCAAACAGGCCATTGAAATGGCCAATATATACAGCAATATCCTCGGAAACATGATGGGTGCGCATTCATCCATTATTTCCAACAACCTGAATATTACCATTCGGTTTTTAACCTCGGTAACCATCATTTTATCGCTCCCTATTTTAGTTGCGAGGTTATATGGAATGAATGTGGAGCTTCCATTTGAACATCATCCTCATGCTTTCTGGATTGTGATGGGAATCGCAGTAGGTTTATCCATTATCGGGGTGTTTTATTTCCGTAAGAAGAATTTGTTTTAACAAATGACACGTCAATCGTGTGAGATGTCGTTCGTGATTTGTCGCGGGTGAGGTGTCATCCCTAACGGGATTTTGGAAACCTTTCGCACCTTCTCGGCCTACCGATGTTTAATCCCTAACGGGATTGGGAAACATCCTACACCTACTCTGCCTAAAAGTGTTTGAGCTGTAAAACCGGTCCTGTCAGGGACCCGACATAGGTAACCATGGAACATCCTAGACAACAAAAATCCCTTTAGGGATGATACCTTCCGGAAGACTTTGTTTAGCTAACCGTTAACGAAACATCATTAACAACTCTTCCCTCCAAACCAGCGCAAAAACTCCGGCCACACTGATCACGGCCGCGATTAATGATTTGGCTTCTATCTTTTCCTTGCCTAATATAAATGCAGTTAGTATAACGGAAATGGGTAACAGGGAAAAGATTGTTTGTGCCAGCGATACTTCAATTAAAGATGCTGCGTATAATGACATGCTCACACCAATTACAGGACCAAATAAGGTTCCGACCAATACCGGTTTCATAATAGTTCGTGAAAAAGCAATGGCTCTAAATTCGACAACAAGATTTGTTTTAAACACCCCTGCTCCATAAATAATGACTGTTGCACTGAACATCCTGATCCATGTTGCATGTAATGGCATCAGTTTGCCGTAGTCAGCATCCAGCATCAATCCCTTTTTGGCAAACACCAACCCGAATCCCTGACACAAAGCACCGAGTGTTGCGTATATCAGTCCCTGGGTTAATTGCTGCTGTTGAATGTTATCCTCTCTGGGTTTGCGGTTGGCCTGAATAAACCAGATAATACCGGATACCGACACCGCAATACCAGTGATCCCCATCAGATTGATGGATTCTCCCAACAAAAAATAACCACCCAACAATGCCGCACCCGGTGCAAATGTATTGAACAGACTTGTGCGGCTACTCCCCATAATTTTAAATGCCGTAAATGCAAAATGATCACCGATGCTTAATCCCACAACTCCTGAAATACCCAGCCATAACCAATGCGCTGCCAATGGTTTGGTGAACAATGTTACGGGAGAAACATCTCCAATAAAACAGGTAAGTATAGTGAGCAGGATGGCTGCAAATAACAGCCGTACCCGGTTGATGGATTTAGGAGCATACAAAGTTGAGGCATGCGTAAAGGAAAAAGTTCCTACCGTCCAGCAGAACAGTGTAATAAATGCTGCTATAAATCCGAATGATACGCTCATCTTAACCTGTATTCATCTGTCATCTCCGGAACCTCAATATTATTTAACCCCATTCCTTCAAGGGTTTCTTTCATGGCGTTCAGGTTTTTTTCATCACCGTGAACCAAAAATATTTGTTTGATCTGCTGTGGATTACATGCATTGATATAATTCAGAATTTCTTCTTTCCCCGGATGTGAACTAAATACATCAGTTGATGCAATCTTAGCATAAATAGGATATTCTTTCCCCTTGATGCTGATGCTTCGCTGCCCCTGCAACAACCGGTATCCCAATGTTCCTTCTGCACAATATCCTGCAATTAAAATGGTGCTGAACGGATTCTGGATATTGTTTTTTACATGCTCCTGTATACGTCCACCCTCAACCATTCCCGCTGCCGAAACGATAATGCACGAATCAGAATAAGCCATAATTTGTTCATGTTCGCTGTAATCGTCAATCCAGTGTAGCCCTTCAAAATCAAACAGACTTTTATACTCCTTTAAAAACTTCGTTGCATCAGAATTGAGCAACTCGGGATGGTGCTCATACACATGCGTGGTGCGAATGGCCAGCGGACTATCTACAAAAACTTTTACATCAGGCAACAAACCTCTTTTAGCCAAACGGTTCAGCACATGTACAATCGATTGTGTTCTTCCTACGCTAAAAGCAGGAATGATTAAACGCCCCCTGTGTTTGATAATCGTTTCTTCAATAAACTTCATCAGCTCTTCCTCGGCAGGTAACGTTGCCGTATGAATCCTTCCACCATAGGTTGTTTCGGTTACCAGGTAGTTTATATCCTTAAACGGAACCGGCACCCTGATTAACTCAGCGTTATTCCGTCCCAAATCACCAGTAAACCCTATACGCTTCTGCTCTCCATTTTCGGTAACCGTTATCACCACACTGGCTGCTCCTAATAAATGCCCTGCCTCAGTTAACTCAATGCTCACATCTTCACTTATGGAGAATGGCTGATTAAAGTGCAACGTCACCATCCGGTCGAGCATCAGCTCTACTTGTCGGTCGAAATAAATAGGTTTGGGAATAAGGTGGCGTTTTTGAATACGTGCGCGACTCAGTTTACTTTTATATTCCTGTAGCTGGATATTCGCGCTATCAAACAGCAAAAACTTAGTAAGTTCCGATGTTGCCGGAGTACATAAAATTTTTCCCTGAAACCCCCTGTCTACCAGTGCCGGCAGGTTTCCAGAATGATCTATATGAGCATGGGTTAAAATAACCAGGTCAATATCCTGCGGCCGGAAAGGAAACTCAAATACGGCCTCATTCAACTCCCGCTTCTGTTCATAGTTCATACCGCAATCCACTAAAATATTATAACCATTATCCAAGGTAAGCATATGCATACTTCCTGTTACCTGCTTCGCTGCTCCCCAAAATGTTATTTTCATTGCTGCTGTATCTTGTTTATCATTAATTATTCAGGCAAAAGTCAGGTATTAAACACAATATTCATAATTTCGCTTTATGCAGATTCACCTTTTGAATACAAACAACTCTTTGCTGATGCAATATGTAGCCGAGTTGCGTAATACCCAAATTCAAACCGACCGCTTCCGGTTCCGTAAGAACATTGAACGCATCGGGCAAATCATGGCATACGAAATCAGCAAACACCTGCAGTGGAAAGAGGTTGAAATTACCACTCCCCTGGGGAAACATGCTTCAAAGCAACTGGCCGAACAACCGGTATTGGCTACTATTCTAAGAGCCGGACTATCCATGCACCATGGAATACTTGATTTTTTTGACCATGCCGATTGTGCCTTCATTTCGGCATACCGCAAACACCATCCCAACTCTCACAATTTTGATATTGTGGTTGAATACCTTGCCTGCCCGGATATTGAAGGTAAAACATTACTATTGATTGACCCCATGCTTGCTACAGGGCAATCCATTGAACTTACATACAAGGCCATTTTACAACGTGGCACTCCCAAACATTTGCACATTGTAAGCTTAATTGGCAGTACCGATGGTGTAAATTATTTGAAAGAGAAATTACCCCATGCTACCTTGTGGCTGGCCGATATGGACGATAAACTGAATGAAGACGGATATATTATACCGGGATTGGGAGATGCCGGAGACCTTAGTTTTGGTGAAAAAATATAAAATAGGATTTGAGTCCCACATCTTTTAGCATTTATAGTGAATCAAGGATTGGGTATCGAGATTAATAACGTATGAAAAAATCAGTGATGATTATAATAGGATTGCTGGGAAGTATACATTTCCTGCTTGCACAACAAGTGGAACTGGTTGATCGCAACTGGATTGTACGCATGAACCGAAATACCAGCGATACTACTTATGTCATTAACTTCTGGGCAACCTGGTGTAAACCTTGTGTTGAAGAAATTCCTCATTTTGAAAAACTGAATTCCACCTACAAACATAAAAAAGTGAAAGTGATTATGGTGAGCTGTGATTTTAAAAAACAGCTCGAATCCCGGGTAATTCCATTTGTTAAAAACAAAAAGATGGAATCGATGGTTGTGTTTATGAACGAGTCGAATCCCAACAACTGGATAGACAAGGTAGACGACACTTTCAGCGGTGCCATTCCTGCAACATTAATTATCAATGGCAGTAAGGGTTTCCGTTATTTCAACGAAGGTGAAATAACGTACGAAATATTAGACAATATCGTTAAACCCTTAATTCAATAACAATGAAAAACATCCTCCTTGCAATTGCAACAACATGCGTAATAATTGCTTCATCCTTTACTACAACCGATGAGACGGGTTACAAGATTGGTGATATGGCCACCGATTTTAAACTTAAGAATGTAGACGGCAAGATGGTAACCTTAGCCGATTATAAAAAAGCCAAAGGGTATATTGTTATTTTCACCTGTAATCATTGTCCTTTTGCCCAGGCATACGAACAAAGAGTAATTGACCTTCACCATAAATATGCAGCCAAGGGCTACCCAGTAGTGGCCATCAACCCCAATGATAAAACACGTGCTCCCGAAGACTCTTATGAAAACATGGTCCTTCGTGCCAAGAATAAAAAGTATCCGTTTGTTTACCTCTATGATGAAACACAAGAAATTGCCAAGGCATATGGCGCGACCAGAACGCCACATATCTATATTCTCACAAAAACCCAAACAGGTAATAAAGTGGAATACATAGGAGCCATTGATGATAACAGCGAAGAGCCAAAAGACGTAACAGAAAAGTATGCGGAGAATGCACTCAATGCCTTACTTGCCGGTAAACCCATTATCAAAACCAATACCAAGGCTATTGGCTGCACCATTAAATGGAAAAAATAAGATTATTAGAATAAAAAACCGACCGAAAATCCTCCACGTACACCATAACCACGGATATACATATTGGGAATACCAGATCCAATAACCACATCACTGGTTTTAGCAATTGAATGGTTGGATGTGAGTAGGATTGAGTATACCGGACCTCCAAAAAAATCAAGTACCACCCTGTTTTTAAATATAAGCTGTTTTCCCACAATCACGCCAACACCAACCGATTGATAGGTGTAACGTTCGCTTGCACTATAAGAATATATCGGGTACGAAGAGAATGTTGAATCTATTGTAACCTCTATATCCCTCGAATATTCATAATACATGTAACGGGCAAAAGGTGCAATATATATACCCGAAAGCCCTCTGCCATTGAGTACAAAACGATACTCCGGAACAATGGTAAACCCGCGGGTTAATTGATTCTCAACACTTGTATTTTCATACCTGTAACCGTTACCAACAGAATTGTTTGTTTGGGTATTATCTGTACTGCCGTATGAGTCAAAGTCCGTATATGTCATGGTAAGCTGAAAACTTGCATCATTGGATAGCCGATGCTGCCATGCCAGATTCACCGTTCCGTAAAACGGGCTCAGCAAATTAAGCTTAATCGCATCCTGACGTTCAGTCCCTTTAAGCGATTGTTCTACCTTGCTATCCGTTTCCTGTGCGAATGCTACAGTGACCAGACAACACAATAACAGTAAAACATAATAACGTTGAATCATAAATTGTGAAATGAAAAAGTGAAGGTAACATAAAATCGCGAGTACACAATTGAGAGAAACTGTCTATATCGAAACAATGGATTTGAACTGGTACCTGCTCTAAAACATCCACCCTACATTAAGTCCGGCCCTCACGCCATACCTTTTGAGCAATGTATGTGGTATGTCTTCATCAAGATTAATATCTGATTCGGCACGGTTGTAAAAATCATTCTTGCTTTGTACAATTCCGGAATACACAGGCCCTGCAAACATTTCTATAACCACCCTGTCGCGGTAAATGAATTTTTGTCCGAGTATAATGCCCAAACCTAAACAATCATACACGCTGGATGATTTTTTTACATCAAACCTGTACTTATCTGTTTGGGAATATTGCATATGAATATACCTGCCAAAAGCTCCAATGAAAGAATATCCATTTTTATATTCTACAAGCCTATACCTGAATTCGGGAGTAAGAAAATATGCTTTCGTCACACCATCCGTTGTGCCATATGTTGAATGATCCATGAATGCAAATCCCAACTGAAAACTTTTATCACTTCCGATATTTGTCTCAAATGCTAAGTTAACCGTACTCATTATTGGACTTAGTAAATTAATCTTAATGCAATGCTGGTGTTCTTTCATACCCATTTGTTGTTGGGCAGTAACCTCCATTTGTGCCATTGCAAGTGCAATAAAAAATACAATATAGTGTTTCATCGAACAGAACTTTAAGTACTTCATATTTACAACATTTATTGCGATATCATACAATGCGCAAGCATCAATTAAACGACAATATTCCCTTTAAGGTGCGAGCCTGGGGATCTGATGTAGACACACACACAAAATTGGAAAGTGTGTATCTCTTTTTTCCACTCACGATGGATACAGCCAGTGAACCTGAATTTACAACATAAAACCTGCCTCCATACGTAATGGTTGCACCACATTTTCCGGTAGTTAATGCAGACTGGCTAACAGTATAATTGGCCGGAACAGTTGCAGGAAATGAAGCTTCCGATAACGAAATCATTACCACAGGATCGGAGGTAATATGTGTAGCCTTTACCGTAAAATGATTCGAAACAACAGATTGGGTAATGGTAAATTGTTTCACCGTATCGGTGCTGAAAATAAGGTAATCAGACGAAACCACAACCGGGGAACCTGAAGTTGTAGTTGTTTGAGCCTTTGATGCATTGGAGTCTGAATCATCCTTTGCACAGGAGGCGATTAACAGTGTTAAACTGATACTGAAAAGGGGTAATAGCATAGATTTCATAAGCTTGGATTTAGTTATGCAACCTTATTGAAAAAAAAGTAATTATCCTATTGCCTCATTCAAATCGGGTAATTTTCCCAATTGTTTTAAGTATGCTATATGGGACCGTAATGCCATGCCAAATGTTTTATTCTCTAAATAAGGAATGCCATACTCAGCAGCTGTTTGCTTAACAATAGCAGCAATTGCCGGATAATGCACATGTGATACCTTTTGAAATAAATGGTGTTCAATCTGGTAGTTTAGCCCACCAACATACCAGGAAATAAATGCATTATCTGGAGCGAAATTTACGGTTGTATTTAGCTGGTGTATGGCCCAGTCATTTTCGATAATGCCATGTTCATTAGGGATGGGATGAGCAGTGTGCTCGAGTGTATGTGCCAGTTGAAACACTGTTGTCAGAATCAGGCCGGCAAAAAAGTGCATTACCATAAATCCGGTAAGTACCTCAAGAAAGGGCATGTGAAATACTACTACGGGCATTACCAGCATCCCTAAGAAGTAAAGCACCTTGATTGTTACAATCTTAGCCACGATAATTACATTTTCTATGCGGGAATGCGGATTCACACCATTTTTGGTGAACTGGGCAAACTGGATAAAATCTTTAGCTACCGCCCAGTAAAATGTAAGTAAACCATAAAAGAAAAAAGCATACATCCATTGAAAACGGTGAAATTTTTTTTGTGGAGTATCGGGAGAAAATTTCAATACTAACCTGTCCGAAATATCGTCATCCATATGCGTAATATTGGTATATGTATGGTGCAGGATATTGTGTTGCAGCTTCCAGTTAAACACCGACCCTCCAATCAGATTAAGGGAATTACCAACCCAAAAATTTACAGTTTTGCTTGAAGAGTAGGCTCCATGGTTGGCATCATGCATCACACTCATGCCGATACCGGCAAGTGCAATACCCATCAAACTCCATAACAACAAACTCCAGCCGAAACCAACGGGCAATGTAAGTATCAATACAAATGAACCGATATAAGCCGTTAATAACACAACCGTTTTTAAGACCATTTGTGCGTTGGCATGTTTAGACAATTGCTGCTGCTCAAAATATAAATCCACACGCTTTTTGAGATCAGCGTAAAAGCCGGTTTTATTTTTATCTACGAATTTGATGTGACCTTTTAGTTGCATAAAGCTATTAATTATAGGCAAGATAACCATCCTGTTTTTAACAATGATATTCTAACGTAAAATATGACAAACATCTTATTTTTGAAAGCCTCACCTACCTCCAAATATTGAACTTCCAACCCTGATCATGTTCGATCCTTCTTCGATGGCTATTTTATAATCACCACTCATCCCGAAAGATAAAACTGAGATTTCGGATTTCGAATTTCGAATTTCTGATTTTATTTCCTCAAAGAAGGATTTAAGTACCCTGAACTCTTTTCTGATCTGGGCTTCTTCCTCTGTAAAACTAGCCATTCCCATCACTCCCTCAATGGATACATTTTCCATTGATTTGAAAGAGTCGCTGTTGAGCAATGCTCTTGCTTCATCCATATCAAGTCCGAATTTCGTTTCTTCCTGCGCTATGTGAAACTGCAGTAAACACTTTATAACACGATTGTTTTTAGCTGCTTCTCTATTGATAACCTCAAGTAGTTTCAACGAATCAACTGCGTGTATAAGGTGAACGAACGGGGCAATATATTTCACCTTATTGCTTTGCAAATGCCCGATGAGGTGCCACTCAATATCTTTGGGCAACTGTTCGTATTTACCCACCATTTCCTGCACTTTATTCTCCCCGAAAGCACGCTGACCGGTTTCATAGGCTTCCTGAATAAGCTCGACAGGCTTGGTTTTACTCACCGCCACCAATTTTACATGAGGCGGTATTTCTTCTAGTATTTTTCGGATATTTGCGCTAACCATATTATTCAAAAACAACGTGCAAAAATATCTTTATCTATCCATAATACTATTCCTTTTTGCGTGTGCTCCCGAAAAACCACAGCCACCATCGGATGCACTCACCCAAACCCAAATGAGCGACATCCTTGCAGAGATGCACCTGGCCGATGCCATTGCAACCTCGCGTGCAGGAAATGCCGATAGTTCCAATCAAACCGCAGTGAATTACCGTGAGCTTATTTACAAAAAATACAATACTGATCATTCAACTTTTATGGAGAGCTTCAACTTTTACTCAGCTAACCCCATCCTGATGGATTCCATTTATGCCGAGGTGATCACCAAACTAAGCGCTAAAGAAACGCAATACAGAGGAAAATAAAATAATGAGGTCCCGATAGCCATGGGGAGTGGAGTTTCGATTGTAGAATGAAGAAAATCTATGCAGCAATTGAAGTGTACAACTTTCACTTGATTTTAAGGTATAAAAAATCATAGACAACAACCAGTTAACACAATTAACCTATTAACTAATAACCAGCCTTGCCATATCCCAAACATATAGAACAGAAATTAGAGTTTGACCAGATCAAGATGCTGCTTCATAAAAAGTGCATTTCGGAAATGGGTCAGCAATACATTGAAAAGATCCGTTTTGTGAATCGTTTCGATGTACTTGAAAAACTCCTGATTCAGGTGAAAGAGTTCAAAACGATCCTGATAGAAGATACTCCTTTCCCTGCCGAACATTATTACAATATTGAAGCATACTTAAACAAAGCCGCTGTAGAAGGAACCTTTTTATCCGAAGAGGAATTTCACCAATTGCGCTTGTTGTTGCAAACCTTTGGAAATATCTGCAAGTACTTTGAACAGCGGAACGACCGTTACACACAACTGGCTTCGTTGTTTGGAGGCATTCAGTTTAATCAGTCACTCACCAAACAGATCGAAAAAATCCTGGACGATAAGGGAGTCATGCGTCCCAATGCTTCCCCAGAACTTGCAAAAATTTCGAGCGCCATTACCGATAAGGAAAAAGAAGTACGGAGGCGTTTAAATTCCATCTTTGAAAAAGCAAACAAGGAGGGCTGGCTGGCCGATTCCGGAATTACCGTACGTGACGGACGGCTCGTATTGCCTGTATTGGCAGAGCATAAACGAAAGATTCCCGGATTGGTGCATGATGAATCGGCCACCGGACAAACCATTTATATTGAACCCACAGAGGTTTTTGAAACCAATAACATCATTCGCGAATACCAGATTGCCTACAAACGCGAACGTGAAAAAATCCTGGTAGAACTTACCAATAAAACGCGTCCCGACCTACCCATGCTTGCCATGTATTTGCAACGCTTGGGGTTGATTGATTTCATCCGCGCCAAAGCATTGCTGGCAATTGACCTTGATGCCGATATGCCGATTTTGCAAAAACATGCGCATGCACAGTGGGTGGATGCTTATCACCCTCTTCTTAAACTCAACCATCAAAAGGCCGGATTACCGGTTGTCCCGCTGAGTGCGCGGCTTACCAAAGAAAAACGTATCCTGGTAATATCGGGACCAAATGCAGGAGGAAAATCCGTGTGCCTCAAAACTATCGGACTACTGCAATACATGCTGCAATGCGGATTTTTAGTTCCCTGTAAAAGCCATTCGGAAATCGGTATGTTCAGCGACATGCTGGTTGATATCGGAGATGAACAATCCATCGAAAATGATTTGAGTACCTACAGTTCGCATTTGCTGCACATGAAATATTTCACGGAGTTTGCCGATGCCAAAACATTGTTTTTAATTGACGAATTCGGAACGGGTACAGATCCGCAATTTGGCGGACCATTGGCCGAATCTATTCTGAACAGGTTGAATCAGAAAAATGCCTTTGGGGTAGTAACCACTCACTACAGTAATCTGAAAAACTTTGCCGCCAATGCAAACGGACTCGAAAATGCGTGCATGTTGTTTGACAACAGCAAAATGCAACCGCTGTATGTGTTGGAAATAGGCAAACCGGGCAGTTCATATGCGTTCGAAATTGCTCAAAAAACAGGATTGCACCCTCAGATTATTGATTATGCCAAACTCAAAGTAGGTGATAAACAAAAACGAGTGGACGATCTATTGATTGAGCTTGAAAAAGAAAAAGCACATGTTCACGAACTCAAAAAACGTTTTACGGAGAAAGAAGAAAAATCGAAACTGCTGATTGATGAGTATACCAAACTCAAAACTGACCTCGATACCAATCGTAAAAAACTATTAACAGAAGCGCGACAGGAAGCTTTATCTATTATTACGGAAGCCAATAGCAGAATCGAAAATACCATTCGTGAGATCCGTGAGAAAAAGGCCGATACGGAAACCATCCGAAAAGTCCGATCGGAAATAAAAGTGGAAGTTGACGATTTAAAACACAAGAATAAAACGGAAGCTCCGAAACCTCAACCTATTCTAGCTGCAGCATCTAATATAGGCCCTGTGGAAGTAGGTGCACACGTCCAACTATTGGGGCAAACCAATGTTGGAGAAATTGTAGAGTTGAATAAAAACAAAGCGCTTGTTGCCTTTGGTGATTTGCGAAGCTGGGTGGATACAAAAAAACTGCAGGTAGTAAATGCCCCGAAGAAGGAAGAAAAACGAAAAGGCACACCGGGTGTTGACCTCAACAGCAAACTTCAGCATTTTCAAACTGAACTCAATATCATAGGTACACGTGGTGAGGATGCGATCAGGCAGGTACAGGAATTTATTGATGACGCTTACTTGTTAGGATTTAAAGAAGTACGCATCGTTCACGGACAAGGTTATGGAATCCTACGTAAACTGGTGAAGGAATTCCTTCAAAAAAGTCCGTTTGTGGACAGTTTCAAACACGAACACATCGAAATGGGCGGAGATGGCGTAAGTCTTGTGACACTGAAAACATAGTTGTTGGGGGGTATCCGTGATTCACGATACTCGATGCTTGATAATGGATGCGAGATACCACAGTGTTGATTGCTTGGGCAGAGTGCTACTATTGGATATTCAACCATAACCCGCAACCCGCAATAAAAAACCCGCAACCTTCACTCCCCCGTATTCACCCATTCCACAAACTCAATCACAGTTGCTGCATCCTTAACATCATATTCGCCAATTTTGGTTCTGCGTAAACTATTAAGGTATGCCCCACTTCCCAGTGCTTTTCCAAAATCCTGCGCGATGGAACGGATATATGTTCCTTTGGCGCATACAATCCTAAAGTGGACCAATGGCAATTCGATCTTTGTCAATTCAAACTCATGAATCAGCACGAGACGCGATGCGATATCAACCTCCACTCCTGCCCTTGCCGATTCATACAGACGCTTTCCGTCCTTTCTAATAGCAGAATACACCGGTGGAAATTGTTGTTGTTCTCCAATAAATTGCTTAGCTGTTTGGTGCAATAATTCAGGTGTGATATGCTCCGTTGAAAATGTTTCATTCACCGCTGTCTCCAGATCAAATGAAGGCGTTGAGGCTCCGATATAAAAACTTCCGGTATACTCTTTCGGCATACCCATAAAGCTGTCGATGTTTTTGGTTTGTTTGCCCAGGCATACAATTAATAAACCTGTAGCTAATGGATCAAGTGTGCCTGCGTGCCCGATCTTGATGCGCAACTTCTGTCCTGTTGTTAAACTGTATTTCCCTGCTTCGATTTGCCTGCGCAAATACGCCAGCATGGTAAACTTCATCTTGTTCACTGCCGCAAACGAAGTCCACTCCAATGGTTTATCAATAAGCACCACCATTCCCTGCTCGGAATCGAAATGAAAAGGTTGGCCGGTATGGTTGGTTGGTTTCAATGTTAGTTCGTAGTTAATGGTTCATAGCTTATGGTTCACCACACATCCTTTATAGCAATATAATCTATGAAGTCAGTTTGACGAGCGTGTCATGCTGAGTTTACCGAAGCACCTCCTTAAACAACCATGTTCACAATCTTGCCTTTCACAAAAATGATTTTCTTAGGTGTTTTACCCTCAAGCCATTTTTGTACAGCTTCATCTGCAAGCACAATCTGTTCTACTTCCTGTTGGGACAAGGTTAAGCTCAGCTCAATATTCATGCGGTGTTTACCGTTCACGGAAATAGGATAGCTAAACGAATCCTCAACAAGAAATTCGGAATTGAAGATGGGGAATTGAGAATTGAATACGGAATCAGTATTACCTAATGCAGCCCATAATTCTTCTGCAATATGCGGAGCGTAGGGACTCAAACAAATCACCACATTCTCCAGAATTTCTTTTTTGCTCGATTTGAGTTCCGTGAGTTCGTTCACACAAATCATGAATGCCGGCACCGAAGTATTGAAAGAAAAATTTTCAATATCCTCCCCCACTTTTTTAATAAGTTTATGCAATACCTTCAACTCTTTTTTATCGGCAGCTTCAGCTGAAACGATAAGGTTTCCTTCCTGGTTGTAAAACAATTTCCATAGTTTTTTCAGGAAACGGTGAACACCCTCAATCCCTTGTGTACTCCAGGGTTTGCTTTGTTCCAACGGACCTAAAAACATTTCGTATAAGCGTAGGGTATCAGCTCCGTAGTCTTCTACAATATTGTCGGGAGTAACAACATTATATTTGGATTTTGACATTTTTTCAACTTCCCAACTACAAATATATTTTCCATCCTCAAGAAGAAATTCTGCGTTACTAAAATCTTTGTCTTTCTTTATTGATTCGAGATTCAAAATATCATTTTCAACATATTCAATATTTATTCTTTGAGAATTAACTGAATAATTGGATAAAAGGTCCAAAGAGACACCTGCTCTCTTAAGCTTCTCCTCAATATGTTTCTTTACTATGTCTTGGTTTTCAATTAATCCATAACTAACGTAGCTTGGAGAAAGAAACATTCCCTCATACTTATTTTTCGAATCAGACGCCCCTGCCTTCTCACCGTCAAAATGCAGATTAATTCTGTAAACAAAATTTGAACGTCCTGTTATCATCCCTTGATTAATCAACTTCTGCGCTGGTTCGTTCATCGGAATAAATCCACGGTCAAATAAAAACTTGGTCCAGAAACGCACGTACAATAAATGTCCCGTGGCGTGTTCGCTTCCTCCAAGGTATAGGTCTACATTCTTCCAATACTCAATGGCTTCTTTACTTGCAAACTCATGATCATTGGTTGGATCCATATACCGCAGGAAATACCAGGATGAACCTGCCCAACCCGGCATGGTTGTGGTTTCAATCGGGAAACCCTCGGTGCTTACTTCCTGTTTGGTTTCATCCCATGCCCATTTCTCGGCACGTGCCAATGGTGGTTCTCCGTCTTCGGTCGGTAAAAATTTATCGATGGCCGGAAGTTCCAGCGGCAGTTTATCTTCAGGAATGCAATACGGAATTCCGTTTTTGTAGTACACCGGAATTGGTTCTCCCCAATAACGTTGGCGGCCAAAAATGGCATCACGCAAGCGGAAGTTGGTTTTCCCTTTACCTATTTTACGTTTATCAATATACTCTACTGCTTTTTTGATGGCATCCTTTACATCGAGTCCATTGAGGAAATCTGAATGCGTTAGTTTTCCATCCTTGGCATCGTATGAAGCTGTGTTCAGGTCATGTCCTTCGGGAACAGCTACTACCGGGAGAATTGGCAAATCAAAATGTTTGGCAAACGCAAAATCTCTCGAATCATGCGCAGGAACAGCCATTACAGCTCCCGTTCCATATCCGGCCAATACATAGTCGGCTACCCAAATGGGTACTTCCTGCCCGGTAAAAGGGTGCATAGCATACATCCCCGTAAAGGCTCCTGTAATCCGTTTCACATCTGCCTGGCGTTCGCGTTCACTTCTGTTTTTGGCTTCGTCAACATACGCCATCACATCATCCATATAGTTGGGATGCAACAGGTCATCTAAAAATTCATACTCAGGTGCAATGGCGAGGTAACTCACACCAAAAATAGTATCGGGACGTGTGGTAAAAACTTCAATATCAAAATTGCGGTCCTGCACCGTAAAACTCAAACTCGCTCCCTGCGATTTTCCAATCCAGTTGCGTTGCGTTTCCTTCAAACTTTCGGTCCAATCCAATCCATCCAGGTCTTTCAATAACCTATCGGCATAGGCTGTGATGCGCATGCTCCATTGGTTCATCAGCTTGCGCTCAACAGGATAACCACCACGTTCGCTCACACCATCCTTCACCTCATCGTTGCTCAATACCGTACCCAATTGCGGGCACCAATTTACAAAAGCCTCGCTGAGGTATGCCAGCCGGAATCCGAGTAATATATTCTGTTTGTGTACTTCATCAAACATTTTCCAATCAGCAGACGTAAAGTGTGAAAAATCCAACTCCACAGCTCCCGTTAAAATAGAATCATCACTTCCCTTAAAACCTTGCGTTTCAAAAATGTGAATCAGTGTATCAATGGGCTCAGCTTTGTCTGTATGCGGATTGTACCATGAATTGTATAATTGGATAAAAATCCACTGTGTCCATTTGTAGTAAGATGGATCGGATGTACGTACTTCTCTGTCCCAATCATAGCAGAATCCAATTTTATCCAATTGTTCGCGGTAACGTGCAATATTTTTTTCGGTAGTGATGGCTGGATGTTGTCCGGTTTGGATCGCATACTGTTCGGCAGGCAATCCAAAAGAATCATACCCCATCGGATGCAATACATTGAATCCCTTCAAACGTTTGTAGCGGGCATATATATCGGAAGCAATATAACCCAAGGGATGTCCTACGTGCAAACCTGCACCACTTGGATACGGAAACATATCCAGCACATAACACTTTGGCCTGGTAGTGTCCTCGCTGATTTTATAAATTCCATCCGCTCTCCACTTATCCTGCCAGTCCTGTTCTATCTGTTTAAAATCGTACTCTTTCATGTTACTTATGTTGCGGGTTGTTTATTGCGGGTAGACTTCGACTCCGCTCAGCCACCGCTTATTGCAATTTTTATATCTTTTGAATCTCGTGCTTCATTCATTACGCATTTCTTCTTGCCTACTGCGTACTATCCTATTCGTCTACTTCCTCATTACGCTCCCGCTATCAGCGGGATTGCTCACTCCGAACTCCGCATTTCTGTTAACTAAAAACAGAGGCTTAGCCCCTGTTTTTGTTATTGTTGTTATTATTATTTCGAAAATTTCGGTTATTGCTGTTACCACTGCCACCACTGTTTCGATTGCTCCCACCGCTGTTGGGATTGTTGTTGTTGCGGTGTCTGTTATTGTTGTTGTTATTGTTGCGGTTCTTGAAATTACGGTTATTGCGGTTATTGTTGTTGTTACTGTTGCTATTGTTACCGAAATTAGCCGTACGGAATTCTACATTCTCATTATCCTCCACCCTTATTTTTCCATCACTCAGCATTTCAAGGTGAGCAAGGATTTCTTCATCCGAAAGTGTTTCGGCATTCCAGCTTTTACAAGCGTTTTTCATGAATGAACCGATGAGGTTAATAAAAGTTGTTTTCATCGAACCATCTTCCATTTCTGTAGCCGCTTCAATCATTTTCACAATATTTTTACCGTAAAAACGGAATCGAATCCTGCTTTGCGGGTAATCCATTAAATCCGGCTTGCGAAACACACTTTCCTTTGTAGGTAAAGGGTAAGGGCAATCAACATCCAGTTTAAAATCGGAGATGATAAACAGGTGATCCCATAATTTATGCTTGTAGTCGGCAACATCACGCAGTTGGGGGTTTAAACTTCCCATCAGCGATATCAACGCATTTGCTAAAACTGTTCTGCGGTCACGGCTGGGTTCGGCCATCGCAAAATTCACCATCTTCTGGATATTGCGACCATACTCCGAAATCATCATATGTTCGCGCTGGGTATTGTATTCTACGTCTATCTCGTTCATCAGTCTCGCAAGGTACATTTTTTCCATAAAAAAAGCAGGACTATCTAAGTCCGCTTTCAAATTTTAGCACTGTGTGGGGATTCGCTCAATATTGCATAAAAATCCCAAATGCCACATTTACAGGATTACTATAACCGATAACGCTCAACGGCCGTTATTTTCGAATGAGGTAGTCCATACGGTAATGGGCATAGGGAAAGGTTTCAGGTTGGGTTATTTTTGTACCGGTAGCATTGCATTTTTGGGAAATAATTGCCAGTTCTTCCTCACTCCAAAACTTCCCCATATTATTCTGTTGAAGCAACATCTGTTTTAGCAAACGCAACATTTTTACCGGAGTATCATAATATATAAACCATTTTTCCCTGTCGGGAATATCGGAAAGATAGATGAGTCCATTGGCAGGTAGCAGATTACACAATTGCTCCAGTGCTAATAAACCAAGCTGAACGCTTTCAAAATATTGAAACGAAAAACAAAGGGTTGCTTTGGTAAATGTATGTTCTTTCAAACCGGCAACACGATAGAGCTCCAGGGCATTCCCGCAATAAAAATTCAGGTTATCAGTTTCAAAATGTTGTTTAGCATACGCAATGTGTTGTTCGGAAAAATCAACGCCTACTACTTCTTTGCAATAGGGAGCAAAATATTGAGTAAGTAATCCGTTGCCACAACAGACATCCAGCAGCACATCATCAGCGTTTAAACTGATTTGTCCGGCTATATGCGTTGCATAATTTTTCAGGAAAGTATCTTCCTGCGTAAGTTGCCCACCCCTTCGTCCCACTTGTTCCAAAGGATGCGATTGCTTTCCTTGCCCTTGCCAAAATTGTTGCCAGTTCATCATGATAATGACGTGCAAGATAAAACATAGCCATCAAATACTGATGCAAAAGTGAATAGTTAACATCCAACTGTGTATTTAAAATATCTAACCATTGGTTATACTTATAGACTTTATATTAAAATTGCAGCATGGCAAAAAAAGGAAGCAACAAAATACTAACGCTCTTCAAAAAACTTTGGCGTCTGTTTTTGCTGTTTATTCTGCTTGGCTTTCAGCTTACCATGTTCTTCATCATTTTGTATCGGGTTATGCCCGTTCCCGTTACTCCACTCCACTTGGTGAGGGTATATGAACAGTTGCGCGATGGCAAACCCATGAAGTTATCCAAAGACTGGACCAGCATTGATTATGTATCCGATAAATTTTGTCTGGCTGTTATCACAGCTGAAGATGTTAAGTTCATACAACATTACGGATTTGATTTTGAGCAAATCAAAAACTCTATTGAACGGGGATTGAAGCGCGGAAAAAAACTTCGCGGAGCAAGCACCATTTCGCAACAAACGGCCAAGAATCTATTTTTTACTCCCAAACGAAGCTGGATCCGAAAGATCCCTGAAGTTATCATCACTGTTTCGTTGGAAACACTATGGACCAAAAAACGGATTCTCGAAGTATACATTAACATCATCGAAATGGGTGATGGGATCTATGGTGTTGAAGCTGCTGCCGAACATTATTTCCATAAACCGGCATCCAAACTTTCCTCCCATGAATCTGCTCTTATTGCAGCCTGTCTGCCCAACCCCAGAAGGTGGCGTCCCAATAAACCGTCCTCCTACATCAACCGTAAAACCAAAGTAATCCAGCGGTTCATGCACAATATCGGAAATCTTCCGTGGCAGGAATAGGAGAAATGCGGAATTCGGAGTGTCAATTTCGGAATGATAAAGACTCTGTTGAACTGAATCACCCAATTACCATTTGTGCCAAGCTTTCATCGTGGGAAGCATCATTAACTGATCAACATGATTAACATCCTCCTCCAGATATCCCAACTTCTCCATTCGTAAATCTCAAATCTTAATTTTTTTATGGCAGCGTATTTGCAAAGGAAAGACAAACCTAAACCATTATGAAAAATCTGGTATCAGCAATACTCTTGCTCACAATTATGATTACCACCTCATGCAGTGCTTCAAAAAGAGCGGAGGCACAACGTAAACAGGAACAGGAAAAACTGGAGCAACTCGAAAACGACAAGAAACAGTTTGAGCAGAAAAACCAAAAAGAATTAGGAAAGTAAACTCTGACGCAGCAAGAATTCCATTTGATCTGCCGTTTGAATCAGTTTGTTTTTCATCTCACGTTCGTTCTTTTGATGTATGTATACTTCGTGAGCTTTTAGAATGATCATATTTACTTCATCTTCATCCCAGGGTTTACTCAGGTAATGAAATATCTTGCCTTCATTCACAGCATCAATGGATGCTTTTAAATCGGCATAACCGGTGAGCAGAATACGAACAGGATCAGGATGCAATGGCAATATCGATTTAAGAAACTCTACACCCGTCATTTCAGGCATTCTTTGGTCGGTAAGAATCACCTCCATGTCCGGATTTTCATTCAAAATATCGACAGCTTTTGCGCCACTTATTGCTGTGTAAATCTGATAGTTAAGCCTGAAAGCAGCTTTGAATGAAAAGAGGTTATTTTCCTCATCATCCACATAAAGCACCTTTATTTTATTTTCGGTCATTTTTTAGTTATCGACAGGTGAAATTTAAAATAAATAGTTTAAACATGCTAATATTTATTTGTATTTAATTAATTTTAACCGATTAATAATCGTCAAAAGTAATGACTAATATATCTATAGCCAATATATACAGGCCTTTATTTTATAGAATAGCTCACCCCGACCAATATGCAAAGTATAAACAACTCACGCAAATCCCGTCAATCAGGGTATTCGACACGTTAAAAGAACAGCTTAAAGAACTCATCAAGCTTCGCAACCCTCAAAAAAAATTGAGTACCGAAGAATACGAACAACAATTAACAAACCACTTAGGCAATAAAACCATTGAAGAATATGGTGTCTGGGTGTATTTTGAATGGAGCCAGACCCTTGTGCATACACTTGATGAAGCTGAATTTATTGAGGTCCGTACCAGCCGAAACCAATATAAAATCACTAAACAAGAACGTGATCTGCTCTCAGAAAAAAAAATAGGCGTAGTTGGGCTATCGGTTGGTCAATCCATAGCATTAACGCTGGCCATTGAGCGTGTATGTGGAGAAATAAGACTGGCCGATTTTGACACGCTCGAATTGAGTAACCTTAATCGCATCCGAAGTGGTATTCATAACCTTGGCATTCCCAAAGTAATTATAGCTGCCAGGGAAATTGCCGAAATTGATCCGTTCCTCAAAGTTACTTTGTTTCCGGAAGGGCTCACCGACCAGAACATCGATGACTTTTTTGGAACGAAAAACGGACAGCTTGATTTGTTGGTGGAAGTATGTGACGGACTCGACATCAAAATCATGAGCCGGTATAAAGCACGGTCATTGCGCATACCCGTTGTGATGGATACAAACGACAGAGGCATGGTGGATATTGAACGGTTTGACCTGGAACCCGAGCGTCCAATTTTACATGGCCTCGCAGGCGATCTTAATCCGCATTCCATTAAAGATTTAACCAACGAACAAAAAATTCCTTACATCTTAAAAATGGTTGGAGCCGAAACTATTTCAACGCGGCTCAAGGCTTCGATGATGGAAGTGGAACAAACATTGAATACCTGGCCACAACTTGCATCGTCTGTACAGCTTGGTGGTGCAGCAACTACTGATGTTTGTCGAAGAATTTTGCTGAATCAACTGAAGGTTTCGGGCAGATTCTACCTTGACCTGGATGAGCTGATTGCCGATGAACCCGTTCCTGCTGCAGATACACGCGATACGGATGAAAATCCGTTTCTACCATTAAGTGAAGAACAGGCACGAACCATAGGACACCGCTATTTTCAGCACCACCCATTGACTCATCAAACTACCCCCCCCTCTGAAACGGAGCTCAATAGCATTATTGATGCGGCCATAGCAGCTCCTTCGGCCGGTAATAACCAACCCTGGAAATGGTATTATGAGAACGGAAGATTGCTGCTGCTGCATGATCGGCACAGATCATGGTCATGGGGCGACTATGCCGAGATGGGATCACTGATGTCACTGGGTGCTGCCATCGAAAGTGTTTCATTACAGGCCCTGACATATCAGTATCAAACACAAGTTCATTATGTACACGATGAACAGGAGCCTTTTGTTGCAGCTGCAATTTCCTTCCAGCCTGTTGATTCCAAAACAGATACCTCATATGACCTTTCCATTGCCCAATACCTGTTTAGGCGCCATACCAACCGTATGGCAGGAACCGGAACTCCGGTTGCATCCGAAATCATAACATCAATCTCCAATGAAATAGATTCTGTTGATGGGTTTACTTTTTCCTATATTGAAAACAAACAAACCTTAAAAGGTCTTGGTGAAATTATTGCATCCTGTGACCGTATCCGATTGTTGCATGAGCAAGGACATGAAGAATTTTTTCACGAAGTGCGGTGGAACCGTAATCAAGCTTTGCAAACAAAGGATGGAATTGAACTGGCTTCGGTGGATCTTACAGAATCGGACAAAGCAGGTTTTTCGGTAGCAAAAGACTACAACGCTATCAGGTACTTGAATGAATGGAATCTTGGTTCGGGATTTAAAAAACTCTCCGCAAAATCAATGAGTACAGCATCCGGATTTGGAATTGTTAGCATCCCGGAATTCAACCGTTCCAACCTTGTAAAAGCAGGTCAATCCGTGCTACGGGCTTGGGTTATTGCCAACCGGCAGCAGGTTGCATTTTACCCAATGTTATCACCTGCTTTCTTTTTTAACCGGCTTATCCATGGAAATGGTGAAGGCATTCCTGAGCCCCACAAAACTGAACTCACCCAACTTCTCACTCAATTTCAGGAATACTGCCCTGTTTCGGGCGCTCCGGTGTTTATGTTCCGCTTGGCATTAACCGATCAGGAAACGATAAAAACCGTGAGAATGGACAAACAAACTATTTTTATTAGGTAAAGACTCAACAATTCACTGTATTTTCGCTACATTAACCCCCATTAAATATTAAACACCCCGGCATATTACCTAAATACCGATAATGGGAATGATCAAAATAAGCACATTCAGAGCTATTGATGATTTGGCATCTTGTACGCTTTTCGCAGAAGGACACTCAAATGTTCTCAAGGATTATGGCGTTACAAAAGTTACTTCATCAAACTATGACTGGATGCACAATCCGGATGTATATGTTGTGCTGGTGCAGGATGTCGAATCCAATGAAGTGGTTGGAGGGGAACGGATTCATATTAAAGGAGCTAACTCTATTCCCTTACCCATTGAAAGTGCTGTGGGAATAGTGGAGGATAAAATTTATGATCTTATTTTAAACTATGCTCACAAAGGAACTACGGCCGAACTTTGCGGACTTTGGAATGCTAAAAAGATTGCAGGAAAAGGAATCAGTGTGTTGCTTACCAAATTGGGTGTTGCACTGGCCAATATGCTTAATGTAGATAACCTCTTTGTGCTTTGTGCTCCCTATACCGTTAAAATGTGCCAGGATGCAGGATTTGAAATTGAAACAAGCATCGGTAACCAGGGAACATTCTATTATCCTAAGCTTGATTTGATTGCAACATCCCTTATCATAACTGACTTAAAAAATCTGCCTTTTGCACATAATGCGTTCAAAGAGGAAATATTCAGCTTTATAAACACACCTTCAGCAAAAACCATTCACACAACACAAAATAACGAGACTCTTGATATTCAATATTCCATATCAATACCTCACATCCAATAAGCATTTATGACATTCAAATCCTATAAACACCTACTTCAACTTCTCTTTTTACTTCTGTTTACGGTTCAACATGCACAGTCGGCCACTCCCGATACCATTGTTTATAAAGGTGAGGTATTATATCCCGAACAACTCGGAAAAAAAATCAGCTTTTACTCCGACAGCACGCTTTTGCTCAACATCGATGCTGTTTCGCAGTTTTCGGTAGATGCGTTTACGCCTTCAACCGAAAACATCATCAATTTGGGTGTTCAAAAAAAATCATTCTGGTTGCGGTGTGTGGTGCTTAACCAAAGCAAAACTGACTTGTTGTTTTTTGAAATTGACAACCCCTTGCTGGATGAGGTAAATGTATTTTACCAACCCTCCTCCGGAAAATGGGTATCCGAAACCATCAGTAAAAAAACGGTTTTTGATAACCGCAATATCAAAAGCCAAAAACCAATCTTTACCCTGAATATTCCAAAGGGAGAAAGCAGAATCATTTACATCAATATTACAAGTAATACTCAAATTGCACTTCCTTTCAAAATAGGAACCCCCGATCAGATTACCGACCGCAACAATGATGAGGATATTTTAAGCGGAATCTATTTTGGCCTGATGCTCGTTATGTTCCTGTACAATTTGTTCATTTACTTTACAGTAAGAGACAAATCATACTTGTACTACATTGCTTATATTTTATCGGTTGCCATGGTGCAGGCTAACCTCAAAGGATTAGGCTTCCGTTATTTATGGCCGGAGTATCCTGCGTTCGAACAATTCTCGTTGTTTTTATTTCCTTCCATTACGGCTTTTACGTCCATTGCTTTTATCAATAACTTTCTTCATACCAGCAAATACGTTCCGCGACTCCGAAAGGGACTTCTCATATTCGTTGTTGCATATATCATCACATTGTGCATTGCAATGTGGGGCGACAAAACCATCAGCTATAATTTGCTAAACGTAAATGCACTTCCGCTTGCATTGTACATGATAGGTATGGCAACCTATATCTGGATAAAATACAAATACCGTCCGGCTGCATTTTTCCTGATTGCCTGGACATTCTTCTTATTGGGAATTATCTTCTTTGTGTTAAAGGAAGTAGGTGTATTTCCATACAACATCCTAACGACATCATTTATCCTGATCGGATCAGCAGTTGAAGCACTCTTACTCTCATTCGCTTTGGCCGATAAAATCAATATTTACCGCAACGAAAAAGATGTTGCACAGGCACAGGCACTACAAACAGCGCGTGAGAACGAAAAAATCATCCGTGAACAAAACGTTACGCTGGAGTTGAAAGTTACCGAACGTACCAAGGAGTTAAAATCAACCAATGATGAGTTGAGCATAACACTTACCAACCTGAAAGAAACCCAGACACAATTGGTTGAATCCGAAAAAATGGCCTCACTCGGTCAATTAACTGCAGGTATTGCACATGAGATCAACAATCCGATAAACTTTGTAACCTCCAATGTAAAACCACTCAGGCGTGATGTCGATATACTCCTTAACCTGATGTCGAAAATTGAAGAGACGGCAGCATCGAATATTTCCGGTGACGAAAAACTGAAACAGATTGCAGCCATCAAAACAGAATACGATTTTGATTACCTTAAAGAAGAGGTTGATTTTCTGCTTAAGGGAATCAATGAAGGTTCGAGCCGTACAGCTGAAATTGTAAAAGGATTGCGCATCTTCTCAAGGGTAGATGAGGATGACCTGAAAAAGGCAGATGTGAATGAGGGACTTGATTCGACCATTATTATTGTGAATAATCTCCTAAATGGTAAGATTGTAATCAACAGACAATACGGTAATCTCCCGCTTGCTGAATGTTATCCGGGTAAACTCAATCAGGTATTTTTAAATATGATTTCAAATGCTATTTACGCCATCAACAAAAAATTTGATGGTGAGCATGGAGGTGAAATAATCATAGCTACCGAATCGGATAAAGACTCCGTTACCATTAAATTTATTGACAATGGTATTGGCATGGATGAGGGGACTCTTAAAAAACTATTCGAACCGTTTTTTACAACCAAACCGGTTGGAGAAGGAACAGGATTGGGTCTTTCCATTTCCTATAATACCATCAAAAAACACAACGGAACAATCACTGTTACAAGTGAAATAAATAAGGGAACAGAATTCAGGATAAACATACCGATAATTCAGATAAATTCTTAATTTCGTCACATTGGAAAAGCAACAAAAGATAATCGTATTATACATTGATGATGAGATTAATAATTTAAACTCATTCAAAGCAACCTTTCGTTTTGATTACACTATTCTGTTGGCTCAGAATGCAGAGGAAGCGTTAAATCATTTAAACACCAACAACGTTCAGATTATTCTGAGCGATCAGCGTATGCCTACTATTACAGGGGTTGAGTTCTTTGAACAAATCAGGGAAAGCCACCCGAATGCAGTAAGGTTGCTCATCACCGGGTTCAGTGATATTGAATCCGTAATTGATTCGATTAATCGCGGACATATCTTCAGGTATATTAAAAAACCATGGGTGGAGCTTGACGTGAAATCAGCTATAGAAGAAGCTTACAAATTCTACCTGGCCACTTCATTACTCGATGAGAAAAACATTTCGCTCCAAAAAGCATACAATGAGCTCAACAAATTTGCCTACAGTGTTGCGCATGATTTAAAAGGTCCCTTGGTGAGTGTGATGGGTGCACTTACCATTGTTGGTCAAAAGGAGGACCCCAAAGAACGCTTGGAATTACTGGATATGATTCAGTCATCCCTCCAAAAACTTCAGGGATTTGTGGACAGTATGTTTGATTATTATAGACTCAATCAAGGGGAATTGCAGATTGAAGAGGTAAATCTTGAACACCTTTCACAACATTATAACGATATTTATGCCCTTGAAGGCAAAGTGAAGGGCATTGATTTTTCAATACAAACAGAACAAACCAAACCGTTCAGAAGTGATGTTTCCAAACTCAAGATTATCCTCAATAACTTGATTGAAAATGCATTTAAATACCAGCGAACAGATGCAACTGATAAGTTTGTAAAAGTGAAATTACTTATAACAAGTGAATTGGCAGAGATGATTGTGGAAGATAACGGAATAGGCATTGAAGAAAAATACCAGCACTCGATTTTTGATATGTTTTACCGGGCCACTACCCATGCCCCGGGATCAGGATTTGGATTGTATAATGCAAAAGATGCAATCACAAAATTGGAGGGAACACTTAGGGTTGACTCCAAACCTAATGAAGGTTCTCTATTTACAGTAAGTATTCCAACAAAGTAGCAACATGATTGAAGAACTTCAAAAATACCAGCTCATCCTGATTGATGATAACAGTATAGACCAGATGCTGCACCGAAAGATTATTGAAATTGTGTTCCCTGCAGCTTCTGTAAAATTGTTTACCGAAGCCACAACTGCTCTTAAACATATACAGGCCAATGAAGACGGAACCCCTCATCATACCGTTATTTTTCTGGATATCCAAATGCCTGTAATGAACGGGTTCCAGTTTTTAGAAGCTTTTCATCTGCTACCGGAAGATATTAAAAAATTGTATACCATTTACATCGTATCATCTTCTGTGAACCAATTCGACATATCTAAAGCCAAAAACAACCCCTATGTGAAGGATATGATAATTAAGCCCCTTACGAAGGAAACTTTGCTAAATTTGCTGCACTAAAATTTATCGTTAATTATTTTTATGAAAAAAGTTCTCATAACGCTTGCTGTAACAATTGTATTACTGCTTGCCGCACTTGTTGCTGTTCCTTATTTTTTCAAGGATAAAATTGTACAACTTGTAAAAGAACAGGCTAATAACAACCTGAATGCTACGGTCAACTTTGATAATGATATCGAACTGAGCCTGATTAAAAATTTTCCCAATTTTACGTTAGGAATAAATAACCTAAGTGTGGTTGGTATAAATGAATTTGAAGGTGATACGCTGGTTGGTATCAAAACATTCTCCGCTACACTTGATGTGATGAGTGTTATTAAAGAAGAACAAATCCGCATCATCAAAATACTCCTTGATGAACCCAACATACACGCTATCGTATTAAAAAACGGAAAAGCTAACTGGGATATAGCCAAAGCTTCAGCAGATACAACAGTTGAAGTTCCTGACACCGCGCAGGCTAAATTTAACATCTCACTCAACAAACTGGAAATTAAACACGCCAACATTTCCTATGATGATAAACCGGGGAACATGAGTGCTTTGCTAACTGATTTTAACCATACCCTCACAGGCGATTTTTCACAGGACAATTTCCTGTTGCAGATTTTGATGGATTGTAACCAATTAAGTTACACCATGGGTGGGGTTAAATACCTCAATAAGATTAAAACCTCCGTAAAAGCAGATATAGATGCCAATATGAAGGAGATGCAATTCACCTTTAAAGAAAATGAAATTACCTTGAATGAACTGATTTTCGGGTTTGACGGGAATGTTGCCATGAAAGGTGACGATATCATCATGGACATAAAATATGCGGCAACAAAAAGTGATTTTAAAAACTTCTTGTCATTGGTACCGGGAGTATACACCAAAGATTTTGCAACCGTAAAAACTTCGGGGAAACTTGGATTCAACGGATTTGCTAAAGGAACCTATAATGCAAACTCATTGCCTGCCTTTGCATTTAACCTTCTAGTTGAAAATGCCATGTTCCAGTACCCTTCTCTTCCTGCACCGGTAAGCAATATTCAGATTAACCTTGCTGTAACCAACCCCAACGGAAACTTGGACAATACTAAAGTTGACCTATCCAAATTCCATTTTGAGGTGATGAATGATCCGTTTGATGCACGAATGGTAGCGACCAATGTAATGAAAGACCCAACCGTTGACGCAGCGTTTAAAGGAAGACTCAATCTGGATAATATTACCAAAATTGTTCCTCTTGAAGAAGGAATGAAAGTGAGTGGACTTATTGCCATTGATCTTACGGCAAAAGGAAGCATGAGCACCATTGAAAACAAGCAGTATGAAAACTTTGATGCCAAGGGAAGCCTTGACATAACCAAGTTTATGTTTGCAAGCAAAGACCTTCCCAAACCTTTTTATATCAACGAGACCTCAATTGCCTTTAATCCGAAAAACGTAAAACTGAATTCCTTTGATGCAAAAATCGGAAACAGTGATATGAAAATGAATGGCGAGCTTTCTAATTTCTTTGCTTATACACTTGGCAAAGGAACGTTAAAAGGAAATCTCACCTTTACCTCCAATACCATTGATGCCAATGAATTCTTAAGCGAAGAAACAGCTACTGCACAACCGCAACAGGCTGACACAGCAAGCCTGATGGCTCCCGAAATTCCTGAAAATATTGACTTTACCCTCAATGCCAGTATTAAAACCCTAAAATATACCAATATGAATATCACTAATTTTGGTGGTCAGCTGATTATTGCCAATGCAAAGTTAGCCTTTCATAAAATTGCGCTGAATGTGATTGATGCGGGTGTACGTATGGAAGGGTTTTATGAAACATCCGACCCTAAGAAACCAACCATGACAATGGACTTTGGCATCACTAAAATGGAATTTAAAAAGGCCTTTGCGACTTTCAACACTATTCAAAAAATGGCTCCGATTGCCGAAAATATGGTGGGTGATTTCTCTACCGATTTTAAAATGAACACGGCCTTCGACAAACACTTAAATCCTGTTTACGATGATTTATTTGCCGAAGGTATCCTTTCTGTACCTCAGGCAGGTTTCAACAATGTGAAGCTTTTTAACAAGGCGGCCGAGGTGTTGAAATATGATAAACTGAAAGACCCAACCCTGCGAAATGTAAAGATTCAATTCAAAGTGGAAAAAGGACGTGTTTCCACCAAACCGTTTGATGTAATGGTTGCCGGACAGAAATTAACCTTATCGGGTTCTACAGGCCTGGATCAAACCATTGATTATATCGGAACGGTTGCTATTCCCCATGCTGCTCTCGGAACTGCCAACAATGCCCTTGACGGATTGCTGGCACAAGCAAATGCAAAAGCCGGAACCAATGTAAAACTTAGTGAACTGATTAATGTGAACCTTGGTTTGGGCGGTACATTTACATCACCAACCGTAACAACCAACCTTGCCGATATTGCAAAAAAAGAAGCCGGCTCTGTGAAAGACCAACTGATGGGTGAAGCAGATAAAAAACGTAAAGAACTGGAGGCCAAAGCCAAGGCTGAAGCAGATAAACTCAAAAATGAAGCTGAAGCCAAAGCTAAAGCTGAAATAAATGCTGCCAAGTCGAAAGCACAGGCTGAGGTTGATAAGGCGAAAGCCGAAGCTGAAAGACTCAAAAAGGAGGCTGAGGCCAAAGCTAAAGCCGAACAGGAAAAAGCTAAGAAACAGGCCGAAGAAGAGGCCAAGAAAAAACTGAAAGGGTTATTCGGAAAATAGCACTAATGAACAACCTTCAGGTTTAATGAAAAATAAAACACAGAAAACATATACAGGAAAATAGGGGCTTCGGCTCCTATTTTTGTCTATCATGAATTCTGGCATCATTTTTATAGATTTGAACATAAAATAATAACATCACTTATGAAAAAGCTACTTATTGCACCCATGGTTATTTCCCTTTTACTGATTGGTACCTCATGTGCCAACAGAAAGGTAAAACGTATTGATCCCAATCAACAAACAGATATCAGTGGACGCTGGAACGACACAGACTCCAAATTGGTTGCCAACGAAATGATCAAAGACGTATTGGAACGCCCCTGGAGAAGCAATTTTGAACAAAAAATGGGCAGAAAACCGGTGGTGATCATCGGTAGTGTCAAAAATAAGAGCTCTGAGCAAATTGACCCAATCACCTTTATCAAAAACCTGGAGAAATCATTCATCAATTCAGGTGTAGTTGGTGTAGTTCAATCTGGTGATGACAGAAACCAGGTGCGTGATGAACGCAACGACCAGCAAACATTTTCCAGCGAAGAATCCAAGAAAAAATGGGGCAAGGAAAAAGGTGCTGACTATATGCTGAATGGTGTGATTTCTTCTATTGTTGACCAATACAAAAATCAAAAAACAGTTTCATACCAGATCAATCTTGAGCTGACTGATCTGGAAACAAACGAAAAGGTTTGGATCGGTGAGAAAGACATCAAAAAATACATTAAAAACTAAACACTCGAAGAGGGTTGATTAGCATCTAATCAACCCTTTCATTTTTCAATCATACTCACAGCTATCCATGAACTTTCTGAAAAGAAACAGTCTACTTTTTTGCTTGCTGCTCATCGGAGTATTCATTACATCGTGTGCCACCTATTACAAAAAAAATGAGACCTTAATGACTGCGGTATACCAAGGCAGACTTGAGGATGCAGATAAAATACTCAGTTCATCAGGATTAGAAAAAAAGAAAAAAGATATCTTGCTCTATTATTTTAACAGGGGAACGGTTTACTGGATGATGGGTAATTTTCAGGAAAGCAATAAGTACTTTCAGCTTGCCGATTATTATATTGAAGACTACAAAAAAAACTACGCTGCCAAAGCATTAAGCTTCATCAGCAATCCCAAGGTTGAACCTTACCCGGGAGAAGGGTTTGAGCACATACTCGTACATTATTACACAACCCTTAACTATGCTCAATTGGGCAATTACGAATCGGCATTGGTAGAGTGTAAACGGATGTTGCTAAAGCTTCAGAAAATTACCGATACATACGGAGGCAAAAACAAATACAAACGCGATGCTTTTGTACACAATCTGATGGGTATGATTTACGATGCCCAAAAAGATTACAACAATGCATTTATCGCTTACCGAAATGCGCTGGAAATTTATGAAGAGGATTACGTAAAAATGTTGCAAACATCAACACCCGTGCAGCTCAAAAAGGATCTTATCCGTACTGCATACCTTACGGGATTCTATGAAGAGGGTAAACAGTACGAAGAAAAATTTAAACTCAAATACGAAAAAGAAAACCCTAACAACGGCTCACTCGTTTTCTTTTGGAACAATGGATTAGGTCCGGTGAAAGATGAATGGAGCATTAATTTTGCCATCATACCTGCGGGAAATGGAATGGTACATTTTGTGAACACCGAGTTAGGTATTATTATTCCTTTTTATATTGGTAACAGTCAACAAAGTAATAGTCTTACTGGACTGAAAGTAATTCGGGTCGCTTTCCCTAAATACGTTTCCCGGTTACCGTTGTACCAATCTGCCAGCTATAAAATTGATTCCCTTAACCTGAGTGGTCACTTTGAAACAGGTGAAAATATTGATGCAATAGCTTATCGATCGCTGGAAGACAGGATGCTCAAAGAATTAGGAGAAGCCTTGCTGCGACTGGCACTTAAACAGGTAGCCGAACAACAGGTACGTAAGGAAAATCAAGGATTAGGCATGGCACTCAGTTTGGTGAATGCTATATCTGAACAGGCAGATACACGTAACTGGCAACTACTCCCCTACGCTATTCATTATACCCGCGTATCACTGCCTCCCGGAAGACAGCATTTTGTTCTTCAAACTCATGGAGAAAAAACCGCGATGGATACAACAAATTTTGAGTTTACCATTTCCAAGGGACAAACAACCATCGGCACTTTTCAATCATTGCAGTTTACAGGATATAAATAATAAACACTAATGACTTGCCAGGTAAGCATTCACATTGTGTTCAATACGTTGTTCCATCTCTGCGTAGTTTCCTTTTATAAATGGTTTACCGGTGATTTGTTCGTATAATTCGATGTAACGGTTAGTAACCATATTTACAAACTCATCATTCATTTCAGGCTGCACTTGCCCCTCCAGCCCCTGAAAGCCGTTTTCTATCAGCCATTGGCGCACAAACTCTTTTGACAGCTGGCGTTGTTGCTGATCTTTGGCCTGAATAGCCTCATAGGTATCCTTATAAAAATAGCGTGACGAGTCAGGTGTGTGAATTTCATCAATCAGCATAATGCTGCCGTCTTTGTTCCCGAATTCATATTTGGTATCTACCAGAATGAGGTTTTGTTTGGCCGCAGCATTGGTACCCATTTGATATAACTTACTGGTATAATCTTCCAATTGCACATACTCACCTTCACTTACCATGCCCTGTTTAATAATCTCTTCACGCGAAATATCTTCGTCATGTCCTTCGGAGGCCTTAATGGTTGGAGTAATAATAGGCTCCGGGAAACGGTCATTTTCTCTTAACCCATCAGGCATGTTTACTCCGCAAATGACCCGTTTTCCACTTTTATATTCTCTCCACGCATGTCCAGATAAATACCCGCGGATAACCATTTCCACTTTATATGGCTGGCAATAGGCTCCAATAGTTACATTTTCATCAGGACTCGCAACTTTCCAAGTAGGTACAATTGCTGAAGCCATATCCAGAAAATGGGCTGCAATCTGATTCAACACTTGTCCTTTGTATGGAATTGCTCTTTTCAACACCACATCAAATGCCGAAATCCGATCGCAGGCAACCATCACCAATACTTCATCATTGATGTTGTATACATCGCGAACCTTACCTCTGTAAAACCCCTTTTGATTATTAAAAGAGTACTGTGTTGAAACCAATGCGTTTTCCATATACTTAAAATCGTTACTGTTCGTGTTGTTGATTGCCAATGTTATTCAAAGTCTTTATCATAGGCTTTAATAATATCCTTCACCAATTTATGCCTTACTACATCTTCATATGTTAAGTAAGCAAACTCAATCCCTTGAATTCCTTCCAGAATTTTGATAGCCCTAACTAATCCGGATTGTTGCTTTTTAGGCAAGTCAATTTGGGTTAAATCGCCTGTAATAATGAATTTTGCATGTGGTCCCATGCGAGTTAAAAACATTTTGAGCTGAAGGTCTGTAGCATTTTGGGCCTCATCCAGGATAACGTAAGCATTATCCAAAGTACGTCCGCGCATAAATGCCATCGGGGCAATTTCGATTACCCTGTTTTCAATATGTTGTTTCAATTTTTCGGGTTGGATCATATCATCCAGCGCATCATACAGCGGACGTAGATACGGGTCTATTTTCTCCTTTAAATCCCCAGGCAGAAATCCAAGGTTCTCTCCTGCCTCTACAGCAGGGCGTGCCAGGATAATCCTTTTGATTTCTTTGTTTTTTAATGCCTTTACTGCCAAAGCAACGGCTGTATAGGTTTTACCCGTTCCTGCCGGTCCAAGGGCAAACAGAATATCATTACTTTTCATGGCCTCCACCATCTTTTTCTGGTTGGGGGTTTTGGCCCGTATGACTTTACCACCATTTCCATAAACGATAACATCACCTGTTTCTACTCCTCCGTTGATTCCGGTCTCTTCATCTATAACAGATGGAAGCTCTGCCCTTCCCAATATGTTCTCAACCTGACTTTGATTCAGGTTTCCATAGTCCTTAATGTGTTTGGTTAACTCTTCAAGTTTATTCTCCACCTGCTCAATCTCACGCAGCTCACCACTAATAAACAATTGATTTCCCCGCGAAATAATTTTCACTTTGGGATAAAACTGCTGCACACTTTTCAAATAGCGGTTATTCACCCCCAAAAGCTCAGTCGGCTCAATATGCTCAATAATAATTTCTTTGTTAACCAAGTGTATGTATTTTTAGTTGTTTAAACTCAATTACGAATGGTATTTTTGTTTCACAAATGTAGTCTTGTAATAATTTACTTTGTAATAATGTGAATACATTTTCCAGTAAAAGATTCGGACACTTAATTTAACGGCATACAGAACATTGGCTTTTATCACAATTACAAGCGATTACGGAAACAATAGCCCTTACTCAGCAGCAGTAAAAGGGGCTATTTATACGCAATTACCTTCGGCCCAAATTGTTGATATTTCCAATATGGTTACCCCTTACAATGTATTGCAGGCGGCCTACCTCCTTAAACAGGTGGTATGGCACTACCCTTTGCATTCCATCCATCTCATTTGCCTGGATACCAACTTTGCAGCCAACGGACAGTACATTATTGCCGAAAGTGACGGTCAGTATTTTATAGGGGCCGATAATGGTATCTTTTCTTTACTGTTTGAAAAAACTCCGGCCAACTTCTATATCGTTAAAAAGGAATTTGTGAATGAAGATGATTTGTTTCCAGAAAAAAACCTGTTTACGTTTTTAGCCATTCAACTCATTAATGGTTTACCGGTAACCCATTTTTCGGAAGCAGGGGAAATCAGAAACATCAAACAATCATTGATGCCGGTAAAGGAGGATTCGCTTATTCGTGGGAATATTGTTTTTGTAGATGGATTTGACAATGCCATCACCAACATTTCTAAAACCCTTTTTGAAGAAAAGCTCGCTACTAAAACCTCGTTTAAAATTTTCTTCAGCCGTAAATTATCCATTGATTATATTAGCAAAAATTACAACGATGCAAAAGAAGGCAGCGAGCTTGCATTGTTTAACGAAAGTGGATTTTTAGAGATTGCTATGAATGCAGGTAATGCAGGACAACTTTTAGGTTTAAAAACCGGTGCATCCATCAATATAGAATTTTATGATTAACAGAATTGTTCGCATGACCTTTGATCCGGATAAGCTGGATAACTTTATTCAGGTATTCAACCAATCTAAAGCCAAGATCGCTTCCTTTCCCGGTTGCCATGGATTAAAACTTCTACAGGATGCCGTTGAGAAAAACGTATACTATACCTATAGCCTGTGGATGGATGATGAGAGTTTGCAACGTTATCGGAAATCAGAACTGTTCAAAGGAGTTTGGGCTGATACACGTGCACTGTTTTCAGATAAACCACAAGCATGGTCAACTACCGTAATTGATAATGTGAAATGACGTGCCGATTAATTCTTTTCCTAATTTGCTTCTGCCTCGGATACATTCACGCTGTTGCCATTCCTTTGGATTCCATGAAGGTTACCCGTCATAAGGGAATATTATACATAGTGCATAAAGTAGACAAGGGAGACGGTTTGATGGCATTGGCCAGAAGATACTATACTTCCGTTGATGAAATAAAAAAGGCTAATCCCAAACTGAAACAACTCAAGTCCGGGCAAAAAATCAATATCCCATTTAGTGAAACCAATGCACGAAACGAAAAGAAAAATACGGATACAACCAAAATAACAATAGATGATTCCCATGCCAATGCAGATAGCAAAGACCTGAATCTAGTAAAGATGCATACGGTGCAGACAGGAGAAACCCTTACCAGAATTGCAGCTAAATACAAAGTAAGTGTACAACAGGTTGTAAAATGGAATGCCATTAAAAATAACAAGATTGACATCGGGCAACAGTTAATTGTTTCCGGTAATGTATCCCTTAAATCATATGAAAGGTGGAATGCGGTTAACTCACTCACTGCAAAAACCGATTCAATCAAAAATATTCTTTCCTCAACACAAAATCTTATTGAAGAGTCGGGACTAACTATTCAGGCTATAGTCAATAGTCACCCTACTCTTTCAGTTGGAAGTTTTATCATTTGTATCAACCCCGATACCCAAAAAAACGTTTTGATACAAATCGAACAAACCATTTCTCTTGATTCGGGAGTTATTATCGGATTAAAACCAGAAGTATTGTCAGCGCTTGGATTGACGGGCGATTCCAATCGTATTATTATCAAATACAATCAACCATAGCACATGGCGGCAATACAATTAAGTGTGGTTATCATTACCTACAATGAACAACGAAACATTGGAAGATGTATTGATTCCATTCAACGTGTTGCCGATGAAATTATAGTGGTTGATTCCTTTTCACAAGATGATACCGTAATGATAGCTAACCAAAAAGGTGCAAAGGTCATTTCACATGGATTTGAGGGGCATATTGAACAAAAGAATTTTGCCGTCACCCAAGCATCTTTTCCGTATATTCTTTCCTTGGATGCCGATGAATTGCCAGATGAAACGTTTTTAACACAAATAAAACAAATCAAACAAAACTGGCAACACGATGGGTATTCGGTAAACCGGTTAAATAACTATTGCGGAAAATGGATTCGTCATGGTGCCTGGTACCCGGATGTAAAACTACGTTTGTGGGATAGCCGGAAGGGAAAATGGGCTGGCACCAATCCACATGACCGCTACGAAATGAATGCAGGCTGTTCTGTTGTCCATCTCCCGGGCAACTTGCTTCATTACTCTTATCAAACGGTAGATGAACATAAAAAAAAATCAGACTATTTTTCTTCTATTGCAGCCAATGCATATTTCACCAAAGGAAAAAAAAGTTCGACTTTTAAAATCGTATTCAGTCCCCTTTTTCGCTTTGTGAGAGACTATGTAATTAAATGTGGATTCCTGGATGGGAAATATGGATGGATTATCGCCTCCATTACAGCAAAAGAAGTTGCCCTTAAATATAAAAAACTCCACACCCTGCAACGTGCACGCGTGTAACTATTCTTTATGCTGCTGTGTTAACGGTAGTAATATGAATAACAAGGAATATGCCACACCAAGTTGCGTTTCCAGCATGGGTTCCGTTTGAAAGGACAAAAAGAGAATAGCATAATGCACAATTAAAATGCGGTTCGACCAGTTTCGTTTCTGGAAAACGGGATAGAAAAATGTGATGCAAAAAAAGATAAGTCCCACAATCCCCATTGATGCCAGGCAAAACAAAAACTGATTATGAGGTAAGATAGGAGTATCAATCATTGGATAAAACTCCTTGAAATAACGATCTGTTTGTTCCTTAATATCACCTAATCCACAACCCAATAACGGTGACTCCTTAAATATCACCACTGCTGCGTCATACGAAATAAACCGGGTGGTTAGGGAGTTAAAGTTAGGATATGCTTTTGTTTGATAAACATGCAAATCGGCTGTTGTATTAATCCATTTATTATTGAGCGTTGGCACATACTTCACAGCTATCAATAAAGACGACAAGAGTACCAATACAATGAATGCTGCTTTTGCATAATTTCTGCTTTTGAAGATATAGTAACCTATCTCCACAAATACTGCCGCATACAACGCAATCAGCCCACTACGCACAGAATAAAAATGAACGAATAGAAATAGGCAAACTGCTATCGTTAAAAACATCCAGCGTTCAATTTCATACTTCCATACAAACCTTTCCCTGAACAGGTAAAATGCAATGTATGCGGCCATAGCGAGCATAATACTCAACCTAACATGATTTAAGATGCTTGGCATAACCTTCGCCCTTAGATAGCTTTCATTAATGGCATCAATATTAAACAGGTAATTAACAAATGTTCCCAGGGCAACCAGGAAAGCCAGCAAAACAAACAAGCTCAATAGCTTTTGATATACACTGCGACTCAACGTTATGACACCGGCAAAAGCAAATGGTAGTGCTAAGAACGGAGCTCTTATCTGAACTCTTTCATAGTAATATTGGAGATCCGAGCTATTCAACAAATATAATGGAAGAATAAAAACAGATAGTGTAAGCCACACATACGACTTGGTTGCAACAAAATTCTGCCAATGTAGGCGTAACGACTCTTGAAAGAAAGAGGTTAAAAGCACACCAAACATAGCAATACTCAGCCAGGCCTTCCCATGTTCATAAAAGAACAGTGAGCACATATAAAATGCCACACAAACTATAAAAGAATAACGTTTAAGCCACATATGTGATTTCAATAATCAAATAACGCATATTACAGTATTAAGTATGATAAGGGGCAAAAAAAAATCCCCCATCAATGAAGATGGAGGAT
>JAZKEF010000005.1:0-36415 GCA_040387195.1 Bacteroidota bacterium
CCACCGGTGACTGAGCGGAGCCGAAGCCACTGGTGAGTTATGAGCTGACCACGCGCTTCTCCAGGGCGTTAATGGTATCCCTTAAGGTCTGCGGGACGCTTATTTTTTCATTGTTGTTGTAGTCAAACATGACCAGGATATCCTGCGCTTCGGCTACCACTTCGTTATGTTTGTTGAGCAAACGGTGCTGGATTCCGAAGCTGGTATTTTTGATAAAATTCACGCGGGATTGGATGGAAACGGTACCCGGATAGTGGAGGGGTTGTTTGAAATCGCAGGTACATGAAGCCAGCAGTGGACCGATATTGGTATCAAGATGCGATTGTGTTAACCCGATCTGATCCCAGTAATGTACCCGTGATGCCTGAATGTATTTGAAAAACGAAACATTGTTTACATGTCCGAAATAATCCAGTTCGCTCCAGTCGATACGCAGGTCAAGTTGTACGGGGAAGAAAAGTTCTGTCATTTGGTATGTGGTTATTCGGTTATTGGTTCCTGCCTTTGGCTGGATAAATATTCAGTTGAGTGTTGAATACGTAAGGGAAACATCATCATTAACAGATAACACAATTAACATATTCAACATAATAACACTCTCAATCGACAACATTCTTCTCAAAACACACACTGCTTGCTACCTCCGCATATTGTCCGTAGTTGGGGATGCGATTGTAGTTGTTTTTTTCATACAGGCGGATGGCTTCGGGTTGTTTGATTCCTGTTTCGAGAATGCATTTTTGGTAGCCCAATTCGCCTGTCCAGTTTTCTAGTTCTTTGAGTACGATGGAAGCAATTCCTTTTCCTCTTTTTTCGGGAACCACATACATCCTTTTTACTTCCATGGTATTGCCGTCATACTCTTTAATGGCACCACAACCAACGGCCTCGTCCTGCTCATACGCCACCACCACATATTTGATAGCCGCAATTTTGTTGAACTGTGCAAAGAAGGCATGGTCGGCCCCATCGCGAATGGCCAGGTCTATATCAAGTGCTTTCACCAATTGTTGAAAGTCGGAATCGTCAGAGTTTGTTTTGTTGAGGGTATACATGTTGGTTATTGAATGGATTTTAGATAATGGGTGGTTAGGGTTCTTGCCCAATAGCGCGGCACATTGAATTCTTTTTGGAGGTAAACCACTACATCGGTTGATTTTTTAGCGGCAGCATCAAATTTGTTCAGTATCAATTTCCATTCTGCCAGTGCCTTCCCTGTATTTTCGAGGGCTTGCTCATCGGTGATGTCCCAATAGTCTTTTTTCATGTGATAGGTGGTGTTTTTGAAGCGGCTAATCTCGGGCGATTATATCTAAAATGCAACAGCTGTCAGGCTGAGTTCATCGAAGCCTCTACTGCTATTTTGAGTTCTCGTTTTTATTGAGCATTCTCCCAAGTCTTGCTTGAGCACTTCGATGAACTCAGTGTGACCCACTTCGATGAACTCAGTGTGACACATTTGATGAACACAGTGTGACACACTTGATGAACTCAGTGTGACAACTTGGGTGGTTTTAATTTAGCGGTAGCTTTTGGTCTGTCCTCTTTGGTTTCTTTGGGTGAAGGCGGTTTGGGTTTGCTGTTCACTATTTTCTCCAGCTCAACTGGGTTCATATCAGCAATATTGTTGGCCGATTTCCATAGGGGCGTCCAAAACCGGGTTGTGGTGTGTATGGAGGAATGCGGAATAGCCTCCAAAAGTTGCGTGAGAGCAGTGTCTATAAAAACCTGGTGTATTTTATAAAGTGATACCGGAATGGCAATAAGGAATCCTTCTTTTATTTTCTCATGATCGGGGTAATGGTACAACCGGATATATACCTCGGGAGGAATATTGTCCTTGTTTACCTGGTTCCAGTGCGGAGCCCAGATCTCGGTTTTATGGAACCGTAACTTTTTTAGTTTGTGTTTAGGATGCTGGTATGTTGTGGTCCATTTGAGATTGCATTCTTCGTTCCATATCATGGGTCCGAAGCCCAGCCAGCGGTTTTCTCTTATATACTGCTGAAAGGAGCGGATGTTTACTTTTTCAGCGGTCATAGTCAGCAAGAGGTTGATGGGAGGCATGAGCGCTTTCCAGTTATCCCATACATACAGGTCAAGCTCTTCGGATGAGTTAATGACCCAGAGGCGATATCGCTGATATGTCCATCTCATGACTCAAAGTTACAGCTAAACTATTGAAATTGGCTGTTTTGATTGGATTTGTAACCAAAACTTAACAATGGGAGGGAGGGAAAACAAAAAAACCACCCGAAGGGGAGACTATATAGCAGTTGCAGCAGTGGATTGGATATTCAAATGCTTTTTTGGTGTCAACACCTGAGTGTTTAATGGCGGTTGTGTGGGGATTATATTATTTATCAGGCACATATTCTTCGCGCACCGATTCTTCAAAATGAATTTTTAGTTTTTTTGCATCTATAACAGGCATAAAAAGAAAAGGGGTGTGAGTTTTCTTTATTTCTATAGCATGAACACCCCTTGTGTTACCAATTGAGATACTAATGAGCCGATGAATAAAATCTAGTATTTTAAACTCGGATTCAGACACTTTTTTTACAAAAACAAGATTTTCAAAGTCTGTAATGATAAATCTTGTTAGCGAGGATATTGAATTAATGGGATTGGAATCTTTCATGAGTGTATACTCAATCTTTATATGTATAACACCCTTTTCTTTAAGAAACCCTATTGTTGGCTTTATTTGGAAAGTAACCCCGTCAAACGTTTTTAGATTATCAGCACTTAAATCATTGTCTTCCTTGTAAAACATTGGGTCGACAGAAAAATCATCCATTCTATAACGGATTTCATCGCTCGGTGCTTTCGTTTTTTTTGGAGATTTTCTAATATTCATACACCATTATATCAGATGGTTCTTCTTTTTTTTCTTCAAACAGAACAATAAAGGTACCGCTAGAATCTACAAAAGAGTTGCTTAGCTGATATTTGCCCTTCTGCGGATTAACACGCACAGTTATTCCACTGGAGTCAAAAGCCTCCTTGTGTTTTCTTATATTATGTAATTTTACGGAAAACCACACCAAATAGCCTATGTATGCTACTGTTAATGTGCAGAAAATTATACTAATTATCATATTCTAATTCTTTAAATCTATTGCGGTTTTATTTGCAGAAAAACTTACATATAACGAATACAATATTGCAATCAATAATATTGTTCTACAAAATACGCCTTCTAATAAGCTATTGCCTGATGCATCATCAGCAAAAACTACACCAACACAAACGCAAAAAAAGCCTGCAACAATATAAGATGTCCTTGTCATGTTTTTTCTCTGCTCTTCGTCTTTAAAATATACAATAAGGTTAAAGTTACCTAATGTAAGTCCAATACTTCCGAATATGACATCTTTTACGTCAAAAATCTCAATTAATCCGTGGTGTTTAAATCCGTAGTAAGAGGCTATCCTAAATAATATAGGCAGAAAGGAAATGACCAGAGAGAACCAAAAGAAATTCATGGTTAACTCAGATTCGGTTTTAATACTAGCAACCTTTGCTTTGTTTCTACTCCCCATAAGTAACAGTATTTGTTCTAATAAGGTTTTAAAGCGTCAAAAATAAGTGTCTTGTGCATAATTTCAAGTTTTTATTATTTACAAATCCACCTATCTACACCAATATGTCCAAAACAGGCGCCACTTCCTGTTGTAATGCTACTTGCATGATTACATTTTGCGCCATAAAATGGCTTGGGTCATTTTGGCAGTCCGTTCCGCTGTCGCTTTTGGAAGGAGAAATGTTAATGAGTAGATAAATACCCACTAATAGCGTAAGTGTGGTTTTCATAGGTTAAGTAGTTTGGCTAAGTCAAATAGAGGTAAAATTCCTGACAATTACACTATAATTCTTTCCGAACAGCATTTTTACTTTTCGAAACCTACCCAATTATTTCTTTTTGTCTTTTGCTTTCGGCTTTGGTTTAGCCCTTGGCTTTCCCTTGAAAGAAGCCTTCACCATTGCGGTGAAAATATCCTTGGTTTCCTTTGGTGTTCGTTTGTCTACCATATCACAAAGCTAAAAAAATTCTTTAATATCTACTTCAAGAGCGTTTGCAATTTTATACAAGGTAAGGATTTGGCAATTGACCTTTCCGGCTTCCAACTCATAGAGCGGAGATTTGGACTTGTCGGCTAATTTCGCCATCACCTTACCTGTAATACGCTTTGACTTGCGCAATTGCCTAACCTTTGCTCCAACGCTCTTTAAAAACTCTGCTTCGCTCATTGTTTAGCTATTAATTGGTTATACTTCAATCTTCCACTACATTGTTTGAACACGGCAATAAAACGCTCGTCTTGTGGCAACTTTCTGTTGTTATATCTGAAACTAACCTCTGTACAATAACGGCTCAAATGTTTCGGTGAAACGCTGTGGTGTATTCCAATGATTTGTTTCTTTAAAATATTCCAAAAACCTTCAATTGTGTTTGTGTGAACAATCCCACGTACATATTCTTTCGCTCCATGATTAACAGTAGCATGAGAGTATTTGTCTTTAACCTTGTGATACACTCTGCTTTCATCGGTTACCATAAAGCTACCTTCCTCAACAAAATCGGTTACTACTTTCTGAACATTCTCTTGTGTGGCTGTTGGTATAACCCTTGTTTTAACTTTCCCTTCACGCTGAACCGCACCGACTACCATAGTTTTGTTATCAAATCCTGTCTGCGCTTTGCGTTTGCTTACATGCTTATTACTGACCTTTCCCCCGACATAGGTCTCGTCAATTTCAACAATTCCACTTAATATTTCGGGTTCGTTCTCTGCCAGCATTTCACGTATGCGGTGGTTAATGAACCATGCAGTCTTTTGCGTTACATCCAACCACGCGGCAAGCTGTAATGAACTAATACCCTTTGAGTGATTGGATAGTATGTACATAGCTAAAAACCACTTGCTGAGCGGAATTTTAGTGTTTTCATAAATAGTACCAATAGTTGCTGAAAATTGTTTTCGGCATCCTTTCTCGTTGCACTGAAAACGTTTCCCGTCTTTTAGGCGAGTTACTTTAACTGATCCGCATTCGATGCAGCATGGAGTATCACCCCAACGTTGTTCTTCTAGGAACGCACGGCAAACAGCATCATCGCTAAAGTGTTTTTGAAATTCTAATATTGATTTGAATGCTTTCATATTGTTAGTAGTTTATAACTGTAAACCGAATTGACAAAAAATATATGTTTACTTCCTTGGAAGTACTTTGAACTTTGTGGTATCAATGAACTGAACCCCATCTATTACTAGCGGTTGCATCTTATCTTCTTTGATAAGCTTATAGATATATGCAGCAGTTACCTTGTTATCCATTGCAAAGTTTTTAATCGTTTTTAATTTTAATATTTCGACTTTCACAGAACAAAGATAGTATTTAGTTTATAACTACCAACTAATTTTTAAAAGATTATTTCATAAATTTGCCATAACTTTGACGGACAGCAGGTCAAAGTTAGAACCTCAGCACCTTTAAAATATTATTTGAATTCAATAAACCGCATATATTTGAACCAGTGACATCAGCAAAACCAACAATAGGAGAAGGAATATATACAGCAGCAGATGCAGCAAGAATATTGAAAATTCCATATTCAAGGGCTATCTATTGGTTTAACTACTACGTTAAGGCTCGATTAGGAGACAAGCATCAATATTACTTCATTGTTAATGATATTATCGCTGTAAACTTTTTAACCCTCATCGAAATGGTTGTCTTTTATAAACTCAAAGAAAGAGGAGTTAAGTCAAAAAATATCCGTAAAGCCCATACCATAATGTCTGAATGTCTTGGCACCCCTTATCCGTTTGCTCACAAGGCAGTATTTGCTCTAGGCAAGGATGGGTTATATTTTGAACACTTTGGTAACTTCCTTAGTTCTACAGATGGGGTGCAAACCGCGTTTGAACAAGTTGTTGTGCCGTTTTCCGAAAAGATAGAGTTTAGTAAGGATGGAGTAGCCGCAAAATATTATCCACTAGGAAAGAAAAGCTCAATAGTCGTTAATCCAAAAAACCAATTTGGACAACCTGTTATTGAGGGAACCAATATATTGACTGAAACAATTTTGATGCTACATAGAGGGAAAGAGCCTATATCTTCTATTTGCGAACTATACGGACTTTCTAGGAAAAACGTAAGGGACGCAATTGCCTTTGGTAGCGCGGCATAATAAATGGATTTTTACATTGATGAAAACTTGCCTAATAAGGTGGCGCATGCTTTGCATGCCCTTGAGGGACCTGATGGGCACAATGTTTACAGTACAGTTGATGAAATTGGTGCAGGAGTCTTAGACCCAGACCTTATTGTGGAATTAACCAAAAGAAAGGGGATTTTCTTAACTCACGATTTCCGAATGATAACTCGGAAAAACGAGTTTCAACTATTGAAAGAGCAAGGATTAACCGTGTTTTTCATTTCCCTCCCAAGCGGATGTAATTATTCTATTATTTATCAAACTATAATTGGCTCATGGGAAGACATAAAAAAGATATGCCGAAAAGAGAAACACCCCTTTTTGTGTAAAATGAAAATGAGGGGGAAACCTGAGTTTTTATAACCTTTGCTGCAACTGCTATATAGTCTCCCCCGAAGGTGGTTTCTTATACTATTTTTTCATGGCCTGCAACAAATCTGCAAGCACCTGCTCACTCTCTTCCAAAATCAGATCCGGTTTGTCCTTATTATCCTTACGGTCTTTTTTACGGGCATCCTCGCGCATTTTTTTCAGGATATCGCGTTCGGCAAGTTCTGCTTTGTAGTTGGATTCATCCAGCGTTACGTAATGCTCGTCTTCGGCCTTTTTAAATTCTTTGATATCCTCCAGCAGGTATTTGTATTCGGGAGCTGTTTTCATGCGGGCTTCGTGTGCTGCTTTGAGTTTATCGCGCAAGGGAGTTACTGTCGCTACATCTTCAATAGGTGCAGGAGCAATCTGGTCCCATGGCAATGCATACGGACTGGCATCTTCACCAAACTTGCTGTCGGCAAATACACTTGGTAATTCAATATCCGGTGTAACACCTTTGTGTTGGGTGCTGCCTCCGTTTACACGGTAAAATTTGGCAATGGTCAGTTTTACCTGTCCCAGTTTTTTGCCATTGTATTGTATAAACTCGTTGAGGTCAACCATGTTTTGCACGGTGCCTTTTCCGAAGGTGCGTTCACCAACAATAATCCCACGGTTATAATCCTGGATGGCAGCTGCAAAGATCTCAGAAGCCGAAGCACTGAAACGGTTTACCAATACGGTTATCGGACCATCATAATAAACGGAAGGGTCCATGTCACTTTCCACCTTGCTGTTACCATCCGCATATTTTACCTGTACCACGGGACCTTGTTGGATAAACAATCCGGTTAGTTCAATAGCCTCCTGCAATGAACCACCACCATTGTTGCGCAGGTCGATTACAATACCCTGTACTTTTTGGGTTTTAAGGGAGTCGATGAGTTTTTTTACATCGCGAGTGGTGCTCTTGTAGTTTTTTTCTCCACGCTGTGCAGCTGCAAAATCAATATAGAATGTTGGAAGGGTAATCACGCCCACTTTAAACTTCTTACCACCCCGTGAAAACTCTTTCACGCTGCATTTGGCCGACTGCTCTTCCAATACAATTTTGTCGCGCAGCAAATCCACAAACTTGGTGGAATTAGGTTCACTTGCCGGAATGATCTTTAACCGTACCGGTGTTCCTTTTTTACCACGGATCAAACTCACCACATCATCAATGCGCCAATCTACCACGTTCACCACATCACTGTCCTTGCCTTGTGCCACACCAATAATTTTATCGCCTGCAAACAGTTGTTTACTCTTATCTGCCGGTCCGCCTTTAATGATCTCGCGGATCTGAGTGTTTTCACCTTCGGTTTGCAGTTGTGCCCCGATTCCTTCCAGAGAGAGGCTCATGCTTTGGTTAAAGTCTTCTGCTGTGCGGGGTGAGAAATAATTGGTGTGCGGGTCGGTTACTTCCAGCAAGGCATTCATGTATATCTGAAAAATATCATCTCCCTTGGTTTTACCTGCAAATTTCATCAGGTTCTCATAGCGTTTGCGAACGTCATCAATGTATTTTTTTGCGGTGTCGTTTTTATTGCCTTTGGCCTGGAGGCATTCAAACAATACCTTCCGCTGCCACAATTTATCATACTCCGAATAGTTAGCGCAGTAAGGTGATTTCTCCCTGTTGATCTCAAAAGAATCAGCTTTGCTGAAATCCATCGGAAGTTTCAATAAGCTCAGTGCATATTGAACACGGTCCATCAATCTTTTATGGTAGGTATTAAAAATATCAAAAGCAGGATCTACGTCACCGGTCATAATCCCATCATCCAGCTTGTTGCGGTATTGCTGAAAACGGTCAATATCCTCCTGTAAAAAATAGACGCGCGATGCATCCATGTTTTCAATATAATTATCAAAAGCTTTCGAAGAAAAGTCGTCATTGATCTGTGGTTTGGAGTAATGATAGGAACCAACAAATTGCAACGCAGTCTGGTATGTTATTTTTTGCTGTTCGGTTGGTGTAAATGTTTTTACGGTATTGCTGTCATTGGTAGCACAGGCAGATAAGGAAGAGAGCAGAAATCCACTATAAATAAATAATTTGTTCAGCATATGTAGTGTTTGGTATAGGTTGTGAAATTGGTGTTTTTTACCCTATAAAACAAGCAACTATTGGTCCCAAATGATGACAGGTGATTATCAAAGGTAAAAGGACGCAGAAGAATTTGAGATTTCTGATTTGCGATTTGTGAGGATGGAGGATAGAGGTTGGAAATAAAGCGCAAGACCCTGAAGGGGTCTAATATGCATTAGCCTGCAAAATGTCAATTGGTGCATAAATATTTGAATGCAAAGGATGGAGGAAGCCTTGTGATGCTGTCCCGCTGGATGCGGGAGAAGCACAATGCAAGCTGCCTGAGCTTCACGCAGTGAAATGGCCGAAGGCAGCAAATTGGCAACACAAAAAACGCGCGGGGTAGACATACCATCCGCGCGTTTTTTTATTTCATTCGCTCATTTCCTCATTATTTCACAATGAACTTCCTCGAGTCAATTCTGTAACCGTTTGCGTAAAGGGTGTAGAAATAAATACCCGCATGCATATTGGCTACATCCACTTCTTCATTGGTTATACCTGTTGATACATTGTTACGCTCAATGCGTTTGATTTCCTTACCTGTAATATCGATAATGGTGATAACAGTATTGGCTGCCTGAGTTAACTGGTAGGGGATAGTAATGCTTGACGTAGCAGGATTTGGATAGGCTCCGTATAAGTAGTTTTTTGCGCGCACTTCAAGGTCTTCGGTTGCGGTTGGAATTTCAGTGAAACGGATGGTGTAATAACCTTGTGGTGCAGTTATCGGTTTCATGGCCGTTTTACCATTGTTGGTGGTTGCCGTTAAATAGTAGTCGATGAAATCCGTTGCTGTTACTGTTCCGGGAGAGATGCTGCCGGTGAACAAACCGGTAGTATCGGAAGTAAGCGTTACGGTGTTCCAGGATGCTGTTCCCCTTACTTTCCACTTGCACTCTGCTGTTGCAATACCGCTGATGTTGGTAATGTATGCCTGAATGGCATAGCTCGCCTGAATGGGCTGAAAGCCATCAACCGAAGGATGCCAGAACAATACATTGTTGTTGGCCGGAATTTGCATGGTGATGCAGTGAATGGATCCTCCGCCCGGTGATACGGCACGTGCGTCAATTGGAATCACTTTGTAGCCCGGTAAATATTTTTCATACAAAGCCTGCGCTTGTGCCGACTGTACTTTGTTGCCATCTCGATCATCCGAATAGGTTGGGTAGAGGTATGTTTTGTTGAGTGTAATACCGTTGAGGTACGTACGTGCATCACCATCAATCTGGTTACAGGTTTTAAGGTTGTATGTACCTGTATCACCTGTTGGCATCGGAAAACGGTAAATGCGGAAAGGTCGGTTGTAGGTAGACTTTAGGGTAGTCATGTACTGGTAATTGTCTTCAATTGTTTTTTTATCTACAGCAGTAACAACACCCGGATATTCCATTACCAGCAAGGTTTGTTCATCAATCAGTTTCGTATATAAATCAATATGTGCAGTTCCGCCATCACATTGCAGTGATTTAAGATTGGCTTTTTGGGTGGCTGCAAAAAAGTTGGTAATCGAGTCGAGTGTTTGAGCCGAACTCCATCCGCGTTGCTGCGAATTAGCCGTTACAAACATATCGCTGAAAAAAACACTTCCGAAACCATCGGCCATCAGGTTTCCTCCTTCGCCATACAGGCGGGATTCAAAGTTGGGAATACCCATGTAGTTGGCAATTGTTTTCGGGTATTTGTCATCAAAATCACGGCCATCGTAATATTTCAGATCAACAAATGCGAGAGCACTGTCCTTTTCGCCCAGGTATATTCCGTTAGGGCCATAATCGCGGATCCACCAATCGTCACCTGCTGTTACAAAAAATACATAGTTATGGGTAAGTGGCCAGCCTAACTGGTTCATGAATCCTTTTACCTTTAATGTATCGGCCGCAAATGGCACGCGAATCCATACAGGCAGTTCATCCGAAATGTATTTAGCAAGTTGAGCGGAAACATATCCGTACACCGAATAGGTATCTACACCAATAATGTTTCCAAGGTTATCATAGTCGGGCGACCATGAAATACAAACGGCCTGCGACTCCTCAAACTCACCGGGATAGCGCACTTTGGCAGGCATGTTAAAGCCTCCTTTACCAAATACCTGTTTGTCGACAGTTTTGTGTTCGGTGGCAAGTTGAATTTCTTTGGTGGTTTTGTAGGCCGGTAATTTGTGTGCCGGATACTGTGCAAATAAGCTTGTGCTAGCTGCAAGCAAGGCCACAATGGCGAGTGATTTTCTTAGCATATATATTGTTATCAGTTAATATGTTATTGTGTTAATGAGTTATTGAACCAAAGCAAGAGTGCTTATTAACGTAATAACCCATTAACTTATAACTCATGTTTACCAAGAGCAATAAACCGAAACTTTCGTTGCGTTCCAATAAAAAATGATAGGCGGCAGTAGCAGGTAATTAGCTGTTGGCTTTTGTCCGTTAGCTCTAAGCTAATTCTATTCCAGCCAATAGCATTACTTCTTCAATCCGATTTCGCGCAGGCGTTCGTCCAGGTATTCTCCGGCACTGATGGGTGGGTAGTGCAGGTTGTGTTCGGAAGTAACGCACGATGGCAAACAATCCAAGCGCATTTCACTGCGCGGGTGTAAAAAGAAAGGAATGGAGTACCGTGGTGATCCCCAGAACTCACGTGGAGGATTCACTACGCGGTGAGTGGTGGATTTAAGTTTGTTGTTGGTGAGGCGTTGCAGCATATCACCCACGTTTACCACCAATTGCTCGGGTAAAGCCGTTACCGAAATCCATTCGCCCTGTTTGTTCAATACCTGCAATCCATCGGCTGATGCCCCCATCAACAGGGTGATCAGGTTGATGTCTTCATGCTCTGCTGCACGCACGGCACTTTTAGGTTCATGGGTAATGGGTGGATAGTGGATAGGGCGCAGGATGCTGTTTCCGTTGTGGATTTTTGTATCAAAATAAAATTCATCCAAACCAAGATATAATGCAATAGCACGCAACATGTGTTTACCTGTTTCCTGCAGTGCTTTATAGGTTTCCTTACCGGCTTTGTTAAAGGCAGGCAATTCGGTTACATCAATATTTTTAGGGTATTCTTTTTCAATGGGATCACCATCTTCAACATACTGTCCAAAATGCCAAAATTCTTTCAGATCGCCCTCGCTGCGGCCTTTTGCATGTTCTTTTCCAAATGAAGTATATCCGCGCTGGCCGGCCAGCTCTTCATCTTCATATTTACTTTTTGTCTCATCGCTTAAGGCAAAAAACTTTTTCACTTCAGCGTATAATGTATCGGAAAGGGTGTCATTTAAAAGGTGATTTTTAACGGCAACAAACCCTACGTCTTCGTATGCACGCCCGAGTTCCTGCACAAACTTTGCCTTACGTGCCGGGTCTCCTGATAAAAAATCGGCTAAATCTACTGATGGTATTCCTACTGGCTGACTCATAATAATAGGTATGTTTTAAAAATCGAAAGTAATAAAAAGTAATAAATATCGGAGATATTACTTAGTGGGAGGAACAACCACTTTGGCATTTTTTCGCTTGAAGAGTTCATTAAACTTGTCAAACTCTTTGCGGTAATACAAACCAATTCCCTGTGTAATAATATTCTGGTTATTGGTAATGCCTGTTTGGCTGCCGGTATACACTCCACTGGATGAGGTAGAACGGTTGTATGCCCTGAATTTGAGATTTCCATCCGGGGTGATATTGTATTGCCCCATAATATTATTGTTATTACCAATGCCCTGTGCATCGAGACTGAAGCTTGTTTGGATTTCGAGTCGCTCGTTTAGCAGTTTTTTAGAGGCCGTTAAAATAGTACGCGACTTTTGTGATTCGGTTGCTGTTTGAAAATCGGCACTTACATCAAAACCCGGAATTACCTTGGAGATAAGATTGCTGGCCTGTGCCGAAATCAAATCACTCACTGTATTATTAAGTCCGGTATTCAGGTTTTGGTTATTGCTTGCTGCCAGCCCGTTGGTAGGGGCAAACTTTCCGAACAACATCAAACTTACCACCTGCTGCTGCATCAGTTCAGGCTCGGCACGTAACCTTCGCAAACTGCTTTCCAAAGCCGAAGCAGTATTTCCAACAAGCGCATTATTGTCGGGGAAGTTTAAGTCGAATCCAATATCGGGACTGAGTAATTTTCCTTTCAGGTTCAGCACACATTCAACCGGTACACGTTGCGATCGCAAGGCTTCCTTATCAGCATCCGATGCAGTGGTGATTAGGTCGGCAATGGATGTATTCCGCACCTTGTAAATACCCTGTATATTCATACGCGCCTGTAAGGGGTCGCCTGTCCATGTAATGGTACCACCCTTTTTGAGCAAAAATTTGCGGGTAAATACATCAACGGCCGTAAACTTATACTCTCCGCTTTCGATGGTTACTTCTCCAAACATGCTGAACACGCCCTGTTTGGTTAATTCCATTTTGAGCGTTCCTCTTCCCGAACCTATAATTTTATCATCCTGTAATTCGTCAAATACTATTTGTATTTCAGCATCGGGAGTTACGGTTACAAACATGGTTATGCCCAAGCCCAATAGTTTCGAACTCTTTTTAATATTTACCGTTTTTACCAATGTATCGGTACTTACAAAGTTTACCAATCCATTGCTGGCCGACCCGTCTTCTTCGGTTAGCGGAATACTGAATACCGTTCCTTTCGCACTTTTTAAATTAGCATCCAACACCAGATCACCTTGTCTTCCTTTTAGCGACATGCGTCCTGTTGCGTATGCTTTTCCGTAGAATAAAGTATTGTCCTTGGAAGTAGTATTCAGCACCTGAAAACTATTGAGCTCCGTAAGTTTTAAATCGAACTCGAAATTGCTGAAAGATTGATGAGAAACGGTTCCTTCCACTTTGGCCTGTTTTCCATTCACATCATTGAGGAAAAAGGGATTGACATTGATGCTGTTGCGATCGAAATTAATTTTGGTATTAAAGCCATAGGTGGTTTTTAAATACTCAATGCGCGCAAGCACCTGTATGAGGTTCACGCTTCCATCCACGTGAATACTATTGGTGGTTCCGGTAACTTTACATTTTGCCGAAACTGTTCCGTTGTATATGGAAACATTGCCTTTTAAAAAGGCCTGAAAACTCTTGAGATCCGACTCGGCAAATACAATGGAATAATTGATGGGGTATGGTTTTGAACGCATATCCATATAACCTCCAAGCTCCATATTTTTCAGTTTTCCATTGATGGATTTGGCATGCGTAATCAATCGTTGCTGCAACTCATCATAGTTGCTGGTAAATGTAAAATCACCTATCGTATCGTTGTCGAGCGCTACATTGTTTAGGTTGAGATAGGAGTTTACATACATGTTCTTGCCATCTCCCTTCACTGTTACCGAACCATCACAAATACCATCAATGGTAAACCCGAGATTGGGTGCAAACAACTCAATCAATGATAAGCTGAAGCGGTTAATTTCGGCTTTCATGTTCAACCCCGATTCAATAGCATAAAATCCGTTGACAGTAACACTCTCATCAAGGTGATGCACTGCAAAATTAGTGATGGTAGTTTTACGGGTGAGGTTTTCATACACCACTTCACCTTCGTTGGAAATGCGGAATAATTTATTCTTAAATGTAAAGGTTGAAGGCAAAAATGTGGTACGGATGCTTTGGTTGGCAAAGAGCGTGGAGGTGATCAAATGCGTTTGCAATAACCCAACGGTATCGGTAATCTCTATGGTGGTTTTGGCCGTGCTTTTGTTTACGGTCGAATGTATGCTGATTGTTTTGAGTAAGACAGTGTCATGTTGCTGCACGGCATCAACTTGCACATTCAATGTACTGCTGTTGCCATTTTTCCAGTTGTTTTCCAATTCAATATTATGCAAGTCGTAATCATTGATCCGAAGCAGTGCAACATTTCCTTTGGCCGTAATATCTCCGGATTGTCCATTCACACTTCCGGTCAGTTTCAAACGTTCAATGGTAATATTGGGGAATAAGATTTCTGACAGAATACGCGAGTCATCAATGGTAATATTAAAATTGAAATTATCGGGACGGGTGATGTTTTGTGCAGGAGCACTAATATACTCGGGTAACAGGCGGTGCATGAATAAACGCCCCGTTACAGGAAGCTGCGAAAAGGAGAATACTCCGTCCATAGAAGCGGAAAGCATATCCATTTTTAAGCTGAGGGATTTGCTGTTTCCATTTATCTGCGATGAAAGTTTGATTTGCTCAATGGGGTAATCCACACCATTTTTAATGAAGAGGGTGTTGCTGATGACTACTTCTCCTGCATTCTCGTCAAGGTTTTTAATGGCAAAATTGATGTCGATGCTTGTCGAAAAAACAACGTCTGCAGTATCAATATGCAACGCCTTCAGATCGGCATAAGCAATATCTGCTTTAAATTTATACAGGGGAATTTCCTTGTTTAAATCAACGGTACCATTAAAGTGCACTTCTGCATGTTCATCATTCATGTCGAGTTTTCCCTCAAACATTTTATGGTTAAATGCTCCTGAAATGTCAATTTTTTGGTAGCGGTAATGGTTGGCTTCAATATACTCAACCGAAGTGCGCAACTTGGTTTCAAGATCTTTGATGTTAAAGCCCTTTCCGTTTACGGATGCTGTTAAACTGGTACGGCCAATTATGGGCTGCGAGAAAAGCTTACCAATGTCAAAATCCTTCAATACCAGATTTCCGGAGTAGGATGGAAGCGTAGTGCTGTCGCCCAGTTTCATGTTCAGATCTGACCGTCCGCTGCCTAATACGGTTGAGAAATTGCCAAAGGCAACAAAGTCGGTGTAAAATCCGGTGAATTGTCCTGCAAACGACATATTTCCCAAACGGTCCATTTCCTGTGGAAGATCCATTTTGAGGAGATGTTCCAGATCGGGAGCATTGGCAATGGCCATATCGGAGTGGATGTCCAAAAACATATCATCAATGCTGGGCAATCCTTTGATGCATCCGCTCCCTTTAAACAAACTTTGTGAGCCAAAGCTGATAAGCATGTTTTTTAACCGCAGGTTACTTACTGTTCCGCTGGCATCACCATTCACGGCAAAGCTTTGGTCGAGTTTCATTTCTTTAAGCTGTGGAGCAAAATAATGGAGGTCCTTCATGCCGAAGGTGCTGCTTTCCAAATTGCCTTTTAAATGCACTTTTTGGTTGAAATCGCCCATTTCGTCCCAACCATTATAGGTCATGTGAAAGCTGTTGCTAATGCGGGAGTGGGCCGTAACCAATTCCATTTCATCAAACAGCATAGCTTCGGGACAGATGGTGGTAATCCCGGAAAGTTGCTTCAACACCAGTCCAGATCGCTCCACACAGGCCAGTTTTTTAAGGTCGAAGTGAAGTGAATCCTTGATGATCCAGAAATCGCGAGCAAGCAATTCGATATGTGTAAAATCCTGGTTAAACCCATCAAATCCCTGCGGTTCAAAAACCTTTGTGGAATCAATTAAACGGAAACGTGTATTGTGGCAGGCAACGCGGTTAAAGTAAAGTTTAAAAGGCGGGGAGAGTGTATCGGGTATGGTATCATTCGGGTCAAGGATATTAAACAATACATCAATGTTGAAGGTGTGGTCGGGGTAAGTAACCATTTTGCAGTAGGCGCCATCTACTACTACATCGTTTAGGGTCAATTTTTGTTCGATTGAATTAAATCCGCCAAAATTAAATCGCAGGTTTTCTACGTAAAACAGGGTGTCATTCTTTTGATCGCCCCAGTATACCTGTTCGAGTGCAAACCCATTGAACGGGTAATACCTGATATGGTTGATACTGATCTTTGTTTTAAATTGCGTGCTTAAAATGTCGGTAACTTTGGAGGTAAGGTAGTTTTGAAACCTGTTGCTGTTAAATACCATAAAGGCCAGTGTGAGGATACCCAACACGAGGCCCAGGAAAACATAGAATATGTATTTAATCGTTTTTTTCAAGCGCTAGTTGCCAAAGATACTCAAATGAAAGCCTAAATTTGTAACCAATACAACGAATTTTAACTAAAAATCGTTTAACCGGAAAGCATCCTTGAGCCATCAACATATCAATATCCTTGCCATAGAGTCATCATGTGATGATACAGCTGCAGCCGTTTTGCAAAATGGAATCATCCTCAGCAACGTAGTGGCCGGACAAAAAATTCACGAACAATACGGAGGGGTAGTGCCCGAACTGGCATCCCGTGCACACCAGCAAAATATTGTGCCCGTGGTAGATGTAGCGCTTCAACAGGCAGGTATTACAAAAGAGGAACTTCATGCCATTGCCTTTACAGCCGGACCAGGACTCATCGGTTCGCTCATGGTGGGCGTATCGTTTGCCAAGTCAATGGCTATGGCACTTAATCTTCCGCTGATTGAGGTGAACCATATGCAGGCACATGTACTGGCTCATTTTATTGACGACCCCAAACCACAATTTCCGTTTTTATGTCTTACGGTATCCGGCGGACATACCATGATAACGGTAATGAAAAACCATTTTGAAGGAGAAGTAATTGGGCATACCAATGATGATGCTGCAGGTGAAGCGTTTGATAAGGCGGCTAAGATCCTGGGATTACCTTATCCGGGCGGCCCCTTGATCGACAAATATGCCCTGACAGGAAACCCGAAAGCGTTTGTGTTTCCCAAACCCAATATCCCTGACCTCAACTATAGCTTCAGCGGTTTGAAAACAGCCTACCTGTATTTTGTGCAAAACCACGTTAAGGAAAATCCACAATTTGTGGAGCAGCACCTTTCGGATATTTGTGCATCCATTCAATACTCCATTATCGGCCACCTCATGAAAAAGCTGATACTGGCCAGCGAACAAACGGGAATCAAACAGATAGCCCTTGCCGGTGGTGTTTCGGCCAATTCGGGTTTACGGGAAACGCTGCTGGCCGAAGGAAACAACCGCAACTGGGAGGTATTTATTCCTGCTTTTGAATACTGCACGGATAATGCGGCCATGATTGCGATGGCCGGATATTTCAAATACCGGCAAGGGGATTTTGCACAGCAAACAATCTCACCTTATGCTCGTTAGGTGGATAAATTTAACAGAAATCTGAAAATCCTGTTTGGAAGCGGTTGTGTAAGGATAGGAGGCTAATCGACCAAATTATTAGCCACATTATACAATGAATGGCAGAACTATCTGTTAGGTTCATTTGGATTTATACCCCGTTATGCTATATTTTTGTTCTTTCGGGGGGCTTTTAAAATCCTCTTCTTGTATACAGAATGAAGATCTTTTTAAACTATATACTATCGGTTGGAATCACAGCAACTGTAGCCTTATCGGCACAAGCGCAACGTGTTTTTATTCCGGCAGACGAACAACAGCTGGCTCATATTGACAGCAATACCTTAAAATGGAGAAACAAACTTTTTCCTGCAGTATCGCAGGGAGATTTGAATATCTACGGATTTGAGGAAACGGATGTGCCCATATATGCCGATTCGGTGTATGCGTATCGTTTAGCGTTGCTGGAGTCTGAAGTTCAAATGGACTATAACGAATATGTGCGCCCGTACATTGATTTGTATACCATCCGCAGACGTAAACTATCCTCTAAAATACTGGCATGGAGCCAATATTATTTCCCGCAGTTTGAGCAGGCGCTTGACAGGGAAAAAATGCCCATGGAACTGAAATACCTTGCCGTTATTGAATCGGCACTTAATCCTACAGCTACTTCTCCGGTTGGAGCTGCGGGTATGTGGCAATTTATGGCTCCTACGGGCAGGATGTATGGATTAAAAACCACCGCACATTATGATGAGCGCAGGGATGTGGCAAAATCTACAGACGCTGCCATTAAATACCTGCGTAATTCTTACCGCATTTATGGCGACTGGTTATTGGTGATTGCATCTTATAACTGTGGTCCGGGCAATGTAAATAAGGCTATTAAGAGGGCGGGTGGTGTAAAAAATTTCTGGGCTATCCAACAGTATTTGCCGCGCGAAACAAGGGGTTATGTTCCTGCATTTATCGCAGCAGCCTATATGATGAGTTACGCTTCGGAGCATAACCTATACCCAAATCAGGAGATTACCGTATACCGCCATATGGATACCGTATTGGTTGATAACAGTTATTCGTTGAATCAACTTGCGTTAAAATTAGACATGCCTATTGAAGAGTTGAAGGAATACAACCCTGCCTTGCGCAAAGGGATTATTCCTTTCAGTACCGAAAAAATTGCACTTACACTTCCTTACAATAAAGCCATTGCCTTTACCCATGCCAACACGGATACGGGTTTTAAGATGTCGATGAACAATGAAGTGATTGCATTGAACAAACAATTGCAGCGCGAAAAGCAGGGAATCAAGGGAAGCATTCAATACAAAGTGCGCAGGGGCGATCAACTGGCCTCCATTGCATCAAAGTATGATGTAACGGTAAAGGAAATAAAGAAGTGGAATAACCTTAAAAGCAATAAGCTGAAAGCAGGGCAACGCCTGAAAATTAAAGGTAATCAGGCATAACTTGCCATAAAAAAAAGAGGCTGTTTAACAGCCTCTTTTTTATTTCTTCCAACCCTTTTCACCGATCAGCGGTACAAAGGCAAAATAATCCAGTTCAATAGTTTCGGTTGTATGTGCTCCTGTTTTGATGAGGCATAACATTTTCTGGCGTTTGTCATCTCCCACCGGAATCACCATTATACCTCCAACCTTTAGCTGACTCACGAGTGTTTCAGGAACCACGGGAGCACCGGCAGTTACAATAATTTTATCAAAAGGTGCCTTTTCAATCCATCCTTTGGTACCGTCACCACATTTGAGCACAGGAGCATATCCCATTTTTTGGAGCAATACCGCAGCTTTTTTGCTGAGGGTTTCATGACGTTCAATGCTGTAAAGTTTGGCACCCATTTCCATGAGCACAGCAGCCTGGTAACCACTGCCGGTTCCGATTTCCAGAATTTTATCTCCTTTGGTTACATGCAATACCTGCGTTTGGTAAGCCACAGTATAGGGTTGGGAAATTGTTTGCCCTTCACCAATCGGAAAGGCTTTGTCCTCATATGCATGTGAATGAAATGTTTTGGAGAAAAAAAAATGGCGGGGAATAGCCAGCATGGCGGTAAGCACACGTGCATCATTAATCCCTTTGCTTGCCAATAGTTCAATCAGCTTTTTGCGGGCACCTTTGTGTTTATAATCGTCAATCATATATATAATGGCAAATACGCCAATAATCCTGCAGCACCGCAGTTGCAATTTTTAACATATAGTGAAAAGGAGCAACACGGGTGTATAGTTTTTAGTGTTTTTCTAAAAAACAGGAATCAATAACGTGTATAAGTGGGAGTGAGAAAACCCATGAAACACCCCATTTTTGATTCACCAAATGATAAAGATAGGCATTGTAGGCGCAAATGAATTAAGCAAAAGGCATATTGCCCAGCTTATCCAAATCCCCGATTTTGAAATCGTGGGGTTGTTTGACCACGATGGGGAAAATGCCCGTATTGTAGCATCGGAATACAATCTTCCGCTTTTTGATTCCCTTCAGTTATTGCTGAATGTGGCCGATGCAGTGGATATTGTTTCACCTGTAGGAACACATTTTAAATATGCTTCTCAGTCCATTATGCAGTCGGTACATGTATTGCTGAGTGGATTGTTATCCGAAGATATCAGGGAGGCAAAACAATTGAATGATCTTGCTATTGAAGCCAATGTGAGTCTGAAGATTTTACACGAAGAAAAGTTTCATCCCGAAATAAAAGCCCTGAGGCGGTTGGTGAAAAAACCAACATATATTGAGTGTAACCGTTTTAAAAATAAAGTGCTCAGTATCTCCAATGACTCTATCATTTTTGGAATGGTGTTGCTGGATGTAGATTTGCTGATATCAATTGTGGGCAGCAATGTGCGCAAGGTTGTGTCCAATGCTTCGAAAGTGTTTAATGAGTATGCCGACTTTATCAATGTGCGCATTGAGTTTGAAAACGGCTGTATTGCCAATATCAATTGTGGCAATTTTGAAAAAGCGGAAAGCAATTCCATCAGGGTATACCAAAAAAATGAGTGCATTACGCTCGATCTTGAAAAGTTTGATTTAACCAAACTGACCAAACTGGAAACAGGTGAGTACAAAGAGGTTTCGGTAAACCAAAGCCGCTCCAAAATTCAGGATGTGGTAAAGCTGGAACTCGAGGATTTTGCCCAGGCCATCTTAAGCCGCAAGCGTATTACGCAGGATACCTACCAATCATACCAGTCATTGCGCATTGCCCATCAAATCATCGAAAAACTGCATCCAAGTACTTTGTTTGATGCTTAGTGCGTTTATTTGAGGGATTCGAATAAATTTGCGCAACATGACTCTTTTCAATAAATCCATTTACGTCACAGGAATAATAAGTTTGTTGGCCTCTTGCGGCATGGTAGGAGAAGATGCCGTTACGGTGCCTGCCTATATCTGTGTGCCTTCCTTCACTTTTGTTACGGACACTGCTTCTCCTAATAGCCCAACTTATCAGGGAGCAAACTCTCATAAGTTTCTGGATATGTGGATATCGGATGCCGGAAAGCTGATAGGGAATATCGGATTACCATCGTTAATCCCCATTCAGCGAACAGGACCAACCCAGATATGGGTGGAAGCAGGTATTTCCATTACCGGACAGGATGAAGTGCGGGAGTCATATCCGCTTATTTCGCAGCACATTAAAACAAGCGATTTAAAACCGGGTGTTATTGATACCATTTATCCGGTGTTTAAATACTTACCCAATATCGAATTTAAGTTTATTGAGGATTATGACCGACCGGGTAGTTTCCTGAGCATAGAACCTACTGAAAAATTGCCCGGAGATACCATCATCAGGATAAACAACGAGCATTCATGGCGTACCGGAAATGTTGCAGGTAAGGTTGAAATGGACAATGGACATGACGCAATGCAACTCATATCGGCCGAGTTTACCCTCCCTCAAAGCGGTTCTCCGGTATACCTCGAGATTGATTATAAAAGCAATTTACCCCTCGATATCGGCTATTACTACCTGGAACCCGGAGCTTCGGGTGTTTCTCCAAGTAATTCAGTCATCCGAACGTTTCCGAATGCTACATGGAAAAAACTGTATGTTAAATTAACAGATGAGGTGGCTACACGAAAAGTGGGAACCGGTTATGTGATATACATAGCACTGTTAAATATCGATAAAATTGCGGCTGAAGTATATATTGATAACGTGAAACTGGTTTGCCTGAAAGGCTAGAGACTATGAACTTGAAACGAAAAAAAAATATTCATACCGCTATTGCCGTATTGCTCGATTACCTCATGGCATCAGCAGCCTGGTTTAGTTTTTTTCTCTACCGCAAATTTTTTATCGACATCGATAAGTTATCAGGATATGATGTTCCGGTAGCTCCCGATCAAAAATTGTTTTCCGGATTATTGTATCTGCCGATTTACTGGCTTGTGTTGTATTACCTGTCGGGCAACTATACGGATATTTGGCGCAGGTCAAGGTTAAAGGAGTTAACACGTACCTTCACCCTCACAGCCTCAGGTGTTGTAATCCTGTTTTTTATATTGCTTTTGGACGATAAAGTAACAGGATACAAGGATTATTATTATTCATTGCTTACGTTGTTTGCCTTGCATTATGGTTTTACCATGTTTGCGCGGTTGTTGTTTGCAGGTTATATAAAGTCATTACTTGTAGCTAAACGGATTGGATTCAATACCATTATTGTGGGAAATAATCAAAAAGCGCTCAGCCTGTACAACGAAATTATAGAAGAGAAGTTTGTTCAGGGATATATCCTCAAAGGTTTTGTGAGTGCCAATGATGATGATGGAGCCCTCACCGGTAAATTGCCACAACTGGGTACATACGCACAATTGCCCAAAATTATTGAAGAGCACGGAATAGAAGAAGTTATCCTGGCTATCGAAAGTACCAATCATGCCGATATCATCAGGGTGAATAATTTACTGGAAGGTGAACGTGTGGTCCTCAAGATTATACCTGATATTTACGATATGCTCTCAGGTTCGGTGAAGATGCACAACGTAATGGGTACTGCGCTCATCGAAATTAACCATACCATCCTGCCGCAATGGCAAAAAGTGGTTAAACGGTTAAGTGATATCATCATCGCATTTATGGTATTGCTCATTTTTTCGCCATTGTATGTTTTATTGATGCTGATGGTAAGAGCATCCTCAACCGGCCCCGTTTTCTTTAAACAGATCCGTATCGGGTTGTATGGGAAGCCATTCTTTATTTACAAATTCCGCAGCATGTATATCAATGCGGAGGCCGATGGGCCAAAGCTGGCTAAAGAAGACGATAAAAGAGTAACTCCTTTAGGGAAAATACTGCGTAAATACCGCATGGATGAATTGCCCCAGTTTTACAATGTGCTCAAAGGCGATATGAGCATTGTGGGTCCACGTCCGGAACGCAAATATTTTATCGACCAAATCATTAAAATTGCTCCGCACTATAAACAATTACAACGTGTTCGTCCGGGTATCACCTCGTGGGGACAAGTAAAATATGGCTATGCCGAGAATGTAGAAGAAATGGTAGAGCGCCTTAAGTTTGATATCCTGTACATCGAAAACATTTCCCTTGCAGTTGATATCCGTATTCTGATTTATACAGTGAAGATTATTTTGCAGGGAAGAGGCAAATAAAAAATTGCGGATTGCGGATGTTGGATTGCGGATTTGAGGATGGAAAGGGTATTTTGAATTGAGATGAGGAATGTGAAGATTTGTAAATGTACAGATGATAGCTACTATCACATTCTTAGTTAACATCATTAACGCAATTAACATAGTCAACACAAGTCAAACGCAACAAAAAACCGAAACCCTATCCATAAGATAAGATTTCGGTTTTTTAGTTTTATAGCCCTTCGTTTATTCTTTAATGAACTTCAGTCGTTGGGTATCCTTTTCGGTTGTAATTATCAGTATGTATGCACCGGTGTGTAATGAGTTTACCGAAAGTGTATGCGATGCAGCTGCTGTGTTAATGCTTGATTCAAGTACAACTCTTCCAAGCAGATCAACAATGGAAACACGGCAGTTTTGAAGGTTGCCAGCGTTGCTGCTGATGGTTAATTGGTCGGCAGCAGGAATAGGGTAGATGCTTGCCGTTACTTCATTGTTTACCGATACGGAAACAATTTTCGAATAACTTACAGTGCCGTCAAAATCCACTTGTTTAAGTCGGTAGTAAAGGGTGTTGCTGATTGCAAAAGCCTCCCCATCCGTGTATCTGTATGCTGAAACGTTGGCATCATTGGTTCCTTCCACAAATCCGATCGTTTCAAATGTTTTTCCATCTGCAGAATGTTCAATTTCGAAACCTTTATTGTTCCGCTCAGTTGCAGTCCACCAGTTCAATACCACGTCTTTGTTCGCAGCCTTTGCTGTAAATGTAAGCAATTGAACAGGTAATGGATTTGCAATATCTGTTCCGGTGAAGTTGGCATTCAATGTGGCCGCAGTCAATACACCAGTTGTGCTTACCAAACCGGTATTTGCATTGGCAGCACTAGCCGTTGTATTCCAAACCGATCCCGAATAGTAAGCTAAACGTGTTCCTGCTGTTCCTGAAACATTACCCAGTATTGCACTATCGCTAATGATGGAGATTCCATATGCTGCAGTTGGTGTCCCTGTTGCTGTCACATTCACATAGCCGTTAAACTGTGTTTTGTTAGCCAATAGGTTTGGAGCATTTACGCCACTGTAATATTTCACAGCAACCGATGTTGGAAGGGTTCCTGTTGCTGCCCAGCTGATAGCTGCAACTTTACGGTTGGCAAACGAATAGTTTGTTGTTGAATTTAAGGCAGGAGCTGAGGATACAGTTGAATTAGGAGGAAGAGTAGAGGTGTTAAATTCAACAGACCCGATATCTGTAGCTCCTGCCGTTATCGTTGTGGAACGGGTAGTTGCTGCGTTTGCAAAATCACCTGTTGTTCCCGCTAATGCTAAGCCTTTTCCGTTGGCATACCAGCAAGCCGCATTGGTAGTAATAATTCCCAGGTTTCCGGTTGTTGCATCCACAAAAAGAGTTGACGGAGCAAGATTTACCGATGATTCCATCCAGTTGGTATTGTAAGTATTGGTAAATGTATTGTTGAATGCACCAATCCCAAGTGTGGTTGCTGCTGGCATTTCAACCAGTTTAGCAGTATCACCAACAACCAGTAAGTTATGGGCATTTGTCATTCCAGCTGCATTGGATGATCCAATTGCGTAATTCGTTCCAATACCCAATGTTGTGCGGTTATTGAATAAAATATTGTTTACAATGTTATGTGTTCCAGTCGATGTACGTTGGAATGCATATGAGTTATTGGTTCCGCCTGCGATGATTCCATCCACATACACACTGTTGTATACATAATTGTTGGTTCCGGAAGCAATGATATCTCTGATACCAAATACCTGTGTTTCGCCTGTTGTGTTAGCTCCAACCAATACTTGGTTATGTTTGAATGTATGTCCCGAAGTAGTTGCAAACAGCCCGATAGCATAAGGAGATGCTGTTCCTGTACCTGCAGAGGTTCCGTAAATATTGTACATCCGATTCCGCTGTACAGTACACGTTCCGCCACTGATGGTAATTCCATTGGCTACCGAGGCAGTTGTAGCAATTGATGTATTCACCATGTTGTAAATGGTATTGCCTTCAATATTCATAATGGTGGCAGCTGCAGCATTTACAAAAATACCGGCCGGACTTGATCCAGCATACGCAGGAGCTGTTCCGAATGCCGGAGTGATACTTCTGATATCGCGTATGGTATTATTGGTAAGATTCACGGTTGTTCCGGCAGCTACAAAAATTCCAAGGGTACGTGTAGCAGCAGTTGTATATGAACTGTTGTTGTAAATGTTTCCAATGGTATTGTTGGTTACATTGACAATCGTTCCTCCCTGGATATTAATACCCGCACCATTATAACTGCCTTCCATAATAGTATCATATACATTGGTTCCGCCACCGATGGTATTGTTGGTGATATTAATTGATCCTGCAGTAACATGAATTCCCGAGAAAGCAGCCGTTACTGAACCGGCAGGGTTTGACTGAATATTACCAATGGTATTTCCGCTGATTGTACTTGTTGTGGTTGTTCCCAATGTTAACTCCATCATTTTCATGGTTAAGTTAAGTGTCGTATTCCATGTTGCTTTGAAAGGTATACCACTTCTGTCGGGAGCTGAACCGCCTATGCTGTTATTGGTAATGGTGAGGTTGTTTCCTGACTGGATTAAAAAGGCCTGGGTTGCGCTTGAAGTTGTTTTGGTGCGGGCGTTATCTCCCTGGTAAAAACTATTGTTGCTGAATACCCAGTTGTCGTGGTTGGTTAATCCGCTTGCAATGTTGATTCCCTGGTACAGGTAGTTAAAGAAGTGGTTGTTCGAGATCGTGTTTTCACTGTTGTTGTTTCCATTTGAATGGAAAGAAGTGTTTTGAACACTGCCCGCTGTGGTATTGTTCAGGGTATCCTTAATGTGATTGTTCAAAATCGCATTGGAGTCATTTCCTGTTCCATTTGTTGCTGGTGTGGTAAACCAAATGGTTGCACCCGGACTGGTATTGGAAAGACCTTCGATGAAACAATATTGAATGGTATCTCGGTGTGCATCATTCAATAATTTAATGGTGCATCCGCCTGTACTTCTGTTCCGGATACTCAGGTACATTCCACTGCCTCCGGATCTTCCGTCAATGATTACCCTGTCGGCTCCATTGAGTGTTATTAAACCGCCATTAGCTGCTACACTGCCGGCAATTGATCTTAAGGTGGTAGTATTTGGTGCAATGGTTAATTTGTAGTTACCCGTTCCCGATTCAATCCATTGGTTCAATCCGTTTGTACCATCTTCCGTTAAGTCACTGATAATTGATAATGTAACATCACCTGTTAAGGCTCCACTGTTGATGGCCGCAAATGCACCACCCGCTGTGGTTAGCGATGGATACGTTCCTCCCGAACCTACCGTAATGGTGCCGTTAAATGAAGGGAGAATGGTATAGTTTAACAAGGTATTCGGAGCCGAAATGATGGACAATACATTACTTCCAACCGCTCCTGCCGGGTATGATCCGAAGTTTGCAGCAGTTGAACTATCCTGCGCAACAATGTAATAATACACCGAGTCACCCATGGTTAATCCGCCAAGTGATACCGTTTGAATGGTAAACGACCATGTGCCGTTTTTAGGTGTACCTGATACCAGTGTACCTGATGCTGAATTGAATGTTCCGGCAGTAAATTTTTTGAAGTATACTCTTGGCAAAAAAGTTCCGGTAACGGCCAAGCCTGTTCCGTCACTGATATTTACCGTAAACGTACGATCGGTTGTTAACGGTGTTGAAGCTAGTGTAAAGCCTGAAACTGCCGGAGGAATCATATCTGATAACAGAAAATTCCCACCATCGGCACCGATATCGGTAGGTGTAAATGATGAGCGTGTTTGTCCATCCATATCATCAGTAACCGAAGCAATTGGTACACCCGATGACTCAACCGGAGTGGCAATTGATGGACTGATATGAAGATCATAAGAAGAAGTTGAGCCCGTTGGATTTATTAACTGCGGATTAGCAAAGGTGCTGGACGCATCAACGGATGTTGCATTGGTCCATGTGCTCATGGCCGTATGAGGAGTTGCTCCAAATAACCCAAGGTTTCCGGTCGACCAGTACACATTACCATTACACTGTAAGGTTGTATTGGAAGTTAAGCCAATTGCATAATGCGATCCGCCTGTTGAGCTGTTTGACCGCTCGTTCACAAAAATATTATTGAACACGGAATCCACCCCTGTAGCTGTGCTGTTCAGCGCAAACGTATTGGCAACACCTGTTCCCGCACCGGCACCTCCAATATATACAGTATTAAACAAACTGATCAAAGATCCTGCAGTTTTAAAAATGCCGTAAATGAGCGGAGTTGTGGTAAGTGCATTTCCATTGGTATCAATTCCCAAACGGATGGTATTATTAATCAGTCGCGGACTTCCTCCACCCATCAGTATCCCGTTTAAACCGGCTGTAGTACCTGTACCTGCGGTGGTTAATGAGTGAATGGTATTTCTGCTAACGGTGGAGTTGATTAAACTGTTGCATAAAATGCCAATAGCTGTTACCGATGCGGTAGAAGTAGTATTGGTAAGTGAAAGGCCGTACACCTTATTTTGGTTTACAAAGTTACCTGCCGTAGTTGTCACTAAACGGATACCAATAATGGCTGCACTACCCGAGTTGTTGGATTGATAGGCTGCAGTGCTCACAAGGTTGCTGATGGTGTTTCCGATCAACGTATCAATTGCATTTCCTCCAAGGTTCATTCCATGAATCCAGCTCACACTGGTTGTTGTACCCACAAAGTTGTTGCGCATGTTCTGCACCCTGTTGCCACGTATGTTCTGGTTTGCAGTAGCAGTACTGTATATACCTGCAACCGTTTGAATGGCATTGGCCGAGTTGGATGCAATGATGTTATCGGCAAGTGTATTGCCGATTGTATTGCTGTCAATATTATAAGTAGTAGTGGCAGTAGAAGTAGTGATGCCGATACCATAAATATTGCTTCCGATGCTGGCCGTAGAACCAATGGTTGTAATACCACCAATATTGTTGTTTTTAATGTTGATTACTCCGGCAGGTGTTCCGGTTGCGCCAATGGGTACAATAAGATTATTGGTAACACTGCTGGTAACAACAATTGAGTTGTTCGTGCTCATACTACCAAAGGTATTGTTGGTTACGTTTGTGAAACCACCAACCAACCATACTCCGTTAAATACACCAGGAATGGTAGCGTAAGCAGTTGTTCCTGTTGTAATATTAATGTTGGCAAAGGTGTTTTCGCTGTAGGTAAAAGGTCCACCGGCTCCTCCATTTAAATAAGCGCCCGTAAAACGATATCCCGTAGTTGATGTAACCGTCCATGCCGTGCCCCCACATAATGGAGCGCTACCACCTATGTAATTATTACTCATTACATGGTTATTTGCAGTGCTGGCATTGTTGTTCCATATATACTGCTGAAGTGCTGCTGTTGCTACACGTGGCGAAGTCTGGTAAATGCTATTGCCACTCATTATCCAATCGGTACTGCCTGACGAAATTTTAAATGCATTGTTTTCCGTTGTTGCACTCCAGAAATTATAGATATTGTTGTTGGTGATAGCGTTGTGGGAGTTAAAATGAGCTGTGGTAGTCGTAGTTCCTGTAGAATAAATAATAGTAGCAGGAGTAGTTGCTCCATCTTTAATATCACAGTTGTCTACTGTATTGCTGTCATTTCCCCTGGTTCCGGTTGTGGTTGAGAATAAGATAACCCCACCTGCCGCAGCTGAATTGACTCCTTTTATGCTATCGTATACAATCTTATTAAAACAGGCATCATTGATAAAACGAATGGCTACGCCTGTTGTTGATGTGTTGCTGATGGTTAAGTCTTTTGTACCTGTTCCTCCAGGACGGCCATCAATGGTGATGTATTTTGCACCGTTCATGTCGATGGTTACCGCGGCTGCACTGGTAATGATTAAGCCTGTGGCACCGGATTGCGGACGAATGGTAATAGTATTTGTTTCGCTCAGATTTTGAATCGATGGAATGGTAATGGGGAAGGCTGGTTCCGCTGTGCTCAGGTAACCAGGCAATAATTCAAGTGTTAAACTTCCGCCCACAACATTGCTCACAATATCGGAGATCGCCTGTGTAATAGAAGTGTAATTACCGGATGGACCAATATTTTTGGTGCCCGAAATTAGCTGAGATATTTTATATCCGTAAGCATCAGTTGGTGTAACGCTGATAGATACTACTGATGATCCTTGTGCACCCAAAGGCAATGATGAAATATTGGGAGCCACTAAAGAATCCTGTGCTGTAATGAAATAATAGATAGAATCACCCGGAGCAATACCACCCACCAATGCTGCACCAATGGTAAATGACCATGTTCCGGTTTTACCATTTCCCGAAACCAATGTTCCGGCTGATGAAACAAAACTTCCAGTTGCTTTTCTAAAATAAACACGTGGAACTAACGCTCCTGTTGTATAGGTGCCTGTAAAATCTGTAATGGTAGCCGAAAGAGTTCTGTCGGTGAATAAAGCGGTGTTTGAAAGCGGACTTCCAACCAACGTAATGGCCGGGGGTAATACATCATTCTGTATAAAATTTCCCGCATCTGCTCCAATATCTTCCGGGGTTAAGGTCGACCTTGTTTGTCCGTCAATATCATCGGTGATACCGGCAATTGTCACTCCACCACTTTCTACAACAGTTGCAACAGTTGGCTGAATGTGTAAGTTAACAAAAGCAGAACCTCCAGTAGGGTTCATAAATTGCGGATCTCCGCTTACACTTTGGTTATCACCGGCAACCCATCCCTGGATAAAGGTAGGGATATCAGAAGTTCCATTATTCAGTGTTCCAAAAATAGCTCCGGCACCGTTTCCAAAATATACATTGTTGTTCAGTGTTAACGTGTTTGTATTAATTAAAAAACACTGGTAATGTTTTCCGCCTGCACTTGCATTCGAGCGGTTGTTTACAAAAATATTGTTGCGGATAATATCGGCTGCTGCAGCTGTACGTGCAAAAGCAAAGGTATTGGTAAGGTTAGAACCAACATTGTTTCCACCAATATAAATACTATTAAAATAGATACTTGCAACAGCGGTGTTCTTGGTAATTCCCCTAATGGTGCAAGGTGCCATAATGGGACTGCCGGTTGAATCATATCCCAAAGCAATCATGTTATTGGATACGGTTAACAATCCGCTTGCAATGTCCATCCCCGTTATAAAGGCCGTGGGATTGGATGCGCTTAGCGATAGGTTACGAATGATATTTTTTGCAATCGAGTTGGTTCCTGTAGTCATCCCTGCATAAAAGATTCCTGTATTCTGAACGGCAGCTGTTGTTGAAGAACCCGTAAGCATCAATGAACTCAATGTGTTTCCTGTAACAATACAAGCTGCTGTAGTGGTACTGATTCCAATTCCAATCAGTGTAGAGTTAATACCGCTTCCGGTTGTTTGTGAAGCAGAAGTAAGGTTGGTTATGATATTGTTTGTTACGGTATAGGTTCCTGTTGAGGTGGGAGTAATATAAATACCCCTTACAGAAGCAGCATGTGTTCCTGTTGCAGCATAATTAGTATTACAATTGGCAATAATATTATTGTTAACGGTTACTGTTGCAGCACTGGTATTGTTAATGATAAAACCACTTAACCGTTGTCCGTAAATACTCGTTGCACAGGTAGAAATAAGGTTGATACTGTTGGGTAACGTTAAACTACCGATCACGTTATTGTTGGCGGTTACGGTTGTAGATGTTTGTGTAATGTTGATTCCATGAAACTCAGGAGTGAAGGTGGTAGCGTTGCCATACAAATCAATACCCGAAATGGTATTGTTGTTAAAGTTAATATTGGAAACACTTGTTCCCGAACGTAAGCAAATTATTCCGGCAACATTGGTAGCACAGTTACTGGTAAGTTTAATGGCTCCGTTTATGGTAGGCGAACCAATGGTATTAAAATTACAATTCACATTTCCGCCCAATACATTGATTCCTCCCATTGTTAAAGAACCCGCAGCGGCAGTTGTAAAATCAATATTGGAAATGGTATTGTTTAAAATATTGGAGTAGGCAGTGGTTCCTGCTGTTACTTCTATTGCAATAAAAGAATGTGCCGAAGTAGTGGGAGAGGTTGTACCGGCAATGGTGTAATATCCGGAACCGGTTGATGAGTTTCCTCCGATATAGTTACCGGTAATGTTATAGGCATTTCCTGTTAAAATATTAATGACACGATGTGTAACGGCTGCATTATAAGCTAAAGAAGCAGTTTGGAAAAAGCGGTTATCTATGATGCTCCATCCATTCGTTCCTGTTCCAAGGTTTACACCTGAGGTAGCAAGCGTAGCATGAAAAAAGTTGTAAATATTACAGTTGCTGATGGTATCAAAATCATTGTTATGCGTAGCTGATGTTATAGTTCCATAACTAAATACTCCCACCACAGGATTTCCGCCTGTGATATTATGGATATCGCAATAGCTGATGGTGTTGTAATCGTTTCCATTTGTACCGGTTGTAGTGCCAAAACACACAACTCCGGCTCCCGAGGTTGCAGTGAAAATGGTGTTGTTGTTGGATTGAAGATCACAATATTTGATGTTGTTATACCGGGCATCGTTAATAAGGCGCACAGCCGGAGCAGTTCCAAGCGTGTTGGTTACGGTAAGGTTCACACTTGCCGTAAAACTTCCGGTTCCTCCCGGTCTTCCGTCAATGGTTACATATTGTGTACCATTCAGGTCGATCGTAGTTGTAGCATGTGCGCTTGAAATCGTTAATCCCGAAGCTCCCGCCTGTGGCCTGAGCGTAATAGCGTTTGTGGCAGACGCACCTGTAATAGTTGGAATGGTGATGGGAAAGGTTTCGCCACCACTTGCATATGATGGCAATAATTCAAGGATAAGCGGACCGTTGATTCCATTGAATGAGGCATCGGCCATGGCTGCTGTAATTGTAGCATAGGTTCCGCTACTTCCAATGGTTCGGGTTCCCGAAAATGGTGTTTGGGCAAATGAGTAAATTGTTGAGAATAGTAAAATGATACAGAGCACTGATGCCTTTACTTTTACCGTGTGTTGTTTGTTCATAGTGTGGGTACTTAGGTTAATGCGACAAATTTATTTTTTAGTCAGTGATAACTGCCCCACATATAGATGTAGGATGCCTATTGCTGGGCCTGAATGGCCTGTTGGTTTTCCATTTCACCCAATTCGCTCAGGTGAATCAACTTTACAGGTGGATCAGATATTAATTCATCATCTTCATACCGCACCGAAACCTGCACTTCGAGTGTGTGTTCCGCACCACCACGGTACGTACCCTTTACGGGAGAGCAGTCGCTGAAGTTCCGCCCAACGGCCAGCCTTACATGTTTTTCGGTGGCAATGCAATTATTAGTGGGGTCAAATCCGAGCCAGCCATAAAACGGGAGGTAGGCTTCCACCCAGGCATGTGTGGCTCCGTCACCACGCATGCCGTTGTTGTGCGGACAGATATACCCGCTTACATAACGGGCGGGAATATTTACCATACGCAATAATGCCAGCATGAGGTGCGCAAAGTCCTGGCAAACCCCGGCTTTCATTCGCCATATTTCATCAAGGGTGGTTTCAACCGTGGTTACGCCTTTAATATAGGAAAACCGATCAAACACCTGACGGCAAAAATAGGTGGCTATCTGGTATGGATTAAATCGTTTGGGGTCGCGTGCATCTATCATACTTTGCAATTCCTCGCGACTTTCAAATGGTTCTATTTTGAGGAAATCGGCATAGGGCAGGGTAGCGGCCATGCGTACAAGTTCCACCCATTGTTCTTCTGTGGTTTGGGTAATTCTGGGTTTAAAGCGGGGTTTCGTATCCACCACCAGCCTTGAGTCAATCAATAATTCAAAATGGGGTTCGATAAGGGTGAAGGTTCCCACTTCATTGCCAAAATAATCGCGGTGAATAGACACAACAGGATCACCTGTGATGTGCACCTGGTGTTCAATTACCTGCTGCCACTCATCACTGATGGGGTATAACATAATCTGGTTGGCACTGTAACTGGCCGAACTTGCATATCGGTAACGGGTACAATGCTGGATATAAAAAGTGGACATGCCTGTTGTTTAGTTATTAGTTATTGGTTCCTGCCTTTGGCTGGATAAATATTGTTATCAGGTAGTAGTAGTAGTGTTTTACTAATAGTAATTGAAATAATAAGTATTGAGTGCGTTGCTTATTTGATACAATTCGCTGCGGGTATTCAGTAAGGTGTTTTGTAGTCCTTCCTGCGAAAGCTGTGAAACATTGGTATACCGGATGGTGCTTCTGAGTTTGCCAATTAAGAATTCAATTTCACGGTAACTTTCCAGGTTGCGGTCGCTTCGTATTTTTTCAAAGTTTCGGGTGAGTTGCACAATGGAATATAAAATGGCTCTGGGGAAATCGGTATTCAGGATCATCATCTCTGCAATGTGTTTTCCGTTCAACCCTTCACGGTATGTTTTTACATACAACTCATACCCCGATGCCGACATAAGCAAAAAGCGCCAATAAGGCGTTTCGGCCTGGGCGTTCAAATCATATTGCAGCGCACTGTATTTACTATCCAGCAAATCCACCGTTTGCAATGCCCGCTCCAGGGCCTTCCCGATATTCATAAAACTCCATCCTTCACCGCGTGGCATGGTAATATCCGAAGTGCCGTAATACAACAGTCCATTCTTTAGTAATCCATCCAGCAATTGTATGGATTGATCATCTTCCACCATTTGACAGACATTATCACTGCGAACATCATGGTAAAAGTCATTTACGCAACTCCATACCTCCAGTGTGATATGATCCTGCACACCACGTGCATTTTCGCGCGCACTGCGGATGATGTTAAACAACGAGTTGCTGTTGTTGCGGTCATCAATCATATAGTGCATCACCTTCTTGCTATCTTTTTCAATGGCTTCAATTTCCGCATCATTCAGGGTACTGAACAAGCGCAATACAGGTTTCCATGAAAACTCTTCAGCACCACTCTTATCCAGCGAGGCGGTATAATTTATTTTGAGCATGCGCATAATTCCGTCTGCACGTTCAATATAACGCGACATCCAAAAAAGTGAATCAGCTATTCGTGCCAGCATAGTTTGTTATTTATTGCGAGTTGTTTATTACGGGTTATTTATTGGTAGCATTGTATTCAAAAAGGAGTGCAATTAGCTTTTGTCGATTACACAATTAACAGATTACACAATTAACAGACGACTCAATTAACACTCTTTACTTCTTTTCCATCTATTCTCCAACCTCTCAAATCTAAATTCTTAAATCTCAAATTATTCATCCAACACCCACGTATCCTTACTGCCTCCGCCCTGCGAAGAGTTTACTACCAGCGATCCTTCCCTTAATGCTACCCGGGTAAGTCCGCCCGGAACGATCTCTATTCCATTCGGTCCGCATAAAGCATAAGGCCTCAAATCAACCCTGCGCGGTTGCAGTTTGCCATCAATATAACAAGGAGCAGATGATAAGTTGATGGTAGGCTGGGCGATGAAGTTGCGCGGATTTTTAAGGATCTCTTTAATATAATTCTGTGTTTCCTCTTCAGTAGCTGCATGTCCCATTAACATACCGTAACCCCCCGATTCATTGGTTTTTTTTACCACCATGGTATTGATGTTTTGCAATACATACTCACGCTCATCATCTTTCCCCAATTGGTAGGTCGGTACATTTTTCAAAATGGGTTCCTCGTTGAGGTAATATTTGATCATGGCCGGTACATATGCATAAATGGCTTTATCATCAGCTACACCATTGCCCACTGCGTTGATGATGGCCACATTGCCTTTGCGGTAAGCCGACATCAATCCAGGAACACCCAGCATACTATCGGGGCGAAATACCAATGGGTCTAGAAATTCATCATCAACCCTGCGGTAAATTACATCCACCTGTTTTAAACCGGTAGTGGTTTTCATGTATACGTTATGGTTGTTTACCACAAGGTCTCTTCCCTCTACCAGCTCAATACCCATAAACCTTGCAAGGAAGGTATGTTCAAAATAAGCAGAGTTATAAATGCCCGGAGTGAGCAATACGATATTGGGTTTGGGAACACTGCGTGGCGAAAGCGCTAACAGGTTTTGGTGTAACAAATTCGGATAATCGCTTACACTTTTAACCTTGTTCTGGTTGAGTAGTTCGGGGAATATACGTTTGGTAATTTCCCTGTTCTCCATCATGTAACTCACACCGGATGGCGTGCGGAGGTTATCTTCCAGAATATAAAAGGCACCGTCTTCACCGCGAATCAGATCAATGCCCGAGATGTGTACATACAAATCATACGGGATCTTCACGCCAATCATTTCGCGCAAAAAATGCGGACACGAATACACCATATCTGCCGGAATGATTCCCTCTTTGATGATATGCTGCTCATTGTACACATCCTTTAAAAAACGGTTTAAAGCGGTGAGACGTTGTTTGATGCCCGCTTCAATCAGCTTCCATTCCTGAGCGGTGATGATGCGTGGAATAATGTCGAACGGAAAAATTTTCTCAATGCCTTCATTGCTCGAGTATACCGTAAAGGTAATCCCCTGGCTCATGAAGAGTTTTTTGGCAAGCTCTTCCTTGCCATCCAGCGTACTCTGCGGAATGGCTTTCAGGAAATCGTAGATGCTGCTGTATTGCTGCCTCACGGTGCTGTCGGCATACATTTCGTCCCAGATGTTCGGACCAACATGGTAACTGTTAAAAATTTCACTCATGGCTACGTGAAGGTAAGGTGTGAAAGAGTAGGTAAACCTACCCGTAAATAACAAAAAATAAATAGCAATTAAAAATGTAGTTTCGAGGCCGATTTTATTTTGCCATATGATTTACTTAGGACAAAAAAATACGCTTACCATTTTACGTTCCAGCGCAGTTGGTTTATACCTTACCGATGACCAGCAGAACGATATATTATTGCCCAATAAATTTACCACTCCCGAACAAAAAATCGGTGATAAGGTGGATGTGTTTGTGTATACCGATTCGGAAGATAGGCCGGTAGCAACCACCCAGGAACCTAAGATAAAACTGAATCAGTTTGCAGGATTGCGTGTGGTGGATATTGCACCCTTTGGTGCATTCCTGGATTGGGGGTTGGAT
>JAZKEF010000005.1:36445-41354 GCA_040387195.1 Bacteroidota bacterium
GTGCCCGCCAAGGAGCAGGTAGAACCGATGAAAGTCGGAGAGACGCATGTGGTATACCTGTATATTGATGAGGAAACAGACCGTTTAGCAGCATCCGCCAAACTCAATAAGTTTTTTGTAAACGAGCACCTGGACCTAAAAGTAGGAGAAGAGGTTGATATTGTCATTTTTGAAGATCATTTCCTGGGATATTTTGCCGTAATCAATGATGCCTACAAAGGCCTTATCTATAAAAACGAAGTGTACCGCGATCTCGAAGTAGGCGAGCGTATGAAAGCGTGGGTGAAAAAAGTGAAGCCAACCAATGAGGTAGACTTAACCATCCAAAAACTGGGTGTGGTCCGTTTGGAAGAAGTAAAAGATATCCTGTATGATTACCTCAAAGCAAATAAAGGATTCATAGCCTTAACAGACGATAGCTCTCCCGATGAAATTGCTGATGCCTTACAGGTAAGCAAAAAGACCTTCAAAAAATCACTGGGTATGCTTTACAAAAAACGGTTGGTGAGAATTGAAAAAGACGGAGTTTATTTAGTGTAGATCTCACAATGGTCCCGCTGCCGGTGGGAGAAGTTCCCGATGATTGAAGTTTGCCTCTGATGATTGAAGTTTGTAACTTCAATTACGAAACACAAGCAAGTTTGCCTTGCTGATTGAAGTTTGTAACTTCAATCACCGTACACATGCAAGTTTGCAACTTGCCTAATGACCAATCAACCGACATACTGTCAGCAGCCCCAGGAAGAGTGCCGAACAAGTGTAAGTTTATGGAAAAACAGCGTAACTTACTGATAATGTTTACCTGCAAACAAAACAGGTTATGTTTTGAGGTGAATTAACTCACCTCGAACCTGAATTAGTTCACCTCAAAGGTGAATTAGTTCACCAAAAACATAAACTAGTTTACCTCAAAGGTGAATTAACTCACCAAAAACATGAATTAGTTTACCTCAAAGGTGAATTAACTCACCAAAAACATGAACTAGTTTACCTCAAAGGTGAATCAATGGACCTCAGACATGAATTAATTCACCTCAGAGGTGAGTTGATGGACCTCAGACCTGAATTAAAAAAGGGTAAAAACGAACATTTTGTCAGTTTTGTATAACCATCCCGTTCACGCACGTGTGCAATGGAACGGCAAGCAATGAAGTTAGTGGAATATTTAAAAGCGGAGTAAGTAAGATGGAAGTAAAACGGTAAACTGTAAAAATTAGAACGTCACCATACCGAAATATATTCCGCTTTTATCTTTCTAAAAGAGAAATGTCGCTATTAGCAGCCCAACTACCTGAGGAATATGCTGGTTGTTGTAAATAATAAAAGGGTTTATCATTGTAGTCAGATATGAGCGAAGTGCTTCAAGTAACAGATTACAATCGAATTGGAGTTCCAATGAAGGGAGGGGTTTTTAGTTCAACTAAAGTTAGGTATCGTTTCGGCTATAGCGGGCAGGAACGTGATGATGAGATATATGGAGAAGGTAATATGTATACGGCAGACTATTGGGAATATGATGCGAGATTAGGTAGAAGATGGAATTGTGATTTAATTTATCTAAATTATGAAAGTCCGTACGTTGTGAATCATAATAATCCAAATTACTTTGTTGATCCTGATGGCGCTACTCCGAGACATAAAGGACCTTATGATAAAACAAGAGTTGGGAATTTTTTAAGTAGGTTATGGCATACAGTTACTCATCCTTTTAGTGGTTGGGATAACAGTTTCTATTCGAGGAAACATGCGAGAGATCCCGGTTCAAGTGGATCATGGTTGAAAAAGATTGTTCAACCTGTAGCTAATCTATTTAGAAGATTATTTACTGGTCAAAAGTATAATTTAAGTACAATTCCAGCAGGAAAGTGGGTAATAAGCGAGTGGCAACGGTTAAAAGATTTAGACCTTAATCCCGATGATGGAATTCATTATTATAATATTCCAAATGTGGGAGATAAGTTGTGGGCAACTCGCATAAGAGGAGATCGTCAAGAGCATAGCAATATTACTAGGGTAACACTAACGGGCTTGGTTGGCGAGCATGAAATTCCTATGTCGAGTACAGTTATTATAACTCCAAATCCTTATGATTGGTCAACTGATTTTCAAATCACGTCTGGTATTTTAAAAAGAATCGGTACGGCATTATCTGTATATTCAATAGCCAATTTAAGTGCAAAGACTCCGTTTATTCAACTTTTGGTAACAGGAATGTCATTGTCTGATGCAACATCACCTATATACAGAAAGGCAACTAAATTTGTGCTTACAACGCAGAGTTTTGGACCAGTTAAAGATATTTCCCTTGATATTAAAACAAAGTACTGGCAACCGATTGATCCTACAACACGAAGTTCTTTATTTAGATGGTATCATGGCATTAATTAAGATAGTTAAGAAATTGATATTCGTACTCATACCTCCATTATTGCAAGCTCAAAATCTTGTACCTAATGGAGACTTTGAGACAAATGAACGCTTTTTTAGTTTTCGGTCACTTGGAGATCTTTCCAATTGGAAGAGCGCAAATCGTTGTACACCGGATTATTTAGTTGGTAAGTTCCATGAAACAGGTAATCAGGATCCTCATTCGGGTAATAAGTATGTTGGCATAGTCACCAGTATAGATGAAAGAGATAAAAATAATATCTATACTGAGTATATTCAGAGTTCCTTGTTGAGACCGTTATTAAAGGATGCATACTATTGCCTGTCGTTGTATGTAAGTAGGGCTGAAAATCGAAGATATGCTTTAGATCATCTGGAATTTAATTTATCAGAGAAAAGACCAACGGATAATCATAAAGACAGGCCGATGCCTATTAATAGATATGGGTCGTTATATTCACAAAATGATACTATTCTTGCCAATGATAAGGATTGGATTTTGATATGTGCAACATATAAAGCAACGGGAAAAGAACGGTATTTAACCATAGGGAAGTTTGATCCAATAATTAGTTTGATGAAAATTGATAATCGGAAACATAAAATAGCAAATTTTTATTCAGCTTACTATTATATTGATGATGTGTCGTTAGTATTGATGGAAGATTCTATGGAGTGTGAGTGTTCAAGAAAGAATCAACGAAGAGAAGAAAATTTAGAGGAAAAATCAGTTGGGGGGTTAGACATTCTCTTGGTGGGGGAAAAATGGATTTCAAATAATGTCTATTTTGAAAAGAATAAGGCAGAAATTTTAGCAGAATCACAAACATTCTTAAATGAGATTATAGTGTATTTTCGGAAGAATCCTTCATTGTCAGTAGAAATTTCTGGACATACAGATCAGACTGGAGATGAAAAAGCAAATATGTTTTTATCTGAAAATAGAGCTAAAGCAATAGTGAATTACTTAGTTGAAAATGGAGTGCAATCAGAAAGATTAAAATGGAAAGGATATGGAGGCTCAATGCCAATTGCGGATAATAACACTGAGGAAGGTAGGAAAAAGAATCGCAGAGTTGAGTTTAAAATTTTAGCGAAATAGGGCATTAAGAGTCTTTCAAAATGTTACAGAGGGTTATAAGTTCGTGAGTACGATTTCGGGGCAAGAATATACAGTCCAAGGTTGGGCAGAATGTTAAGTCCTGATCCATTGGAATCTGAATATGCTTGGCAAAGTACCTATGCTTATTATGGAAACTCGCCTATTTGGGTAATGTATCAAATTGTCACCTGAGAGCAAAAATTAAAAAAAACAGGTGTTGATTTTACTGGGTTTTCGAAAGATTAGGTCTGAAGAAAAATGATAAAAGGGGCAACCATTGGTTGCCCTTTTCTTTTGAAAAAAACAGAAATACTGGGCTTGGAGAGGTCATTCTGAACCTCGTGTTCCAAATTGTCACCTGGAATTAAATTTGGACAAAAAGGTCAATCAATACCGCTTTCGCGGGCGTACCGCCCGTGACGTGTAAGTTAAATCGAGGCAACCGTGTTACTCTTTTCGTTTTTTTTGATGAAAAAAAACATGAAAAAGTAGTCTTGTTTTTTTGGTAATTTGGTGTGATTAAAGTAACTTCACATCGTGAAGTTAGTGAAGGGGAAAATGCTGAATGTTCTTTATTTTACCCCCCGTTCTCGCGGGCGTGCCGCCCGTGAGAATTAGAACGGCAAGCGATTAAGTATAGACAATTCTAAAGAATAAACGAATCCTGGATTATATGTTGAGCCATTTTTTCTAAAATGAATATATTCGTTGTAAACCCCATAACCCCTATGTCTGAATACCTGAAAACGGAAGAAGGCAAACCCTACTTCGTTACTTTTACCATCGTTGAGTGGATTGATTTATTTACAAGAGAATGTTTTGTCAATATCCTGCTTGACAGTATCAGACATTGTCAGCAACATAAAGGACTGGAAGTATATGCCTATGTGATTATGCCAAGCCACGTGCACATGATTGCACGTTGCGATGGAAAGTTGAGTAACATATTGCGGGATATGAAAGAACATACTTCTAAAATGATTATTCGGGAGTTGATACACAACCCACAGGAAAGCAGACGCGAATGGTTATTGGAAAAATTTACCATGAGTGGGGATAAGGAGAAGAAACAATATAGAGTATGGCAACCTGGCAACCATCCGGAAGAACTATATAGTGACAAATTCATCAATCAGAAAGAAAATTATATTCATATGAACCCGGTTGAAGCAGGTATTGTCGGTAAGCCTGAATATTACCGATTGAGTTCGGCAAGTGAAGAAAGTCCGATTAACGTATTGTCACTGAGGTAAGGGGTACAAATTGGATTTGTGCTTCAAATGGGCAGTCACGGGCGACACGCCCGCGACAACAATCGGGGTACAAATTAGACTTGTGCTTAAAATGGGCAGTCACAGGCGACACGCCCGCGACAACGTTAGGGGTACAAATTGGATTTGTGCTTCAAATGGGCAGTCA
>JAZKEF010000005.1:41454-52430 GCA_040387195.1 Bacteroidota bacterium
CGCCCGCGACAACGTTAGGGGTACAAATTGGATTTGTGCTTCAAATGGGCAGTCACGGGCGACACGCCCGCGACAACAATCGGGGTACAAATTAGACTTGTGCTTAAAATGGGCAGTCACGGGCGACACGCTCGCGACAACGTTAGGGTTTTCTTCCAATCCGCGATCAAAAATCCGCAATCCGAAATCTTGCCTCCCAATACAATTTGCATCTCCCCACAATCGTTATATCTTCGTTTTACTTCATGTATACACGCGGAATTCTATTTTTACTTTTAAGTACAGTTGTTTTTGCCTGCTCCGACTCCAAACCGGAGGAGGAAAATGTTGATTTGGGATACAATTATTTTCCTACCCAAACGGGGGCTACCTGGCTGTATAATGTAGATTCGCTAGTGTACGATGATAACTCCGGGCAAACCACCATTGATACGTTTACCTTTCAATATAAGGAACAGATTACCGGAAGCTTTACGGATGTTACAGGTGAACCGGCCCAGCAGGTAAGTCGGTTTTTTCGTTACAGCGATACCTTGCCATGGACAGTTTTAAACCAGAGCACACAAATGCGCACTGCATTAAATGCACAGCGTGTGCAGGAAAATATAAGGTATGTAAAACTGGTGTTTCCACTCGAGCGAAACAAAAGATGGAATGGTAACCTATACAATACATTAGGAACCGAACAATACACAGTAAGCTATGTTGATCAGGCTTCAACCGTTGGCAATACTTCCTATCCACTCACTGTAAAAGTGCAGCAACAAAACGAAGTAAACGCCATTGAAGAAATAATCAGGTATGAAATCTATGCCCGCAATATTGGATTAGTGTATGCTTTATCCGATTCGCTAAATACACAGGTTTCCGGATCGCGTGGTTACCGTTACCGCTTCACCTTACTAACGTATACCCCCTAATGAAAGGCAGGTTTTGGCTACTTATCGGGATAATGTGTTGTGCACCGCAGGTCTTTAGTCAGCATGTATTTTGGGTAACATTTGCATCCAAAGATTCTTCTTTTTCAACCGCCAGACCAGAACAGTTTTTATCACCTAAATCAATCGCCCGCAGGCAAAAATTTTCCATTCCCATCACCGAAAATGATTTACCGGTGAATGCTGCTTTTATAAGTATGCTTCAACAAAATGGGTATGTACTTATTGGTAAAAGCAAGTGGCAAAATTCGGTAGCTGTGAAAGTAGCAAGTAAAAAGGATGGAGATACATTGAAACAATTTCCCTTTGTAAACAAGGTTCAGTATTTGGGCGAACACAAACCTATCCGCAGTTCGCGGGAGTCGGTACCCGCCATCAATGAAATGCTCACCATTTTACTGGCCAAATCAGAGCAGCAGCAATTGGATAGCAATGCTTACGGTAAATCATGGAATCAGGTGAGCATGCTTAATACACAGAAATTGCACCAACAGGGCTTTACAGGAAACAACATGTTGATTGCTGTTCTCGATGCCGGGTTTAACAATGCACATCAGTTACCGGTATTTAAAAAGTTGTTTGATGAAAAACGGATTCTCTCCACCTACGATTTTGTGCAAAGGGATACAGCCGTTTTTGAAGATGATGACCATGGCATGGCTGTGCTTTCCTGCATGGCGGGCAACATAAACGGAGAGTTTGTGGGCACTGCACCTCAAGCTTCGTATGCCCTGTTGCGTTCCGAATATGCTATAACGGAAATGCCCGTTGAGGAAGTGTTTTGGGCAGAGGCCATTGAGTATGCCGATAGTTTGGGTGCCGATATTGTCAACTCTTCATTGGGTTATAATGAATTTGATGACGCATCATTTAACCATACCTATAAAGACCTCAACGGTAAAAAAACCATCATCTCAACCGCTGCGGCCATGGCTGTTTCCAAAGGAATGGTAGTAGTGGTGAGTGCAGGGAATGAAGGTGATGAAGACTGGCGGTTGATCAGCGTACCTGCCGATGCAAGTGAAGTGATAACGGTGGGTGGAGTAACGCCCGGAGGGGATTACACTTCGTTCAGTTCTATTGGTCCCACAGCCGACAAGCGCATTAAGCCCGATGTTGTTGCACAGGGTGATCATGTTTGGGTATCATCAAGCAGGGGAGTCTTGTATCAGGGTGATGGAACTTCGTATTCTTGTCCGCTACTTACCGGTTCCATTGCCTGTTTAATGCAGGCTCACCCCGATAAAAATCCTTCGGAGATCATGCAGGTTTTACATTTGAGCGGCAGCAAATATCATACTCCCGATAAATACCTTGGTTATGGGATTCCCGATATGGAACTTGCACATTTGCTGTTAAGTGATGATTCAGTGCAACTCACGCACCTGCTCGATGCTAGGGTGCTTAGTGATAACAGAATTCACCTCACCATGTATGCCACTGAGGTAACCCGTGTTGCCATTGAGGTGAAAAATGAATTGAATGAAGCTGTATTGATGGAAGTTGTAGGGTTGAAAGCAAAAAGTCTGAGCCGTTTGGCACTCAAAAAAACAAAAAAATTGAAAAAGGGAATCTATAGCTTGCAACTTACCACCAGAGATCAAACATTATTCGATACGCTAATCATACACTGATGAAATCCATTGAAAAACTTGAGTCGTATTTCGAACAGGAAATGCCACTACTTATTGCAAAACTATTACCGGAAACCCAACCGCTGTGGGGTACTATGAATGCAACAAAAATGCTCGACCATTTAAATGATCCGTTTAAATTGTGTACCGGCATTTATCCTTTCCCTGAAGGTAGTATCCTGGAAAAAGCAGAGAAGTTTAAAGTGATTTCGTTGCTGAGCGACCGGCCATTGCCAAAGGGATTTAACAATCCGCTCATTCAGCTGTTGAGTAAGTCATCCGATATGGATCATACCCAGGCGAAAGCAGATTTGGTAGATGGATACAACCTGTTTAAGGAACACTATGCAAGCAAGGGCGAAGAGTATACTATGCCTCATAATATTTTCGGGTATTTAAATTACCATGAGTGGTTATGGTTTCATTACAAACATTTTTGTCACCACTTTGCTCAGTTCAACCTCATACCGTACATCGAACGTTTCGACTTAGAGTAGCTGGGTAAGGTCTCTGCTGCCAATAGTACGTTTAACGGTAAATGCTTCTGCATACTTCACATTAATTACCCTGCCGAATTCACGTGCACGCGATTCCAGGAAATCCATAAAATCTTTGCTCGAAATGGGAGACTCCGGCTCATTGGATTTTGGGTCGTAAAATTGGGATGAAAACGCCTTGATGCTTTCCATCTTCCGCTCCCAAAAAGGAGTGATATCGAAAATGATATCCGGTGTGGTATGGTAATCCTGGATATAATGGTACACGGCTTTGGGCCTCCAGGGCTCTTGATCAACACCATTGTGCACCGTTTCAATCTTTCTCAATCCCGATAGAAAGCACGCATCGTGCACCAGTGCGGCACCTCTGCCGTGATCAATATGGCGGTCGAATTCTGAATTGGCAATAATAATTTCAGGTTGGTACTTACGAATCATCTCAACGATCCTGAGTTGATGTTCTTCATTGTTTTGAAAGAAACCATCCCGCATACGCAAATTCTCACGGGCATGGATCCCCAGAATAGCAGAAGAAACCGCGGCTTCCTGATCCCGCAATTCTGCACTGCCGCGTGTTCCAAGTTCTCCGCGTGTTAAATCAACAATACCCACTTTTTTGCCTAGTGCAATATGTGCCAACACCGTTCCGCTGGCAGCCAGTTCAATATCATCAGGGTGAGCAGCAAATGCTAGTATATCAAGTTTCATGGTGCGAATATAGGAGGAAGTAGGCAAGTAGGCAGTAAGCAATCGTTAAAAAGTTGCGGGTTGTTTATTACGGGTTGCGGGTTGGCTACTTTTCTTCACTCGTCCCGATAGCTATGGTAATCACCTTCGAATTTTGTGTTGCCTACTGCCTACTTTCCCCCTTGGCTACTTTTCTTCACTCGTCCCGATAGCTATGGTAATCACCTTCGAATTTTGTGTTGCCTACTGCCTACTTTCCCCCTTGCCTACTTTTCTTCACTCCACCCGATAGCTATCGGAATCGTGCTTCGAATTTACTTTTGCCTACTGCCTACTTTCCCTCTTGCCTACTTTTCGTCACTCCGCAATTCCCTATACCACTATCTTAACTCCATCCGCCACAGGCCTGCTTGTACACAACAAAATCTTCCCGTGTTCCACCTCTCTGTCGGTGAGCACTTCATTGTACCGCATGTTTACACTTCCTTCGGTGCAGGTAGCACTGCAGGATCCACACATTCCGGCTTTGCAGCTGTATGGAATATCAATCTGCTGTTGCAGGGCAGCGTCAAGTATACTCAAAGGATAGGGGACATCAATAACGTAGGTATGCCCTTCCATTTCAAGTTCAATACTGTATGTTGATTGATCTGTATATTGGGTATCCTGTATGGTTCCGTCATCATCATCCGCTTCATCTTCGGGCAATACAAATGTTTCTTTTTTGAGCTGTTCCTGCATGAATCCCATGGTGAGCAGTGTGATGCGGCACATCAGCATATAATCTGCCGGACCACAGGTGTAGATCAATACATCCTCTTTTGGAACAGTTACGTATTGCGCAACAAGCTTTTCGAGTAATTCACGGTTTAAGCGGGCCATGGCAAGGTTTTTTCCCGAACTCCATAAATACACGATGGTAAGTTGGTGGGGGTATTGTTGTTTCAGCTCTTCGAGTTCGGCATAAAACAAGGTGCTCTCAACCGATCGGTTGCTGTAAATAAGCGTAATGGTTGATTGGGGCTCGGCAATAAGGGCCGATTTTAAGATGGAAAATAAAGGTGTGATTCCGCTTCCGGCACCAATTAAAAACAGGTGTCTTTTTCGGTCGGTTTCGGCTTCAAATGTAAACAATCCCAAGGGTTCGTAGGCATCTATAACATCACCCACTTTATACGAATCGTGCAATTTGCGCGATACCGCTCCATTGTCTACCCGTTTCACCGAAATGGCAAGCGGCTCGCGCACTAAGGGAGAACTGTGCAATGAATAGGAGCGTCTGAGCAGCGTGTTATGAACCGGAATCTCAAGGGAAATGAATTGACCGGGAATATAGGATAGGGGAGCATTGGCACTAAACTCAAACGTTACCACATCATTGGGCTGTTGAATAATATTACTGATCTGTAACCGGATTTTTTTCATGCAGGTATGCAAACATAAGCAATACCGAAAGCATATACACATACGGTATTACTCATAGCATTTTTAGCCGCAGATTACTCGAATTTATTTATGAAAAGCAGAGGTGATTTGAGTTTTGTAAAAATCTTTAAACCATCATTATCGGTTTCTTTTTATTTAAATCAGTGCAATCTGTGGCTATACTACTGAAGCAGCATAATCTGTGGCTATCAAAGCAAACGCTCAATGGCCCTGCAAATACTGCCCGAAGTAGGTCGGGTAAACGGAAAAAAATAATCAACTACCTCACCATTGCGGTTAATGAGGTATTTCTGAAAATTCCATTTCGGACTCATGTTCACGTTGCCATTCAGGTTTTTATTGCTTAAAAACTGAAACAATGGAATGGCTTTATAACCCGTAACAGGAACTTTATCAAACAAGGGAAAAGTGATGCGAAAATGAAGTTCACAAAACGTGTTTAAATTTTTTCCGGTGAGTGGTTCCTGCTTGCCAAAATCATTGGATGGGAAGGCCAGTATTTCAAATCCCCTGTCTTTATACAATTTGTAAAGCTGCTCAAGTTCCTTGTATTGCGATGTAAAGCCACATTCAGAAGCCGTGTTTACAATAAGAAGCACCGTGTTTTTATATCTTGAAAGTTCAACCGTCTCTCTCTCAGTATTCTGAACATTGAAGGAATAGATAGTAGGAGTATCGGTTGTTGCGGATATCATAACACAATAAACGTTTAATCTACTTAAATGTTTACAAAATGATGTAAACGGTTTTGTAATTCAGCAGATTGGAGTAACCTTTGCATCGCAAAAAATTCCCTTATCTATGGAAGCGCTAATTATTTATCCGGTATTCATATGGATGGCCATACCTGTAGCACAAATGGCCAGACAAAGGGGTTATTCCGGAAGGTGGTGGTTTTTAATCGGCTTATTGTTGCCCATTGTTTCCATATTTATTGTGCGCTTGCTTAAACCCAAACAAAAACAGGAACGCCCGCTTCCGTTTCCTGCAGAAATTCCCCGCCCCGTAGACAAAGTTTTATTTTCCCGCGAATCGTGATAAACAGGATGAAAACAACCATTCTTTTACCAACAAAATCCCTGAAGTATCTAATATATTCCCTACATTTGCAACGTGATTAAATGGTGGAAAATAACAGGCGTATTACTGGTGTTATACGCGCTCATTTGCGGGTTATTATTACCCGTGCCAAATTTGCCGATTTTGGAGCAAAGCATTCGCAATCTATACTATCATGTACCCATGTGGTTTAGCATGTTGCTGTTGTTGCTGGCGTCTATGATTCATGCTATTAAATACCTGTCGAACGGGAAAGCGGAACATGATGTTAAATCGGCCGAATACGCCAATGCGGGTATTTTATTTGGTGCAATGGGATTGGTAACAGGAATGATCTGGGCTAAAAATACATGGGGTGCCTACTGGACCAATGATCCGAAGCTCAACAGTGCTGCCATTGGAATGTTAATGTACCTGGCTTACTCCGTTCTCCGCAATTCGATTGAAGACGAAGAGAAAAAGGCACGTATTTCTGCAGTATACAACGTATTCAGCTTCCCTATTTTTACGGTACTCATATTTGTATTGCCCCGCCTTACCGATTCGTTACATCCAGGCAATGGTGGTAACCCCGGATTTAACAGCTATGATCTCGACAGCAGGTTGCGTATGGTATTTTACCCTGCTGTTATCGGTTGGACACTTATCGGATTTTGGATAGCTGATTTACGCATACGGTTAAAAAACTTAGAACTTAAAAAGGAATCATAATTCATGAGAAGTATAACAAACATCATTTTACAAATGCAAACCGTTGGAGCAGCAGATGCACCCGGAACCGAAAAGTTTTATGTAGTAGTGGGTGTGATTGCCGTTATTTTTATCGGTATTGTGGGGTACCTCATCAGTATTGACCGCAAGATCAACAAACTTGAAAAATAAAGCATGAAAAAGTCATCAATCATCATCATCGTTTTAATAGCAGTGGCCATTGGTGCCATTGTTAGTTCATACGGAGACGCCAGCACTTATGAAAACTTCAGTGTTGCAACCGAAAATCCGGATAAGGAATTCCATATTGTAGGAACATTGGACCGTGGCAAAGAGAAACACTACGATCCCAAAGTGGATGCAAACTATTTCACTTTTTACCTTATTGATGAAAAAGGCAAGGAAAGCAAAGTAATATACCGCGCTCCCGAGCCACAGGATTTTGACCGATCGGAAAAAATTGTGATCATAGGCAAAATGAATGGTGACGCATTCGAAGCGTCCAAGATCTTGTTAAAATGTCCGAGCAAATACACCGAAAATGAAGTAAAGGGTTCTTAATACACTTTACATACAAAAAACACCCACCTAACCTATACCGAATGAACGAAGTACTATTTGAAGGAGAACGATTGATATTTGGGAACCTCGGCCACTTAGCCGTGGTTCTTGCTTTTGGGACGTCTATCATAGCAACCATTGCTTACTTTTTTGCCGCCCAAAAGCCCGAAGAAAAGAGTTGGGAAAAAATTGCCGATAGCGCTTTTTATGTGCATACGTTTTCGGTGCTCAGTATTGTCGGGATTTTATTCTACATCATTCACCAGCATTTATTCGAATACCATTATGCATGGCAGCATTCATCGCGTGAGTTGCCGGTGCAGTATATGATCTCCTGCTTTTGGGAAGGTCAGGAAGGAAGTTTTCTGTTGTGGATCTTCTGGCAAATGGTTATCGGTAATATTTTATTGCGCACTGCCGGCAAGTGGAAAAGTCCGGTAATGGCCGTGGTATTGCTTTCGCAGATTGCACTCACATCCATGCTTATCGGAGTGAAGGTATTCGGATACAAAGTGGGCAGCAGTCCATTTGAATTGTTGCGGGTAGCCATGGGCAATGCTCCACTTTTTAAACGTGCCGATTATTTATCCAAAATCAATGATGGCAATGGATTAAATCCGTTGTTGCAAAACTACTGGATGGTTATTCATCCTCCTACCTTGTTTTTTGGATTTGCTACCACGGTTGTGCCGTTTGCATTTGCTATTGCGGGTTTATGGAAACGCGATTTTACAGGCTGGATCAAACAGGCATTGCCATGGGGACTGGTAAGTGTAATGGTATTGGGAACGGGTATTATCATGGGTGGTTTTTGGGCTTACGAAAGTCTGAGTTTTGGGGGATACTGGGCATGGGATCCGGTTGAAAATGCTTCACTTATTCCATGGCTCATATTGATTGCAGGAGTGCATGTGGTCCTCATCTTTAAACATACAGGTAACTCATTGGCAGTAGCTTTTATGCTTATTCTGGCTACATTCTTATTGGTATTGTATGCTACATTCTTAACAAGAAGTGGTATTTTAGGTAATTCATCTGTACACTCATTCACGGATTTGGGCATGAGCGGGCAGTTACTGGTGTTCCTGCTGGTGTTTGTGATTCTATCCATTTGGATGATGGCAGTACGCTGGAAAGAAATGCCAAAGTCGGCAAAGGATGAAGAGATTTATACCCGTGAGTTCTGGATGTTTATCGGAAGCCTGGTGTTGGTTATATCTGCCTTCCAGATTATTCTTACAACCTCCATTCCGGTATTCAATAAAGTGCTTGGTACCAATATGGCTCCTCCTGCAAATGTTATTGAGCATTACAATAAATGGCAAATGCCGATGGCTATCATCATTGCATTGCTAACAGCTGTTGGTCATATCTTGAAGTACAAAAAGAACACCGGTGATGCCATTCGCAAAATCGGTATCTGGGCGGGAGTTTCATTGGTCATTGCCGTGGCGCTCATGTTTGCATTTGAGTTGACAAACTGGTTTTATATCGGATTGTTGTTTGCTTCCGTATTTGCCGTAATCGGTAATGCATCGCTATTAAAACCCATGTTCAGCGGAAAGGTTCACCTGGTAGGTTCTTCAGTAGCACATATCGGATTTGGTATTTTGTTGATGGGGGTATTGGTTTCATCGGCTAACAAGCAGGTAATCTCAATCAACCAAAGTGGTATGCAGTTAAACCCCGAGTTTGATGCGCAAGCCAACATGGAGCACGTATACCTTGAAAAAGGCAAAGCCCTCCGTATGGGTGATTACGAAATTGAATACCGCAGGGATACCATGGAATGGGTGAACAATTATTACCAGGTTCACTACAAAAAAATTAAACCCAACAGCAACGAAGTAGAGTATGAGTTCGACCTATACCCCAATGCGCAGATTAACCCTAAAATGGGACTGGTAGCCAATCCGGATACCAAACATTACTGGTCGCATGATGTGTTTACCTATGTAAGTTCTGTACCTAAAGAAAAAGGTGAATCCAAATTTGTACACCCTCAAAGCTATGAAGTGGCAGTGGGAGATACCATTGTAACCAATACCGGTTATGTATTGCTCAAAAGGGTCAACTCCAATGTGAAGGATGGAAAAATAGATATGGCCAATATGCAGTTATTGATTGCGGCAGAACTCGAAGTTCATACCCTTGATAAAGTTTATGAAGCAACACCGATGTATGGTGTTCAGGATAACTCGGTGGCACAGTTTGAATCCATAGTGGATGAGGCCAAATTACGTTTCAAATTTACCAACGTGAATCCTGCAAATGGCAAAATAACCATTGAAGTTGCAGAGAAAGATACATCCGGAGAATTCATCATTATGAAAGCAATCAAGTTCCCATGGATTAACTTAGTATGGGGTGGAACCATCATCATGATTATCGGTTTTTCACTGGCCATCATTAAACGACTGCGGGATGTAGCCCGTGCCTAAACATGCAAATCCGTTCGGTTACCATATTGGGTTCTGGCAACGTAGCTTTTCACCTGGGAAAGACACTTGCGCAACAGGGAATCCATATTGATGCCGTTTATAGTCCGAATGAAATACATGCAGCTGCATTGGCCTTACAATTAGGTGCAAAGGCTTTTTCGGACCCGGCAAATCTTGCGCTCTCATCCGATATGTACATTATTGCTGTAAAGGACACAGCCATAGAAACGGTATCAAGTCAACTGGCAGAAGTGAACGGATTGGTCGTTCACACTTCCGGGAATACAAGTATGGATGTATTATCCAAACACAAACGTTGCGGAGTATTTTACCCGTTGCAAACCATTTCCAGAAACAGTGAAGTGAACTTTGCCAATGTTCCATTGTTGCTCGAAACAAAGCAGCAAGAGGATATGGAAAGGCTTAAGCAATTGTCCGGTACAATGGGAGCGTTATCATATGAAGTAAATTCCGATAAACGTAAGGTCGTTCATGTTGCAGCCGTGTTTGCCAATAATTTCAGCAACCATTTGTATGGAATTGCCCATCAGATTTTATCGGCAAACAACTTGCCGTTTGATATGCTCAAACCCCTTATTCAGGAAACGGCCAATACCATTCAAACACACGATCCGCGTGAGGTACAAACAGGTCCGGCCGTTAGAGGCGATCAGGCTACAATTGATAAACACCTTACATTATTGGAAGGGATGCCCGAATATGCACAGCTTTACGAACTTCTCAGTAAAAGTATCCAGTCCGGTCACAACAAAAAATAACAGTACTGTATATGCGTTGGAATGATTTCGCGTAAATTTCATAGTGTATTTGTATCTTTACGCAATGGCAAATTATTTAGCAAAACTGCACCATATTAAATGTTTTGTATTTGATGTGGATGGTGTACTCACCGATGGAATGGTGATTGCACTGGAAAGTGGTGAACAGGCACGCAGGTTTAATATCAAGGATGGCTACGGAATTGAGCGTGCATTGCTTGCG
>JAZKEF010000006.1:0-13106 GCA_040387195.1 Bacteroidota bacterium
AGCTGGTCGTTTTATATTCACATACCGGTGTTGGACCAGTGATAATTGGTGCAGGGGTTGGCTGAATTGTAATTGTTCGGCTAACCGTTGAGTCGCAACCCAAAGCATTGGTTTGTTTTAAGGTAACGGTTCCAATTCCAGCGGCACTCCACACAATGGTTACAAGTGTATCCGTTGTACTGCCTTGAATTGTTCCACCCGCTACACTCCACTGATAGGTATTGCCTGTTGTCGTATTCGTGGTATAGCTGGTCGTTTTATATTCACATACAGGTGAGGGTCCTGTGATAATGGGTGCAGGGGTTGGCTGAATCGTTATCGTACGACTTACTGTCGAGTCGCATCCAAATGTATTTGTTTGCTCCAACGTTACTCTTCCAATTGCCACTCCACCCCACCTCACTGTTACTATCGTATCTGTGGTGCTACCCACAATCATACCCTCTATGACACTTACACTCCACCTGTATGTGTTTCCAACTGTTGTATTGGTTGTATAGGTTGATGTATTGTATGCGCATGCTGCAGATGAACCTATAATCACCGGTGCGGGAGTTGGTTTTATAGAAACGGTTAGGTTAACTGTTGAATCACATCCTGAAACATTTGTTTGTCTGAGGGTAATAGTGCCCGTACCCGTTGCCCCCCATACCACAGTTAACACCGAATCGGTAAAACTGCCTTGAATTGTTCCTCCGCTTACAATCCATTCATAGGTAGTTCCTATGGATGGATTGGTGGAATAATTTGTTGTTTTGTACGAACATACTGATGATGCCCCTATGATAACGGGCACAGGAGTAGGCTGAATATTGATATCAATATCTACTGTGGAATCACAGCCAAATGTATTGGTTTGTTTGAGTGTAATAGTACCCGCACCTACTGCATTCCACCTTACCCTATAAATGGTATCAGATGAACTCCCCTCTGCTACACCACCCGTTACACTCCACTGATAGGTATAACCTGTTGTTGGATTGGTAGCATAAATCGACAGTTTATGTTCACATACATCTGTAGCTCCGTTAATAACAGGAGCTGGTGTAGGACTGATGGTGATGTTCCTGCTAACAGTTGAATCGCACCCAAAAGTATTAGTTTGCTTTAGTGTAATAGTACCTGTGCCACTGGTATCCCAACTTACCGTTATGGTTGTGTCTGTTGTGCTCCCTTGAATTGTTCCTCCGATTACGCTCCACTGGTATGTATTACCTGCCGTGGTATTCGTGGCATAGCTGGTTGTTTTGTATGCACAAACCGGTGAGGGTCCGGTGATAACCGGAACAGGTGTAGGCTTAATTAATATTTGCACAAAGTCACTGTCTGCCGGACAAGTCCCGTTCCTGATGGTCTTTAATTTCAGGTTCACCACACCAGCGTTTGTCTCACTAATTGAGGGATAATACGTAGCATTTAACGTTGAGTCATTCGGCACAAAAGTTCCGGTTCCGCCACTCCACCTGCCACCACCTGCTGCCTGAACAACTCCTCTTAGCAATACATTATTTGCACGGGTACAAATGGTGGTGTCATTTCCGGCATTCGCATCAATAGGCATGGTAAAAGAAGTAACTACAACCGTATCACGCACAAGTAGACAACCCAATGAATCTGTCATCGACACATGATATGTTCCGGCTGTTACATTAATCGAAGCCGTTGTTGCCCCTGTGCTCCAGTTATAATGGAAAGGAGCAAGCCCTCCGATTGCATTCGCAGTGATTGTTGCGTTGGTTCCTCCAAAACATACTGTAGCATCTTTTGGCTGAATATCCACATCAATATCTGTAACAAAACGGACCGTGGCTGTATCACAGAAGATAGTGCCCACACATCCGCCCTGTACCTGCCCGCATACACGATACGTAACTGTGGGAGGATAGCTTCCGGAAGGTATGATGGAAACAGAATCACAATCGGTCAAACAACTGAGATATGAATTATGTGTGGCATTATTGGGAACAGATTCCCATGTAATGGTGGTATCAACCAACCCTGTTGCCTGAAGAAACCCTATACATGCTTGGTTAATGAGTAACTTACCTGTGATGTTAGGCTTAGGAATTGCCTTAATCTGATAAACGTTTGTGTTATTTCCCGGTTTACAAAATGTAATCCTGTGAGGCCCCACACCGCTCAAACAAATTTCCGTTCCAACCTGATAAGAAGTACCGCAACCTATTTGGTAAAAAAGTGCTCCGCCCGGTATCGCCCCTACAGGAATATCTAATCTAATTCCACTCGACATTGAATCAAGCGTTAGTAAAAACTCAATACACTTATCCGGATTAGATGATCCACAGCAGTCTCCGTTCCGGGAAATTGCAGGACTCGACCAGGTGCTGTCAGGAACTCCGGTTAAATTAACTGTAAAAGAGGGTGCTCCTGAACATGGTTGGGACCAGCTTCTATCCGCAAACAACAGAATCAGCAAAAGTGCAGCCCACTTCAGCCAATGGTTATCCAACAGAATTGCCCTATTTTTGTTCATGAATTTCCTTTTATACAAATAGCAATTCTAGTAGTTTAAATCAAAAAAACAACCATTTAAAGGTTAAATTGTTGTTTCTCTATTGTTAGCAAGGGGAAGAATTATCCACAATTCATATTCATCAAACTCCTCCTTTGAGTGCATTATTTACCCTATTTCATATAGCCAAATACCAAAATTTGAGGCACTTACATGTTTTATATCTATTAGTTACCCGAATACCCAAATAAATAACCTATTTTTGAAGATTGTTCCAAAGCGGTGCAATACCAATACCCATTTATATATATATGAGAGACGCAGGCATGTACACACAACTTTGGAAAAAATACCTCCCGGTAATCCGTTTGTTGCTTAAGAAAACTACCGATGGAGATCAAAAACTCCAATTGTATAAACACGAATTTGAATCAACTGGTGCACGTAACAAGCTGGGTTACATATTTTCCCTGGAAATGGTAAATGGAAAACCTGTTAATAAAAGTAACAAAACGGCCGTATCAAACGACCTTTGTATTTTAATTTCGGAAAACGAAGCTATTGCAACCTGGATGAAAGAGCAACATATTAAAATCAGTGTAAACCGTGCATGCGAAATGACTTTTGCGTTAATTGCAAAACAACCGGTTGCTGAACTTGAGGAAGCCGTTAGCGCTTAATCACTGATTGTCCTTAGAAATACCTTCCCCACACCCGAATGTTTACGGATATGTTTAATTTAATATATCCTTAAATTTCTCAATACATTCAAGATTGAGTTTTGCAGTGGTTTATGAAACAACTGCCCGACAGAAGATCTTTCTTAAAAAACATTGGACTTTTAGGAGCCGGTAGCTTATTGGCTCCTTTATCTTTTAAAGCCGATGCCGCAACACCTGAACTGCTGATAACACCAGGCCAACGAAAACGGTTGTTACGTGTTGCGCACCTAACCGATATACATGTAAAGCCGGATAAAATTGCTGAAGCGGGTTTTGCTGCCGCACTTTCACAAGTAAATGAGTTAAAAGACAAACCTGATTTTATCATGAATGGGGGTGATGCCATCATGAATGCAGTTTCGTTTTCCAAAGAACAGGTTCGTGATCAGTGGAATTGTTTTCACAGGATAATGGCATCACATAATAGTTTACCTATTCATCATTGCATAGGCAACCATGATTTGTATGGTTGGGCATTACCCGGAACCAATCATACCGATGGTAAACAGTGGGCACTGGATGAGTACAAACTTCTTCAACCTTATTACTCATTTGCTAAAAATGGATGGAAGTTTATTGTGCTCGATAGCATCCACCCCCGAAAAAGTGTACCGGGCTATTTTGGAAAATTAGACGATGTACAACTGAATTGGCTGGAAGCAGAACTTGTCTCAACGCCTCCGGATATACATGTTTGCATCATTTCCCATATCCCCATTTTGGCTGTCTGTACACTTTTTGATAACAGTTATGTAAACCATAATCATTGGTTTGTCCCCGACAACACACTTCATGCAGATGCTCATCAACTGCGTGATTTGTTTTACCGATACAAAAATGTAAAAACCTGCTTAAGCGGACATATTCACTTAATAGACCATGTGAATTATCTGGGAACCGATTATTACTGTAATGGTGCCGTATCCGGGGGCTGGTGGAAGGGTGATCACCAACAATTTTCACCATCCTTTATTATCATGAACTTCTTCAGTGATGGAACAACCGAACGTGAAGTATATTATTACGATTGGAAACAGCATTCCTGATTGAGACAACAACTCTACAGTCAAACTTAACCGTACTATTCTTCGTCTATAATCATTGGGATTGCTTTTCATAAAAAAAGAAGAACCGTAGTAAGATCTATTACGGTTCTACTCCTTTATAAGGAGAAACAGCGAATTTGAGGTTGCTGCCGGTTTTTATACGCAATGGCTTTGATAGGGGTTAACATGCAAAGCCGTTATTCATAACCGGATGTATCGGGCGAATAGTTATTCGTTTTTTTCAGATAACAACAATTTCGCCCTCTTCAATTTCTCCTTTAACTTACGTATTTCTTCAACATTGTCGAAATCCAACAACACAGAATTCAGATAGAGCACCAATTCCTGCTGCCTGATTTGTTCATTTAATATTGCCTGAGGTGACACGTCCATTTGTTTTTTACTGAGGTAAATTTAAGGGTAATCGTACCAAAAGGACTAGAGGGGGAAACTCTGAATTGTCCTGCCTAGATATTAACACTCTGATTATCAGTATGATTAATTTAAAATTCTTCTATAAAATGGCACAAAAAAGACACTTTTTCAATTATATAGATAGCTTATAAAGGAAATTAATAGCCAAAACCAGAAACGAATGTTCATTTTTGATTACAAAAAGCACGGATTACGAGCTTGATATTTTAAGGTTGATTCCCGGGAATATACCACCAAGGAAATGGTGAAAATTATGAAAATAAGCCGCAAAACAATTGAAAATGACAAGGGGGAATGATGCTCAATAAAATTGGCGCAAAACATTAGGGATTAATTACGTACACGATCAAAAAAGGGCTAATTTTCAGCACCTCGAAAAGCAAATATTATAGTAACTATGCAGCTCGTTAAACTATGACTGAGCAACATCACAATTATATTCTGCACAAACCTTACGGTTACATTAGCCAGTTTAAAACGGATGTAAAAAAGAAAAAGCTGTTAGGTGATTTATATCCATTTGCAGAAGGCACTATGGCCATCGGCAGACTTGATGAAGATAGTGAAGGTTTGTTGTTGCTTACTACAGATGGAAAAACAAGCGAACAAGTCCGCAGAAAACATATTGAGAAGGAATATTATGCGCAGCTTGATGGAATCATTACCGATGAAGCTATCGGGCTTTTACAACAAGGTGTTGAAATTGGCATTAAGGGAGAGAAATACCAAACACTCCCCTGCAAAGCATGGATATTGAATCCACAACCTGTTTTCCCGGAACGCAGTCGCAGGATCAGAGATGAACGGCACGGAGCAACCTGCTGGATCTCTGTAACACTTACTGAGGGCAAACTGAGACAGGTTCGTAAAATGTGTGCTGCGGTAGGATACCCTGTATTACGTCTTATCAGGATCCGGATTGGAAATACAAACCTTCATGATTTACCTATTGGAGGTGTACTGCAAGTTGAAACATTTGATATTGAATGAGCGATTTCCATAAACATATCGCACATCTTTTTAAACTGGAGGAAGCTGAGTCTCATTTTCCTTTAGACACTCCGTTTACAGGTGTTTTTTTACCCCAACATCAACTGATTATTCATTGTATTCCGTTACACCATACAGAAACATTACCCCATAATTTTTGTGTTGACTTAAGCAATAAAGCCGAACAGCTGAATCTTAAAATCATTCATCTTTGGGAAGATGTGTATATCAAAAACAAGACGTTGGTAGAAGCCCGCCTTTTATCCCTTATTGGGGTGCGTTCGCGTATTCATGCGCGTAAGACTACCATTATGCGCATCGACAAACAACAAGCCGAAGATTTTTTGAACACCCATCATTTACAGCAGTATGTTTCGGCTTATTACAAATATGCTTTGGTACTAAATGATGAGATCGTTGCTGTTGCAACCTTTAGTAAAAGCAGGGTAATGCAAGATGGAGCCGTTCCATATCGCAGTTATGAGTTGATCCGGTTTGCCAGCAAAACAGGAACTACGGTTACCGGAGGACTCGGAAAGCTGCTCAATCATTTTATCGAACAACACCATCCTGCACATTTAATGACCTATGCCGACAGGGATTGGAGTACAGGTGAAGGATATGTAAAACTTGGGTTTACCGAAACCAGCCGAACACCTCCTCAGTTATTTTGGGTAGATATTGAAACCTATGAGCGCTCAGCAATTACTCCACCGTTATTGATTCACAAAAAGTATGTTGAAGTGATGAATGCCGGCAATATCAAATTTGTGATGGACAGGCGAACAACCTTTTAATTGAATATTCCGGAAAATATTTCTATATATTCGATATAAATATTTTTAATCCTATGAAAAAAATTAGTCTTCCTATTATGCTTACCATGCTTTTTGTGCAAGCATACGCTCAATCTCCCAATGCCCTTTATATTAACTCTATTGGGAAAGTAGCAATTGGTGATCCTGATTCAATAAAGGCGGATCTTCATATATACAGACCAAACGCTTCATTTTTACTGGATGCATCGGATTACGGCAGTCCCTACATTTATCTAAATAGGGATGCAACCACAACTGCAGGATTGAAAGTTCAATACTTTGGCAATACATACGCAAAGGTAGCTAATACCTGGACAGGTTCGACTCTAGCTGATACAACTAATCCCAATCGGGGAGGAATATATTTTGCTGCACGAAACACAGACAGAATGATTCTGACTGGGTCAGGGAAACTTGGAATTGGAAAGGGAATAACTACGGGAACCGGAGCAGATACAGTTGCAGCAGATTTGCATATCTTTAAACCTGATGCCTCATTCATTTTAGATGCATCAAATTATGGCAGTCCTTCCATTTATTTAAAAAGAAATGAAGACCACAATACGGGGTTAAAAATTCATTACTTCGGAAATACTTATGCAAGAATTGCTAATACCTGGGATGGAACTGGTGCCAGTCTTCCAAATCAGGGTGGTATGTTTTTGGCTACAAGAGATACTAATAGGATAACAATTACCGGATTATTAGGATATGTTGGAATTGGAACGACATGCCCTGACGAAATGTTAACTGTTAACGGCAATATTAAATGTGTAAGCCTTATACAGACTGTAGATGTTCCTGACTGTCCGGATTATGTTTTTGAGAAGGACTATAAATTGATGCCGCTCAAAGATGTTGATTTGTATGTAAATAAATACAAACACTTACCTGACATTCCCTCTGCTGAAGAAATGAGTAAAAATGGCATTAATTCGAAAGAATTGGAGTTAGCCTTATTAAGAAAAGTAGAAGAATTAACATTGTACGTGATTGAATTAAACAAGACGATAGAAAATTTGAAATCGGAGAAGGTTAAAAAAGACAATCAGAAATAACCTATTTAATTTAAACACCTATGAAAAACCTCCATCTCAAATTTTTCCTCATTTGTATGTTAAGTTCCTGTGTGCAATCATCAATTGTGCAAGCTCAATGTCCTTCTCAGGCATTACAGTATTTCGGTTGGTCAGAACCTGATATTAGATATGCAATTGATCGATGTTTCTATGCCGATACAAATGGCACTAAAAGTGCTGGTGAAATTACTGACATGGCACTAAGTTCGAATATAGCTGCTTACAAATTAACAGCCGATCCGTGTTTCCATTATGTTAATTACCCAGAATGTGAAATATTTGCTGACACAGGTATTAAGGCTGTCCTATATCTTGATGAATTATTTTTACATTATATGGACACCGCTAATTTTGGATGTGATACCGTAATCTTTGATGACAATTACTGTAATAGCACCTTCTTTGCTCAATGGATTTCAATAATGAATTCAAAAGTACTAATGTCCAAAGTGGTGGCATTTGCATTGGATGAGCCAATTCTAAATTATGATGAAAATACTGTCACTGCAGATTACATAAAATTAAACAACTTTCTAGCCATGGTTAAGGGTGTCATTGACAGTAATGACCTGAATATTAAAATATGGGTAAACTTCAGATGGGGAGAAGTACGGTATAAGTTTGATAACTATTTCCTTACGAACATACTTCCCAATATAGATTGGATTGGCTATGATGTATATGATGATTTTACTGAGGACAGACAATGTTACGAACTTTCACTTTATAATAAACTAATTGACAGTACTTCCAAACGCATAATGCTTTATGGAAATGCCACCGCTGTAGCTGGAAAAACGTTTGGCTTGTATAATTGCTATTTAACCGGAGGAACAGATACTTCACCATTATATGGACCAGGTGATTCAAGCTGCCTTAATTGGAGCACTATGCCTGCCAATGCAAAGGAGAAATACAAGCGATTGCCTGATATGTTCTATGATTTAGCAATTAAAAATCCAAAAGTTATTGGCATAATGGCCTTTCAATGGAATAATAATAAGGATGGAGGTAGTTCGGGATGGAACATTGGTGCCCAGCAGATTGGTGGTGATTTGAAAGCTAACTGGGAAAAAATTGGGACGGTAATCAAAAATTGCAATATTGATTCGGTAACAGATTCTGCTTATAACCCTACATATCAGGCTACTTGCTGCAACAATTTAGAATTTACAGATTTACACATACCAAGTGGTGTATTAAATGGAGAGTACAGTAGTTCCATAACAGCAATTGCTGATCAGGGAAATACTATACCTGACTCAAGTACTGTAACTATAAAAGGCTTTCAAGGTATCTTGTTAAAAGACTTTCAGGTAAGTGTTGGTGCAGACGTTCATTGCATTGTTGTTCCAAATAAAGAATGGTGTGAAAGCTATTCTCATGATAATCCAACCTATGCCAGAAGCTACAAATGGAGTCCCAAAACAACGAAGAGCCAGGAGAAGAAAATAATAGAAAAGATAGTCTTCAACCAAAAAGTCTCGCTGAATGAAAAAGACGTTATTCAAATCTATCCTAATCCGTCATCAAGTAAAATTTCCCTCAGTGTTAATCCGGTAACAGATAATTTGATTACGGTTGAAATTATTTCAATAACGGGATCTGTAATGAAGACAATCAAATCTCCTGAGCATAACCTATCCATTGATATTGGTGATTATGCCACAGGAATCTATTGCATGAAAATTATGCGCAATGGCAAAACAAATACATTAACGTTTATCAAAGATTAATTGTCAGCACTCCACTCATAATCCACCACACGTCTTTCACTTCTGGCTTCACCAATAAATGGCATTACAGCTTTGTGCAACGGGTGTTGCTGGTAAAAATCCAATGCATCTTTGCTTTCAAATTCCGAGTACAACACCACATCAGCTGATTCTGGAGAATGTAAAAAATCAAAACCAACCTCTATTGCCAGCAAGCCTTCTATCTTGCCTCTCAGCCCTTCCAGTTTTTCTTTAATGGCTTGTGCATTTTCCTGTTTACTCATACCGTTGGATTCTTCTTTTAGTTTCCAGAATACTATATGTTTAATCATGTATATATAATTTTGAGCTAAGGTAAATGCATATCTATCATTATGCAAAAGTGATCCTAAGATTGAAATGAGCAGTGCAGTCAACGACAAAGAACAAACCTAAACACCTACCTTCGTAACAACATGCAATACGATACCATCATTATCCTTGGACCCACAGCCAGTGGCAAAACACGGCTTGCCGCACAGCTTGCCCATCAACTCCATACAGAAATTATCAGTGTAGATTCCCGACAGGTATATAAGGATATGAATATTGGTACCGGTAAGGATTACTCCGAGTACACAGTAGATGGTAAAAAGATCCCTGTGCATTTAATTGATATCAAAGAAGCGGGAGAAAAGTACCATATCGATGCCTTTAAAAAAGATTTTTTTGCTGCGGTTGAAACCATTCGGGCCAACGGAAAAATGTCGATTGCATGCGGAGGAACAGGTTTGTATCTCGACTCCGTACTTCGAAATTTTGCATTCACTGCTGTGCCAATTGATGCCGGATTGCGCAACCAACTCATGCAACAAACCCGGGAAGCTTTGCTACAGCATTTTTCTGAAATGCCCGTTACATCCTATACTCCCCTTGCCGACACCTCAACCACCAAACGTCTGATCCGTGCAATCGAAATCAATACCTTTTTAGCCAACCATTCATTTACACCGGAAACATTTCCCGAATTACATCCACTCGTCATCGGACTTGATTTACCCGTAACCATCCGCAGGAAAAAAATTGAAGATCGGCTCAACTACCGATTGCAACATGGCTTGATTGAAGAAGTAATCCATCTTCGAGAGCGTATATCGGATGAGCAACTGGAATACTACGGACTCGAATACAAATTTATTACCCTTTACCTGCAAGGCAAGTATACCCTGCCCGAATTGCAGCAACGGCTTACAACAGCAATCCAACAGTTTGCAAAGCGACAGATGACCTATTTCCGAAAGATGGAGCGGGATGGATTGTCCATACATTGGATTGATGCAGCACTACCTGTTGAGGAGCAATTGAAAAATGTAAGTGTGCTTTTAGACAGATAAAATAGAAAGTGCGTAACGATTTAAACACTCGCTATTCTTGCATTCCTCAAAGCATAATCCGTATTTCGCAACCCAAAAGAAATCGAACGAAATCCGAAATCCGAAATCCGAAATCCGAAATCTCAAATCGTAAATCGTAAATCTCAAATTATTATGGCCGGCTGTGGTTATGTATGTCCCCAATGTGAAGGAAGTGGTTACACTGCCGAGGGAGAAGTGTGTGATTGGTGTGCGGTTCCTAAACCGGAACCAGTCCCTGCCGAAACAACTGAATAGTCATTTCATTGTCGGCTTTTTGGCAAACTCATGAAAATCTGTATCTTCGGACAACTAATAGCTTTTTATGAAAAAAATATTTTACATACTCCTTTGTCTTTCCGGAATATTAAGTGCCCAGTTAGCATACGCCCAACCATGCGTTCCTGATCCCAATTTAACATACAATGGCATTTCTCCGGATGGGTTACCTCCTGCCATGGCAGGTTATTACTACTGGACAACTTTAAGTTTTAAAATCCCAAGAGATTCAACTGTCAGAAACGGAGGAATTGATATTCCGGTAACAGTTGACAGTGCCAGGTTTTTATATGCAGCAGGCAAACCGGACAGCTTTGCCTTTACTTGTGATAAGCCCGGTTGTGTTTGGCCGGGTGGAACCAAAGGTTGTGCCTTATTTGACGGGCAGGTTTCCAAATTCCATAATGATACCACACTGGAATACCCGATGAAAATTTATACCATAACATGGTATCGCCTCACCGGAAGTCCTGATCAATTTTCCCGCATCGACTCTGCAACCAACTATGTATTCCGCATTTTAAAATTCAATGGTACCAGTGAACTCACCACGTATACAAATCTGAAAGCATACCCGAATCCAACACAAGGCATCGTGACTATTGAGTTGCGAGATATTCAGGATGAGGTAAACGAAGTAACCATTATGGATGCTTTTGGTAAACTGGTGTACAGCCGGCATTTTGATAAACCTTCGGCATTTCTTACAACATACACTGCGGATTTAAGTAATTACAAGCCGGGATTGTATGTAGTAACCTTAACATCCGGAAACAAGATCGGAACATCCAAAGTGATGTTGCACTAAAACGCAATCCTCATTTGTAATGTATAGGTACGCATCGATTCCATGCGGGTTGGGCGCGTTGCATAAGCATGATTGGCCACATTGTTAACTAAAGCAGCAAGTGTAAAATTTGGGGTAAGACTCATGCTGGCCCTTATATTATGCACCCAATCACCTCCTCCTACACTGCTTTGAAACTCCTTTAAACCTGGAATAACAATGTATAGTGCATCATCTATTTTTTCGAATACACTAAAGTATTGGGCATTGTATCCGATGCTCACTTTTTTGTAGCTGCATTCAACATCCACTTTTACCAAATGCCTGTTTCTGTATGGCAATAAACTATTAAAAGCACTGGTATCGGAACGGTTAATTACCCCTTGGTTGGATGTAAATGCATTCATATAATTTCCTATGTTCTGCAAGGAAGAGTCGGCATTCAAATCAATCGGATAAGTATACGTGTATCCGCAGAGTGTACGCACATTTACCGGACCAATAAATCCTCCTCCTTCCAGCGATAGTTCATATCCTGCTGTGCGGCTGAGTGGGCGATTAATTGCTTTAAATCCGATCTTATCTTCTCCATCAATATAAACCCTAGGAGGCATTTGTGCGGTGTCGATAACCAGTCTTGCATATTCATATTGATTGAAGCGCAATTCTATGAGATTTTCATACTCCATCCAGAAAAAACACGCATCAACGGTTCCACTAAATCCTCCGATGTTGAATCCTTGTTTCACGCCAAGTTCGGTATACCATCCCCGTTCGGTTGCCAGATCCGGATTCGGAAAAATGGTGATCCCCGATGCCTTGTCCGACACATACCTTTCAACAACCGTGGGGAAACGAAATCCTTCTCCATACGATAAACGAAGGAACGTTTTGCTTGTAGCTTGGTAGTTTGCGCCAAAACGAAGCAGAGGTCGTTGGGTTTGCGACAATTGCCCCATGGCATTCAGTTCGTACCTCAAACCGGTTGTCAGGTTCCAGCGTTTTCTGGCAAACTCCAGTTGGGTATAAGCAGCTCCTGAGTACCCCGTTCGGTTGCCGGGATAAACATTTCCGACTGCATTAAAACTACTGGCGTATATTCCGGAAGAACTTGTAAAGTAATGCGCAAATCGTTTTTGAAAACCAATATCTACTGCATTAATTTTAGCCACCGCATCATTCGGATTCTTCTCATTCTTGGCCCCAAAAATTCCGTCCCGTACAATATTGTAATGCCTGAGTTTTAAACTTAAGGTATAGGTTTTAGCCACATACGTAACATGCGGATCAATCGAAAAAATATAATACTTATCAAATCCAATGCTCCCGTCAAACGGAACCAGCGCGCCACTGTCTGCATCCTTCCATAAA
>JAZKEF010000006.1:13116-149150 GCA_040387195.1 Bacteroidota bacterium
AATCAAGTATATGGAGATTCTGTAAAGCCTGAGTTTTAATCATGGCATTAAAATTAATCCCTGCACTCAATCCCTGAATATTTTTAAAACGGTAACGGGTTTTTAGATATGACCGCACACGGAACTCATCATTGGATTGGATATGACTACGGGTTGCACTTCCATTTGCACTTGCCACCACATCAAACTGTCCGAATTTCTGCTTGTGAACCATAAATGTTCCGGTATTGAACGGCTGCGTGGTTCGTTCCCACCAGATGGAATTTTTGTTCCGCGGATTTTCCTGAACGCCCTGAAAAAAGGTGATTCTGGTTTCAGGTTTATTGGTTGGCCATCCGGTACGTACATTCACCGTTCCGCTGGTAGCGCTGCTCCCGTACAACACGGATGAAGGACCTTTGATAACTTCGATATTCTCGGCCGCTTCAATGGGTATCAAGTCCCATTGCACATCGCCTGCATCAGGACCCATCAGTGGCATATCATCCAGCAATACCATTACCCGGCTTCCCACGTTGTAACTCCACCCCGAACTTCCCCTAATCAAAGCCTGTCCATCCACCACACTCACACCCGGAACTTTATTTAACACGTCCGATAAGGTTGCAGAATTTGTATTGGTAATAAGATAAGGCTTGATGGAAGTAACCGACATTACCTCCCTTACAATCTGTTTTTCCTGTCTGCTCCCTGAAACAATAACCCGCTCAAGTTCATTTTCTTTGGGAGTCAGCGCTAGGTTTACAGTAATCCTTTCTTCAAAACCGATACGTACAATCTGCTCAAAAGGCTCATAACCAATTTGCGCCACCTGAACAACCAACTTTCCCGGTTCCGCACTGAATTGGTAGTTACCCGCTGAATCGGCCGTGGTGGCATTTTTTCCATTGACCGATATGGATGAATAAGGGAGTGGATCTCCCGTTTTTCCATTCATCACCTTTCCCTTAATAATTGAAGATTGTGCATATGCTCCAACGGGTATGGCCCCTAACACACACAGCCAAAGCAGGTAACCAATAAACGTTTTGTAGAGTTTGAGCATAGGCAAATTAATGTTGTGAATATAAAAAAATATTTGAAGTCCGAACGCTTTATTACTTTGCGCCTGGTTCCGTTCAACATCTTTTTATGCTTAAACACCTCCGACATATCGAAAATTTCCATATTGTCCTTTGGCTCATTAAAGACTCATGCTGGCTTATCCATTTTAAAATCGGGGGTGTGGTGATGGTTATTCCCACCATTGCAATGGCTTTTTATATTGCCTTTAAAACACGGAAGCATATGTCTCTGTTGTTGCCCAATCTGTCGGTTTGCTGTTGGATATGCGCCAATGCAACCTGGATGCTTGGTGAGTTTTTTGACTTTAATCATATTCCGCTTGCTCTCACCTTCTTTTTCTCGGGACTTGCAATTATAGCTTACTATTTCCTGCGTTACAGCAAAGAGCCGGAAGCATTTACCCATCCAAACACCCCTCCACAATAATTTTATGTACATCTATTTCTTTATTACCAAAAACAAATCGTAATTTTACGCGGTTAATTAAGTAATACATTTCGAATCATCATCAAATAGTTTAAAATCCTCTCTTAAATGGATAAGTTGAAAAACAAGTTTGCCGATACAGGTTTGGCAAAAGCAGCAGAAGTTAAAGAATTCATTAAAGCCAACAGCGAACATGTTCTGGGCAGTTACACGGTAGACTCGGTATTTTCCGGAATGAAGGGAATGATCGGCTTAATCACAGAAACCTCATTGCTCGATGCAGAAGAAGGTATCAGATTCAGAGGATACAGCATTCCTGAACTAAGAGCCAAATTACCCAAAGTAGCCGGTGGAAGCGAACCATTACCTGAAGGATTGTTCTATTTGATGTTAACCGGTGAATTGCCATCGGAAGAAGATGTAAATGATGTAACCAATGCTTGGGCTCGGAGAGCGATTGTTCCCAAGCATGTATTCAATGTGATTGACTCATTCCCTTTAAATGCTCATCCGATGACACAGTTCTCGGCAGCAATTATGGCTCTGCAAACCGAATCGGAATTTGCTGCTGCTTACCGTAAGGGAGTCAATAAAAAAGAATACTGGGACTATACCTACGAAGATACAATGAACCTGATTGCACGTTTACCGCGTGTGGCAGCATACATCTACCGCAGAACATATAAATTCAGCGACCATATTGAACCGAATCCTAAGCTGGATTGGGCGGGGAATTTTGCCCACATGTTGGGTTTTGAAGGTGAAGACTTCAAAGAACTGATGCGCTTGTATATGACCATCCACAGTGACCATGAAGGAGGAAACGTTTCAGCACATACAACACACTTGGTAGGGTCGGCATTATCTGATCCATACCTTTCTCTTTCGGCAGCAATGAACGGATTGGCCGGACCATTGCACGGATTGGCAAATCAGGAAGTAATCCGTTGGGTACTGGAATTGCAAGAGAATTTGGGTGGTGGAAAACCAAGCAAAGCACAAATTGAAGAGTATATCAATAAAACCATTGACGAAGGAAAAGTAGTACCGGGTTACGGTCACGCTGTATTACGTAAAACAGATCCACGTTTCACCGCTCAGATGGAATTTGCTAAAAAGCATATGCCAAACGATGAGTTAGTAAACATTGTATGGGATGTGTATGATGTAGCTCCCAATATTTTGGGTAACTACAAAAAAATTAAAAACCCATGGCCTAATGTGGATGCACATTCGGGCGCATTGCTGGTACATTACGGAATGAAGGAATATGATTTCTATACTGTTCTTTTTGGTGTATCAAGAGCCTTGGGCGTTTTGGCGTCATTGATTTGGGACCGTGCATTGGGATTGCCATTGGAAAGACCAAAATCTGTAACTACCGAATGGTTAAAAACTGCTATTGCAAAGTCTAAAGCTTCGGCTTAATGCGTAAAGCACTTCATAACATATTTTTCATCCTGCTTACAGCCGGTGTGTGTTCATTACACTCCGGCTGTGGCTTTTATTCACATACCGGAGCATCAGTTCATCCCGATGCCAAAACCTTTTCGGTTACCTATATTTCGAACCTGGCAAGTATTGTGGCCCCAACCCTGAGTCCCGAACTTACCCGAAAACTCCAACAAAAGTTTGTGAACGAAACTCAGTTAAAATTAGCCGAGCGTGATGGAGACCTTGAGTTCAGCGGTAAAATATTAGACTACCGTACTGCTCCCGTTGGTGTGCAGGGTAATCAAACAAATGCTGTGAATCAGCTTACCATCAACGTTGAAATTACGTTTGAAAATAAAAAAGACGAAACGAAAAACTTCACTCAAAACTTCAGCACGTTTGTGAACTATCCTGCCGATCAGGATTTTTCGGTGGTTGAAAGCCAACTTATTCAAACCGCCACCGACCAGCTTGTGACCGATATTTTTAATAAAGCATTTATCAACTGGTAACGGTTAGTTAATGGATAATTGCGTTAATCATTATTAGGTTAAAAGTTGCATGTTACCTTGCTTACAGCTTACCTAATTTGCTATTTTTTGCGTATGTTGCACCTCCTCATTTATGTTATTTTTTGAATAAACAGGAATTCATATCACTCGTTGAACAACCCGAACAGTTGGGCAAATCGCATATCACCGCGCTCAGGCAGGTTGCTTCCGACTTCCCCTATTTTCAGGCTGCTCAGGTATTGTTAACCAAGGCCTTGTACAATGACCATCATTATGAATTTGAAAAACAATTAAAGCATACCTCCCTGTTGGTGCCTGATAGAACCGTTCTGTTCCGGTACATCCACAATTTAAGCGACCAACAACAGCGTACAGAAATTGTGATTCCGGAAATTGTTGAGGCTGCCAAAGAGGAAACCCAGGTTTCGATCTTGCCAAATTCTCCAATTGAAATACCTGTTGATTCTGCCATTGAAGAGCCTGATGAAGAGGTTTCAGCAGTCCCGGCAGAGATTGTTTTGGAAAGTACTCAAGAAGAACCACAAGGCAAAGACGAACCTGTTGTTACGGTAACAACAACACATGAACCCATCATTACCGATAGCGTTAAGGTAGAACCTGAAATAGAAAAAGAAGCCGTTCAGGAAATACGATCATCCGAAAGCCACTCGTTTACCGAATGGCTGCAACTCCAGCAGGACAAAAAACTTGAAGTTGCGGAAGCGCCCGCTGCCAAATTACTATCTGAGCCCGTAGAAGAGGTCTCCACCCAACCCATTGTGCCCCCAACCGAAGTAACTGATAGAACCCTGATGGAAGCCGAAATTGCAGAACAGGTGAAACGCAGCAATGTCAATGATTTTGAGTCGATTCTGGACAAATTTATTCGAGAAAATCCACGGATCAGCAGAGGCAAAGCCGAATTTTACAATCCGGTAAACATGGCCAAACAAAGCGTGGAGGAAAATGATGAGATCGTAACTGAAACATTAGCAAATGTTTACTACAAACAAGGCCATTATAAAAAGGCAATCAGGGCATATGAAAAATTATGCTTGATATATCCTCATAAAATGACTTATTTCGCATCCCTTATACAAAAAATTAAAACCGAAACTAAAGAATAACATATGTTTTTACTTATCAGCATCCTTATTATAGTAGCCTGCGTTTTGTTAACGTTGGTAGTATTGATTCAAAATCCAAAAGGTGGAGGAATTGCCTCTAACTTTACGGCTCCTAACCAAATTATGGGTGCGCGCAGATCTACAGATGTAGTTGAAAAAACCACTTGGATTCTGGCTATCATTTTGATTTCATTCTCCCTGATGTCTAACTTTTTCCGTCCATACGGTGAAGCACAAACAACAGGTACTGATTCAAGAATGAAAGAGCAAATTGACGGTGCAGCAATGCCTGCAGCTCCGCAACAACAAGCTCCGGCTCCACAGCCTGCCGACCCTAACGCAGCTCCTGCTGACCAAGGTGCACAACCTGCAACAACAGAGCCTGCTGCAACAACAACTAATTAATCAGATATTCTATAATACAAAAAGCCTTTCATTGATACTCAATGAAGGGCTTTTTTATGCCTCCTGATGTCTGTTTTCACATACTATGCCATCCTGCGCGATAAATCGCGTGACTATCTACACCCCCTCAATATACTTCATGAGCATCCGTTTAGCCAATGGAATGATGGTTTCTTCTAATGGAAATTCATATGTGCTCTCCACTGCAAACGTTGCGGGATTGGGTAACTTCCTGCGACTACGTATCATGTCTATTTTGATATTCTCCGAAGTGTTCACAAAACTTCTTTTGTATGAAGTGAGGTATTGAGTCTGCACCGAACGAAAATGCTCTTCATCGTGCTGAAAAAACTTCACGCTGAATTCGTACACTTTAATTTCGGGTAAGTCGCCATCGCGTACCAGCATATAACCTTCATTGCGGTAAATGGGCAAAATACCCACAGGTGAGAGATCGATCTCCTTTTCAATAAAATCATATATCTCCTTGCCTTCATCCAGGTGTTTTTTCAATTCGGGAATGGAGTAAGAAACAATCTCTTCCAAATGATTCATCAGATCATCATTGCTCATTACTTTGGTAAAAGCCATGCGCAGGTTTTTCATGTCAATCTCCGTTAAGCGCTCCGGAAAACTATTGTAAATGGCCTGTTTCTGTTCGATGAAGCCCGTGAGGTTTCGGTAATGAAACACCAGATCGCTTAAGGCCGGATACAAGCGGGTTTCGGTAAACTGAGCCTGTACATCCTGTAAGTAAGCCAGCAGCACATATTTTTTGTACTCAAAATCGGGAAGGTCCTCAAAAAACCAATTGGGGCGTAACGATTTCATATCCGATACAATTAAAGGGTAAACCAATAAATAGCTAACGTGAATATAAAAAAGGAATTGCGTGAATCATCCACACCCATTTTCAGGAGTGTGTCAATTTTTAGAATCGCTTGCGTAAACAAAGATTCACCCCTACAAAATAGGGATGCTGTTGTACCCAACGTTCGTTGCCAATCATGGAAGTGGCACTGTATTTAAAGGTTGGAACAAACCCAACCGAAACATTTTGTCCGAACTTGTAGGAGATCTGCGGCATTACACTCACAAACACCGAGTTTTTGATCTGAGGGAATGCGCTTTTATCTTTCAGGGCAAATACACCCTTATTATCCTGTCCTACCATTCCTGCATCTACCGTACTCACAAATGCATACCCGACCCCGGCCTGCAGGTCAATATCCCATCTCTGGCCGCGGTGCACGTTGTAGTTTATGAATAACGGAATTTCGGTCCATGAGTATTTAATACGGTTACTGTAACCATTGCCGGTAATAACCGAATCAGTAGACTCATACACCGCACCAAATGTTTCGTTAGGATTCACAGGAACTGTTGGCTGCAAGGTATCATAATGAAATTGCTGGTTGAAGTTCACCATCATCAATCCTGTTGACAACATCCATTTATTGGAAATGCGGTAATCAATTAAAAAACCTCCCGACCAGTCAAGATCCGGACGTTCCAGCTGTTTACGCAATGCAATGTTCTGATCGAAGTTAAACTGCGGATCCGATGGTTTGGCATAATTCATATAACTCATATGCGCACCGGCAAGGATACTGATTGAAAACCTGGTAAGCTCCTCTGCTTTAGGTCCGGCCAAGGTTGGTATCGCTTTGGCAGTAACACTATCCGGTTGCATTCCGTTAGCCGATACTTCGCGGGCATCTGATTGTGTAACTGCCACAGGCGGTGCATCGGTTGAAACAACGCGGGCATCTATTGTTGTTGCCGGTGTTGACGGTTCTTGTTTGGTTACCACTGCAATTTCGTCTGTTGCTGATGGTTTTGCGGTAACATCGCTGTTGTCATCCATTGCTAGATGTTGTTGCACAGGAGCAACCGGAACCTGTATAACCCTATTTTCAGCTACAAGTTCCGGCTCCCTTGTTTGGGGTGCTGTTGTTGCAGGGCGACTCTTCGGCTGTGGCTGGGCAGCTTTGGTGAATGTTGGTGTAGGGTTTATGTGTGTGTCTTCCGGCCCATTGTATTCAATAGCCGCGGCAGGTGCTGTTTCCGAAACAACTGCATCAGACTGTTGAGTGGCCGGAAGTGATTGAGTGGTGTTTGAAGTAACTTCAGGAAGGTCCTTTTCTGTTGCTATTGTAATGTTCTTTTCATGGTCCGGGGTTTCTTGTGCACGTTTAGGGCTTTCAGTTGTTGCCATCAGCGTCTCACCCTGTTTGTTCCATTCATATCCAACCCATACTCCCACAGCAAACAATAAGCTTAATGCACCCCAACCATAATATTTAAACAGTGAATTCCCAATTCTTTCTTCCGGCAACTCGGCCGCAATTTTATCCCAGGTATCGGAATAAGGTACCTGCTCAAAATTTTCGAGACTGCTTTGCATATCCGTTTCGAACCCATCCTTGGTGATGTCAGAGTCAATACGATCCCACAGCGATGCGGAGGGTTTAAACTCCATATCGCCCAATTGCTCTTTCAGCTGATCTTCAAATTTTTTATGTTTCCCGAATAGGTTCATTTAATATCTGGTAATGTTTGGCCAATGCCAATTGCATATACTGTTTTGCTCTCGAATACTGCGACTTGGAAGTCCCTTCGGCTATTCCCAGCAAATCGGAAATCTCCTTGTGGGTATAACCCTCCACAGCGTATAAGTTAAATACCATCCTGTATCCTTCAGGCATTTGTTGTACCAGGGCCACAATCTCCTTTGCGGCAATCCGACTCACGATATCATCTTCAAAAGGTGCATCGTATCCGTCCTGGTCCAAATCCTCCTGAAACTTGCGGCTGCGGTGTTTAAACCAATTGATTGCCGTAAAAATCATGATTCTGCGGACCCAGCCTTCAAAACTTCCCTCATTCTTAAATTTGGCAATATTCTGAAAAACCTTGATGAAACCCTCTTGCAACATATCCTCGGCCTCAGCCCTATCTCTGGCATAACGCATACATACCCCCAGCATTTTTGATGCAAAATGCTCGTATAAACACTTTTGTGACAAGCGTTTACCGTCAATACAGTCGCGGATGATATCTTTTTCTACGTAAACCATGTGTTACATGAGCTTGCTTACAAGTCAGTCTCCTATAAAGAAAGGTTGTATGGCAGGGCTTTTTTCAATGAGGTCATTTATGACAGCCTTCTTACGAATTTAATGAGGAAAAATGAAAAACTGTCACACTTTTGCGGTTGGCATCAATTGTGATAATTGGGCTGGTATCAATTTTAACATTTACAAATCAATATATTTATGTCAGTTAGCTTAAAACCATTAGCAGACCGCGTTCTGGTAGAACCCGCTGCAGCAGAAGAAAAAACAGCTTCAGGATTGTACATTCCTGATACAGCTAAAGAAAAACCACAAAGGGGTAAAGTAGTAGCCGCTGGTGAAGGTAAAAAAGATGAGCCGATGACCGTAAAAGCTGGCGATACCGTTTTATACGGTAAATATGCAGGTACCGAAATTACCGTTGATGGTAAGGATTACTTGATTATGCGCGAGTCTGATATTTTCGCAATCGTTTAAGGAGCTATTGGCTTTTAGCTGTTGGCATTCCCGCCAAAAGCCAAGAGTTAATTGCAATTCACACATTTAACATAATTAACAATAAACAAAGACATGGCAAAAAGAATTCAATATGGCGTAGATGCCCGTGAAGGTTTAAAACGCGGAGTAGATGCATTGGCAAATGCAGTGAAAGTAACTTTAGGACCAAAAGGTCGTAACGTAGTTATCGACAAAAAATTCGGTTCACCAACCGTTACTAAAGATGGCGTTTCGGTAGCAAAAGAAATTGAACTGAAAGACCCGATTGAAAACATGGGTGCTCAAATGGTGAAGGAAGTTGCTTCTAAAACTGCCGATCAGGCGGGTGACGGAACAACTACGGCTACGGTATTGGCACAGGCGATTGTTACTGCAGGTTTGAAAAACGTAGCAGCAGGTGCAAACCCAATGGATTTGAAACGTGGTATCGACAAAGCTGTATTATCAGTAGTTGAAAACCTGAAATCGCAATCACAAAAAGTGGGTGACGATAACAAAAAAATTGAGCAGGTAGCTACCATCTCGGCAAACAACGATCACGTAATTGGTAAGTTGATTGCTGATGCAATGGCTAAAGTAGGTAAAGAAGGTGTTATTACTGTTGAAGAAGCAAAAGGTACAGAAACGGAAGTTAAAACTGTTGAGGGTATGCAATTCGACCGTGGATACTTGTCGCCATACTTTGTAACCAATGCTGATAAAATGGAAGCTGAGTTAGATCAACCATACATTTTGATTTACGATAAAAAAGTGAGCAACATGAAAGAATTGCTTCCTATTTTGGAGCAAGTGGTTCAAACCGGAAAACCATTGTTGATTATTGCTGAGGATGTAGAAGGTGAAGCCCTTGCTACATTGGTAGTAAATAAAATCCGTGGTGCTCTGAAAATTGCTGCTGTTAAAGCTCCGGGCTTTGGCGATAGAAGAAAAGCAATGCTGGAAGATATCGCCATCCTTACAGGTGGAACCGTAATTAGTGAAGAGCGTGGTTTCAAATTGGAGAATGCTGACTTGACTTACTTAGGAAAAGCAGAAAAAATTACGATTGATAAAGACAATACAACCATTATTAATGGTGCAGGAAAATCGGAAGATATCAAAGCGCGTGTTGCTCAAATCAAATCGCAAATGGAAAACACAACTTCCGATTACGATAAAGAAAAATTGCAGGAACGTTTGGCTAAATTAGCCGGTGGTGTTGCGGTTCTTTATATCGGAGCTGCTTCCGAAGTGGAGATGAAAGAGAAAAAAGACCGTGTTGACGATGCGTTGCATGCCACACGTGCTGCTGTAGAAGAAGGTATTGTTGCAGGTGGAGGCGTTGCTTACATCCGTGCCATCGAATCGTTGGAAAACCTGAAAGGAATCAACGAAGATGAGAATACCGGAATTCAGATTATTCGCAGAGCCGTTGAAGAGCCTTTACGTCAGATCGTAGCCAATGCAGGCGGAGAAGGTTCCGTAGTGGTAAACAAGGTACGCGAAGGAAAAGCTGACTTTGGATACAATGCTCGTACCGAAGTATACGAAAACCTTATTGGTGCCGGAGTTATTGATCCTACTAAAGTAAGCCGTGTTGCATTGCAAAATGCTGCTTCGGTTGCAGGTATGATGTTAACTACAGAGTGTATTCTGGCCGAAGAAAAAGAACCTGCTGCCCCTGGAGGTATGCCGGGTGGTATGCCAGGCGGAATGGACGGAATGTACTAGGAGGAAATTTCGAATATTGAATCTCGAATCTCGAAAGAAAGAAAACTAAAATAAGAAAACCCGGACTGCTGAAAAGTGGTTCGGGTTTTTGTTTGTCCTTTTACGAAACCTGGATTTTAACCAGTAAGAATTTGTTTACCGGGAAATAATTTTGCATCTTGTACATTCCATTGTTCATCATATAATAAATAATTATTCCTCATATGAAATATTTCACCTTAGGTTTATTAGGCTTATATGCATTAGCCGCAAATGCCCAACAAGAAGTACAGGTAAGATACCCTTACCCCGAATGGGAGGTTTATCATAACAAACCGAAAGGGGAAAAACATCAGGTACATATTTATACTGTAGAGGGAAAAGATAAGAGACTGGAAACATCCATTACTTATGGAGAAAAAGGACTTACGGAAAAAGACGAGTCTTTTAAACGCAATGGATCGCTTAAAAGTATTACTCTCCGGGAATTCAATGATTCCAACAGACTGACCAAATACCAGGTCATCAAAAGAAATAAGAACTATAGATACCAAACCTATTCCTACAGGAATCTCACACAAATTTTTGAGTCATTCTATTATTACAAGGACACGCTTGCCCCGCTCTCTACTATTATGTATGAGTATTATCCGAATACTGATAAATATAAATCCTACACTTCGTATGACAAACACAAAACGCCCGCTTACCGGTATGAATACGATTATTATGAAAATGGAAGCCGGAAAGAAACCCGTTTTTTCTCAAAAGGAAAGCTCAAACACACCTGGGTATATGCCTGCGATGTGAAAGGTGAACTAAGTGACAACAAAACAGTAAAGATTTGCAAAAACAGAATATATGCTGCCGACAGCAGTTTTACCGAGATCTACGAGAGCAGCTATAAGGGTAAGGCTTCCCGGAATATCATCAAATCAACTGCAGATGGAAAAGTTTTGGAAAACTGTGCTTTTGATGCCAAAGGCAGACAGACATTTAAATCGGTATACCAATACAACGATGCAGGGAAACTGGTTAAACACATAACTTATAAAAAGGACAGCAACCAACCACAAGTCATTGAAATTTACGAGTATAATTCGGATGCAGGCCTTATTGCAAGTGTGCGTTTGAATAGCAATGGAGATATCAAATCACGGAAAGAGTTTTCATATAATTGAAAAGAAGTAGGCAATAAAGAAAGTAGGCAGTAGGCAAACACAGTTGTTACTTCGCTCAGCCATAAACAACTTTTTAGCATAAAAAAAACGAGGATTTTCATCCTCGTTTTTTTTTATAAGTTGTTTGTATTAAGCTGCTGCAATGCCGGCCGCTTTTAGGTGCGAAAGGTGAGAGCGGATAGCGCTGAATACTGTAGGGAATTCTTTATAAATAACACCAAACTCCGCGCAGGTTGCCATCACAATTTTATTGATTTCGGGATAATGTACATGTGAGATGCGGGGAAACAAATGATGTTCTACCTGGAAGTTTAATCCACCCAATAACCAGCTCATGCTTTTGCTTCTGGTGGCAAAATTTACGGTAGTATTAATCTGGTGTTTTGCCCACTCTGTTTCAATTTTCATGGTATCGCTGGTAGGTGTAACAAACTCAGCTTCTTCAACCACATGAGCCAACTGGAATACGATGGATATAACCACTCCTGCAGTAAATGCCATTACAAGGTACCCAACAATAGTAGGAACGATACCTACAAAAAAGAAAGGCATCACGATAAATAATCCCACATACAGGATTTTTGATAGCCAAAAATTAAAGTGTTCAGGCATATCCATTTTGCGCATCTTCGTGTGCTCAGCAATTTTACCCGAAAAATATTTGTTAAAGTCGTTTGAAAACACCCAAAACAGGTAGGTTAATCCATATAAAAACAAGCTGTAATATTGCTGAAAACGGTGAAACCAGTATCTGGGTTGTGTGCTGTGTACACGGATAAACGGTTTAATATCGATATCGTCATCCAATCCTTCAACATTGGTATACGAGTGGTGATTGATATTGTGTTTTTGGCTCCACAGGTAAACATTTCCGCCCAGTACATTTAAACTGAAACCCATAAACTTGTTCACCCATTGTTTAGATGAATAACTGCCATGCGCACCATCATGCATTACGTTGAATCCGATTGCCGCAACATTTACCCCCATTACAATACATACCAAAATGGCCAGTAAATTCGATTCGGGTGTAAAAAACACCATCCAAAGGTAACTCACAACCAATGCAACAGCCAGGATTATCGTCTTAGAATAAAGTTTATAATTACCTGTTTCCTTGATGCTTTTATCCTCAAAGTAAGCATTTACCCTCGCTTTAAGTGTATTGAAAAATTCGGGGTTGCTATTGTTGAATTTGATTTTTGACATGTAACAATTGTATTCGTTACGCAATGATAACGTTTAATTCACGATAGTCAACTGAATATCCTCCACAAGCACATGATTCATATCAGACCCGGGCATGACAATACTCTTAATATGAATACGTTAGCAGGAACCGCAGGCTTTGGCGGCTATTATGGTACTTTCATAAAAAAAAGTACATTCGTAATACTATGGTAACAGATATTGAAATTGCCCAAAAGGCCACCTTACAACCAATCCAACATATTGCAGCCAAATTAGGCATCGCGGCAGATGATCTTATCCCTTATGGTAAATACAAAGCTAAACTTCCACTCACTTATATTGATGAAGCGAAAGTTCAGGAATGTAAATTAATCCTTGTTTCTGCCATAACACCTACTCCGGCAGGTGAGGGTAAAACAACAACTTCGGTTGGGCTGAATGAGGGACTCAACAGGATTGGCTTAAAATCAACAGTGGTATTGCGGGAGCCCTCTTTAGGCCCTGTATTCGGTATGAAGGGTGGTGCCACAGGTGGAGGGTACTCCCAGGTAGTGCCAATGGAAGATATCAACCTCCATTTTACCGGTGATTTTGGGGCAGTTGAAAAGGCACATAACTTGCTTTCGGCATTAATTGAAAACCAGATCCAGGCTAAAGACCCGATTGTACAAATAGATCCGGGCAGTGTGGTGTGGAAAAGGGTAATGGATATGAATGACCGTGGACTGCGTAAAATTATTGTGGCGCTGGGAGGTAAAAGCAATGGTTACCCGCGCGAAACCGGATTTGATATAACGGTAGCCTCGGAAGTGATGGCTATTTTATGTTTATCCAAAAACCTGATGGACTTAAAAGAGCGCCTGGGCAAGATATACATTGGGAAAACTACAGACGGAAAACCTGTTTTTGCAAAAGACCTGAAAGCCAATGGTGCAATGGCTGCCTTGTTGAAGGATGCCATTCAGCCCAACCTTGTTCAAACACTGGAGGGTAATCCTGCCATTATTCATGGCGGACCGTTTGCCAATATTGCTCAGGGAACAAACACGTTAATTGCCACCAAAACAGCTATGAGCCTTAGCGATTATGTGGTAACAGAAGCCGGTTTTGCTTTTGACCTTGGTGGTGAAAAATTTCTGGATATTAAATGCCGGATGGGTGGAATACAACCACGACTTGTGGTATTAGTTGCAACCATTCGTGCGCTTAAATCGCATGGCGGTGTAGCTAAGGATGACCTGAAACATGAGAATACAGAGGCCATGAAAAACGGGTTTGCCAACCTGGAGAAACATCTTGAAAATGTGGCTTCTTTCGGATTGAAAGCATTGGTTGCCATCAACCGTTTCCCAACCGACTCGCAGGTTGAAATTGATGCATTGCTTGCCTTGTGCAGAGAAAAAAATATTGCCGTTTCATTAAGTGAAGTTTGGGCTAAAGGTGGTGAGGGTGCAGTAGATCTGGCCACACAAGCCAAAGCCATCATTGATGCAACAAACGTGACACCACTGCACCATGTATATGAACTTAACTGGCCTATTAAACAAAAAATAGAAGCCATTGCAACCAAAATATATGGAGCCGGTACGGTTGACTTTTTACATAAGGCACTTACGGATATTAAACGGATTGAAAAATTGGGGTATAGCGATTTGGCTGTATGTATGGCCAAAACACAATACTCGTTTTCGGATGATGCAAAAAAAATAAACCGGCCGGAGGGTTTTGTTTTAACCATCAGGGAAGTGGAGCTGGCTGCAGGTGCCGGATTTATCATTCCGATGGCAGGTGAAATTATGCGCATGCCGGGATTGCCTAATAACCCTGCTGCAGAAAGTATTGATGTGGATGAGTTTGGAAATATTTCGGGATTGTTTTAGCCTTTCGTTTTTGTAAACGTTCCGATAGTTATCAGGACGAAGATGAAAAGAAAGAGCATAAAGTATTTTAGCGTGTTAAGCATTAACTTTAAACAACCCGTAACCCGCAATAAATAACTTGCAACTCTTACACCCGCTTGAAAATTTCTGCCGTGTTGTTGGATATGGTTAGCGCGATTTCATCCGTTGGTAAATCATTGGAATCTTCGCCAAACGGGTCTTCAATTTCCTCTGCAATAATTTCAAGACTCACCAATACATAAAATACAAAAGTAACAGCCGGAATAATAAGGTAACCGAACTCCCTGATAAATCCGAAAGGAATGGTCATCACATATACGAATATGAATTTTTTCAGAAACATGCTATAGGAATATGGAATTGGGGTTTTGCGGATACGCTCGCAGGCACCGCATACATCAGCCATAGTATTCAGTTCGGTATTCAGAATGATAAGTTGGTCACCGGTTAGTTTTTGCTGCTTATACAATTCATTAATGTATTTCAGTATATCATAGGCCACCGCATTCGGTTGATGGATGATATGGCTGTATGCTTCGTGCTTACTATCGCGTAAGTGCAGCTTTAATACTTCAGGGTACAATGCAATTAGACGCTGTAACTCATTGCGGGAAACAATATCATCAGCTGCAATCATAGCATTGAGTTTCATGGCCAGGTTGCGGCTGCTGTTTACAAGACTGCCCCATAACTTCCGTCCCTCCCACCAACGCTCATAAGCCGTATTGGTACGAAATACCAGCAACAGGGAAATAACCATACCCAGCAATGAGTGCAATGCCGTGGTAGATTTATACCGTAAATCCCAGATTTCAATTTCAAGTACTGCAATACCTGTTGCGTATATGGCAACCAAAAACATTGATGGCAGCAATCTCCGGAATGTATCACTTTTGTGAAATTGAAATATGAGTTTGAACCAATCGTGGGTGTTATACTTAATCATAGCAGGCTGCTAAAATACGAAATCTCCCGCTTCAAATCCCGTTTTGTTGAATGCGTGCAGATTCCACCTCTATTGAGAAACCGGAATACACACAACACTTTGTGGAAATTAACGCTACAGGATTTCGCCTTTCGCCCATATGGCATTATATTTGGCCCACCATACATTCATGTTACAGCAATCACCTTTAGTATTTTTACTTCTTCTGATAACCGGCATACCCGGAGCTTTTTCGCAAACCTTTGAAATTGCGGACGGAGATACTATTAACCTGACTACAGCAACCGGGATCAAGCAGGGTTTTTGGCGTTACTTTTGGCCCAATGGCGATTTAAAGTATGAAGTGTTCTACGAAAACAACGAAAAGGAAGGTCTTGAAATCCGTTATTACGATGCTCAGGATTGTATTGAGTTTTCCAACACTTATGTAAAAGGAATGCTTGACGGGCCCGGAGTAACCTTTCATCCCAATTGTAGTACCAAGTGCGAAGAAATGTACCGTGGTGGAAAAAAACAGGGATATGAACGTTGCTATGACCAAAACGGGTTTATTCAAACCGAAGCTAATTTTGAAAAGGGGGAACTCAATGGTACTTATTCCCACTTTGACAAAAAGGGCTTTGTGACCTATGAATCCCCTACCAAAGAAACAACATTAAAATTCGACAAGTTTTTGAGCGGTGAATACAAGGTAAAAGATTCAACCGTGTTTAATGTATTTAAGCGCAACGACAAATGGAAAAAAGTATTGCTTGTGGTTGATATGACCGGTAGCATGTTTCCATATGTAGGACAGTTACTGGTTTGGTATAAAATGAACTTTGAGTCGGAAAAAATACGGTATTATGCCTTATTTAATGACGGAGACAATATAGCCGACAACAAAAAACTGATTGGGAATACCGGAGGTGTGCATACCTATGATGCCAAAGACTTTAAGAAATTTAAAAAAGACATTGAAGATGTGCGCAAGTTGGGTGAGGGTGGTGATGACCCTGAAAATGATATTGAAGCACTGATGCGCGCAATGGCGGAGCGCAGGGATTATGGTGACATTGTACTATTGGCAGATGACAGTGATATCCGCGATATCAAGTTATTGAAACGTATCAAAAAACCGGTACACATTATTTTATGCGGTACCAAACGGGGCATCAATCAGCAATACCTTCAACTGGCTTATTACACCAAAGGAAGTATCCATACCTCCGGTAATGATGTGTATATGAAAAACCTAAAAAATGGAGACCAGATTGAGCTCGATAATGATCTCTTTGTATTTCAGAACGGAGAATTCGTGTGGCTTGATGCAAAAGACAACGATTAAGGAAGCATCTGCTTTTTACCGGCAAAGTCTGATAATTTTTTTAGCACCTTACCAAAATTATACTCCTGCACATATACCACCTCTTTTTCTTCATTGATAAATCCGTAGAATTTCTCTGTATCATAAGGGAGCAACTTTCCATCAGCATCGTACAAAATTTTGGTGTGATCACCCACTGCTTTGTAATGTAACTGCAGTCTTATCTTTTCGTTGTTCTTTTTGGTAAGTTCAATAATGCAGTAAGGTTTGGTGTTGTGAATTGAATCAGCCGAACGGCCGCTTAACTCTTCATCATATCCTTCAAAAAACAGGTTACCGAAACTGGCCAGGTAATACCGGGCAAATTGAGGGTCTGTGGCAACAGTTTTATTGTTTACTGCATCCTTTACTTCAATAGATGCACCGTTCGTAATTTCAAATGACTGGCCGGGTTGGTGCGGATAGTTTACGGTAACTTTTGCAATTTCATTGTCGGGAACATTAAACACTTCTTTGCTTTTCCATTTGATCTGTAATGTATAAAAACGTGGCGTTAAGTATCCTACAAAACCATCAATATGCGTTACAAAGGGAGCAGACGAACCTTCAATCAGCATAAAAGTTCCCGACTGATCGGCCGACCCCGGACCAACATACACCGTTTTAATGTTTTTGTCGCCACTGTAGAACTCTGCCTTGATACCTTCAGTTGCAAGTGTGGCGATAACTGAATTAAATTGCTTTTCGGAGATTGGATTGCGTACCGTAACATCATGCATGGTGGCCAGCAATAAATTTACCTTTACTATATCAGCCTTATATGTATTGTCAACCATCCAGGTACCTTGTTCATTTTTAGCTACCGTAACAGAATGTCCCCTTTTATCAGCCAGGAAAAATTTGGTTACCGAAGCTGTATCCTTAATGGCAAAATCCTTCAGTTCCGATTGTAAGGTTGTCCATGGCTTACGCACAAATACAAAATACACCGCAGCGCATACAACTACCAGTATCAACAATATTTTAAGATTTTTACTCATATTCTAATTTACGAAGTGTATTTACGTTTACGAACAACCCCATTGATGAAACCAAACATCAGGACGAGGCCAATAGGTGCCACCATATTGATGATCTGCCACTGCAATTTTTCCTTTTTTACTTTTGCTTTATTGAGCAATCGCAGGGTAATCTCTTTGCCCCGTACTTCAATTAAGCCCGAGTCATCACATAAATAATCGATGCAATTCAATACAAAACGCTTGTTGCCAAACTGCTGATTGGTATAGCGGTCATAACCCAACGGGAAAATCTCACCTGTTGATTTTTTCCGCTGGTTGCGAATAACGTCCCCATCCGAAATTACAATCATTTTGTTATGGTCGATTTTGCTTTTGTAGGGTAAAGCCGGATCTGTAGAAGCACCCATACGGTATTGAAAAACAGAGCTAAACTCCCCTTCCAGTAATACCGCCATTGGAGCACTTCCTTTGGTAAATAATGCAGGATCGGGATCCACCCGGGCCATGTTCAAATCTACTCGGGACGGTGAGGGAACAGCTCTGGAATATGGAGAAGACCGGAGCAATACTGTTTTGCGGATTTTCTGACTGGCTGTGGTATCAATGGTATTGGCAAACTGAAACCATACATGGTCAATATTTTTCACAATGGCATGGTTATCCATTGGTGCAGCAACCGGAAAAAATAACCATGGCAATAGTTTCTGTTGCGGAGTGCCATTTTTAACACTGCTTAAAATCGGAATGGGTTCACACTGCATATCCTGCACAAGGTTTGAATTAATGCGAACACCGTAGCGGAACAATAAGTCATCCAATCTTAAATCATATCCTGCCGACATAAAATACGGTTCGCTGTTCAGACTATCCATATCGGCAATCTGTGAATCAATGAGCCAAAGGATTTTACCGCCGTTCATTACATACTGATCGAGTTTAAACTTATCAAACTCGGAGAATGGCAATGTGGGCTTAGCAATTACGATGCCTGCATATTCGTTCAATGTTTGCGGTGGAATCTGAGAAATCGGAATCCGCTTTACTTCATAATATTGTTCCAGTTCTTTATGTGCATCGGCAACATCCCACCTTTCCAACTCGCCATGATCCTCCAAAAACGCAATCTTTTTGCCACTCTTTTCGGTAGCCTTGCGTAGTACATTGGCTATTTCATATTCGAGCAATTCAATCGAACTATTAATTACATCTTCCGGATTTGCTCCGAATTGCCCCTTCAGTAGGTTCATAGAAAACTCGCGTCCTTTATAATAAAAAACAGCTCCGGGAACAATGATCTTTTGTGACATTTCATCGTCTTTTTTGATCTGCACACTGGTGGGTTGTAGCCCTTTTGATGAAAGTTCTTCTACAATATCATTGGTCTTTTTATTATCTGCTTCTGCAAACGGATCAATAAATTCATACTGCAGATTTCCGTTGGAGTATATCCTGAACTCATCCAGCATTTCTTTGGAAGATTTACTCAGGCGTTTGAATCCTGAAGGGAAATCTCCTTCGAGGTATACTTTTACAAACATGATATCATCTACCTTAGAGGCAAGATTCTTACTCGCTGTCGATAGTGAGTATCGTTTTTCCTTGGTTAGATCGAACCTGAAAAAAATACCTGAAAATATAAGATTGACCAGTACCAGTAAAGCCAATACCAGCAACAATTCCATTATCGATTGTATTTTTAAACTTCTCTTTTTCATACTGCTGTTTACCACTTACGTGCGCTAAAAACGGTTTTAGTACCCCATATAAAGGCGGTGATAAAACTAAAAAAATAAACAAGGTCGCGGGAATCGATCACTCCCCGGCTGATAGAAATATAATGGGCATTGATACCTAAAGCGGCTACTACACTATCATAACTGCCCAATAAATTAAAGTTGGCCAGTAAATCAAAAATGCTGTAAAAACAATAACATAAAAACATGGATACGATAAAAGATACGATCTGGTTATCGGTAATGGCCGATGAAAAAATTCCGATCGCTACAAAGCAGGACGCAAGCAGTAATAATCCTAGATAAGAACCCCATGTTGCACCAATATCCATATTTCCTTTGGTGGCCCCTAACTGGTAAATAGTATAAAAGTATATCAGTGTAGGAAGTATGGAAAAAATAACCAGCACAACTCCTGCAATATATTTTCCCATGATGATCTGCATATCGCTTAAGGGTTTGGTGGTGATAATTTCAATGGTACCGCTTTTTTTCTCCTCACTGAATGAACGCATGGTAATAGCAGAAATAAGAAAGATAAAAACCATAGGAGCCATACTGAACAATGTATCCATATTTGCATAACCCATGTCAAACACATTGTATTCGGGCAATACCCACATGAACAAACCAATGGCCACTAAAAACACAATCATCACCACATAGGCGATGAGTGAACTTAAAAAACTTCGTATTTCTTTTTTGAGAATAGAGTACATGTTAACGTGTTAATTGTTGGAATACATTTTCTAAACTTTCTTCTTCTACCTGCATCGATAATAACACCCAATTTTGGGATGATGCAAGCTGAGATAATTGTTCACGTACATCTTGCTTACTTCTAACCAAATAGCGTTTCCCTTTTTGTTTCACATCTGTAACTCCTGCAATATTTCGAATCAGACTTTCCTTAATCTCATTTTTGAATTCAACGGTTACAAGAATATCTGCAGAAAGGTGTTGCTGCAACTTTTCAATCTTATCATTGGCTACAATCTTTCCTTTATTGATAATCACCACGCGGTTGCACATGGCTTCAACTTCCTGCATAATATGTGTGGAGAGTAATACCGTTTTATCCTTCCCTATTTCTTTGATTAAATCTCGCATCTCTCCTACCTGGTTAGGATCCAGTCCGGAAGTAGGTTCATCCAGGATCAATACTTTGGGATTATGAAGCATGGCTTGTGCAAGCCCAACGCGTTGTTTATATCCTTTGGAAAGCTGACCGATCTTTTTCTTGCGTTCAACGGTTAACCCCACTCGTTCAATCATTTCTTCCACACGGGTATTTGCCAGTTTGCCTAATCCCTGCACTTCTGCAGAAAACAGGAGGTACTCTTTTACAAACATATCCGTATACAATGGGTTAAGTTCGGGCAGGTACCCGATTTGGCGTCTTACCTCAATTGGATTTTTGATTACATCAAATCCACACACCGTGGCTGTGCCGCTTGATTGGGGAATATAACAGGTAAGAATTTTCATGGTGGTGGATTTACCCGCCCCATTCGGACCTAAAAACCCAAGCACGTCACCTGGTTTTACTTCAAATGAAATTTCGTTTAATGCTTTTTGGGCACCATATAACTTGGTAAGCTTCTCTACAACTATCGACATCTTGTTTTAAGGTAGTCAACAAAAGTAAGCAAAAGGTTGATTGTAAACACCGCAAAAAAAAGCCCCCGCTGGTGCGGAGGCTTTAAAGATTATTCAGATATAAACTTCTGATACAATGTGTTTTGGTCGGTTTCAACCCGCAAAAAGTAAATTCCTTTTTTGAGTCCCAACCGGTTAAAGTCGAACAAATATGTTTTGGAATCGGGATGAGCAAGTGCCTCCGGAGACACCTGCACCAATTTACCGGTTATATCAATAATGGCAACATTGGTTACCTTATGTACCGATTCAAAGGTGAGTTGTGTGTTTACCGGGTTAGGGTATACATTGAGCCCATGCTTATCTGATGTTAATTCATTTACACCAACACTTACAATAGCGAACGAAGAGGGCAACTCCAGTATCTCATTCATGTCATTCATTACACCAATAGTGTATAACCCGTTTGTCCATGTTGCCGGAATACTAAACACTCCTATTATCTCCGTATCGCTAATTACGGTTTGAGAGGTTGCTTCCACACCATCATTATTGTTATAAATAGCCAGTGCCTGTGAACCCTGCATAAAACGTGTATTGGTTCCGGTGATGGTAACATTCAATGTCTGGCCTTTATGGCCATAAGGAGGTGAAACGGACACGAGTTCCGGAGTACCACCGCCTCCACCTGTTGATGTAACATTAAAAGAGGCAGGCAAGGAAAGTAAGCCATCTTCAGTAGAAAGGACATACAGATCATGCAGACCCAATGTTTGATTAACGGGAATGGTAAAATTGGCTGTTATAGATGTATTGCTATTGGCGAATGCAAAGTTAGCCGCCAACGGGGATCCTGCACTGAATAATGAAACAGTTACATCAGACGACTGCATGAAACTGGTATTTGTTCCCGTAATAGTAACATTCAACGTTTGGCCACGCTTAGCAGATGACGGTGTAATGGTTGAAAGTTTAGGTGTTGAAGATGTCCCACCCCCAACTGTAAAGGCATTCGGTAAAATCAGGGTTCCGTCATTGGATGTTGAAACGACTAATGCATATGCCCCTGCAGTTGCAGTAGACGGAATGGAGATCAATGTCCTAAGGGTGGTATTGCTTTGAGCGAAAGCTGTTGGCGTAACAATGGGAGTACCTCCTCCACCCATGCTTGTCAGTGTAACCGTTGTGCTGCTCGATTGGGTAAAGTTAGTATTTACACCGGTAATGGTAACCAATAATGACTGGCCTTTGTTACCGGAATTAGGTGAAATGGATACCAGTCCTGCAACAGGGGCTCCACCCGTTACGGTGAACGCACCGGGCAACTGTAAAGGAAGGGATAGTCCCATTACAGCAACAAGTGTGTACGCTCCTGATGCAGCATTTGCCGGTATAACCACACTGGCTGTTGCCGAAGTTGCACTCAGGGCAACCACATTGGTAAGAGGAATAACACTTGTACCGAGTGAGAGTGCAAAATTGGTAGTATTGGTAAACGTTGTCCGGCTACCCGTTATGGTAACAGGTACTGTTGTTCCAACAGCACCTGTTGATGGTGTTACGGAGACCAACGCCTGACTTTGCGCTGTAAATACAACGACCAGCATCAACAAAAAAGAAGTAATAATATGTTTCATAATTAGTTACGGGTTTAAACAAATGTATATCTTATTCCTTTTAATAGGTATTTAATTTAGTCTTAAAGTGAGTCTTCCAGCAAGCATTGAAGGAGCGACACCCTTATTACCTCGGCCTTCCGGTATGCCGCCAAAATTGCCTGATCATCAGACACTACTTTTGTTAAATACGTTGCAAATGGCGTAGTTTTTTCTTTCGAAATAATATCATCCAGTTTCACCTTGATGATAGCCAGCGCAAAGGTTTTAAACCGCTCGTTCTGCTCGTCATACCTGAATTTGGTAATGGTATTGTATGCATCATCATATCTGCCGGCATTAAAATAAGCACCGCTCAGGTTTATAATTCCATCAGAAAAAGTTGGTGATAACCTGTGTGATTCCTCCAGCAACTCAATGGCTTTTGTATGGTCTCCTTCTTTCTCATAACAGGTTCCGTAATTATTGAGTACGTGAACCTGATACGGATGCAATTGATAAGCTGCTTCAAAACACCTTTTCGCTTCAACAAGATTATTCTGCATAAAATAACCCACACCTATATACCATTGGACAGGTATCGAATAATAATCCATATTGAACATAGCTGTTTCTGCCTTTTTTCCTTCCGTCACCAGTTTTTGCCAATTTCCAGCCGCATGTGCCTTATACATTTTACGCAACTGTAATTCACTTTGCCACCTTTGTGCACAAATATAAATTGAGAGCAGGCCCATTGAAACCGGAATCAGCCAAACCCATCGTTTTACTGAAATTCCTTTCCATTGTTGGATAGTTTCATGGCGGGCTGCAATAAACCCAACCGACAGGAAAATAATGGCAGGATGTTCTATTCGTTCCCACGGAAAATCGACTGCCGAAATGACCATAAAGCCCAGCAACTGTAGGAATACCATGGCATACCCTATTTTAACAGAGACCTTTTCTTCCCTGCTCAATAACCTGCATGCACATACCAGTGTTGCGATAAAAATGAAAACATAACATGCAAAACCCAACAACCCGCTTTCGGCCCATACCCATAAAAAATCATTATGCGGACGCTGAAAATTGGTGAGTCCCTCGCTGATGGTGTAATTCACTTCATAAAATTTTTGCATCCCGTATTTCGGAAAATGAATTTGCCAGTTTGCAGCACCCACTCCTGTTATCGGATGTTCAGCAATCATCTGCCAGGTATTGTCCCATAAGTTTTTGCGTTCCTTAAAGGACTCTGTTCTGGTAAGCAACGTAAGTTTATCGCGATACTTATAAAAAACAGCTGCAGTCAACAACAGGCCCGCAACTATGAATAGAATGCTGAATCGTTTTTGCCAAACTGATAACTGTTGTTTAAACCCAAATGAAAGGAGCAAACATGCTGCAGCAAAACATACACCCAATGCCAGCAACACTGCTCGAGTTTGCAACAGCACCAACACACCGGATAAAGCAATTCCCATTGTAACCAATATGATTCTCCATGAAGTTTTGGTCGTCAAAACAACCTGCACCACTATCATGGGTAGGCATACAAACAAAAAAGATGACAGCAGGTTTTTATGTCCAAAGGTTACGTTGACCATGTACATATTATCACTCTCAAAAATATGCACCCCTTTGCTTTGAAGTAATACCATATTGCCTATAGTCATAACTGTTGCAACGATACCGGTAACTGAAACAATAAATGATATGAACTGAAGTGTAAGGACTTCACGTTTGGCCAGCACATACATAACCCAACCGATTGAAGCGAACAATCCTATTTTAAGGATGATATAAAACGATTCAATCTTATTGATAGCCTGTATATATGATATTACATAAGCCACCACCAACAAAAGCAAAACCAACGGAATAAACGATACCTCAACAGGCTTATTCTTTTGCTGCCAAAACATCCAGCAGCCAAAAACACAAACCAATATACAAGCTCCGATTTGCCTTGGAATGAGAGAGGGATCAACACCTGCCGAATTATACATAAACGGCAAGGCAGCGTAAAAAAATAGAAGTATGATTTGAGGCCATCGTAAGGCCCACTTATCCCCGTTTTGTTGTTTCACCATGCCTCTCAAATCTACAAAGTTTTTTTTAATCCGTTCATTGGATGTCACCCACCTCACTCCACCTTTTCAATAACCGAAGCAAATGCCTGCCTGCACAGGAAACTGACTCAAAAAAAGTGCACCCAAAACCATCAAGAAAAACACAACTTTTCCACAAAGTGGGGGAAAGTGGAGAAAAGTGGTTTTTTGTTTTTACTTTTACGCCATCAATAGCTAAAAAGAGTGTCGCAACTGCACGGAGAATATGAATGTAAACTGGATGCCAAGGGTAGGTTAATCATCCCTGCTACCTTGAAAAAACAGCTACCCAAAGCTGCCAAGGATTCCTTTTTCATCAACCGTGGATTTGAAAAATGTTGTGTACTGTACCCATCGAATGAGTGGGAAATAATCGCTACCGAAATCAACAAGCTGAGTGATTACATTAAAAAAGAGCGCGAATTCAAACGCTACTTTTTACGTGGAGCCAGTCAGCTGGATATGGATACCAGTTCGCGTGTAAACCTCCCGAAATCGTTGCTGGAATACGCAGGTATCGGAAATGAAGTAATGCTGCTGGCCTACGGAAACAAAATAGAAATATGGGGCAAAGCCGCTTACGAAAAGATGCTTAGTGAAGAACCTGAGGATTTCAGCGCATTGGCCGAAGAGGTGATGTCGAAGAAGCCTTCGGAGTAGATATGCAGATGTGAGGATGCGAAAATGTGCAGATGATGAATGTGCCAACCCTGAACTAACAATAAATAACCCGAAATAGAAACCCCACAACAAATAGATGAGTAAATACCACGTACCTGTTATGTTACATGAATGCCTCGAAGGCTTGAATATTCAACCTGACGGAAAATATGTGGATGTAACGTTTGGCGGTGGCGGACACTCCAAAGAGATCCTTGCAAAACTCACCAAAAAAGGACGTTTGATTGCGTTCGACCAGGACATAGATGCACAACAGAACCTGCCTGATGCCGATGAGCGTTTTGTATTTATTGACCAGAATTTCGAATTCATCAAAAACCATTTACAATACCAAGGGCTCGCTCCTGTAAATGGATTGCTGGCCGATTTGGGCGTTTCTTCTTACCAGTTCGACACGGATGAACGAGGGTTCTCTTACCGTTTTGATGAGGCAGTATTGGATATGCGCATGGATAAATCATACAGCATTGATGCCGCGCATGTGATTGCCAATTATGGCGAACAGCAACTTGCCGATATTTTTTACCAATACGGAGAACTTACTAACTCACGCAAGATTGCAAAAGTGCTGGTAGAGCGCAGGGCGCAGCAAACCATTACTACTGTTGGCGATTTAAAAAAAGTCCTCAGCTCTTTTGCTCCCAAATTCAAAGACTACAAATTTTGGTCACAGGTATTTCAGGCATTGCGCATAGAAGTAAACCGTGAACTCGAAGTACTTAAAAACATGTTGCTGAGTACACTCGACATCATGGCTCCAAAAGGACGTTTGGTAGTTATGAGCTACCACTCGCTGGAAGACCGCCTCGTTAAAAACTTTATCAATACCGGCAATTTTAATGGTAATGTAGAAAAGGACTTTTATGGAAATATCAACCGTCCGTTTACACCCATCAGTAAAAAAGCGATAACGGCAAGTGAACAGGAGCTGGAACTAAACCCCCGATCGAGGAGTGCAAAGCTCAGAATAGCAGAAAAAAATTGAGAATTAAAAAACGAATTCAAAGCTAACAGCATAAAGAATGGCGAATAAAATAATCATAGAGAACGAACCTGAAGAAGTGGTTGAGGAAAGCCCGAAGGAAACTTCGCGGTTAACCAATACCATGCAGAAGGTTGCCGACTTTGATTTTAATATTTCCAGAGAAGGAATGCTGAAGCAGATTCCTTTTGCATTGTTTATTGTGCTGCTGTTGCTTATTCATATCTGGAATGCTCACAATGTTGAAAAGATAATACGGAAAACAGATACACTGAATCGCGAGATCAAAGAATTGCGTTCTGAATACATCAGCATTTTGAGTGAACTCATGAGCGAGAGCAAACAATCAACTGTTGCTTCCAAACTAGATACGCTTGGGATAAAAGAATTAACAACACCACCATATAAAATTACGCAACCCAGTGGCAACTAATATCAGAAAAGTCATTATGATCAGAACTTACATCGCATACGGAGGTATGTGTTTGTTTGCTTTGGCTATTGTGGCCTATCTGGTAAAAATTCAATACGTTGAAAAAAAGCACTGGCTGGATATGGCCGAAAGTATTGGTACAACTATTCAAACGGTAGAGCCTGCCCGTGGAAATATTTTTGCCAGCGATTACAGTTTACTGGCAACTTCTCTCCCTATTTATGATTTACGCATTGATGGAAAAGCTCCTGCCTTTAAAGATGATGAAATCTTTGAGAATAATATTGACTCATTAGCATTTTACTTATCTGATTTGTTTGCCGACAGAAGCAAAGCTGAGTATAAAAGAATTTTAACCGGTGTGCGTAAACGTAAGGACCGCTATTATCTCTTAAAACGTAAAGTGAGTTACCTGGAAATGCGCAAGGTTATCACCTTTCCTATTTTTCGTGCCGGAAAATACAAGGGTGGATTAAATATTGAAGAGCGTAACCGCAGGGAAAAACCTTTTGATATGCTTGCCGAACGTACTATCGGTTATAGCGTAAAAGGAATTGCTCCGGTTGGTATTGAAGGTGCTTTCGACAAAGAACTTTCGGGACGACCGGGAAAACGCGTGATGCAACGGATTGCCGGTGGAACCTGGATTCCGATTAATGACGAAGGACAAATTGAGGCGCAAAACGGAAAAGATATTGTAACAACAATTGATGTCAACATTCAGGATGTGGCCGAACACGCCTTGTTAAGCACGCTCGTAAAAAATGATGCTCAGTGGGGAACAGCCATTTTGATGGAAGTAAAAACCGGAGAGATAAAAGCTATTGCCAACCTAACCCGGATTTCGGAAGGTGTTTATACCGAACAGTACAATTATGCAGTAGGTGAAAGCCTTGAGCCCGGATCCACTTTTAAACTTACATCTATGCTTTCGCTTTTGGAAGATGGTAAAGCAAAAATGACGGATATGTATGATACGGAAGGCGGGCAAAAGAGATTTACATCCACTGCAGTGATGTACGACTCAGAGCCCGGTGGTCATGGCATTGTTAATTTTCAGCAGGCATTCGAACACTCTTCCAATGTTGCCATATCAAAAGCTGTTAATGATGCATACAAAAATAATCCCCGTCAGTTTTACGATCACCTGGTTAAACTTAAACTCACTCAACCGATAGGTCTTCAAATTACCGGTGAAGGGAAACCGATGATTAAAAGTCCGGACGATAAAGGATGGTCCGGAACCACATTGCCATGGAGCAGTATTGGGTATGAAGTAAAAGTTACACCACTTCAGGTAGCAACATTGTACAATGCTATCGCCAATAATGGCAAGATGATTAAACCCATTTTCGTCAAAGAGATTCAAAAAACAGGTCGTACCATCCGTGCTTTCAAAACAGAAACAATGGTGGAACAAGTTTGCAAAAAAAGTACGCTAGCCAATCTCCGCACCATGATGGAAGGTGTTGTATTGCATGGTACTGGCAGCAATCTTCGCAATCCGAATTATACCGTTGCCGGTAAAACCGGAACAGCATTGGTGGCTGACGGGCGCAAAGGCTATGCTCAGAAGCTATACCGTTCCTCTTTTTGCGGATACTTTCCTGCCGAAAATCCTCAATACACCTGCATGGTCATGGTTAACGGACCTTCCAAAGGAATCTATTACGGATCGGCTGTGGCAGGTCCGGTGTTTAAAGAAATTGCTGATAAAGTATACTCCAACAGTACACACCTGCATCCTGAGTTGCGTTTTGCTTTCAATAACGACAGTGCACACTCTATTCCAAAAGCATACATCGGTTTCAAGGATGAAATCAAAACGGTTTACAACACCCTGGGTATTTCATCATACAGAGACAATGACACTATTGAAGAAAATGGAAGTGAATGGGTTGCCGCTTCAGTGCAAAAGAAAAATGTGGAACTGCTTCACAAAAAAATGCTCGATAAAAACTTAATCCCTGATGTAACCGGAATGGGACTTAAAGATGCTTTATACCTTTTAGAAAATGCCGGACTCAAAGTAAAAATAGAGGGCCTTGGACGTGTTAAAAAACAAAGCATAAACCCGGGAACACAAATTGTAAAAGGGAGTATCATCAACTTAAAACTAGGATCGTGAAAACCATTGCAGAACTTATACAGAACACTTCCGTAAAACAGGTAATCGGTGATACCCGGCTAACCATTTTACACCTAACTTACGATTCACGTAATGCAGGAGAAGGTTCCTTGTTTTTTGCCGTAAAAGGAACCCAGGTTGATGGGCATACCTTTATCCCGGCCGTTACAGAGAAAGGTGTCGCAGCTATTGTATGTGAGACAATGCCTGCACAATTAGATGAAAGTGTTACCTATATTCAGGTGGCAGATACCAGCGAAGCGATGGCTCATATGGCCGCTGAATTTTACAACCATCCTTCCAAAAAATTAAAATTAACAGCCGTAACAGGTACCAACGGAAAAACGACAGTCGCTACCTTGTTATTTAAGCTGTTCCGCTCGTTTGGCCATCATGTTGGTTTGTTGTCAACCGTACAAAATCAAATCAACGAAAACGTAATTCCTTCAACGCATACCACACCTGACAGCATTCGTATTAATGAACTTCTGGAAACGATGGTTGACCAAGGTTGTGAATATTGTTTTATGGAAGCCAGCTCGCATGCAATCGACCAAAACAGAATTGAAGGTCTGCATTTTGCCGGAACCATCTTTAACAATATCACACACGACCATTTAGATTATCATATAACATTTGATAACTACATCAAGGCCAAAAAGAAACTATTTGATACGGTTAACGAAGACGCGTTTGCACTCACCAACAAAGATGACAAGAACGGAATGGTGATGTTGCAAAACACTAAAGCAACCAAGTATACCTACAGTTTATACAGTATGGCAGACTTCAAAGCGAAAATCATTGAAAGTGACTTTAATGGCATGTTGTTAAATATTGACGGTGAAGAAGCATGGTTCAGGCTGGTCGGAAATTTTAATGCCTACAACTTGCTGGCGGTATATGGTGCAGCTTTTTTACTCGGAAAAGAAAAACGCGACATCATCACTCATTTAAGCAGCATCGAATCCGTAAAAGGACGATTTGAATATGTGCGTTCACAAAGTGGTGTTATAGCTGTTATCGATTATGCTCATACTCCTGATGCATTGGAAAATGTGTTATCGACAATCAACCAACTGCGTACCAACAACGAACAACTGATTACCATTGTTGGATGTGGTGGAAACCGTGATGCGGCAAAACGCCCAGTGATGGCAGACGTTGCAACCGAACTGAGCACCAAAGTGATTTTCACTTCCGATAACCCACGTAATGAAGATCCTGAAGTCATCCTGGACGACATGCAAAAGGGTGTAAAACCCCTCCATTTCAAAAAAACCTTACGGATTGCTGATCGCAAAGAAGCAATCAAAACTGCTATCAGCATGGCGGGCAAAGGGGACATTATTCTGGTAGCCGGTAAAGGACACGAAAGTTACCAGGAGATTAAAGGCGTGAAACACCATTTTGACGATAAGGAAACTGTATTGGATCTATTTAAACTCATGAATTAAGCACACGACTATGTTATACTACTTATTTGAATATTTAGACAAAACACTTGATATACCTGGAGCGGGAGCATTTCAATATATCTCAACCCGTGCATCATTGGCTATTATTTTATCACTGACCATCTCTATGGTTTTTGGAAAACGATTAATTGAATGGTTGAGAAAACTACAGGTCGCAGAAACTGTTCGGAACCTCGGGTTGGAAGGCGAAAAACAAAAGCAGGGAACACCAACCATGGGTGGATTGATTATTCTGGGTGCCATTCTTATTCCAACACTTTTGTTTGCACGGTTAACCAATGTATATATCCTGCTCATCATTTTGTCGACCATCTGGTTGGGTGTGGTTGGTTTTATCGATGATTACATCAAGGTGTTTAAAAAGAACAAAGAAGGGTTAGCCGGCCGCTTCAAAATTTTAGGTCAAATCGGACTGGGAATCATTGTTGCTACCACCTTGTTTTATAATGAAAATGTAAAAACAAGGGAGTTTTTTAAACCTGAAGAAGTTACAACGGAATTTATACAGTCGAACAACCTGCAACCCCAGGTTATCGATGGGCAGATGTATATGGTGCGAGAAGAACACTCAACCACAACCAATATTCCGTTCTTTAAATCAAGTGAATTTGATTATGCGGATGTGCTTAAGTTTATGGGCGAAAACTACCGCGATTATAATTATTGGATCTACTTACTGGTTGTTATCTTTATCATCACTGCTGTTTCCAACGGAGCCAATATTACGGATGGAATTGATGGTTTGGCGGCAGGGACCTCTGCCATAATTGTTGTCACACTTGGGCTTTTTGCTTATGTATCCGGTAATATCATTTTCTCAAAATATCTCGGCATCATGTATATCCCACATCTGGGAGAACTCGTAATTTTTGCCGGAGCCTTTGTAGGAGCTTGCGTAGGATTTTTATGGTACAACTCCTATCCTGCCCAAGTATTTATGGGTGATACCGGAAGCCTTGCATTAGGAGGAATTATCGCCTCTTTTTCGTTAATGGTACGCAAAGAATTATTGATCCCCATTTTATGCGGAATCTTTTTGGTCGAAAATCTTTCGGTGATTCTGCAGGTGTATTACTTCAAATATCAAAAACGTAAACACGGACTTGAGTACGCAAAAGAACATCGTTTGTTCAAGATGTCGCCACTTCACCATCATTATCAAAAGAGCGGCTATCATGAATCCAAAATCGTAACACGCTTCTGGATTATTGGAATCATGTTGGCCATTGTTACCATTTTAACCTTGAAAGTACGATAAGCAGCAGTTGGCTTTTTGCCATTAGCCTTTGGCCAAAAGAAACAGATAATTAATAAATCAACACGACTAACAAACTCTAAGAAGACAAGAACTACATCAATGCAACAACGAATCGTCATATTAGGTAGCGGAGAAAGCGGTACAGGAGCAGCCATCTTAGCCAAGCAAAAAGGCTTTGATGTGTTTGTGAGTGATGCCGGATCTATTCCTGACAAATACAAACAGGAATTGGATGCCTTTGCTGTGCCTTACGAAGAAGGACTGCATACGGAAGCTTTGATCCTGAATGCGAATGAGATTATTAAAAGTCCGGGTATTCCAGATACGGCTCCACTTATTCAAAAGTTGACTGCCCAAAAAACTTCAATCATTTCAGAAATTGAATTTGCAGCACGTTATACCAATGCTACCAAAATATGTATTACCGGAACAAATGGAAAAACAACTACTACTTCTTTGGTATATCATCTTTTACAAAAGGCCGGATTGAATGTAGCTGTGGGTGGAAACATAGGAATCAGTTTTGCAAGATTGGTTGCTCAAAAAAATTATGACTATTACGTACTCGAGCTAAGCAGTTTTCAGCTTGATAACATGTATGATTTTAAGGCAGAGATTGCAGTCATATGTAACATCACTCCTGACCACCTCGACCGCTACAACTATACCTTACAACACTATATCGATTCAAAGTTTCGGATACTTCAAAACCAAACAGCGGAGGATGTATTCATCTATTGCGCTGATGATGCACTCACCACCGGAAACTTATCAAATCAGTCCATTCATGCCAAACAGTTACCGTTTGCTTTCGGACATAAAGTTTCTCCGGGAGCTTATGCAAAAGACGGACAACTTTTTTCGACCACTGACAAATTAAATCTCTTCACTATGTATACAAATGAACTAAGTTTAAAAGGGCGTCACAATGCCTACAATTCAATGGCAGCAGCTGTTATTGGACAAGTGCTCAACATCCGCAAGGAAACCATTCGCGAAAGTCTGATGGATTTCCAAAATGTAGAACACCGATTGGAGAAGGTTGCCACTATTGGTGGTGTTGAATTCATCAATGATTCGAAAGCCACCAACGTAAACTCTACCTGGTATGCATTGGAAAGCATGGAAAAAGAAACCATCTGGATTGCCGGTGGTGTTGACAAAGGAAATGACTATGCCTTGCTGAAAGAAATGGTGAAAGAGAAAGTTCGAATCATTGTTTGCATGGGTTTGGATAATCGTAAGATACATGAAGCTTTTGCTGCCGATGTAGATATGATTGTAAACACAAGCTCGGCAAAAGAAGCAGTGCATGTAGCACATAAACTTGCAAAACCGGGTGAAGTTGTTCTCTTATCTCCTGCTTGTGCCTCATTCGATTTATTTAAGAACTACGAAGACAGAGGAAGACAATTCAAAAACGCAGTAAAGGAATTGTAAACAAAACAAGAAGAAAAAAACTGCACCAATGGCAAATTCGAACGAAATTCAAGCCGCTCAAACGTTGTGGAACAAAATAAAACCACGCGGTGACCAATTCATGTGGGGGATAATTTTTATCCTCTCCATCTGGGGCTTGCTTGCTATATATAGTTCCACAGGTGCACTTGCTTATAAGAAAAACGGAGGGATGGTAGAAATCTATTTAATACAGCAAGCAGGTTTGTTGTGTGTAGGTTTTTTCATCATGTTTTTTATCCATTCCATTCATTATAAATATTTCATCGGACTCTCAAAACTGCTACTCTTTATCACCTACCCTTTACTCATTTACACCCTTTTTTTTGGACTTGAGATTAACGGAGCGAGGCGTTGGGTAAACTTTTTCGGTTTAACATTTCAATCTTCAGATATAGCGAAACTGGCCCTTATCATGTTTGTAACACGTGAGTTGGCAAGAAAACAAGAAGAGATTAAAGATTTGAAAAAATCATTCCTGCCGATTCTTATTCACATTACATTGATTTGCGTGCTCATCGCCCCTGAAAATCTATCGACTGCACTCGTGCTTTTTTCAACCTGCATGCTCATTATGTTTATCGGACGCGTGAGCCTGAAACACCTCTTCGGAGTGGCCGGTGCAGGTATTCTGGCCGGCTTGTTGTTGTTTGGTATTTTGTTTGCCGTACCTGAGAAAGCGCTGAAGGGAACGGGACGTTTACTAACTTGGAAAAACCGTGTGGAGAGTTTTGGTAAAAAAGAGAACGACCCGGACAAAAGCTTTCAGAATGACCACGCCAAAATTGCAATCGCCAGTGGTGGTATCATGGGTAAGCTCCCGGGCAATAGTACCGAACGAAACTTCTTGCCTGAAGCGTATTCTGATTTCATTTATGCAATCATTGCTGAAGAATACGGAATGATAGGGGCTGTAATTATGCTCTTTTTGTATATGTTCTTTTTGTACCGGGCAATGCGTATGGTACTCAAAAGCCCCAAAGCATTTGGCGCACTTATAGCCGTGGGTTTAAGTTTTTCACTGGTGCTACAGGCGTTAATCAATATGGCCGTTGCCGTAAATATTTTTCCTGTAACAGGCTTAACCCTGCCTTTGGTGAGTAAAGGAGGAACTTCCATTTTGCTTACTTCGGTTGCTTTCGGGGTCATTATGAGTGTTAGCCGTTACATTGAACAAGATGAACCTAATTTAGAAGAATCACCTAAAGAGGCAATACAATCAACCGATAATACCCTTTCAGAAAATGGAGCGTAAAGGATTAAAAGTCATTATCAGCGGAGGCGGAACGGGAGGACATATCTACCCTGCCGTGGCCGTTGCGCAGGAATTGCAAAAACGCATGCCTGATGTGGACATTCTTTTTGTGGGAGCGAGTGATCGCATGGAAATGGAAAAAGTGCCGAAAGCGGGCTATAAAATTGTAGGTCTTTGGATCAGTGGTTTCCAACGCAGCCTGAGTTTGAAAAATTTACTATTCCCAATCAAAGTAATCAGTGCGGTAAAAAGATCATTGGGGATTTTAAAAGAGTTTAAACCCGATGTGGCTATCGGATTTGGTGGGTATGCGAGTGGGGCCATGATGTGGGCCGCCACGATGAAAAAAATTCCATCAGTGATTCATGAACAGAATTCGTATGCTGGTATTACCAATAAAATATTAAAAAACAGGGTTGATACGATTTGTGTAGCTTATGATAAAATGAATCGTTTTTTCCCGGAACGTAAAATCGTGAAAGTGGGAAATCCTATAAGAAAGGATTTGATGAATGTGAATGGTAAACGAGGTGAAGCCATTACCTTCTTTGGATTAAATCCGGCAAAAAAAACGATTCTTATCATCGGTGGAAGTTTGGGAGCCCGCACCATCAATCAAAGCATTTTTGATGGTGTTGCAAAACTGGATGCTGCAGGTTTACAAATCATCTGGCAAACAGGAAAAAATTTTACACAAGCCGACTCCAAACAATCTGCTACCATAAAGCCTCATACCTTTATATACGAGATGGATCTTGCATATGCTGCTGCGGATATTGTGATTTCACGCGCTGGAGCTCTATCGATTGCGGAGTTGGCACAAGTACAGAAACCGGTAATCCTTGTTCCTTCACCGAATGTTGCCGAAGATCACCAAACCAAAAATGCCATGGCTTTGGTGTCCAATGAGGCTGCTGTACTGGTAAAAGATAGTGAAGCCAGGGAAGTGTTGATAGATGAAGTAATCAAATTGGCCCAAAGTGAAATGAAACAAGCACAGCTTAAGAACAATATTGCCACGTTTGCCATGCCCAATGCCGCTAAGCTAATTGTGGATGAAGTGTTAAGGGTGATGGAGTAGAAGAAATGAGTAAGTGAGTAAATGGAATAATGAGTAAATAGAAGAAAATGAACTTTAAGGATATACAACAGGCGTATTTTTTAGGTATTGGTGGTATTGGTATGAGTGCCATTGCCAGGTATTTCCATTCAATGGGCATAACAGTAATGGGATATGATAAAACAGAAACACCCCTAACCAAAGAACTTGTTGCAGAAGGCATTCAAATTCACTATGAAGATTTCGGAACGCAGATTTCAGATTTCGGATTGAATAAAGAGCATTGTCTTGTGGTGTTGACTCCCGCTGTTCCTAAAGACCATCAGGAATGGAAATGGTTGGTTGAACAAGACTTCACCATTATGAAACGTTCGCAGGTACTTGGTATCATTACAGATGTTTACCAGACAATCGGAGTCGCAGGAACGCATGGAAAAACAACAACCTCTACACTCATTGCACATATCTTAAAACAAAGTACTGTTGATTGCGCTGCCTTTCTCGGTGGCATTTCGAGTAATTACCAAACGAACTTACTGTTGCATAAGTCATCCGAAAAGAGTCCGCAGTTGGAGGAAACGGAGAACGTCAAACATCAAACGTCAAACCAATACATGGTTGTGGAGGCAGACGAATTTGATCGTTCATTTTTAACATTGCATCCTTCAATTGCTATTATTACATCAACTGATGCCGATCACCTAGATATCTATGGTGAACATAATGAATTGAAAAAGTCGTTCTTAGCTTATGCTTCTCAATGTAAGGACAAGGGTACACTTATTCTAAAAAAAGGGTTAGATATTACCGGAGACTTAAAACGTCCTTTCCTTACTTACTCCGTTAAAGAAAAGGCTGATGCCTATGCTTCCAATATCAAGATCAATGGAGATGAATATTCCTTCGACTTTACTTTTGGAGAACATTTTATCCAACACTTAGTACTGGGCATTCCCGGATTGCACAATGTTGAAAATGCCGTTGCAGCTTCGGTTGCTTGTTTGCTTGCCGGTGTCACGGAAGGTGAACTAAAAGTGGGGCTCGCATCCTTTAAAGGTGTAAAAAGGCGTTTCGAATACATCATTAAACGTCACGATTTCGTTTACATTGATGATTACGCACATCACCCGGAGGAATTGAGAGCGATTATCTCATCGGTAAAAAACATGTACCCGGATAAAAAAATAGTTGCGGCCTTCCAACCCCATCTATTTAGCCGTACCCGGGATTTTGTGGATGGTTTTGCTGAGAGTTTATCACTTCTTGATAATGTATTGCTGCTTGATATTTACCCTGCACGCGAACTGCCCATGGAAGGTGTGACTTCACGTATCATTTTTGACAAGATGACTTCAACAAATAAAATATTATGCAGCAAAGCTGAAGCTGTTGAACTGATTAAACAACAACAACCGGAGGTGCTGTTAACATTAGGAGCCGGAGATATTGACCAATTGGTAGGAGTAATGAGGGACGTCTTTAAATAGGCAAAGAGGAAAGTAAGCAGTTAGCAAAAAATAACAGTGAATCGAATTTAATTACTCAACACAATTAACAGATAACATAATTAACAAACAATGGCTATCGACAAACAAAAATTAGTGAAACGACTCGGGCAAATCGGAATTATTACCATTTGGGTATTGATGGTTTCGGGTGTGGTGGTTTCACTGGCTTTTGCGAACAAGCAGGAGAATGCGCTTACCTGCAAAAAGGTGAAGGTTTCGATCCTTCCGCAAAATGAACTGTTGTTTATCGACCGGGATATGGTATTAACCAACATCCATCCAACAGGAAGCGAAAAAGCCATCATCGGCAATAAAATCATTGAGCTTAATATTCCGCTCATTGAAACAAAACTTAATCACAATGACTTCATTAAAACCTCGGAAGTGTTCACAGATATGAACGGTGAGTTGCAGATTAACGTCATTCAACGGAGGCCTATCCTTCGATTATTAAAGGCTGACGGCAGTAGTTATTACATAGATGATGAGGGTCGTAAAATGCCCGTATCACAGGCCTTCACCGCACATGTTCCCATTGCCAGCGGCAACCTCTTTGAGGAGTATAAAACACGTGATACCATGCGTACTTTGGTAGGAAGAGAACTGCACAAGATAGCCACATATGTTGATAAAGATGCCTTCTGGAAGGCACAGATTGAACAGATATTTGTTACAGCTGAAAGTGAATTCGTGCTGATTCCGAAAGTTGGCGACCATACCATCGTATTCGGAACAGGTGAAGATCTGGAAGAAAAATTTGAAAAATTGCTGCTGTTTTATAAAGAAGGCCTCAGCCGTGTGGGATGGGAAAAATACAGCACTATCAATTTGAAGTATAAGAATCAAATAGTTTGTACGAAAAAATAAATGTATTGATATGAGTGATATCAAAAAAGTTATAGTAGGGTTAGATATTGGAACCACTAAAGTGTGCGCCATTGTAGGAGCTAAAAACGAACATGGAAAAGTTGAAATCCTCGGAATGGGTAAGGCGGATTCATTGGGAGTTATCCGTGGCGAGGTGCGCAATATCGATAAAACTGTAAAGTCGATCCGTGAGGCTGTTGAAAAAGCCAAACAAAGTATGGCCAACGGTAAAATCCGCATTGAAATTAATTCAGTACACGTTGGTATTGCCGGCCAGCATATTAAAAGTTTGCAGCACCGCAACTCCATCGCACGCCCTCAAAACGAAGAAGAAATTACCAAAAATGATGTAGAACGCCTCATCATGGATACCTATAACCTTGCTTTACCTCCTGGTGATAAAATTATTCATGTGATTCCTCAGGAATATTCAGTGGATGACTTTACAGATGTAACAGATCCTGTAGGAATTGCCGGGGTGCGTTTATCCGGAAACTTCCACATTATCACTGGGCACGTTGATGCCATTAAAAATATTTACAAAAGTGTAAACCGTGCCGGACTTGAAGTTGCGGATTTGATCCTGGAGCCTCTCTCCTCTTCGGATGCGGTGTTAACTCCTGAGGAGATGGAAGCCGGTGTATGTTTGGTGGATGTAGGTGGTGGAACTACAGACGTTGCTATTTTTAAAAATGGCATGATCCGCCATACTGCTGTTATTCCTTTCGGTGGTAACATCATAACGGATGACATCGTGGATGGTTGCCAGGTATTGCGCAACCAGGCTGAACTGTTAAAACTAAAATTCGGTTCGGCTTTGGCTGATGAAAATAAAGAGAACGAAATCGTGTGTATCCCCGGATTCCATGGCCGTCCTCCGAAAGAAGTTTCCATCAAAAATTTAGCGATGGTGATTCAAGCACGCGTAGAAGAGATTTTCGAATCGGTATTGTACGAAATAAAAAGTTCAGGACTAGAGCGCAAGCTGAATGCCGGTATTGTAATCACCGGTGGTGGTTCGCAATTGAAACACCTGGATAAACTGGTAGAGTTTGTTACAGGCATTGATACCCGAATTGGATATCCCAACGAACATATTTCCAAAACCATTGTGGAAGAGATTAAAAGCCCGATGTACGCCACAGGTGTAGGTCTGGTAATAAAAGGCCTGAATGGAGAAGAAGAAGTATCAGTAGAAACAACACACGAAGAAGAAACATCATCACCGATTGATACCCAAAAAAGCGGATTCCTTTCCAAATGGTTAGAGAAAGGTAAAGCATGGTTAAACGATGATGACATGAAAGATTTTTAAATACAGTTCATAACATATAGATTATAGTTCATAGTAAAGAAGACTACGATCAATGAATTATTAACTCTGAACCAAATATTCAAATTATGGAAACAAGATTAAAATTCGACCTGCCTAAAGACAAATCAAGCATTATTAAAGTGCTGGGTGTAGGTGGCGGAGGTGGAAATGCTGTTAATCACATGTATTCCCAGGGAATTAAAGGAGTAGACTTTGTGATTTGCAATACCGATTTACAGGTATTGGAAGCCAGTGCCATTCCAAATAAAATTCAGTTGGGAACAGGATTAACTGCCGGACTCGGAGCCGGATCCAATCCTGAAGTGGGAAAAAAAGCAGCGATGGAAGCCATCGAAGATGTAATTGAAGTATTGGGTGTAAACACTAAAATGTTGTTTATTACGGCCGGTATGGGCGGTGGAACCGGAACCGGAGCTGCTCCTATTATTGCAAAAACAGCAAAAGAACTGGATATTCTTACCGTAGGTATCGTTACCACTCCTTTTTCTTTTGAAGGAAAAAAACGTAAGAACCATGCCGATGAAGGTATTGAGCAATTAAAGAAGAGCGTTGATTGTTTGCTCATCATCAGCAATGACAAAATCAAGGAGATGTATGGTAACTTACCGTTACGCCAGGCATTCAGCCATGCCAATGATATTTTAACAACCGCTGCCAAAGGTATTGCCGAACTGATTACCGATACAGGATACATTAACGTGGATTTTGAAGACGTTAAAACTGTGATGAGCAATAGTGGTGTTGCCCTGATGGGATCAGCAAGCGCTGATGGTGAAAACAGAGCTATTGATGCGGTGAAAGCAGCTTTGGCATCTCCATTGCTTAACGACAACCAGATTGTGGGGGCGAAGAATATCTTATTAAACATTTCATCCGGAACACAAGAGGTGCTGATGGATGAGGTGGAGTTGATTTCATCTTATATTCAGGATGAAGCGGGCTTAACTGCGGATGTTATTTTCGGAACCTCATTTGATGAAACACTGGGTGATAAAATTGCTGTTACCCTGATTGCCACAGGATTTGAAACGCGCGAAAACATTATAGTTCATTCGCATACCGAACAACGCACCAAACATGTATTGTACGAGCAGCCCCGTAAACCGGATATGGTTATTTCCCATTTGTTGGATGAACCAAAACCGGAAGTAAAACCTGCTCCAGAACCTGTTGCAGAAGTTCAACCTGAGCCGGTAGCTGAAATTGCTCCCGAGCCGATCGTACCGCAGGAAGAAGAAATTCGCTTCGAATTAAAATTTGAAGAAGAAGAACCGGTTGAACAAGAGCCGCAAATCACATTTGAAACGGTGGATGAGGAAATTAAAAGCCGTGTGCAGGATGCCATAACCAAAGATGAAGAGGAAGAAACTCCTTCGATTACCGCAGATATTCATTTTGAATTGCCGGTTGATGAAGATATGGATGAAACACCTACCCTGAATATGGAAGAACAGGAGCTGCGCATCGAACAACATATCCAACGTATCAAGGAATTGAAAAACCTGAATGTTACCATCAATTCACCGGGTGGTATCCGTGATCTGGAAAAAGAACCTGCATACAAACGCAGAAACAAAAAACTAACTGATGTGCCACATTCATCCGAAAGTCAGGTATCACGCTTAACGTTGTTTGAAGATACCGCAAGCAAAACTGGTATCAGAAGCAACAATTCATTTTTACACGACAACGTAGATTAATACAAACCAAACATTCAATACAAAAGAGGAGTAACGCTCCTCTTTTTTTATGCCCTTTGATCTAACGATTAGTGGCCATTGACAAATCCTTGAGTATTAACCGCAACGTGTATAGCTAAAGAATACAGCCTTTCGCAGCATAATCTGTATAGTCGCTACGTTAAATCAAATTGTTGTAACCACTGGGACTAGCTTACCTCCTCCATGTGTACTCATCTTAAAAATTAGATGAATCCAACATTTCGTAAAAGACCTATCCAACAAAAAAGAGCCTATCCGGTTGGAAAGGCTCTCTCTCTAATGAAATGAATGTTCATAATTTCATCCCTTGCAGAATGACGTGGTCCTTAAATGGGTGTTTTTTCAATAATGGCACCGAAGTGTTCATTCGAAATAAACTCAATCCACATATATTCCTTGTAGCGATATTACTACATGCCACTTAAATGTTGCCTAACTATCAATGTTTTTACAACAAAAAGCCGCTCCCGAATCCGGAAGCGGCTTTTTTGACTAAATTATTCTTGACTGGTTAGTTCTTAACCAACTTCATCACGCGTGTTTCACCATTCAAGGTCACCTTCATAAAGTAAACACCCGAATGCAATTGATCTACATTGGTTACCGGAATAGTATTGAATCCTTCAATAACATCCTTCACCTGGCTGCTTACCATTTTACCTTGCAGATCGAATAACTGGACCGTTGTTTCACCATTATTTGTTGCAGTAAATGATACGCTGTAGTCTGTGAGGAATGGATTAGGATATACTGACAAACCGTTTGTTTCTTCTGCATTGATGCTTACCATCACTGTTTGTGAATAGGTGCTGTTTCCGTCAAAATCAATTTGTTTCAAGCGGTAGTACAATACATCTGCATTTTCTTTTGCAAACGCTTCTTTATCCATCAAGTTGTAGGTAGCTGCTGTATTGCTATTACCCGCACCTTCCACAAATCCAACAAATCCAAATCTTTTACCATCGATTGAGCGCTCTACTTCAAAGCCCTTGTTGTTTTCTTCTGATGCTGTGGTCCATGAAACCAGTACATTCTTTGATTCTTCAACCGAAGCGGTGAAAGTAGTAAGCTTAACCGGTAATGGATTGTTTGTTACATCTGTTCCGGTAAATATTCCCACAGCATTTACACTTGCCGTGTTCATGAATCCGGTAACATTGTTTGCAACAGTTGGGATATATCTTGTCCAGTTGGTAGTAGTACCCAGGTAACGGGCAATACCCAGATTAGCCGGACTGCTCACAGTACCTAGTACTGCCGAATCCTGCATCAGGGTTAATGCATAAGTATAACCTGTTCCGCCTGTTTGTGCAACCGCCCAGTAGGCTCTCATAAAGGTACTTCCTGCAAATGTATTTGTAGGATTTACACCCGAGTAATAGGTTACATCCATAGAGGTTGGAAGCGTTCCCGCTGCTCCCCATACTGCTTTTGCAACCATACGGCTTCCGAAGAAGTATTGTGTACTGTCGTTTGCTGCAGGCACTTTATCTGCGTATGCAACGGGAGGAACCGATGTAGGCGTGAATTCGACCGACCCGATATCAACCGGTCCTGTAGTAATTGTACCTGAACGAATTCCCGTAGTAGTATTAAAGTCGCCTGTCTGGCCAATGATACGAATACCTTTTCCGTTTACATACCATGCAGCCGGAGAAGTGGTAACAATTCCTAAGTTTCCGACAGCTGTATCAATAAACAACATTTCAGGAGCAACTGCAGCTATTTTTTCTGCCCAGTTGGTATTGTAGGTTGTGGTATAGAATGTACCCAAACCTGACCATCCGTTTGCAAACGTTGCAGGTAACTCTGCCAACACTGCTGTATCGGCTGTAAACATCATGTTATACTGAATATTTACACCACTGATACCTGCTGCACTGGCCGAACCTAAAGCGTAATGTCTACCTGTACCACCTGATCTCTTATTATAGATTAAGTTGTTTCTGGTGAACGTAGTTCCGGATGATGCACGGTTAATTCCATATGAATTGTTTGCACCGGAAGCCACTGTTCCGTTGATAAAGATTGAGTTTCCTGAGTAGGTATTTGTACCCGTTGTGGTTTCATTGATACCATATACCAACGTTTGTCCAACTGTATTGTTACCGATACTGATCTGGTTGTTTGCATATATGTTACCGGTACCTGCCTGGATCCAGAAACCATATGCTGATGGTGCAGCGGCTCCGGTTCCGGTTCCACCCAATGCTCCGATATTGTATATTCTGTTTCTGGTAAAGTTGGAATTAGTAACAGCCGACTGCACGTGGATACCTGCTGAAGGGTAGTTAGCCGCTCCGGTATTGGTAGTATACAAATTGTAAATAATATTCGAATCAATGATACTCGCATTGGTAGCTGCACTCATCAGGATACCCCATACGGAGAAAGTGGTAGTGGTACTTCCGGTTCCATTGTGGTAGATATCGCGGATAATATTCCGTTTGATGGTTAAAGACGGAGGTGTTCCAGTAACAGTAATTCCGCATGTCCTGTCACCGCCAGCTTTGATATACCTTGCGTTACCGATCACATTGTCCTGAATCAAAATTACATTGCCACCAGCCACTTGTATAAAACCATTATCATAACCATTCTGGATCGTATCATGCAGGTTAAATCCTCCTCCTATAATATTCTGGATCACATTAATGTTTCCACTGTTCAAATAGATTGCAAAAACTCCCGCAGATCCCAGTGTTGATATATTGGTAAAATAATTACTATCAATAATTGATGTAGTAACGGTTCCGGCTGTGATATCAACCCCTCTGAAGTATCCGGTAGTCGAAGTCATTGAAAGACCACTTCTATCAGGAGCACCACCACCAATACTGTTGCGGGTTACCCTATGGCCATTACCCGAACCTCCGATAAGAATACCGGTAATATTACCAACATAATTGCCGGATGGCTGGTAGATTCTATTATTACCAATCATATGGTTACTGCCTGCATTAACCTGAATGTAGGTCATAATTCCACCACCCCCTGCTCTGCTATATATGGTATTACCATCAGCTGAAACAGTTGCCGATCCAATGATGAAATTATCTCCAGAAGCTGCTATATTAATTGCAAAACCTGAAAAATCAGCGATTGTATTTCCACCCGGTCTGGCAGTTATTCCACCTATAATCATATTGGTATTAGATGCGCTTGAAGAATAAATTCCATTAGACGGACGATTCATCGAATCCAATCCTACACCTTTAATGATATTATTGGCGATAACGATATTATTATTTGCTCCGGCACCTAACAATACGGTACCACTTGAAGGGTTTGAGCTATTGCCCTCGAGGATACAGTTTACCAATGTATCATTGGTACATCCGTTGTAAAACTGTACCACAGGACCTACAGTTGCTGATGGTGCTGTTCCGATCGAATCAATCAATTTCAGGTTACGTGAAAGACCTCCATCAATTACCACTTTAGTTACACCATTAAAGCGTAACATCGAAGTAGTTGAATTACCCCATAATGTACGAGGTGTTGCATCCGGTTGGATGGTTAATTTGAATCCACCTAATCCATCATTTCTCAGTTCATTTAAACCTGTTTCGTTAATATCTGCGGTAATGGTTACTGTTGTATTTGCCGATAATGCCGCATTGTTAATAGCGTTAAACAATCCACCAACACCTGTTAAACTTGGGTAATCAGCCGGGATATTTAAGGTGGCAGGCAAAGCCGCAACCACTAAGAAACTATCTGCACTTAACGGAGCTGTTGTTTGAGCAGCTACAGTTGAATGGATAGGATCAATAGCTGAATAATTGCTGTACCAGATATTAGCAGAGGTAGCTGCATCAGCCGCTACGAAGTAATATTTAATTCTATCGTTTACAATTGGTGTACCACCGATTGCTGTCCAGTTAAAGTTGTATACAAATGTTACATTATTACCTGTTCCGGTAAATGAAGTAGGCGCTACACTTGCCCAGGTACTTGCAGTAGTTGAGTTTCTGTACCATAATTTAGGAGCAGTAGCTCCTGAGGTTGGCACACCTGTTCCGATATCAGTAACCACAACTGCATTCACAGCAGTGTTTGCCGGAGCACGGTTACCCAATGGTGCAATGGTAAAAACAGGATTGTATATATCGGTTGCTGCTGTTAACGCACTTAATCCGATATCATAACTTCCAATAGCAGGAGTTGCTGAACGTGTATTTCCACCTTGATCACTTGTAATATAAGCTAATGGAATTGCAGCTGTAGCAGCAGGAGTTGTTGCGGTAAGCGTAAAGTTAATAGTTGCAGCTCCATTGGTGATACCTGCGTTGAATGCAGGATTACCAACAGCAGAGCGTTGATCGAATGGTTTAATTTGTGCTCTCCATTGTTGCATAGCAGTCATTCTGTTAAAACCATTTCTCCATAAAACACCACCTGTTCCATTTGCACGGTACAAGTTAGCATCACTGCGCATTCCTGTTGTGTTGTTTACATACATTGCATAATGCTCACCCAATCCGGAAGCATTTGAACGTGCATTCATAAAAATGTTATTCATTACCGTATCAATTGCAGCCGAACCTGTTTTATAAAATGCAGCGGTCAATGATGTAGTATCTGTTGTGGCAGGGTTACCTGTTACATACACTGTATTATAGATAACGGCTGTGTTGGTGGTATTTTGTTTCCAGATACCATACATAGTGGCATTCGCATTATTGGTACTTCCATCCACATTAACACCCAAGCGTACAAAATTGTTAAACAACTGAACGGTTGATGATGCACTACCTAAGTTAATTCCATTTTGCAGGGTAAATTTATTTGTACTTCCTGTTTCCAATGAGTGTACAACATTTCTGTCAACTCTGCTGATTCCACCTGTATTGGTTGAGTTATAAAACACTCCCATTACCACATTGGCAACCGGACCATTATACGTTGAACGCAATGAGTGAACCGTGTTATTTGAAATAAACTGTGCTCCTGCACCTGATGTACTATTTATAATTCCAACAAGAGAAGAGTTATCACCCAGGATATTGTTTGGGGCATCCAGTCTAAAGTTACGTATACTGTTTCCCGTAACGGTAGTAGAAATGCTCGATGCTCCTGTAATATGGATACCTCTTATTGAGCTATTCGTTGAAAATGCCTGATTGAAAACGCTCAAATTACTAATGGTGTTATTTGTTACAGATACTGCAGCTCCTGTTGCTCCTGAAATGAACATTCCCAATATACCGGTAGCTCCTAAAGAAGATGTCGAACCCTGAATACTATTAGCAAGTGTAGTGCTTCCAACAGTATTGCCAGAAACAGTAACCGGTGCTGTAAAGGCTGCTGAAACTTCAATACCACGGAACGTGATTGCTCCACCATTTGCCTGAGCTCCTTGGACCATCAGGTCAATTCCTCCTACAATATTGTTTTGCATATTTCCACCACCTACAGCGGTGAAATGAAATCCTCTTGCCACTGCAGTAGTTGTTGTACTTCTGTAGAAAATTTTGATTGATCCGTTTGCTGTAGCTGAACCAACAACATTTGGTGTTGTATTTCCAATACTGTAAACACCTGTTTGCAATGCACCGATTCCTGTGAAATTATCTGTACCGTTGGTATACAATGTTATGTCCGAAATAATATTTCCCTGAACATTGGTTGTTCCACCTGGGCCTGCGTTTGAGAAATCCAATGGTCTGATCAAATGAGCTAAGTTTGAAATACTATCACCAATGATAAACACTGATCCCGGAATACCCGGAATATTTCCTCCTACCCTGTTATTATTCACGGTAAATGTTGCATTCGTAGCAGAGTTCAGTAATTGAATTGCCCTGAAATTGGTTGCCGTAGTCATTGCAGGCGTAGAATAACTGTTACGGATAGATGTCTGATAAAAGTTATTCGATGAAATTGTCCAATTTGAAGAACCTGCTCCTGCTACAATTGCCGTAGTTGAGATTCCGTTTACAAAGAAGTCGAAAATATTGTTATTGGTGATGCTTACATTTTTATTATCAGCAGGTGATCCTGTTCCTGATCCGAAAATACAGATTGCGGTATTTGACAATCCATTGATTGTACAGTTATTGATTGCAATATTGTTATTTCCTCCTGTTCCGTTTGTTGTACTGATTACAATCAAACCACTCGCAGTGGATGTATTTTGTCCTGCAACTGTAATATAACGTAATGTATCATTTTGAGCCTCGTTAATGAATCGGAATGTTGGGAACGCTCCGATTGTTTGCTGTGTAAATGATAAGTAACGGTTTGTTCCGGTTCCACCTGGTCTACCATCAATGGTAATATTTTTACCTCCGTTGAAATCAATTAAGGATGTACTTGTAAAAATTGATCCTGAAAAATTGATTGTACTTGAAACGGCTGATGAAGGACGTATGGTTATAGAATTAGTTGAGGTTGTTGGTAAAGTTGCTCTGAATACAATAGGATATGTTTCTACAGACGAACTGTATGTTGATTGGAATTCCAATACTACAGGACCTGTTAATGAAACACTTTCGTTAATGGCAGCAACTGCTGCCGTTAAACTCTTGTATATTCCTGTTGGTCCAACCGCAAATGTACCACCCGTGAATGATCCGGTTGCCGAACCATTTCCTAAAACCAGGAAGGTACTGTCACCTGCAGTACCGAAAGCAGGTATGGTAAGGGAACTCAAAATATTCACATTGGCAGAATCCAGCTGACCACCAATTGAGTTAAATGCACCGGTTGTAACTGCAGTGGTTAATCCGATTTTCTTTGAGGTTCCTCCTAAGGTAGCTGCAGTAGATTCAAAGATCCGGATGTTTCCAACTGATGATAATGTACCTCCGCTAACCGGAGCAAATGCCCAGTAGCGTGTATTTGTCAAAGCAGTTAAGCCGGTACCTACAGATCCGCCAGTTGGTAAACTTCTAGCGATAGCTGTTAACGTCACACTCGATCCTGTAACAACGGGATTGATCACATCAATCTCCAAATTTGCAACAGTTCCGATTCCTAAAGGAAATGCAAAATTTCCAACGGCTCCAACACCAATTGTTCTGGTTAATGGACCATCAATATATCCTGTACTGATTCTGGCAACATTCGTAGCCAATGTTCCGGCAACCGTTAACATATTAACAGCTGTTGTTGTCATTCTTCCTGTGCTGGTAATATAGAGTGTGTTTGCTGAAGTGGCGGCAGTTAACACTACAACTGTCGTTTGGTTTAACACTAAAGAATCTACTCCTGAAGTCGGGAAATTATCTCCAGTTGCCACAGCTGAACCTCCGATAACGATATCCAATCCCGGAGTGTATGTTCTACCTCCTGTGTTTTGAATATTTCCTACTGCTCCGGATGTCTGCAATACTCCGGCAGCAGCGGTGCTGTTCAGCAATAATCTTGATGTTGCTCCGGCAGTAAACGGACCTGCGCCAGTAATGGCTAATGTTCCAAAATTTCCAATTCCATTTATAGTTGCGGAATTTGTTCCTATGATTAAGTTGGTTGAAAGAGTAAGGTTGTTAAATACCGTTGCTTGAGTTAACGTAGTACCACCGGTACTGTTGGCCGTAACCGTTCCTCCTGTAAGTGTAAGTGGTAATCCGTCTCCGGTTACCTGACCTGTTGCGCCATTATATGTATAGTTTCCGGTGGCATTGTAACCACGGGTACCTGTCTGTACAGACCCTGTTGCTCCGGAAGTTGTAATACCAAGTAAATTGGCTGTTACAATAGTTGCGTTTGCACCCATCGTAAATGTTCCGACTCCGAATACATTTTGGGTTGTACCAAAGGTTCCAACACCATTTAAGGTTAGGGTATTTGAACTAACATCTATGGTATCATTTACAGTTAAATTGTTAACGTTGATGTTTGTTCCCAAGATATAGTTACCACCTGCAATCGCATTAAAGGTAACGTTCAGATTAGCTGCTGCAGCAATATTTAATTCATTACCAGTGGTAATAGATGCTATCGGAGTTGGAGTATTATATGTAAATATTGCATTACCTGGGAAAATACCCGCTAAACCCGAAACCACGGATGATGAAATAGTTCCACCATTACTGGTCATCGCAAAAGTTGGACTAAAAGTTGCGTTACCTAAAGTAACACTTCCTGTTCCGCTCACCACACCATTGGTTAAGTTTAATGCAGCACCAATTGTTGTATTTGTATTGAGAACTACACCGGTAAGGTTATTAACCGTTAAAGTTGGTATCAGACCAAAAGTTCCTGCTCCACTCACTGTTTGAGGGGTAATTCCGTTTAACAATAAAATACCACCCGGCATCGACATGTTAAAGGCTCCAGCATTCGTGATGTTTCCGCGTACAGTCAATTGTCTTCCTGTAGTTCCAAAGAACCCGTTAAACGAAGCTCCGGTTCCAATCACTAAATCCGTACTATCTACCAATGTATTGTTAAGGAAAAGTGTTGAACCATTATTTAGTTGTACTTTACCTGCTGTAGCTGCAATATCCACCGTTAATGTTGCACCTGTAGCCACTATAACTGTATCGAATACAGAAGGCAGAGCCCCGCCTACCCATGTAGCAGGTGCACTCCACAATCCGCCTGTTGCTGTTGTACTAACCGCTGTCGGAACTGCAGTAGCCTGTGATCCTGTCAGCGGTGCTGTCGTATTATACAAAGGACCTGTTATACAGTCTGCGAGAGCATAGATATAAAAATCATAATTTGTAGATGGAAATAATCCCGTTAAAGTAAGGTTTATTCCATTACTTGCTCCAACAACTGTTCCCAATCCCAGGGCTTGTCCGACATTATAATATGTTGCATTTACCGGGGCAGTTACTGCCGCTCCACTTGGATATCTTACAGTTAGATACCTGGTTGGTTGAGGTGAAGCATGTGTAAATGATAAAGACATTTGTGTAGTTCCTACAGCCGAAAACGATAATGCCGTTGGCTGAGCGGACGGAGCAACTGTACATGGAGGTGGCGGAACGAAACGATAAACCAGACCTGTTGCCGGTTTAGTAGTAAGATCATTTTTTGAAGTTGCTGTTGAAGTAACATGCGTTGTTACATCCTGAATGGAAATATAATTATTCACTGCAGCACCTGTTATACCTATTGATCCTCCACCTGTTGTTCCGGGGTTATAGGCAATACCTTCCTGACGGTAAATAAATTCAATCTCATTGCTGGTTTCATATAATTTTACCTGAAATGACATTACTGCTCCTGCAGCCTGATAGTTCCATTTCATATTTAACCACTCGGCAGTAAAAATCCTGCTTCCGGCTGTACCTGTAACCTGATACGTAACGCCTACTGAACAAAGTAAATCATCCCAAAGAGGTGCACATGCAGGACGTTGGGTGGCTGTTGCTGTTGCCAGGTTATTCGTTGCACTTTGTGTTCCAGCAGTTCCGAATACAAGTTGTCCGTTAGATGATACCCTGCAATCGTTATAGGTTACACCTTCAAATACAAATGGAAACGTAAGTGGAATAGTCGTACTCATTGCATCATCGGCTGCTAACGCAACTGAAGAACTTGTGGGAGCCACCAGGGGAACAAACGTTCCTGTAGTAGCCGTAAATAGATAAATATTGGCTGTTTGCGCGCTTGCCGTGTAGCAAGCTGCCAATACTAAGATAAAGGAAATGCCTATTCCTCTGGAAAAGGCATTTTTAATTGTTTGTAGTGTTCTTTTCATGTGCTATTTAAGGGTTAAATTATTATACTCTTTTAATTGAATTTTACAATTTTGTAGCTATAATACTACACGCAATTTAAGACAAAAGCCATTTTAATTACACAATAATTAATTAAAAATGGTTAACGTATTTAAATGGTTTAACAAAAAAATGAACGCCATATTATACAGTTTAAACAAAACGACTACCTGATTAGTAACAATTTCTGCAATAATATTTACGCTGTAACTATTTGAAAAATCCGAATCATTTGGCGCCAATACATCCGTGATAACAAAAAAAGCCGCCCCGTAAAAACGGGACGGCTTTTTTGATAAGCTGTTATTCTCGGTTAGTTTTTAACCAGTTTCACAATTTGTGACTCTCCATCGATCGTTACTTTTACAAAGTAAATACCTGCATGAAGATGTAATACATTATCCATTGTCACAGTGTTCAATCCTCTTGAAACCAATGTGGTTTGTTCACTTACAACTTTTCCTTGAAGGTCAACCATCTCAATGGTAACAGATCCTCCTTGTTTTGCATCAAATGATACATTGTAAGCTGAAGCAAACGGATTAGGATAAGCTGAAAGTCCATTCATGTTGTCACCTTCTTTAGCAACTTTAATAACATGTGAGTACGATTCAACTCCATCAAAATCTACTTGTCTTAAACGGTAGTATAGAACTGCACTGTTGGTTACTGAGAAAGCTTGTCCATCTGTTAATGAATAGTCAATCGTAACATTGCTGTTTCCGGCTCCGTCCACAAATTCACCTACTTTTTCAAATGAACGACCATCCAAAGAACGCTCTACTTCAAATCCTTTATTGTTAATTTCAGAAACAGTTGTCCATGCAATAACTACATCATCCGATGCAACTTTTGCCAAAAGTGAAATTAACTTAACCGGTAACGGACCAGTATTATCACCAACTGCAAAGTATCCGAATGCTGTTACGTTAGCAACAACTCTGGTACGTTGTCCTCCGCTTAAACCTGCTGCACCATATGGAGAAGCTCCGATGTTGCCATAGTTTGTTCCATTATGACGTGCTACTGCACATGCTGTTCTGTTAAAGGCTCCCATCTCAAGTGAATCATCCCATGCAACATTCAGTGTGGCAACCGAACCTCCGGCTACAGTCTCTGTTACAAACCATGTTCTGTTCACTACATTATTGGTGATTTGTGTACCTGTGTTGTTTCCTGTAGCATACACACCATCTGCAACTCTAACCCCGAATACATCTGTAGTTGAACCCACAGTTAATTGTACCAAGGCAGGAGTGTATGATGTTGACCCAATTGGGAATGTAACATTCGTTGCATTATTTGCTACTGTCATTCTCAATGATCCTGATCCGTTTGTTGCAACGTAACCCGCTGGAGAAGCTCCAAAAACACGTCCGGTTGCAGGAGTCATTGTCAGGTTATTTGCTCCAAGGTAAAGGTTACCTGATAATGATAACGTATCAGTGATGATAAGCGCAGATGATAATGTTACACCTGTACCATTTGAAATGTTCAGTTTATTTACGGTTGATGGTAATCCGTTACCTGTAACCTGTGGTGCAATACCATTGTATACATAATTGGCAGTGGTGCTAAAGCTTCTTGCTCCACTCATCTGAATGTTTCCTGCAATACCACTTAAACTGATACCGGCCGGAGAACTTACTCTGATGTTAGAACCCGCAAGTGCCGTAAATGTTCCGGTACCTGCCAGGGTGTTACCATTGAAATCAAATGTTCCTCCACTGTTTACTATTACCGAGTCAAACACCTGAATCGAAGCACCCAGTGTAGCATTACCTGTAGCAGTTACATATACCTTGCTGTATGGTCCACCTGTTACTACAGTGAAGGTACTTACCGTTAAGATTGGATATACGGTAAACGATCCGGCACTTGAAGCCGAACCAACTGAAGTGATTACAGTGAATACACCTGTTGTGTTAGCTACACCAACCACTGCTGTGATTGTAGTACTGTTTACAACAGTGTATGAAGCAACTGCACTACCGTTTAGTTGAACTGCAGTAACACCCGTGAAGTTCGTTCCTGTTATGGTTACCAGAGTTCCAGGACCACCCGCACTTGGTGAGAGGTTGGTAATGGATGGTAATAACTGAACTGTAAATGATGGTCCTGTTCCTGTTCCTGATCCGTTAACAACTGTAACAACACCTGTTGTAGCGCCTGCCGGAACAGTAGTTGTGATGGTTGTTGTACCGGTTACTGTATACGAAGCCGCAACTCCGTTAAAGTTTACTCCGGTTACCGAGTTAAAGTTATTACCTGTAATGGTAACAGCTGTTCCAACAGGACCCGCAGAAGGAGCATAAGAGCTCACTGTTGGTGCAGGATAAACAGTTAATGCAGTAGCACTTGCTGCCGAACCTGCCGGATTCACCACATTGATGTTATTGGTTGTTGCTCCTGAAGGAATTGCAAAGGTGATGGTAGTTGCATTTACAACAGTGTATGTTGTATTTGTGGTTCCTACCTGCACTTGTGTTGCTGATGTAAAGTTTGTACCTGTTACTGTAATAACTGTTCCGATTGTTCCTGCTGCAGGATTAAATAATACAACAGTAGGTGCCTGTATAACTGTGAAGTTGAATATACTGAAACCTGTTCCAAATGAATTGGTTACCGAGATTGCTCCAGATGTAGCACCAACCGGAACGGTTGTGGTAATAGTTGTATCATTTACTACGGTATAGCCAGGTTGTGCCGTTCCGTTAAAGCTTAGTGCTGTTGCACCGGTAAACAAACTACCATAAATAGTAACTGTTTGACCTGCAGCTCTTGCAGCAAAGTTGGTCGATTTAATTGTAGGCGGAGCGTTCAACTCTGTACCGGTAATCATAATGTTTGAACCACTTAAACTTAATGCACTTACAGTTGCAGTCGAAGCTGTAACGTTAGATGTAGTTGTTGTTTGTGTTGTCCAAACAGGTGATGCAATTGTTGCTGCAGTAACTATTTTAAAGTTCGTTGCATTGCTTATTCCACCTAATGTGGCCGCATCATAGTTTACGGTAATACCTACGTTGTAAGGAGGAGTTCCACCTGATACATCCGAACGGATAAAACGGTTGATTACGTTTCCAGCCGGAGCGCTGGTTGGATTCACACCTGTGTAGTCATACATTGTAATGGCAGTAGGAACACTTGCACCCCATGTTAGGCTTGCAATGTTTCTGTTGGCAAAACTATAGGTTGTGGTAGTACTTGCTGCGGGAGCTGCACTTGCAGTTGCTGCATATGGCAATGTAGTAGGAGCCGAAGTCATGTGAACAGATCCCAATGTGGTAGCTGTACCCGCGGTAGTGCTTCTTGCTGTTCCGTTATAATCGGTAGCAAGGTTGTTGATAGCAGCACCACTGTTTCCTTTTCCAAATGCATACCATACTTCCTGATTAGCTGTTAATAAACTAAGGTTACCCGTTGCAACATTGTTAAACAGGTTGGTTATATTTAACTGACCTGCACTTGTACCTGCCTGTACTGAATAACTGAAGTTATCAGAAAGAGAGTTGGTTCTCCAGGCAGCAACCGTGTTGTTATTTACTCCCCACTGGGCAAGTGTACTTACGTTTGCACTTGACAATAGGTTATAGTTACTTGACGATGTGTTCCATGTATTATTGGTAGGTGATGTGGTTTGGTTTCCAATTGCGTAATGCGATCCTGTACCACCCGTTCTGCGGTTGGCAAAGATATTGTTGGCCAAATTCACCCATGTTCCTTGTTCTGTACCGGAATTGTTTCCTCTTAAGAACGCATAACTGTTTTGAATACCACCGGTTGCCGTTCCATCTACCACAACTGAGTTGTTGAATGCATTGATGGTAATACCACTGTTACTGGTTGCAACCCAGATACCATTGTACTGAACTGAATTTGCTTGTCCGTTACCCAATACAATTTGGTTATTGGTTAAGAAGGCATTTATAGAAGCACCTGCAATTTCAATACCCGAAGCCACCGGCACAGGAGTTAATGTACTGGTTGATGTAGATGCATTGGTAATATCATAGATTCTGTTACCGTCAAACCTAGTAGCTTGTCCTGACGACATGTAAACTCCCGTTGCAACGGTTGCTGCATTTGAAGTATTTACTGCTCTGATTCCGTTAATGGTATTATTGTTAAATACCCCGATGGTACCTGAACCCAATCCGATTGACAACCCTATCGCTGTTCCTGCAACGTTCAAATTGGTTGCATTCGAAGTAATGTTTCTGATGGTATTATTGGTAACAGTTGGTGTTCCTGAGTTAGCAAAGATCATACCCACTGCTTGAATGGAAGGTTGAGCTCCCAATGCAGCTAAGTTAGCTATAGTATTACCCGATACGGTATACGTTGGTGATGTACTTGCCGGAACCGACAGTTGCATTCCATACAATAAACTTGTTGCATTTAAAGTAATACTATTGGCAACAGTTGCACTTCCTACCAGGTTATTGTTTGCACCCAACAATGTACCACTAATAATGGAGATCCCGTAGAATGAAGCACTCAATGCAGGAGCATTAATAGCTATACCTTGTATCGTATTGTTGTTACATGTGATACTATTGGTTCCATTATACAAAATACCATAGTTGGTAGTTTGCTGACCATACTGAATACTGTTGGTGATGGTTGAATGTCCGAGTTGGTTACCCGAAATCACTGTATTACCAGCCACAGTGTAGATCAAAATCATTTGGTTGAATGCAGTTTGATTAGTGAAGTTGATATTTTGAATCGTATTGTTTTGAATCAACGTATTTCCTCCGTTACCTGAACTGGTTCTGATACCATAGAATCCGACAGTTTGGTTTACCGTCCATGGCGTTCCTCCGCAATTTGCTGCTGTTCCTCCAATAAAGTTACCACTGATGGTATTGTTGTTAGAGAAGGCACCCGGTAAGAACACAATAGCTTGCTGCGTGCCTGTAGTAAGAGGATAAATTGGCAGATTGTAATAAATACTATTGCCAGTTACCCTGAATCCATCAGCATTGTTACCTGTAATACCAACCCCTGCAACTGAGAAGTTAGAAATCTCATTGTTGCTGATTACGATATTGTTGTTATACACATTCGGTTGACCGAAAGAGTAAATTCCGGCTCCCGGAATACCTGCCGGTAAAGTGGCGGTTGTATTATTGGTAACTACACAATTGTTAATGGTATCAAATGAACAAGGTGTGTTTACATTGATATTACCCACAGCTGCCTTAAACTCAACCGGACCACCACCTGTATTCGGATTGCCTGATTCGATGATAAGGTTATTGAGCAAAACACCTGTAGCACTACTTACTGTAATTACAGAAGAACTTGAAGTAGTGGTATTGCGTATACGTAACATACGTTGAGTCGCATTACCACCGGTAGGGATACCCTGAATCTTAATTCTGTTGGCTCCCAAAAGGTTAATCATACCACCTGACCCTACGATTCCTGCATTATTTACATTACCCTGAATTAAACGAGGAGTTACTGTTCCTGCATTCGGACGAATGGTTACCGTAAATGTTCCTGCACCAACTCCATCTTCTGCTATCTGAACCAATGAAATGGCACCGGTTTCGTTTGTTAAATCTGAAGTGATCTCAGCAGAAATATTACCACCCAATGTGCTGTTGTTTAAGAAATCAAACAGTCCACCCGCTGCAGTTAAGCTGGTATAAGTTTGTCCAACACCAACTTGTAACACTGTGTTCGCAGGAATAACAGGTAAGAAATTATAACGGTTTGGATTAGCAGGATGCGCTGTAATCGCAGACACTCCAGTTCCTAACGCATACGGAGCCGTTGACTGAAGATTACCTGCGTTATCTTGTGCTACAACATAATATCTGATTGTATCTGATGATGCTAGTGCCGGAGTAATCAGATTGTAGTCAATTGCGAAGTTTGCAACTGCATTGGTAGCAGTTCCCGTAATTGATATCGCTGCAGTTGAATACCAAGTAATACCATCTTTTGAATAATATACTCTTGGTACATTCGGACCAGATGTAGGAATACCGTTATTATCGGTAATAGAAACACCATTTAACGGGCGAACTCCGGAAATAGATCCTGAATTGGTTAACAAGGTGAACTTAACAACCGGAGGGAAAATATCAGGTGTTTGGTTAAAGTTACCTGCCATGGCACCAATATCGGAAGGACCATTATTAGCACGGATATTACCGGAGTAATCATCCACGGTAGTTACTGTTATATCTCCACTCTTTTCCGCAGGATTGTTGTTTTGCAAAGCCAATGTTGCAACCGTTGCTGCTCCCATTGCATTTGCATCAAAATTAGGATTACCTGAAGCTGATGCCATATCCAGTCCAACGATACCTTTCCAGCTTGGCATCGCATTTCCTAATGTAGCGTAGTTTGCTCCACTGAAAATAATTCCACCAACAAATCCATTCACACCCGGTGTATAGAATAAGTTGTTATTGCTGTTGACACGCACTGAATCCTGGTAACGCACACCGTAGTTATTTCCGGTTGCTCCAACATCATTACTTACCATATTGGCAAATATGTTATTACGCACATCAAGTGTTTGACCCGCTGTAATTTGGATTTGCGATTCGAAAGCTGAGGTGTTTAATGCTCCAGATGCAGGAGTTCCTGCCAATAATACCGTGTTATGATAATATTGTGCCTGAATAGAACTTTGGTGCCAGATACCACGCATGGTTCTTGTAACTGTGTAAGTTGCTCCACTTGAATCAATACCTAACCGAACCATATTATTGGCATAGGTGGCAAAACCTTGCAAGTTTGCAATACCAATCATTACAGGATTTCCTGCTGAGTTGGTACGTAAACTATGTACAAAATTGCGCGATACTGTAGTATTATTTCCTACCAAGCCTGTACTGGTAGAGATTAGCATTCCATACAAATTGAAAGCTGATGTAAGTGCAGTATGATTTACTACACTGATCTTATTCTGGCTGATAATAGAGTTCACTGCACTTGGGGTGCTAATCATCATACCGAATAAACCTGCCGCTGTTCCAGTACCTGTTGCGGTTGATCCGCTATTAATATTTGCAACAGTATTACCGATTGCGGTAACTGCTCCAAAAGTGTTGATAATTGCAATACCAGCCATCTGCGCGGTTGAAGTGGTGGTAGGAACCAACCAGATGCTATCCGTTGTATTGTTGTTTACTGTTTGCGGACCGGTAAGTGATGATGCACACAAGATACCGGCAAGTGGCATAAGTGTAGTGGTACCGGTATAGGTAGTCTTGCTACTCAATCCATACACGGTATTTCCGGTAATAACATTCGAGCCACTGCTTACATAAATACCAAGTACTGTTGTTGCAGCATTTCCTGTACTTACCAATGATTGAACCCTGTTATCAGCAATGGTTTGTGACAAACTTGATGATGATAACACAATACCCAATATTACCCCCGCAGTTGTTGTTCCAGTATTGATTGAAGTTGTAATCAGATTATTAACCAGGTTATTACTGATATTGGTAACGTTAGATGATCCAGTTGTTACAACAATACCCGTAAGTGCTGCCGAGCTTCCACCGTTAGTTACAAATACATTTTGAACGGTATCGCCCGTTACAGTAACATTACCTGTAGCTGTTGAGCTGATTCCCACATAACGGTGATTTGACAATGAATTAATTGTAGCAACACGGTTATTGGTTACCGAATAAATGGCACCTGTTCCCGCTACGTTAATACCAGTATGTTGCGAAGTATTTGTTGTACTGTTCAGGTTGATGTTTTGAATCACATTTCTGTTCAATACCGTACCTGTTGCAATACCTGTTGTAACATTGATACCAGTGAACGAAAGCGCTCCACTCATTGTTTGTGGAGTTCCTCCGGCAAACGGTGCAGTTCCTCCAATCCAGTTTCCGGATATATTATTGTTATCGGAAGTAGAACCCGGATTTACCAGAATCGGATTCATGGTAGTTGTACCACTATAAATTATTGCATAATCGTAGAAGTGATTATTTGTAATGTTTAAACCGTTGGCATTACCTGTGGTGAAAAATACACCATTAGCACTAAAATTAACGAAACGGCTATTGGTTACGGTTATGTTTGAATTAAAGCGAGGAGTTGTCCCGGCCGCATACAACCCAACTCCATGGCGGGCTGCTGCTGTTTGTTCTGTTCTGAAGGTACAGTTGTTAAACACTACATTCGAAAGACCCACTGTTGTGGTTGTCGGATTGATATTTACAATACCGGCAGTGTTTCCTGAAGTTGAAGTATTTCTTCCTTCAAAAATAACACTCACCATTGTATCCAATCCTCCTCCATTTACAAATCCTAAGGTAGGAATTGTTGTTCCACTTGTTGAACGCAAAATCAGGTTCGAATCATTCATTGTTCCTGCTGCTGCATATCCAAGAATGTTTACCCTTGATGTTCCGTTTAACCTGAATAATCCTTGTGCATTTGTAGTAACACCCGATAATATAAATTGAGTATTGCTTGCAGGGCGAATGGTTACGGTATATCCACCGGCACCACTTTCATACCATGCATTTAATGCGTTGGCTCCATCCTCGGTGGTAACATTACCTTGTACCAAAATGGTAGTATTGGCAGTAAGGGTTGTATTGTTGATGGCATCAAATGCCCCGCCTGCTCCGGTAAGGGTTGGGAAGGCAGGACTACCTGCTCCGGCTCCAACATAAATTGTTGAAGGCAACACATCTGTTAATCTGTATGTATTGGGAGCTAGCGGTGCTGTTCCAACCGTATTTACGTTTGTAGCTATTGCATATGGCGCTTTTGAGTTAAGGTTACCAGCAGATGAATCCTGTGCAATAATATAGTATGCCACGGTATCACCAACGGTTAATCCTCCCAAAGCTGTTGCATGGTCAATTGCGAAGGTGAATGTTCTGTTTCTGGTAGATCCCGAAACCGGAACACCTGCTGCCGAGAACCATGCAGTTGCACCACCCGCAGCCATACGTTTTTGGAAATAGACACGAGGTGCGTTTGCTCCTACAGGTACCATTCCATTATCATAAACGCTTGCGGTAATTGTTCTGTTTACCGGTGATGATACGTTCAACAATGAGGTCGTATAAATGGCAGGACCAAATACATCTGTTGAAAGCGTAAATGCACCGTTGGTAGCACCTACGTCAGGATTACCGGTTCTATTAGTACCGTTAAAGTCGGTTGATACATACTGCATTACCGTTGTATCTCCGTTTCCTTCAACCGGAGTTGGAGAGGCTACGTTTAAGTTTAACGCTGAAGTAGATCCTGATGCATTCACAAAATTCGGACTTGCAAATCCTGAACTTCCTTCCTGAAGGAAATAGTTAGGAAGCGTTCCAACTGCAGTACGCAATGCATTCAGGTCTAAATAATTGGTTGCATTAAATCTTCCAACATAGGTGTTGGCCGAAGGTGTGTTGCTATGTAAGTTAAAATCAGATGTTATGGTGTATGTGTTTACTCCATTAAACGCTGAATACAATGTTGCAGGATACATGATATTGTAATGGTTTCCGGTAGCTGTACCTCCATTCACACTATTGTTTACCAGTATATTATTGCGCACATCTGTAAATGCAAAACTGGCCGCTGCCGGAGTTGCACTGATTTCAATCGCTGCAGAGTTAAGCGCTCCGTATGCCGGAGATACTTCTGCATATATATTGTTATGGTATACACGTAACTGACCAGAAGAGTTTGCAATCAACATACCTCTTAAGTTCATTGCTTTTGTCTCAACTACACCTGAAGTATCTCTACCTAAACGAATCATGTTATTGGCTACTGTTGCAGTTCCATTCACAAATTGGATTCCGTAGTGGTTTGATGCTGCCGGAGTTCCTGTTGTTGGGGCAGTATGAACCAAACCCGTAATTAAATTACCATTTACACTCGATGAGTTACCGATAATCTGAGCAGATGTTTGGTAGTAAATACCAATAATAGTCTGGCTATTGTTGCTCACATCATTCGACATCAGATTGGTCACCTTATTTTGGTTGATAATCTGGTTTACACCAGCACTGTTATTATAGATACCGTAGATAGAACCAGCACCCGGACCATTAAAGGTTAAGTTGCTGACCTGGTTTCCGGTAAGTGTTAACTGATTGGAAACACCGGCATAAATACCATTTACCTGACCTACACCATTTGTTGCATGCCCCAGTAATGTTAAGTCGCTAATGATGTTATTAGTAGCGGTATGAATATTAGCCGAACTTAACATGATTCCATTAATAGCTGCTGCGGTTGTTGTATTGGCCACATTACTTGTAATGTTAAAATTCGAAATATTGTTGCCACTAATGTTTGCAGCTCCAGAACCCGACAGAATACCAAATGTAGACAATCCTGCATATTGATAGGTTCTGATATCCCTGATGATATTATTGGTTACAAATTGACCATTGGTACCTGATCCAACATAGATACAACCAATGGCAGCTCCGGTCATCGAACCTGTACCGTTTGTATTTGAATAAATATGCTGAATTCTATTATTGGCAATATTCTGAATTCCACTGATAGCGTATATTCCATAGAACCTTGCTCCACCTAAAGCATATAAACAGATTGAATCGGCAGCATTTGGTCCTCCAATGATATTACCACGAATGGAAACATTTGGAGAGGCATTACCTGAATAGATACCTGTAAATGCACCGCAAGTAGAACCACTGGTTGAGGTAGAGTTACTATTGGTCCAGATTTTTGAAATCGTATTGCTATCAATATTACAAACCGCAGAGTTATTGCTCGTCATATACATTCCTACAAAACCTGTGCTTGAGAATGTTGGCACTGTAATAGATGATATCGTATTAAATTTAGCGTTCAATAATCCACCTGCGAAGGAATATACACCGATAAAGTTCGGACAGTTACCTAGTCCTTCAACGATAATATTTGCTGAATCACTCGGATTACCCACCGTATTATTCAATAAATCATAAGATCCGGTAGCCAAATAAATTCCATATCCGTATAAGTAGGTTGAAGCATTGTTAAACCATAAATTACTTACCGTATTATTACTGATAACTGTGGTACTCGACTGGCTCGCAGAAGCATAAATACCATAGTAATTCCAATACGTTGTTGGAAAGCTTAACAACTGACGTGGTTGTCCCGGTGTTCCTCCTCCTGCAAATGGTGATCTACCACCAACATAGTTGCCGGTAATCACATTATTGGTAGAGTTCACATTATTTGGTGCAAAGTAAATAGCTCCCATATTAGAACTAACAGCCTGAACTGTTTGAGCCGTATCATATACACTGTTACCTCTAATTTTAAAGTATCCGCCATTCCCACTGTTGGTGGTAGTAATGTTGATACCGTATTGATTAAAGCCATATATATAATTTGAGTCAATGGTAGCATTATCATTTTGTTGAATGGCATTTTGGCCTTCAAAGGTAATTGCTCTGGCGTATACCGGCTGTCCGAATAAACTGTCACCTACATAAATGGCAGCTCGGGCAAACGTATTGTGTTTAATAACCAAACTATCATTACCCGCTCCCAAAGGATTGGTGGTTCCTCCAACATATAATGATCCCGGGGATACACCAACCGAAGCATTGGCTCCACGAATAATGTTATTACTGATTGTATTACTAGTTGCATCATTAATTACCCTGATAACCGTAGAAGTAGCGCTGATTGATTTATTCTGAATAGTCATTTCTCTGGCCGCACTTGGAATCGCACTTACTCCCTGAATTGTAACATATTTCGCACCATTCAGAATGAAGATGGCTGTTGAGTTGCTATCTGTAATAATTGGTGTATTAGATACTGCAGGTCTAATGGTAAGCGTTCTGGTAGGAGATGCATTTGGAATTGCCGGAATGGTGATTGGAAAACTTTCGCCTGTGGCGTTACTATATAATGGATCAATTAAAGATAATTGAACACTGGATGCCATTCCCAAACTTACTAAATCGGAAATTGCACTACCTAAAGTGGTGTAGTTTCCTGACGCCCCAACTGTGTATGTTCCTGATAATGATGATGTAATTGTCTTATCACCCGCAGGTGCCGTAACTGTGGGAATGTATGCATTTCCAGCTAACGTAAATCCTAAACACTCTCCATCAACCACATTTGAAAATGGAGCTGTTGGACTGATATCATAAGCCAACCAAACGTAGTTAACACCTTCTTGAAGGGGTTGGGATCCGGTAACACTAAAAGCACCACTTGGAGAAGGAATTGTAGCACCAAACTGTGTAGCCGAACTGAAGGATGGATTTGTACCTGTAAAGAAAACCCTGGCATTCGTAATGTTAGCGGCCGAAGTTGTACCTGTTGTATTTAAGTTTAACTGTGTTAATAGAAGTGGAAAAGCAGGACCTGTAGCTGTGATTTCTAACCTGATAACAGATTGATTTAGTCCGCCTCTCAGTACCGAATTTCCGGGTGCTTTTGAGGTTGTACTAGATCCATAAACCATAGGAGGAAAAGTCCACGAATAAGTTAGTCCCGAAACCGGTTTGTTGGTTGGTGACATCGTCATCAAAGTTGAATTCGCGGGACCGGCAATACATGTTGTATCAAAATTACCTGTTCTTGTTGCAAAATCAGTTGCTGCTATGCCGTTAATTCCTACCTGGAACGATGCCGATGCACTAATTGCCATGTACCCATACATTATGGTTGCTTGACCTGTTTCTGCCAAACGGATCTGAAAGTTAAAGGTATCTGTTGTGTTAACAACACTCTGATACCTGGCAATATTTGACCATTGAATAACACATATTCTATTAGGAGCCACACCGATTGTTTGCATGCGAACCTCTCCACATGGCGCTGCCTTACCTTGTATGTCGGCCGCAAGACCAGCAATAATATTACCCTGACCGGTCGATGTAACAATTCCCTGCAGTGGGTTGTAATTACTAAAATTATTAGTAGCTAAACCACCCATGGTAATCCAACCATTGGCATTAACACCAATTTGAGTATGCACACCCCCATTCCAAGGAAAAGAGAATCCAATTGGTTGAAGCGCGTACTGGTTGTCATCATCCGTACATGTGGCTGACAAAACCGAACCTCCCGTTATAGGGGCGTAGGTGAGTATGGTATCCGAAAAAATAGTTGATGTTACCTGAGCGCGTAACGAAGAACTAAAAACCACTGTAAAAAACAGCAGTAAGCTAAAAGCTTTGTTAAAATTTTGCGCAAATAAATTTCGCGGTGTAAATGTTCGATTCATATATGATGTTTTTAGTTAAATTTTTCATCTGAAATCGCACATTCTTGAAAACCAAGATTAGGGGGGTAACGTTTGGAATTATTGAATATCCATCAACATCGGATGCTCTCGTGAGCAGTACATTTAAGTAAGGGGGAGCAAAAATTCAATACAGTAACATTTGTTATCATATGCTATATTTTTTATTGAAACTATTTTCCTTCTTTTACCATATATTAACTTCTATCCAAACTGATAATTATCATTGGTTTTTACTAATTATGGTTACACCAAATTATTAATTTTTTCTTAAAAACAAACTTTTTTTATGTTTTAGACCACTTAAAATTCTTTAATGTGTTTTACGACTGCCGAACGGCAGTATACTTGACCCGAGAAAGTGGTGGGTGCATATAACTGAATGGCAACAAGTTGAAAACAGCGATAATACAATTAGCATAGCTTCCACGCCTCATGAAACACAAAGATTTAGTACATCACCCTTTCAGCATATTCCCTACATCCGATTTTTTGTATAACTGCAGGAAGAACATTACCTCACCCCGTCTACCAAAAAATTTATGTATTTTTGACTTTTACTTTATATATCGATGTCATTACAAGACCAACTGAATAAGCGCATTCTGATTTTAGATGGGGCGATGGGCACCATGATACAACGTTATAACCTGGGCGAAGACGATTTCAGAAATGAACAACTGAAAAATCATCCCAAACCCTTGAAAGGGAATAATGACTTGTTATCCGTTACACGTCCTGATATCATTAAGGCTATCCATGCCCAATACTTTGACGCGGGTGCCGATATTATTGAAACAAATACCTTTAGTGGAACAACCATTGCTCAGGCAGATTATGCTCTTGAGGATTGGGTATACGAAATCAACTTCCAATCGGCTAAAATTGCCCGCGAAGTAGCTGATGAATACACTGCTAAAAATCCGGCAAAACCGCGCTATGTGGCAGGTTCAATGGGGCCAACCAATAAAACGGCTTCTATTTCACCTGATGTAAATGATCCCGGGTTTCGTGGAATTACGTTTGATGAGCTGGTTGTTGCCTTTAAGCACCAATGTAAGGCACTGATTGAAGGTGGAGTTGATATTTTACTATTTGAAACCATCATTGATACTTTAAACGCCAAAGCCGCTTTGTATGCTGCGCAGGAATTGTTTGATGAGATCGGCAAAAAATATCCGATTATGATTTCGGGAACCATTACCGATGCTTCGGGCAGAACACTCTCCGGGCAAACAACTGAGGCCTTTTTGATTTCAATGGAACATGTACCCTTATTAAGCATCGGTTTAAATTGTGCTTTGGGAGCCGAAGCATTGCGTCCTTACCTTCAGGTATTGGCAAACAAATCCAGTTTTAATATCAGTGCATATCCGAATGCAGGATTACCAAACGAAATGGGACAATATGACCAAAGCCCGAATGCGATGATGAAACAGGTAGAGGAATTTTGCAAAGAAGGATTGGTCAATATTTTAGGCGGATGCTGCGGAACTACTCCCGATCATATAAAAGCAATTGCTGAGATGGCAGCTAAGTATGAACCGAGGAAGATATTGTTGGCTGCTAGCCATTAGCTATTGGCTACATACACGAAGGAACAACCTAATAACAAGTAACTTAATGAACATCCAAGTTATCATTGTAGCACTTATCATTATTGCAGCAGTTGCATACGTTGCCCGCAGCATCTATAAGAGTGCGAAGGGACATGCATGCGAAACGGGGAGTTGTGGGTGTAATAAGCCTGTGGGGAGCTCTGATAAGTTGACTAAGTGATTGGTTGATTGGGAATCAGTTGAAATTGTTAATTGTGTTTGAAAGGCTGCTTCAGTAAAATTTACCCCCTTCAAAATCCGAAATCAAAAATCCCAGCTCCGAAATCTTCCTATTTATCATTCCGGAGGTCTGCTTCGATGAACTCAGCATGACAGATCTTCCAAATCCGCAATCTCCCATTGTATGGTATCCCGCATCAGGTATCCGGTATTGTGTATTTTGAAAAATCCATATATTGCTTCTTTAATACCAACCTGTGAGCAACTCTCTTTTTCGCAAAAAAACCATCGCCCAAATTCAGGGCGAAGCTGATGCCCATCAACTCAGCGAACATAAACTGAATAAAACTTTATCGCTGCGCGATATCACATCCTTGGGTATTGCGGCAATCATTGGTGCCGGAATTTTCAGCACCATCGGCAATGCAAGTGCTGCAGGAGGTCCGGCTGTTGTATTCCTGTTTATCTTCATTGCGTTTGCCTGCTCATTCTCGGCTATGAGTTATGCCGAATTTGCATCCAGCATTCCTATTTCAGGAAGCGCCTATACATATGCTTATGCATCCTTCGGAGAAATCATTGCATGGATTATCGGTTGGGCATTGATTGTTGAATATGCCATTGGAAATATTGTGGTGGCCATTTCCTGGAGCGATTATTTTACCGGATTGATGCAAGGAATCGGCTGGCATATTCCCGAATATTTATGCATGGATTACCTAAGTGCTAAAAATGGTTCTATTGAAGCCCTTAACCTTATCAACCAATCTTCTGCGTCAGGTGCAGCAGGCACAGTTGAACTCAATCATTATTTGCAGGATCAAATGATTGCCTGGCAAACTGCCCCCGAGATTTTTGGATTGAAACTTATTTGCGATTTGCCAGCACTCGGAATTGTATTTGCCATAACCGCACTTATTTACCGAGGTGTACACGAAACCAAAACTGTAGGGAATTATTTTGTAGCACTTAAACTTATTGTGATTGTGCTGGTGATTATTGTGGGTGCATTTTATGTGCAGCCCGAAAACTGGAGTCCTTTTTCCCCTAATGGAATGAAAGGAGTACTGCAAGGTGTAGCATCTGTGTTTTTTGCCTATATCGGTTTTGATGCACTTGCAACCACGGCCGAAGAATGTAAAGACCCTAAACGTGATTTGCCCAAAGCCATGATTGCATCACTTACCATCTGCACAGTATTGTATATTTTAATTGCTTTAACATTAACCGGCCTAGTAAGTTATAAAGAGCTTGCTGTTGGCGATCCTCTTGCACATGCGTTCGACCTTATCAATGTAAAATGGATGAGTGGCATTGTAGCCGTAAGTGCAGTAATTGCAATGGCAAGTGTATTGCTCGTATTCCAAAACGGACAACCACGTATCTGGATGAGCATGAGCCGTGACGGATTGCTTCCCAAAAAATTCAGCACCATCCATCCTAAATTTAAAACACCTGCATTCTCTACGTTGATTACAGGATTGTTTGTTGCAGTACCAGCTCTCTTCTTAAACCTTAAAGAAGTAACTGACCTCTCAAGCATTGGAACCCTCTTTGCATTTGTAGTTGTAAATGCCGGAGTGATCCGTATGGAAAGTCACCGCAATGAATCGCATACCGGCTTCCGCGTACCTTATGTTAATGGTCGTTTACTGGTTCCAATGTTGTGTTTGATTTCCCTGTTTACATTCATTGTATTTGATGATGAAAATATTTTTTTCAATCTCTCCAATTCCAATAACTGGTCGCTTGGAGCCTTTTGGTTGCTCTTTGTTGTGCTTAGTGTCCTTACTTTTCTGAAACGTTACTCCACTATTCCGGTATTAGGTATGGTCACCAATTTTTACCTGATGGCGCAATTGAATTTTACCAACTGGGCTGCATTTATCCTGTGGTTGATGTTTGGATTGGTAATCTACTTTATTTACGGCAGGTACAAGAGCAAACTGGCTGTAGGGAATCCGGTTTAATTGATTCCGCATGGTCATATGTGATATGGTCGCGCGGAAGGGTTCGCCCCTAACGGGGCTCGGGGCATATTTGCATATTTGGGGCTACCGGGGTTGGGTCCGTACGGGACTGAGATGCAGTATCAGTAACAAGTGTCAAACATCGGGCATCTGCTATCCAAGATCGAGCATTCCGAATCGACTATCCGGTATCCTCAATCAGGCATTCGCTATCCTCTTTCCCTTAACTTCAAAACACGCTGATGATAAAAAAATAATTCTGTATAAGGGTAAAGATCAACTGAGTTGTTAGGTGTATGAATAGTTTTTCAGATTGCTTGTATATTGCGCCAAAACACCACACGTGCAGCCGCAAACTGATTCTGAATTGATACTCAATATCCGCGCAGGAGATATTCGCTCATTTGAGCGGATGTTTAACCTGTACGCTGAGAATCTGGTCCGGTATGCCACTACCATTGTTAAAAACAGTGACGATGCCGAGGATATTGTGCAGCAATTGTTTGTAACCCTTTGGGACAAAAAAGGAATTCCTGATGCAGGCGGTTCACTGAAAAGTTATTTGTATCGTTCTGTATACAATAGCAGTTTAAATAAACTCAAACAAGTGAAGGTGCGCGAAAGTTATGCTGCAGACAGCAACTATGTTTCGGATGGACATGCAGCTTCGGCAAATGAGGTGCTTGAACACAAAGAAACAGCTCACCGCATTGAGGCCGCTATTGAAGAATTACCCGAACAGTGCCGGCTTATTTTCAGGATGAGTCGCATTGAACAACTCAGGTACCAAGAGATAGCCGATCAATTAGGTTTGTCGGTAAAAACCGTAGAAGCACAAATGGGAAAAGCCCTTAAACATATGCGCGTCCGTTTGAAAGATTACGTACCTGCCATTATCATTTACCTATTGTTTAACAACTAATTATATTGAAACTAACGGAAGAACATATTGATGAACTGATTGCCAAATACCTTGCCGGAGAAGCATCTCCCGAGGAAGCAATATTACTCGATGACTGGAAAAAAGAGTCACCTGAACATGAACGTTATTTTGTTGCTTGCTCCGAAACACTTCATCAAACAATACATCTTCCCATTGATACTACCGCTTTGTACAAACGGATTCTGTCGCGTGCAAATATCAGTCAACCCAAAGTAGTTACATTAAAACCATTTTTCACTTCGCTGCGAATCGCTGCCTCTTTACTCATTGTATCACTCCTCGGTCTTACTTTTTACGTGCTCAACAAACAACCTCTTGCACCTGAAAAAACAGTTGCTGCTCGCAATCAAAGCATATCCGAGCAACTTGCAGATGGCTCTACCGTAACTTTGAATAAACAATCGAAACTCACATTGCTGCAAGGATTTAATAGTAAACAACGTAAACTCAGACTTGAAGGTGAAGCATATTTTGAAGTGATCCATGATGTAGGAAAACCTTTTACGATTGATGCTGGAGGAATTGAAATAACAGATATCGGAACTGCATTTAATGTACAAGCCAACCGCGAAAGTGATTCTGTAATTGTGCATGTAACCGAAGGCATTGTGAACCTTGCAACTCCCGATACCAACTTTCAACTGGTTGCAACCCAAACGGCTCTATTCATTCGTTCACAACGCACCCTCAACATCCTACCTTCTTTCGATCAAAATAATACTGCTTATCACAGCAAAAAATTCAGGTTCAAGGCTCAAAAACTTCACAACGTATTGCAAACAATCAATCAGGTATACGACCAACCGATTACCCTTAATAACGCTTTACTTTCCGACTGTTTAATTACTGTTGATTTCATGAATGAAACACCTGAAACCATTGCCTCTATTATTAGTGAGACCTTGGGCATTTCTTATCGCAAAACAGAAACAGGTTTTGAGTTAAACGGTAATACCTGCCTGCAATAATGAATCGTTGGGTTGGCATATGTTTGTTATTTTTGTGTTCGGTACATGCCATTGCACAATCAAGCATTCCGGCACTGGAACGAACTGTTTCCATCGATGTAAACAATGAAACCATCAGTACTATTTTGCAGTCTATTGCAGCACAAACCCATGTAAAGTTTTCATACAGTCCGACTGTTATTCCATCACAACAGAAAACAACTTTTCGCTGCAACAAAAAACCCATACGGGTTGTTCTTTCTTTATTGTTTAAAGATGAAATAAACTGGAAACAAAAAGGCGATTTTATTATTCTCACTCCAAAACCTGCCGTTAAAACCAAGGCTCAAAAACATGTTACAATAAGCGGGTATGTATATACAGCTGGTGGCGACAAATTGAGCACTGTAAGCATTGTGAGTGAAGGTACCCGTTCGGCTGCCGTCACCAATCAATATGGCTATTTCACACTGGATGTATCGCCAGAACAACTGCCGCTGGCTGTGAAAATTGTGAAAGAAAATTATCCCGATACAACCATTCACCTCACCAAAGAAAACACAATGGTGGATGTATCTCTTCCTCCTAAAGCTGACAGTACAAAAACGGATAGCTCTTTGTTCCGTAAACAACTTGTCTCTACCGGAAAATTTTTCGGTCAACTATTTGTGAATGATGCAACGCAATCAACCATGCGGAACTTTAAAGATACTCTTTTCACTAAAGTGCAGTTCTCTTTTATTCCTTACATCAGTACAAACAAATTATTATCCGGAAACACCATTAATGATGTTTCCATTAACATACTTGCGGGGTATTCTCAAGGGATTCGGGTTGCCGAAATAGGGGGATTGTTTAACATCGACAGGGGTGATGTAAAATCATTCCAGGCCGCAGGATTATGCAACCTGGTGAGTGGAAATAATTCGGGGGCACAGCTTGCCGGTATTGCCAATATTAACGGGGGGCGAGTGGATGGAATGAGAGCAGCAGGATTGGTGAATATCGGTCATCATATAAAGGGGACCCAACTGGCGGGATGGTTTAATATCAATGCAAATTTCAGAGACGGATTCTGCAATTACAAATCTCTTACCAACGATACTGTAATTGGAGTGCAGGCAGCAGGATTTGCCAACATGAACAGTGGTTATGCCAACGGAGTCAGGTTAGGAGGCTTATACAACATTGGAAATACGATGAATGGGGTGCAGGTTGCCGGACTATTCAACACACAAATCGGATATTTTCATGGAGTGCAGGTTGCGGGATTGTTTAATGCAACACGCGATACATCTTCCGGTGTACAGGTTGCCGGATTGTTTAATGTGAATGGCCGAAGTGCCAATCATGTAAGTATTGCAGGTCTTGCTAATTTCAACCTGGCACAAACAAGGGGACTGCAGCTCACCTCTATTGTAAATTACACACGTTCCTTAAAAGGTGTTCAAATCGCATTGCTTAATTTTTCGGATAGTTGCGAAGGAACACCCATTGGTCTTATTAATTTTGCCGCTAAGGGTTATCATAAAGTTGAAGTGTTTGGCGATGAAGTATTGTATACCCAACTCGCATTGCGCACTGGCGTATTGCATTTGCATAATATTTTTATTGCGGGAGTAGATATGACGCGCAGAGTGGATGCGTTGTGGAGTTTGGGTTATGGTTTGGGGTCTTATAAAAGGCTTAATGAAAAATGGTTGTTTGGAACAGATGTCACAGTGCAACTTCTTATTCAGAATGAACCGATAACGGATGCATCGGCAACAATGGGAGCTGTATTTGTCGCATTGGAACGAACCTATTCACAAAAATTTTCAATAGCTTTTGGACCATCATTTAAATTCTTTCATGGCCGCGAAGGCTTGAGTAATATACTTGCACCTTATTCGGTTTTACCCATAAGTGACGGTCTCAATGCTTTTAAAATGTGGGCCGGAGCAAAAGTTTCGTTTAGATTTTTCTAGTCTTGCTAAAACTATATAGCCGTCCGTGATATGGTTGTGCGAAAAGTTTCGCCCCTAAAGGGGCTTGGGGCATTTTTCCTTTATTTGGGCTACCGGGGTTGGGTCCCTACGGGACTGAATGTGCATCCGTAAAGCTCAATAATCATCAGGCAATAACCATGTACCATCGGCAATGGACCTCGGACGCTCAACTCCCGACCCAAACCTCCACGCATGAAATGCAAAAAAACTAAAACTGCTATAAGGGTATCTTTCAATTGAGGTGTTATACAGATGAAAAAACATACAACATCACCAATGAACACTTTACTCAAAACATTTATCCGTTTGCTGGCTCAAAGCATTTCTTTTATTTTTTTGTTACTTATCTGCACACAAACATTTGGACAAAATCTAACTCAAACCATTCGCGGAACCATAATTGACAAGGTATCGCAGAGTCCGATGACGGGAGCAGTGGTACAACTGCTGAATGCCCAACCTGCAAAAGGAACTGCAACTGATGTCAATGGAAAATTTGAACTTACCGGTGTTCCTGTCGGGAGGCAGACATTAAAAATTTCGTATATCGGTTACAAGGAATATACCCTTCCGAACATCACCGTGAACTCGGGAAAAGAAGTAGTGATTACCATTCAGCTCGAAGAAAATATCAATACCACACAGGAAGTGGTAATAAAAGCTAAGTTGGAAAAAAACAAACCGCTTAACGAAATGTCGACCGTAAGTACCCGTACGTTTTCGGTGGAAGAAACCCAGAAATTTGCCGCAGCCGTTAATGATCCTGCACGTATGGCTACATCCTTTGCCGGAGTGATTGCGGGTAATGATGGGAACAATACCATCTCTATCCGTGGAAATTCACCCAATGGATTATTGTGGCGCATGGAAGGGGTGGACATTCCGAATCCAAATCATTTTTCAAGTGTGGGTACATCGGGTGGCGGAATCTCTATTTTAAGTGCACAGTTGCTCAGCAATTCCGATTTTATGACGGGAGCTTTTGCCTCAGAATACGGCAATGCCTTATCGGGAGTGTTTGATTTAAAACTGCGTAAAGGGAACAACCAAAAAAGAGAACATACTTTCCAGGCAGGTGTGTTGGGAATTGATGTAGCCAGTGAAGGACCCATCAAAAAAGACTATGAGGGTTCATACCTTGTTAATTACCGCTACTCCACCCTTTCATTACTGGGCGCCATTGGTGTAAATGTGGTTGGTGATGCAAGTACCGACTTTCAGGATCTTTCCTTTAACGTTTCGTTACCTACTCAAACATTCGGTACCTTCGGGGTATTCGGATTTGGCGGTTTGAGTTCGCAGGTTTCACCCGGTAAAAATGACTCAACGTTGTGGAAAGAAGAATCCAACAAACAATATCCTTCAACGTTTCATGCCTACACCGGGACGTTTGGGGTAAACAATCTTAAACGTATTGGAAACAAATGTTACATCAAAACATCGCTGGTATTTTCAGGTAGCGATAATGGTTTCAATGAAAAAGAAATTGATCGCAACTATGTTACTCAACAACATTATGAGCAGGCATATGTACAAAGCCGCCTTGCATTATCATCAACCTTCACGCATAAAATAAATGCAAAAAACAGCTTCCGTTCCGGTTTTATTCTGAGTGGCTTACATTACAATTTCTTTCAAAAATATTTAGACGATTCATCAAAGGTGATGAAAACCTATCTTGAAACATCCGGCAATACATCAACCATGCAGGCTTTCGGTCAATGGAATCATAAATTGAATGCCCGCTTCACCACAAATATTGGATTACATTCGTTATTCCTGAGCTTGAATAATACTTATTCCTTAGAGCCACGTGCTTCCATTAAATATGATATCAGTGCCAAACAAAACATTGCACTCGGTTACGGTTTACATGGTCAGATTCAACCCATGGGAGCATACTTTGCCAAAGATGAAAACAATGCATTTGTAAACAAACAACTGGAAATGACAAAAGCGCATCATCTGGTGCTATCCCATGATATCAATGTAAATCCGTATACACATATTAAAACAGAAATTTACTACCAGGATCTGTTCAATGTGCCGATCAGCAAAGACCCGTCTTCCACTTTTTCGATGCTCAATGCTGTTGAAGGATTCAATACCGATGCATTGGTAAACACTGGTGCCGGACGTAATTACGGACTAGAACTCACCCTTGAGCGTTTCCTCCACCGCAATTTTTATTACCTGCTTTCCATGTCGCTATATGAATCCAAATACCGTGCAGCCAATAATGAGTGGTATGATACCCGTTTCAATACCAATTATGCCACAACGTTAACTGCAGGAAAAGAATGGGAGCTTTCCGAAAAACGTAAGAAAAAAATTGTGGGTCTGAGTACCAAACTTGTTTATGTAGGCGGACTCCGGAACACTCCAATTGATCTTGCACGCTCGCTGGCAGCAGGAACCCAAAAAGAAGATGACTCCAACCCATACAGCATCCAGAATCCCGATTATTTCAGGATTGATATCAAGCTTAGTCTGAAACGCAACTTTGCCCATTCAACCTCTACCCTGTCGCTTGATTTACAAAACGCAACCAATCGTGAAAATATTGGAGGCCAATACTTTAACAAGAACACAGGCAAGCTGCAATATTTCTACCAGGCTGGATTGATTCCGGTACTTGCATACAAAATAGAATTCTAGTCGCCTGCCGGATTTAACCATTAACCGACAGTATATTATCTTTAGTCGATTCACACTAGGCATTGAAAGGAATTGGATTACTTTTGCGCCCCGAATAAACCACTATGAATAAATATCTCATTACACCACTCTTATTACTCCTTGCTTTGGGGGCATTTGCCCAAAAACGAGGAAACCGCCACACGGTTAGCGGAACCATTAAGGACGCCCGAAACGGAGAAGTCCTTATTGGCGTAAATGTCTTTATTGAAGAACTTAAAATCGGAGTTGCCACCAACACCTATGGTTTTTATGCACTCAGTGTTCCGCCCGGAAAATACAAAGTTTCCATTACCTACATAGGATACCTTACCCAGCATCAGGATATTGATTTATCTGCAGGCGACCAGAAATTTAACACTGAACTTGCCGAAGATAAAAAGGAATTGAAAGAAGTTGTGATCAGTACCGATAAAGCTGACGCACGCAATGTGGAGCAGAACAAAATGAGCGTGGTGAAAGTAGACATCAAGGAAGTGAAAAAAATCCCATTGCTCTTGGGTGAAGTAGACATTATCAAAGCTGTACAATTGTTGCCGGGTGTGCAGGCAGCCGGAGATGGCAGTTCCAACCTTATTGTAAGGGGTGGAAATATTGACCACAACCTGGTATTGCTGGATGAGGCCGTTGTATACAATCCTTCACACGTGCTCGGATTTTTCTCTACTTTTAACGGAGATGCCATCAAGGATTTTGAAATTTACAAAGGCGGGATCCCGTCCCAATACGGAGGCCGTTTGGCTTCGGTACTGGATGTGCGCATGAAGGATGGTAACTCGAAAGATTTTAATGTCTCGGGAGGCATCGGAGTATTGTCGTCACGACTAACCGTTGAAGGTCCTATCATTAAAAACAAATCTTCCTTTATGGTTTCGGGTCGCAGAAGTTACTTTGATGTGTTTTTTCCGCTAAGCGATGATCTCAAAAACACACAAGCTTATTTTGGCGATTTAAATGTAAAACTCAACTATACTATCAGCGATAAGGATAAGTTATTCTTCTCATCATATTATGGCAGGGATAAACTGGGCTTTGGCGGACTCTTCGGATTCGGTTGGGGGAACTTAACAACCACCGCCCGCTGGAACCATATCTTCAGCAACAAGCTGTTTGTAAATACAAGTATGGTATACAGCCGTTATGATTATGATCTGGATATCAATATTGCTAAAAACCTGAACTTTACCCGTACCAATTTTATCAATGATGCCAACTTTAAAATTGACGGTAGTTATTTCATCTCTCCAAAGAGCAGTTTGAAATTCGGAACCAAACAAAATTACTATGTTTTTGAACCGGGTATCCGCACACCCATAACAAGCGAGTCGATTATTTCAGCTGCGACACTTCCCAAGAAAAGAGCATTTGAACAAGCATATTATGCAAGTCATCTTTTAAAACTGGGTGCCCGCACATCCGTTGAATATGGGGCACGGATCTCTGTATTCTCTAATATTGGTGACGGACGAACCATCAATTATGTTGGAGGAAACCCTACCATCATTGACAATGGTTTTATCAAAGAAGGCATCAAGGATTCATCCAACATGTATACCAATTACAGCAGTGGCCAAATCTATAATACCTTCATTGGATTTGAACCCCGTTTTAACCTTACCTATTTGTTAAATGCCAACAGTTCTGTTAAACTATCCTACAACAGAATGTACCAATACATGCATTTGATCCAGAATATCACAGCCGCAACCGGTCAGGAATTCTGGACACCTTCCGATAAATACATTAAACCGCAGATGGCTGATCAGGTTGCAGCAGGATATTTCAGAAACTTTGGCAACAATACAATTGAAGCTTCGGCAGAAGTGTATTACAAACAAATGAAAAACACCGTTGAAATCAGGGATGGTGCGGATCTGGATTTTAACGAAGCAACCGAAGGACAGGTTGTAGCCGGACAAGGAAGAGCTTACGGAATTGAATTCTTTGTAAGAAAACAAAGAGGTAAAACAACAGGATGGATCGGATATACACTTGCCAAATCCGAACGTCAGGCCGATAATATCAATAACGGTGATTGGTACGCATTCCGTTTCGACAGAAGACACTACCTTACCCTTGTGGTAAACCAGGAAATTACTCCGCGTGTGAGTATCGGTGGAAGTTTTATTTATGCATCAGGTGAAGCATTTACCATTGCCTCACAACGGTATGGTTTGCCATCTCTGGGTGGTGATAAAATCAGCATTGATTATGGCGACCGTAACGGAGCGCGCTTTCCTGATTACCACCGTTTGGATTTATCGCTCACCATCAACCAGGCTAAAACTGAAGCAAGACCTCTATGGATATTTAAAAAACGACCTTTTGAAGGAAGTTGGGTATTCTCTCTTTACAATGCGTATGGAAGAAAAAATGCTTACACCCTGTCGTATGAAAACAATGACCAGGGCGTACCAACTGTATACAAATGGTACCTCTTCACCTTTGTACCTGCTGTTACATATAACTTCAAATTCTAACCCTACTATCCATCATGAAAAACAAATTTATATATAGCATCTTAGCCCTTGTGTTCATCCTTCAATCTTGCAAGGAAGAAATTGATTTGAACGTACCCGGAGGCAAACAAAAGGTCGTAATTGAGTCGGAAGTAACCACCGAAACTGATAGCTCATTTGTAAAAGTTACCCGCACCGCTGATTATTATTCAACCAATACCAACCTTGCCGTAACCAATGCAGTGGTTACCGTAAACGGACTTACTTTTTCACATACAGCTAACGGAATTTACAAGCCTGCTGCACCCTTTGCAGCGGTTGCAGGAACAACCTATAACCTGAATGTAATAGCTGACGGAGCAACGTATACTGCCACTTCACTCCTGGAACCAATGTTCCGTGTTGACTCCGTTTTCCAGGTGTTTAAACCCAAAGAAGGATTTTTAGATGCCGGTTATGCCATTAACTATATCGGGTTTGATGACCGCCCTAAAATCAAGTACACGTATTTCCGTATGGGTTATTTCGATACCATCGTAGAACGCGATTCGATGGATAATAACCTTATTCTGTTTAACAGTGATCAGACTCCAATCGGAACTCCTTACTTTTTTGAATTACCATTTACCCGTTTTCAACCACAGGAGGAAGTGATTCTGATCTTCAGGTCCGTTACCAAAGAGATGAACGATTTTATTGCCGCTTATAATGAGCAGACATCAGGCGCTCCGGGACCATTCCAGGTACCACCTGCCAACTTGCCAACAAATATTAAAGGTGGAGCTATTGGGTATTTTGCCACGTACGACATTATCCGAAGGCGGTATACGGTCAAATAATAAAAGCCGCTGATTACGCACATTCAAATTATTAAAAGAGGAGTAACCGACAAAGTAACTCCTCTTTTAATTTTATATCTTACTAATTAGCTTTTCTTCCTTCCAAATCTTAGCGTTAACTTGAGTGATCACTTACAATCACCCAACGCTGTTTTATTTTTTTGAACAAGAGTGTGAAGTGACCTTCCAGATCTCCTTTGGTAACATCACGTTTTAAATGCCACTTCCCAACCACATGTGCGCTTGTTTTGGAGAGCAGTTCAACAGAGATAATGGTAAACTCCAGTTCTCCCATTGATGCCTTATCCGGATACGATTTCCGGTAATTCTCCAGCGTTTGCTTCCACCCTTTGGTAATCCCTTTTTTACCTATAAATACAAGCGAATCATGTTGCCAGTATCCGCCCATAAAATCCTCTATCCGTCCGTCATTCCATGCTTTCTGCTGATTGGTTAGTACACGGGTAATCATGGTTTTATCGGGCATGATTTGTTTTTGCGCATGGCTTAAAGATGCTGCAAATACCAAAAGTATGAAGAGTGCTTTTTTCATTTTGTTGTTTGTTAGTTGATTGTTTCGGCTTCGTTAGGGTGTTGTCTTCTCCCGATAGCTATCGGGACGCTCAGACAACGGCATCATCCGGTGGTTGAGCGGTCCGATAGCTATCGGACGAAACCATCGCATAGTTTCACTTATTTCTTCTTCACATATTTATCCAGCCACGAATCCATCTCCCACAACATATGCAAAATATTTTCGCGTGCTGCGTAGCTATGGCTTTCATATGGTAACAACACTAACCGTGCTGTGCCTCCATTGCCCTTGATGGCTTGAAACAAACGCTCGCTCTGTAAGGTAAATGTTCCCGGATTGTTATCGGCATCTCCATGAATGAGTAGAATAGGTGTTTTGAGTTTATGCGCAAAATTGAATGGCGACATTTTCACATATACATCCTGCGCTTCCCAGTAGCTCCTTTCTTCAGCCTGAAAACCGAAGGGTGTCAGTGTCCTGTTATAAGCACCACTGCGTGCCAAACCGGCTGCAAACAAATTGGAATGTGCCAGCAGATTTGCCGTCATAAATGCTCCATAAGAATGTCCCATCACGGCACATCTTTTTGGATCTACCACACCCATGCTATCCACCGCTTTGATTGCAGCTTCGGCATCGGCCACCAATTGTTCGATGTAGGTATCGTTAGGTTCTGTCGTTCCTTTTCCAATAATCGGGAACTGCGCATCCTCCAGTACTGCGTATCCTCTGTTTACCCAAAACAATGGCGAATACCACCCAATATTGATAAATGTGTGCGGGGATTCCTGTACTTGTCCTGCCGCCTTATCATCTTTGTATTCCGTTGGATAAGCATCCATCAGCATGGGCAAACGGCCATCACGTTTGGCCTCATATCCTGCTGGCAGGTATAATGTTGCCGAGAGTTGAACACCATCTGCACGTTTGTAGTAAATTTTTTGTTTTGATATTTTTTGCAGCGACAGGTATGGGTTAATATTAAATGTAAGTTGTTTCGGTTTGTCCTTTTTTCCATAATTACGTAAGTAAAAATTAGGGTAAATTTTAGGACTCTCGATACTGGTAATGGCTATTTGTTTTTCGGTATCTATAATTTTCACAATGCGTTCATAGGTGCTTATTCCATCTGCTCTCCACAGGCGCTTACTTGCTTTTGTTTCTATCGAAAACTCATCAATAAACGGTTTATTTCCTTCGGGCGAACAACCTTCACCAACTAGGAATAGTTTCCTCTTATCTTTACTGAATTCAATTACCAGCCTATTATACTTATTGTAGGTAGTTTGAAAATCTCCGGGATTGGCATATAAATCTTCACTTGATAAATCATAAATCACAACAGGTGTTGCATTGTCCTTCGAAGGATCAATCATATATGTTTTGGTGTTTCTGTTTTTCCACCAAAAGTCTTCAACAATAGCCAGGTTATCTGAACCAAATATGATTGATCTGAACCGGTTGTTGATGGCACAAATCTTATGTGTTTCGGTAAATGGAAAATCGGACTGAAATAATTCATCCCTGTATGCCGATGTATTTGCAGGGTTTCCGCCATCAGGAGCTTCGCACCAAAAGAGAGTTGATGGCCTGTCGCTTCTCCAGGAGATATATCTTTTTCCGGGAGCAACCGCATCAAAGCTGATCGGTGTTTTGTCCTGTAGTGCCCGCTGGTAATATTGTTTCAACAACTTTCCATCCTGCGTGTATATGTTCACATTTGCAGCAAACAAGTAATAGGGTAAAGTATAACTGTAGGGTTCGGCTAACTCATCTGTAAGGATATACTTTGAATCGGGTGAATAAGATAATCCATAATATACAGCCTCGCCCAGTAACTGTGCAACCTTACCTGATGCAATATCCAGCTTCTGAACGGTGGATTGTGTGTAATGGTTAAAGGTTCGTTCATCCTGTTTGTTACGTAGCAAATCCTGATAGGTGCGGGCCGGTGCTTTGGTTCCTTTTGCATCTTGTGTTGCGGGTCCTTGCGGTAATTCTGTTGTTACTTCCAGTCGTTGTTTATTGCCTTTGGATTTAAAATGAATAGATGCCTCATCGTTTGTCCAGCTGTATGGTGTGCCCATGGTAGCATTCAATCCTTCGGCAAGAAGCTGTGTTGCATTACCTGTTGCAAGGTTAATCATCCATAAACTCAGGGTTGTTTTGCCAACCTGCACAAACGAGCAATATTTTTCGTTGGGCGAAAATTGGATATACTGGGCTTTGAGCGGACTTGGTAAATTTGTTAAGGTAATAGCTTTGCCATCACTTAGTTTTTGTATCACCATGCTGGTTGAATACGTGCTCCGCGACACGTTAAAGTTCATCGGATTCAACCGTAGTCCTCCCAGCTTCAGTTCCGGTTCGGCAAGCTCCTCTACCGATTTATACAATGGTCTTTCCAGTATCAGCAAATAAGTACTGTTTTTACTGATGATGGTTTGCGGTGGTCTTTTGATATCGGCTAATGAAAGTATTTCGGAAGGTGGCAACTGGTAATTGGTTTGTGCCACAACCGATAATCGGAAAACAATAAGCAGCATAACAATGGATCTTTTCATAGGTATAGAATTAGAAGATAAAGTTGCAACAATTACCCGAATTATAAAACAGAAAAAAGCCTGAAGACTTATCGATATACAAACGGCCCTACTAAAAAGTACCACCCATACAAACCCAATGCGCAGGCAATGGCCCCATAGGTAAAGAAGTATATTCTCATCTGTGTATCCCAATACTTAAATACGACACGGTAACACAAGTAACTATAAAACAGTAGCAAAACATGTCTAACACTAAAACTTACCCATGCGAAAGTATAGGAATTCCCAAACACAGGAACCTCTCTTAACAAACCCTTCTCCTTATAATCAAGAAACGCCCACGGATGATAACCGAATGCAATATTCAGCAACTCATATCCAAGGGTATATGGAATGGTAAACAACAAGACTGCTCCCAATAGTTTATGAAGAACTGATGCATGCTTGCTGAGTGTATAACCTAACCAGATCAATGCAACATTAAATGGCACAAACGTGAAAAAATAAGCCACTCCCATCCAGGATTCCGTATGGCAACCGAACACTCCGAAATAAGTTACCCTTGTCGGTTCAAAGCCAATAATTTTATCGAAAATAAGAACGGTTAAATTGCTGAAGTTAGCATGAAATGCTGGTGCGAAAAGGCAGCACAACACCATTTTGTATTTTAAAGAGGGATTCGGTTCGTTCATAAGCGGCTACTCTATTGACGTAAAACGAATATAAAACAAAAAGGTGTAAGTAACTTATTACCTACACCTCAATTATGCTGTGCGTGATTTGAGAAATAAACTTATGCCAGTAACGGCCAAAGCGATTCCATAAATGCCGGATCTTTTATTTTTTCCTCTGCTCCTTCTGCAATAATTTTTTCGAGCAATACATCATTTTTCCTGCCCTGATCCAATGCATATTTGTAGCCTGTCAAACTAAACGTGGTGAGTTCATATTGCGACTTGAATTTATCAGGATACAACTCCATCAAATCATGCTCAATGTGCTTTTTATGAAGAAAATGTTTATCGCCAACCTTATCTGCCATTTCGTAATAGTTTTGAACAGCTAAATCGGCAATGGCATCGGCATTGGGTTTGCGTTCTTTCTGGTATTCATCAAAAATAGTTTTCCAATCTTCACCATACTTCTCTACCATATCATCAAATACCACCACATCTTCAAAACTGCAATTCATTCCTTGTCCGTAAAACGGAACAACAGCATGTGCAGCATCTCCCATCAATGCCAGTTTATCGTCCTTCACCCAAGGATAACATTTTACGGTAACCAAACTTCCAATCGGATTTTGTTTGTAATCTTCAAGCAAGGTTGGCATCATCGGAAGTGCATCGGCAAACTCTTCTTCAAAAAACTTCCGGATATCTGCCTCTGTTTTGATGCTTTCAAATTTCTCATGGGGAACAAACAAGGTGCAGGTAAAATCGCCTGATGGATTGGGCAATGCAATCATCATAAACGAACCGCGCGGCCAGATATGCAAGGCATTTTTTTCCATCAGGAATGCTCCGTTTGCCCCGGCAGGAATGGCCAATTCTTTATACCCTACGTGTAAATATTGCTGCGAATAATTGAACCGGTCGCTTACTTGCAATTTACCGCGGGTAGCCGCAAATGCACCGTCCGTTCCAATGATGCGATCGCTTTGCACCGTTTTGTCTGAACCATCCTCCAACTCAAATGTGGCAATGCTTTTATCGACATCTACATCCACACATCGGGTATTAAAATGCAGGGTGATGTTTGGAAATTCATCAGCAAGCTCAATCAACTTTACATTTAGCCTTCCACGAGAAACAGAATTGATTGCCTGACCATCTTTTCCATAAGGATGATACGAAAGCTCTCCTGTTTTGCTGTGCATCATGCGGCCGTACATCGGAATGGCATCAGCTAAAATTTCTGCATCCAGCCCAATTTTAGACAATGCATTCAAACCACGTGTACTCAATGCAAGGTTAATGGATCTTCCCTGGTAGATGCTTGCTTTACGCATATCAGGCCTGCGTTCAAACAGGTTTACTTCAAACCCACGTTTAGCCATATAAATAGCCAGCAAACTTCCGGAAAGACCTCCGCCTACAATCGTAATTCTTTGTGTCATTATCTTAGCTGTTAGCCACAGATTATCACAGACTATTTATACAATTAATCTGTGATAATCTGTGGCGATTCTCTATTGATTAAAATACTGTTTTAATACTTCACCGATTCTAAAAACATCTTCAAACGAATTGTACATCGGCACCGGGCTCATGCGGATTACATCCGGTTCGCGCCAATCGGGCATGATGCCATTTTCGTTCATGTAGTCAAACAATTTTTTGCCATTCTCTTTCACAATAATGGAAAGTTGGCACCCTCTGTCGGCAGTGGTTTTAGGAGTGATTACGGTTAAATGATCTGTGAAATCGGCAAGGATAAATTCAAGATATGCCGTTAGCTTTTCACTTTTTGCGCGTAAGTTTTCAATGCCAGCTTCATCAAACAATTCCAATGATGCTTTGTGAATAGCCATCGGAAAGATCTGCGCATTGCTTAGTTGCCATCCTGCTGCACCTTCCATCGGCTTAAAACCTTTTTTCATCTGGAAACGTTCTTTCTCATCATGTCCCCACCAGCCGGCAAAACGAACCAATTCCGGATTTTTAGCATGGCGTTCGTGTACAAACACGCCACTTGTTCCACCCGGACCGGAGTTTAAATATTTATAGGTACACCAAACGGCAAAATCCACATCCCAGTCGTGCAATTGCAATCGTAGATTTCCTGCTGCGTGTGCGCAATCAAAACCAACAGTTGCACCAACTGCATGTGCTGCTTTGGTGATGGTGTCCATATCAAATGCCTGTCCGGTATAATAGTTTACCCCACCCATCATTACGATGGCAAGTTCATCTTTATTCGCGTCAATGGTTGCTAGAATATCTTCCGTGCGTAAGGTGTATTCACCATCGCGTGGTTTTAATTCAATAATGGCATCATCAGGGTTCAAACCATGAAAACGTGCCTGGGTTTCCATCGCATATTGGTCGCTTGGAAAAGCCGACACTTCCATCATGATTTTATAACGTGTTTTGGTGGGACGGTAAAAACTCACCATCATCAAATGTAAGTTGGCGGTGAGGTTATTCATGATCACCACTTCACCCGGTTTAGCGCCCACCACTCTCGCTGCCTTTTCGGTTAAAAAATGGTGGTAATACATCCATGGATTTTTACCATCAAAGTGACCCTCTACACCTAACTCAGCCCAGTCTTTTAACTCCTGATCGATGGCTGCACGAACGTTTTTCGGTTGCAGCCCCAATGAGTTACCGCATAAATACACGGCCGGTTTACCATCTTTTTGCAGAAGGTGAAATTCGTTTCTGAATCTGGACAGTGAATCTTGAGAATCCAACTGCTGAGCGAAAGCTAATGTGTTTTCGAATTGCATATGTTTGCTATTTGCTGTTGGCACTTAGTTTCATGCCAGTTAATAGATCTGATTTAATTGTTGAGATAAGAGCGTATGTATGCGGAATCTTTTATAATGCAATATAATCTTCTTAACAAATATAGCTTAGGGTTTAAACCCTAAGCTATATGTTGACAGATTACCTATTAACCAATAACTACTTAACCAAATTCACCATGCTCATCTCCAATCCTTTTTTCAAAAGACCGGTACGTTTCGGGTTGAATTGGTTTAAGCGCATCATTGCCTGGCGAATGGTTACGGACGAATCCTTAAAAATGGCTTCATCGTTCAACTCAAAACTTTCGCTCATGCAATAAGCGAAGGTGCGTGCCATACCGCAGTTTGCAATAAAATCCGGAATAACGGCTACCTGATCATCGGCACTGTTTCCGATTGGCCCTAGGAAAATTTCGGTATCGGCAAAGGGTACGTTTGCACCACATGATATTACTTCCAGGTCACTCGCTACCATGGTATCCAATTGTTCCTGTGTAAGCATACGTGATGCTGCGGCAGGAATAAACACTTCCGCTCCCACGCTCCAGATTTTTTGGTTCAATTCATCATAACCGATAAAATCCAATCCCATCTTTTTGCAGGTATCCTTTGACAGTTTATTTCCATCGCGCTCAATGAACAATTGTTTGATCTGGTCTTTTGAAAATCCTTTAGGATCCATTAATCCACCTTCGCGATCGATGATTCCCACTACCAGTACATTCATTTGTGAAAGGTAATAGGCCGCTGCTGCCGCAACGTTACCCCATCCCTGAATGATACAACGCTTATACGCAAAGTTAGGACCCCAGAAATCATAAAAATGACGCACCGCTTCGGCCACACCCCAACCGGTAATCATATCGGCCACTACGTAATGTTTGGTAATATCCGGAGAGAAACGTGCATCATCCAATACTTTGGAAACACCTGTGCGCAGGTTATCGATGCGTTTTTGTTTTTCGGCAGCATCTACTTTAAAGTGTCCGTTTACCACACCTTCCTGCGGATGCAACAATCCGTAGCTCTCGGTGATCGGAATTACCTCATGTATTTCATCTACATTCAAATCACCTCCTGTACCATAATAAGCCTTAAGGATTGGCGTTACCGCTTTGTACCAGCGCTCCAATACGCCTTTCTTACGCGGATCGGCCGGGTCAAAATTGATCCCCGATTTAGCACCACCAATAGCAGGACCTGAAACGGTGAATTTAATTTCCATGGTTTTAGCCAAAGATGTTACTTCATGTTTGTTTAATCCCTTGCGCATACGCGTTCCGCCTCCGGCAGCTCCGCCCCGCAATGAGTTAATCACCACCCAACCTTCTGCTTCCGTTTCCGAATCTTTCCATTCGAAAACAATTTCTGGTTGTTTCTCTTCGTATCGTTTAATCAGGTTTTGAATTTGTGTGCTCATACTTGTATAAATAAAAAACGCCCGTCTTTTTCGGACGGGCGAATTTAGTATTATTCACGCTAATGAGAATGACTATTATCAGCCTTCCCTATTCTTTGGTAAACTTCTCTTTGTAGGTTTGGCCGGTCTCGTCTGTATACTCGATAACATACACCCCTGTTTCCAATGCACTTACGTCAATAGTCGCAATTGAACCGAATCCGGTTTGGGTACTCATTACTCTTCCGGAAATATCAAAAACACGAACGCTGGTCAATACATTGGTGTGTTCGATGGTAAGTGTGGTATGAGCCGGTACCGGATACAATTTAGCACCTGCCACTTCTTCCATCATAATGTATTGTACCTGTGAGTAGGATACTGCACCACCAAGATCCACTTGTTTTAAACGGTAATAGTTAACACGTGCTGGTTGCTCGTCTGTTGTTTCGTAATTAATCAATGCATGTGTGTTACCTCCTGCAGCGAGTGTAGTTATTGTTGTAAATGTTTTGCCATCTGCCGAACGTTCTACTTCAAAACTTTTGCTGTTGGTTTCCTGCGCAGTTGCCCAGTTTAATGTTACTTGTTTGTTGTCTGTTTTACGTGCAGTAAAGTGTAATAATTTTACCGGAAGGGAAGATGAACTTCCAACTACAATGTAAAACCGGTTCAATCCGGTAGATGCCGGAGCACCACTTACAATATTAAATCTGTAAACAGCGGTGGTTTTCAAATCGGTAACGGTTGATGTGTAGGTGTCAAACAACAATACGTTATCGGCAATTGCAATGGCTTCATTGTTGGTAAATCTTAACTGATATGCTCCGGCTGCCCCGTTTACATATAACTTAATGGTATCAACTGTTGCTGCCAGCGGGCGACTGCTTAATGCCAGGTGAACATTATCATTTCCGTATGCCGAAATGGTTACGGTACCTGCCAGTTTACGGATATCATATGCATCATATGAAGCTGTTGAACCGGTAATATATTTAACCGTTACATCATCAAATGTGATTGAATCGTACTGCAAACGAATATTGAAGTTTTCACCTTCGCTGGTTTTGAACAATGAAACGGGAGTGCCTGATGTTTTGTATTGTTCTTTAAAAATTAAGGTTGGATTTGCCGCATTTGCCTTAATCCAAAAGCTTGCTCCTGCAGGAATAATTCCGTAGGTTAAGCTGCCCGCATCGGCATTGGTATTGTATGAAACGTACCCTCCGCTTTGCGCACTTAAAATCATGATCACCGGATCGATATTGCTGTGTGTGCTGGAGTCGTCATAATGCGCATTCCAGTCGTATGGCGATGCATAAGGATTTGATACCAGGTTCCAGCCATCGTTGGAAACAACTCCCGAAGAGGTGTATGAAATGGGTACCACAATATTTCCCTGATTCGGAACGCCAACCACATTCATGGTAACTTGGTTCTGATCTCCCAATGTTCCGGTTAAACGCGCGCTATTGCTTCTGTCGCCACGCACAAATACACGGTATCCTTTACCGGGAGTTAATACTTCAGCAGTTGATGCCGATGCTACCCATCCGGTATTTAAATCTCCTGTAATGATTGTTTCGTTATAGGAATATACACTCGGTGCGTTAGTGGCTGTTGCATCAAATCCATTGTTGGTTCCGCCTGCTCCTGTTACATAAATTTCATTTTTCCAATCAGCCAATGTAGTCGACTGAACCGTGCTGCCCATAAAACGATACCTGCGAGCCACTGCCGGCACATAACGCTGAATGGTAACATTGCCTGTAATATATGAACATGAAGTACATCCTCCGTTGGCAATACGTGCAGTACCCGAAGCATAGGATACCAAGGTAAGAAATCCTCCCGATGCTAATGTTCCGGCTGTAGGAGTAAGTACGCCTGTAACGTTCAATGTATTGCCGAGGGGAATGGTTTGACCCGAACGGTTATAGGTTAGGTTAGCGAGTAAATTGGTAGTTCCTGCAATGGTTGTATCAAAAAAGATGGGGTTCATGGATCCGCTTCCGGCTATTGCTAAGTTTGAGGTTGCACTACCCACCAATGAATTGGCAACACTGCTCACATTGGTCCCTTTCAGCGTTAAGGTTTGTCCGTTGATGGCCAAATTACCTGCAGTTAACGTTAAGGATATGCTCACATCAAGATTGTTGCCAAGTGCTACCGTTTGTCCTGAGCGATTTACGGTAAATGTTGCAATATTATTGCTGGTTCCGGGAGTGGTTTGGCTAAAAAATAAGTTGCCAATACTGCCCGAACCACCAATGGTTACGTTCGAGGAACTGCCTCCGATGATTGGGTTAGTGCTTAAGCCGCTCACATTTCCGTTTAGCGTAAGTGTGTTGGCACCGATGGCAAATGTAGCCGAACCCGCTATGGTAAGGGTTCCGTTAACCACTACCGAAGCTGCCAGTGTTTTAGCTCCGCTGTTATTGAATGTTAAATTATAAAAAGTTGTTGCTGTATTGATGGATTGGTTGGTTCCATTGAAGTTTACCATACCGGTATTGCCATCAAAATTAGAACCGGTACCTGCCCATGCGGTAGCTGCTGATGATGTTACATTAAGTGTGGTTGATGTTCCGCCATTCAGGGTTCCGGCAGTTAAGGTAATGTCCCCGCTGAAGGTATGGTTAAGGCTGCTGCCGAGGTTAAGTGTTCCGCCCGAACCATTGATGGTTAAATCTTCTCCGCTTATTGCACCCGTTAACGTTGCCGTACCCGCTGTTTTGGTTAAGGATACCAAACCGCTGGTTGTAAAACCTGCTATTGATTGTGATGTAACCGTTCCTCCAATAGTGATGGCTGAACTCCCTGCTGATAATGTTCCGTTGTTTACAAAATTGCCATGAAACGTTAATCCAAAATTACCAACCCCTGTGCTTAAGGTTGCACCCGACTGGATGGTAAGAGGAGCATTGGTATTGTTTCCCAATTGTTTTGCTGCGATCAATGTAATAGTGCCGGTGCTGCTAATCACAACACCACCGCTAGCCGTAAATGGAGAGATCCACTCATTTGCTGTATTACGAGCAGTAGCTGTATTGTATGTTAGTGTTGCAGCCGAACCATAGGTTGGAGCTGTACTTGCAGTAGCAGTTCCTTCCATAAACAAGGTATCATTCACGGTTACTGATGAAGTTGTTTTAGCACCCGATACACTCAGAATAAGGTTGCGGTAAGTGGTTCCTTTAACCGTTTGTGCTCCGTTGGCATTGTAGTTTACCGTATTGGCATTGGCAGATGCCGCTATTACCGAAATACCCGAACTACCACCAATATTCAATACCGCACCCAATCCTTGTGTTAAGGTATTGGAACCCGAAAGAGCCGTAGCTACCGTAATGGTTGTATTGTTGGTTACGCCCACGTTTACAGTTAATGTCGAAAAGGTTGTTGTTCCGCTTCCGCTGATGGACTGGGCGTTGGTTTGAAAAATTGAAGTATTACTGGTTCCACATGCAAACATTCCATTGTTAATCAATCCTCCTGCAGAAAATATGAAGGTTTCGCCAATGGTGCAGCTGATGGTTCCACCTGTTGCAATATTTACTCCCCCATTAAACGTTACCGAACCTCCGGTTGCTGTTTCGTTATACTCACCTAACACATAAAACACACCATCTGTTCTCAGGTTGGTGGATTCACTATTGTTTAACCTAGCACCTGCCGAAATGGTAAGCGTATCTGATACCGTTACGTTTCCGCCAAATGATTTGGTACCCGCACCTGATAAAACAAGTTTGTTGTAAGTGATACCAAGGATAGACTGAGCTGATGCACCGTTGTAAACAATAGTAGATGTACTTGGAGTAACGGTACCGCTATTGGTCCAGCTACCACCAACGGTAACTGTTGCCGTTCCACTGCAAACAAATGAGTTACGGCTTGCGCTGGCAGGCATGCTGATGTTTCCGCTTGCGGTAAAGCTTCCGGTTGAAATGGTTACATCATTGTCTTTATTGTTACTTCCTGTTAACGTATAGGTAAGATTGGTACAGGAAACCAATCCTGATCCGATGGCTACCAATTGGCGCACGTTGCCTGATGGAATTGAAAATGTGATATCGTTGGTTACCGTTAATGAATTGGTACCGCTAATGGTAAGGGTTGATGCAGAACCATTCACAGCAAAATAGATGGCCAGGCATGTAGCGGCTGTGTTTACGGTAAGCGTATGACCTGATCCAATGATGATGGAATCGCCCGGAGAAGGGACAACTCCACCCGGCCAAGGGGCATTGTTGGTGGTTGATGTCCAGCTACCCGAACCTCCCGTGGTGATGGTAGCAGCCTGCATATGGTGAGTAAACATAAAGAGTATCCCTGTGAAAAGGATAGCAACATATTTTTTTGAGTAGCTAAGCGAACGGTTGTTAGTGAAATGTTGGAGAGTTAACATGATACAAACTTACAACCGTTCATTACCCTCTAAAAATCATTTCCTCCAATGCATTCCCACAATCAATTTCTTGCGGTATTCCTGCCCTGAACGGTTGTAATTGCACTATTTTACCCTTTTTTGATGTATATACAAGTTTCATCCATTAATTAAGGCCGTTCGTTTGCTTTTTTACGCATGTTACCACTTTGGGGAACTGTTGAATCAGGATATGCGTTGATAATTCACTTATAATCAGTTAGTATTGCCTCAGTTTACAGGAACAAATCTTGAAGGGCCGGGATTACAAAAAATAACCCTATACCATTGAAATCAAAGATGATTAGCGATGTCCAAACCGGCATCGTTGATGTACGTTGGTTAGTTTTCACAAGTGCAATACATCCGCGTCACAAGCGTAATTTGCGTCCTTAACGTCCAATTAGGTTGTTAAAGCATTGAAAAGTGGCCTTAAACAAGTTACCTGCCATTTATCCGTGTCAACCATTTAGATGACAAAATATCAAAAATGTAAACCAAAAAATTGACAAATCATTCAATATGTAAACATATTCATTTACATTTTACTGCGTTTGTAAACAAATTTATTTACATTTGATGTCGATCGGTTTAATAAAATTAAATTATGAGAACTCGCAGATCATTATTGGTTGACCAACTTGATAGAAAGCTAAAGCCATTTTCAGGAACGGAAAAAATTATTATTCCCGAACAAGGATGGATAAATAATATTCGTATTGCCCTAAATATGACTTTAGAACAATTAGGTAAAAAATTAGGTATTACAAGGCAAGGGGCAAAGCGAATTGAAGAAAGCGAATCGTCAGGTACAATTTCATTAAAGTCAATGAAAGAGATTGCTGAACTTTTCAATATGAAATTTGTCTATGGTTTTGTTCCTGCGGATGGTTCTGTAAAAAATTTAATAGATCGAAGGGCTGAAGAATTGGCAAAAACAATCGTCCTGAGAACCAGTCAGAATATGAAGCTAGAAAATCAAGGAAATAGTGATGAAAGAATCATGCAGGCTGTTAATGATTTAGCAAGTGAATTGAAAAGAGAAATGAGTAAATCATTATGGGATTAGATTTAACTTATGAAGATGGCCAAACTCCTTTAAGTGAAGAAGAAAAAGATGGTTTGCTTATAAAAACGATAACTACTCATGGTGAACTTGATGAGCATGAGCAATTAAATATTGAGAAAGCTATTGAATGGACAATCAAAACAAAATTTAAACACGAGCAAATTTTATCAGAAGAATTCGTGAAAACCCTTCATAAAAAAATGTTGGGAAATGTTTGGTCATGGGCTGGCGAATTTAGAAAATCAGAAAAGAGTATTGGGGTAAGATGGATTCAAATAGGAATTGAATTAAAAATGCTGCTAGACGATACTAAATATTGGATTGAGAATAAAACATATTCTACTGATGAAATAGCAATAAGATTTAAACACCGTTTGGTTAACATCCATTGTTTCCCTAATGGAAATGGAAGACATTCGCGCATTATGGCTGATATAATAATGGAGTCAATATTTGGACAAAAAGTGTTTGCATGGAATCAGTCCAACATGGTTAAAGCTAATCAAACACGAATAAATTATATTCGTGCAATTAGAGAAGGAGACAAAGGCAATATTCAACCTCTATTAGATTTTGCTAAAAATTAAGACACGGCAGATTACCCTATACTATTGAAATCAAAGATGATTGGCGATATTAAGAACATGATTACTGATGTAAAAGTATGACTAGTCCTGAAAAATGGGATACTTACGCAGCGCCCTTGCTCAAGCCGTTTAATCGCTCTTTTCGGGCTTTCTTTTACGCTTTTATCATTATCTTGGTGTGACAATTTATCGTCACGCAAACGGCAACTAAGCACGAGTGCAAAACGTTATACTTGATATTCCCCCAATGATAGATTCATCTCACACTGAAAACCAAATTCACTCTGTAACAAACTTTGCAGACCTTGTCTCCGCATCGTTTCATGGAGCAATGAATGCCGTTTGCTGGACCCGCAACCTCACGGGTGATTTTGCTGAAATTGTAAACAAGGTAGAACTAACCGAAAGTATCATGTTACTCCATCCGGAGGATCTTCTTCAGCTTCAGTTGAGCAAACAAGGGCAACTCGCCCGCGAAATTATCCTGAACGACCTGCAGGTGTTAAAAGCACATGGAGGTGCTCCCATCCTGAATGTGATCAAATGTTACGACAGAGATGATAGCTACCCATTTTTTCCAACCGATGTTTATTCCTTTCATGTAGATCGCTCTCCCATACCAACCGATACCTTTTTATGTACCTATTATGGCGAGCCCAGTGAACTATTACCCAATGTACAAGCCGAACAAAAAGTACTTGTCCTGGAAATACGTACTGAACTCAAAAAATTATACAACGGCCCTGAGGAAGGTTTCGAATCCTTCTTACAAGAACATTTTTTTGATCTGCATTATCGGGCTCTGCCTGATGCGCGCCCTGTGGGCTTAGGTAAGGGGAATCTATGGCGCTTAGCAGTTGATCATCCGGGAAGTAAATCCCTTCCCTGCGTTCACCGTGCACCAACGGAAAAAACCGGAGAACACCGCTTGTTGCTGATATGTTAGTGCAACTTACACATGCTGCCGCAAGTACCTGAATCTGCTAAGCCCGTATTTTCGTTTCCGTATTTTGTATATCTTAGCTTAACAATAATCGACTAACTCTTCTACCAATGGCAAAACAAATCTTCATCAATCTTGCTGTAAAAAACCTGCAAAAGTCAATGGACTTTTATACCGCATTAGGCTTTACAAACAACCCTCAATTTTCGGATGATACCGCAAAGTGTATGGTTTGGAGCGAGAACATTTTTGTAATGATCATGACACATGAAAAATTTGCGGGTTTTGCAACCAAACCTATTGCAGACACCAAAACCAATTTAGCCGCACTTTTCTCCTTATCGCTGGAAAGTGTGGATGATGTAAACACGATGATGGCGAATGGACTGAAAGCCGGAGGAACCGAACCCAGCGAAATGAAAGATTATGGATTCATGCAGCAGCGTACCCTGGAAGATTTTGACGGTCACACCTGGGAAGTTTTCTACATGGACATTACTAAATTTCCAACGGAATAAACAAAAGGACAATAGTTACTGCTACAGCAAGACATTGCATAAGCGGTAGTAACTCTATTTTAACCGCAAGTTTCATTAACAATGACGTGAGTGAATGGTTGCCCGCTCCCGCTGTTAGCGTGACGCTGATAACGCAGAAAAAGATCCCCGCTATTTGCGGGATCAGCGGGAAAAAACATTCCGAAAGACTTCTCACAGCGAAAGCATGCAGCGTTCGTTGCGTTAATCGTTGCGTTCGCTGCGGTTAAATCGAATGCTAACATGTAGAGCTAAGTTACTCTTTATTCCTTGGTGAACTTCTCGCGGAATACATTTCCGGTTTCATCGGTATACTCTACAATATACACACCGGTATGCAGGCTGCTTACATCAAGATTGTATATTGCCATGCCTCCTTTGTTTGACAGAACTGTTTTACCTGTTATATCAATGATGCTGATATTGCTTAATACGTTATCGTGCTCAATCGTAAGTGTTTCTTTTGCCGGTATCGGATACAATCTGGCACCTGCAACTTCTTCCATCATTACATATTCTACTTGCGAATAGGTGAATGTTCCGTCATGATCCACTTGTTTGAGGCGGTAATAATTGCTGCGCATCGGGTGCGCATCCATGGCTGTATAGTTTACCAGCTTATTGGTATTACCACCTGCAGCTATAGTAGCTATGGTGTTGTACCGTTTACCATCTGCCGAACGCTCCACGTCAAATTGTTTGCTATTTATTTCCTGTGCAGTGCTCCAGTTCAACCTCACTTGTTTGTTGTTGGTTTTACGCGCACTGAACTGCAACAGTTTTACCGGTAATGAAGCATTATTGCTTATCACAATGTAAAACCTGTTTAAGCCTGTACTGGCCGGCACACCACCCACAATACTGAACGGATAGGTGCTTGTGGTTTTAAGGTCAGTTACTGTTGAGAGGTAAGTATCGAATAAGTATACATGTTCGGCTACCGCTATCTGGCTGCCGTTGGTGAATAATAGATTGTAGGCTCCGTTTGCTCCGCTTACATTCAGCTTAATGGTATCATTTACCAATGTTGGCGGACGCACACTTAAATCGAGGTGGATATTATCATCTCCGTATATGCCTAGCGTTACTGTACCCGCCAGTTTGCGGATATCAAAATCATCATAACTCACAGTTGATCCTGCCATGTATTTTACAGTAGCATCATCATACGTTATGGAATCATAAAACAAGCGGATACGGAAATTTTCACCTTCACCGGTTTTGAAGATGCCCAGCGGTGCACTTGTAATTTTGTACTGCTCTTTAAAGGTTAAGTTTGGCACCCCGGTATTGTTTGCCTTCACCCAAAAACTGGCTCCACCGGGAATGATTCCGCTGGTTAAACTACCTGCATCGGCAAATGCATTGTAGGAAACATATCCTCCGCTTTGTCCGCTCAGGGTCCATACTACGGGTTGAATATTTGCGTGCGTGGTTGAATCATCATAGTGTGCATTCCAGTTATACCCGCATGCAAATGGATTAGACACCATGTTCCAACCGTCATTGTTTGCATCATAAACCGTTCCTCCCGAACCCGAGTTGGTAAGCGAAACCGGAATAGCAATATTTCCCTGATTAGGTACTCCCACCAAATCCATCGTCACTGCATTTTGATCACCCACTGCACCTGTTAACCTGCCCGGGTCACTTCTATCACCACGTACAAAAACGCGGTATCCTCTACCTACAGTTAATGCATTGCTGGTATTGGTTGCGGCTGTCCATCCGGTGTTTAAGTTTCCTGATATCATGGTTTCATCATACCAGTAAACACTTGGTGCGTTTGTAGTAGTAGCATCAAAACCGTTACCTGCTCCGCCTGCCCCCGTTACATATACTTCAGTTTGCCAATCGGCCAGTGTTGTTGATTGAACTGTGCTTCCCATAAACCTGTACCTGCGCGCCACAGCAGGAATGAACCGTTGTATATTCACATTGCCTGTAATATAAGAACAGGTGGTACATCCCCCGCTTGCAATAGTTGCCGTGCCCGATCCATCCGAGATCAGGAATAGGTTTCCACCTGCCGCAAGTTCTCCGGTAGTAGGTGTGATGGTTCCGGTGATGTGAAGATTATTGCCAATTGTAATTGCATTTCCTCCCGTAGCACTTGTACGGTTGTATGTTAAGTTCACAATCCTGTTGGTAATACCTGATGATGATTGATCGAAGAAAATACTGGAACCGAGTGCCCCACTTCCGCCAACAACAAGAGAGGATGAACCATTGGCACTAAATGCATTGGATCCACTCATGGCTGCGAGTGTTCCGTTGATGGTTACAATATTGGAGCCTAAACCCAAATGAACGCTTGATAAGGTTAACAATCCGCTGGTGGTAATATTACCTGTTGCTGTTTTAGTACCACTGTTGCCACAGGTTAAATTGTTGAACGTTGCGGCACCAATACTTTGTGTTCCGGCCCTGTTAAAATTTACTGTTCCGCTATTATGTGTAAAGGTTCCGCTATTGGCAAAATTTCCGTTAAGGGTAAGTGTGTTTGAGGTAGAAACAAATGTACCCGCATTAATCGTAACATCATTTACAGATAATGCCTGACTGCCAAAACTCAATGTTCCCGATCCTGCCTTGGTAATGTTTTGTGCGCTGTTGTTAATCACGCCACCGATGGTGAGAGTTCCTGCACTCACCGTAAACTGGCGGCTCCCGCTCATGGTTACCGCACCTGTTCCCAGGTTAAGGTTACGCGGAATGCTGCCGGTGTATGTAAAATCTCCGTTGAGTGATAGCGTGTAATTATTGGTGGTAATATCTGCACCCGATGTATTATCGATACTTCCGCCTGCAATAATAAATGCACCTGATGCACCCAGTGCCGCTGCGTTATTGATGTTGAGTGTTCCGGCATTTAAGGTTGTTCCTCCGGTATAAGTATTGGCTGTTGAAAGTGTAAGTGCTCCCGAACCATTTTTAACCAACGCTACAGATGTGGCACTTCCGTTGTTAATGCTTCCCGACCAGGTAGTATTGCTGTTATCTCCGCCCGCTGTTAACGTAAGAGTTCCCGTAAACGAACTTGATACAGTTCCTGTGCCGGCAAGTGAACCTACCGTTTCATTGTAGCCAAACAGATCAAGTGTTCCGCCCACTGTTAATGCACTTGCATCGGGAATCACTCCGGGTATACCTAATCTCAGAATTCCGGATGAGACTGTTGTTGCTCCTCCGTAAGTATTCGCGCCTGCTATCACCAATACGCCACTACCACTATAGGTGAGTGATGAAGCCGTTGCCGTACCACCATTTGAAATAATTCCACTGATGGTCACATTACCCGTTCCATTGATTGTTGCATTGTAACTTGTACTCGAATTGGACAAGGCATAAGAACCCAACGTAAAATTATGGCCCGCCCCATTCACGGTTGTGGTTTGTGTTCCGGCAAACCCATTGGTCATTTGTCCGCCAAAGGTTAATGTTCTGTTTGTTCCGCTTATGGTAATCGTTCTGCTTGTTGCTGTATTCGTAATGGCACCCGTTCCAAAATTTAAGTTCTGCGTTCCTGCAAAAGCAAAATTTGCTCCTATCGTAATGGCATTGTTCGTACTTAATGTAATGGCACCTCCGGTTGTATTATCGATGGTTCCACCGTTGATCACGAATGCACCGCTGCCAATTGCCGAAGTACTGTTGATGTTGAGCTGACCTAAATTTAATGTAGTGGTTCCCGAATACGAATTTGCATTCGATAAAGTCCAGGTACCTGCTCCGTTTTTGTTAAGAGCAGTGGGTGTTGAAATAATTCCCGACATGGTTCCAACCGCAGTAGATGCGCCATCAAGGTTTAAAGCAAAAGCACCTGTTGCAACCGTTCCGCTGCAGGTTAAATTACCCGAAGTGGTTGCTGTAATTGTTGCTGCTGCACCTAAAGTTATATCACCACTATAAGAAGCTGTTGCGCCTGTATTGGTTAACGCTCCTGCCGGAGATGCTGTTAGGCCGGCTCCATTGAGTGTTAATCCTTCGGCAGTACCAAGTGTAAACCCATTGAGATCCAAAACCGCTCCGGTGTTCACTGTTGTTCCGGTTCCTGTTGTACCAAGTGGTGTATTAGTAGCACCACCTGCTGAACCCAATCGGAGTGTTCCCGCGTTAACGGTAGTGGCTCCGGAATAACTGCTGGCAACATTTGAAAGCGTCCAGATTCCTGTTCCTTCTTTTACGATGGTGCTTGTTCCCGACCGAACTCCTGAATACGTTCCGGTTCCATCACCATCAAGTGTTAATGGAAAATCACCACTTATTCCACCGCTCAACGTGAGGGTTCCGGATGTTGTTGTTTCAATGCTCGCTCCCGGAGAAACCAATACAATGTTGCCACTGTAGGAGGCATTGCCTCCGGTGTTGGTTAAGGCCCCTCCTCCGGAAACACCTGTTCCTGCCATACTCGTTATTCCTTCTGCAGTACCCAGTATAAATCCATTTAAATCAAGTGCTCCACCCGATGCAATTGTTGTTCCTCCGGCTGTTGTACCCAATGGAGTATTGGTAGCACCACCTGCTGAGCCTAATTTGAGCGTTCCTAATGTTATGGTGGTTGCTCCACTGTAAGTGCTTGCTACATTGGAAAGTGTCCAGTCGCCACTTCCCTCTTTTACAATAGTGCTGGTTCCCGATCGCACTCCCGAATAGGTTCCGGTTCCATCACCATCAAGTGTTAATGGGAAGGCACCACTTATGGCACTACTCAAAGTGAGTGTGCCTGATGTTGTTGTTTTAACACTGGCTCCCGGTGTAACCAATACAATTGCTCCACTATATGCTGCATCGACTCCCGTGTTGGTTATTGCTCCTCCTCCCGAAACTCCCGTTCCTGCCATACTCGTTATTCCTTCAGCGGTGCCAAGGGTAAATCCATTTAAGTCAAGTGCTCCGCCCGCTGCTATTGTCGTACCTCCCACTGTTGTACCCAATGGTGTATTAGTTGCCCCGCCATTTGCACCAAGTTTAATCGTTCCGGTAGTGATTGTTGTTACACCTGAATAGGTATTATCGTTGGAGAGCGTCCAGGTATTCCCATTATTTTTAGTAATACCACCACTTCCTGATCGTATCCCCGTGTAATTTACATCTCCCGTTCCACCAATAATTAGAAGTACATTACCCGATATATTTCCACTGTATACTGCACTGGCACCAGTGTTTATTATTGAAGCATTACTACCAGTGAGAGTAATTGCTTCTGCTGTGCTTAAAGTAATTCCATTTAAATCTAGAATTCCTGCAGCAGCAATGGACGTAGCTGCACCTGTTGTGCCCAGCGGACTATTTGTTCCATTTCCCGCTGTTCCCAGCTTCAATGTACCCAAAGTAATTGTTGTGGCTCCGGTATGTGAGTTAGCCCCGGAAAGAGTCCAAGTGCTTCCATCGTTAATCACAATTGTTGCACTACCATTTCCCGAACGAACTCCGGACAATTCACCTGAACCGGTACCACGTAATGTTAGTGCAAAATCACCCGATATATTTCCGGTAAGAGTAAGTGCTCCTGTTGCTGCATCAGCTTCAATAGTGGCTGCTGCGGTCAGTGTTATATCACCAGCAAAACCAGCATCTGCTACTCCCGTATTAGTTAAAGCACCAACAGAAGAAAGACCAATTCCATTAAGAGAAAGAGCTTCGGTTGCAGATCCGGTGAGTGAAAATCCATTTAAATCCAGAGTTTCCCCGGATGTTACAGTTGTACCCCCAACATTTGATCCAAGTGGTCCTGATGTAGCTGAAGAGGAGGATATACCTAACTTCACAGATCCCTGATTAATAGCTGTTGTCCCATCATAGGTATTCGCACCGGCAAGTGTCAATGCTCCTGTACCCGACTTTATTATTCCATTTGCACCCTCAATAACAGCACTAATCGTAACTGCATTTGGCGTTGTACCGGTTGCAATCGTTCTATCAGCTCCACCTAGGTTCAATATTCCTGTTATAGATGCCGCAGTGCCGGTAGTTGTTATAGTTCCGCCCAAAGTTAACGTACCTGAACCGGTTGCAACGAGTCCACCTGTTGTTGCACCATTCACATTTAATGCACCAATTGTTTCATTGAATCCATTTAAATTATATACTGCCCCATCACTTACTGTTACTGTGTTATTCGAGACCGCATTCGAGGCTCCATTCATGAGTGTTCCAGCAGTAACAGAATTTGTTCCACTATAGGTATTTGCTCCTGAAAGCATTAGAGTTCCGGCTCCTTGTTTTATGATGTTAAACGCTCCACTCAGGATCCCACTAATCTCTAGGTCAGGATCAGCCGTTGCATCATCATTTATTGTGAAAGTCTCACTTTGAAGGATTGCAAGATTGCAGGAAATCGCAGCGGGAGTGGGTTCATTTGAATTAACAGTCATAGTTGCGCCATCAAGCCTTAATGTTCCGGTTCCACTGATGGACGCTCCTGTTTCCATGACCAATAATCCAATTGTAATAGTGCCTGCTCCAATATCCGGCTGATTAGTTGGCGTTGCAGCAATGGTTATAATACTTCCATTATCTGTGTTAGGAACACCATTGTTCCAATTTCCTGAAATTGTCCAATCTGAGCTTGTACCTCCTGTCCAAGTTGTGTTTACCGCCCCGGCTTTAGCTTCAAATACACTACTCATTACCAAACACACACTAAAAATTAGCACTCGTGACAAGAGGCCTAACGCAAAAGTATTTTTCTGCCGTTTTCCTGTGAAGGCTGATATTTTATATGTGTTTAAATGTTTTAACATTCTCGTCCTACATACGTTTTATTTGAAAAGAGGGATTCCCTCGCCCTTAAAAAATTGTGTCAAACCATGATTATATTGATCTCGCCAAATAATACCAGCCTCAATATTCAATTTATCTAGTATTGGTTTATCATCTAAAAACATCATTCCCTGTGTTTGCATTCGAGGATTTTCAAATAATGAATCCATCCTTACTTCTTGTCCCCTAAAACGAAGTGGGTTTCTCACCTCTTTATTGTCATAAAGTTGTTGCATTCCAATGAACAAAATGTTACGTTGTGTTTCATCGCCCGGTGTTGGTAAGAGATATACTTCAAAACCGGCAGCCTTGAGTGTTGCATACACCCCTCTACCACCTGCTCCCGTTTCTCCCTTCAAAAATCCGTTGAAATTAACCACTATCATGCCTCCCTTTGTCAGTAATGATTTGGCTCGCATAAAACATTCCAGACTCAAAACATGGGATGGTAATACATCTCCTTTAAACACATCAAAAAATACAACATCATATGACTCAGATGTTGTTTCCAGATAATGCCGGGCATCGTCAACTACAACATTTACTGCAGGATCTAAAGCAAAATATTTGTGGGCAATCGTTGTAATGCGTTCATCTAATTCTACAGCATCAACCTTTAGTTCCAGTTGCTTTACCATTGCATTTGCCAGCGAACCACCTCCCAATCCAAGTAATAGTGCTTTCCCATTTTGAGGTACCCTGCTGCATACCGATGCAGCAAATGGAATATATGGCCAATTCGATTGTCCGGTTCTTTCGTCTATGCTAGTCTGACCCATCCGGTTCACAAACAACATCCTGTCATTCCGTGGGTCGCCTTTGCCGTTTTTAAAAACATCCGCAACAATCACCTGCCCGAGGATACCTTCCGAAAAATGCAATACATGGACATCGGGTGATGCAACAACACGGTTCCGTTGCGAGAGCGATACCGCCATAAACAACAAGAACAAGAGCGAAATATATTTTTGTTGTACAATCAACCTCCAGAATGAAATGATTCCAACCAATCCTCCGATAATAAGGGAAGGTCCTGTTAAGCCGTATTGCGGAATGATGAAAAATCCCAGCAGAAACAATGCAACAATACCGGCAACCGATGATAAGGTAAATACCCTGCCGGTTACTTGTCCGGAGTATGCACTATCTTTCGAAAAATAACGGATCACGAATGTCGGCACCATACCCAGCAATACCAGTGGTGGAACAATTAACCACACACTTACAATCAGTAACGCTGTTTGAAGTGATTCGTTTTGCAAAGCATTTGTAAGGTATTGGGCCGAAAAATGCATGCTCATTAAAAACACCGCAGCACTCAGTAAAATCCAATGCAGTGTATTCAATCCAAGATGTTTATCGGCAATTTTTCCTCCGGCAAAATACCCTATTGCTAAACTGATGAGTGTTAAACCAATTACAGTAGCCCACACAAACAATGATGCTCCGAAATAGGGAGCCAACATGCGTGCGGCCAACAATTCAACAGCCATCACAGCTCCACCTTCCACCGCTGCATACAGGTACACGGAACGATGCACTGCACCAACTGATGTGTCTTTAACTTGTTTAGGAGAGGCGGCTACGTTGGTTACATCTGTTTCCGGTAGTTGAATATTGGTGCTTAACACAAGCACGGCATGAATGATTGGCAAACAAAACAGAGCAAGTGCTACTATACGTGAGGTTACCGAGAGTCCGATCTCGGGGATGGCATAAAACCCTAACAGGAAAGTAGCCAATACACCTCCCAGTGTTGAAATAAAATATACGTTTCCGGCAACATTGCTTTTTGATTTGGTGGAGGCTGAAAGCAATCCCACGGCCATCGGACCTACCATACCAAAACATACCATGGGAGGTACGAGCAATACGATGCTTGCCACTAAAATTCCAGGCAATAAGGGTAAACCCGAAGTGATGGAAATAACTATTGATGCTATTTGCGGGAGCAAAAGCACCCAAACTGCTGCAACACTGATAACGGGCAATAACAAAGAAGAGGAAGTTGTTTTACCGGAGTATTTTCCTCCTGCTGCGTAACCCAGCGAGAGACCTAAAACTGTAATGCTGAGTACTGTTGTCCATACATACAATGAACTGCCATAAAAAGGAGCAAGCAGTTTGGCTCCCATCAATTCCACAGCCATTAAGGAGGCGCCCTCAATAAACAATAACAGTGTTGCAAAACCGGTTAAGCCCGGTTGTAAATAATGTACATTCAGTATGTTGGACAGGGTTTTCACACGCGTAATTTAGCGCCCCAGCTCCGTTGTTAGGATTCAATTGGCTCAGCCGTTCTTTTGTTGTATAAACAACCATCCTTGCCTATTGAATAGCAAAAACAAGCTATTTCGCTGATTTTTAGGCAATATAAATAATTGCACCAACAAACACCCATTTATTGATGGTTTTATACCACTAACCCTAAGTTATCGCGCCCATCGAAGTGAGCGGCAGTTTACTGTAACATTCCCAGTGTGTTGACTGAAAATGGATGGTGCCCGACTGAACGGGTTGTCAGATTCTTATATTTCGTCTCTCTATTTTTCTTCAACTCATTTGAATATAGTGTTCGTAAGAAGGTTATGAACCTAAACCGGTTCACCTCCGCAATGTCAAATTCACCGTGAAAAGTCTTCCGAATCTTTTTTCCCGCTGATCTCGCAGATAACGCTGATCTTTTCTGCGTGATCCGAGAGAAACCTCAGTCTTTTTATTCTTTACTGAATTTCACTTTCGTTTCCGTTCCTGTTTCATCTGTATACTCCAAAATGTATACGCCAGTTTTCAATTTGCTTACGTCAATCTGTGTGATGATTCCTGTTCCCTGAATGGTGTTCACCAAATGTCCCGACACATCATACACCTTCACTGATTTAACCGGCACATCGTTTTCAAGGGTCAACTCCTGTTGTGCAGGAATCGGATATAATTTAGCTCCGGTAACTTCTTCCATCATCACATATTGCACTTGTGAGTAATACACAGAACCATCCAGATCAACCTGTTTCAAGCGGTAGTAATTATAGCGCATGGGTTGTTCATCACGTGTTTCATAATGCATTAACTTATTCGTATTTCCTGCCGCTCCAACGGTTGCTATGGAGTTATACTGCTTGCCATCTGCCGAACGCTCTACAACAAACTCTTTGCTGTTCACTTCATTTGCAGTACTCCATTTGAGTGTTACTTGTTTGGCCGCTGTTTTGCGTGCATTAAACTGCAATAACTTCACCGGTAACGATGCATTATTGCTTACCACAATGTAAAAACGGTTCAGTCCTGTGCTTGCCGGTACACCCGATACAATATTGAAACTATAGGTATCCGTTACTTTCAGATCGGTTACGGTAGAAAGATAGGTATCAAACAAAAACACATGCTCGGCAACGGCAATCTGATCACCGTTGTTGAAGCGCAATTGATAAGCACCTACCACTCCGCTTACATTCAGTTTTATGGTATCGTTTACAAGAGACAATGGTCTTACACTTAAATCAAGGTGAATATTATCGTTGCCGTAAATACCAAGCGTAACAGTACCTGCCAACTTTCTGATATCATAAACATCGTAATTAACCGTTGATCCAGTCATGTATTTTACAGTGGCATCATCATAGGTAATGGAGTCGTAATACAAGCGGATGCTGAAGTTTTCTTCTTCGTTGGTTTTAAAAATTCCCAGCGGTGCACTTGTTATTTTGTATTGTTCTTTAAACGTTAAACTCGGTACTCCGTTGTTGTTTGCTTTCACCCAAAAACTTGCTCCTGCCGGAATGATTCCGGTTGTTAAACTTCCTGCGTTTGCAAATGCATTGTAGGAAACATATCCTCCGCTTTGTCCGCTCAATACCCAGATTACGGGTTCGATATTGGCATGTGTTGACGAGTCGTCATAATGTGCATTCCAGTTATAACCGCACGGATATGGATTGGATACCATGTTCCATCCGTCATTGGTAGCATCATACACTGTTCCTCCCGAACCTGAATACGTAACCGATACTGGAGCACTGATATTACCCTGATTCGGAACACCCACTAAATCCATTGTTACAATATTCTGGTCATTCAATGCTCCTGTTAAGCGTGCTGGGTCACTTCTGTCGCCACGGATAAAAACCCTGTAACCTTTACCCGGTACAATGGTATTGGATGTGTGGGTTGCAGCTGTCCATCCTGTGTTTAAGTTTCCGGTAATATTGGTTTCATCATACCAATACACACTTGGAGCATTGGATGTAGTCGCATCAAATCCATTGGCAGCTCCTCCTGCTCCTGTAATATATATTTCACTTTGCCAGTCGGCCAGAGTGCTAGACTGAACCGTGCTTCCCATAAACCGGTACCTGCGCGCCACCGATGGAACATACCGTTGTACGTGCACATTACCGGTGATGTAAGAACAAGTGGTACACCCTCCATTAGCTACATTTGCAGTCCCCGATGCATCCGAAATCAACATCAGGTTTCCTGCCGAAGCAATCGTTCCTGCAGTTGGCGTAACGGTTCCTGTAACATGCATAGAATTACCCAGTGTGATTGTTTGACTTGCACGGTTACAGGTTAAGTTCACAATCCTATTGGTGATGCCCGGAGTTGTTTGGTCAAAAAACACACTTGAACCTAGCACACCTGCACCTGTAAATGCCAATGATGATGTTGCATCCGCAACAAGACAATTGGTAGCCGTATTGGCAAGCGTTCCCGAAAGTGTTAACGTATTGGGACCGATAGCCAGTTTTCCGTTTGTAAGATTGAGTGCCGTAGCCACTTCCATGTTATTTCCCATGGTGATGGTATTACCTGTTCTGTTTACTGTAACGGTTGCAAATTTATTCGTGGTTCCTGCTACTGTTTGGTCTACAAAAATAGTTCCGTTGCCACCCGCACTGCCTATGGTAAGATTGGATGAACCGTTTGAGCTAAGGCTATTGGCAGCGGTGCTGGTAATGGTACCGTTAAGCGTTAAAGTATTTGTTCCTACCGAGAGTTTACCACTTGTTAAGGATAAGGCCCCACTAACCGTAACGGCTGCATTCATTACCACACCTGTGCTGTTGTTTATGGTAAGTGCATTGAACACCGGAGTTACTGTTCCCGACATGGTTTGCTGGGAACTTCCTGCCATTACTACCGTGCTTGTGTTGGACGTGAATGCTGCATTGTTTACCCATGCTCCCAATACGTTTAGTGTAAAGCCTGCAGCATCCAGTCCGGAAGTACCGCCCACCGTAATGGTTCCGTTAACAGTAGTGTTTCCTGCCAGTGTTTTTAATCCGGTTCCGCTCACCGTTAAATCGCCATACGTAATACCGGCTACTGATTGTGTTACACCATTGTACACAACTGTATTCCCTGCAGTTACAAATGAACCTACACCTGTTGTGGTGCTTGTAAAATTTCCGCCAACAGTAATGGTACCCGCAGGCAATGTAATGGAAGGACTACCTGAACGGGTATTGCTAATTACAAGATTATTATAGGTAATGGTGGGAATGCTTTGTGCTCCCGTTCCGTTAAAGTCTACCGTTGATCCGCTCACGGTATACGTTCCGCTGCCCGGTGTAAATGTTCCCGATACACCAATGGTGCCACTGCTTGCAAGCGTGCGGTTTCCACCCGATGCAGTGAGGTTTGCATAAGTTCCGCTTACGATGGTTTGCGAACTGCTGCTGGTATAGAGTACAGCATAATTCCAGATACGTCCTGCCGGCAAAGGTGTTGAACCTGTATTTTGAGTAGTGATGGTTCCGGTTCCGGAGGTGGTTAAGGATGATCCCAAAAGTTGGAATGTACCCATACTGAGCGTTCCGCCATTGAGCGAAAGTGTATTATTGATATTGATATTTCCCGAAGCTGTTTGCGTACCCGAAGTGTTGCTGATGGTTAGGTTCTGATACGTGCCCGCCATCACCGATTGCGTACCGTTGGATACCAGGTATGTTACTACACCTGTGCCTCCCCAGGTAACCCCGGATGCCAACGGTGTTTGTCCTACATTGGTAGTAAGAATGGTTCCATTGTTGGTTACGGTATTAAGAAATCCGGTGAGGGTAAATGCTCCAAGATCCAATGTTCCTCCCGTAGCCTGTGTTAATACGCCATCCACAACAATATCTCCACTGGCAGTATTGGTTCCGCTGGTATTGCTGAGAGTTAAATTGTTGTATACAAACCCTGCAACCGACTGTGTTCCGCTGGTTGATGAATAGTTTACTGTATTTCCTGTTGTAACATACGAACCAATACCTGTTGCTGTTACTGAAAATGCGCTCGCAATATTAATGGTGCCCGAACCTAATGTAATCGCTGCTCCACCTCTTGCTCCGCTTACTGTTAAATTATTATAGCTGAACGGAACAATAGTTTGTGCCCCCGAACCACTGTAGTTAATGGTATTTCCTGTAACATCTATTGAGCCAACGCCTGTGGCACTATTCGTAAATGTTCCTGTTATATTAATGGTTCCCGATGGTAATGTAATCACCGGGGAACCCGTACGTGCTCCTGACACCGTTAAATTATTGTACGTAAGTGCTGCGATGCTTTGAGCACCTGTTCCATTATAGTTAACGGTACCTGTGCCTAATGTTGCTGTTGCGTTTGACCATGAACCCGCAAGCGAAATGGTTCCCGTTCCCGGTGTAATGGTTCCGCTTCCACTTATGTTTCCGATTACAGTTGCACTCGAACTATTGGTGGCAAGTGTTGTGGGTGCCGAAACATTCCAGTTCCCAAGCACATTGAGTGTACCCGATGCAATGGTTTTGGTTCCTGCCCCACTAAAGGTAAGGTTTTGATAGGCCGGAGTGATGCTCACCACTTGTCCCGAACCTGAGGTATACCCAACCGTTGTTCCCGAACTGATGTTGGTGGTTGCCCATGCAGGCAATGATGCACTGCTGATGTTGCATGTGCCCGAAACTAAATTTAACGTGCCCGGGCTGGTAATGGCAAAACCTCCGTCATTAAAAATACTGGCCGGTGTTTCATCACCAATGGTGAGTGTAGGAATAGTATTGGTACCAGTGGCCAATGTAACACCAGCGGTGTTGTTCACCTTCATGATTGAGTAGGCTGTTACACGCGCAACTTGCGCTGATGTTCCGTTGTAATTTACAATGGCACCTGTTCCGTTGAGGGTGATGGTGTGCGTTCCAGCACCAGTGTTGGTAAATGGAGTTGCTCCCGACAAGTTTAACTGAGGACCAGATGCTCCCATTGTATAGGTAGCTGTATTGGCTGCATTCGCATTTGATGTTGTAAGTGTACCACCAATACTCACTACACCACTCGTGTGAGTAAAAACACCATTGCGAATTCGGTCAGTATTAACAAAATATCCGTTGATTGTTAAATTTCCTGCAATAGAAAGATTGGCAATGGTAGAGGTGATTGTATGGGTTCTAGTTGTTGTATTAGTTGTTGCCCCAGTTCCATTTCCAACTGCTAAAGATGCACACGAAATAATTCCCGTTCCTGCAAGTGTGGCCGCAGTATTAGCATTCGCCAGATTGTTTAATACCATCGCTCCTGATAATGTTAAGCTATCATTGACCACTAACGTAGTAGACGAAGTTGCTGCCGGTGCAAAAGTTACGGATGCCGCCTCTGTGGCGCCATTCAGTATGGTTGTTCCAGCTGTTTTGGTAATTGAAATAGCTCCAGTTGTAGTAAAAGCATCAAAACTTTGATTCGTCAAACCTGCTATCGTAATAGGACAAGCCCCAAAATTTGCAGTTCCACTTTTCGAAAAATCTCCACTTATGGAAAGCGATCCGCTTGTATAAGACAGGGTGGCACCGTTATTAATTGTTAAACTCCTGCAAGTTGCCGCTACATTTATTGACGGTTGTGTGCCGGTACTCGGTATCAGCACATCTTGAGTGGACGAAGGAATTCCGCTTGGCGACCAGTTCCCGGCTGTATTCCAGCTTGTGGTTGTGCCCGCCCATGTTTTCACCGGACTACTGTTTGTAATTTGCCCGGCCCCAGTAATAAAAAATGCTGAAGTATTCGTTGCATTGTAACTGCCGGTCAGCTGCGCAACTCCCCCTAAGGTGAGTCCGTTGCAGGTATGGGTTTGTGAGCCCAGATTAACCCTAAATGCTCCCGTAACATTTACCGCAATTCCATAAGTAACGGTTCTTACGTTGGCACTTAATGTTATCGTTGCGCTTGCAGCGTTTAAAATAACCCCGCCCTCTCCCGCAAATGCAGCGGGCCAATCAGTTGTACCGATAGTAGCGGGATAAGACGACTTATTGAATTGAAGTGTGGCGCTAGCCCCAAACGTAGGTGCTACAGAAACCAATACTGTGCTATTCCCCTCACTTGATAATATTCCATTTACAACCACACTGGTTGTTGTTTTCGTTCCTGTACCACTCAATGTTAAATTAGTGTACGCGAATGTCGGTGACACCGTTTGTGCTCCTCCATTGTATTCAATTGTTGTTGCCGCTGCATCCCATAATGTAACGGATGTAGCCGAAAACGTAGCAGTCCCTGCTAGGCCGAGCGTACCTGCTTCAAACGTAATTACCGAACTTCCCCTTGCTCCACTAATGGTTAAATTATTATAATCGATTGAGACTATGGTTTGGGGCCCGGTTCCATTATAATCAAACGTATTTCCGGTGGTAGTATAATTTTTTGTTCCGGCATCAAACACACCCGATACATTTATGGTTCCGCCATTAATTAAAGTACGCGCTCCTCCATTGGAAGAGGTTAAATTAGTATACGTTCCTGCGACAATGGTTTGAGCGCCCGCTGCACTGAAATTAATAGTACCGCCCCAGATAACTCCGGAGGTAATGGGTGTAGCACTTGTGTTTTGTGTTGTGATTATTCCATTGCTGGCTTCCGTTCCATTGGTAGCCAATGCAAACGTTACCATATCAAGTGTTCCCCCTGCTGTTGTAGTAAATGTACCACTCACCGTAATCCCGGCCGATGCTGTTTGGGTGCCGCTGGTATTGGCCAAGGTTAAGTTAGTGTAGGTATTTCCTCTAATGGTTTGTCCACCGGTAAGTGCATCATAGGTTACTGTACCTGCAATGGTAATACTCGGAATAGCCGTAGCCGATAAACTTTGGGTGCGAATGGTTCCACTGTTATTAATGGTTGTTGCACCCAACGTAAAGGTTTCCATATCCAGAATATCCGTTGCGTTGGTATTGTTGTTTAAGGTAGTTACACTCAAATTTCCAAGTGCCGTTTGCGTACCGCTGGTATTGCCCATGGTGAGTGTGGTATAGGTGCCTGCAACAATATTTTGTCCTCCGGTTGTTGCATTGTAATTTACAATTCCATTCCATGTTTTACCGGTTGGAATTGGGGTAGCTCCTGTATTGGCTGTAGTAATGGTTCCTAAGTTGGTAATGGTTGTAAGCGATCCAAGCAACTCAAAGGTTGAAAGAGCTAAGGTTCCACCTCCGGTTGTTGTTAAGGTCCCGTTCACCGTAATGTCTCCATCGGCCGTATTGGTTCCGGATGTGTTGCTTAAGGTAAGGTTATTATATGTTCCATTCGCAATGGTTTGTCCGCCACCTGTAACCAAATAAGTAAATTGGCCACCCCATGTTTTTCCGGTCGGTACTGGCGTTGCTGAAGTATTGGATGTTGTAATGGTTCCGCTGTTGTCAACGGTGGTTAAGGTTCCTGTTAAAGTAAACGTGCTGAGGGCAAACGTTCCGCCCCCTGCCGTACTTAGTTCACCATTTACCACCACATTGCCACCTGCGGTATTGGTTCCGCTGGTATTGCTGAATGCAAGATTATGATAGGCAAGGGCTCCGCTGCTTTGCGTAACCGTTACCGTTTGCGATGTTCCGCTGTATTCAATAGTTGAACTCGAACCCAAGGTAATTAGCGGTGTATTGGTTGTGCGGATAGCTGTTGTTGCCGTTCCCGAAAAACCATTGGTATTTGCTGTTCTGAACGTTCCGTTAATGTTAATGGCAACACTTCCTGTTCCCATAATAAAAGAGGTTGTTCCCGCATTTAAGGTAGCGCCTGCCGCTACAGTAATGGTGCGGCTGGCCGCCATGGTAGCAGCCACATTGTTGGTATGCAATGTTCCGCTTGCCACTGTTAAATCTCCGGTAAGGTTGGTTGCCGTAATTGCAGCACCCAATGTTGCCCCGCTTGCATGACCGTTTCCTGTTATCAAATTAAAGTATCCCATTGTTGTAGATAATGGAATGGTTTGCGCAACAGTTCCGCTGTAGGTAACAGTGCTTGCTGTTCCCGGGGTGAGTGTACATTGGGTTGAAGTAACACTTACTGCTCCGCCCAAAGTTAAGAAACATGCACCACCACTTAAATCAATAAGTGTATTGGCAGGTGTTGCAGAACCGGTAAGTGTTGCAGAACCCACAATTGAAAGCGTTCCGGTTGTCAGCACAATTCGTGCAACCCTGCTGGCAGTATTTGAACCGCCCATGGTAAGCGTTCCTGTAACACTTACCGTGCCCGCGTTAATATTCCAAGAGCTCGTAACACTTGTCGTTCCGGGTTGATTGATTGTTACATTCCCATTAACAATAAGTGAGTTGTTTGAGCTGAGGGTGAATGAACTGCTCGAACTTGCTGCTGTAAAAGTTAATCCTGCGCAGGTATTGTTATTGGCCACGGAATACGTTGCACCCGAACCTATTACCAGGGTTGGGAAATTACTGGCAAACGTACCGCTGATGGTTCTTGTTGTTCCGTTAAGGTTAAAGTTTCCTGCACCGCTAATGGTAACACCATTGTTCACAATATTACCATTGGTAGTAAGGTTAAAGCCTCCCGTTGCAAACGAGCCGGAAGTAAACGTAACATCATTGGTTACCGTGATACTCCCTTGCAATGTTTTGGTACCGGTTCCACTTACAATTAAAGCTCCGTATGTTCCAACGGTATTGTTAATGGTTTGTGGTCCGAGGCCTGTATAATCAACCGTAGCCGATGTAAGCGTATATGTATTAAAAATATATTGGTTCCGTAAATCGGCAGTAGCCGCAATACGTGTAACACGTAAAGTTCCGCTACCCGAAAGGGTACTGCTTCCGCCACCTGTAATCACAACGGTATCATCAGGAATAATATTCGTACCTGCCCCACTTAAATTAAGTGTACCGGAAATACTGATTGCTCTATTCACCAGAATTGGAGAGGTAGTATTGGTAATGGTAACACTCGCAAACGAGGAAACCGAAGTACCACCAATGGTTTGGGTTGATGTACCCACAAAACGAACAAGTGATCCGCCTGCCGTATACGTTCCGTTATTGGTCCAGTTACCGTTTACATCCATATCAAATCCGGCTGATGCAAGGGTAGCTGATGGTCCGATGACCACATCCGTAACCACTACCACATTTCCGGTAAGGGTAATGGTACCGTTTCCGTTTAAGGTTAAGGTAGAATACGTACCCGGTGAAATGGAACCGTTACCGCTATAGTTTACTGTTAAATTAGTAAGTGTTGTAGTACCAAATGCATATTGCGCAACCAGTGTTGCACCACCCGTTACATCAATGGTTCCACCTGTGCCGATTAGGGTGGCGCCTGTTCCTGTAATTACATTTCCAACTGCAGGAGTAAAGGTCACTCCGGAGCCTACCGTCATCGTTTCGCCACTTGCAACTGTAAAATTACTACTCGAAATTTTTGCGGCATCTCCCGTTCCTGATCCGTTTGTTAATGTTAAATTATGATACGCTGTGGTTGCAAATACGGTTTGGGTAATCGCATTTGATCCATTGTATTCGATGGTTCCACCGGTGAACACAAGCGAAGAAAAATTAGTTGGAAAATTACTTCCTGTTTGCCCTCCTGTATTAGCTCCCAGTTTCAATGTTCCGGCAACAGTAAGTGTTCCACCCGCAGCAGTGCGGTTGCAACTAAATGTTCCCAAATCAAAGATGCGTGTGGTTGATACATTTAAATTTCCGGAAATTGTTGCATCCACCAGCAATGTTGCCAATACCGTACTGCTTACTGTTAAGCTTCCCAGAGTTGCGGGTGTTGTAGTACCGCCAATGGTTTGGGTTGCCCCGTTTAAGGTAAACAAACCCGAACCTGCTGTAAAAGTTCCATTGTTTATAAAGTTTCCTGCCAGGTTTAATACAGGATTATTTGTCGTCCCTAAATATGTTGCCCCCGTTCCAATGGTAAGATCTTCCGCAACGGTTAACGTTCCCGAAGCAATGGTTTTGGAGTTGGATGATAATTGAAGGTTTCGATAAGTTGTTCCTGTTGTTACTACTTGTCCGCCTGCTCCAGTATACTCCACAACAGAACCTGCATTTAAGGTAATGGTTGGTGTATTGGTAGTGCTCACGGTTGTTGATGTGGAACCCGACAATCCATTGAGGTTTTCGGTTTGAAGTGTTCCGTTTACGGTTAATTGCCGGGTAGTAACTCCGTATGAAATAACAGAAGTTCCTGTATTCAATATCGCACCAACAGCTACTGTAATGGTTCGGCTTGCAGGTGAACCGATATTAAAATTATTGGTAAAAAATGTTCCCGCATTCACGGTAATGTTGCCTGTAACATTGCCGCTAGTAATTGCTGCGCTTTGTGTTTTAGTTCCCGATCCCGATATAATAAGGTTGCTATAATTTACGCCTGCTCCTCCAACGGTCACGGTTTGATTGCCCGCACCCGAATAATTAACCGTAAGACTTGTAAGTGTATTGGTTGTAAACTTATATTGATTTTGATAATCAGCTGTAGCCAGTGTGCGGGTAACATGTGCGGTCCCTAATCCTGTAATAGTACCGGCTGCGGCTGCGTTGTTTATAATAACGGTATCGTCCGGAATCAAGGAAGTGCTTGCATTCAAGGTCAAGGTATTCGAAACATTGATACTCCGATTCAACACCACCGGATTTGTTGCATTGGAAATGATTATGTTATTAAACGTGGTTAATGCTGTTCCGCCAATTGCTTGTGTGGTTGTTCCATTAAACGTAACCGTTCCACTGCGCTGAGTAAATGCTCCATTATTGGTAAAATTACTGGCAACCTGAATGCTAAAATTACTTGCGGAAACATCCAACGTTGTTCCCGATCCAATGGTTACGCTTCCGGTAACAATTATATTTCCTGATAAAGTTGTGGCTCCACTACCAACCAGTGAAACACTGGCATATGTTCCCGCTGGCAAAGTCCCTCCCGATCCGGAATAGGTAATAGTTAAATTGGTAAGGGTAGGCGTAGCAAAATTATACTGCGTTCCAAGTGCCACTCCTGCTCTTACTTCCAGCGTACCTGTTCCTGTAAGTACTCCTGCCGTTGTACCTGTGACATTTCCAGTGGTGCTAATGGTAGCACCAGCGTTCACCGTCATCGTTCCATTTGCTACAGTAAATGCCGTTGACGTTTTTGCTGCATTTCCGCTTGCTGATCCATTTGTTAATGTAAGGTTACCATAAGTTGGTGTAGCAAAAATGGTTTGTGTAATGGCATTGGATCCGTTGTATTCAACTGTACCCCCTGCAAGTGTACTTGTTGTAAAATTAAGCGGATAATTGCTTCCTGTTTGTCCACCGCTATTTGCACCCAGTTTTAATGTTCCGGGTACCAATAATGTTCCACCTCCCGATGCTCTGTTAAAAGAGAATGTACCCAAATCCAGTGTTTTATTTGCACTCACCGTAAGATTTCCTCCAGTTGTTGCATTCACAGCCATGGTTGCTGTGGAAGATGCGCCACTAAACGTAACACTTCCGGCAAACACAAGTGGTGATGTTGAACTGCTAACAGTTTGTGCACTCGTTCCGTTAAACGTTACCAAACCTGTACCCGAAGTAAACGTTCCGTTATTGGTAAAATTCCCACCAATATTCAATACCGGATTTGCTGCTCCGTTATAAGTTGCACCAGTGTTAATGGTAAGTGATCCTGCAAGTGTATTTGTTCCTGTTATTGTCTTGGATCCGTTTGAAAGAACCACATTTCCATAATCAGTTCTTGCCGTTACTGCCTGTGCTGCACTTGCCGTGTACTCAACTGTTGATGTTGTAGCAGGTGTAACTGTTGGAGTATTGGTAACGTCTATTGTTGTATTAGCCGCACCTGAGAAACCGTTTACATTAGCAGTTTGCAAGGTACCGTTAAGTGCAAGCACCTTAGTACCCGCGCCAAAAGAAATAACAGAGGTCCCTGCATTTAATATTGCCCCTGCTGCAACGGTAATGGTTCTGTTGGTAGGCGAACCGATATTAAAATTATTGGTATTTAACGTACCTGCATTGATGGTTATGTTCCCTGTAATATTGGTTGCTGTAACAGCCGTGCTTAATGTTTTGATGCCGCTTCCACTCACGATGAGGTTGGAGTAGTTTACGCCCAGGTTCACAATTTGGGCACCTTCACCGGCATAGTTTACTGTTAAGCCGCTTAAGGTATATGCAGAAAACTTATACTGATTTTGAAAATCGGAAACAGATGTGATACGTGTGGCCAATACAGTACCACTGCCCGTGAGTGTTCCGGCTGCTCCGGCATTGTTAACCACAGCGGCCGCATCCATTGCAAACACAGCTCCCGAATTCACCGTTAAGGTTCCGCTTAAGTTCAAGTTCGTAGTACCAATAACGGTATCCGCTACGTTGGCAATAATCAAATTGCTAATTGTTGCTGCGGGTGTTCCACTAATGGTTTGATCTAGTGAACCTGTTAGCGATAATGTTCCCGTTCCGCTTATCGTACCATTAACAATTACATTACCGGTAACATTCAGGTTTCCGGTAATGGTAACTGTTGCACCGGCATCAACAGATAAACTTTTTGCAGCGAACGCAGTTTGTCCACCTGTTATTACAAGGTTATTGAGCGTACCGCTTGGAATCTGAACTTCCGTAATTGCATCAGGAACTGTATTGTTGCTCCAGTTGGATGCAACAGCCCAATTGGTACTGGTATTACCTGTCCATAAACCCGGAGTTGCACCTAATGCATAGTATGAATTTTGGCTCGTATTGAGCGCGGCTAAATCTGCATTTGACAATGCCGAAGGAAACAAAATAAGTTCTCCGTAATACACATTTTCACCGTATTGGCATCCGTAACCAATACGCACCGGACTTTGAGAATTATTTCCACTCAACACACCGGTTCCTGCCAATACTCCATTCACATACATGGGGTAATTATTTCCACTTCTGATGATGGTAACATTGTCACTTCTATTCACCGAAATGGGAATAATTCCTGCAAAACTTTGCGAAATATCACCCGATTCATTTCTTATCTGTGCTGCCCAGTTATTACCAACAGCTTTGATACACGTTAAGGGCGCGTCCTGAATCCCGACTCCTCCATTCCTGTCAACCAGATAGGTTCCATTTCCATCGGCAGAACCACCCACTGTAGACCATGCTCTGGGTTGCGACACTACATTCAACGTACGGTCATTTACAATTCCATATCTATTAAACCCACTGGCACCTGCATCAAATGCGGTTCCCCCATCACTCAACATTCCACCGTTTTTACCGGCAATCCCAACCTGGCCACCACCATTACGTTCAATCACACCGGCTGTTACGATATATGGTTCGGAAGCCTGTGAAGGACAAGGAACGGGAACGCCCACGGAGGCATCACGACTATTGCCGCTTTGATCATAAAATATAGAAACCCTGCCATTAGCAGTTGGATTTGTAGCTGCAGCATTACCCACTTTACCGGTCACAAAATTTTTGAGTGTTACAGTGTCCAAATTGCCGTTTCCATCATAACCAATATCCAACTGGGCATTGTCAAAACTTCTTCTCACCCTCAATAAAGGCGTTGACGAATTGGTAAATCCGGTAACTGTTGTCGGTGGCGTTATTGCGGTGTGGTCGTAAGTGGTTTTAAGCTGCCGAATAGAATAGGCTACGGCTATGGAAGTATTGGTTCCGGAAGATGATGCCGTTACAATGCTGATAGGACCGCTGGCTGATGCAGGATCCAACAGGTATTGTGCGTTTGAAAATAGGGGTAACAGGAAGAATAAAACACCCAAGAAAGAAAATTGGTACAAAAACGTCTTCCGCTTTTGTTGCAAACAAGATATAATTGGTACCCTGAGGGGGGGCCTGTGACTAGTATTCATGGGTGAAAGTTAGCTTTGTAAAAGAAGTGCGCACCGGCTTTTCAACGAACCGCCTTTTTCATCGGATAACACCCGCTTTTACTTTTTGAGTTTCAAAATATTGCTGAGAATATAGACCCAATTTGCTATGCAAATACTGACCTAGCGCAGGTTTTGTCCTATCTAACTAACAAGCAGCTAATTACAACACTCAAATTCGGCCTCTTATTTCAAAATCAGGCTAATGATGTCGCTATTTGTTTTGATTAACTACCATTAAACTAAATTCATAGCAATTGTCGATTGTTTCAATTACGCCATCATAACGTCTAATATGCTAATCCAGTGGACCATATACTGCTCCACCAAGGCTGTGCTGTTTTGCTCCTGTTACCGAGGACAACGCATTGAATTTGTTTTGAATCCGGAGCACACCCAGGAACCCAAAAATAAGCGCTTCCTTAAACTCGATGAGTTGTTGTGATCCGGAAGTGAATCGGGCTGTTCCAAGTGCTGCAATCCTTTCCATTAAGTAGCTATTGTAAACACCACCTCCTGTCATCAAAATAGTTTCCATATCGGCCTCCTTCACAGCGCTTGCAACCTGCATGGCCATATGCTCCACAAAAGTTGCCATCAAATCTTCCAACACAATTTCATGTTTGCCCACCACCGGCCATATCTCCTGCTCTACCCATTCCCTGCCCATACTTTTTGCACCTCTTTTGGTAAAAAAATCAAGTCCGTTTAATTCATTCAATAACGCTTCTACAACGTTTCCTTCTCTCGCCAGGTTACCGTTTTCATCATACTCCATTCCTGCCTGCCGTGCAACATTGTTCAATAATATATTGCACGCACAAACATCAAATGCCACACGTTCTGTTTGTTGTTTGTAACTGATGTTTGCAAAACCACCCAGATTGATACACGCATCATATTCACTAAATAATAATTCATCTCCAATCGGAACCAACGGTGCTCCTTGTCCACCCAACGCCACATCCACACTTCTGAAATCACAAACTGTCGTAATGCCTGTCTCTGCATAAATAGCTGCACCACTCCCGATCTGGGCAGTATATCCTCCATCCGGCTGGTGAAAAATAGTATGTCCGTGTGACGCGATGATCTTCACATCGGTAATGTTATTCCTTTTCATAAACTGCTTCACCTGCATCCCAATATACTTCCCATAAAAGGCATCGGTTTTAGCATACAAATGAATCGGTTGTTTCGGCAACTCTGATAACCTAACCAACCATTTTTCATCATAAGGAATGGTCTCGGCACAATGAATTGTATACTTCCACTTACCATTTTCAAGTGTAAATGAACAATACGCCAGATCAAGTCCATCCATTGATGTACCGCTCATCACCCCTATTGCATTAACTGTTTCCATGTGCTTACGAAAATACTTTTTTCGGGGGAAAAGGTTGCGCGTTATTTATTGCGGGTTGCGGGTTTTCGTGACGTGTCACCAAATGGTTTAACCCACCATCCCTTAGTCCCCCTCCTTTGCACATCTTCACATATACTCATCTGCACATTATCCTATTTGCACATTATTCGAATTTTCCATTGATATTTGTCTGGCATGAGCAACAACAGCAGACGCAATTTTATTAAACAAACTTCAGCAGCCATGTTTGCAGGTGTTTCTTTGGGAGACCTTGCGCTTCGTCAACCGTTGGCTCCTTTAGCTTCGTTTGCCGATGAAGAACAATACTGGAAATTGGTACGCGCACAGTTTCCATTAGATAAAAATTTTGCTTACCTCAACAATGGAACCATGGGGCCTTCTCCAACTCCAGTGATTGAAGCAGTTCAACAAGGAATGATGGATACAGAGCAATTTCTCTACTATTCGGGATGGGAAAAGGCTTCAGCTAAAATTGCATCTTTTGTAGGTGCCGATGAGTCCGAAATTGCACTCACACACAACGTAACCGAAGGCATCAATATTTATGCGTGGGGGTTGCCACTTCGAAAAGGAGATGAAGTAATTCTTACCACGCATGAACACGTTGGCAATGCACTACCCTGGCTCAACCGTCAAAAACTGCATGGTATTGTGCTCAAAACATTTTCTCCTGCCAGCACCGCAGCCGAAACGCTCAACCGCATTGATGCATTAATCACAAAAAAAACAAGAGTAATTGCCGTGCCCCATATTCCGTGCACTCAAGGACAGGTTTTTCCCATCAAGGAAATCTGCACACTTGGAAAATCGAAAGGATTGTTTGTGGTGGTAGATGGTGCACATGGTCCCGGAATGATGCCGCTCAATTTGCATGAGATGGGATGTGATGCTTACACCAGCTGCGGACATAAGTGGATGCTTGGACCAAAAGGAACCGGGTTTTTATATGTGCGCAAGGATTTTCAGCGAATACTGCAACCTTATTTTGTGGGTGGCGGAAGCGATAAGGCACAATGGAATATGGCCGTGAACCCTGTGGTGATGGGTGATTATGCCGACAGTGCACACCGTTATTATGGAGGTACTCAAAATTTGGGATTGTACCGCGGGTTGGAAGCCTCTATTGATTTTATGAATGAGATCGGCATCAACATCATTTACAAACGTATTTGTTACCTGGGAAAATATACGCAGGATGCATTGTTAAGTGTAGGCGACAAAATGGAATTGCTCACACCTATCGAGGATATTTCGCGTTGTGGTATCAATGGATTCAGGATAAAAGGTGTGCAGTTTGATCAATTCTACAAAACTGCACTGGAGCAAAAAGTGCGCATCCGCATGGTTCCCGAAAATGGCTTAAACTGCTTGCGGGTTTCGACTCATATTTACAACAACACTTCCGAAATAGACCGATTGATCGAGCTTATCAAAAAAGCTTAATCATCTATCCGCAGAGCATCAAACAAATCATTGAGCTCATCAAAATCTTTCATGCCTGCCTTTTCCTCCGAACCTCCTACAAGGTTAATTCCAAAGGGTTTGAAGGATGCCAAAATATTGAGTACATTGGATACATTCAGGTTTAATCCCCAAATGATTTGATGTGACGAACACAACGCAACAAGCTGGTCGCAATCATATTTTTCAGTTGATGAGTCGGCATATATGTGGAATGCATCCGCTACCTTTTCATATGCATCAATTTCTGTCTGCAATTGTGCTGTATTGAATTGGTTCACATTTATTTTTTTGATCACAGGTTTTCCCAGACTCAACAATTCGTCAGGCAACAAAGTATTGTTCACTTCAATCACATCCACATTCAGCAGTTCGCTGATGTCCCGGATTTCCTCCATTGACTGGTCACCGAACTCTCCCACTACCGAACTTCCCGTTACCCAATCAATGATTTCTTTTGCCTTGATGGGTGCTATATAATTTTCATTAGTGGGGTCAAAACAAAATCCGATATAGGTTGCTCCGGCAGCTGCCGCAAAACGTGCATCACTTAAATTGGTAATATTACCCAGCTTAATATTGGTTTGAAAACTCATGGGGACGAAGGTAAGGCGCAAATGCGCAAGTTGCAACCTTCCGATTTATCGCGCTTATGTTGTTGCCCATGTGAAGAAACAAATTGACAAAATGCAATAACTCATCTAACTTTATCCTCTCAATCAACCGATCATTCCATTAACACAATTAACAGATTCCTCATCAACATAATTAACATACAACAGTGCCAACCACCAATCAATCAACTTTCTTCAACGATGTATATGAAGTAGTGAAACTCATTCCAAAAGGAAGAGTGACCAGCTACGGAGCCATTGCCAAATACCTGGGTTCCGCCCAAAGTTCGCGAGTGGTAGGATATGCTATGAATGCCGCACATACCTTACCGGATGTTCCTGCACAACGTGTGGTAAACCGAAACGGAATGCTTACCGGCAAACATCATTTTGCAACCGAAACCCGCATGGAGGAGTTATTGAAAAAGGATGGGGTGAAAGTGAAGGATGACCAGGTAGTGAATTTTGAAAAATTGTTTTGGGATCCAATGGTGGAGCTTGCAATGTGATCATAAAAAAACCACCCTATCTGATGAGAAAGGATGGTTTTTATATTATCGTATTTATTGAATCCTAGTTAACCAGGAATTTTTTATATCCCACAAGATTACCTGAGTTGAATACTTTCATGATATACATTCCGGTTGCCAAACCGGTAAAGGTTAAGCTTTCTCCCTCCTGCGCTTTGAATCCTATCACACGTTTACCGGAATAATCGTAAACATCAATATCATATACCGCACCAACTTCATTTGTCCTGTTTCCAACAGGTATGGTAGTTAATTCATGTTCACCATTTCCTGCCGACATATAAAATGTTAAAGGAGATGCATCCATTCCTGTTTTACCACCTGTGTCTTCATCTTCTTTAAAGGGTAATACCTTGCATGGAACTTTTACATCGATGGAAAGTGTAACAGCTACCAGACTTGACCAGCCATGATTCGGAGACACGCTGTAACTATAAGAATTGGTCACTATTGTATTAAATACATCCGAAGCGGAAAGAGTAACCAGGTTGCATGACTGGCTCAACGTATTGGCCGTTTTGATTACAAACATCTCTTTTGTTGGCAATGTACTGAACGATTTGGTAGTGGCAAAAATTGAGAACCCGTTTGATCCGGTATATGCCGGCAATGCATCAATGCTCACTCCTTCATCTTCTTCAAGAAAAGAAGGAATGCTCCTGCAGGATAGTAGTGCTCCTGTAGTGTTGAGGTTCATCACAAAAATATCATTTGAGCTTGGCATAGCAGGAGTCTTGTTAAATGTTCCCGTCATAAAATAACTATTGGTAGCCGCTCCGTAATAGATGTCACTCAAGGTATGCTTCATACCACCCACAGTTGGTGGATTAAGTTCATATGATGTCATCCAGTTAACGGTTAATGCCGGAGTGATTTCCATGATCAACGGAATAAGTGTTCCGATTAAATATTCATAATGACCCACAGCAACCAGATTACCCGAAGGACTCATCACAAAAGAATTGAATACTGAGTTTTCTCCTCCATAGTTATAGCTTTGGAAATTGATCAGGTTTCCGGCCAGATCCAATTTAGCGATGAATGCATGGTCATGTCCCGAATTCAGCGATCCTAAAGTAATTCCTTTTGTTTTTCCGGCAACATAAATATTTGGACCCGATACCAGGATATCATTTCCAACTGTATTCCGTTCATTCGGAGCCACATTGTACATATCAAATATCCTGCTCCAGATAACCGTTCCGGTCAGGTCCAGTTTTATGACCACCAGCTGTTCATTGGGGCCGGCTGCTGCCGTATTGTAAACGGTTCCGGTGATGTAACAAAATCCTCCGCTAAAGATAATTTTCCGTCCTACCGAATAGGATGTATTGTTGAGTGAGGTAAGCACAATTGATCTCATCACTGCGGGAATCCCTGTTGTTTTGTTTACACGCGCATAAAAAATCGTTCCTTCATTGCCCGTGGTACTTCCCGCGGTAGGAGCAACAATACCTGTTATGGCATAGGTTGAGTTATCAATATCACAAGTGGAATATGTTTTATTAGAATAATCGGGATTACCGCCTGCCGACATATAATACCTGTTCCTGAATGCAACACCGGCCGTACTCAGGTTGGTGCATACAGCCGTTGAGGTTGTTGTGGCGTTGTTGAAACTTCGGCTGCCCCCGTTCTCGATGTAGTTTGTGTAACCTACTGCAAAATTATGGCTCACACCGGAGCGGCTGTAAATTTTGCCTTCGGTAACATACGTGTTGGTGTCCGGAACAGATTCCTCAATCTCGTAATACTGAGCAACGGAAAACTTCATACATAAAAGTGAAGCCAGCAGAAAAGTTGATCGTAACATGTGTTCTTTCATAACAATTGTGTTTTGGGTTAAAAAATGAATAAATGGATTAAGATGTACCCTAAAAAATACATCCAATCGAATGTAAACAAAAAACAACTTATTCCATAAATAATCAACTCATCATACAATACTGCTACTCTTATAAATAATAAATGAAGAAAACATTATAAAACCTGTAATAAAAGATGATGCGAAACTTACATCAAACCCGAAACGGAATGCTAACAGGCAAACATCCTTTTGCAACGGAACCCGCTTGGAAGAATTATAGAAAGAGATAGTGAGAAAGTCAAGAATGACCGGGCGGTATGGCTTCGGTATGTTCGCAAAAAAAAGAATGTCAATTCTTTATCGAAAACATGCTTCCTATAATTTACCGTTTTTAATTTTTTCCTTTAAAAAGAAAATAATTTCTTCAGATGTATAAGCATTCGGAAATTCTTTATTGGAAAGGCTTCTGAACGGGAGCACCTTTTCTTCCTGATTTGCATCCGACTCGGTAAGATGATGCTTGAATGATAACATATTCTGAAACTGATATTTGTTTTCTGGAAGTGAGTTATCAGCCCTCTTTGATGAATAACCGTTTGCAAAATATTTGGGGATCTGGGTTACATAAAAGACGTTGTTGGTTTGATTGGTTTCATTACTGTTCCCCTTGTCGATAAACAAAACCAGATAATAATTCCCCGTAAGAGCCGGCATAAAATAATCCCAGGTTACTGCCGGTTGCCCGGATATTATTTGCCCCAGTGACGCCCCTGACGCCAGGTTATAGTTTATACGGGCATAATTCGAATTAACATTCTGATACGTGTTCTGCGGTATTGCAGTTGTGAACTCACCACGAAAAATGACTCCGTAATTATTGGCATTAAAAGCATCTACCCACAAATAATATATATTCCAATTACTTGATGCTTCGATTGTCTGATTCCCGATATTTTTAATATCAAAAAACGCTTTACGCGCAGTCCTGTACGGTGAGGCTGTCGGATACGTAGCGTAGTCGGACATCACCAGAGCCGTAAGATCCGGACCTCCTCCGGTTGAAGGTGGAGGATCAACTGCTTTTGTATTGTCATTAAACGCTACAAATAGTGACCTCTGCCCACCTTGTATGCAAAACTTGTTCACCAAAAAATCATACCCTATCCATGCATACCCATTGTCGCCCCACCAGTTACCCCATGAATTAATAATACGGAAAGCCCCTTTCGAATCATTATATCCTGCAATGACCATTGCATGCCCTCCACGCGCTCCCGAATAGTCCAAATTAGTGAGCACCCCATTGCCCTTCAACATTTGAAAGTCCTTATTCACCATTGCTCCGATAACAACCGGAATTCCCTGTGCGAGGTATTGTTTAATTTCATTTACAGAACCGTCAATCCTTCTGAAATTCTTGATCCTGTTTGGAGATGCTGTTGCAGAGCTGCCCGGTGAATACGGACGGCATTGTTCATCATATGGGACGTTGGTAAGCGTATTAACACCCCTATTGATTAAAACATTAAAAGCTTCATCAAAAACGGTTCCGTCAGAACATGATCTTTTGGATGGGTTAATAGAGAAAAAAAGGTCTGTTGGTGAATATTGATTGTTATATGATTGCAGTTGAGCCTGTGAATAATTTTTAACAACACCATCAAGATAACTTTTAGTGTTATAACCAACAGCCCATGCAACACATGTGCCTAGTTGCCCCTGGTTTCCAATCGGAGGAAACTTGGATGTAAGATCAACGCTTGCCGGCAACGAACCTCCAGATTGATGATTACTGTAGTTTATGGCAACCGGTATTGTTTGCGAAAAATTTTCCTGGCTATTCCATCCTGTTCCCATTAAAGTCTCCGTCACCGGAGTGGGCTCAGGCTCTTCACAACAAGATGTGATTGTCAACACAAATACGCCACAGATAAGCAGGTTCAGAAAGATTGTTTGTTTCATATATTCGATTTTAAGGTCTGTCAATAACTTGATGTAATGCTTCAAGAGATAAGTTTACCGGCTTATAAGCACTAACATGAATCAGAAAAGAAAACAGATGCCAAGCAACTGCATGTATATGGTTTGCACCCAAAAATCAGGGTCCTTCTATGATGACTTGATTCCAAAACTGCCACTATTGTTAATGCAAGGTGCGACAATAAAAAGCGGCATCCTATACCTATTAGTAGGTATTTTTATCATGGAATAAAACTGAACCAAGTGTTGGTCACCTGTTGTCGGACGTATCGTGCGTGACTTCTTCACGTACCCGAAGTTACCTGCAATAAACCAATGCAGATTGCTTGTTTGCACAAAATTCCGTTCCAATAACTACACAAAACCGAAATCAATTCCCACCCCAACTCTCTCTATCCAAACTCCGATATTGAATGGCCTCAGCCAGGTGTTCAATTTTGATCTCTTCGCTTTGTCCTAAATCGGCAATCGTTCTTGCTACTTTCAGAATCCTGTCGTATGCACGTGCGGAGAGTTGCAGTTTGTTCATCGCGGTTTTGAGTAGTGTTTGTCCCGCAGTCGATATCTGACACCACTCCCTTACCTGTGTGCTGCTCATTTGTGCGTTGCAATACATGTCTTCCATCTCCAGGTATCTTTCGTTTTGCACTTCTCTCGCTACAACAACTCTTCCACGAATAACCTCACTGCCCTCTGCTTTGCGGGTGTCGGTGAGCTGGTCAAAATCTACGGGTGTTACTTCTATATGAATATCGATCCTGTCGAGCAGCGGGCCTGATACTTTGCTTAAATATTTTTGCACCACTCCCGGGCCGCATACACACTCTTTTTCGGGGTGATTAAAATAGCCGCACGGACAAGGGTTCATGGAAGCAATCAACATAAATCCCGAAGGATACTCCACCGAAAACTTGGCGCGCGAAATGGTGATTCTTCTTTCCTCCAATGGCTGACGCATCACTTCCAAAACTGTACGTTTAAACTCAGGCAGTTCATCCAAAAACAAGACTCCGTTATGTGCGAGTGAAATTTCTCCCGGTTGCGGATTGTTGCCCCCACCCACAAGTGCAATATCCGAAATGGTATGGTGCGGACTGCGAAACGGACGCTGGTACAATAACGATGTTTCTTTATTCAACCTGCCCGCAACGGAATGGATCTTGGTTGTTTCCAGTGCTTCCTGCAAATTGAGCGGAGGTAAAATGGAAGGGAGTCGTTTGGCGAGCATTGTTTTTCCGGCACCGGGCGGACCAATTAAAATAACATTGTGACCTCCCGCTGCTGCAATTTCCAATGCACGTTTGATGTTTTCCTGTCCGCGCACATCTGCAAAATCATTATCATGATTATGCAGATTGAGTTCAAACTCTTTGCGCGTATCAATTTCAATTCGTTCAAGCGTTCCCTTCTCCTCAAAAAAATCAATCACCTCTTTAAGGTTCCCAGCACCATATACTTTGAGGTTGTTTACAATGGCTGCTTCGCGTGCATTTTCTTTGGGCAGGATAAATCCTTCAAAACCTTCCTTGCGCGCCTGGATGGCAATGGGCAATGCTCCTTTAATAGGTTTCAATGTTCCATCGAGGGCAAGCTCACCCATGATGATATATTTTTCCAACTGATCCCCCTTGAGTTGTTCGCTTGCTGCTAACACTCCGAGTGCAATCGGTAAGTCATACGAAGAACCTTCCTTGCGGATATCTGCAGGAGCCATATTGATTACGGTTCGCAGCCTCGGCATTTTGAGGTCGATGTTCCTCACGGCTGTTTCCACCCGTTCCTTGCCTTCTTTTACGGCATTATCGGGTAAACCAACTAAACTGTATCCGATGCCTTGCGAGGATACATTTACTTCTATAGTAATGGTGACAGCATTGACGCCAAAAACGGCACTTCCAAAAGTTCTGATGAGCATGGGGTTAGGGGTTAGTTGTTAGGGGGTCTTTTAAGCATACTGCTTCTTAATCATATTGAAGTCCTTCGGACTTCTTTGGGGAATATATAAAATAACTGCAACAAAAAAGCGCTGCTTCTTATCAATCGAAAAATTATGGTCTCGTTATTTGTGTGCATCCCGGTTAAGGTAATGTTCCTAATTATGCATATTGATCCTAATTCATATTGAAGCCTGTAAGGCTTCTACCAAAACCTACGTTGCCTTTACAGAATGTACTGTTCGTCATATTCAACTTCTTCTTCTTTTAATATCATCATATACTCTTCCTTTGATGATAGTTTACGGTGATGTTGTTCCTGACGTTTCACATATTCAATCAACCTGTCTTTTTCTCTGATACTATAAGTGAAAGCTCCATACCCATTTTGCCATCCTCTGAAATCAGGAAACAGATTTTCTCTTTTGATATAATCCGTGGTTGCCATTTTGATATCTTTCACCAAGGAAGAAAGTGCGATGGTTGGATGCAAATCTGTGAGGATATGGATATGATCTTCCACTCCGCCAATCTGATACAAATGGCATTGTTTCTTTTGCAGCAAACCTGTGATGTATTTAAACAGCTGGTCTCTGTGCGGTTTTTCAAGCGTTTTGTTGCGGTGCTTCGTACCAAAAACAATTTGGTAGATGACTTGCGTATACGTACTCATGGGGTTAGGGGTTTAAATTAACATGAAGCCCACAGGGCTTCTCATCGCAATATACAAATCCCTACGGGATTTAATATGAGTAACAAAGAAAAATGTCCGCAAAGCGCACTAGCTTTGTGCAGGATGTAACCACTAAACCAGGCATACCATACCGTAAGGACCACTAAACAACCCGCTACTACAACCCGCTATCACACACATGTCAGATACACCCAAACATACCAACCGCCTCATCCATGCCTCAAGTCCATACCTGCTGCAGCATGCACATAATCCTGTGGATTGGTATGAGTGGAGCGATGAAGCTTTTGCGAAAGCAAAACAGGAAGACAAACTAGTGCTGGTAAGCATCGGTTACTCTGCTTGCCACTGGTGCCATGTAATGGAACATGAGTGTTTCGAAAAAGAGGATACGGCTGCTATCATGAATGCACATTTTGTATGTATTAAAGTTGACAGGGAGGAACGTCCGGATGTGGACCAGATCTATATGGATGCTGTGCAGCTGTTAACCGGAAGAGGCGGCTGGCCCTTAAACTGTATTACACTTCCCGATGGCAGACCCATTCACGGAGGAACGTATTTTCCCAAACCCGAATGGGAGCGAGTGTTAAAGGCACTTGCTGATTTATATGCTACCAAAAAAGAAGAAGCGTTAACTTATGCAACAGAGTTAACCAATGGTGTGGTGAAGATGAATATTGTTCCGCAGCAACCATCAGAGTTGATTTCCTATGCCGACCTCACGGCCATCTTAGAAAACTGGAAACAACATTTTGATACCACGCTGGGAGGATATGCATGGGCTCCTAAATTTCCGATGCCCAATAACTGGGAACTGTTTTTACAACATGATTATTATACCGGTGATGAAGACATGTTTAAAGCCGTGCACACTACACTCACCAAAATGGCCGAAGGTGGAATTTATGATCAGGTAGGTGGTGGTTTTGCCCGTTACTCCACTGACTCTTTATGGAAGGCCCCTCATTTCGAAAAAATGCTGTACGATAACGGACAGCTGATGAGTTTGTATGCACACGGTTACCTGCAACACAAGCACGAATTGTACCGCAAAGTGGTGTATGATACAAGTGCCTTTATTATCCGTGAACTTACCTCTCCCGAAGGAGCATTTTACTCCGCACTGGATGCCGACAGCGAAGGTGTGGAAGGAAAGTTTTATATCTGGAGCCATACGGAACTGGTGCAGCTGTTGGGTGAAGATGAACCTTTGTTTAGTTTGTATTACAGCATTGAAACGCACGGTAACTGGGAACATGGCAGTAATATTTTACACAAAACAACAAGCGATGCCGAACTTGAATTGTTTACAGGAAAAAAGATTGCTGATATAGAAACCACCATCCAACATTGCAACCGGATTTTGTTAGCTGAACGAAACAACAGAATTCGTCCGGGTTTGGATGATAAAATCATCACTTCCTGGAATGCGTTGATGATAAAAGGATTTGCGGATGCTTACAACGTATTTGATGACGAGGCCTTTTTAAGCAGGGCAACACAATGTGCCGATTTTATCATCGATACCATGCTTATCAATAAAAAACTTTACCGCATTCATAAAAACGGTAAAACATCCATCCCGGCATTTGCCGATGATTATGCATTGCTTTGTGAAGCCCTGATGAGTGTATATGAAATTACCGGAAACGAACACTATCTCCGAACCTCACTATTGTTAATGGAAACGGCCATGATCCATTTTTACAATAAAGATACCGGCCTGTTTTATTTCACTTCGAATGAAGGTTCACAACTCATTACGCGCAAAACGGATTTGCAGGATGATGTGATTCCTTCGGCTAACTCAACCTTTGCAAAGTGTTTATACAAACTCGGATTTTATTTCGACAAACCCGAGTACCATGTGATGGCAAAACACATGGTAAAAAGCGTGCAATCAAAATTTGGTCAGTATACCAGCAGTTATACCAACTGGATGCAAGTATTGGGTTGGATGGAACAGGGGTTGTACCAGATCATCATTACCGGAAAAGATACCCGGCAAGCTTACCACGAGTGTGTGGCATCGTATATTCCCAATGCCATTATCCTTCAGGTGAATATACCTTCAACCATTCCGTTGCTGGCCGATAAGATCATTCATGAGGAAACAACGATTTATGTTTGCAATGACTATACCTGTTCGCTTCCGGTGCATACAGCAGAAGCAGCTTTGAAGCAGTTGTTGTAAAACTGCCTATTGGATACTATCAGGCTCTTGTTATGAAAAGTCTTTCGTAATATTATTGCCCGCTCCCGCTAATAGCGGGACGCAGATTCCGCTAATCCTTTTCTGCGTAATTAGCGTCCCGCTATTAGCGGGAGCGGGCAACAAGTAACTCGCGTCATTGTTTGTTGACGAATTCCGGGGTGTTTATTTTATAAATGCACGAGTTTGAACTCCAGCTTTTCGGCAAGCGATTTATAATATTGTTTGATATACAATTGTACACTGTTCACGTTGCGAAATTCCTGCAACATATCAATCAGTAAAATATCAAACACACATCCTTCCACAAATTTTATTTCTTTCCCAAAACCACATACACACAATGCATGTGTTTTGCGCAGAAAACGTTTGATGTGGCGCAGGTCCGTATTGAGTGTATGGCAGGTGCCGAAGTGAATGATTTTGTTGTGGCAATTGGGCCCCATCATTTCGGCCAGCTCATCAAGTGTTACAATTTCTTTGCCCACTAAAATCTGGTTGGGTTTACCGTGAAACGCGATGTATAAAATACTGTAATCCTTGTACCGTTTGAGTTGCCATTGTTGCAGGTAGTATGCAAGGTTTTCCCGGGTGCCACAATGACGATGGATATAATCGATGTCCCTGTTTTTTTTCAAAAACGTAAGTACCTCCTGAACACTGGTTTGGTGTTTAAGATTTTTGCTCCAGTCTCCTTCGAGACAGAACACTTCCTTGTTGTATGTTTTTGACAAACGCATGATTTACCGAGGCGCGGCAAATATAAGTTAATATTCACTCCATCAAACAGCTATCCATTGTCTCTTTTAAGATGAAAGGTTACCATTTATAAGGCCCAAAAGCCTCTTATCTTAAAAATAATTACCCCTAAACTTGATTTTTGTCAGTTTTTGGTTATAATTTAGTAGGAACTTAAAAACACCATTTTATATGACACAGCACTACAAAACCCTTATGGCACTGCTTTTTTTGATTGTATCAATAAGCAGGTTACAAGCCCAGATCACTGTTGACGCTACTGCCGGAACGGCTTCCGGAAGTTACACTACCTTAAAAGGAGCATGCGATGCCATTAACCTTGGTACACATCAGGGAATTATTGATATTCGAGTCCACGCTTCCACTACTGAAACAGTGGCGTGTTCTCTCGTTGAAAGCGGAAATGTAAGCGGAGCTATCTACTCTGCAATTACATTAAGGCCGGCAGATACTGCTACAGTTGAAAAAGTCCTTTCATTCACAACTTCCGGCTCAAGCCATATCACTTTAGCCGGTTCCGATAATGTAACCTTTGACGGCCGTCCCGGTGGATTAGGAACTTCTAAATTATTGAGACTGGCTCATACTGCAGCTACAGCTAATTCGCATAGCATCAGCGTGACCAATGGAGTAAATGCCTTGTTAATTCGTTATTGCAGTTTTACACATGCTGCAACAACTGCAGTTGTTGCTTCAAATATTCTCCTTTCAGCTTCCGTTGCGCCATTACCTCCTAACTCAAATATCAAAATACAAAATTGTCTTTTCACAGGAGCTCGCGCTAACATATACTTTAGCAGTACAGCTGCAAACCCGATGGATAGTATTGAGATTGTTCGAAATGAATTTGTGAATTTTGCGAATGCTGCAGTTCTCTCCACCACAGGATCTTTTAAAAAGGTACTCATTGATTCAAATGTTATGTACAACACTGTGGGTAGTGCCACTGCTCCAACTGCAATAGACATTAGGCATAATGCTTTGGGAACGGTTCTTACCATTACACGTAATCATATTTATGATATACAGACGGCAACCACCAATTTTATAAGAGGTATTGTAGTTTCTCCTGCAACCGCAGCCACCGGAACTGTTATTTTAGTGGCAAACAATTACATTTCTTTAATGAAAGATGGCGGAAGTGGTGCCAACATTAGAGGATTTGAATTTGGTGGAGCAGGTGATGCAATCTGTCGGTTTATAAATAACTCGATACGAATCGGAGGAACTCACACAGGTGGAACTGCAGGACAGGTAGTATCAATCGGTATTTTTAAATCAAACACCTCCACTTTATCAACGTGGGTATGCAGGAACAACGTTTCCATTAATAACAGAACTGGTGGCACAGCCGGACTATTCCATTCCGCTGGTTGGGTATCGGGTAATGGAACAGGTTTTGTAGGTACATATGACATTGACTATAATATTTATTGGGCTACAGGAGGTGCAAGCAATGGACCATTTCCAGCTGTTTGGAACGGAACTTTGCAACCTCAAACCGGACAAACTGCATATCGAAATGCAGCAACACCTTCCGAACAACATTCAATATTTGGAAACGTAACCTTCGTGAGTCTTATTGATCTCACATTAACAGGTGCCTCAATAAATGATTTTCTTAATTTAGGAGCTCCAAGAAACGCAAATGTTCTTGCCGATTACTATAATGTAACCCGAGGAAACCCAACATACAAAGGAGCACATGAGTCGACCCCATTCACCAATTTAAAAGATGCAGCTGTAAAAGAAGTGTATACTTTGGGTAAACTTCCAATACCTTATGCCAATCCTCATACTATAAGAGCCAATATTCAGAATACAGGTATAGATACATTGTTCAATCAAAAAGTTAGAGTGAATGTTACAGGAGTTAATGTTTTTGCAGATTCGGTGTTTATAGATACAATTGTTCCCGGTCAGAATAAATATGCAGTATTTACACCTTATAGTTATTTGAGTACCGGAACGAGCGTAGTGACTGTTACCGTTCCTGGTGACAGCACAAACTCTAACAATTCGAAAGCATTTAATCAGGTTGCCACTAGCGGAACATATGCCTACGCAGAGCCTACCGCACCTGCCGTTGGTGGAGTAGGATTTAATGGTGTGGGTGGTGATTTTATCGCTAAGTTCCCATACACAGGAAGCAACAATATCAATCAGGTTGGTGTAAACTTCAATACAGGTGGACAACCTTTCCAGATTGTCATCTATAGTGTTGTGAATGACACCCCAGGGGTCTTATTGTGGAACTCCCCAACTCAAACAGCCGTTACGGGAGTGAATACCATAAATGTTAATCCGATTGTTCCGGTGAGCGGATCCTTTTTTGTAGGTGTACGCCAAACAGGTACAACCAATGTTGGTTTCGGATATCAGGTGGAGGACCCTATCCGTAATGGTGTGTTTTATTATAAAGCAACAACAGTTACTGCATGGAATGATTTTGCATCTACCAATTCAGCTTTCCGTTTTATGGTTGAGCCACGTTTGCAAATTGCCGATGACATAGGTGTGCAATCTGTAATTTCACCATGTAATGTTGTTGTTGTAAACTCCCCTCCTATTTTCCCTAAAGTGAAAGTATTCAATTACGGACTAAACGGATATTCTTCAACCACCGTTAAATATACAATCACCGGACCTGTTGCTTCTTCAGGAACTACATTGTTCCCTTCTATCAGTTTATCCAGCAATACAAGTGCAGAGCTTACCATGAGCACATCGTTTAACCCAACAACGGCCGGTACTTATACAATGAAAATTTGGACCGAACTACTTGGAGATTTAGAGCCAAACAATGACACCGTAACGTATGTGTTTACGGTAGCTGATATCAATACATCAACTAACTCCGGTAATCATATTGTATTAAACGGAACCAATCAATCTGCAACTGTGGCAAACAACGGAAGTCTGGATTTTTCAGGTTCTATGTTAACACTTGAGGCTTGGGCAAATCCAGGTACTTCAGGGTTTAAATACATCCTATCCAGAGAGCAAAGTTCAGGCGTATCACAATATGATTTATACATGAACCTGTTGGGTAATATTATTTTTAAAGTAAAAACCCTAAATGGTACCGATTCGGTTGTATCTGCTACAACCATTCCTGTTCTTTCACACTCACATATTGCAGGTGTGTATGATGGAACAAACCTGATACTTTACATCAACGGTGAAGTGGCGGGAACCAAACCATTATCAGGAACATTAATGTTCAGCGGCAATCCGTTGTTCATCGGACAATCATTTACCGGAGCAGCAACTTCATTCTGGGGAGGTAGTTTGGATGACGTGAAAATTTGGGATACAGCACGCACCGAAAGTCAGATCAGATCGGGTCTTCATACCCGTACCGCCAATTTTGCGAGTCCGTTTTTGAAAGGATACTGGAGAATGGATGAAGCAGGAGGCGCTTATATTGCCGATGCGGCAGGTAACTGTAACAATGGTATCATTAACAATGCAGCAACCTTCGCGGTATCGAATGTTACCATGGGTACTCCATCGGTTGACGGTACTTCTGTAGGTTCATCCGGAATTACAACTTTCCCTAATACGGGTGTTGCCATCAATCTTGTGAACCAAGCCGGTACCAACCAATATTATGTTCATAGGTTTACAGGTACACCAAAAGGTACCTCACCTGTTACAAGTCCGGGTGGTGTTATCAATGTGAGCAACAACACCTGGTTCATTTACAAATACGGAACAGGAACAATGGATAGTTCATTTGTAGACTTTTCGGTTGGCAGTGGTGTTCCAACAACTCCTGTGTTAACCGATATCAAACTCTTTAACCGTGCGGTAGGATCGGATGGAAACTGGCTTAAACTGCGTGATTCGGCTTACTCCATGAGCTTTGCTTCGCAAAAAATTTCGATGATTATTTACCCGGCTGAGCTCAATAAACAATTTGTGCTGGGTGCCAACAGCAGTGCACTCCCTGTAAAACTCGTTTACTTCAACGGGAAACGCAGCGATGCGGATGTACAGCTTACCTGGGTTACTGCAAGCGAAACGGATAATGCCGGCTTTACAGTTGAACGCTCAGTGAATGGAAAATCATTTGAAAAAGTGACGCGTGTGGAAGGTCAGGGAAACAGCAATGAAACCAACCATTACAACATTACCGATGAAAATGCTTTTGCCAACGCTAATAGTAAGGTATTGTACTACCGCTTGGTGCAAACCGATTTCAGCGGTAAAGAAACCATCAGTCAAACGGTGATTGTAAATGCCGATAACGAAGATGAAACTATCACAGCAATGTACCCGAATCCATTTACCAACGAACTTACCTTAACCATCGACAGCAAAGTACAAACTGCTGCCAACATACTGGTGATGGATGTTGCGGGTAAAACAATTGCAACGCTTACACAAAACCTGCATACCGGCATGAACACCATTGAAACCTCGCAATTATCACAATTGCCAAAAGGAATCTACATGGTTCAGCTGAATATCAACGGACACCTCACCAACCACAAACTGGTGAAACAATAGAAGGCCCGTTACTGAATAAAAAGCCCGAAATGCTCGAAGGAGTGTTTCGGGCTTTTTTTATCAGGAGAGAGAGTCCGCGGTCGATGGTCCGTAGTCCGCGGTTTTTTCGAATATGCTTGCTTTTGCCAACTGCTCCCGATAGCAATCGGGATTCTTCCTTGCCTACTTCTTTCTGGGAGTCCGTGGTCAATGGTCCGTAGAGGATGGAAGACACAAACCCCAAACAATCCCCTCCCGCATGTATATTTTTTTGTATTTTCGCCCCCTCTAAACCATAACTCATGAACAAAGACGCGCTGATAGAATGTGTTCCCAATTTTAGTGAAGGAAACGACCTTGCCCTCATCAAACAAATAACCAACGAAATTGAAGCTGTTGAAGGAGTTATGCTACTGGATGTTGATCCGGGCAAAGCCACCAACAGAACCGTGGTAACGTTTGTGGGACATCCTGATGTGGTGATTGAAGCTGCCTACCGTGCCATTAAAAAAGCAGGTGAGCTTATTGACATGGGTAAACATAAAGGCGAACACCCTCGCATGGGTGCTACGGATGTATGTCCCTTGATTCCCGTGAGTGGCATTACCATGGAAGAAACAGCAGTGTATGCACAGAAACTCGGAAAACGAGTGGGCGAAGAACTCGCTATTCCGGTTTACCTCTACGAATACGCGCAACCCAACAAAGACCGTAACAACCTTTCCATCATTCGTGGTGGCGAATATGAAGGGTTCTTTGATAAAATAACCAAGCCCGAATGGAAACCCGATTTCGGAGCTGCGGTGATGAACGCCAAAGCCGGTGCCACCGTAATTGGTGCCCGCGACTTTTTGATTGCCTACAACGTAAACCTCAACACAAAATCGGTGCGACTGGCCAACTCCATTGCATTTGATGTGCGTGAAGCGGGACGTGTGAAACGTGAAGGAAATCCTGTTACCGGTAAAGTGTTAAAAGATGCGGAAGGAAATGATGTGCGTATTCCGGGAACCTTAAAAGCGGTAAAAGCCATCGGGTGGTTTATTGAGGAGTATAATATTGCGCAGATCTCCATGAACCTTACCAACTATAAAATCACCTCGGTGCACAAGGCTTTTGATGAAGTGTGCAAGAGTGCCGAAAGTCGTGGTGTGCGCGTTACCGGATCGGAACTGGTGGGATTGATCCCATTGAGTTCGTTGTTGGATGCAGGTAAATATTTCCTGCACAAACAAAAACGTTCGGTGGGTGTGAGCGAAGAAGAGTTGATTCACATAGCTGTAAAATCATTGGGACTGGATGAACTGGGACCGTTTGATCCGCAGCAAAAAATTATAGAATACAAACTGCGCAATGCATCCAACGAAAAGCTGATCCGCATGAACCTGCGTGAGTTTGCCAACGAAACAGCAAGTGAAAGTCCTGCACCGGGTGGAGGATCCATCAGTGCGTATGTAGGCGCCATGGGTGTTGCGCTGGGCAATATGGTGGCCAACCTTTCGGCTGGAAAACGAGGCTGGGAAGAGCAAACAGCAACCTTCAGCGACTGGGCCGAAAAAGGACAATACATCCAGGCAGAGCTGTTAAAAATTGTGGATGAAGATACTGCGGCATTTAATGCCATTATGAATGCATTTGGGTTGCCCAAAGGTACCGATGCCGAAAAGCAGGCTCGCACACAAGCCATCGAAGATGCTACCAAATATGCTTGTGAAGTTCCGTTAAAAACAATGAAGCTATCCTTCGAATCACTTGATATGTTGGCGGCCATGATTGAAAAAGGAAACCAGAACTCCATCACCGATGCCGGTGTAGGTGTGTTATGCGCAAAGACAGCCGTGCGCGGTGCATATTTTAATGTATTGGTAAATGCCAAATCATTAAAGGATACCGCTTACGCAAACAAGATTATAGACGAAGCCAAACACATTCTGCAAACCAACCACCAGCGTGCTGATGAACTGATAGCAAAGGTGGAAGCGGCTATTTCGTAACCGTACTTGAACACTATCGTGCTAAAACATATAAGACCCGCCAGGTGGCGGGTCTTTTTTTCTGCTTAATCTGCGAGATCAGCGGGAAACCTTTGTCGCGACAATGCATGGTCTTCCGGAAATGGGTTGCCCGCTCCCGCTACAGGCGGGACGCAGATGCCGCAGATTGTTGAAAGAACCGGAACCCCAACGGGGTTCAATATCCATAACATGTACCACATCACAACAGGGCACCAACACCTT